>NZ_BCYY01000001.1 GCF_001598435.1 Sphingomonas pituitosa NBRC 102491
CCCTCAAAAGTTCGATGGAAGCGCATCGGCGAGGCTGGGAATAAGCGCGCACCCTATGACTGCAAGCGCCAATCACTAAGAACGGCCATTCTACACATCGGTCTGAAGCGGTAGAATTTTCCCAAGACGGGTCGATCCCGCCTTAGGCAGCAGTCGACCAAAATACGCCATTTTGATCCAGCGCTTCGTACGGCGGCTCACTCCGAAAGCTGCCGCTTACGCTACGCTACGCTCAACTGGTCGAAGTTCCCGGCATGGCTGTACAACCTCGCGGCCGCCCGTCCCCAGCAGGTCGACCGGCTCATCGGAGCCAGGTTCACGTGGAGCCTCGGGACGGCCGCCATCTCCTCTAAGCCCGCAACCGGCGTGGGGCGGAAAGCGCCAGATAGGGAAGTTGCACTGATATCCTAACCCGATCGCATCGTGTGTGAGCGCTGTGGCGTTCCCCCGGGCGGGACTGTCGCCGGTATAGAACTAAGCGCGATGGCGTAACGCTTCCAAGAGGGCGACGAAAGCCGGCGAGGCCAGACGACGGCTCGGATAATACATGTAGTAACCACCCCAGAGCGGACTGAAGCCCTGGAGCACGCGCACTAACCGCCCCTTCTGAATATGCGGCAAAGCGACATCCTCAGGCACATAGGCAAGACCGAATCCCGCGACCGCCGCTTCGACGGCCTGATACGAGTTGTTGAAGACAAGCTGCCCCGTAACGCGGGTCTTGATCTCGCGACCTTGGTCCTCAAACTCCCACGCCCAAAGGCCCCCGTTAGTGGGAAGGCGCTCGTTGATGCAGGTGTGCCGGATGAGATCCTGCGGGTGCTGCGGCTCTGCCTGGTCCTTGAAGTAGGATTTCGCACCCACCACAGTGAAACGGAAATCTGGGCCAATCCGGGCCGAGATCATGTCCTTCGCGAGTTGCTCTCCCATGCGGACCCCTGCCTCGTAACGCTCTGTGACGATGTCAGTCAGGCCATTCTCGCGCAGTAGTTCAACTTTGATATCGGGGTAGTTTGGCAGAAATTTTTGCAGTTTCGGCCAAAGGACGGAGTTGATCGCGTGGTCTGGGGCCGAGATACGGATGTTACCTGCGGGCTTGTCACGCAGGTCGCTGAGTGCGTCGATCTGAGCATCAATCTCGTCAAAATGGGGGCCGATCCCGTTCAATAGCCGCTCGCCGGCCTCGGTCGGCGACACGGCCCGTGTGGTGCGCGTGAGGAGCCGAACGCCAAGCCTGGTTTCGAGCCCTCGAATGGTGTGACTCAAGGCGGACTGGGAAATCCCGAATCTGGCCGCGGCTTTGGTGAAACTCCGTTCCCGGGCGACCGCCAGGAAGGCAAGCAGGTCATTGACGTTCTCTCGCGGCACTCGTGCGCCCTCTTCATTTCGATGTGCGAATTATAGCGGCGAATCAGGTTGTGGGGCAGCGACTAGATTTAAGCTCGTGCGAGATGGAACCTCACGAACCAGCACCATTGGATGCATTTGGAGGTACGTCTTTCCTTGACGTGATCTGCTCCTCACAAATCGTGCCATTGGCAAGTTAGCTCGTCAGCTGTAGACGAGTGATGCGGCGAAGCCGATTTAGCGATGATCAAGTCATTGCGGTGCGCTACGAGTGCCTGAACGAGCACCTGTTCCCATCGCTGGCCGCAGCAGGACGGATATCGAGACATGGCGGACGGACTACAACACCGTGCGCGTAGCGGCCTTCGCGGACTGACACCTGCCGAGTTTACGAGCCGCCCCCGCCAGGGGACAGGACACCGAACCAGTTTATCGGCGGCCTGAAAACGGGGAGCAGGTCACAGCGCCGCAGATATTGCGGCGGCCGGGCGCCTCGCCGCCAGTGGTCTCTCGACCATCATGCTGGAAGCCCAAGCCGCCTCGGAGGGCGTCGCTGGCCCCGGGGAACTCGCGGGCTTCCCACTGGATCTCGGCTGCGGCTGGCTCCCCTCCGCAGATCGCAACCATAATCATTGTCCGTTGTTTGCCGCCGCCTGCAGTAACGCGCCGGCCGGCGAGATCGCGAGCAAGACCGCAGACTAACTGCGACCGTCATCTTGCCGATCAAGCACATTAGGCTGAGGAAACGAGCGACCCACCCCGTTTTCTCAGCCAATTGCGCTGAATTTACCGGGTGGAGACCGGCACAATTTCTGCGGAAGCCAGGCTATTCGAACGCACCATATACCCTACCTGGGCGGCGCTCATCTCCGTGTTGATTTCCAGCTTTTCGACCGACAGCGCCCAGATCTTGAAGTGGTAATGGTGCGTCTTGTCGCCGGCTGGCGGGCACGCTCCGCCATATCCGGGCCTGGCAAAATCGGTACGGCCTTGCACGGCGCCGGCGGGCAGCTTGCTGCCATCGCGCTGCCCTGCATTCCGATCCAGATGGTTCACGGACGTCGGGATATTCAACACGCTCCAATGCCACCATCCGCTCCCGGTCGGCGCATCCGGATCGTACATGGTCACAGCGAAACTTTTCGTGCCTTGAGGCGCACCGGACCAAGATAGTGCCGGCGATTGATCGCCGCCGGTGCATCCAGATCCATTCTGCAGATATTGGTCGGCCATCTGCTTGTTGTGCTCCACATCGGAACTTGACAAGCGCAGATCAGCGGCATTTGCCGCCGTCGCCAAGAGCGACAAGGAAGCTGCCAGAACTATGTTTTTCATTTTATCACCATCATCTTGGTTGCGCCGCTGAGCGGACTGTTATGTCGATTATTTGAGCCGGCCACGGTCAACCCAATTTAGCCTTACTGACTGTGAATTGCGGGCGGCGTGGCTGAGAGCGCCGCTTTTAAGCACCGCTCTCCCAGGCGCCACTCAAGCAACGAGGTGCTTCTGAAAGAACGTCGTGAGCCGGTCGAACGGGATCAGGTTCACGCGGTCGTAGAGATCGACGTGGCCTGCACCCTTGACCCAGATCAGTTCCTTCGGTTCCGCAGCGCGGGCGTAGGCGTCCTCGCTGAACTCCTTCGAATGCGCCTGGTCACCGGTGATGAACAGCAGCGGCCGCGGCGAGATCGTCTCGATGTCGTTGAACGGATAGAAGTTCATCTGCTTGACTTCCGCCGTGATCGGGCGGTTCGTCGTCGTGTAGAGCGTCGCACCAGCCGGCACGAACTGGCCGCGGGGCGTGCGGTAGAAGTCGAAGAACTCGCGCTCAATGGGATGCGCATTGGGCCGCAGCGTCTCGAGCATGCCATCGCTGTACTTCTTTGGGCCACCTTTGAACTCGACGTAGCGCTGTTCCGCAGCGGCAGCGAGAGCCTGCTTGCGCTGTTCGAGCGTCTGCGACTTGTTGAGGCCGTTACGGTTGACTGCGCCCATGTCATACATGCTGACGGTGGCGATCGCCTTCAAACGCGGATCGAGCTTTGCTGCGCTGATCGCATAGCCGCCGCTGCCGCAAATCCCGACAATGCCGATCCGGTTCCTGTCGACGAAAGGACGGGTGCCAAGGAAGTCCACCGACGCCATGTATGCTTCTGTGTAAAAATCGGAGGCGACGGCGTTGCGAGGGCCTTCGCTCTCGCCCCAGAATGTCAGATCGGGAGCCAGTGTCACAAACCCCTGCTCGGCGAGCTTCTGGGCGTAAAGGCTGGAACTTTGCTCCTTGACTGCCCCGTTCGGATGACCGGCAATGATAGCAGGGTATCTGGTGGACGGGTTTGCGTTCTTGGGGGTGTACAGGTTGGCGACGATGTCCATCCCGTACTGGTTCTTGAAGGTGACCTTCTGGAAATTCAGCTTTTCGCTCTTGTAGAAATTGTCGGCGCCCTCAACAATGCCTTGAGCGTTCGCTTCGAATGGCATGTTGATGATGGACATCGCGCCCAGCGCGGCCACGCCGGCGCCGGTAATTTTCAGGAGATCACGCCGTCCGACGTCATGATCGGATGCTGGGTCGGGCGCGTTCAGGTTTCCATTTTGCTGGTTCATGGCGAACCTCCTTCGATGTTCGATTGCACCCGTCGTATGTAATCGAATGAGGTTCTAGGGATTAGATCGGCCGTTTCGCTTGTAGTCATGAATCTGACTCATGGATGGCAAGCGCTCGATCAGATTAAAGGCAACCTATTCAACGAAGTGAAGCCCGCATGGATCGAACTGCGACGTTCTTAAGCGGCAAGTCCGTCGGGTCGAGGGCTCCACATGGAGCCTCGAGGCGCATCCAATCGACGGTCTTGGCCGGGTTACGTCCGACCCGCAAGGCTGATGCGGAGACAGGAGCGATGGTCGAGGCGGCCTCCGTTTGGACGCGCAAGCCTTCCCGCAGCCGCTCGGGCGCGCCCGTACCCGAGGTACTCTTTTTCGGACCTTGGGATTTGAACACGATCGCCCCCATGAAGACGTGTGCTTCCTTCGTGAGGTTGTTGACGCCTGGCACTGCGGGGGCCGGAAGATAGCGAAGGAGGACCAGCGGTCGCTCGAGCGAGCTGCGCGTCGGTCGGGGGGGGGGCGGCGGGTGTGATCACTCGTGAGCAGGAACAGCGGGAAGCAGGGAGGGCCAAGGCGTTCGTTGCCATTCGCTGGAACGTCATTCGATTGGGCCCCTAGGAGAGCTGGAGCGTCTGTTTCCGCCGAAAGCCGCCATCGAAGTGCCAAACTTGGAACGACCGCTTCGTCCCAAACCCGGGCTTTCATTTGCCGCCCGAGCGGACCAAACGAACGGCAGTTTCGGGGCCTCGCGGAGACCGGCCTGATGGCTAAAGTTGGGGCGCGTAGCTGCGGCCCGGCTCACATCCCGATGTTGAGCCCACGGCTTCGTCCGCGGCCGATGAGGTCTGCCAAGCTTTGACCCACGCTCCTTCCAGGCATCTCGGGCAAGCCGAGCTGGGCTTTTCTGTTGCGCAAAATGGACTCGACCTGCGGATCGCGCTCAAGGCTCTTCGCCATGCCGATCATCCGGTCGCCGACCCTGTTCGCGTCGGTGGTCTCCTGATTTCGCAACAGCAGCCGGCGCTGTCGGTCCAGTGCCTGCCAGCGCTGCACGAAGGCGTCGGCGCGAAGCTGTGGATCGACACGAATATCTTCTTCGAACTGCATGGCGCGGATCGACCTGGCCACCTGGCCTTCTGACGCTTCCTGGATCAGACTTGGATCGTTGGAGAACGCCAGCTCAAGATCGCGCGCGGCATACGGAGCAAGCACATTCAGCGCTGCACGGCTCGCCTGGAGCTCCTCGCGCTGCGCGGGGGTGTGGCGGTCACCAACACGATTCGCGAAGCGCATCGCGCGGATAATCGTCGCATGGCGCTGCACGGCCCGCGTCGGCACGACCACGGGTTCAGGCTGCGGCACCTGCTTAGGTGCCAATGGCTGTGCCGGTGGCGGCACTTCGGGGGATACCCGCAACTTCAGCCCGGCGAACATGTCGCGCTTGGGTGCCGGCTGCCGGGCCGGAACCGGCGGCGGCAGCACGATCTGCCGACGTGCTGCGAATTCGGGCGCATAGTCGGACGCCATATCCTTGCCCCGCTCGCGCGACAGCGCCGCCGCCAGCGTCGCATGGCCCGAAAAGTCGTCGCGGCCGTAATGAAGGTCGACACGCTCGCGGTGTCGGGACAGTGCGACATAGGCGGCGTGCCGATCCAATCCCGGTGTTGCCAGCACATGCACCTCATCGACGGTGACACCCTGCGCCTTATGCACGGTAGCGGCATAGCCATGATCGACGGCGGCATAGTCCTTGAGGTCGAAGGCGACCGAACCGCCATTGTCGAGCAGCACCGCCATACGGGTGGCGGTGACACTTTCGATCCGTCCCAGCGATCCGTTCTTGACGCCCAGGCTGCGCTCGTTGCGCCCAAACATGACCCTATCGCCAGCGGCAAATTGCCGCTCCCCCTTCTCGACCTGCCAGGTGACATCTTCACCCAGCTCGCCGTGCGCACGTAGCCGGTCGCGCGCCGCCCGGTTTAGCGCCGCCACTTCGTCATTGGTATGGGTGAGGATGATCCGGCTGGCGCTGGGTGCTTCCTGCCGCTGCCGATTCCAGCGCTCGATCAGCGCGGCCCGCGCCGCTTCACGCGTTTCGGCAAGGTGAAGCGCATCCTGCTGCCGGTAGGCCTCCAGAGCCTCTGCGGTCCGCCCGGTGGCGAGTTGCCGCGTCGCCAGCCGCTGCCAGTCCTCGCGCTGTCGGCGAATGTCGGTGATCTCGATAGCGCCATGCCGCTCGGCAACCGAACGAAACGCTGCGCCGGCCTCAATCGCCTGCAATTGTTCGGGATCGCCGACCAGCACCACCTTCGCGTGACGCTTCTCGGCTTCGGCGATCACCCGCTCCATCTGTCGCGTGCCGATCATGCCGGCTTCGTCGATCACGAGGATCGATTTGTCAGTCAGCAGTTCTCGCCCCTGCCCCCATTGATGCTCGATGCTGGCGATGGTGCGGGACGCGATGCCCGATCCGCTCTCCAGATTCTCGGCGGCAATGCCGGACAGCGCCAGGCCCTGCACCTGATAGCCGGCGCTCTCCCAAGCTTCTCGTGCAACGCCGAGCATCGCCGATTTGCCGGTGCCGGCATAGCCGACGACAACGCCCAGATCCTTGCCGCTGGTGACCTGATCGAAGGCACTGCGCTGCTCGCTCGAAAGGACCAGCCCGCGCATCTCGGCGCGGGCCAGCGCCACCTTGCGATGCTGCTCGTCCATGCCGTGGCGGCGACTGGCGTCGAGCTTCACGGTCGAGCGCTCCAGCCGCGATTCGGTCTCGATCATGTCACGGCTGGTGAAGCGATCATCGCCGCGCCCGTCCTTGCCGAGCTTCACCAGCTCGGGCACCGCGCGCACCGCTGCCATTACCTGGTCGAACTGCTCCTTCCCTTCGCTGTGGCGATGCACGAACATCGCCAGATCTCGGGTGGTGAAGGTCGCCTGGGTGCGGGTGATAGAGTCGAGCGCAATCGCCGGATTGGCGAGCAGCTTCTCGCCATTGGCGCGCGCAATCTCGTGATGTTCTTCCAAGCGCTCGGATGACAGCCCCTGTTCGGCCATCCGTGCCGCTGCCGGGCCGATTTTGTGCTGCGGTTCGAGGTCGATCCCCTGCGCCTCCAGCGACCGGTGATCGACCCGCGCATCAATATCCAATTCCGCCAGCCGCGCATTGACGTGACCGGCCCAGCGCTCGCGCCATGTCTCGAGAAGGTCGGTGCGGTTCCAGTCGCGGTTCTTCTTGCCGAACCCGTCGGCATCCACCTCGCGCAACGCCAGCATGACATGCGCGTGGGGCTTGGCCTCGCCATCGGCGCCGATATCCCAATGTACATTGAGATCGGCGACCATTCCGCGCGCGACAAACTCCCGTTCAACGAACTCGCGCGCGAGCCGGATACCCTCGGCCTGGTTCAGCTCGCGCGGGATCGCGAACTCGATCTCGCGGGCAAGCTGCGCGTCCTTGCGCAGCTCGACGGCTTCGACCGCATTCCACAGCTTTTCCCGATCGGCGAGATGCTCGGGCGCACCGTCCGGCAGCAGCACTTCGGAATGCACGACGCCGGCCTTGTTGGAGAAGTCGTGGTGCCGGTCGAGCCGCTGGTCGTGCAGCCGCGACGCGGAGCGATAGGCGGCAGCGGCAAGCGCCGACGATCCGCTGGCGCGGCTGATGATCTTGGCCGAGAAGTGGTAGATCGCCATAGCGACACTTCACTTACACCAAAGCAAGCGACGTCGGCACGACGTATAAGCGCGCCCTCAAAAGATTTCATCTTTTTCGCGACGTGATCATCCCAAGATGTTTCACGACATTTGCGCTGATCGATGCAGTACCTAAATCACCGGATCTCAACCATCAACTGTGGGGGTTTCGATGCGAAAACCACGGGATTTTGATTCGGAGCTGAAGGCGCTCGACAGCAAGGCCCGACAGCTAAAGCAAGCCAAGCTCTATCGGTTCGGCGAACTGGTCGTTGCGACTGGTGCCGATGCGCTACCGATCGAGCAATTGGCAGGCGTGCTGCTCGCTGCCGTCGGCACGTCGGACATGACGGTGCGGGAGGGCTGGCGCCAGCGTGGCGCGGCCTTCTTTCAACGGGAGGGCAAAGCTCGCGGCCGCGCTCGTTCGGGTGCGGCATCGGCTGCGGCAGATGACGGCGGCGCGGCACCGGCTCGAAGCGCAGCAGGCGCGAATTGACAGGCGGAACTGGGTCGTGAAGCGTCGCGAGCGGACGAGGAAGCTGATCGAACTCGGCGGGCTGGTCACGAAAGCCGGGCTCGTCGAACTTACCGACGACGATCGCGCCGTATTGTTCGGGCTGATGGTCGAAGCCGCGGCTACCTTGCAGGGCGAACATCGCGACCAGGCGCTGACACTCTGGCGACGGCGCGGGCGGCGTGCATTCGCCGACAGCGATGCAGAATCATGACGGCGGCGAACAGATATCCGCCCAGGTCGCGCCGACCAGTTCCGCGAGCCGCTCGGGCGTGATCCGCACGGACGCGGTGCGCGATCCGGCAGCGGGATAGACGGTCTCGAACTGGCGTAGCGAAATGTCGCAATAGATCGGCAGCGGCGTCGGCAATCCGAACGGGCAGACGCCGCCAACCGGATGGCCGGTCAGCTGCTCGACTTCCTCGGCCGGCAGCATGCGCGGACGACTGCCCAGCGCGTCCTTCACCTTGCGATTGTCGAGCCGGCAATCGCCCGCCGCCACGACCAGCACCACCACATCGCCGATGCGCACCGACAGCGTCTTGGCGATCTGCCCCGGCAGCACGCCAAGCGTGGCGGCAGCTTCGAGCACCGTGGCGGTGCTCGAAGCCTGTTCGATGATCACAATGTCGGGTGCCCGCGCCTCCAGAAAGGCGCGGACGGCCTCGATACCCATCAGCCGTTGAGCTTGTCCTTCACGGCCTTTGCGGGCGTGAAGGCCAGCTTCTTCGACGCTGCAATCTGGATCGCTTCGCCGGTAGAAGGGTTGCGGCCCTCACGCGCGGCGCTTTCCTTTACCTTGAACTTGCCGAAGCCGTTCAGCGATACTTCCTCGCCGGCCGCTGCCGCCTCGGTGATGGCGGCGAAAATGCCGTCGACCAGCTTGCGCGCGTCAGCCTTGGTGAGGCCGTGCGCTTCGGAAACGCGGTCGGCGAGATCGGCATTGTTCATGGACGTATTCTCCGTGTGAAAAGGGGCGTGCCCTCTAGGTGCGGGCCATCAACCTGTCCAGCGACTGGCGCAATCATGCGGCAGCGGCATGCTCCAGTGCGGCAATGCGTTCTTCGCAGATGACCTGCACCGCCTGTCCCAGCACCTCGACGCGCTCGCCGAGCCAAGCCAGTTCTTCGGCGCTGACTCGGTAATGCTTCGAATAGCGCGCCTTCACATAGGCTTCCTTCAGCTTCTCGAACCGCGAACGTTCGCCCCGCTGATCACGCGGCCATGCGTCGATCAGGCGTGGATCGATGCGTTCAGCCTGCGTGCGCAGAAAGCCAAGATTGTGGGTGTGCGGCGTGTAGAAGGTGCAGACCAGTAAAACGCAATGGTAGAGGCGTTCTGCGGCTTGGTGCATGTTGAATGCCGCTTCCCGGAGTCCATCCTCTGCCGCCAGGAAATCGGCCGCTCGCTTGAACTTCTCGGCGCTTGGAAACCACTCGACAAAATACTCCCGCGCCATCGCCAGTGCCTGCGGAGGCGTCTTCGGCTTGGGTTGGTGCAATTCGGTGGGTTCGCTCTCGTACAGCGCGATGCCATCACGGGCGACGTCCATGAAGAAATAGCGGCCATGCGCCAGCCCGTCGTTCACCTCCTGCAGGGTGTGCACGATGAAATTGACCGGGGTGCGCAGCGTCTTGGTGATCCCCAGTTCGCGGTTGAGCCGGTCCTCGGCGGTCGCCCAGAACTCCACCCGATCGGTGAGCTTGTCCTTGTTGACGATCACGAGCAGGTCGAAGTCCGACTGATAGCCCTTGGCGGTATGCGGCTCGTCGACCCAGCCGCCGCGCGCATAGCTGCCGTACAGGATGACCTTGAGGATGCGCGCCTGCTTCTTCCAGTCCGACGTGGCAATGGCGATCGCATCGCCAAACTCCTCGAACAGGATCTGGACGACGCGCTCCAGCTCGCGCTGCTTGGCTGGGGCAAATGATCGAGGCTGGTCCTCATGGATCGATCCTAACGCGCTGATGCTGCGGCGTACACCTCGCCCGGTTTCGCCGGGCGAGGTGTCGCGTCCCTCACGGCTGTTTGCCCCGCGCTGCACGGTCGAGCGCGATGATTACGCGGGCGACGGTCTGTTCCACCTCCGCCACCGTGTAGCCATGCCGCCGGGCCGTTTCGATGTAATCGCAATCGTCGAATCGCACCGATCGGAAGATCGCCCGATCGCCCTCGGGGAGAGCGCGAAAGGCGCGGCGCATCCGCCGCAGACGAAGCCAGCGCATCATTGCTCCGCCTCCCCGTCCGAGACGAACCCAAGCAGGTAATCGGCCGCCTTGCTGGCCGCGCTCGCCGCCCGGAAGATCGCCTTTTCATCCTCGCGCAGCACCGCCAGCCAACTCCCGACATAATCAGCATGCCGCACAGTCGGCCGGATCGCCAGCGACGCGCAGGTGAAGGCGCTTGCCATTTCCGCGACCAGCTCTTCCCGACTATAGACCGCGCTGCCGAATGCGCCCGACTGATCGCGGTCGAGGCGGGAGCGATGCCCGGTCCAGTGCCCCAGTTCGTGCAGCACGGTGCGATACCAGTTGATCGGGTTGTAGAAGGCCAGCTGCGGCGGCACCGCGACATAGTCGCCGCCGGGGCTGTAATAGGCTTCTCCACCCCCGATCCGGATATCAACGCCGCACGCTTCCATCAGCGCATGCGCGGCGGGAATGCGGTCCGCCTGCCCGAGCGGCTCGCCCTGCTCCTCCACCGCCAGCCGCTCGGGCAGGCCCTCGCACTGGTCGACATTGAACACAGTGAAGCGCTTGAGGAAGGCCAGCTGTCGCGCCTCGCGATCCTCGTCGCGCGCCCGCTCGGCCTCGTCCTTCGGGGTGAAGCGATCCGCATAACAGATCGTCGTACCCCGCTCGCCGCGCCGCACGCTTCCACCGGCAGCCTGGGCCTGCCGAAAGGTCAGCCAGCGCTGCGAGGCATACCGCCCCTCGATCACCGCCGCCCAGAGGATCAGCACATTGATACCCGAGTAGCGCCGCCCGGTCACCGCATTGGCCGGCATCGCGCACCCACATGCCGCAGCATCCCAAGGCTGCACCCAGGGCAGCCGTCCCTGCTCCAGCTCGGCAATCACCCGGCCCGTCACCTCGGCATAGAGGCTCGCCCGGTTCTCGTGTCCAACACCCATGGTCCTCTCTCCTTCCAAAACACCGCAACCGGCGCCGGAAGGGGGGAGCGGCAGGAGCGAACCGACAGTCCTGCCGAGGGAGGCAGGCCGCACCCAAAGGGCCGAAACAACGTGGAGGAGCCGGGCACCGCCCGGCTTGCGGCATGCCGCGGCAGGACTACAAGGAAGCGACGCTCCCCCTGCCCTGTCCGCGTGCCGGCGCACCAACGCCGCCGCGCAAACCCGCGGCGACCATCCTGTCAGCGCGACCGCGCTGCCGGGCGCCACCGGCGCCCGGACCAAGAACCGCACCCTTGCAACCGGGTGGGCCGCGCGGGCGGCGTGCGCGCGCCAGCACGTGCGCCAGCCGCCGCCCGCGCCTCCCGCCCGGGCAAGTGTGCCACGCGGGCACCAACAACTCGCGCGCCCTGGTGTCGCCGCAGGCGTGCGCCAGCGCGCGCACCGCACCCGCGTTCCGCTGCCGGCACCTGCCGGCGGCCGACCCGCAGGATCGGCGCTCGCGTCCGCGATCAAAACCCGAAGGGCCGAGACGGCATACCGATTCGGCGCCGCACCAGCGGCGTGCGAGCGCAGTCACGCCGAAGGTGGGAGACGACCTTAACTACCCGACGTTCTGGCCGTGTTCCGCGAATGCAGCTTCCAGCCAGAAGCGGTGCGGCAGGCCCCGCCTTCGCCTCGCTAAGGTCTTCACGTCGTTCCTCATCGCACAACCAATGCGTCGAGAGCGATGATATTCGACGCACGCGCTCAATCCCGATCAGGCCGGCCCCGCCCCCGCCTGCGCAGGTCGGGGAACCGACCACGCTCACCAGCGCAGCCGAACCGATCCGGTGACCGTACGCGACGCCCCGAAATAACAGGAGTTCGTGAAGGGGCAGGCGCTGATGTAGCGCTTGTCCAGCAGGTTGGCGGCGTTGACCGCCAGGCTCCATCCCCGCAGGCGCGATGCGGCAAAGCCCAGGTCGTAGCCGAGCAGCGCGTCGACCAGCGTGAAATCCTCGGTCGTGAACCGCTGGAAGGTGGTGACGCCGTTGCGCACCAGATAGGTCGTCGTGCCGTCGGAGCCGCCGACAAAGCGCACGCCGCCGCCGATCGTGAGCCCGCCCAGCGGCCCCGATCGTCCGCCCTTGCCTAAATCATAGGAAAGGAAGCTCGACGCCTGCCATTCCGGCGTGCCGAGCTGGCGCGTGCCGGTGGTGGTGGGCGTGCCGCTGTTGGTGGCGGTGGCCGCGACGGCCGGCGCGCCCTGGGTGATGATCGCATCGGTATAGCTGGCGGCGAGGATCAGATCGAGCCCACGCGCTAGTTCGCCCCGGCCCTCCACTTCCACACCGCGCACCCGCACCTCGCCGATCTGGATCTGCGCATTGGCGGGAATGCCGGCGGTGCCCGCACGCGGGTCGGTCACCGGCACCTTCTGCCGCCGCAGGTCGTAGACCGACAGCGTCAGCAGCGCGTTGGTGCCGCGCGGCTGCCACTTCACGCCGCCTTCGATCATCTTGCCGGTCACCGGATCGAACGGCACGCCGAGATAGGTCGCCCCGGTCTGCGGCTCGAACGATTCCGAATAGCTGACATAGGGCGAGAGGCCCTCGGCCAGCTCATACAGCGCACCCAGCCGCATCGTGAACGCCGTCTGCGAAAGACGCGTCAGGTTGTTGGCCGCCAGCTTCTTGTTGATCGTCGCCTGCTCGTACCAGTCCCAACGGCCGCTGGCGATCAGTTGCAGACGGGCGATCGCCACCTGGTCCTGCAGATAGACACCCACCTGGTCGCGCTTGCTGTAGCTATTGACGTAGCCGGGCGAGAGCTGGGTAAGGTCCAGCGTCGGCAGGGTGCCGCCATATACCGGATTGTACGGGTTGAGGTTGGGAATGCTGGTCAGCGGATTGCTGGTCTGGCCGGTGTTGAACTGCTGGAAATTCTCGCCGGAAATGAACTGATAGTCGATGCCGGCCAGCACATTGTGCCGCAACGGGCCGGTGGCGAACTTCGCGTTCAGCTGGTTGTCCATCGTCAGCGTGTCGAAATCCTCGTCGGCGCCGCCGCCGCCACGGATCAGGGTGGTGAAATCGGTGTTGCGGCTGGCGCCCGTCCCGGTGGTGGCGAAGCCCGCCACATAGAGCTGGCGATAGCTGAGCGTGTTGTTCTGGTAGCGCAGGTTCGAACGGAACGTCAGGTGCGCGTCGAAATCGTGCCGGAACAGCGCGGTGATGGCCTTCTGCTTGTGATTGTAACGCTCGTAGTTCGGATCGCCGGTATTGACGTGGAGCGGCAATGCGCCTGCTGGGCTCGGCAGCGCCGCGCCGTGCGCCGGTACCCCGGAATAGCCGCCGCCGCTGGGCGCATGCTGATAGGCGGCGATCAGCGTCAGGCTCGTCGCGGCATCGGGCGCGAAGGTCAGCGAGGGGCTGACATGGTAGCGCTCGCTCTCCGTGTAGCGCGTGAACCCGTCGGCTTTCTGCCAGCCGCCGACCAGGCGGAACAGCAGCTTGCCATCCTTGGTCAGGGGCTGGTTCACATCGGCCACGGCGCGCAGCGAGCCATAATTGCCCGCCTGCAGCTCGACGCGCCCGAATGCCGAGGCCTCTGGTGTCTTGCTGGTCAGGTTCACCAGCCCGCCCGGCGTGGAATTGCCATAGAGCACAGATGCCGGCCCCTTGACGATATCGATCCGGTCGATGCGGTTGAAGTCGGTTTGCGGCATCGAATAGGGGCCGGCGAGCAGGCGCATCCCATCGAGGAATACGCCCGGCGTGAAGCCGCGCAGCAGCAGTTGGTCGTACCGGCTGACGGTGCCGCCACGCTGGTTGGCGGCGACGCCTGCGACATAGCCGAGCGCCTGGTTGATCGACAGCGCGTTGCGCAGGGTCAGTTCTTCTTCGGTGATCACCGTGATCGTCTGCGGCGTCTCGATCAGCGGCGTATCGGTCTTGGTGCCGGAAGCCGTGCCCTTCGCTGCCACCCCGGTGACGACGATCGCTTCGCCCGCACGCTGCTGCGGATCCTCGTTGGACTCGTCTTCGGCCGCGTGCGCCAGCGCAACGGCCGGCGCGGCGAGCGCAGCAGCGGTAAGTGCGAGCAGAGAGAGACAGCCGCGAAGGCGGCGGGCAGACGTACGCATCATGTTCCCCGTTTTGCTATTGCTACCTATTCGCATTTGCGGTTAGGGGTGTTTGGCCGCGATGGCAAGCGATAGGGAAGCAAGCGTGGATGCGTGACGAAGATGGCAGGACACGCCCGCCCCCGGGGAGCATGGCGCTGGCCGGCCGGGGCGTCACGGCGACGATCGGCGGCTATGCAGCGGCGGCGGCAGGGTGCGCGCTCGCTGCGCGAATCCTTCCCCTGCCCCGCGTCGAGGCGACCTTGTGGGCGATGCTGGCGTCCTTCCCCGTCTATGCAGCGCTGGCGCTATGGGCGTTTCATACACGCAGCCTGGGTCGGGCGATGGCATTGGTCTGGGGCCTTGCGGCAGCCTGCACCGCCGCGCTCTTCCTGCTGGGCGTGCGGCCATGAGGATGCCATCGCTGCGCCAGTCCATGGCCCGGATCCATGGCTGGATGGGCCTGCTCGCCGGCTGGATCCTGTTCGCGATGTTCCTCACCGGCACTGCCAGCTATTTCCGGCCGGAAATCACGCGCTGGATGCAGCCGGAGGTGCGCGCCACGCCGGCGACACCGTCGGTCGCGGCAGGCAGCGCGTTCGCCTATCTCCAGCGCACCGCCCCGCATGCCGCGCAATGGACCTTGTACCTGCCGGACCAGCGGACGATCGCCACCCGCGTCTTCGTCCGGGACGGCGATGTCGCCAAAGGCACGGCCCGCGCCAAGCGCCCCCCGCGCGGCGAAGTGCGGCTGGATCCGGTAGAGGGTGCGCCGCTCCATGCGCGCGCCACCCGCGGCGGCGAACATTTCTACCGCTTCCATTTCCAGTTGCAACTGCCGCATCCCTGGGGGCGCTGGCTCGCGGGCGCCTGCGCGATGTGCATGCTCGGCGCGATCCTGTCGGGCGTGATCACCCACAAGCGGATCTTCGTCGATTTCTTCACGCTGCGCTGGGGCAAGGGGCAGCGCAGCTGGCTGGATGCGCACAACGTGTCGGCGGTCGTCGCGCTGCCGTTTCACGCCATGGTCACCTATACCGGGCTTGTCACGCTGATGGTTATGTACATGCCCTGGCCGATCGTCGCCAACTACGCAAAGCCGGCCCTGTTCGCGAGCGAGGCGGCCGGCGCGCCGCCCGAGGCGCCCCGCAGCGGCACCCCCGCGCCCCTCACCCCGCTCGCGCCGCTGGTAGCAAGCGCGACCCGGGCCTGGGGCGGCGCGCCACCGGCGCAGATCATCGTGACCAATCCGAACGACGCGAATGCCCGCATCACCCTGTTCCGCACCGCCACCGATCGGCTGCGTGCGCGCGGCGGTGCGATCACCTTCTCCGGCGTCGACGGCCGATGGATCGCGTCCTCCCCGCCCCCCGGCCCGGCAGCGCGAACGGCAGCGGTGCTGCTGGGGCTGCATCTCGGCTGGTTCGCCGATACCGGGCTGCGCTGGATCTATTTCCTGCTGGGCGCGAGCGGCGCGGCAATGGTAGGCACGGGGCTGGTTTTATGGAGCAAAAAGCGCGTCCAAGCGCACAGCGGCGCATGGGAGCAGCGTCTGGTCGAGCGGCTCAACGTGGCGGTGATCGCGTGCCTGCCGGCGGGCATGGCCGCCTATCTCCTCGCCAACCGCCTGATTCCTGCCGAGCTGCCGGGCCGAGCAGAGCTAGAAATGTCCGCGATGTTCTACACCTGGTTTGGGCTCGCGCTGCTCGCGTGCCTGCGGCCAATCCGGCGCGCATGGCGCGAAACCTTCGCCATCGCCGGCGCAGCCTGCGCTGCGCTGCCGGTGGTGAACGCCCTGACGACGGACCGCGGCCTGCCCGCATCGCTGGCGACGGGAGACCGCTTGTTCGCGTCGTTCGACTTCGCATATCTCGCGCTTGCCGCGCTTCTTTTCTTTGCCGCGCACAAGGCGGGAACGCCGGAGCCTGCGGCGCCTGCAACGCGCACGCGACGCATCCGCGCGCAGGAGCCACGCGTTCATGCCGCTTGACCTCGTCGCGATAGCGTATGGCGGCCTTGCCGCGCTTGCCTTCTCCACCCGAAAACACGCCCTGGATGAACCATGGTGCGCCCGTTCGTGGCGCGTGCGGTGGCGCAGGGCGGCTATCCTGCTGCTGGTGCTTGTCTGGACGCGTGCTTCCACGCGCTACGGTTTCGCGATGGGGACGGTCGCCATGCTAGGTATCACGTGCGTCATGGGCATTCTGCTCGTGCTAGCCTTGTCAAAGGGCGCGCGGCCGGCACTCGCTTTGGGTGCAGCCTGCATCGCGGCCGGCATGGCGTTTTCGATCGCGCCCACCCCCTGAGCCGAACAGACCCGCCACCTTGGATTGCGGGGCCCCGGCGAGCCGCGCTCCCCTTCCTCTGCTGAATGGTGACGGAGGACCTCTGGCGCTACGCTTCCAGTCCCGGTTTCACTGCCTCGACTACGGATTGATCCTAGCGCCCACGTGGTGCCGGCCGCGTGATGATGAACGCCGCACACCCCGCCAACACCAGACCGACGACAAGGTCGAGCAGAAGCGTCGGCCGCGCCCCCCACCAGAACAGCGCATAGCCCAGCACCATGCCTGCGCAGGCCATGCCCTTGGCCCGCGAACCGATCGCACCGTCCTCGCGCCACGCCCGCAGCGTCGGCCCGAAGCGCGGATGGTCTAGCAGCCACGCCTCCAGCCTTGGCGACGAGCGCGCAAAGCAGCCTGCCGCCAGGATCAGGAAGATGGTGGTGGGCATCAGCGGAAGCAGCGCGCCGATGAAACCGAGCGCCACGAACACGATGCCGAGCACCGCCCAGGCACCCCGCGAAAGATGCGCGACAGCGCGGCGATGACGCGGCTTAGCCAAGGGTGGCGCCGACAAGCTCGTGGACGCGGGAGAAAGCGGCGCGGGCGCCAGCGATCACCCGCGCGTCTTCGTCTTCCGACAGGTCGAGCGTGTCGAGCGCGGCGGTGAATTCCCGCCAGTGCCGCGCGCGGCCGTCCGGATGGCCGGCTAGGTGGCGGGCGCCGTGGCTGGCGTCCAGCCCCAGTGCCGCTGCCGCCTTGTAGAGGAAGGCCGCGCCGAGGTTTGACCCTTCGGCGACGTAGAGCCAGCCGAACGCGGTCGGCAGGTCGATCGGTCCGGCGCCAAAGGCCGGGGCGCCGCCGTCCTCGGGGATCAACAGCGCCAGGTCGCCAAGGTCGCGCGCGATGGCATCGAGCCGGCGACGGCCCGCGAGATCCGGCAGCACGGCCTCCAGCACCGGATGCCGGTAGAGCGCATCGATGTCGCGGTGGAAGCGATACTGCACTCCCAGGAATCGCCCGTAGCGATCGCGATCCCGAAACGGCTCGGCGGCCATGATCCGCTGGTCCAGCGTTTCATGGACCGCATTCGTCGCCGCCTTCAGCCGCCTGGCGCGGCTCTGCTCGATGGTTGCGGGTCCGTTGGTGGTCATGCGAGGCTCCTTCTTTTCGGGGATGTCAGCGCCGGAGCGAGAACAGGATGGGGATGGTGACGATCACCGGATCTCCGGGGATGTCGGCGCTGGGCGGCGGCACCGGCGATCCGCGCCGCACCATCGCCACGGCCTCGCCATCGAGCAGCGGATAGCCGCTGCCGCGTGCGAGTCGGGCGCCGAGCACCCGGCCC
Source organism: Sphingomonas pituitosa NBRC 102491 (assembly GCF_001598435.1). GTDB lineage: Bacteria > Pseudomonadota > Alphaproteobacteria > Sphingomonadales > Sphingomonadaceae > Sphingomonas > Sphingomonas pituitosa. The sequence goes on from NZ_BCYY01000001.1 coordinate 18,031, forward strand.
TGGCGGTCGACCGTGATCGTCACCTGCGCGATCCCTTCCTCGCGGGCGCTCTGTGAGGGCCGCGGATAGCGCAGGTACCGCTTGAGATGCCCGAGCAATTCGCTTTGCCAATTGGCCAGCGCGGCCTGCGCGGTCGCCGCGCTGTTGGTGCGCGCGGCGACGCTCGAGGCCTGGTTCGCGATCGCCGGCGGGGCGGTGGTCTGCTCGACCCGCCGCGCCGCGGTCGATGCTTCCTCTGCCTGGACAGCCGCGGCCGCCGCCGGCTGGTTCTGCTCCGGCAACGGCGCGATCTGCGGCGCCGACGGCGGTACCGGCCGGCTCGTGCTCGCGGCATCCTGCTCCTGCTGGAGCGGGCCGGGAGGCACCTCGGCCGGCGGCGCCGGCGGCGCAGCAGGTGTCGGGGCCAGCTCGAACGTCACGGCCATCCGCGACGAGGGCGCGATCCGCACCAGCGGCGATCGCGGCACCCAGACCAGGATCGCGAGCGCGGCGCCAAAGATGAGGATTGTGCCGGACATGCCGAGCCGGCGGCCGGCGGCAGGCGGTTCGTAGCGGGACCGCTCCCACCCCACCCCGACCGTCACCAGCGGTGGGTGCGGGTGCAGCAGGCCGGGCAACAGCGGCGCGGCGCCACGCCGGGACAGACATGGGTCAGAAGGCATATTCAAGCCTCAGTGCGGCGGTGGTGCGCTTGTAGGAGTAGAGCCAGTCGACATTGCTCTCGACCCGGTTGTGCTGGACGAGGATGTTCGGGGTCAGCCCGGCGAAGCGCAGTACCGGCAGCTTGACGATCGCGACGATGTTCTGCTCGCGATCGTGGCGCTTCGCCTCGAGAAGTTCGCTGTACGCGCGGTAGTCGCGCCAGCGGAGCGACGTGAAGACAAGCAGACCGACGGCCTTGCCGAAGGACTTGTTCATGCCGAAACGGAAGCCGAGTTGCCGATAGGCATTGGCAGCATTGCTCGCCGTCTTGTCGACGAAATCGGGTCCGCCGAACAGTGACAGGCCACGCGACACGCCATGCCAGCCGGTTAGATAGACTTCGGTCTGGGCACCGTCGAAATTGCGATATGCCGGCAGCCGATAGTCGAGAATCTTGCGGCTCAGCTCGATGCGGAGCGCCGTATGGTCGTTCGCGTTGACCAACGCCTCGCCCCGCACGCCCCAGGCGGTATACAGCGTCGCCGATCCCAGGCTTCCGATGTCAAAGCTGGGGGCCAGGGCGAAGCTACCGCGCGCCGATTGGTGATCATAGCCGATCTGGGTGGAGAGCGTCGCCTGACTATAGCTGCTGTTCCCTGGATAGATATCGCCATAGAGCAGGGCGCGGCCGGCGATCCCGCCATTGCCGCCGATCGGCACGCGCCGGCTGAGCGTGCCTTCGAAATTGATACCGGCAGCTTGGATCGCGTCGGGCACCTTGCGATCGATCAGGCACGTGCCATCGTCGCCCTTTAGGAGGCAGGCATAGCTCGCCGAACTCTGGTTGAGATTGCTGCTGTAGCCCGGGCCGATCGCGAGAGATCCCTGCCATGCGCTCCGCCGCCGCAGCACCTTTACAAAGGTATCGACCGTATGGCGGATGCCGGCGGCCTTGTCGCCCTGCGATTCCAGCATGGCCTGGGCTTGCCGGAACTCGGCGAATGCTGCCCCATCCTTGCGGTTTTCGAACAGGACACGGGCCAGTTCGAGCAGACCGGGCAGAAAATCGGGCTGAAGTGCCAGCAACGCGCGGTAGTAGCGCTCCGCAGAGGCGAGATCCCGGGCCTGCCGCGCCAGCGCGCCCTCGGCATAGAAGACCAGCATGCGATCGCGCTCGGGCAGAGCCAGATAGGCCTTCAGAAACCGGCGCGCGTCGGCCCATTGCCGCCGTGCCACCGCGATGTAGAGCGCCTCCCCCATTTCGCTGGCATTGCGAGCGACCGTGTAGGTTCGCCCGTCGATGCTGATCGTTGTCGGTCCGGTGCCGAGATCCTCGACACCTTCGAGCAGCTGTAGCTCGACAGCGTCGGAGCGTCGATCAATGCCCTGGTCGAGGCGCAGGCGCGTGTCGTCACCACCGACGGTCTGGGCGCGGGCAGATCCTCCCGCCGCGATGGCCGCACTAGTCACGAGCAGCGCACCGGCAAGGCGCTGTCGAAGAAGCGAAGGTACGCGCTGCACGGCCGAAAGGCTTTCCGTTGGCGGTCGAAGGAACGCTCGTTGCGAGCGAGGGGAAACGAGGGGATCCGAAGATCCCCTCGCCCGAATGGCGGAACCGACGGGGAAGGTCAGTTCTTGGTGCCACCGAAGGCCGTGTCATACTGGCGGCTACCGAACGCGACGACGCCAGCAAGCGCCGCGGCGTTGCTGCCGTAGAAGCGTCCGCTGACCTGGCCGCCCGAGGCAACCTGCACCCCGGACTGGGTTGCGGTCGCGTCGCCGCCACCGATGATGTTGGCGCCATCGATGTCGGCGGTACCGATGTTCACGCCGAAGCCGGTGCTGGCATTGGCGATGCTGCCGGTGAGCGTCGCCGCGCCGAAATTCGCGGTGAAGGTGCCGGTCAGCAGGCCCTTGTTCGCATAATCGCTAATGCCCTTAACCGAGTAGGTCGCCGTACCACTGGTGGGTACGGTCGTACCGGCGCTGTCACCGGCATAATAGACGGTGTGCGTGCCGTCGCCGACGCTCGACGTCTGCGCCCATTCGCCGAAATAGAGGTTGGCGGTGCCGACCTTGGCGAAGTGGAACACGCCCAGGCTGCTGTGGTTCGATGGTGCGTCCGATGGCGCGTTGACGGTCGAGACCGCGTTGGCGTCGACGCCTACCGAGGACTGGAGGCCCTGGAAGTCGACGAGGCGGCCGAGGCCCGTCGACGGGACGGCGATGCCCGGACGGCCCGAGGCGTGCGGACCGCCATTGACCGTGCTGGTGCCGACCACGACCTTGCTCGTGTCGGTCGATACCCCGACGATCTGCGCATTGGCAGCGCTGCACCAGGCAAGCGATGCGACGGCGGCGGCCGCAAGCGCCTTGCGATGTACGATCTTCATGATAGTGCTCCTGCAGTTGGAGCGCCTGAACCTTCAGGCGCCTTCTTCCAGGGCGCGTCGCCATCCCACAGGTCTTGCAGGGTTTGTCGGGATGGGCGGCGGCCCTGAATCTCCGTCATCAGAACCGGCCCGTGAGGCTGAGCCGAAGTGTCCGGCCTGGGGCCGGCATGAGGGACCGCGACAGCGGGTCGAGATAATAGCGGTCGTTGAGGTTGGTCCCGACCAGCTCGGCCGAGTAGCGATCATTGAGCCGGAACTTCACATAGGCGTCGACGGTCAGGATCTCGCCCCAGCTATAGGGGACGTTGAGACCATAGCCGCTGATGCGATCGGCGACCGGGCCGCTGATGAACGCGTCGAGCTGCGGATTATCGTAGCCGCTGTACCAGGTCAGGCGGCTGCCGACCTCCAGCCGCTTCCGGAGGAAGCGTCCGCCCAGGCTCCAGTTGATCTGGTCCTCGGGCGTCGCCTGGGTGAGCAGGTAGCTCGAGACAAAGCCGTATTTGACGCAATTGGGGACGCGGCCCTGCACCGGATCCTGCTCGATGGCGAAGCTTTCGTCGCACACCTTGTTCTTCGTCATGTGCGCCGCGCCCAGTTCGGTGAAGAACCGGCCATTGTCATAGCGGGCCTGCAGCTCGAGACCCTGGATCTCCTGCCGATCGAGATTGAAGAACAGGAGCTGCGTCGAGCGCTCGATCACGTCCCTGGTGAGGTTGTTATACCAGGTGAGCTTGATATCGGCGCGCTGGTCGGCGTCGTTCAGGCCGAAGACCCTCTTCAGATCCTGCACGAACCCCGCCTCGATCGCATACATATGCTCGGGCTTCAGCGCCTGGGTCGGGTTGAGCGACGCCGAGAAGCCGATCGTGCTCTCGAAGATGCTGGGGAATCGATAGGCCTCGGCGTAGCGGAGATAGGCCCTGCTCGCGCCGCTGAAATAGACGGTGGCCGAGGCGTTCGGCGCCCAGCCGTGGGCGCGCTTGTCGGTGGACTGCGTCACGGCGGCGTCTGTCATGACCGGCGTCATCGCGCACGAACCCGCGACATAATTGGACATCGCAGTCAGCGAGCCGTTGATGCAAGGATTGTCGGCGCGCCGGAAATCGCCCTGCGCATCGGGCGACCAGACGGCATTGTGGGTGACGGTGAACGGCACCGGATTGGCGATATAGGCCGCCAGTCGACGCTGGATGATGTTCTGATTGGTGAACTGGGTTCGCAGCCAGGCCTCGTACGCCGCCGCCCCCGTCTCGGTAGTCTGATAGCTCGCATTGTAGCCCGAGATGACCGACTGCCCGATGGAACCGCCGCGGATCTGCAGCAGGTCGTCGAGGAAATCGTCATGGGCCCAATAACCCGAATAGGTAACGCCGGCATTGAGCTTCAGGAAGCTGGTCGGGCGCCAGTCGCCGCGCAGATGGAGGCGATATTCCTCGCGCCGCCCCGCCCGGGGATATTGCCGCCAGCCATTGGCGATCGCGTCGCTATACTGGTCCTCCGAGCTGAGCTTCTCGTGCTGCCAGCTCCCCTCGAGCATCACGTCGAGGCGGCGGCTGAGCTTCACCTGATTGCTGGCGGTAAAGCCGATGCGATCATTGTGGCTGTTGCCCAGCGCCGTGTTGATGAGGATGGGATCGACCGTGGACGCGGCGTTGGGGAAGCCGCCGGCGCTATAGGTGTCGCTGACGGTGTGCGTGCCCCACAGGCTAGCCTTCAGGTCGATCCATTTGCTGTCCGGCTGCCACTTGTACTCGGCATTATAGGCCTGGGCGTGGACCTTGCTCAGCGGCCATTGGATGTTGCCGAAGGTGGCGGTCGAGGTAGAGATGATCCGCGAGGGGATGATCTCGCCATAGGTCGACTTGCTGTCGCGGAAGCCCAGCTGGAGATATTGGTCGGCGGCGATGTGCCAGGTGCCCTTGGCCAGCCAGGACTCCATTTCGCTGGAGGTGTTGGGCACCTCTTCACCGGGCTTGTAGTTCAGCCCCAGCAGCCGGACATAGGTGTCCGGCGCCAGCTCGAGCCCGGATTGCTGATAATAGCCCGCGCCGTTTTCGCCCGAATAATAGTTGCCGCGCTGACGATAGGCATAGGCGGCGATCAGGTCGAAATCGCCGAGGCGCCCGGCCGCCGCGAGCCGCACCGCCTTGTCGCCCATTGAGAAGGCGTCATTGTCGGCCGCCTTGTGGATCGGCACGCGGACGGTGGGATCGTTATAGGGAAAGTTGGGCAGGCCCGGCGTGCCCGGACTGCCGGGGAAACCTGCAATGGTCCGATAGTCCTGCCCGGTGCGCAGGGTCGGCAGCTGCGGCGACACCGCATTGTTGCCGCCCTCAAGGTGCAACTCGACGCCGAATTTCCGCCCCGGCTCGAGGATGTCGGCCACGTCGAGCGTGTTGATCACCACCGCGCCGCCGGTCGAGGCGTTGACGCCGCGCGCCGAGACCGGCCCCTTCAGCACCTCGACGCCGGCGATCAGGCTGGGATCGATATAGTTGCGGTTGCTGGCGCCGTTATAGCCGCGCCACACCGTCAGCGCCTGCTCGGTGCCGTCGATGATGACCGGCACGCGGCCGGGGCCCTGAATGCCGCGAATGCTCGGATCGAGCGCACCGCTGTTGCGGGAGTCGCCGCTGAACACGTTGACCATGCCCTTGAGAATGTCGGCCGGGTTGACGCCCTTGTAGCGCTCGACCTCGTCCTTGCCGGCGAAGGCCGAAGAGAGGTCGCGGTCGAAAACCGCGTCGTGCCGCCGGGCATCGCGCTCCGCGCCCGTATCCTGCGCGCCGGCGGCGCCTTCGATCTTTAGCGCTTCGGTGATGATCGGGGACTGCTGTCCATCGCCGCCGTCGGCGGCCTGAATGCGCTCTAGCGTGACGAGATTGCCCGACAGATGCCAGCTGCACCCACTGCCCGCGAGCAGCCGCTGCAGCGCTTCGGCGATCGAAAGCCGGCCGCGCACGCCGGGCGAGCTTAGGCCGCGCACGATGGCGGCATCGACACTGATCTGGAGACCCGACTGCTGCCCGAAACTTGCTAGCGCGTCGGCCAACGACGTCGCCGGGATGTCGAAGCTGCGCGACGGTGTCTCGACCTGCGCCTGCCCCATGGCGGAAGCCGGCGACAGAATCGTCGCCGCGCCTGCCAGAAGGACGCTCCCCATAATCGACCGGCGCCTTGACCGCGCCCACGAACCCCCGGAAACCACCAAGCTGACCCCTATCCTTCTGCCCATGAGGAATGCAAATGCGAGTCATTTGCATTCCTCTCTTTAGTCAACGGATCGGCTTCAGGTTTTTTCGGAGTTTTTTTCGAGGAGGCTTGGGGGCTCAGTCCGAGGTGACGATGGTGATCCAGGGCGTAACCTGCGTCACGCGCACCATATGGGCGGCAGCAAGCGCGGCGAGGGCCTCCTGGGGGTGGCGGAGATCATAGACCCCGGTGACGCGCCGCGACTCCAGCCCTTCGCCGCGCGCGACGATGATCCCACGGTACCAGGGCCGCAGCGCATCGACGACGTCACGGATCGGACGGTCAGTCGCAACATATTGGCCATCGATCCAGCTCGCGATCCGCTCGGGCGGGGTATCGGCGCGCAGCGCCTTGCCGGCGTCGCACGCCATGTCAACCGATTGGCCGACCGACAGGATCGCGTCGGGTGCCGCAGTAGCGCAGGCGACACGCACCCTCCCCCGCCGTACCGCCACGTCCACGCCATCCTCCCGGGCCTGCACCTCGAAGGCAGTCCCCAGAACGGTGACGGTGGCGCCCGATGCGCCAATCCGGAAAGGCCGGGACCGGTCATGCACGACGTCGAAAAAAGCCGTGCCGCGCAGCAGTCGCACATGGCGCTGCCCGTCCGAATAGTCGACCGCCAGCGCACCGCCCGGCGCCAGCTTGACCAGCGTGCCATCGGCGAGGTGGAGTGTCCGCACCTCGCCGGTCGACGCAACATGGTCGGCGCGCAAATTGGTGAGGAGGCTTGGTCCGGCCCAGAGCAGGATGCACGCGGCGGCGGCCACCGCGCCGCCCGCAAACAGGCCTCGGACGAGACGGTGCCGCTGGCGCCGGCGATCGAGAGCGTGCTCGATCGGTACGACCATGGGAGACGGCGCGAACGCGCGCGAGAGGACATCCGACACGTGCGCGGTATCGCCCCAGGCCTTTACGTTGGCGGGACTGGCTGCGAGCCACGCTGCGAAGGCGATCCGCAACGCGGGCGATTCCGGTTCCTCGTTGAAGCGGATGAGCCAGTCTGTCGCCTCGCGGTCAGCGCGGGCCTGCTCGATGGCGTCGCCCTCCCGTACTTCGCCCTCCTTGCGGCTGTCCATTAGCTCGTCCTCATTGCCCGCGGCCAATCGCCCCGTCGCACGATCGAAGGGTTCTTAGCTGCTCGACGATCCGGATGTCGGTTTTTTCGAGTGGGTGACAGGCGCCACCACCTATTGCCTGTCGCGGAGCGCTGCGCGGCAGCGGGTAACGCCCTCGGCGACCAAGCCATGGGCGCTGGTCACCGATATCCCGAGTTGCTTCGCGATGTCCTTGAGCTTGATGCCCTCGATCCGGTGCATCCGGACCGCGGCCCGCATGCGTTCGGGCATCCGCGCCAGCGCATTCTCCACGGCGCGCAACTCGGATCCGGAGATGACGGCGGCTTCCTGCGATGGCGTTTCGCTCGGCACCTGCAGCGGGTCCGCGTCGCCTTCAGTTTGGAAAAGCCGACTCTCCAGACCGCTGCGGCGTGCGCTGTCGAGCGCTAGGTTGCGCACGATCCGCGAGAGATAGCCGAGCGGTTCGTCCATCTGGCGCTCGGCAAGAGCGGTACGAAATCGCAGCCATGCTTCCTGAAGCACATCCTCGGCCTGCGCGCGATCGCGCGTGACACGATTCGCCTGCCGCAGAAGTTCGGACCGGTGGGACAGAAAGAGTTGCAGGGTCTCGGACTGCTGGGACAAGCCTTACCACCATGTGTCGCTATTGATGCCCCTGGTTGGCTGCCTGGGAGGTAAGCGCCCGCGACTCCTGCGAGCGATTCGCAAATACTGCCGGATAGTCGCAGAGGCAAGCCATTGCACACCGGTGGAGATCCCGGCGGCTGTCGAGGTTTGAGTCGGTCATGGAAGCGCCCCCCAATAGTTGCATATTGTTATGTTATAACGTATCTCAAAACCCGAATCACATATAATCGGGGGAACGCTTTGATCTCGAATTTGCTGAGCTCCCGGCTCGCCGCCGGGGCAATTTTGCTGTTGCCTTTCGCTGCTGACGCACAGACGACTGAAGTTCCGAATGCCGGGGCCGACCTGGTGGTTACGGCCAGCCGCACGGCCGAACGCCGCGCGGATGTGGCTTCCTCGGTGGAGGTGGTCACTGCCGACAGGCTGGCCAACACGGTCGGCCTCAGCTTCCTCGATCAGATCAAGAAGACCGCCAGCGTCGACGTGATCCAATATCCCAACGGCCTTGGCGGCATCGGCCTGCGCGGGCTGCGGCCAAACTTCGAGTTCACGATCAATCCGCAGGTGCTGGTGCTGGTCGATGGCCGCCCGTCGGGGTCGACCAGCTTCACCACCATTTCGCCCGAAAGCATCGCCCGCGTGGAAGTGCTGAAAGGCCCCGCCTCGGCGCTGTACGGCGCATCGGCGGTCGGCGGCGTCGTAAGCATCATCACCCAGCGTTCGTCTGGACCGCTGCACGGACAGTTCACCGTGGGCGGCGGCTCCTTTTCTACCATCCGATCCGGCGTGACCCTCGGCGGCGACCTGGCCCACGGCGTCGATTTCGACCTCGACCTCGGCTATGTAAACCAGGGCAGCAACTTCCGCATCGGCGGCGGCGCCGAACAGGCCAATAGCACGGCCAGCCGCGGCTCCGGGCGCTTTCGCGTCGGCAGCACCCTGTCTTCGATCGTCCGGATCGATGCGAGCGTCGATTTCGCCAGCCTCGACAATGACTCGCCCGGCCCGCAGTCGTATACTCCCAAGACGCCGTCGGCGAACCAGACCGATCGCGTGACCGGCGACCTGCGCCTGAAGCTGACCCCCGCAGACCACGACATCCTGCTCACCGGCTATGCCTCGCGGGAGAACTACGACTATTACACCGTTCCGCTTGCGGCGGCCCGCTATGTGTCGAGCACCACTCTTACCACCTATCGTGGTGGCCAGGTGCAGGATAGCTGGCAGATCGACCCGGCGGTGCGGCTAACCTATGGCGGCGAATGGCAGCGCATCGAAGCCACCCGCACCTCCTTCGCGGCGAGCGGAACCGGCAAGGCGCCCTCTTCGCCGAACGAGAGCCGGGATACCAAGGCCGCCTTTGCCGAAGCCGGGCTGACGCTGCTGGACGGCCGGGTGCTGCTGACGGGAGGCGGGCGGTATGACCGAATTACGGTCAAGACCTACCCGACGCCGTTCAAGACCAACTTCACGCCGGGCACCGCGACATTCGACGTGTTCAACCCGCGCGGCGGCGCGGTCTTCGTCCTCACGCCGGCACTGCGGCTGCACGGTACGATCGGCACGGCGTTCGTGCCGCCCCAAGCCATTCAGCTGGCCGGCGAGAGCGAGGAGTTTGCCGGCAAGCAGCGGCGCGTGACTCGCGGCGCGAGCGGACTTCAGCCCGAACGCAACACCACCTGGGACGCCGGCATCCGGTATGCGAGCGGGCCGGTCTTCGCGGACATCACCTATTTCCATGCTCGCACACGCAACCGGATCACGACGAAGGTCGTGTCGGAGACCGCAACGCTGCGCGAAACCAGCTACTTCAACGCCGATCGATCGCGGATGGAAGGAATCGAGGGCCAGATCGGCCTGGATGCAGGCACCGTGCTGGGCCTCGCGCCGCACCGCGTGATGCTGGACAGCAGCGTGACGCACATGCTGCACGCCGAGGACATCAACGCCGGAGTAAGCACCGCGATCGCGAACGTCGCCGAGTGGAAGGCAACCGGCTCGCTCACTCTGTCCGACGGACGCGCGCTGTCCGCTACCGCAACGGTGCGCTTCAATGGCGACCGGGTGGATAGCGACAACAGCCAGGGGCGGATCTTCACCAACGGGCTGGGCGGCCGGTTCACCCTGCCCCATTTCACCACGGCGGACTTCAGCACGCGCTGGCAGGCGACGCCGAAGAACGGCTTCCGCCTGGAAGTGGCCAATGCCTTCGACGTCAAATATTACGAGAAGGCGGATTACTGGATGCCGGGGCGCACGGTGTATTTCCGCTACGTCCGGACGCTTTGACGATGTGGGCGAAGGAAGCGCTGGGCGCGATCGCCGAGCTGCTGTTTCAGCCGGTGGTGTTCGGCCTAATCGGCATCAGCGGATGGACCGCGATCGCAACCGGCCTGTTCCTGCGCAGCCTGATCGATCGCCTGCGCGGACGCCGCCCGGCGCGCGACCGCTATAGGGCGGCGATCGACCAGGCGCTGACCGGCGACCCGGATGCGGATGAACTGACGATCGAAGAAATCGTCGCACGGGCCGAGGGGGACTCGGCCCGTGCCTTAAACGCCATCCGCTTCGTCATCCGCATCGGTCCGTCGCTGGGCCTGATGGGCACGTTGATCCCGATGGCGACGGCCTTGTCCGGCCTTGCCCGCGGCGACCTCCAGCTGCTCGCCGCCAACATGGTCATCGCCTTTTCCAGCACCGTCGTCGGCCTGGCGGTGGGCGTCGTCGCCTATCTGCTGGCGATGGTGCGGGAAGGCTGGGCACGCGCCGATCTCGACGCCGTCCGCTTCCACGCCGAACGGGTCCTCCGCGCGGAGGAAGCATGAGGCCGTCCCGCCGACCCTTGCGCTTCGCACGCCGGCAGGAGGCGGCAAGCTGGCAGGAAGATCCCCTGTCGGGTGTCGCCAACCTGTTCGACATCAGCCTCGCCTTCATCGTCGCAATGGTGGTGGCGCTGTTTTCGCTCGCCGGCGGTACGTCGTTCCTCGATCCGGCGGCGAACTGGACGATGACCCGCACCGACGCGCAGGGCCACATGGAAATCGTCCAGAAGCAGGGCAAGCAGATCCAGGTGCAGAAGGTCAGCGATCGTCGGCTGAGCGGCAATGGCGACCGGCTGGGTGTCGCCTATCGGCTGCCCGGCGGCAAGATCGTCTACGTGCCGGAAGGGGATAGCGGCCACGGGGCCGCGAAGTGAGCCCGTGGCCCCGGCCGGTACGGCTGCTCCTGGTTCTCACCCTGGCCATCGCCGGCTTCAACGGCACGGCATGGGCACAGGCGCCCAAGCCACGCATCGCCTTCGTTTCCATCCATATCGCCGAGATGCCCACCATCGCCAAGGCCGCTGCGGCGCGACTGCGCGGCGAGGTGCAGGTGGATTTCTTCGGGCTGGGCGGCGGGCTGCTGCCGTCGATCCAGGGGGTCGATCTCGGCAGCTATGACCTGATCCTGCTCGATGCTGCCGGGCCGCGCCTGCTCAACTTCACCGCCCAGATCGAGGCCGCCAAGGCGCGGACGAAAGTGCTGGTGGTCGGCCCCGGCACACCGATCGCCGGCAATATCGATCCCAAGGCCCATCCCGACATTGCCCGCTATTGGAGCAATGCGACGGAGGGCAATTATGCCGGGCTTCTGGCCTATGCGGCGAACCACCTGCTCGCCCATCCGGTCGCGGTGCCGCCCCCGGTGGAATTCCCCCCGCTGGCATTGTGGCACCCCGATGCACCAGCCCCCTTCGCCACCCCCTCCTCCTATCTGGCATGGGAAACGGCGCGCCTACCGGACGCGGCGATCCGCCCCCGGATCGGCATCCTGTTCTACCGCAGCCTGGTGCTGGCCGACAACGCATCGCTGGTCGCAGCGCTCATCCATGAAGTGGAGCGACAGGGCGGGATGCCGGTGCCGGTGTGGCGCGAGGGCGGCGGCGACCGGGCGTCTTCGCTGCTCGGCGATGCCTCCCTCGACGCGCTGATCCTGTGCGCGACCCGGTTCGACTATGCCTCCGCCGAAGCGGGCGTTGCCGAGGCGCAGCGCCTGGGCGTGCCGCCGCTGATGTGCGCGACCGATTATCGCCGCGATGCCGATGCCTGGACCAAAAGCCTGGGGGGCTTCGCGCCCGAAACCACCGGCGAACTCGCGATGAGCGAGCGCGACGGCATCGTCGAGCCGATGGTGGTGGCAGCACGCGCTACGACGGCCGACGGCACCGCAAGCTATCGCCCCATCCCCGGCCAGATCCGCTGGCGGGTTGCCCGCGCGCTCCGCTGGGCCCGACTCCACCGCCTGCCCAATGCGGACAAGCGGATCGTCATAAGCTACCATAACGAAGCGCCAGGTACGGCGGATGTCGGGAGCGATCCTGATTCCTATCTGGACGCGCAGGGCAGCATGGTCGCACTGCTCGAACGGCTGCGGGAGGAAGGCTATGACACCGGCACCGCCCCGCTGCCCGACCGCGCGACGCTCGCCCGCCGCCTCGCCCAGACGGCAACCAATGTCGCGCCGGGCGATCCTGCCACTTTGCGTCAGCGCATCGCGGACGGGGCCATCACCGTGCCGCTGCCCGCCTATCTCTCCTGGTATGCGCGCCTGCCTGCGCCGCTCCGCGCCGATGTCGAGCGCGTCTGGGGGCCGCCGCCGGGTGCGGTGATGGCGGTCCACGGAAAGCTGGTGATCCCGGCGCTGCGCTTCGGCAAGATCGTGCTGGCGGCGCATCCGCTGTGGGGACCGCAGACCGGCGGCAAGGCGCTGGCGCAGATCGGCGCCCTGCCCCCGCACCACCAGTATCTCGCTTTCTATTTCTGGATGCAGGCGATCGAGCGCGCCGACGCCTTCGTGCCGATGTTCACGCAATTGTCGCTGATGCCGGGCAAGCAGGAAGGGCCGGCGGCGGAGGACGCGGTCGGACTGCTGATCGGCGACGTGCCGCATATCCAGCCCCAGCCGCTCCAGGCCAATGGCGGCATCGGCAACAAGCGGCGCACCGAAGCGGTGACGATCGGCTTCATGCCCGAATTCGTCCGCGCCGGACTTTCCCCCGATCTCGCGGCGCTGCGCGCGCTGCTGCATGTCCCGGCTCCGGACGAAGCCGCGATCCGAACGGCGGCGACACGGGCAGGCCTCGCCGGTGCGCTGGGCCTCGATCCGATGCGCGCACCGTTCGCCGCGCTGCGGTCAGCGCTTGCCGCCTATCTACCGGAGACCGAGGCTGCCCCCATTCCGCTGGGCGGGCACATCCTGGGTCAGGCTCCGCCGAGCGACGTGCGGGTAAAGATGGTGCGGGCGATGATCGCGATCGATGGCCCGTTACTCGATATAGACGTGATCGAACGCATCCTGCGCGGCGAGCAGGCGCCGCTGGAAGCGGCGATCCGCGCGCGGGTGGTCGATTTCGGCGCCCGCATCGCCGCAGCACCGCGCGAGATCGACGCGATCATGGGCGCGCTGGTCGGCCGCTACGTCCCGCCCGGCCCGATGCGCGACGCAATCCGCAATCCCGATGCCCTGCCCGCCGGCCGCAATCCCTATACGCTCGACATTCGCGGCGTGCCGACGCCCCAGGCCTGGACGAATGGCCAGCGCCTCGCCGACGCCATGCTGGCCGACTATCGCGCAAAACACGGGCAGCCGCCGCGCAAGGTGGCGTTCGTCCTGTGGTCGAACGAGACCGCCCAGAATGGCGGCACCAACGAAGCGCAGATCCTGCACCTGCTGGGGACGGCACCGATCCGCGACGCACGCGGCACGGTGGTGGACGTGGCGCTGATCGACCGGGCGACGCTCGGCCGCCCGCGCGTGGATGTTCTCGTCACCACATCGGGCACCTATCGCGACCATTTCGGCGAGAAGCTGGCGCTGATCGCCAAGGCCGTGGCGCTGGCGTCCGCAGCCGACGAGCCCGACAATCCCGTCCGCGCCGAAACCATGGCGCGGGCCGCTGCACTGAAAGCCCAGGGCGTGGGCGCGGCGGAAGCCGAAAAGCGAGCACTGCGCCGGATCTTCTCGACGGCGCCCGGCGCCTATTCCCCCTCCACCCAATTCGCCAATCGCGAGGGCTGGAGCAAGGCTCGGCTGAACCAGCTATATCGTGACCGCCTCAGCCATGCCTATGGCGACGATGGCGAAGGCGAGCCCGATGGCGATGCCTTCGTCGCCAACCTCAAACGGGTGGACGCCACCGTGTTCAGCCGCTCGTCCATCGCCTATGGCCTGCTCGATACAACGATGCCGGCCGCCTATCTTGGCGGCCTGTCGATGGCGGTCCGCGCGGAAAGCGGACGCTCCGTCGATGCCTATATCGCCAATGAGCAGGACCCCGGCCATCCCCGCATTGAGACGCTCGATCGCTTCTATGCGCGTGAACGCGACAGCCGCTACCTCAACCCGGAATGGATCCGGGGGATGCAGGCCAGCGGTTATAACGGCGCGCGCTACATGGCCGATCTGGGGGAATCGCTGTCGCTGTGGGAACAGACGCGGCCGGAACTCGTAACCGACCGGGACTGGGAGGCGGTACGCGATGTCTATCTGCGGGATCGCTTCAAGCTGGGCATGGACCGGTTCTTCGCGCGCAACAATCCGGCGGCGCGAATCGCCCTGATCCGGACGATGCTGGACGCAATCGATCGCGGCGACTGGCACGCGGACGCCCCGACCCGCGAGGAACTGGAACGCCTGGACCGTCCAGCGGTGCTGCAACGGGGATCAAAGGGTTCCCAAACCTCAAACGCGCGGAGCCTGCGGAACGGCTCGCCAGGCAGGGGACCGGGCCGAGGCATGACTGCCATGGAGCGCCGTTCCGCCGGAAACCGGATCTCCGGTTATGAGCTGACGACCGCAAATTCGATGCGCACACTATCCGCCACCGATTCACACCAAACCTCCGCTTGGCATCTCGTCGGCATCCTGCTGCTGGCCATCGCAGGATGCGCACTGCGCCCAAGATGGTAGACCTTCTGCCCTCGGAGTAGCCTGCGATAGGGGCCGACCTGGGCAGCCGGGGCAAGTAGGTCAAGCGTGCAGGCCTGTGTCCCGCCCAACCTTTGGGCTCCCTCCCTGCCCATCGGATGGAAAAACATGGTTTGAAAGATGATGGTACTTTTGATGGTATCAAGCACCTCCATAAGAATATTATACTTTTTCTACAGATATATAGATACGTTCCTCGGCATCCGTAGGGGTCACCACGGCTTGCCGGCTCACAGAGCCGCAGCGCGGGTGCTTTAGCGACATCGACGGACCTTTCCACAGCGACGCCCATTGCGCGCACGCCGGCGTTGCTGGGTGCAGACTTTGCCCTTCGCAACCGCTTGATCCCCCCTGCCCTTGCCCCTAGACGCTGCCGGGAACCAACCTGTCTCAGGAAAGCGAGCTTATGGCGAAGATCAAGGTAGCAACGCCCGTCGTGGAGATCGACGGCGACGAAATGACGCGGATCATCTGGGAATGGATCCGCGAGCGCCTGATCCTTCCGTACCTCGACATCGATCTGAAGTATTACGATCTCTCGGTGCAGAAGCGCGACGAGACCAACGACCAGATCACGATCGATTCGGCCAATGCGATCAAGCAGTACGGCGTCGGCGTGAAGTGCGCCACGATCACTCCGGACGAGCAGCGCGTCGAGGAATTCAGCCTCAAGAAGATGTGGAAGTCGCCCAACGGCACGATCCGCAACATCCTGGGCGGCGTGATCTTCCGCGAGCCGATCGTGATCTCGAACGTGCCGCGCCTGATCCCGGGCTGGACCAAGCCGATCGTTGTCGGCCGCCACGCCTTCGGTGACCAGTACAAGGCGACCGATTTCAAGGTGCCCGGCAAGGGCAAGCTGACCATGAAGTGGGAAGGCGAGAACGGCGACACGATCGAGCACGAGGTGTTCGACTTCCCGGCCTCGGGCGTCGCGATGGGCATGTACAATCTCGACGAGTCGATCCGCGACTTCGCACGCGCCTCGATGAACTATGCGCTCGGCCGCAACTGGCCGCTGTACCTGTCGACCAAGAACACGATCCTCAAGGCCTATGACGGCCGCTTCAAGGACATCTTCGCCGAGGTGTTCGAGACCGAGTTCAAGGACCATTACAAGAACGCCGGCATCGTCTACGAGCACCGCCTGATCGACGACATGGTCGCCTCGGCGCTCAAGTGGCACGGCGAGTTCGTCTGGGCCTGCAAGAACTATGACGGCGACGTCCAGTCGGACCAGGTGGCGCAGGGCTTCGGCTCGCTGGGCCTGATGACCTCCGTGCTGATGACCCCGGACGGCAAGACGATCGAGGCGGAAGCGGCGCACGGCACCGTCACCCGCCACTATCGCCAGCACCAGCAGGGCAAGGCGACCTCGACCAACCCGATCGCGTCGATCTTCGCCTGGACCGGCGGCCTGAAGTATCGCGGCAAGTTCGACGGCACCCCCGAGGTGACCCGCTTCGCCGAGACGCTGGAGCGCGTCTGCGTCGAGACCGTCGAGAGCGGCAAGATGACCAAGGATCTGGCGCTGCTGATCGGGCCGGACCAGGCCTGGATGACCACCGAGCAGTTCTTCGAGGCGATCCGCGTCAACCTCGAAACCGCGATGGGCAGCTGGCAGTAAGCCGCCCTCCCCTCAGGAAAGCTACGGAAAAGCCCGCCTCTGGCGGGCTTTTCTACTTGCAAAGCCGGGCCTCGCATCGTCTCTAGGGGACATGACCGAGCGAGCTAAACCCGCCACCGGCCATCGGCCCTTCTTTTCCTTCCAGCCTCTCTGCCCGCATCTCGCCCACCGTCAGGAAACCGCATGCTGAGCCTGTCGAATCACGGCTTCAGCGATACGCTGGTGATCCTGGGCGCGGCGGGCCTCGTCATCCCCGCCTTTGCGCGCTTTCGCATCAGCCCGGTGATCGGGTTCATCCTTGCCGGCCTGGTGGTCGGGCCCTTCGGCCTCGGCAGCCTCGTGGGCCAAGCGCCCTGGCTCTACTACCTCACCATTTCCGACGCGCATTCGATCGAGCCGTTCGCCGAGTTCGGCATCATCCTGCTGCTGTTCTCCATCGGGCTCGAGCTTTCGTTCAAGCGGCTCTGGGCGATGCGCGCGCTGGTGTTCGGCACGGGCGCCGCCGAATTGTTCGGCTCGGGGCTGATCCTCGCGGCGCTCCTGTATCTCACCGGGCTCAGCACCGGCGGCGCGATCGGGCTCGGCCTGGCGCTCGCCCTCTCTTCGACGGCGCTGGTGATCCCGATCGCGGGCACCACCAGCCCGGTCGGCCGCGCCGCCTTCGCGATGCTGCTGTTCGAAGATCTCGCGCTGGTGCCGATCATCTTCGGCCTCGGCGCGATGGCACCCAATCCGGATGGCACCGGCGTCACCAAATTGCTCATGACGCTCGGCATCGGTGCGGCCACCGTGGCTGCGCTGTTCCTCGGGGGCCGCATCGTATTGCCGCGCATGTTCGCGCAGGCTGCACGCACCAAGAGCCCCGAGCTGTTCCTCGCCGCCAGCCTGCTCGTCGTGATCGTCGCCAGCCTCGCCACTACCGCCGCCGGCCTCTCGCCGATCGTCGGCGCGCTGATCGCGGGCCTGCTGATCGCCGAGACCGAATATCACGGCGAGGTCGAAGCCATCACCGCGCCGTTCAAGGGGCTGGCACTCGGCGTGTTCCTGCTCACCGTCGGCATGCAGCTCGACCTCGGCTTCGTCGCCGCGAACTGGGCGGCGTTGCTCGGTGCCAGCCTGATGGTCATGATCGTGAAGGTCGCGGTGACGACCGTGCTGCTGCGCTGGTCCGGTGCCCGCATGGGCACTGCGGCGGAAACCGGCGTGCTGATGGCAAGTCCTTCCGAAACCACGCTGATCGTGCTCGGCGTCGCCGGCGCCGCGGGGCTGATCGCGCCGGGTACGGCGGCCTTCTGGAGTGCGGTCACCGCGATCGGCCTCACCGCCACGCCGCTGCTGGCCAAGGCCGGTCGCGGGGCCGCGCGCAAGATCGAAGGCAAGAACGGTGCGCAGATCGCCGACGAGGATCTCGCGCAGGTGGAGGGCGGCACGGTGGTGATCGGCTTCGGCCGCGTCGGCCGCACCGTCGCCGAGATGCTGCGGCGGCACGACAAGCCCTATGTCGCGGTCGATGCCGATATCGATACCGTGGTGCGCGCGCGCCGCGCCGGCTTCCACGTGTTGTTCGGTGACGTCACCCGCAGCGAGTTGGTCGACCAGCTCCAGCTCGGCCGCGCCCGCGCGCTGGTGCTGACGATGGACGATCCGGTGCTCACCGTGCGGCTGACCAAGCGGGTGCGCGGCTGGGTGCCCGGCCTGCCGATCATCGCCCGCGCCCGCGACGCCGGCCATGCCGCCGAGCTCTATCGCGCTGGCGCGACCGACGCGGTACCCGAGACGCTGGAAAGCTCGCTGCAACTGTCCGAGGCGCTGCTGGTCGATCTCGGCCTCGGCGTCGGTCCGGTGATTGCATCCATCCACGAAAAGCGCGACGAGATGCGTCGCTCGATCAAGGAAGCCGCCGGGCTGCAGCGCGAACCGCGCCTCACCCGCTCCCGCCTGAACGCGAGCCCCGAATCAACCGAGGCCCTATCCTGATGCTGCTTACCCTCGCCCTTGCCCTTCTCGCCCCCGTCCAGGCCGACGCCGCCCCCGATCCGCTGGCACCGGCCAAGGCGGGACGGATCCGCTGCATCGATCCCGATCGTGCTGCCCGGACGTGTGGCACCATTGTTCACTATACCTTGCGCGGTGATGGCGCTTTCGACGCGCAGGTGACCGGCATCGTCAACCGCGAGCCGTTGATCGTGCTGGAATATGCGACGTTCGGGCAAGTGCGCGACGGTGCGGTGTGCAGTCGTATCCGCCCCGCGGACTTCAATGCCGGCAAGCTGACCAGCAACGGCACTGCCTTGAGCCCTGCGCTGGAGACCAACACGCGCGCCAAGCTGCTAGAGGCGCTCCAGCCGCTTGCCGGCCATGAGCGCTGCTACCGTGATTCGGGCGCAGGCGAGCTGACGGTCAACGTGACGATCGACGGCCTGCTCCGCCCGGAGATGAGCCAGTCGGCCATCTGGGTGCTGCCCGAGGACGGCTACGCCCCCGGGCGCTGACCCGCTGGATCAGGCGGCGACGGGCGCTTCCGCCAGCGCCGCCTTCACGGCCGCGAGTGCCTCGGCACCCTTGGTTCCGTCCGGACCGCCGCCCTGCGCCATGTCCGGGCGGCCGCCGCCGCCCTGGCCACCGAGCACGGCCACCGCGACCTTCACCAGATCCACCGCGCTGACGCCGAGTCCCTCGCTCACGCCGACCGCGACCGATGCGCGGCCTTCGTTCACCGCGACCAGGGCAACCACGCCGCTGCCGATCCGCGCCTTGGCCTCGTCGACCGCGCCGCGCAGGGCCTTCGCCTCGAGCCCGTCGAGCACCTGGCCGACGAAGGCGATGCCGTTGACCTGCTCCGGACCCGCCGGGGCAGCCCCTGCCCCGCCGCCGAGCGCCAGCGCCTTCTTGGCCTCGGCCAGCTCACGCTCAAGCTTGCGACGTTCCTCCACCAGCGCCGCGACGCGCGCGGGCACGTCGTCCGGCGCGGTCTTGAGCGCGGCCGCCGCCTCGCGCAGGCGCTCGTCGCGGGCATTGAGCCACAGCCGCGCACCCTCGCCGGTCAGCGCCTCGATCCGGCGGACGCCCGAGGAGACCGCGCTTTCGGAGACGATCTTGAAGATCGCGATATCCCCGGTCGCGTTGACATGGGTGCCGCCGCACAGCTCGACCGA
Organism: Sphingomonas pituitosa NBRC 102491; assembly: GCF_001598435.1. GTDB lineage: Bacteria > Pseudomonadota > Alphaproteobacteria > Sphingomonadales > Sphingomonadaceae > Sphingomonas > Sphingomonas pituitosa. The sequence continues at coordinate 37,775 of NZ_BCYY01000001.1, forward strand.
GTAGGACGCGTCCTCGCCCAACCCCATCGAGAGCACGCGGACTTCGTCACCGTATTTCTCGCCGAACAGCGCCATCGCGCCGGCGGCGATCGCGTCATCGGGGGTCATCAGCCGCGTCTCGACCGTGCCGTTGTGGCGGATCTGCGCGTTCACGTCCGCCTCGACCCGTGCGATCTGCTCGGGCGTCAGCGCCGAGGGGTGCGAGAAGTCGAAGCGCAGCCGCTCGGGCGCGACCAGGCTGCCCTTCTGGCTGACATGCCCGCCCAGCCGCTTGCGCAGCGCCGCGTGCAGCAGGTGGGTCGCGGAGTGGTTGGCGCGGACCTGGTCGCGATGCTCGACATCGACCGAAAGGTGGACGGCGTCGCCGACCGCGACTTCGCCGCTCTCGATCTTGGCGTGATGCGCGTGCAACCGGCCGAGCGGCTTGGACGTATCGTCGACCAGCGCCCGCAGCTTGTCGCTGGAGATCACGCCGACGTCGCCCATCTGACCGCCGCTCTCGCCGTAGAACGGCGTCTGGTTGGTGAGGATGGTCACCGTGTCGCCGGCGACCGCCTTCTCCACCCGCGCGCCGTCCTTGACCAGCGCCACCACCTGGCCTTCGCCCTCGGTGCTGACATAGCCGGTGAATTCGGTGCTGCCGAGCTCGTCGGCGAGATCATACCACAGCTCTTCCGACGCCTTCTCGCCCGAGCCCTTCCAGGCGGCGCGGGCGGCGCGCTTCTGCTCGGCCATCGCCGCGTCGAAGCCGGCGCGATCGATGCCGATCTCGTTGGCGCGGAGCGCGTCCTCGGTCAGGTCATAGGGGAAGCCGAAGGTGTCGTAGAGCTTGAACGCAGTGGCGCCCGGCAGCGTGTCGCCGGCCTTCAGCCCCACCGTCGCCTCGTCGAGCAGGCGCAGGCCGTTGGCCAGCGTCTGGCGGAAGCGGGTTTCCTCCTGGAGCAGCGTCGCCTCGATCAGCGGCTGCGCGCGGACGAGTTCCGGGTACGCGGCGCCCATCTCGGCGACCAGCGACGGCACCAGCCGGTGCATCAGCGGATCCTTGGCGCCCAGCAGATGCGCATGGCGCATCGCGCGGCGCATGATGCGGCGGAGCACATAGCCGCGGCCCTCGTTCGCCGGCAGCACGCCGTCCGCGACGAGGAAGCCCGACGAGCGCAGGTGATCGGCGATCACGCGGTGGCTGGCGACCTGGTCGCCGCTGGCCGTGGTGCCGGTCAGCGCCGCCGACTGGTCGATCAAGGCCTTGAACGTGTCGATATCGTAGTTGTTATGGACGCCCTGGAGCACGGCGGCGATGCGCTCCAGCCCCATGCCGGTATCGATGCTCGGCCGCGGCAGATCGCCGACGATCTGGTCGTTTTCCTGCACGAACTGCATGAAGACGAGATTCCAGATCTCGACGAAGCGGTCGCCATCCTCCTCGGGCGAGCCCGGGGGGCCGCCATAGATGTGCTCGCCGTGATCGTAGAAGATTTCCGAGCAGGGGCCGCAGGGACCGTCCGCGCCCATCGCCCAGAAATTGTCCTTGGTCGGGATGCGGATGATCTTGTGATCGGGCAGGCCCGCGATCTTCTTCCAAAGGTCGAACGCCTGGTCGTCGGTGTGGTACACCGTCACGGTCAGCTTCTCGGCCGGAATGCCCCATACCCTGGTGAGGAGCGTCCAGGCGTGGGTGATCGCCTGCTCCTTGAAATAGTCGCCGAACGAGAAATTGCCGAGCATCTCGAAGAAGGTGTGGTGCCGGGCGGTATAGCCGACATTGTCGAGATCGTTATGCTTGCCGCCCGCGCGCACGCACTTCTGGCTGCTCGTCGCGGTGCTGTAGGCGCGCGATTCCAGGCCGGTGAACACGTTCTTGAACGGCACCATGCCCGCATTCACGAACATCAGCGTGGGATCGTTGTGCGGCACCAGCGGCGCGCTGGGGACGCGGGCGTGGCCCTGGCCCTCGAAATAGTCGAGAAACGAGCGGCGGATATCATTGGTCGACGTCATGACGCCGACTTAGGGGCGTGCGGGCGTTCGCTCAAGCGAAACACGTCGATCCGCGTGATCGTTCCGCATTCGCCATCACCCCATCGGCTGGTCGATCGATACCGGCGGGGTCGAGAACCATTTGGGCCCCGCTCCAGTCATGTGGAAGCAATCCTCCAGCCGCACGCCGAAGCTGCCGGGGATGTAGATGCCGGGCTCGTTCGAGAAGCACATGCCGGGCGCGAGCGGCGTCTTCTCGCCGCGGACCAGGTTGACCGGCTCGTGCCCGTCCAGGCCGATGCCGTGGCCGGTGCGGTGCGACAGGCCCGGCAGCTTGTAGTCCGGACCGTAGCCGAGCGACGCGTAATAGCCGCGCACCGCATCGTCGACGCTGCCGGCCGGCGCGCCGAGCTTCGCGGCGGCGAACGCGACCTGCTGGCCCTTCGCCACCGCGTCCCACACCTTGCGCTGCCGCGCGGTCGCGCTGCCATGGACGAAGGTGCGCGATACGTCGGACTGGTAGCCCATCACGTTGCAGCCGCAGTCCATCAGCACGATCGCGCCGTCGCTCACCGGCGAGGGCGTCTTAGTCCCGTGCGGATAGGCCGCGCCCTCGCCCACCAGCACCATGCTGAATTCGGGATCGCCGCCCAGCTTGCGCGTCGCCGCATCCATCAGCGCCGAGACGTCGCGCTGGCGCATGCCCTTTCCTACGCGTTCATAAACAAAGCGATAGGCGGCAATGGTGATATCGGTTGCGAGCTGCATCAGCGCGAGCTCGGCTGGGCTCTTGATCATCCGGCAACCGCGCACGATCCTGTTGGCCGAAGTTACCCGCAGCCCGTTCTTCTGCAGCCCGTCAACCGCGAAGAAGCGCACCGTCTCCTCGATCCCGACCGGCAACGCCGCCAGCTTGCGATCCTTGAGGAAGCCGGCGACCAGCTTCAGCGGATCCTCGTCCTCCTGCCACACCCGCACCTCGGCGGGGATCGCCAGCGTCTCACGGGTGCGCGGCTCCTCGAAGAACGGCGTGACGATGCACTGCTCGCCCTCCGCCGGCAGGATCGCCGCGGTCAGCCGCTCGCTGCGACCCCAGCGGATGCCGGTGAAGTAGACAAGGCTCGCCCCCGGCTCGATCAGTACCGCGCCGATACCGTGCGCCTGCATCAGCGCCTGTGCCCTGGCCAGCCGCGCGCGACGCTCCTCCTGGCCGATCGGGCGGGCAGCGCCAGTCATGTCCTGCAACTGTGCAAGGTCGGGCTCCGCCGCGCGGACGATGGCCGGAGCGCTCAGCAGCGGCAGCGCTGCCATCGTCCCCAGCAGGTTACGCCGCGTCATTCCCAAAGCCGTCATCCTGCGCCCCTCGCCTTTCGTCCTCACAGCCGATCGGGTAGGATGAAGCAGGGGCAGACGGCAAGGGTTTCGCGTCCGCCGCTACGGGGGCCTACATCATGCGCGTTCTTGCCATCGCACCTGCATTGCTATTGCTCGGCGCCGCGCTGCCGCCGCCGGGGGGTGCAGCGCGTCTTCCCTTCAGCCCGCACTGGTGCGGCGATGCGGCGGAAACCGGCGATCGGCCGGCGATCCTCAGCGGCTATGGCCAGGGCGGTTTCCAGATCCGCACCGGCAATGCGGAGGCGCAGGCCTTTTTCAACAACGGCATGCAGCTTGCCCACGCCTTCGCCCACAAGCCGGCGATCGCGGCGATGCAGGAATCGCGGCGGCTGGATCCCCATTGCGCGATGTGCAGCTGGGGCGAGGCCTATGCGGCGGGCCCCACCATCAACTATCCGATCGACGAGGCCGAACGGAAGCGACTGGCCGAAGTGACCGCCAACGCCGAGCGCCTCGCCGCCGATGGCCCGGAAAAGGAACGCCGGCTGATTGCGGCGATGAAGCTGCGCTATGCCGGAGACGCCAAGCAGGGGAACAAGGCCTTCGCCGATGCGATGGACGCGCTCGCCCGCCGCTACGCCGACGATGATGTGATCGCGGTGGTCGCCTCGGATGCGCTGCTGATCGCGTCGGACGCCAGGCCAGACCAGATGGCGCGCCCCGTGGCGCTGCTGGAGACGGTGCTCCGGCGCAATCCCGACTATGCACCCGCGATCCATTTCTACATCCACGCGACGGAGATCGCCGGCTTCCCCGCGCGTGCCGAGCCCTATGCCAACCGATTGGCCAGCATCGCGCCGGCCGCCAGCCATCTCGTCCACATGCCCTCGCACACCTATTACTGGGTCGGCCGGTACGAGGATGCGGCGGCCGCGAACCTGAAGGCAGTAGAACTGGGCTTCGCCAATGCCCGCCGGCTGAAGCTGGCAGAACCGGACGGGGTGTGGACGCTCGCCTATCACGGCCACAACGTGCAGTTCGGCATCGGCGGTGCGCTGATGGCAGGCCATGCGGTACGCGGGCTGGCGATCGCCCGGCCGCTGGTGGCGATGGGCGGTCGCGCGCGCAAGCTCGATTCGTTCCAGCAGGTGGTGCTTAGCCAAGGCTATATCGCTGTCGCGCGCTTCGCCCCGCTTGCCGAGGCGCTTGCAATCGCCGCGCCGCCGAAGGACGCGACCATCGCCCAGGCCTTCTGGCATTATGCGCGCGGCGAGGCCTATGCGCTTGCAGGCGATCGTGCCGCAGTGGCGGCGGAAGCACGGGCACTGCCCGGCAGGGTCAAGCACGATCCGCTGGGCGGCAGCGCCACGGCGGCGATACGGCTTGCGCGTCTGGTGCTGGAGGGCCGCGCCGCGATGCTCGACAACCGCCCGGATCGCGCCGCCAAGGCCTTTGCCCGCGCCGCCGCGATCGAGGAAGCCAAGCCGCTCGCCGAATGGACCGATCCGCCGCTCTGGTGGTATCCGGTGCGCCGCGACCTCGCCGCGGCATTGCTGGCCCAGGGCAAGGCCAAAGAGGCGCTTGCCGAAATCGAGGCGTCGCTGCGCCATCGCCCGCTGGATCCGGTGGCGCTGGCGACGCGCAGCCAGATCCATGCGAAGCTCGGCAATGCGAGCGCAGCCAGGGACGACCGCGTGGTGGCTTTGGCGCGCTGGCGGGGGACAGCCGCCAGGCTCGGCTGATCCACCGGGCTTGACCCGGGGCCAACAATCCCCTTCCCTCCCGCGACGATTCTTCGGGGAGCAAAAGTGGGTAAACGACTAACCTGGTTCATCCTGGCGGCGCTGCTGCTGGGCGGACTGATCGGCTGGGGCCTCAACCTCGGCTATGGGGGCACGGACGACGGCAAGGCGACGCTGGAGCGGATCGCCTATGGTCTCGACATCCCCACCCAGATGTTCCTCCATCTGATCAAGATGATCATTGCGCCGCTGGTCGTCTCCACGCTGGTCGTCGGCATCGCCCATATGGGCGGCGGCGGCGCGATCGGGCGCGTCGGTCTGAAGGCGTTCCTGTGGTTCGTCTGCGCCAGCCTGGTGTCCCTGACCCTCGGCCTGCTGCTCGTCAACCTGCTCCATCCGGGCACCGGGCTGCACCTGCCGCTGCCGCCGGCCAACGCCTCGAGCGGCGTCGACCGCACGGCCTTCGATGCTGCCAAGTTCTTCACCCATATCGTGCCGACCAGCGCGATTGATGCGATGGCGAGCAACGACATCCTCCAGCTGGTGATCTTCTCGCTGTTCTTCGGCGTCGGCATGGCGGCGGTGGGCGACAAGGCCAAGCCGCTGCTGCGCGGGCTGGAAGCGCTCGTCTCGGTGATGCTGACCGTCACCGGCTATGTGATGCTGTTCGCACCCGTCGCGGTGTTCTGCGCCGTCGCGCGGACGCTGGCGACCAAGGGGCTGGGCGTGGTCGGCGACCTCGCCTTCTTCATGGGCAGCTTCTATCTCGGCCTCGCCGCTTTGTGGACGGTATTGCTCGGCGCCTGCTTCCTGGTGATCGGCCCGCGCACCGGCCTGCTGTTCCGCTATCTCCGCGACCCGATCCTGCTCGGCTTCTCGACCGCCTCGTCCGAGGCCGCCTATCCGCGCACGCTCGACGCGCTCGATCGGTTCGGGGTGCCGCCGCGCATCGCCAGCTTCGTGCTGCCGCTCGGCTATTCGTTCAATCTCGACGGCTCGATGATGTACATGACGTTCGCGTCGATCTTCATCGCGCAGGCCTATGGCATCCATCTCGACTGGGCGACGATGATCCAGATGCTGCTGATCCTGATGGTCACCAGCAAGGGCATCGCCGGGGTGCCGCGCGCCAGCCTGGTGGTGATCACCGGCACGCTCGCGCACTTCAACATCCCCGAGGCGGGGGTGCTGCTGATCCTCGCGGTCGACCATTTCCTCGACATGGGGCGCACGGCGACCAACGTCGTCGGCAATGCCGTGGCGGCGGCGGTGGTCGCGCGCTGGGAAGGCAAGCTCGACGCGCCCGACGAAGCAGAGCCGGACGTGCGGCCGCTCCCCGCTGGGGGGCCGCACGATGCCAGCAAGTTCGAGGATTATGCCGGGAGCTGAGCGCTCCCGGCGGCATCACGCATAGGCATAGGGCCCGCCTGCCTTCAGCGCGCGCTGATAGGCCGGGCGGGCGTGGATCTTCTCCAGGAACGCGGCGATGTGCGGGCGGCCTTCCAGGATCCCCGCGCGCTTGACGGCGGCTTCGATCGGGAAGCTCATCATCACGTCCGCGGCGGTGAAGTGTTCGCCGGCGAACCAGGGCCGGCTGGCGAGCTCGGCCTCGACATAGTCGAAATGCACCTCCGCCATCGGGCGGAACTTCTTGAGGCCCAGCTTGCCGAAGAACGGCACGCGGGCCAGCACCAGCATCACCAGCAGCGGCGGCATCAGCGAGCCCTCGGCATAATGCAGGAAGTGGCGGTAGCGCAGCGCATCTTCCCGGTTCGCGGGCGCGCCCAGCTTCCCCTCCGCCTTGTCGACCAGATATTGCAGGATCGCGCCGGTTTCGGCGACCACGGTCCCGCCGTCCTCGATGACCGGCGACTTGCCGAGGGGGTGGACTTGGCGGAGCTCGGGCGGGGCGAGCATGGTCGCCTTGTTCCGCTCGTAGCGCTTCACCTCGTAGGGAAGCCCGAGTTCTTCGAGCAGCCAGAGCACGCGCTGCGAGCGCGAATTTTCGAGATGATGGACGATGATGGTCAAGAGCCCCTCCGATCGGCGCGGCGGTCTCGCCGCTGTCTGCACAGGCCTGCAGCTTGCGCGACGGCGGACCGCCGCGCAAGCTGGGCGGGTGCCGTTCAGGCGAGCGTGCGCACGTTCGGCTCGCGGTCCCAATAGCGGCGCTTTGCGGCTTCGACGAAGCCCTCGAGGTCGGTGACGCCCTCGTCGGGCTCCACGCCCGCCTTGTCGAGTAGCGGCTGCGCGGCGGCATTGGCGCCGATCGCCTTGAGGTGCCCGAACGCGTCCATCACCCACTGTACCGCGGCGCCTTCCTTGACGAGCTTGGCCGCGGCCTCATCCGAGAGGATCACCGCGCAGGCATCCACCGTCACCGAGGGCTGGCCAAAGAGCTGGGCATCGGCGGCGACCTTCGATCCGTCCGACAAGGGCACGTTGCCCACCTTCGGCGCGATCGTCAGCACGTTGCCGCCGGCCGCCTTCACCGCGCCCTTCAGCGCGGCGAGTTCGCCGGCATCGGTGCCGTCGGCGAACAGGATGCCGACGGTGCGGCCCTCCAGCGTGTGGATTTCGCGCGAGCCGCGGATGATCCGCAGCGCCGGCGATGGCTCCATGTCGAGCACGGGCGCGGCCGTGGGGGACGCGTCCGGCAGGTCCATCGCCAGCCCGTCGGCGACGCGCTGGGCCAGCGTCTCGTCGACGTTGCGCAGGTTCGCCATCATCTGGATGCGAATATGGTCGAGGCTGACCTTCGACAGCTCGAACACCAGCGCCGAGGCGATATGCGCCTGCTCGGCCGGGTCCATCGAGCGGAAGAACAGACGCGCCTGGCTATAGTGATCGGCGAAGCTTTCCGGCCGGATCCGGAGCTTCTCGCCCTGCTCCTCGGAGGGGAAGGTCTTGTAGCCCTTCTCCGGGTCCTCGCGCGCGCCGCCCTCCTCGCCGGCCCTGGCGAGGCTGTTCGGCTCGTAATTGGCGCGGCCCTTCGGCACCGCCATCTGCATATGGCCGTCGCGCTGCTGGTTCAGGAACGGGCAGCCCGCCGCCTCGGTACGGCCCTTGGCGGCGTTGATCGGCAACTGGTGGAAATTGACCGAGCCGAGCCGCGACAGCTGCGTGTCGGTATAGCTGAACAGCCGACCCTGAAGCAGCGGATCGTTGCTGAAGCCGATGCCGGGCACGACATGGCTCGGCACGAACGCCGCCTGTTCGGTCTCGGCGAAGAAATTGTCGGGATAGCGATCGAGCACCATCCGGCCGACGATCCGCACCGGCAGCACTTCCTCCGGGATCAGCTTGGTCGCGTCGAGCACGTCATAGGGCTGCGCGTTGGCGAAATCCTCGTCGAACAGCTGCACGCCGAGCTCCCAGGTCGGATAATCGCCGCGGTCGATCCGTTCGAAGAGGTCGCGGCGCTGGAAATCGGGGTCGGCGCCGGCGATCTTGACCGTCTCGTCCCAGATCGTCGAGGCGAGGCCCGCCTTGGGTTTCCAGTGGAACTTGACGAAGGTGCTCTTGCCCTCGGCGTCGATCAGCCGGAAGGTGTGGACGCCGAAGCCCTCCATCGTCGCGAAGCTGCGCGGCAGCGTGCGGTCCGACATTGCCCACATGATCATGTGGGTCGATTCGGGCATCAGGCTGATGAAATCCCAGAAGGTGTCGTGCGCGGTCGCCGCCTGCGGGTAGCCGCGATCGGCCTCCATCTTGGCGGCGTGGATAAGGTCCGGGAACTTGATCGCGTCCTGGATGAAGAAGACGGGAATGTTGTTGCCGACGAGATCCCAATTGCCCTCGCGGGTATAGAATTTCACCGCGAAGCCGCGCACGTCGCGCGGCGTGTCGACCGATCCGGCACCGCCCGCGACGGTGGAGAAGCGGACGAACACCTCGGTGCGCTGGCCCTTCTTCTGGAACAGATCGGCAATGGTGACGTCAGCGAGGCTGTCGGTGACCTCGAAATAGCCGTGCGCGGCCGAGCCGCGGGCATGGACGATCCGTTCGGGAATGCGCTCGTGATCGAAGTGGTTCATCTTCTCGCGGAAGACTTCGTCCTCGATCAGCACCGGGCCGCGGGCGCCGGCCTTCAGCTGGTTCTGGTTGTCGCTGATCGGCGTCCCGTGGTTCGTGGTGAGCACCGGATGCTTGGCATCGGTCACCTGATGCGTCTCGCCACCGGCGGAGGCGTTACGGTCGTTCTGATCTGTCATGGGGCATCCTCGCAAGCGTACGAGGAGTGAACGACCCGCGGATCAGGCAGTTGCGCTAGGTTTGTGACCCAAGTCAATTTCTCGCGCGGTGTCGCTGCTTCCCGTAGCAGCGGCGATCAGTGCCAGGAGCGGGGCATAATCCGCGGCAGTCAGCGCACCGAAACAGACATACCGACCGCGTCGACCTTCGCCCCGCAGAAGCCCCGAGGGATCGGGCAATCCCGCTCCCTCGGCGAAATGAAGCAGGAGGTTGGGCGGATCGACGACCAGTCGCAGCACCACCGGCCCGCCGGAGCGTGGCGCGTACATAAGGGTCCGCCCCACCGCGCGCATCATGTCCCGCTCCACCGCCGCGGGCCATGCCGATCGCAGCAAGGTCCGAGCGACGACCAGGCGGTTGGCGAGGTCCGCACCAAACGTGACCTCGCACGTCCCGGCGGACCTCGCCGTATCCAAGGTCCGCCGATCAGATATCGTCGTCGGGCTCCGGACCGGCCATCAGCCCTTCGGCGACCTGCTCGGTGCGGCCGCGGATCGCGGCTTCCAGCCGGTTGCAGACCTCCGCATTCTCGCGCAGGAAATTCTTCGAATTCTCGCGCCCCTGGCCGATGCGGATGCTGTCATAGCTGAACCACGCACCTGCCTTCTCGACCAGCCCGGCCTTCACGCCGAGATCGAGGATCTCGCCGATCTTGGAGATGCCCTCGCCGTACATGATGTCGAATTCGACCTGCTTGAACGGCGGCGCGACCTTGTTCTTCACCACCTTGACGCGGGTCGCGTTGCCGATGATCTCGTCGCGGTCCTTGATCTGGCCGGTGCGGCGGATGTCGAGGCGGACCGAGGCGTAGAACTTGAGCGCGTTGCCACCCGTCGTCGTCTCCGGATTGCCGTACATCACGCCGATCTTCATGCGCAGCTGGTTGATGAAGATCACCATGCAGCGCGAGCGGCTGATCGAACCGGTCAGCTTGCGCAGGCTCTGCGACATCAGGCGCGCCTGAAGCCCGACATGGCTGTCACCCATCTCGCCTTCGATTTCGGCGCGCGGCACCAGGGCCGCGACCGAATCGACCACCAGCACGTCGATCGCGTTCGAGCGGACCAGCGTGTCGACGATCTCCAGCGCCTGCTCGCCAGTATCGGGCTGCGAGACGATCAGTTCGTCGATGTTGACGCCCAGCTTCTTGGCATAGACCGGATCGAGCGCATGCTCGGCGTCGACGAACGCAGCCACGCCGCCATTCTTCTGCGCCTCGGCGATCACGTGCAGCGCCAGCGTCGTCTTGCCCGAGCTTTCCGGACCATAGACTTCGATCACGCGGCCGCGCGGCAGCCCGCCGACGCCGAGCGCGATGTCGAGCCCCAGCGAGCCGGTGGAGATCGCCTCGACCTGCATCGTCTCCTTCGAGCCCAGCCGCATGGCCGACCCCTTGCCGAAGGCGCGGTCGATCTGCGCGAGGGCGGCGTCGAGCGCCTTCTGCTTGTCCGTGGGATTGGCCATATTGCCGTCGATCACCTTGAGAGATGCTGCCATTGGGAAGCCTCGTCGCTAGAGGGTTTGCACGCCGCGTTCAACTGTGTTGACCGCCATGTATTCCATTTGTTCCGTGAGAACAAGAGCGGAACGCCGCAGAAGATTTGCGAGTACGCGTCAGGCTGGCTAGCGATGGGCAATGACCATGATCGTCGGCCACGTCTCCGCCCTCTCCCGTTTCCCGGTGAAATCCATGGCCGGCGAGGCGCTGGCGGTGGCCGAAATGGACTGGCAGGGCATCGAGGGCGACCGCCAATATGCCTTTGTCCGCACGGCGAACGGCACGCGCTTTCCGTGGCTTACCGCGCGCGAAGTGCCGGGCATGGTGTTGCACCGGGCACGCTTCGCCGACGCCGCCGCGCCGAAGACGAGCGCGATCGAGGTAGAGGCACCCGATGGCGGCGTGCGCTCGCTCCACGATGCCGGCTTGCTGGCACATCTGACGGAGGCGGCGCGCGAACCCGTGTCGCTGATCCAGGTGGCGCGCGGCGTCTACGATTCGATGCCGGTCTCGCTCCAGACCAGCGCCGGCCATCGCGCGCTCGAGGCGGCACATGGCGGCCGGATCGACCCGCGCCGCTTCCGCATCAACGTCACGATCGAAAGCGAACTCCTGCCCGAGCAGTGGCAGGGCCTGCGCCTGGCGTTCGGCGACCCGGCCGAGGACGGCGCGATCGTCCAATGCGCCGATCCGATCCAGCGCTGCGTGCTGGTCACCATCGACCCGGATACGGGGGCCAAGGACCCGATGATCCTGCGCACGGTCGCGCAGCGGTTTGCGGCCTGTTACGGCCTCTATTCGGCACCGGCGCGGCCGGGGCTGATCCGGGTAGGCGATCCGGTGCGGGTGTTGGGGTAACCGCTCAAATCGTCATCCCGGCGGAAGCCGGGATCCAGACGCCACTCCGCCCCAGAAATAGCCGCGCCGGCGGCCCCAATGGATTCCGGCTTTCGCCGGAATGACAGATGGTTGGGAGGGAGACATAGCCCCTCCCCCGGCTTCACTTCGCCGCCTTGCCCGTCCACTGGTCCATCCAGCCGAGTACCTCGCCATACCATTGCAGCGAGTTCTTGGGCTTGAGCACCCAGTGGTTCTCGTCCGGGAAGACGAGCAGCTTGGACGGGATCTCGCGGCGCTGAAGCGCGGTGAACGCGGCCAGACCCTGGGTATAGGGGATGCGGAAATCCTTTTCGCTGGTGATCACCAGCTGCGGGGTTTTCCAGGCGGCGACATGGTTGACCGGGTTCCAGCGCTCGAACGCGGCTGGATCCTCGAAATAGGCCTTGCCGCCATGTTCCCACTCGTCGAACCAGAGCTCCTCGGTTTCGTAGGCCATGGCGCGGGCGTCGAACACGCCGTCATGCTGGACGATGCACTGGAAGCGATCGGGCCACTGGCCCTCGATCCAGTTCATCATATAACCGCCATAGGAGGCGCCCAGCGCGCAGGCCCTGCTTCCATCAAGGAAATCAAAGCGATCGGTGGCAGCCTTCAGGCCTTTTTTGAGGTCTTCGAGCGGCCAGCCGCCCCAGTTGTTGCGGATCGCATCGGTGAAGGACTGGCCATAACCGGTCGAGCCATGGAAATCGACCGCGACCACCGCATAGCCGGCGCCGGCGAATACGGCCGGGTTCCAGCGATACGACCAGCTGTTGCCCATGCTGCCCTGCGGCCCGCCATGGACGATGAAGGCAATCGGCGCCTTGGCGTCTGCCGCCAGCTCCGCCGGCTTGGCGACATAGCCCCAGACGGTGTCGCCATTGGCGCCGTTGAAGCTGTAGCGGGTGACTTCGGGCATCGAAATGCCGGCGAGTTTCTCCGCGTTCACCGCCGTAAGGCGCGTGCTCTTCTTGCCCTTCAGCCAGTAGAAATCATCCGGCGCGGTAAGGCTGTTCATCGTATAGACGAGCCCGCCCTTGGTCGGCACCACGGCCGAGACGCTGCCCTGCTCGGTGAGCCGTTCGATCTTGCCGTCGAGCGAGACCGCGAAGACGGGCTCTTCCTGCACGTCCTGCGCAGTGACGTAGATGGTTTTCGAATCCGGCCCCCATGCGATCGAGGCGACCGAGCGGTCCCACTTTTCCGTCAGCGCGCGGACCTCGCCGGTCGAAAGGTTGCGGAGCATCAGCACCTGGCGATCCGCCTCATAGCCGGGACGCGCCATCGCAAACCAGGCGAGCCACTTCCCGTCCGGCGACGGCGTCGGCAGATTGTCCATGCCGCCATTGCCCCTGGTGAGGTTCACCGGGGCCGAGGAGCCATCGGCAGGCGCTGCAAAGATGTCCAGATTGGTCGAGAGCGACTCGATGCGCCCCGCCTCCCGCAGCGCGAAATAGATCGTCTTGCCGTCGGCGCTCCAGGCGACTTCCTCGCCGCCGCCCGAGGGCTTGGAAGGCGTGTCGCCGACCAGCCCGCCTTCGATCGCGACGCCGTCGCCGGTTGCGCCCTGCGGGCCGAACGGCAGGACGAAGAGCTGCGAGCGGGTGCCGTCGGCCCATGTATCCCAGTGGCGCACGAACAACTGCTGGTAGACACGACCGGAACCTGCGTTCGGATCCTTCTTCTCCATCGCCGGGGTGACGGTTGGTGCGCCGGGCTTGCGGTCCGCCCAGACGAGCAGCTTCGAGCCGTCCGGCGAGACCTTGAAGCCGCTGAACCCGCCCTGGATATGGGTCCGCTGGGTGGGCGTGCCGCCGGTGATCGCAACCGACCACACCGCGTCCTCGCCGCCCTTGTCGGCCTGGAACCACACGGTCTTGCCATCGGCGGAGAATTGCGGCGCGGTTTCGTTGACCAGGGGCTCGGCGACGAGCTTCTCGGGCTTGGCGCCCTTGGCGGTCAGGTCGAGACGCCACAGGTCATACCGGCCCTTGTTGGCCGCAAGGTCGGTCTCGCGCTGCTGCCAGACGAGCCAATGGCCATCGGGAGACACGGCGGGCGCCCCCACGCGGGAGAGGCCGACGACGTCCTGAATGGTGAGGTCTCGCGCCGAAGCCGGCGCTGCGATGGCGGCGAGCGCGACGCCCGCGACGAGGAACTGCTTCATGGCGGCCACGATAGCCGGAAGGTATCGCCCGATACAATCGGGCGATTGCCGATCAGCGGCTGCCGGTGATCCGCGCGATCTCACGGGAGACGATCTGCTCGACGAGCTGCGGCAGGTTCTCGTCTAGCCAGTCGCGCAGCATCGGCTTCAGCATTTCTCGCACCAGCCCTTCGAGCGTATCCGAGCCCGGCACCTGCGGCTTCACCACCAGCCGCGACAAGGCCTCCAGCTTTTCGCGGCTTGCCTCGGCGACACGATCGGAAAGGATGGGGTCTGCCGCCGCAACAGCCGCCGCCGGTCCCGAAACCACCGCCTCTGCAATCGGCTCGCTCAGCTCGAGAACGTCTTCGGGCGGCAGCGTTGCCGATGGTCTGTCCTCGGGCTCAGGCTCGGGCACCGCGCGCAAAGGACGCCCGCGGGCGAACGCGCCGGGCTCGTCATCGGCGATGATCCGTTTGATCGATGCGAGGATCTCCTCCATCGACGGCTCGCTGCTGGCATTCCCCATCGCGTCCATCCTGGCGTTCGAGTGCGAGCTCCCTCAATCAGGGATTCGGCCGGTCGCTGTCAACCGGACGCCGCAGCGTGGGATCGAGCGGCACCCCGATTACCTCGGCGCCCTGAGCCGCCGTGGTGCGCGTGGTAGTGCCTACCGGCCGCGGCGTCTTGTCGTCGCGCCAGTCATTGATGCGGTTGCGCACCCGAGCGTAGTTGACGCTCGGATCGTAGAGAAGGCGGCTGTCGAAGCTGAGATCCTTGGCCTGCGCGCGACCCATCGACGCAAGCAGACTGAAGCCAGCGACATACGCATCCCGCTCGGCGGTGACATACTGGACCTGCGAGTTGAGCAGTTCCTGCTCGGCGTTCAGGATGTCGAGGATGGTGCGGGTGCCGACGCTGTTCTCGGCACGCACGCCTTCCAGGCTGAGCTGGTTGGCCTGTACTGCGGTGCGCGACGATTCGATCACGCGCAGCGCCGCCTGGTAGCTGGCATAGGCCGAGCGCGCCTGTGCGATCACCCCGCGCTCGGTCAGCGTCACCTGCTCGATCGCCGCGCCCTCGCGGGCCTGGGCCTGGCGGACCTGCGCGGCGGGGCGCCCCGCCTGGAACAGCGGCAGCGTTACCTGCACGCCCACCGTGGCGTTGGTCCCGTTCGGGTTGAGGCCCGCACGCTGACCGATCGAGCCGACCGAGCCGAGATAGTTGTAATAATTCCCGCCTAGTCCCAGGCTCACCTGCGGCAGGCGGCCAGATTGCGCGACTCGCGTATCGTAGCGCGTGGCGTCACGAGCGAGCTGGGCGGCTTCGAGGAACGGGTTGTTGGCGAGCGCCACCTGCTCTGCCGTCTGCACGTCCTCCGGCAGGTTCGGCAGCGGCGGGGGCGGTGCGAGCACGCCCGGCGGGGTGCCTACCACGCGGATATAGGTTTCGCGGCTGCCGATCAGTTGCGCCTCGGCGCTGCGCAGCTGGGACTGGGCGAGCGCGAGGCGCGCCTCGGACTGGGCGACATCGGTACGGGTCAGGTCGCCCACCTGAAACCGGTCGCGTGTCGCCTGAAGGTTCACCTCGAGGACGTGCACGTTTTCCTGGTTGAGGCGAACGATCGACTCGTCACGGATGACATTGAGATACGCGGTGACCGTCTGGGTAAAGATGTCCGCTTCGGTGCCGCGCAGGTTGGCCCGGCCGGCGTTCACCCGCACCTCTGCCGCCCGCACCGAATTCCGAATCCGACCGCCATTGTAGATCGGCTGCGACAGGTTGAGCCCCAGCTGCGCCTGGCGCGATGGCGTCAGCGCGGTCGCATCGGTATTATACAGGCTGTCATTGGCGCCGCCGGTGGCGTTCAGGCCGGGCAGCCCCTGCGAACGCGCGATCGGAACATTCTCGTCATTGGCGCGCTGGTTGGCGCGTTCCGACTGGAGATCGGGATTGGTTGCATAGGCCTGCGCAAGCGCGTCCTGCAGCGTCGTGGTCGGCGCCGCAGTCTTCGCGCCCGGGGAGGGCACATCCTGACGACCGCTGGGCGCGGTCTGGGCGAACGCCGGTGCCCCGAGGGAAACGAGGCTCACACCAATGAGCAAAAAGTTCAGTCGCATGAGCCCCGCTTTTAAGGTTAAAAGGTAAATTTTCTCGGTTTTTCAAAGCCCGGCAGCGTCGCGACCTCGATATCGAGGAAATCGACAAGACCGAAGCCCCCTTCGGTTCGACGGCCGAGCGCAAGGCGCGTCACGCCGCGGTCGATCACGCCCGAAACCACGCGGCCACCGATCTTGACCTGGCCGATGATCGCCTGCGGCAGTTCCTCGACGGCGCCGTCGATGACCACCAGATCATAGGGCCCATGCGCAGCCCATCCAGCGTTGAGCGGGCCCTGGACCAGCTCGACATTCGCCGCCCCGGCAAGGCCGCCCCGCGCGATCGCGAGCAGCGCCGGTTCTTCCTCGAGCGCGACGACCGAGGCAACCAGCGTCGACAGCAGCGCCGCAGCATAGCCGCCGGCCGCGCCGATCAGCAGTACATGGTCGCTCGGCTGCAATTCCGCTTCGGTAAGCAGCCGGCCGGTCGCCAGTGGCGAATCGTGGCGACGGCCGTTGCCGAGCGGCAGCAGCGTGTCGCGATAGGCGAGCGCGCGCTGCTCGGGCGGCAGGAACACTTCACGTGGTACTTGCGACATTGCCGTCACCACACGAGGATCGTTCACCGCGTTGGTACGCAGCTGGCTCGCCACCATGGCGTGGCGCATCGCTTCGAAACGGGGCGCTTCGAGGGGCGCAGGGTCGACCATAAGGGCCATCATCACTCCGCTTGTCGCACAACCGTATTAGTTGTGCAATACACTTGTTGCTATCCCGAGGCTTCTATCGTGCCGTTGGGGACTCGCCAAGCGAGAGCGACGTTATTTTGAAACTCTGTTGACATTGCCCCGTCCCCAAGGGCATTGGCCCCGCCTCACCTCCGGATGGCCCGATGGCGGAGTGGTGACGCAGCGGACTGCAAATCCGTATACGCCGGTTCGATTCCGGCTCGGGCCTCCACATGGCGCAAGCGGGCGCCCTTCTTCCTCTTGCAGACATGCGAAGGACGCCCGCTGCCCCGTGCAGCGAACGCCCTTTCCCCGTTGTCAGCCGTGCTTAGCGGCGGCCGCGGCAATCGCCGCCGTCGATCGCGCGGCCAGCCAGCGCGCCTGCGCCCGCACCGATGATCGTGCCCGTGCCGCTGCGGCGATAGGAGCTGCCGCGGCCGATCTCGCCGCCCAGCAGACCGCCCGCGATCGCGCCCAGGATGGTGCCCGTGGTACCGTCGCTGCAGCGCTGACGGTAGTTGCGGTTGCGATAGGCGTAGCGCGGACGCTCGTCGCGATAATCGCGATACTCCCGCGCATCCCGATAGTCCCGGTAATCGCCGCGATACTCGCGGTCGTAGTGGCTATAGCCGTCGCGATAGCCCCAGTCCTGAGCGGCCGCCGGGGTCGCGGCGATCGAACCGGTCATCAGCGTAGCAGCCATCGTGGCGCCGATCAGAAACTTCTTCATGTCTTCATCTCCTCGCGGTGGCAGCTGGTGCCGCCGTCTGAAGGCTGATTCGCACAAAGCGACTGTTGGAAGCCTGAATGCGCTCGTTAGCTCATGTTCAGCTAATCGATTGGCCCGGATCGGGACGCACCTCCCGCAACGTCCGCGCGGAACCATGACACCTGGGAAACGTTCTTTCGGCCTACTGGAGGGAACCGCCCGCATGTACGATTTCGGCATCCGCCGCGCGCTGACCGGCACTCGCATGGCCTATCGCCCGCACGAGACCAATGCCTGCCCCGGCTGCGGCCAGTCGCACTGGATGGTCGGCCGGATGACGGCCGAGTGCGCCTTTTGCGGAACGGCCTTGCCACTGCATCACGGTGCCGTCGGCGGCAGCGCGCTCCACGCCCGCCCCACCCATCCGCCCCTGGCGGCCTGAACCATGACCAGCATCGCCTCCACCTCGCCGATCGAGCGAATCGCCCGGGTGATCGCCGCTGAGATGCTGAGCCCCAACGCCGAAGGCGCGGGCGAGCTCAGCCGGCCGGTGAGCGAGATCGTCGACACGATCTGGTCGCGCGAGACCGACCGCGCCCTTGCCGTCCTGCGCACGCTGCGCGAGCCCACCATGACGATGATCGAGGCAGGCCGCACCGCCGGGGACGATCCCGCGCGTATCTGGAGCGCGATGGTCAACGCGGCGATCGCCGAGGCGCCCGCCCTCGCCGACTGACGCCGCGCCGACCGTGCCGGGTTTGTCGCGCGCATTTTGTTCGCTATGCGCAGTCCCATGCATGACGCCCCGCTGACGCTCTACAATTCGTTTTCCCGTTCGCTCGAGCCGTTCCAGCCGCTCGATCCAGACAAGGGCGTGCGCGTCTATTCGTGTGGGCCGACGGTCTACAACTACGCCCATCTCGGCAATCTGCGCGCCTATGTGTTCACCGACACGCTGAGCCGGGTGCTGCGCTGGAAGGGCTATCCGCTCACCCACATCATCAACATCACCGATGTCGGACACCTTACCTCGGACGCCGATGCCGGCGACGACAAGATGGAAGCCGCCGCCCGCGCCCAGGCCAAGAGCATCTGGGACATCGCCGCGCACTATACCGCCGCGTTCAAGCAGAACATCGCCGACCTCAACATCGTCGAACCGAGCAAATGGTCGGTCGCGACCGATCATATCCAGCAGATGATCGCCTTCGCCGAGAAGATCGCGCCGGAACATTGCTACGAGCTCGAGTCGGGCCTGTATTTCGACGTGTCGACCGTGCCCGACTATGGCCGGCTGGCCGGTGCCGCCGATGACGCGGCGGAGGGCCGGATCGACCCGGTCGACGGCAAGCGCCACCCGCAGGACTTCGCGATCTGGCGCAAGTCGCCGCCCGGCGAGCAGCGCCAGATGGAATGGGATTCGCCCTGGGGCAAGGGCGCGCCGGGCTGGCATCTCGAATGCTCGGTGATGAGCATCCAGTATCTCGGCGCCCCGTTTGACATCCACACCGGCGGCATCGACCATCGCGAGATCCACCACCCGAACGAGATCGCGCAGAACCAGGCCTTTTGCGGCTGCGGCGATACCGGCGCGAAGTTCTGGATGCACAACAACTTCCTGGTCGATCGCCAGGGAAAGATGTCCAAGTCCAAGGGCGGGTTCACCACGCTGCAGTCGCTGATCGACGCGGGCGTCCACCCCCTCGCCTATCGCCTGTTGTGCATCCAGGCGCAGTATCGCAGCGAATTGGAGTTTTCGGCCGAGAACCTCGCGGCGGCGCTTACCCGCCTGAAGCGGCTGGTGATGACGGTCACCGCGCTAAAGGCACGCGCCGAGGGCGAAGGCACCGCCCCGGCCGCATGGCTGGACAAGCTCGATGCGGCGGTATCGGACGACCTCAACACGCCCAAGGCACTGCCGGTCCTCGATGAACTGCTCGCGGACAAGCGCACGTCGCCCGCCGACCGGCTGGCAGCGCTCGCCGAGTTCGACAAGGTGCTGGGGCTGCGGCTTTCCGAGCTGACCCGGGAGGAACTGCGCATGCAGCCCAAGGGCGCGGCGATCACGCCCGAGCAAATCTCCGACCTGCTGGTCGAGCGCAAGGAAGCCCGGGTGGTGAAGGACTTCCAGCGCTCCGACCGAATCCGCGACGATCTCGCGGCCGCTGGGATCGAGGTGATGGACGGCGATCCGCTCGGATGGGACTGGAAGCCGGCGCTGTAATCGCGGAGCTCTTAACCGGCAGGCAAGGGATTTCGCTTGCGTTGCAGCCGCAACCTCCGCCACAAACGCGACGTTTTTCGGGGGAAGCAATGCGCGGGCAAGTGTTGGGCGTCGATCGGTCGAGCGGTGAGGGCCAGATTTCGGGCGAGGACGGCAGCCGCTATGTCTTCACCCAGGAAGACTGGAGCGACAGCCGCCAGCCCGCGGTCGGTGCCACGGTCGATTTCGACGTCGACGGCAAGCGAGCCCGCCGCATCTTCCGCCTGCTCGAAGGCGGCGCGACGCCGGCGCCGGTGGGCGAGCCGCGCAACAAGGTCGTGGCGGCGGTGCTCGCCTTCTTCCTCGGCACGCTCGGCATCCATCGCTTCTATCTGGGCCGCACCGGTTCGGGCGTGGTGATGCTGCTGCTCACCTGTACCATCGTCGGCGCGCTGATCACCGGCATCTGGGCCTTCGTCGACGCGATCCGTTACCTGCTGATGAGTGACACCGAGTTCGCCCAGCGCTACCCGCGCCGCTGATCAGCGGCCGAGGAACGCCGGCACCAGCTCCCAGACCTGCGCCAGCTGTTCGCGCGTGATGCTGTAGGGCGGCATCACATAGACCGTATTGCCGAGCGGGCGGAGCAGCACGCCGTTTTCGCGCGCGAACGCCATCAGCCGAGGCGCGATGGCGGAGAGGTAGCCGTTCTCAGGCTGCTCGATCTCCAGCGCGGCGATCGTGCCCATGCGACGATGGCCGACCAGGCCGGGCAGGTCGGCGAGCCCGTCGAGCGCCGCCTGCTGCCACGCCCCGAGCCGGGAGATCCGCTCCAGCACCGGCTCGTCGCGCCAGATCGCAAGGTTCGCGACGGCCGCTGCGCATGCGATCGGGTTGGCGGTGTAGCTGGAGGAATGGAAGAACATCCGCGCCCGGTCCTCGGACCAGTGCGCCTCGAAGATCGGCGCGGTCGCCAGCGTCACCGCGAGGGGGATCGCGCCGCCGGTGATGCCCTTGGACAGGCAGAGGATGTCGGGCACCACACCGGCCTGCTCGCAGGCGGTGAGCGTGCCGGTGCGGCCCCAGCCGGTCATCACTTCGTCGGCAATGAACAGCACGTGGTGACGGGCGCAGATCGCGCGCATCTCGGCGAGGAGCGCGGGCGTGTAGAACAGCATGCCCCCTGCCCCCAGCACCAGCGGCTCGACGATGAACGCCGCGGCGCCGGCCCGGCATTCAGCCTCCAGCGCATCGAGTGTCGCCTGTTCCGTGCCAGCAACCGGAAACGGGATCGTGCCGACGTCGAACAGCAACGGCTGGTACGGCCGGTTGAACACGCCGCGCGCGCCGACCGACATGCCCCCGATCGTGTCGCCGTGATAGCTGTGTTCGAGGACCAGCAGGCGCTGCCGGTCCTCGCCGCGATTGTGCCAATAGCCGAGCGCCATCTTGAGTGCGACTTCGACCGCGGTTGAGCCGCTGTCGCTGAAGAACACGTGTTCGAGCGCGTCCGGCAGGATCGCGCGCAAGCCCGCGGCCAGCATTTCAGCCGGTTCGTGCGTCCAGCCGGCGAAGATGATCTGGTCGAGCTTGCCCGCCTGTTCGGCGATCGCCGCCATGATGCGCGGGTTGCAGTGCCCGTGCGTCGTCACCCACCAGGACGAGACCGCATCGATGAAGCTGCGGCCGTCGGCGGTGTGGATCACCGCATCCCTGGCGTGGCTGACCATCGGGATCGGCTCGCCCAGGCCATGCTGGGTGAAGGGATGCCAGACCGACGACATCAGGCGAAGTCCGCCAGATCGAAGGCATCGGCAAACGCCCGCGCCAGCGCGTCGGGTGTAAGATCAGGGAGCAGCGGCAGCCGGCCGAGCCGCCTGACCTTGCCGATCGCGGCGATCGTCGCCTCGCTGTCCTCGACGGCTTCGCCGACGAACGCGACACCGTGGATCGGAACGCCGCGCGCGCGCAATGCCTCGATCGAAAGCAGGCTGTGGTTGATCGTGCCGAGCGCGGTGCGCGCGACCAGCACCACCGGCCTGGACCAGCGGGCGAACAGATCGGCGTAGAGGATTTCGCGGGTGACCGGCACCAGCGCACCGCCGGCGCCTTCCACCACGAGCGGGCCTTCCACTACCGGCAGCATGAGGCGATCGGTATCGATGGCCACACCGTCGATTTCGGCCGCGCGGTGCGGCGAGCAGGGCGTGACCAGGCGATAGGCTTCGGGCAGGATGTGCCCGGCGGGCAGGCCGGAAAGCAGCGCGGTGCGCTCGCTGTCGCTGCCGTCGTCCACCCCCGCCTGGATCGGCTTCCAGTAGCGGGCGCCGAGCGCGCCGGCGAGCGCGGCGGCGAACACGGTCTTGCCGATGCCGGTGTCCGTACCGGTGACGATGAAGGTCTGGGTCATGCTGCAATGGGCTCGGTTGCGGGGATCAACGTTGCCAGCCGTTCCGCGAGCGCGGCGATGTCGGCATGCGAGACGTTGTTGGTGATCGATATGCGCAGGCGCGAGGTGCCCGCGGGCACGGTCGGCGGACGGATGCCGCGGACGTCGAACCCGCTTTCCTGCAGCGCCCCGGCAATCGCCATGGTGCGCACGTCGTCACCGAGGATCAGCGGCAGGATCTGAGTCTCGCCGGCGGACACGCCGAGCGGACCGAGCGCATGGCGGGCCATTGCGATCCGTTCGAACAACCCGGTGCGCAGCGCATCGCTCGCCGCGACGATCCGCAGCGCGGCGCGAACCGCAGCCGCCATCAACGGCGACGGCGCGGTCGAGAAGATGAAGGCGCGGCCCCGGTTGACGAGGAAGTCGCGGACGATCGCCGGGCCGGTGATCAGCGCCCCTTCGCAGCCAAGCGCCTTGCCGCAAGTGTGCAGCGTGATCAGGTTCGCAGTCGGGAGGCCATAAGCGAGCCCCTGGCCCTGCGGCCCGTAGATGCCGGTGGCGTGCGCCTCGTCGACCAGCAGGATCGCGCCCTCGGCCTCGGCGAGCGCCGCCAGCGCGGCAAGCGGGGCGACGTCGCCGTCCATGCTGTAGAGGCTTTCGACGGCAATCCACACGCGCCCCGTCCCGCCGTCGCGCCGCCAGCCGGCGATCGCATCGGCGAAGGCGCCCACGTCGTTGTGCGCTGCCTGCCGTATCTCCGCCCGCCCGAGCCGCATGCCCTCATGCGCACTGGCGTGGACGAGTGCGTCGAACAGGACGAGGTCGCCGCGCTGTGGCAAGGTCGCCAGCAACGCCGCGTTGGCCGCATAGCCGCTGGAGAAATACAGCGCTGACTCGCGACCGAAATACGCAGCGGCTTCGGCTTCCAGCGCTTCGTGTTCGGGATGGTTGCCGCGGAGCAGTCGCGATCCGCCCGATCCGATCGGCACCCCACGGGCAAGCGCCGCCTCCACCGCCGCGCGCAGCAGTGGGGAGTTGGCGAGGCCGAGATAGTCATTGGACGCGAAATCGGCGCCCTCACGGCTGATCAGCCGCCGTTCCCGGCCGCGCGCCGCCAGGCCTGCGAGGTCCTGCGCCTGTGCTTCGAAGTGCTGCATCGGCTCGCCCGCTACACCGCCCGTACACCCCGTGCAATTCGTGCGCGCAACGTTACCCCGACGGGGTAAGAATTCGCTTGCATCAATTTACCCCGCGCGGGTAAGGCCCTGCCCATGACGACGCTAGCTGCTTCCAAGATCCGCCTGTACCGCGAAGAACGTGCCCTTACCCGGGCCGCATTCGGCGCCTGGTTCGACACGCCCGGCTCCACGGTGCAGGGCTGGGAAACCGACGGCAAGCGCGCCAACACCAAGGTGATGAACCAGATTGCGGCGATGGGAATCGCCGATCATGCGGACTGGCACGTCGCCGTCCGCGACGTGGAGAGTGCAATGGCGAGCTGGACCCCCGATAGCTGGACGCGCGCCGAAGCGCGCCAGATGCCGCAATATCCCGACCAGGGTGCGCTCGACGCGGCGACGCGACAACTGAGCAGCTATCCCCCGCTGGTCTTCGCCGGCGAGGCGCGCGACCTTACCGGTGCGCTCGCCAAGGTGTCTCGCGGCGAGGCATTCCTGCTTCAGGGCGGTGACTGCGCCGAAAGCTTCGCCGAATTCCATCCCAACAACATCCGCGACACGTTCCGCGTGATCCTACAGATGGCGGTGGTGCTCACCTTCGCGTCGAAGCTGCCGACGGTGAAGCTGGGCCGCATGGCGGGCCAGTTCGCCAAGCCGCGCTCCGCCGATACCGAGGTGATCGATGGCGTCGAGCTGCCGAGCTACCGCGGCGACAACGTCAACGACATCGCCTTCACGCCCGAATCGCGGATCCCCGATCCGGCGCGGATGGTGCAGGGCTACAGCCAGTCGGCAGCGACGCTGAACCTGCTGCGCGCCTTCGCGGGCGGCGGCTATGCGAATCTGCACCAGGTCCACAAATGGACGCTCGACTTCATGGGCAAGAGCCCCTGGTCGGCCAAGTTCGCCGACGTGGCGGACCGGATCGGCGAGGCGCTCGACTTCATGGAGGCGTGCGGGATCAACCCCGATACCGTGCCGCAGCTGAAGCGCACCGATTTCTACACCAGCCACGAGGCACTGCTCCTCCCCTATGAGCAGGCGCTGACCCGGCAGGACAGTCTGACCGGCGACTGGTACGATACCTCGGCACACTTCCTGTGGATCGGCGACCGCACGCGTTTCGAGAATTCGGCCCATGTCGAGTTCCTGCGCGGCATCGGCAACCCGATCGGCATGAAGTGCGGGCCCAGCCTCGAGCCCGATGCGCTGCTGCGGCTGCTCGATACGCTCAACCCGGGTCGCATCCCCGGCCGGATGACGCTGATCACCCGCTATGGCCATGACAAAATCGAGGCGGGGCTGCCCAAGCTGGTCCGCGCGGTGAAGCGCGAGGGGCATCCGGTGGTGTGGAGCTGCGACCCGATGCACGGCAACGTCGTCAAGGCGGCGAACGGCTACAAGACGCGGCCGTTCGACCGTATCCTGGCCGAAGTGCGCGGCTTCTTCGCCGTTCACCGGGCCGAGGGCACCTTCGCCGGCGGCATTCATGCCGAGATGACCGGGCAGAACGTGACGGAGTGCACCGGCGGCGCGATCGCGATCACCGAGCAGGGGCTGGCCGATCGCTACCACACGCATTGCGATCCGCGCCTCAACGCGGGTCAGAGCCTGGAACTGGCGTTCCTGCTCGCCGAAATGCTCAACGACGAGATGGCCGAGCGCCGCAAGGCTGCGGCCTGATCCCCGGCGGGGCGTTCTCAGCGCGAGGCGTTGCTCAGCGGAGCAGCGCCCCCGCCAGCGCCCACAGGCCATAGCCCAGCGCGAACACCAGCATCCAGGCTAGCACCGCGCTACCGACGATGATCGCCAGGCGGGTGCGGACCGAGAATTTCTCCTCCTGGGCTGGCGCACGCCAGCCCTCGACCACCGGCGGCGTTGCCTGCGGCGTTGGCAACGGCGTCTTGGGAAAAGCGATCGGCGTCGCCACGGGCCCGGAGACGGCGGTGCGCAGGTCGGCGTCGGTTAACGGTGCCACGAATTCGCAGCCATAGATGCCGGCGGTACCCCACACGACCTTTGCCTCGCGCGTGCCGATGCCGGCGATCCCGAGCGCGATCGCGTCGCCCACCTTGAGCTCGGCGCCCGCGACGACGCGGAAGCCGCCATGCGACAGGTCCTCGATCGTCACGTCGACCGGCGCCCAGTCCGAATCGCGCAGCGTCGCTTCCAGCTCGACGGCGTGCCGTTCGGCCCAGCGTCCGTCCTGATACAGTCGTGCCGCGATACCCATAAGCGCTCCACTGGCGTGCATTGGGCCCCGCTTTGCACTCCCAGGCGTTGCGAGGGGGTAAACGCGACGGAAATTATCTTAAGATTTGATGGTTAACGAAGCCTTCCAGGGTCGGATGCCACAAATTTCCCGCGCAGCCGCAACGAAGCGACACGCGGTTGCAACATGGCGGCGGCAGAGGGACCGGGTCGGCGCGTTTTGTTCCCCCTCGCGTCGACTCTCCCCGAACTAGCGGGGCAGCCGTTTGCGGCTGCCCCGGCCTTTTTGGAGAGTCGGTCCGGCGTAGAGGTCGACCACCTCCGCCCCCGCGCCCTCCGCTTCGAGCAGCAGCGTGCGGTGGCAATGGCACGGATCGCGCTCATAGCAGAGCAGCGCGCTCCGCTTCTCGGCCGCGAGCGCGCGCATCCGGGCTGCCTGCGCCTGCGCCTCCGGCAGACCGAGCTGCACGTCATACACCTCCCGAAGCGTCGCTACGTCGCCCTTCTTCGCCGCATCGCGTCCCCGTTTCGGCGTGCCGAGCTGCTTGAGATGGACATAGTCGATCCCGGCATCGGCCAGACTCGCCGCGAGCGTCGATTTGGAGAAGCCGGGTCGCCGAGATAGCGGAAGCGCCCGCACGTCGATCACGCGCTCGACCCCGGCTCCGGTTAGCGCGGCGAGGAACTCGGCCATCGTCGTCGCTTCATAGCCAATGGTGAAGATCTTCATCGCAACTCCTTTTGGCGAAGAATGCATGGCGCGCGCGCTTCGCCGCAATCGCGCGTCGATCGCACGCGCCGCATTGACGTCGTTCCCGAATCATGTAATTTCTGAAATTACAGAAATAGAGGAAGCAGCGTGATCAGCGACCACCCCGATGCCAAAGCCTTCATCCTCCATTGGGGGGAGATGGGCACCCATTGGGGGGTCAACCGCTCGGTCGCGCAGATCCATGCGCTGCTCTATCTCTCCAACGCACCGCTGCCTGCCGAAGACATCGCCGAGGCGCTGGGTCTCGCGCGCTCCAACATTTCCACCGCGCTCAAGGAGCTGATGGCGTATGCCATTGTCAGGCGGGTCCATATCGAAGGCGATCGCCGCGATCATTTCGTCGCCGAGACCGACTTGTGGGAGCTGCTGCTGCGCATCTCCGCCGAGCGCAAGCGCCGCGAGATCGACCCGACGCTGGCGCTGCTGGCGGAGCTCTCCGAGCGGCTTGCCACGGATAAAACCGCCCCCGAGCAGCTCCGCGAGCGGATCACGCGGATGCACACGTTCATCACCACGCTCGGCGACTGGTATGATCAGATGCGCCAGCTACCCAAGCCCACCCTGGTCACGCTGATGAAGCTGGGCCGCAAGATCGCAACCTTCCTCCCCGGCAAGCGCGACGGATAACGCCCGGACGCGCCGAAAGGAGTTCATGATGACCGAACTGTCTCCACGTCGCCTTAGGGCGGCGATCAGGATCGCGTGCGCGCTCGCCGCGGGCCTAGCCTTCTGCCTCGCCGTCTATCTGCTACTGACCGCAGCCAATCCGAGCGGGCTGATCAGCTTCTCGTTCCTGGTGATCCTGCCCGCCGCGACGACTGCCTTCGTCCTCGGCCTTGCCGATCCGTTTCGCGAGCGCTCGCGTGCCTTCTATGTCCGCAAGATCCCCGTGGTCATGCTGGCTGCAGTGGTGTCGACCTCGATCGTGTTCCTGTACGAAGGTATCCTCTGCATCGTCATGCTCGCGCCGATCTGGTTCGGCCTCAGTACGCTCGGCGGGTATCTGGCATGGCGCTGCTTCGGCCCGCGCGACGACGATGCGGGACAGGGGTTGCGCTCCACCGCGCTGCTGATCGTGCCGGTGCTGGCAATGCAGGTCGAGCCCTATGTGCCGCTGCCGGTCGCCGAGGCGGTGGTGCGCCGATCGATCGTGGTGGCGGCGGATCCCGCGGCGATCTGGCCGCTGGCGCGGGGTGTTGGAATGGTGGCGCCCGACGAGGGCACCTGGAACCTCTCGCAGGACGTGATCCGCCTGCCCCGCCCGGTCAGCGCCAGGCTGGCCGGCACCGGGCGGGGCGCGATCCGCTATGTCCGCTGGCAGCAGGGGCTCTCGTTCAAGGAAGTGATCACCGACTGGCAGCCCGGCAGGCGGCTGTGGTGGCGCTTCCGCTTCGACAAGGACGAGATGGACGGCTGGAAGCTGCAGGACCGCCACCTGATGCCCGACAGTGCCTATTATCGAATTACGGACGGCGGATACACGCTGGAGCCGCTGGGGAACGGCCGCACGCGGCTGACGCTGACGACGCGCTATTGGGTTCGCACACCGGTGAACTGGTATGCAAGGCTCTGGGGTGAGCTGTTCCTTGGCGACGTCTCCGACAATGTGCTGGCGGTGATCGCGAAACGGGCGGAGGCCGCAGTCCCGGCGGCGGGGGTTGCGCGATGAGCCGCGGGGACTATGTCCGCCTGCTTCCCCATTGCAACAGCTAGAGTATGCCCATGCCCGGCCACGACATCCATATCATCGGCGGCGGCCTCGCCGGTTCGGAAGCCGCGTGGCAGCTGGCGCAGGCCGGGCACAAGGTCCGCCTGTCGGAGATGCGAGGCTCGGGCGAGATGACCCCCGCGCACCAGAGCGATCGGCTGGCCGAACTCGTCTGCTCGAACAGCTTCCGCTCGGACGATGCCGACAGCAACGCGGTCGGGCTGCTCCACCAGGAGATGCGCGCGCTCGGCTCGCTGATCCTGACCCAGGGCGATATCCACAAGGTTCCCGCCGGCTCGGCGCTGGCGGTGGATCGCGACGGGTTCGCCGACGGCGTGACCGCGGCGCTGGAGCAGCATCCCAACATCACCATCGTCCGCGAGCGCGTCGATGCGCTGCCGAGCGAGGGCCGCACCATCGTCGCGACAGGCCCCCTCACCGCGCCGATGCTGGCCGAGAGCATTGGTCGGGCGACGGGCAAGGACAGCCTCGCCTTTTTCGACGCGATCGCGCCGATCGTCCACCGCGAGTCGATCGACATGGACATCGCCTGGTTCCAGAGCCGGTGGAACAAGGGATCGGGCAAGGATTACATCAACTGCCCGATGTCGAAGGAACAGTATCTCGAGTTCCACGCCGCGCTGATGGCCGGCGAGAAGACCGAGTTCCGCGAGTGGGAGAACGTCCCATATTTCGAAGGCTGCATGCCGATCGAGGTGATGGCGGAACGCGGGCTCGATACGCCGCGCTACGGGCCGATGAAGGGCGTCGGGCTCGACGATCCGCGCACCGGCCGCTGGCCCTATGCGGTGGTGCAGCTGCGCCAGGACAATGCCAGCGGCACGCTGTGGAACATGGTCGGCTTCCAGACCAAGCTCAAATATGCAGAGCAGGTGCGGCTGTTCCGGACGATCCCGGGGCTGGAGAATGCCGAATTCGCCCGGCTGGGCGGGCTGCACCGCAACACCTTCCTGCGCTCGCCCGAGCTGCTGGACGGGACGCTGCGGCTGAAGAGCGCGCCGAACATCCGTTTCGCCGGCCAGATCACCGGCTGCGAAGGTTATGTCGAGAGCGCGGCGATCGGGATGCTCGCCGGGCGCTTCGCTGCCGCCGAGATCGCGGGCACCGAACTGCCGGCACCGCCGCGCGAGACGGCGCTGGGCGCACTCCTTTCGCACATCACCGGCGAGGCGGAGATCGAGACCTATCAGCCGATGAACGTCAATTTCGGCTTGTTCCCGCCGATCGAGGGCCGCACCAAGAAGGCCGATCGCAAGCGGATGTACACCGATCGCGCCCGGGCCGCGCTGAAGGATTGGCTGGCGGCGTAGCGGTCCGCCACTTCCTCCTCCCGTCATCCCGACGAAAGTCGGGATCCAGGCGCCTCGAGGCTCCAGATCGAGCCGAGACCGCCAGGGCATGGATCCCGGCTTCCGCCGGGATGACGGCTTAGAGCGTGGTCCTCACGTCTCCAGCACCGGCTCCTTTGCCATCGCCACCGCCAGCGCGCGGTGGCGCTTCTCCACCGCCTCGCCGTACAGCGGCTCGTCGCCGTCGGCGAGGCTGAGTACCAGCGACGGGCCCTCCAGCCGCAGCCGCGAACGCTTGAGCGGGCGCGCGACGCCGCCGCTCAGCCGCTGGCCGAGCCGCATCGCCAGGCCCCAGCGCTTGGCCTCGGCCAGCGCTTCGGGCGAAGCGAGGCGTTCGAGCGGCGCCGGGCTGTCGGTCGCGCCGCCCAGCGAGGTGTAGAGCGCCTGCGCCACGATCGCCCGACCGACGGCGTCGATGCCGACCCAGTTGCCGTGCAGCCCGATCTCCATGCCGCGTTCGGCGCGGAACTCGGGGTTCGCACGCCAGCCCACATCCGCCAGCAGGCACGCGGCATGGCGCAGCCGCGCCCAGTCCGGTCCGTCGCGGAACAGCGGCGCCAGCCAGGCATCGAGCAGATCGCCATGTTCGGGGAAGCGACCCGAGCGCTGGCCCTCCTCGCGTGCGGCGACGATCAGCGGGTCCTGCAACCGCTCTTCGGTCGACAGGCGCTGGAACAACAGGCCCTCGCGCAGCCCATAGGCCGAGACGATCGTCCCGCTGCTGCCGAGCTGCTTCGTCACCGCCACCAGCAATGCAGCGGCATCGGCCAGCGAGGGGATGCGCGCGCTCGACAGGTCGGGCACGGTCTTGAGATCGGCCTTGGTCGCGCCTTCGACGCGGCGGCCTAGTTCCTCCACCCGGTCGATCGCCAGCGGGTAGTGGTGAACGATCGGCAGCGGATAGTTGGTGAGGTGCATGTCGAGCTTGGCGAGCGAGCGCCAGGAACCGCCGACCATGTAGAAGGGCAAGCCCTTCCCCCGCCCCTTCCAGCCTGCCGTCTCGATCATGCGGGTGACGTCGCGCTCCAGCACGCCCTTGCCCCGCGCCCGGATCGCGCCGAGGCGGAGCACGCCGAGCGGGAAGGAGACGCGGTCGGTAACGGTGCCGGCGACGACACGCACCAGCTCGAGGCTGCCCCCGCCAAGGTCGCCGACCACGCCGTCGGCTTCCGGAATGCCCGAGAGGACGCCGAAGCCGGCGGCGGTCGCCTCCTCCACACCCGACAGCAGCTCGACCTCCAGCCCGCAGGCCTCCGCCATCGCCATCAGTTCGCCGCCGTTCGACGCGTCGCGCACCGCGGCGGTGGCGACGGTGCGGAGCTCGCTGACCTGCATCTCGCGGGCGAGCAGCGCAAAGCGGCCCAGCGCCGCCCGCGCGCTGGCGAGCCCGCCGGCATGGATCGCGCCGGTTTCGGCCAGCCCCTTGCCCAGCCCCGCCATCACCTTCTCGTTGAACAGGATCGCGGGCAGCCGCGCCGGGCCTTCGTAGACGACGAGGCGGATCGAATTGGAACCGATATCGATGATCGCCGTGCGCGGCCGTGCGCCGTCCGACTCGGCGCGCGGCTTGCGGAAAAAGGCTGTCGCCACCCGCTCAGCCGCCCTTCGCGGCGGCGAGGCGGCGCTTGCGCGGCGACAGCTTCGGCACCGGCTTGCGCGCGTCCACCGCGGCGCCGCGGCCGGAGAGCGAAGGATTGGTCATGAAATAACGATGCAGGTTGAATTCCCCTTCGTCGCTCGGGACGATCCGGTCGTAATGGCCGTCGGGCGCGAGCAGCCAGCTCTGTTCGTTGTCGAGCAGGTTGGCGACCATCACCTGGTCGAGCACCTGATCGTGCACGGTCTTGTTGAGCAGCGGCAACATGAACTCGACGCGGCGATCGAAGTTGCGCTGCATCCAGTCGGCCGAGGAGATATAGAGCTTGGCATCGTCGTTGGGCAGCGCCTTGCCGTTGCCGAACGCCCAGATGCGGCTGTGCTCCAGAAAGCGGCCGACGATTGATTTCACCCGGATGTTCTCGCTCACCCCCGCCACGCCGGGACGCAGGCAGCAAATGCCGCGCACGATCAGCTCGATCTGCACGCCGGCGGTGCTCGCCTGGTAGAGCTTCTCGATGATCGCGGGATCGACCAGCGAGTTCATCTTCGCCCAGATCGTGCCGGGGCGTCCGGCGCGGACATGCTCGATCTCTTCCTCGATCAGCGCGGTCAGCCGGCGGCGCAGGTCGCGCGGCGAAATGCCGAGCAGCTCGAGATGCTGCGGTTCGACATAGCCCGTGACATAATTGAAGATCTGCGCCGCATCGCGCCCCATCCGCGGATCCGCGGTGAAGAAGCTGAGATCGGTATAGATGCGCGCGGTGATCGGGTGGTAGTTTCCGGTGCCGAAATGGCAGTAGGTGCGATAGCGGTCGCCCTCGCGCCGCACGACCATCGAAACCTTGGCGTGGGTCTTCCAGTCGATGAAGCCGTAGACCACCTGCACGCCCGCACGCTCCAGCGCGGTTGCCCAGTAGAGGTTCTGCTCCTCGTCGAACCGCGCCTTGAGCTCGACCACCGCCGTCACCGATTTGCCCGCCTCGGCGGCCGCGATCAGCGCGTTGATGACCGCGGGCTGCTTGCCGGCACGGTAGAGCGTCTGCTTGATGGCGACCACGTCCGGGTCCGCCGCCGCCTGCTGGAGGAAGCTGAGCACCACGTCGAACGTCTCGTACGGGTGGTGGACGATGATGTCCTTGGCGCGGATCGCCGCGAAGCAATCGCCGCCATACTCGCGGATCCGCTCGGGGAAGCGCGCCGAGAAGGGCGTGAACTTGAGGTCCGGCCGGTCCTCGTCGACCAGCATCGAAAGGTCGCCGACGCCGAGGAAGCCGCCGGTCTCGGTGAGCAGCGCGTCGCTGCCGCCCAGTTCCTCCTTGAGCACCGCTTCGAGATCGGGGGCGATGCCCTCCTCCATCTCCAGGCGGATGACCCGGCCGCGACGGCGCCGCTTGATCGCCGAGCGGAAGGTGAGGACGAGATCCTCGGCCTCTTCCTCGATTTCGATGTCGCTGTCGCGCAGCACGCGGAAGGTGGCAGCGCTGATCATTTCATAGCCTGGGAAGAGCAGACCGTGGAAATGCTTGATCAGCGTTTCGATCGCCACATAGCGCGCGGGGCTCCCGGGCAGGCGCGCGAAACGCTTCAACGTCGTCGGCAGCATCACCAGTTCCTGGATCGGCTCGCGATCCGAGGTGCGGACGAGGTTGAAGATCACGCTCGATCCCTGATTCGGGATGAACGGGAACGGATGCGCGGGGTCGAGCGCCTGGGGCGTGAGGATCGGGAATATCTGCTCGCGGAAATGGTTGGCGAGCCATTCCTCGGTTTCGCCGGTGATCGCATCGGCTTCCAGCACGAAGATATTGGCGAGCGCGAGCTGGGCGCGAATGTCCACCCATACCGCCTGCTGCTCGTCCGCCAGCGTCGCGGCCTCGGCCGAGATCGCTTCCAGTTGCTGGGCGGGGGTAAGGCCGTCGGCCGAGCGCGTGTCGATGTTCTGGAGCTGCTGGCCCATCAGGCCCGCCACGCGGACCATGAAGAATTCGTCGAAATTGCTGCCCGAGATCGAGAGGAAGCGCAGCCGCTCCAGCAGCGGATGCGCGGGGTTGCAGGCCTCCTCCATCACGCGGCGGTTGAAGGCCAGCCAGGAGAGCTCGCGGTTGAAGTAGCGCGCTTCGGTGGGATCGGCGGGGGCGATGGTCGCAGGTGCGGCGGATTCGGTCATTCGCTCTCGCTATCGTCGGAATGCGTCAAAAGGCTTGCAGCCTGAAGTGTAGACTTCGCCACCGGGATCGACAAACGACCGTCGGTCTCCGTCTCCAGCACGTCGGCAACGCGCAGGATCGCGACATGGCTGCGCTCGATCCGTTTGGCGATCCAGGCGATCACCGCCGGTGTCGCGTGGAGCAGGTGCCGGGTGAAGGCGCGTTCGAGCAGCAGCGGGATCAGCGCATCGTCGGGCGGGCCGATCTCGAGCAGCGGCGAGGCGGCGAGGCGAGAACGCAGATCGGGCAGCGTCACCTCCCACAGCGGCGGCGCGGCATCGGCGACGATCAGCAGCGGGCGACGCTCGCCCTGGGCGCGGTTCCAGGCGTGGAAGATGCCTTCCTCGTCCGCCCGCTCGGCATCGTCGATGATCGTCGCGCCGTTCTTGGCGGCGAAGATGCGCGCGAGCAGGCTGCGGCCGGACTTGCGCGGGCCGACCAGCAGCGCGGCCATCACCGGCCAGGTGGCCCAATGTTCGAGCTGATGGACGGCGCGGGCGTTCGAGTCGCTGACCAGGAAGTCCGTCTCGCTCGCTTCGGGCAGGCCCAGCGGCAGGCGGAGCTGGCTCATTGTGCCTTGGGGGTCGGCGATGCCTGGGGCGAAGCGCCGCGGCGGATGCGAAGCACGCCGGGCCCTTCCTGCACGCTCCAGCCGCGCGACTCGAGCGCGGCGCGCAGAGCGGCCTGCGATCCGTCGAACGACACGCGCATCACCGAGATGCCGCCCAGCGCCAGACTGGTCGTGGTGGCGCTGCGCACGCCCGGTACGCCGCGCACGGCGCTTTCCGAGGCGTTGACGGCGGCGGCGTTGGGTGTTTCGACCTGCACCGACAGCGATGCGGTCGTGGCGGCAGGCGTGCCTTCGACACTCGGCAGCGGCGTGGGCAGCGGCGTCTCCTCAGACACAGGCGCGGCCGGCTGGGCAACCGGCGGCCGGGCCGCGAGCACGGCATCGGTATGCAGCCGGCCATCGGAAAGCGCCGCCTGATAGGCCTTGTCGATCCGCGCTACGGCGGTATCGAACAGCGTGTCGATCGCGTCGCCATTGTCGATCCGCAGCGCGAAGCTGGTGATCGGCAGCTTGTCCGGCCCGTGCGTCGCGGAGAAGATGCCGACGATCGGCCCGCCCGGATAGTCGCGACGCAGTTGCACCTCGGCGACGAGCATGTCGACGGCGCCGTACTGGTCGAGGATCGTCCGCCACCAGTTGCGGCCATGGCGCAGCGTCTGGCCGGTATTGACCAGCAGCCGGTCGGCGCCGGTACCGCGCAGCCGAATATAGTCGATCGTGCTGCCAGCGGCGCGCAGCCGGTTCCAGGCGCGCGCCCAGGCAGTGTCGCGCTCGAACACCTGGCCGACGCCGCCCGAATATTGCAGCGGCACCAAGAGCATCGGCGGCGAATGGGTAACCGCGATCGAGACACCGAGGATCGAGCCGGCCTTGGCGCGATCGAACTGCACGCCCAGGCTGGCGATGTAACGATTGGGGCCGATCTGCTCGCGCTCGACGACGATGCCGGTCACGATGGCGTCCAATGCCGAGTCGGAGAGCGCGCCGGGCTTGCCGGTAAGCTGCTGCGACAGCATCGACCAGCCCTTGCGCTGCGCGATCCGCCAGCCGCCCTGGCGTGCGATGTCGGCGCTCTTGCCTGACACGTCGACCTTCACGCCGCTCACTTCGAAGCTGCCGGCCGTGCCCGCAGGCGCCGCGGGCGCCCCGCCCTGCCCGCGTGCCGCCACGATGCCCGCACCGGCGAGCGCGAGCGCCGAAAGGGCGCCAAGGACGGTTTTGGGACGGCGAAACTGCATGCGGGCGCCCTTTTGGCGAACCGGGCGTGGAAATCCAAGCGCGTTGTGGCTAGGGCGTCGGCCATGAGCGAGACCAAGGCGGGCGACGGCCCTTACACCTATGCCCAGGCGGGCGTTTCGATTGCGGCAGGCAACGCGCTGGTACGCGCGATCGGCCCGCTTGCCCGTTCCACCCGGCGCGCCGGCGCGGACGCCGATCTGGGCGGCTTCGGCGGCATCTTCGACCTGAAGGCGGCGGGCTTCACCGATCCGCTGCTGGTCGCGGCGAACGACGGCGTCGGCACCAAGCTGAAGCTGGCGATCGAGCACAATCATCACGACGGCGTCGGCATCGACCTTGTCGCGATGTGCGCCAACGATCTGATCGTGCAGGGCGCCGAGCCGCTGTTTTTCCTCGACTATTATGCGAGCGGCAAGCTCGACAACGCGGTCGCCGAGCGCGTCATCGCGTCGATCGCCGAGGGCTGCCGCCAGGCCGGCTGCGCGCTGATCGGCGGCGAGACCGCCGAGATGCCGGGCATGTATGCCGATGGTGATTACGACCTCGCCGGCTTCTGCGTCGGCGCGGTCGAGCGCGACCGGCTGCTCGACGGCAAGAAGATCGCGCCTGGCGACGTGCTGCTCGGCCTCGCCTCGAACGGCGTGCACTCGAACGGCTTCTCGCTGGTGCGGCGACTCGCGGCGGACAAGGGCTGGAAGCTCGATCGTCCGGCGCTGTTCGATCAGGAGCGGTTGCTGATCGACGCGCTGATGGCGCCGACTCGGATCTATGTCGCCAGCCTGCTGCCGGAACTCCGCAAGGGCACGATCCACGGCCTCGCCCACATCACCGGCGGCGGTCTTCTCGAGAATGTCCCGCGCGTTCTGCCCGAGGGCACCCATGCGCGCATCGACGCGGGCGCCTGGCCGCAGTCGCGGCTGATGGCGTTCCTGCAGGCGCAGGGCAATATCGAGCCCGAAGAGATGGCGCGCACCTTCAACTGCGGTGTCGGCATGGTCGCGGTGGTCGCCGCCGAAGAGGCTGAAGCCGTGGCGGCGGCGCTGACCGCAGCCGGCGAGACGGTGTTCACTATCGGCGCGATCGAAGCGGGTGAGCGCGGCTGTACCGTGTACGGCGCGGACGAGACCTGGAGCGCCCGTGGGGCGTGGAGCGCTACCCACCATGGCTGAGGCGTCCGTTGGCGCCTCCAGCAAGAAGCGACTCGGCATCCTGATCTCGGGCCGCGGATCGAACATGGCCGCGCTGGTCGAAGCTGCCGGGGCGCCGGATTGCCCGTACACGGTCGCGCTGGTCGCCAGCGACAAGCCGGAAGCGGCCGGGCTCGCTTGGGCTGCCGAGCGGGGCGTGCCGACCTTTGCCCAGTCGCCCAAGGGCATGCCCAAGGCCGACTATGAAGCGAAGATCGACGCGGCACTGCGCGACGCGGGCGTCGAGGCGATTGCGCTCGCCGGCTATATGCGGCTGCTATCGGACGATTTCGTCTCGCGCTGGCGCGGGCGGATCGTCAATATCCACCCCTCGCTGCTGCCAAAGTACAAGGGCCTCGACACCCATGCCCGGGCGATCGAGGCCGGTGATGCGGAGGCCGGTGCCTCGGTCCATATCGTCACCGAAGAACTCGATGGCGGCGACGTGCTCGGCCAGGCCCGCGTGGCGATCCTGCCGGGCGACACTGCCGATTCGCTCGCGGCGCGCGTGTTAGCGGAAGAGCACCAGCTCTATCCGAAAACCCTCGCCGCATGGCTTTGCGGCTGAAATCCGAGGATATTTGGCCGCGATGCGGCGTTCTCCCCGGTCAATACTCCAGAACGGGAAGCGACGGACATGGCCAAGCACTCGGCGCTTACGCCGGAGGAAGTGGGCGGAATCGCCACCGCTGAGCTCGGCCTTGTGCTGCTCGATGGCCCCGACGGCGTCGCGGTGGCGATGACGCCGGAAGCCGCCGAGGCCACTGGCCGCAGCCTGCTCGCAGCGGCCGAAATCGCCGCCGGGCAGCGCGAGCGGGGCGAAACGGGTTATTGAGACTTGTGCTGCGATAATGCTCGCGCCGATAAGGGGCGCGGATGATCAAGGTCGCCAGCTACAACATGCGGAAGTCGATCGGCACCGACCGACGGCGCCGCCCGGAGAGGACGCTCGAGGTACTGCTCGAGGTCGACGCCGATGTGATCGCCTTGCAGGAGGCCGATCGACGCTTCGGTGCGCGTGAGGCGGTGCTTGCGCAACATCTGCTCGCCGAACACAGTCCGTGGAAAGCGGTGCAGTTCGGCATGCGCGCGCGGTCGATGGGCTGGCATGGCAATGCGCTGCTGGTCCGCAAAGAGGCCGAGATTCTCGCCTGCGCGGCGCTGCACCTGCCCACGCTCGAACCGCGCGGTGCGGTGATGGCGGACCTTCGGATCAACGGGCAGCCGCTGCGCGTCGTCGGCATGCACCTCGACCTGTCGGGCCTGTGGCGGCGGCGGCAGGCGCATGCGATCCTCACCCAGCTTGCCGGCTGCCCAGCGATGCCGACCGTGATGATGGGCGACCTCAACGAATGGAGCGCGGAGCGCGGTTGCCTGCGCGATTTCGCCCAGCATTTCGCCTTCGCGCCCACCGGCAAGAGCTTCCACGCACGCCGCCCGATGGCGCGGCTGGACCGGATCATGGCCTCGCCCGACCTGGCGATCGGCGACGCCGGGGTGCATCACAGCCTCGCGGCCCGCACCGCCTCCGATCACCTTCCGGTCTGGGCGGAGGTGCGGCACCGCTGATGCAGGAAGGGCAGGAAAAGGAACTGCGGCTGGCGCTGGTCTGCTATGGCGGGATCAGCCTTGCGGTGTACATGCACGGCATCACCAAGGAGGTGTGGCACCTCGCCCGCGCGAGTTGCGCCGAGCGCGAGGGAACGCCGCTCCACAGCGTCTATCGCGACCTGCTTGAGGAAATCCGCGAGCGCAGCGGCCTCAATTTGCGCGTGCTTGTCGACATCCTCTCGGGTGCCAGCGCCGGCGGAATCAACGCCGTATTCCTCGCCCAGGCGATCGCCACCGGACAGTCGCTCGATCCGCTGACGGCGATGTGGCTGGACTATGCCGATGTCGATGCGTTGCTCGCGCCCAGCCAGGGTCCGTCGCATCGCTTCGCCAAGGTGTGGGCCAAGCCGATCGCATGGATGGTCTCGAACCGATCGCAGGCGATCGACGAGACGGTGGAAGCCGGTGCCCGCGCAGAAGTGCGGGAGAAGCTGGAACGCTTCGTGCGCTCGCGTTGGTTCGAACCTCCCTTCGGTGGCGCGCAGCTGCTCCATACCCTGATGAACGCATTCGACGCGATGGCGAACGGGCCGGCCGAGCGCCGGCTGCTGCCCGATGGCCAGCCGCTCGACCTGTTCGTTACCGCCACCGATTTCCGCGGCCATGCGGAAACCTTGCGGCTCAATACGCCGCCCGAGGTGGTGGAAACCGAACACCGCCTGGTCTTCGGCTTCAGCGATCATGGGCGGGGGACCGGCGTGGCGCATCCGGCTGCGCTCGCCTTTGCCGCGCGGGCGACTTCCAGCTTCCCGGGCGCCTTCCCCCCACTGATGGTGGAAGAGCTCGACAAGGTGCTGGCAGAACGCAGCGAAACCTGGTTCGGGCGCGATGCCTTCCTCCAGCGCGCGCTGCCCGAGCAATGGTCGGAGAGCCGGGCGGAGAAGGCGGTACTCATCGATGGTTCCGTTCTCGCCAACGCGCCTTTCGGCCCGGCGATGGCGGCGCTGCGCGAGCGCCCTGCCCGCCGCCAAGTCGAC
This sequence comes from Sphingomonas pituitosa NBRC 102491, assembly GCF_001598435.1. Classification (GTDB taxonomy): domain Bacteria; phylum Pseudomonadota; class Alphaproteobacteria; order Sphingomonadales; family Sphingomonadaceae; genus Sphingomonas; species Sphingomonas pituitosa. The sequence continues at coordinate 76,367 of NZ_BCYY01000001.1, forward strand.
CGGCGGTTCGTGTTCCTCGATCCCACGCCGGACATGCGGTTCGACTTCTACGGTCCGCGGCAGGAACGCCCCGGCTTCTTCTCGACGATCATCGGCGCCCTTTCCGAGCTGCCGCGCAAGCAGCCGATCCGGGACAATCTGGATGCCATCGCCGATCGTTCGGATCGCATCGAGCGCATGCTCGCCATCGTTGCCGAGATCCGGGCGGAGGTGGAGGCGCAGGTCGAGTCGCTGTTCGGCTATACGCTGTGGCTCGATTACCCCACGCCCAAGCGCCTCGCCGCGTGGCGCAAGCGCGCCCAGGTCGCCGCTGCCGCCAAGGCCGGCTATGGCCATACCGCGTACGCGCTGCTCAAGGTGGACGGTGCGGTAGACCGCACCGCGAGGCTGCTCCAGTCGCTGAGCGGCCAGCAGGACGGCCAGCGACTCCGCACGGTGGCGCGCCAGTTGCGCGACACCGTCCGCGTGCGGGGCGCCGACAGGTTCGGGGCTGCGCTGCCAGGCGGCGCATCGCCCGAAGCGCTGGATTTTCTGCGCGGCCATGATCTCGGTTTCCGCATTCGCCGCTTGCGCCTGCTCGCGCGGCGTCTCTCGGAAATGGAGCATTCGGCGCCGCGCGGCGCGATGCGGCCGATGCGAGACGCGATCTACGGCGCGCTCGCCGCCTATCTCGAGCTCAAACGCTCGGATACCTTTGCGGATCTGCGCGATCGCACCGGAGAGGACCGCGGCGCGCTGCTCGATGCCCTTGCGGAACGGATGCAGCTGCGCACGCTCGACCGGCAGACCGACGAGGCCCTCTCGGCCGGGTTCAGCGCGCTGTCGAAGGAGCTGCGGCGACCGATGCTGCTCGCCTATCTAGGCTTCCCCTTCTTCGACATCGCCACGCTGCCGCTGCTGCAGGGCGAGGGGATGGACGAATTCGATCCCATCCGCGTCGATCGCATCTCGCCGGAAGATGCCAGGGCGATCCGCACCGGCGGCGTCGCCGCGATGCTGAAAGGCAACCAGTTCAACAATTTCGGCGCATTCTTCAGCCGCGCCTATCGCGAGAATGATTATCTTTGGGGTCGCCTGAACGGCGCGGACCGACTGATCGACATCGTGCTGTCCACGCTTGATCCGGAAGCCCGGCCCGACGTCGAACATGTTGCAGCGCTCAAGCGTCGCGCGTTCCACGCGATCCTCGACGAGGAAGCACCCAGCCTCACCGCGATCCCCGGCTTGGTCGCCGAGTTGCGGGGCGAAATCGGCTGAGCCTTGGCAAGCGGGCCCGCTCGGGCCTAGAAGGCCGCTCAGGGTTTGCCAGGAAGGGAGCGGAATGCGGTTTCTGAAGGTGCTGTTGTGGCTCCTGCTCGGCGGCGTGATCGCCGGGTTCGTGATCTACAATGGCGAGCAGCGCGTGAGCATCCAGCTCTGGGGCGGACTCGTCGCCGATATCAGCCTGCCGCTCTTGCTGATCGTCGTGTTCCTCGCCGGTTTCCTGCCGATGCTGGTCGCGTATCAGACGCTGCGCTGGCGGATGCGCCAGCGTTTCGCCGGACTGGAGCGCGCACTGGCCGATCTGCGGTCGATCCCCGCCACAGCGGCGCCCCGCTTCGAGCCGGTGGCGGAAACGCCCGCGATCGAGGATCCGCGCGCATGAGCAGCCGGATCTACGTCGCGCTCGACACGCCCGAGCTCGAAAAGGCAAAGGCGCTCGCCCAGAGGGTCCGCCACCATGTCGGCGGCATCAAGCTGGGACTCGAATTCTTCATGGCGAACGGGCGCCATGGCGTGCACGAGATGGCGGAGATCGGCGTGCCGATCTTCCTCGACCTCAAGTTCCACGACATCCCCAACACCGTTGCCAAGGCGATCCAGGCACTGCGGCCGCTCAACCCGGCGATCCTAACCGTCCACGCCGCGGGTGGCCGGGCGATGCTGGAAGATGCCAAGGCGGCGGCACCCGAAGGCACCAAGGTCGTTGCTGTGACCATGCTCACCAGCCTGGATGGCAGCGACATGACCTCGATCGGCCTCAAGCCCGACCCGCACGAGCAGGTCATGCGCCTAGCGGAGCTGGCGCGCTCGGCGGGCGTCGACGGCATCGTCTGCTCGGGCGAAGAGGTGAAGGCGGCGCATGCAGCGTGGAAGGACGGCTTCTTCGTCGTCCCCGGCGTGCGACCGGCCGACGCGCATGTCGGTGACCAGAAACGCGTGGTGACGCCGCGAAGCGCGGTGGATGCGGGCGCATCGATCCTGGTCATCGGCCGCCCGATCACCCAGGCCGAGGATCCCGATCAGGCTGCCCGCGCAATCGCCGCGACCCTTTGACATAGAACGGCATTTCCCTCCTACAAGGGAGGGAAATGTCCGGAAGTTCCATGCCCCTCACCCTCCGTCCCGCCACGCTTGCGGAGCTGCCCGCGCTCCACCCCGTGATCGAACGCGCCTATCGCGGCGAGACCGCGCGCCAAGGCTGGACGCATGAGGCGGACCTGATTGAAGGCCCCCGCACCAGCCTGGAAACGCTGGCGGGCATCGTCGCAGATCCGCTCCAGGTGCTGCTGAGCGCGTGGGAGGGCGGCGTTGCGCTCGGCTGCGTCAATGTCGCCAAGCGGGGCGGTGGCACCGCCTATCTGGGCCTGCTCTGCATCGAGCCGCTGCGCCAAGCCAGCGGGCTCGGCCGCCAGCTGATTACCGCTGCCGAGGCGTATGCGCGCAACGTCTTCGGCTGCACGCGGATCGAGATGACCGTGATCGAGGAGCGCCGCAAGCTGATCGAATATTATGTCCGCCGCGGCTATGCCGAGACCGGCGCGCGCCGCGACTTTCCGATCCCGCTGGACCCGCCGCTGTTCATGACGGTGCTGGCCAAGCCGCTCGTCTAGCGCCTACAGGGCTGCCCATGCCCGCAACCGCAAAAATCTGTGGCCTGTCCACGCCCGAGACGCTCGATGCCGCCACCACCGGCGGGGCAAGCCATGTCGGTTTCGTCTTCTTCCCCCCCAGCCCCCGCCATCTGCCTTTCGAGAAGGCGCAGGGTCTTGCCGCGCGGGTGCCAGGGCATGTCGCGCGCGTCGGCGTGTTCGTCGATCCTGACGACGGGCTGCTGGACGCCGCGATTGTCGCCGGTCGGCTGGACGTGATCCAGCTCCACAAGGTCACGCCCGAACGCGCGGCCGCGGTGAAGGCGCGTACCGGTCGCGAGACTTGGGCCGCACTTGCGGTAAAGACCCGTGCCGATCTCGTCCCCGCCGCCGGCTTCCGAGGGGCGGTCGATCGGTTGCTCTACGACGCCAAGGCCCCGGATGGCGCGAAGGTGCCCGGCGGCACCGGCCTGCGCTTCGATTGGAACCTGCTCGACGGCTTCGCCCACCCCCTGCCCTGGATCCTGTCCGGCGGGCTCGATGCCGGCAATGCCGACGAAGCGATCCGGGTGACCGGCGCGCCGCTGGTGGATGTCTCTTCGGGCATCGAGACGGCGCCGGGCGTCAAGGATGTGGACAAGATCGCAGCATTCCTTAAAGCCGTTGCCCGATCATGAACGCACCAAACTCCTTCCGCGCCCAGCCCGACGACCGCGGGCATTTCGGCCAGTTCGGCGGCCGCTTCGTCGCCGAGACGCTGATGCCGCTGGTTCTCGACCTCGAGCGCGAATACACCGCCGCCAAGGCCGATCCCGCCTTCCAGGCAGAGTTCGACGACCTGCTCGAACATTATGTCGGCCGCCCCAGCCCGCTTTATTATGCCGAGCGGCTGACCGACGCCCTGCGCGAAAACGCGCCCGAGGGCATGGGCGCCGAGATCTGGTTCAAGCGCGACGAGCTGAACCACACCGGCGCGCACAAGATCAATAACTGCATCGGTCAGATCCTGCTTGCTCGCCGGATGGGCAAGACGCGGATCATCGCCGAGACCGGCGCGGGCCAGCACGGCGTGGCCACCGCCACCGTCTGCGCGCGCTTCGGGCTGCCCTGCGTGATCTACATGGGTGCTACCGACGTGGCGCGCCAGCAGCCCAACGTGTTCCGCATGAAGCTGCTCGGCGCCGAAGTGGTGCCGGTGACCAGTGGTGCTGCGACGCTCAAGGACGCGATGAACGAGGGCCTGCGCGACTGGGTCGCCAATGTCGAGGACACCTTCTACATCATCGGCACCGCCGCCGGCCCGCACCCCTATCCGGAGCTGGTCCGCGACTTCCAGTCGGTGATCGGCCGCGAGGCGCGCGAGCAGATGCTCAAGCGCACCGGCAAGCTGCCCGACCTGCTGGTCGCCGCGATCGGCGGCGGATCGAACGCCATCGGCCTGTTCCACCCGTTCCTCGACGATGCCGAGGTGCAGATGCTCGGCGTCGAAGCGGCGGGCGAAGGGCTGGAGAAGCGCCATGCCGCCAGCCTCGCTGGCGGCTCGCCCGGCATCCTCCACGGCAATCGCACCTATCTGCTGCAGGACGAGGACGGCCAGATCACCGAGGCGCATTCGATCTCGGCGGGCCTCGACTATCCGGGCATCGGCCCCGAGCACGCCTGGCTGCGCGACATCGGTCGCGTTGACTATACGTCGGTGACCGATACCGAGGCGCTCGACGCCTTCCAGCTGCTCTGCCGCACCGAGGGGATCATCCCCGCGCTCGAGCCGAGCCACGCCATTGCGGCGGTCGCCAAGATCGCCCGCACGATGCCGCGCGACAAGGTGATCCTCGCCAACCTCTGCGGTCGCGGCGACAAGGACATCTTCACCGTCGCCGAGGCGCTGGGAGTGTCGATGTGACCCGCCTCGCCAACGCCTTTGCCCGCGCCGCCGATCAGGGTCGCGCCGCGCTGGTGACCTTTGTCACCGCCGGTGACCCCATGCCGAGCGCGACCGCCGCGATCCTCGACGCGCTCGTCGCGGGCGGCGCCGACGTGATCGAGCTCGGCATGCCGTTCACCGATCCGATGGCGGACGGCCCGGCGATCCAGGCGGCGAATCTGCGCAGCCTCGCCGCCGGCACCACCACGGCGGACGTGCTCGCCATCGCCGCCGCGTTCCGCGCCCGCCACCCCGAGGTGCCGCTGGTGCTGATGGGCTATGCCAATCCGATGACGCGGCGCGGGCCCGAATGGTTCGCCAATGCCGCCCGCGACGCCGGTGTCGACGGCGCGATCTGCGTCGACATTCCCGCCGAGGAAGACGACAGCCTGGGCGAAGCGCTCCGCGCCGCCGGGCTCGGCAATGTCCGCCTCGCCACGCCCACCACCGATGCGGCACGGCTGCCGGCGGTGCTGGAGGGCGCGTCGGGGTTCCTCTATTACGTCTCGGTCGCCGGAATCACCGGGCTGCAACAGGCCGCCACGGCCTCGATCGAAGCCGCGGTGGCCCGCCTCAAGGCCGCCACCGATTTGCCGATCGCGGTCGGCTTCGGCGTTCGCACTCCCGAACAGGCCGCCGCCATCGGTCGCGTCGCCGATGGCGTGGTTGTGGGCAGCGCAATCGTCGAGCTGGTCGGCCGCCACGGTGCGGATGCGGCGGAGCCCGTCCGTGCCTATATCGATACGCTGAAGACGGCGCTGGTCGCCGCACGCAAGGAAGTCGCATGAGCTGGATTTCGCGCGTCCGTAACGCGCTCGCCTATGTCACCACCCGTGGTGAGGAAAGCCCCGACAATCTCTGGCACAAGTGCAAGGGTTGCGGGCAGATGGTGTTCATGAAGGAGTTCGAGGACAACCAGAATGTTTGTCCGCACTGCGACTATCATGACCGGATCGGCGCGACGAAGCGGTTCGAGCAGCTGTTCGACGACGGCGCGTTCAAGCTGCTGTCGAGCCCGAAGGTTGCCGAGGATCCGCTGAAGTTCCGCGATTCGAAGCCTTACACGGCGCGGATCAAGGCGGCGCGGGCGAACACCGGCGAGCAGGATGCGTTCCAGAACGCCAGCGGCACGATCCACGGCCATAAGGCGGTGATCGGCGTGCAGGACTTCGCCTTCATGGGCGGATCGATGGGCCAGGCCGTCGGCGAGGCGTTCATCGCCGGCGTCGAGACCGCGATCGCGTCGCGCTCGCCCTACATCGTCTTCACCGCCTCGGGCGGCGCGCGCATGCAGGAAGGCATTCTCAGCCTGATGCAGATGCCGCGCACCACCGTGGCGATCGAGATGCTGCATGACGCGGGCCTGCCCTATATCGTGGTGCTTACCGACCCGACCTCGGGCGGCGTGATGGCGGCCTATGCGATGCTGGGCGATGTCCAGATCGCCGAGCCGGGCGCCACGCTCGCCTTCACCGGCCGCCGCGTGATCGAGAACACGATCCGCGAGAAGCTGCCCGACGACTTCCAGACCAGCGAATATTATCGCGACCACGGCCTGGTCGACATGGTCACGCACCGCCGTGACCTGCGCGACACGCTGGGCCAGCTGATCGGCCTGCTGTGCGAGGCACGCGCGGCGGCGTGAATTTCAGCCTTCCTTAGCCCCTCCTCCTTGTGGGAGGGGTTGGGGTGGGGCCGTGTCTCGCCGAGACAAACGCACGTTCTGGAATCCCTCCACCCCAGCCCCTCCTCCGAGGAGGGGCTTGAGATCGCAATGCCCGACTTCGCTCGCTCCACCGATCCCGCCGTCCAGGCCCAGCTCGACCGGCTGACGCTGCTTTCCCCCGGCGCCGATATCCTTGGCCTGGAGCGCATCACCCGGCTGCTCGACCGCGTCGGCAATCCGCATCTGCGGCTGCCGCCGGTGCTGCATGTCGCCGGCACCAACGGCAAGGGATCGACCTGCGCGTTCCTGCGCGCTGCGCTCGAAGCGGCGGGCTTGCGCGTGCACGTCTATTCCAGCCCGCACCTCGTCCGCTTCAACGAGCGCATCCGCCTTGCCGGCACGCTGATCGACGACGCCACCCTCGCGCCCCTGCTGGCCGAGGTGCTGGACGCCGGCGGCGACATCGGTGCGAGCTTCTTCGAGGTAACCACCGCCGCCGCTTTCCTTGCATTTGCCCGCACGCCGGCCGATGCCTGCGTGATCGAAGTGGGCCTTGGCGGTCGGCTGGATGCCACCAATGTGGTCCCCGCGCCGATCGCTACTGCGATCGCCCAGCTCGGCATCGACCATCAGGCCTTTCTCGGCGACACGCTGCCGCAGATCGCCCGCGAAAAGGCCGGCATCGCCAAGCCCGGGGTGCCGCTGGTCACCATGCGCTACGACGCCGAGATTGCCGCCGTCGTCGCAGCCACCGGTTCGCCGGTGCTCGCGGAGGGCGCGGCCTGGAACTATGCCGTGGAAGGCGATCGCCTCGTCTATCACGACGCGAAGGGCACGCTGGCGACGCCGCTGCCGGCGCTCTCCGGCCCGCACCAGCCCGGGAACCTCGCGCTCGCCATCGCAATGCTGCGGCACCAGGCCGCGCTGGCGATCCCGGACGCGGCCTTCGCCGCCGCGGCAACGGGCGCGCGCTGGCCGGCCCGGATGCAGCGACTTGGCAACGGTACGCTGACCGCGCTGCTGCCCCAGGGAACGCCGGTCTGGCTCGACGGCGGCCACAACGCCGCCGCCGGGACCGCCATCGCGGACACCGTCGCGGCTGTCGCCGCCGACCGGTCCTGCCACCTCGTGCTCGGCATGCTGGCCAACAAGGATCCGGAGGGACTGCTCACCCCCCTCGCCGGGCGGCTGGCTAGCGTGACCACCGTGCCCATCCCCGGGCATGCCCATCACGCCCCTGTCGAACTCGCGGCGCTGGTCCGGCGCCTCGGCGTGCCGCTGGCAGGGACTGCCGAGGACGTGCCCGACGCCCTGCGGGGCATCGCCGCGCGTCTGGACGGGGCGACACCGAGTGCCGTCCTTATCCTGGGCTCGCTCTATCTCGCCGGGGTGGTGCTGGAGGCGAATGGCGAATTGCCCGACTGAGCGCACATCGCGGCTTATTGCGATTGACTATTAATAACAGAATGCGATGATCCTCCCGACGCCCATCGGGAGAATCGCATTGCAGCCGTCCGTCCAGACCCTCGTCACCGCCCTGCCCCAGCTCCAGCCCGAAGATCCGGGCGTGCGGCTGCTGCTGTTCGGCGTCCGCCAGACAGGCGGCAACGGACTGCACGATGCCAGCACCGCGCACGCCTTCCTCGTCGCGTTCGGCAAGGGCTTTCGTCGCCCCCTGATGCTGCTGCGCACGCTGATGCACGAGATGTCGGGCATGGCGACGGGGCCGGTGCAGATCGCCCCCTGGTGCTGCCCGCGGATGACCGCGGCGGAGGCGGCGCTGGTCGGCGCACTCGGCAAGGTCCGTACCAATCCGGAGGCCGCGGCGTTGCTGCTCGCCGACCTGATCGGGGTCCGCGACGCGACCGGCCTGCTGCCGACCGCGCACGCACTGGCGCAGAGCTTCGCCGATCTCGCGCTACCGCTGGAGCCTTGAGCGGCTAGCGTTCCTGCCCTGCGCTGCCGATCGAGCGGTCGACGAGGCCGCTGCGCATCATCCACCAGTAGAGCGCCACGCCGGGCAGCGCGATGACCGTCGTGAAGAGGTAGAAGTTCACATAGCCCATCGCCTCGATCAGGCTGCCCGCCGTCGTGCCGGTGATGAACCGGCCGACGATGCTCGCCCCCGCCGAGATGAGGGCATATTGGGCGGCGGTGAAGCGCAGATCGGTCAGTGCCGAGAAATAGGCGATCACCACCACGCCGCCGATGCCGCTGGCGATGTTCTCGAACCCGATCGCGCCGGCCATGCCGATATTGGAGTGCCCTGCCGCGGCCAGCGCCGCGAAGCTGAGGTTGGAAACCGCCATGAGGATCAGGCTGAGCATCACCGATCGCTTCATCCCCATACGCGCATACAGCACACCGCCGAGGAAGATGCCCAGCATATATGCCAGGAAGCCCAGCGAGACGTCGTAAAAGGCGATCTCGTCATTGGAGAAGCCGAGATCGTTGAACAGCAGCCGAAAGGTGAGGTTCGCCAGCGTGTCGCCGATCTTGTGGACGAGGATGAACAGCAGCACGATCAGCGCGCCTTCGCGGGCGAAGAACTGCACGAACGGCCTCCAGATGCCCGCCAGCACGGTGGCGATGCTCCGGCGTTCTGCGGGCGCACGGTGGCGCTCGGGCTCGCCGACGATCAGGCCGGTGAGGATCGCGGGCAGCGCGAACACGGCACAGGCGGCATAGCCCGCCGTCCAGCCCGCCTGCCCCGCCACCACCAGCGCGATGGCTCCGGCCGCGACCGAACCGATCCGCCAGCCATATTGCGACATGCCCGAGCCATAGCCGAGCTCGTGCGGTTGCAGCACTTCGATGCGATAGCCATCGATGACGATGTCATAGGTAGCGCCCGCTGCCCCCATCAGCACCGCGGCGGTCACCGTCGGCCAGATGTTGGACGGATCGGGCACGACCAGCGCCAGGTTGATCGTCGCCGCGACCACCAGCACGCCTGCGACGATCAGCCAGGAGACGCGCTGCCCCAGCCGCCCGAGCAGCGGGATCGGGACGCTGTCGACGATCCACGCCCAGAGGAACTTGAAGTTGTAGACCAGGATCGCGAGCGTGAAGGCGGTGACGGTCGACTTGTCGATGCCGGTCTGGGCGAGGCGCGTGGTGAGCGTCGCCCCGATCATTGCGAAGGGGAAGCCGGACGAGACGCCGAGCGCGAAGGAGGCCAGCGGTCCCTTCGCGAAATACGGCCGTACGCCATCAGGCAGGTCCGCACGCCAGTCGATCGGCGCGGCGGCACGGCCGAGCAGGAACGCCACGATCAGCGCGGCCAGCGCAGCGCCGCCGCCCCACGCGAGAGACAGCCCCGCCCCGCCGAGCGACTTGGGCGGCGAGAACAGCGTGAACAGCACCGCGAGCGCCAGCAGCGCCGCGCCGACCAGACTGCCCGCGATGATCAGGCTCGCCCCGCCCTTGCGCCGCCATGCGACGCTCATCGCCAGCGTGGCGCCCAGCGCGAGCAGGCCGAGCAGGAAGGTCATCGACGGCGCAAGTTTGGCGGCACCATCGCTCCATCCCGCCGCGAAGCCGAATCCCGGTAGCGCCGCGCCGTTCACGCGCATCCAGGGGGCCGTGAGCAGCACAAGCCCGCCGGCGAGCGCCAGCTGGGCGAGGACATAGAAAGTGCTGGCGCGGCCGCGCGCCGCGATGGGGGCTTGTTCGTTGGGCATGGAAGGCGGAAACTAGCCGAAAATTCGGGAGAGGATAGCCATGAACGCACCGACCCAGGGCCAGCGCGCGCTGGCGGCGATGCTGGCGCAGGGCGGCGACTCCGGCACGGGACCGATAAGTCGCATCGACGCAAGCGTTTACACCAGCCCCGAACGCTTCGCCGCCGAGCAGGCGCGCATCTTCGCACATGCGCCACTGGTGCTCGCACCGTCGGCGCTGCTGCCGGAGCCCGGCATGGCGGTGCCACATGACGGCTTCGGCAAGCCGCTCCTCATCACGCGCGACAAGCAGGGGCACGTGCATGTCTTCCTCAACGTCTGCCGGCATCGCGGCACGCGGCTGGTGGAAGGCTGCGCAGCGGTGAACGCCCCCCGGCTCGTTTGCCCCTACCACGCCTGGAGCTATGCGCTGGACGGTCGCCTCGCCGGCATCCCCCGCGCCGAGGCGTTCCCCGGCCTCGACAAGGCGGATTTCGCGCTTCGCCGCCTGCCTGCCCGCGAAGCAGGCGGGCTGATCTGGTTCGCCTTCGACGATGCCGCCGATTTCACCCATGCCGATGCGCTGGCGCAGGACTTCGCCGCCTTCGATCTCGCCGGCCAGCATTGCTTCCGCCGTCGTACCCACCGGGTGCCCGCCAACTGGAAGCTGGTGATGGACGCCTTCCTGGAAAGCTATCATATCCAGCGGCTCCATGCGGACAGCATCGCACCGTTCTTCCAGGACGGCATTTCCGCCGCCGACCGGATCGGCCCGCACCAGCGATCGGCCGTCGGCCGTGCCGCCAGCATCGCCGAACTCGAGTCGGACGACTGGCCGACGCTGCGCGGCGCGATCACCTATACCTACCAGATGTTTCCCGGCGCGGTGCTGGCGGTGAGCCCGGACTATATCAACCTGATGGTGCTGATGCCGCAGGCGGTGGACGCGGTGCTGGTCGAGGATTTCATGCTGATCCCCGGGCCCCCGGCCACCGAAAAGGCCCGCGACCATTGGGAGCGCAGTTGGGAGCTGCTCGACGGGGGCGTATTTGCGTCGGAGGATTTCCGCGCCTGTGCCCTTGCCCAGCAGGGGCTCGCGGCCGGCGCGATCGACACGGTGACGCTCGGCAATCTCGAACAGGGGGTCCGCGTTTTCCACGATGCGGTCGATGCGTGGGTTTCATGCGACGATGCGTCTGCAATCGGCGCGACTCGCCCCTTCGGTCAGGCTTCTGTTCAGGAAGGGGTGCTATAACACCGGCGTCGCACAAAGGAGTTCACCATGTCCCGTACCCGCACCCGCGCTGCCGTCGCCGCAAACCAGGCCTCGCCGTCGGAAACGGTCGCGCACCTCGCGGTGCTCGCCTCGGTGTTCGCCTGGGCCGGGGTGGTCGTTTCGCTGTTCGTCCACTGATCGGCGTCAGTCGCCGAGGAACAGGTTGAAGCTTCCGGGCAGGCGGCGAGGAACCTTGCCGCCTTCCAGCACGGCCTCGATCGCGTCGATCGCCTGCAAAAGATCACGCTGCGCATAGGGCTTGGAAAGGCATCCCGCCGCCAGCGCGCGCGCGTCTGCCGGGCAGGCACCCGTGACGAACAGCACCGGAACCCCGCGGCCGAACGCCGTTCGCGCCACTTCTATCCCGCTGCCGTCGGCCAGGTTGATGTCCGCAAGGACGAGGTCGAGCGCCTCCTGCCCGTCCAGGATCCTGGTCGCGTCCGCCACCGAATCGACCGTGGCGACGATGGTGAAGCCCGACTCGCGGAGGAAATGCTCGGTATCGAACGCCACCAGCGGCTCGTCCTCGACGACGAGCAGGTGTTCGATCCGCCGCTTCTTCCTTCCGAACAACATCCTGTTTGGGCCCCCGAATCAACCGCTTGGCAAAGCCCGTAACGCGCCAGTCACGAACTGGCACCGCATAAATTTTTGCCAGCCCCGCCATTATCGCTATAGCGCTGCAGTGTCTGACTCCAAGCCCCAGAAAACCGCCGGCGCGCCGCAGCGTATCGCCAAGCTCCTCGCCCGTGCCGGCATCGCCTCGCGCCGCGAGATCGAGCGGATGATCGAAGAGGGGCGTATCGCCCTGAACGGCACCACGCTCGATACCCCCGCAACCATTCTCACCTCGCTCCACGGCGTCACCGTCGACGGCAATCCCGTGGCCGAAGCGTCGCCGGCGCGGCTGTTCCGCTATCACAAGGCCGCAGGCCTGCTCACCGCCGAGCGCGACTTCACCGGCCGCCCGACCATTTATGATCGCATGCCCGAGGGCTTGCCGCGCGTGATGCCCGTCGGCCGACTCGACCTCAACACCGAGGGCCTGCTGCTGCTCACCACGGACGGCGAACTGAAGCGCGAGATGGAGCTGCCGGCGAGCGGCGTCGAGCGGACCTACCGCGCCCGCGCCTATGGCCAGGTGAGCCAGGAACAGCTGGAAGATCTGATGCTCGGCATCGAGATCGAGGGCGTCCGCTACGGCCCGATCAACGCGAACATCGAGCGGCGGACCGGCGCCAATCTCTGGATCGAGATGACGCTGACCGAAGGCAAGAACCGCGAAGTCCGCCGCGTGCTGGAATTCCTGGGCCTGCAGGTCAGCCGCCTGATCCGCACCCGCTATGGCCCCTTCTACCTGAACGACCTGCCTGCCGGCGACGTCGACGAGATCCGCCAGGCCGATCTGATCACCTTCCGCACCGTGTTGGGCAAGGCCGGCGGCGGCAAGGCGGCGTCCAACCTGCAGTTCGCCACCCGCCAGCGCGCGGTCGAGCCGGTGGAGAAGCCCGCCATGGTCGAACCCGCAGGCCGCCGCCGTCTGCCCAAGCCTGTGCCCGTCGCGAAGGGGCCGGTGTTCACCGCCCGCGCCACGCCCAAGGCGAAGCCGAAGGACGGCGAGGAACAGCCGCGCACCGCCGGCCGTCTCGGCGTGCGTGAGGGCAGCGGGGACGGCGTTGGCAAGCCCGCGCGTGCTGCCCGCGCCAAGTCCTTCCGCGATGGCCGCGAGCCGCGTGCCGGGGATCTGGTCGATCGGCCGCGGGGCCGTCGCGACGCACGGGGCGAACAGGGGGCCGAGCGCCCGCGCGCGCCGCGGGACGGTGAGCGGACTTGGTCGCGCGGCGGCGATGGCGGCGAGCGCGCGCGCACAGGCGGCCCGTCGCGGTTTGGCGGCACGGACGGCGATCGTCCGCGCGGCCCGCGCACGGCGCGACCGGGAGGAGACTCACCCGATCGCGGTCGTGCACAGCGTCCCTCGCGGTTCGGCGGAGACGAGGCCGAACGTCCACGCGGTCCGCGGGCAGCACGGCCCGGCGGCGACTCGTCCGAACGTGGTCGCACGCCGCGCCCCTCGCGGTTCGGCGGGGACGAGGCCGAGCGCCCGCGCGGTCCTCGGGCAGCACGGCCCGGCGGCGACTCGCCCGAACGCGGCCGCACGCCGCGTCCCTCGCGGTTCGGCGGGGACGAGGCCGAGCGCCCACGCGGTCCGCGGGCAGCACGGCCTGGCGGCGACTCACCCGAACGTAGTCGCACGCCGCGTCCCTCGCGGTTCGGCGGAGACGAGGCCGAGCGTCCGCGGGGTCCGCGGACCCCGCGACCGGGCGGCAACACCGCGTCGGATCGTCCGCGCACGCCGAGGCCCGGCGGCAGCGGTAATCGCCCGCAGCATCCCGGCGGCCCCGGCCGTCCGCCGCGGGGGCGCGGCTGATGCGGATCATCGCTGGAGAATGGCGCGGCCGTCCGCTGGCAGCGCCCAAGGGCGACACCACCCGTCCTACCGCCGATCGCACGCGCGAGGCGCTGTTTTCGATGCTTGCCTCGCGGCTCGGCAGCTTCGAGGAACTCGCCGTGGGTGATTTCTTCGCCGGATCCGGCGCGCTGGGTCTGGAGGCCCTGTCCCGCGGCGCGGCGTCGTGCCTGTTCGTCGAGCAGGATCGCGCGGCGCTGGACGTGCTCAAGGCCAATGTCGCCAAGCTCGGCGCCAAGGGCGCGGACGTGCGGCCGGGCTCGGTAATGGCGCTGGGGCCCGCCCGTGCGCCGCTCGACCTGATCCTGATGGACCCGCCGTACGGCACCGGCGCCGGCGTGGTCGCACTCGACAAGCTGGCGCGGCTGGGCTGGACCGGCCCTGGCACCTGGATCAGCATCGAGACCGCGAAGGACGAGGACGTGGCACTGCCCGGCTTCGTCGTCGATGCGGATCGGATCCACGGCAAGGCGCGGCTGCGCCTGCTGCGCGCCGAGTGACGGAGGCCGGGGCATCGGCGCGGACGCGATGACCCCCGCCCTGCTCCACGCCTGGCTGTCCGGCAGATCGCGCGCACGCGGCCTGCCGGCGCCGGTGGCGGACCGTGGCGGCTTTCGGGTGGATACGCGCTCCGACACCGAATTTTGCCGCTGGGTCTTCGCGACGCCGGGCTGGGAGATCTCCGATCTCGCGCGCGAGATCGAGCAGCCGGGGCGGCTGATCAAGCTCTGCGGCTCGCCCGGCAAGTTGCGGGCGCTGTTGCCGGCGCACTGGAACGTGGATCCACCGGCATTCTTCATGCAGGCCGGGCGCTGGCCTGCCCCGCGTCCGCTGCCGGTGGGCTATTGCTCCCGAACCTCGGGTGACGGGTCCGCGCTCTGCGTCACCATTGTCGACGAGACGGGCACAGCCGCTGCATCCGGTTTCGCTGCGGAAACCCCTGAAGCGTTCGTCTATGACCGCATCGTCACGGCACCCGGGCACCGGCGCAAGGGCCTGGGCGGCGCAGTGATGGCAGCTTTGCATGCCACCAAAGCCGGCCGCGACACGCCCGAACTGCTGGTCGCGACCGAAGCCGGCCGTCTGCTCTACGAGCGCCTGGGCTGGCGCGTCCTGTCGCCCTACGCGACGGCCTCGCTTCCGCCGGCCTAGCGCCGGCGGGTAAGCTGCAGGCCGATCAGGCTCAGCCCCGCGGCTCCGGCGAGGCACCAGCCGACCATGCCGATACCGCCGCGCTCGACCAGCGCCTGGGCGATCAGCGGGGTCAGTCCGCCGCCGAGGATGCCGCCCAGGTTGAAGGTCACCGACACGCCCGTGTAGCGGACCTGCGCCGGAAACAGGCTGGGGAGCCACCCGCCGAGCGGCCCGTAGACGAAGCCCATCACGAACAGTCCGGCGGCGAGCCAAAGGAATACGGCCGCCAGCGATCCCGGCACCAGCAGCGCCGGCATGGCGAGGCCGAGCGGGACCATGCCGATGCAGCCGAGCGCGAGGACCAGCGTCGCCCCGCGCTTGTCCGCCAGCCAACCGGCGACGCCGATGCCCAGCGCCATGAACAGGATCGCCGCAAGCTCGGCGCCGAGAAACGCGGCGCGCGGATAGCCGAGCGTCTTGGTACCGAAACCGATCGCGAACAACGTCGCAACATAGAACAGCGCGAAGCAGGCGACCGTGCCCAGCGTCCCCGCCAGCGTGGCGCCGAGATGCTCACGCAGCAGCACGCCCAGCGGCACCTGCGGCGGCGGCGCATGTTCTGCGGCCTCGACGAAGGCAGGCGTCTCGGCGATGCGCAGGCGCACCCAGAGCCCGAGCCCGACCAACGCAGCGCTCGCAAGGAACGGCAGCCGCCAGCCCCAGTCGCGGAAGGCCTCGTCGGTGAGGAAGGCACCCAGCAGCAGGAACAGGCCATTGGCGGCGATGAACCCCACCGGGGCCCCCAGCGGCGGGAAGCTGCCGTAGCGATAGGCCCATCCCTTGGGCGCATATTCCACCGCCAGCAGGCTCGCCCCGCCCCATTCGCCGCCCAGCCCCAGCCCCTGGCCGAAGCGCAGCAGGCAGAGGAGCAATGGCGCGCCCCAGCCGATCATCGCGTGACCGGGCAGGCAGCCGATCAGTACGGTCGAGAGCCCCATCAGCATCAGCGAGGCGACCAGCGTCGACTTGCGCCCCAGCCGGTCGCCGAAATGGCCGAACACCAGCCCGCCGAGCGGCCGCGCGAAAAAGGCGACGCTGAAGCTGGCATAGGCAGCCACCTGCTGCAGCCATGGCTCCTGCGCGGGGAAGAACAGCGGGCCGAACACCAGCGCCGTTGCTGTCGCATAGATGTAGAAATCGTAGAACTCGACCGACGTTCCCACCAGGCTCGCGAACAGGATGCGGCGGTGGGATGCGGGCGCGGCGGCGTTGGCCATGAGCGATCCTCCCGCCGCCTCCCTCGGGCCAGTTGTCGCCCCGGTCAAGCCGCGTTCAGCGGAGCGACAGTTTCGGCACGGTATCGAAGTGCTGCACTCGCTATACCGCAACGAGGGAGTCGGATATGCGCGAATCGCCCATCAAGCGCGTGGTCTATGCGGCCTTTTTCAGCCTGCTCGCGGGCGTGCTGGTCGCGGCCTACAACCCCGTGGAGCATGTGAAGGCGGATCTGCGCGCCGATACCAGCGGCGTGAAGGCCGGCCTGCACCTCGCGGTCCACGATCTGCTGCGCGGCTGACACGAATGGGCGGGACGTTCCTCCCGCCCCCGTGATCCCTGCAAGCGCGATCCCTACAGGCCGAAGATCCGCACCCCGTTCAGCATCAGCCAGTAGAGGCTGCCGGACAGCAGCATCGCGGCGGGCAGCGTCATCAGCCAGGCCAGCGCCATGTTGCGGATGGTCCGGAACTGCAGCCCTGCGCCGCTGCCCACCGAAGCACCCGCCACGCCCGAGGACAGGATGTGGGTGGTCGAAACAGGGACGCCGAGATGGTCGGCGCCCATGATCGTCGCGGCGGCGACGATCTCGGCCGCGGCGCCCATGCCATAGGTCATGTGCTGCTTGCCGATCTTCTCGCCCACCGTCACCACGATACGCTTCCACCCGATCATCGTGCCGAGCCCCAGCGCGATTGCGACGACGATCTTCACCCAGAGCGGAATGAAGCGCGTGCCGCCCTCCAGATCGTCCTGATAGGCCTTGAGCGCATCCCGCTCGGCCGGCGCGAAGCCCTCGGGCTTCTTCGTGGCGAGCCGGGTGGTGTCGAGCACCAGATACATGTCGTTGCGCACGTTGGAACTCGCCCGCGCCGGCACCTTGCTCAGCGAACCATAGCCCGAAACCTGCTCGATAAGATTGTTCGACAGCGAATCCAGCGCGGCATAGACCTTGGCGCCCTCTGCCTTGCGGTGCTGAAGCGCGTCGGTGAGCGTCGACCGCGCCTGCACCGGTGTCATGCTCAGGCCGTTGCCACGCGCATGGAACACCATATTGGCAGCGTGCGAGGTCTGGACGAACGCCGCGGTCGCGCTCGCCGGGAGCGTGCGATTAAGGGCATAGGCGGTGGGCGCGCAGCCGATCAGGATCAGCATGATCAGCCCCATGCCCTTCTGGCCGTCGTTCGAGCCGTGGAAGAACGAGACGGCGGTGCAAGTGCCGATCAACAAGGCGCGGATGCCACGCGGCGGCGGCGTGTTGCCCGCCGGGGCCTGGAACAGCTGCGGGCGCTTCAGGAACACCAGCCGCATCGCCAGCAGCAATAGCAGCGCACCCGCGAACCCGAGCATCGGGCTCCAGAGCAGCGCGGAGAAGACCTTGACCGCCTGGCTCCAGTCGACGCCGGCCGTGCCGCCGCGCGAGCCGCCGAGGATCAGCTGGTTGGCGAGGCCGACACCCAGCACCGATCCGATCAGCGCGTGGCTGGAGGAATTGGGCAGGCCGACATACCAGGTCGCGAGGTTCCAGAGGACTGCGGCGAACAGCAGGGCGAAGATCATCGAGAAGCCGGCCGCGGAGCCGACGTTGAGGATCAGGTCCACCGGCAGCAGCGTAATGATCGCATAGGCGACGGCGCCGCTGGACAGCATCACGCCCAGGAAATTGAAGAAGCCGGACCACACCACCGCGAGCTGTGCGGGCATCGAGTTGGTGTAGATCACCGTCGCGACGGCATTGGCGGTGTCATGGAAGCCGTTCACGAACTCGAACGCGAGCGCGATCACCAGCGCGAGGCCGAGAAACGCGAAGACGCCCAGCGCCATCTGTTCCCCCGCCGCACGCGTATCCACCAGGATGCTCCAGCCCGCAAAGGCCAGGCCACCGACCAGCAACGCCGCGAAGAGCAGCTTGGCGAGAGGGTGCGTTTTTTCGTTGAATCGAGGACTTCGCGGCACCTCTGCCGTCGAAGCCTGTTCCATTGCGAGCGTCGCCATGATGTTAGCGCCTTTGGGGTTGGCTTATGACAGGATAATGACAAGGGTGGTGGCGCATGCGATCAGCGCAGGCATTCGGTGTGCGTGATCCGCACGAGCTTGCCGCTCGCATCGCGTTCCTCGTGCCGCCCCGGCGTGCACGCACCATCACGCACCGGCGCCGAACGCCAGGCGACGACCGCCGCGATGATCGCGAGCGTCAGCACGACTGCAAGGCGCACCTTCAGTCGGCGGGAGGCTTTGGAACTTGTCATGGGTTGATCTCGCGGCACCCCATAGTCGCCCGGCGGATGGGAGGCAATGCGGGCCTCCGTAGTTTTCCGGTAGGGCGCCTGTCCCGAACCGGCATGGCGCGCGCGCCGGGCGCCCCCTCGGTCGCCTAGAGCTTGCGGGCGGCGGTATCGTTCCCTAGTTGTTCACGGATGTCGCTTGCCCCTTCTCCCCAGGACGCCCCCTATCTCCAGGGCCTGAACGACCCCCAGCGCGAGGCCGTGCTGACCACCGAAGGCCCGGTGCTGGTGCTGGCCGGCGCGGGCACGGGCAAGACCGCCGCGCTCACCGCGCGGCTGGCGCACCTGCTGTGGACTCGCCGCGCCTATCCCTCGGAGATCCTGGCCGTCACCTTCACCAACAAGGCCGCGCGCGAGATGAAGGAGCGGGTCGGCCGGCTGGTCGGCGACGCGGTGGAGGGGATGCCCTGGCTCGGCACCTTCCATGCGATCGGCGCGAAGATGCTCCGCCGCCATGCCGAGCTGGTCGGGCTGCAGAGCAACTTCACCATTCTCGATACCGACGACCAGCTCCGCCTGCTCAAGCAGCTGATCCTCGCCAACGACCTCGACGAGAAGCGCTGGCCCGCCCGCCAGCTCGCGGGCCTGATCGACGGGTGGAAGAATCGCGGCCTGATCCCGGCCGATCTCGATGCCGGCGAGTCCGAGCGCTACGCCAATGGCCGCGGCCAGTCGCTCTACGCCCAGTATCAGGAGCGGCTGCGGCTGCTCAACGCTTGCGACTTCGGCGATCTTCTCCTCCACATGCTCACCATTCTTAAGACCGATCGTGAGGTGCTGGAGCAGTATCAGAAGCGCTTCCGCTACATCATGGTGGACGAGTATCAGGATACCAACGCTGTCCAGTATCTGTGGCTTCGGCTGCTCGCGCAGGAACGGAAGAACATCTGCTGCGTCGGCGACGACGACCAGTCGATCTACAGCTGGCGCGGTGCGCAGGTGGAAAATATCCTGAAGTTCGAGAAGGACTTCTCCGGCGCTGTTGTAATCAAGTTGGAACAGAATTACCGCTCGACGCCGCACATTCTGGGCGCAGCCTCGGGCGTGATCGCCAATAATGGCGGGCGCCTGGGCAAGACGCTGTGGACCGAAGTCGATGTCGGCGAGAAGGTGAAGGTGCTCGGCGTGTGGGACGGGCCCGAGGAGGCCCGCCGCGTCGGCGAGGAGATCGAGGGGCTGCAGCGCGGCGGCCTCAGCCTCGACGCCACCGCGATCCTGGTCCGCGCCCAGCACCAGACCCGTGAGTTCGAAGACCGGTTCATCGCGATCGGCCTGCCCTATCGCATCATCGGCGGCTTCCGCTTCTATGAGCGGCAGGAAATCCGCGACGCGCTCGCCTATCTGCGCGTCGTCGCGCAACCAGCCGACGACCTCGCCTTCGAGCGCATCGTCAACGTGCCCAAGCGCGGACTGGGCGACAAGGCGCTCTCCAAGGTCCACCAATATGCCCGGTCCCAGGGCATTCCGCTGACCACTGCCGCCGCGCGCATCCTCGATACCGACGAACTGACCCCGCAGGCGCGGCGCTCGCTCGGCAACCTGATCGGCGACATGGCGCGGTGGCGCAGCATGGGCGACGACCTACAACACCCGGACCTTGCCCGCATCATCCTGGACGAAAGCGGCTATACTGCGCTGTGGCAGGCCGATCGCACAGCCGAGGCGGCAGGCCGGCTGGAGAATCTCAACGAACTCGTCCGCGCCATGGAGGAATATGAGAGCCTCTCGGCCTTCCTGGAACATGTCAGCCTGGTGATGGACAACGAGGCGTCCGCCGAGGAGCCCAAGGTCACGATCATGACCATCCACGCCGCCAAGGGGCTGGAGTTCGATACGGTGTTCCTCGCCGGCTGGGAGGAAGGCATCTTCCCGTCGCAGCGCGCGCTCGACGAAGGCGGGCTGGCCAGCCTCGAGGAGGAGCGACGGCTCGCCTATGTCGCGATCACCCGCGCGCGGCGCCGGGCGATCATCCTCCATGCCGCCAATCGCCGCATCTACGGCCAGTGGACGTCGAGCCTGCCGAGCCGCTTCGTCGGCGAGCTGCCCCCCGAGCATGTCGAATCGGAAAGCTCGATGACCGGCGGCGAGAGCCTGTGGCGGGCGAACTGGAGCGAGCGGAGCGACCCCTTCGCCGACGTAGCGCGCGGCGCCGGGCGCGGGCCCGGCTGGCAGCGCGCGGCGGGCGTCGATCCGAAGAACCCGGGCGGCGCGTTCACCGCCCGCACCTTCACCCGCGACCAGCCGCGCGTGCTGGAAAGCCGCGCCTCGGCGGTGAGCTTCGGCGCCAAGCCGCGGAGCGACCTCACGCTCGGCATGCGCGTGTTCCACCAGAAGTTCGGCTATGGCACGATCGCGGAGATCGAAGGCAACAAGCTCGAGATCGATTTCGAGCAGGCCGGCCGCAAGCGCGTGATGGACAGCTTCGTCAGCCTCAACGACTGACGGGGAAGCTCAGGCCTCGGGCTCGACCTTCATCAGCGTCAAGCCGACATATTTGTCGAGTTCCGGATCGAACAGCTCGCTGATCTCGAACGCGCGGTCGAGCACCGATACTTCCTTGAGGCCATCGACCTTGAAGGTGGCGATCTTCGGTTCGCGCGGCAGCATGCCCTCGCGCGACACGATGAACGCATCGGCGTAGAGCGACTCGTTGCGCGTGTAGAGGATGTGGGGCGCCACGATCATCCGGGTGCGGTTATACGTCACCTGCAGGCAGCGCAGGCGCACGATGCCTTCAAGGACGAACGGGGTGTTGTTCACAGGAGCTTCGGTCACGACAGCGCTAACGTTCATGGGACAAATATGATACCAATGCTGCAGAGCAGCAAGCGCAAAGCGCATATACCATGGGACACCCCTCTCCCAGTGTTGTTCAGAAGGCCAGCTTCGTTCAGCCGCGCTTCACGCGCAAGACCGGAAGAGGGCCGCGTTCCCGGCGGCAGCGCCGGCGTGTTGATGAAGGAGACTCGCATGAAGCATGTCCTGGCCCTGGTCGCCCTGGCGACCGCCGGCCTCTCGGTCGCCGCACCGGCATCGGCGCAGCAATATGCCTCGCCCGATCAGGAGCGCGCCCGGTTCGAGGCAGCGCGCGATCGCTTCGACCGCGAATATCGTCTGTTCCAGCAGGCGTCCGAGCGCTACGCCGATTACAGCGACTGGCTGGCACACGCGCCGCCCCCGCCGCGCGTGGACATCCGCGACGAAGGCGACTGGGAGCCCTCCCGCTATTATCGCCCCGGCAGCAACGAGCGCGTGCTGACCCGCGACGACCGCGTCTATCGCGGTGACGACGGCCGCTATTATTGCAAGCGCCCCGACGGCACGACCGGCCTGATCGTCGGCGCCGCGGCGGGCGGCCTGTTCGGCAACGTCATCTCCAGCCGCCGTTCCAGCACGGTGGGCACGCTGCTGGGCGCGATTGCGGGCGGCGCGATCGGCAATTCGGTCGATCGCAACAACCAGATGAACAACCAGGATGTGCGCTGCCGCTGATGCGCGCTTTCGGGGCTTCGCACCGTTCGTCGCGAAGCCCCTTGTACCCACGGCCGATGCGCCTATGTTGATGGGGCGGGACCGGGCCCCTCTGGCGGCGGCTTCATCTGAAGCGTCGTGATGTCGGACCGCATCGAGCGTGCTCGGTGCAGGATCGATGGTGTGTTCCCACCCCCCGCACCTCCCCGCGACACCGGGCCGCTCGATCGATGCACATCCATCGATTCGGAGCCATGACCATGACGATTGTTGAACGGTTGATCGCCACCCACCGGATGCTCGAGCGCGAGATCCGCAGCGAACTGCGCCGCCGCATGCCGGACGCATTTCGGGTATCGCAGCTCAAGAAGCACAAGCTGGCCGTGAAGGACCGGCTGCACCTGCATCTCCCGGCCCCTGCAGCGCGGCTGGCGCTGGTGCCCAGCCGCCGTTGACGCGGCCGTTGACGATGACCGGGGCCTGGCGCGCGCGCCGGACCCCGCCATCCTCAATGCCAGAACAGAAGCAGCAGGATGATGATCGGGATCGGAATGCCCACCAGCCACATCAGAATGCCCTTGCCCATCTCGTCCTCCCGGAAAGTGTCGTTTCGGTTTTGCCTAACCCTTAGGTTAGTCCGGTAGTTCCGACTGGGAACCGAGCGCGCGCTGATGCACTAAGCCGCGATGCAAACCGACGGCCTCCCCATGCCCCGCCGCCTGACCGCCATCGCCGCCGTGTCGTTCGGCACGGCGCTGGTGGTGATCGACGGCGCCATCGCCACCGTGGCACTTCCCACCATCGCGCACGACCTGCGCGTCGATTCCTCCGCCGCCGTGGCAGTGGTGACGGTGTACCAGCTGGTGCTGGTGATGCTGCTGCTGCCCTTTTCCGGACTGGGCAACCGGATCGGCCTGAAGCGGCTGTACCAATGGGGGCAGATCGTCTTCACCGTGGCGACGATCCTCTGCTTCTTCGCCAAGAGCCTGCCCTTCCTGCTGATCGTCCGCGCGGCGCAGGCCGCGGGCGCGGCGGCGGCGCTCAGCGTCTCCTCGGCGCTGGTGCGGCAGATCTATCCCGCGAAGCAGCTCGGCCGCGGGCTCGGCGTCAACTCGGTGGTGGTGTCGGTCTCCGCCGCGATCGCGCCGACATTGGGCGGGCTGGTCCTCGCGGTGGGCCCCTGGCCCTGGGTGTTCGCATCGGCCGTACCCTTCGCGATCGCCAGCCTGTTGCTCGGACGTTCGCTGCCCGACATTCCCCGCTCCAAGGCGCCGTTCGACGTGCTTGGCGCCGTGCTGTGCGCGGCGATGTTCGGGCTGGTCATCGGCGGCGCGGAAAGCGCGGTGCATGGCGACAGCCCGGTCGTGTCCGCCGCGGTGGTGCTTGCGGGCATCGCGATCGGGGTGCTCTTCGTCCGCCGCGAGCAGGGCGAGGCCGAACCGATCCTGCCGGTCGACCTGCTCGCCCGGCCGGTACTGGCGCTCTCCACCATCGGCGCCTTCACCGCCTTCATCGCGACGATGACGCTGCTCCTTTCGCTGCCCTTCCGGCTCCAGCACGGCTATGGCTTCGCGCCCTCCGAGGTGGGGGCGGTGATCGCCCCCTGGCCGCTGACGACGATGTTCGTCGCGCCGCTCGCCGGTACGCTGTCCGACAAATATCCGGCGGGCGCGCTGGGCGGGATCGGGATGACGATCGCGATCGCCGGCCTCGTCGCCCTCGCCTTCCTGCCGCACGATCCCAGCTATTTCGACATCGCCTGGCGCATGTCGCTGACCGGCGCGGGCTTCGGCATGTTCCTCTCGCCCAATGCGCGGCTGATCATCGGTTCGGCACCGGTCGAGCGCGCCGCGGCCGCCGGCGGCCTCATCTCCACCACGCGGATGGTGGGGCAGACCACCGGCGCGACTCTGGTCGCCGCGCTGCTGGCACTGGGCGTCGGCGCGGGCATGACCCCCGCCCTGGTCGCCGCCGGCCTGGCGCTGGTCGCCGGCCTGTGCAGCCTCGCCCGCCTGCGACCCTCCATCCGCAATCCCGGCAAGACGGAAGCGGATCAGGCCCAGCCAGCCCAGATGGGGTAAAGCTTTAGCAGCCCCAAATCATCGAAGCATTGCGCGGGGACCGACCGCGCGCCAAGAGCGGAAACATGGCCCAACATCCCTTCGCCATCGGCAATTTCCGCGCCTATTTCGTCGCCCGTCTCGCCGCCACACTGGGGCAGATGGCGATGGTGATCGTGATCGGCTGGCAGGTCTACGACATCGCCCGCCGCACGATGAGCATCAAGGAAGCCGCCTTCCAGCTCGGCATGATCGGCGTCGCGCAGTTCCTGCCGCTGCTGTTCCTGTCGCTGTTCGCCGGCTGGGTGGCGGACCGGATCGACCGGCGCTGGATCGCGCGCGCCGCCGTGGCGCTGGAGGCATTTTGCGCGCTCGCGCTCGCCTGGCTGACCTGGCGGCACACCATCACCCTGCCCGCCTTGTTCGGCATCGCCGCACTGCTTGGTGTCGCCCGCGCGTTCGTGAGCCCGGCGCTGGGCGCGCTGGCCCCGAATCTGGTGCCCAAGGCGGTGCTGCCCACGGCGATCGCGCTCAGCTCGCTCGCCTGGCAGAGCGGCACCGTGATCGGCCCGGCGATGGGCGGCTATCTCTATGCCGCGGCGTCGTGGCTGGCCTATGCCGTTTCGGGCGGGCTGTTCCTGGTCTCGTTGCTGATGCTGTTCCTGATCGGTCCGGTGCCCACCGCCGCGCGCAAGTTCACCGGCAGCCCGTTGTCGCAGATGGTCGACGGCCTCCATTATGTCCGCCGCAACCGGCTGGTGCTGGGCGCGATCTCGCTCGACCTGTTCGCGGTGCTGCTCGGCGGCGCTACGGCGATGCTGCCGGTCTATGCGCGCGACATCCTGCAGGTGGGATCGGAAGGGCTCGGGCACCTTCGCGCCGCGCCTGCGTTGGGTGCGGTGGTGACGGCCCTGTTCTTCTCGTGGCGCCCGCTCAGGACCAATGTGGGCGTGAAGATGCTGGTCGCGGTCGCGCTGTTCGGCGTGGCAACGGTGGTGTTCGGCGCGGCCGCCCCGCTGCTGGTGCCGGTGCTCGGCCCCAAGGCGGTCGGCACCGATCTCTCCCCCGCCGTGCTCGTCTCGCTCGCCGCTTTGTTCGTGCTGGGTGCTGCCGACATGGTCTCGGTCTATGTCCGCCAGTCGCTGATCCAGCTCTACACGCCGGACGAGATGCGCGGCCGCGTCGGTGCGGTCTCCACCCTGTTCATTTCCGGCTCGAACGAGCTGGGCGAAGCCGAAAGCGGCTTCCTCGCCGCGCTGATCGGCCCGGTCGCCGCGGTGATCGGCGGCGGCATCGGCGCGATCCTTGTCACGGCCCTGTGGGCGAAGCTATTCCCCGAACTCAAGCGGGCTCGAACCTTCGATCCCCCGGCCACCCTCGAAGTTCCTCCGAAGGAGATGACGACATGAAGGCCAATACGATCCTCGAAACGATCGGCAACACGCCGCACGTCCGTATCAACAAGCTGTTCCCCGGCGCCGAGGTGTGGATCAAGTCCGAGCGCTCGAACCCGGGCGGCTCGATCAAGGACCGCATCGCGCTGGCGATGGTCGAGGCCGCCGAGAAGGACGGCAGCCTCCAGCCCGGCGGCACGATCGTCGAGCCGACCAGCGGCAATACCGGCGTCGGCCTGGCGATGGTCGCGGCGGTGAAGGGCTACAAGCTGGTCCTGGTGATGCCCGAGAGCATGTCGCTCGAACGCCGCCGGCTGATGCTGGCCTATGGCGCCAGCTTCGACCTGACGCCGCGCGAGAAGGGCATGAAGGGCGCGATCGAGCGCGCACTCGAAATCGTCGAGAGCACGCCGGGTGCGTGGATGCCGCAGCAGTTCGAAAACGCTGCGAACATCGAGGTGCATGTACGGACCACCGCACAGGAAATCCTCAACGACTTCCGCGACACGCCGATCGACGTGATCATCACCGGTGTCGGCACCGGCGGCCACATCACCGGCGTCGCCGAGGCGCTGAAGAAGGAATGGCCGGACCTCAAGGTCTACGCGGTCGAGCCCGAGCTTTCGCCGGTCATTTCGGGCGGCCAGCCGGGACCGCACCCGATCCAGGGCATCGGCGCGGGCTTCGTGCCGAAGAACCTGCACACCGATGCGATCGACGGCGTGATCAAGGTCGATGCCGCCGTCGCCAAGGACATGGCGCGCCGCTCGGCCGCCGAAGAGGGCATGCTGGTCGGCATCTCCTCGGGTGGCACGCTCGCCGCCATCCTGCAGAAGCTGCCCGACCTGCCCGACGGTGTGCGCGTACTCGGCTTCAACTACGATACCGGCGAGCGCTATCTGAGCGTGCCGGACTTCCTGCCCGAGAGCTGATCGATACCGGGGTGGGGATGCCCCCACCCCCGTCATCCCGGCGAAAGCCGGGATCCATTCGCCACTCGGTTGTAGCAGGAGCCGTGACGCTGAGGGCAATGGATCCCGGCTTTCGCCGGGATGACAGTCCGTTGTTGCCTATTGCTGAGACTTAGGATCAACCGACGGAGCCTCGCCGGTTCCATTGTCCGGTGTAGCCTCTGGCGTCTCCTCAGAGCCAGGCAACGCCACCTGCACCTCGACCCGCCGGTTCTTCGCCCGCGCATCCGGATCGTCGCTGCCATCCGCTTTGGCATTCGGCACCAGCGCGCGGGTTTCGCCGAATGCAATCACCGTCATCCGCTCGGCCGGCACGCCCTTCGACAGCAGATAGTCGCGCACCGCTTCGGCCCGCTTGCGCGAGGAGACCAGGTTGTCGCGGTCGTTGCCGCGCGTGTCGCTGTGGCCGCCGATGGTGATCGGGCCGCCGGCGGCCATGGTCGCAGTGCCGAGCATCTCGTCCAGTGCCCTCCTGCCGGCATCATCCAGCTTCAGCCCCGAAACGCCGAACGGCACCACGAGATCCAGCGGCTTGAGCGCGCGCTTTTCGGGTTCGTCGGGCACGACCTCCGGCCGCAGGATCGACTTGGGCGCCTCGGCGGCGCTGTTGTTCGCGAGGCTGTCCTCCTCGGCAACGATGCTCTTGTTCTCGGCCGCCGCATTGTCGCGCGGGGCCTCACGGGCATCGCAGCCCGCCAGCAATCCCATGAGCGCCAGCATCGCCCATCTGCTCATGCAACCTCCTCCTGAAGCCGTCGCGCCGCCGGCATGGGGGGCACGTACGAGATGATCGTGTCGCCAGGCTGCGGCGTCGGCCGGCTGGCGTGCGAGAAGAAGCGGAGCAGCCCGCCCTTGCGCACCAGCAGCAGCATGTCCGCCGCGTCGGGCAGGTCGGCCTTGGCGGCGTCGAAGTCGAACTGCTCGGTCAGCCGCGTCTTGCGGAAGCTCCAGCCCTCGCTGTCGCGCGCGACGATCTCCTCGACGCCGTGCCCGCTGGTGAACAGCGCGCGGCCGCGGAGCGACTCGGGCAGCGCCCGCGCGTCCTCGTCGTCGCCGCCGCTGCCGAGCTGGTAGACATTGTCGCGGCCCATCTCATGGGCGAATTCGTTGCAGACCAGCGCGTTATACGCCTCGTTGTCGCTGGTCGCAGCGAGCACCTGGAACTGCGACATGTCCAGCCGATCCTCGGTCGCCTCGGCGAGGATTTCGCCGTGATAGGTGGAGATGCCGGCCGAGCGTGCAGGCCGCAGCCGTTGCCAGCTGGTGTCGCAGATCGTCACGGGTACCTCGATCTGGCGGAGTTGCTCGGCGAGCGCGAGGCTCCACGGCGTGCCGCCGACGATCAGCAGGCCGCGCTCCGTCGCACCGGTCACCTTGAGCAGCTTGGCGACGGGCCCGATCGAGAAGCCGTGCGCGACGATCGTCGCGACGACGACCGCGAAGGAGAGCGTTACCAGGATCGAGCCATCGCTATATCCCAATTTGTCGAGCCGCAGCGCGAACAGGCCGGAGATCGCCACCGCGACGATGCCGCGCGGCGCGATCCACGCGACCAGCAACCGTTCGTTCCACGGCACCTTGGTGAAGGCGAGGCTCAGCAGCACGGTGATCGGCCGCACGAGGAACAGCAGCGCCGCGAGGAAGGCGAGGAAGCGCCATTCGAAATGGCGCAGCACCTCGAAATCGAGCGAGGCGGAAAGCAGCACGAACACGCCCGAGATGAGGAGAACGGTGACGTTCTCCTTGAACGGATGGATGTCGCGCAGCGAATCGAGCCGCATATTGGCGAGCGCCACGCCCATGACGGTGACGGTGATTAGCCCGGTCTCCTGCTGGATCAGGTTCGATCCGACGAACACGCCGATCACGGCGACGAGCAGCACCGGCGCCTTGAGATACTCCGGCACATGCCCACGCTGGAAGGCCCAGCCGATCGCCCTGGCGACCACGAAGCCGATGAGCCCGGCGACAAGGCTGGCGGCAAGCAACGAGCCCAGCACGCTGATTAGCGTACCGCCGTCGCCCGCGCGGCGGA
This sequence comes from Sphingomonas pituitosa NBRC 102491, assembly GCF_001598435.1. GTDB lineage: Bacteria > Pseudomonadota > Alphaproteobacteria > Sphingomonadales > Sphingomonadaceae > Sphingomonas > Sphingomonas pituitosa. The sequence continues at coordinate 104,839 of NZ_BCYY01000001.1, forward strand.
GATATTCATAGGTGACCAGCCCGCACAGCGCACCGATCGGATCGTTGACGATCGCTTCCCATTTCAGAATGGCGCGTGGCCGCTGCGCGACGTTGCTCTGGCGGAGCAACGGCAGGACCACCGTCGGCCCGGTGACGACCAGGATGCCGGCGAACAGCGTCGCCACCGGCCACACCAGCCCGGCAGCATAGTAAAGCGCCAGCGTCCCCAGCCCCCAGCCGATCGGCACGCCCAGCAGCACCAGCCGGGTCACCGCGCCGTCGGTGCGCCGCAGCTCGCGAAAGTTGAGGCTGAGGCCGCCCTCGAACAGGATCAGCGCGACGGCGATCGAGACGATCGGTTCGAGCAGTTCGCCGAACACTGCGTGCGGCTCGATCACTCCGGCCACCGGCCCGGCGAGCACACCGGCGACGAGCATCAGCGCGATTGCCGGCCAGCCGGTGCGCCAGGCGATCCACTGCGCACCGATGCCCAGCGCACCGATCAGCGCAATGACGAGCGCGGGTTGATGCATGCTAGAAAACCTATCTTCATTCGTTCGCAGGAAAACGTGCCCCGCCACAATACGGTTGCGGCACCGTATCGGTTCCGTTCAGCCGTCCGGCGCGCGCCTGTTTCCTTGGCCGATGCTTTGGGATAAGGGCGACCACCCTCGATCGAGAACGCCACAACCGCCTGTGACGCCCAGCAATTCCTCCGCTCCCACGCCTGCCTGGCTTCGCCTGGTACTCGGCATCCTCGCGCTCGCTGCGCTCGTGATCCCCACCTTGCTGGTGGTGAACGCGCCCAAAGTGTCGCATCGGCACCACCGCGTGCCGCCCGTGGCGCTGCCCAACCGGGTGGTGCCGAAGGAGGAGCTGCCGCCGGTCGAGCCGATCGCCATTGCCGATCTCACGCCCGACGATGCGCGCGCGTTCAACGAGTCGATCCCGTTTTCGACCGATCCCAACCCCGCCGCCCGGCCCTTTCACCTCGTCGGCGCGGCCGACAGCCAGGAGCGCGCGGTCGATTGCCTGGCCGCGGCCGAAGTCTATGAGGCGGGTGACGATGCGCAGGGCGAACGCGCGGTGGCGCAGGTCATCCTGAACCGTGTACGCCACCCCGCCTTCCCGAAGACCGTGTGCGGCGTGGTGTTCCAGGGATCGGAGCGCAGCACCGGCTGCCAGTTCACCTTCAGCTGCGACGGCGCCCTGCTGCGCTGGTCACCGACCCCCGCCGCCTGGGCGCGCGCCCGCGAGATCGCCACGATGGCGCTGCACGGCGCGGTGTTCCGTCCGGTCGGTCACGCGACCCATTACCATACCGATTGGGTGGTGCCCTATTGGAGTGCGAGCCTCGACAAGATCGTCGCGCTGCACACCCATCTGTTCTTCCGCTGGGCAGGCTGGTGGGGCACCCCGCCCGCCTTCAACCGCGCCTATTTGGCGAACGAGCCCAACATCGCGTTGTTGGGCAAGCTGTCGCCCGCGCACCAGGGCGAAGCGCCGCCGCTGGAGGAAGCGAGCAACCTGCCCGTGGATCTCGCAACCCGCATGGCGGCGATCCCGGCCAGTGCAGTTCCGGCGCCGGTGGCCGGCGACCCCAACGTGTTCCTGATCCTGCTCCCCAAGAGCGTAGCGGCGGAGAGCTTTCCGGCGCTGGCAATGAAGGCATGCGGCGAGCGGCCCTATTGCAAGTTCATGGCCTGGAGCGACCCCGCCAAGCGCCCGCCACGCCTTCCTCCGACCGGCGAGCAGGCCATGGCGATGAGCTTCAGCTATCTCCGCGACGACTCGGTGAAATATGCGAAGGCGCTTTGGAACTGCGAGCAGTTCCCACGTCCGGCCATCACGCAGTGCATGCGCCGGGCGCTCCCGCCGCTGCCCTCGCCCACGCCGACGGTCGCAGCGATCCCGGCGCCGAGCACGGAACCCGCACCGCTGGACGGCGTCCGCCGCAGGACACCGGCACAGAACAAGGCCGGCGCTGCGGCTCCCGCAACGCCGGCCTCGTCGAGCGCGAGCAGCGATTAGGCTGCCTTGAACATTTCGGGATCGAGCGCCATCACCGCCTCGCTGCCCGCCTCGATCTTGCGGCGCAGGCCGCTCGCATCGGGCAGGAACCGCTCGGCATAGAAGCGCGCGGTGACCAGCTTGGCCTCGAGGAAGGCGACGTCCTCGGCGCCCTGCTCCAGCGCTTCGGCAGCGGCCTTGGCCATGCGCAGCCACATCAGGCCCAGCGCCACCGTGCCGGTGAGCTGCATGTACGAATAGGCGCCAGCGCCGACCTCGTTCGGGTTCTTGAAGCCGTTCTGCGCCAGCCACATCGTCGCGCCCTGCAGGTGCCCCAGCGCCTTTTCCAGCGCCTCGGCGAAGCCGGCGAGCTTGGCATGGCCCTTGGCGACGGCGATTTCCTCGCTCACCACGCGGAACAGCGCCTGCACCGCGCGGCCGCCGTTGAGCGCCAGCTTGCGGCCGACCAGGTCCATCGCCTGCACGCCGTTGGTGCCTTCGTAGATCATCGCGATACGGGCATCGCGGACATACTGCTCCATGCCCCATTCGGCAATGTAGCCGTGGCCGCCATAGACCTGCTGGCAATCGGTCGCGACCTTGTAGCCGATATCGGTGCCGACGCCCTTGATCACCGGGGTGAGCAGCCCGATCAGGTCCCCGGCGAGCTGGCGCTCTTCCTCGGTCGCGGCGGCATGCTCCATGTCGACCTGGAGCGCACCCCACAGGCAGAGCGCGCGCAGGCCCTCGATCTGGGCCTTGGCCTCCATCAGCATGCGGCGGACGTCGGGGTGGACGAACAGCGTGTCGGCCTTCTCGGTCGGCTCCTTGGGGCCGGTCAGCGCGCGGCCCTGGCGACGGTCGCCGGCGTACTGGACGGCGTTCTGCATCGCGACTTCGGCGATGCCGAGGCCCTGCAGGCCGACGCCGAGGCGCGCGGCGTTCATCATGATGAACATGGCCGCCAAGCCCTTCATCTCGTCGCCGACCAGCCAGCCCTTGGCGCCGTCATAGTTCATCACGCAGGTCGAATTGGCGTGGATGCCCATCTTGTGCTCGATCGAGCCGCACGACACCGGGTTGCGCTCGCCCAGCGAGCCGTCGTCGTTCACCAGGAACTTCGGCACCACGAACAGCGAGATGCCCTTGGTGCTGTCCGGCGCGCCGGGCGTCTTGGCCAGCACCAGATGGATGATGTTGCTGGTCAGGTCGTGCTCGCCCGACGAGATGAAGATCTTGGTGCCGGTGATGCTGTAGGAACCGTCGGCATTGGGCTCGGCCTTGGTCTTGATCAGGCCCAGATCGGTGCCGCACTGCGGCTCCGTCAGGTTCATCGTGCCGCCCCATTCGCCCGAGACCATCTTGGGGACGTACTTGGCCTTCTGCTCGTCCGAGCCCTTGACCAGAAGGGCGGCGATCGCGCCGTGGGTGAGGCCGGGGTACATGGCGAAGGCCATGTTGGCCGATATCATGTACTCTTGGAACGCAGTGGAGACGACGTGCGGCATGCCCTGCCCGCCATATTCGGCCGGCGCGCTCAGCGTGCCCCAGCCGCTCTCGACGAACTGCTGGTAGGCGTGCCTGAAGCCTTCCGGCGTCGTCACGCTGCCATCGGCATGGCGGGTGCAGCCCTGCTGGTCGCCGCTATGGTTGATCGGGAACAGCACCTCGGCGACGAACTTGCCGCCCTCCTCCAGCACCGCATCGACCACGTCGGGCGTCGCTGCCTGGAAGTGCGGCAGGTTGGTATAGCGATCGAGCCCGATGACCCGATCCAGAACGAAGCGCGTGTCGCGCACGGGGGGCGTAAACTGCGGCATTTCAGGTTCCTCAGTGCTCGTTGGCTTTAGTGCTCGTTGTCTTTGCTTTTGATCAGGTCGACGAACTGCGCGAGCTCGGCAATGTGCGCATCGATGTCGCGCTTCTGCGCTTCCAGATGGGCGATGCGGTCCATGCAGCGCTCCACCGTCACCTGGCGCTGCACGCGCCTGCCGTCGCCCAGATCGTAGAGATCGATCATTTCCTTGATCTCGCCCAGGCTGAAGCCGACGCGCTTGCCGCGCAGGATCCAGGCGAGCCGGGCGCGATCACGATGCGTGTAGATGCGCTGGGTGCCGCGCCGCTCGGGCGAGATCAGCCCCTCGTCCTCATAGAAACGCAACGCGCGGGGCGTGACGGCGAACTCGGCGCACAGGTCGGAAATCGAAAAGGCGTCCCGGTCCGGACGCGGTTCGATCGGCGCCAGGGCCTCGATCGGAAAGGCAGCAGCGGTCATGCAGCCTTTGTAGTTTCCCTTTACGTGAACGTCAAGCGGGAGGCTATCTGCTTTTCGGTCGATTGCTGTCGTTGAAGCGGGCGCGCACGATATCCTCATGGAGCAGCATGGCGCGCGTGTTGAGCTCCGCCGCCTCGGACTCGGTGAGGCCGTCGCGGGAAAGACGCGACGCGATATCGGCGTTGACGGTAACGACCCGCCGCAGCTGCCGCGCCTCCCGGCGGGTGAGCTGGCCGCTCCGCTCCCCGGCGCGAATCTCGCTGCGCGCGGAGCGGGGCTGCGGCGCGACCTGGATGCCGCGACCGGCAAAGCTGCCGCCGGCGCCGGCGGGAACGGGACCACCCCAGATCTGGGCGGAACAAGGAAGCGCAGCCAGCAGACCGACCGCACTTGCAAGAACCAGCACCCGCATGGGCTCTCTCCTTCAGGGGCAAGCCGCGCCAGGGCGGCTGCCGAAGGAGGCTATCACATCCCTGCCCCGCGTCTACTCGCCGCAAAGCGCCTTGCCGTGCACATCGCGCATCGCCTGCGCCTCGGCGATCGATTCGCCCAGCCGAACGAACTGCGTGCCGGCCAAGGCAGCGCGACCGGTGCAGAGCTGCGAGCAGACCTTGGGCAAGGCGCCCGGCAGCGCGAGGTGATCGCCGTCATACCGGACAGCAAAGCGGCAGGCGCCGTCCGGGCCGAGCGTCAGTTCCAGCCCCTCCGCTGCCCGCCGGGCGGTGCCGGTTGCGCGGCAGCCATTGTCCTCGCCATAGTCGATGACGATGCCGATCCGGTGGCCGCCGCCGGCGGGCACGATGCAAAGCCGATCGGATCCGCGCGCGTAAGCGCCGGCAATGCTTCCACCGCGCGGGTCGCGCACCAGGCCCCGCTGGATCGCCGCTGCCTCGAGATCGACGGCGGCGCCGCCGCTCGGCGCCGGCGAGGGAGCGCCGCATGCAGCAAGCCCCAGCAGCAGCAGCGCCACCCCCGCCCGCTTCATGCGTCGCGCACCAGCACTCCGTTCTCGATCCGGCGGTAGAAGCAGCTCGGTGCGCCGGTGTGGCAAGCCGGACCATGCGGCTCCACACGCAGCCACAGCGCGTCCTGATCGCAGTCGATACGCGCCTCGACGACGTGGAGGAAGTGGCCCGAAGTCTCGCCCTTGGTCCACAGCCGGTTGCGACTGCGGGACCAGAAGGTGGCCTTGCCGGTTTCCAGCGTCACCGCCAACGCCTCGGCATTCATATGCGCGAGCATCAGCACCTCGCCGGTGGTGGCGTGGGTGGCGACGGCGGTGATCAGGCCGTTGGCATCATATTTCGGGTCGAGCGCGGCGCCCGTTTCGCGGAGATCGGTCACGGGGGCGCTGTAGCGGAGCCCGGCCGCCTCGTCATCTCCCGACGCAGGACCGCTTGCGTCGCAAGAAAAGGCATGCAAGCCTCCATGCATGAGCCTGCTCGCCGCACTGCTTCTCGCCCTTCACCCTCCGGTTCCGGCAGCATCGGAGCAGCAATGCACGCCGCCGGAAGGCTGGGAGGCAGTGGAGAAGCTGGATCCGAAGTTCGTGATCTTCGGCGAGATCCATGGCAGCGTGGAATCGCCCGCTTTTATCGGCGACGTTGCCTGCGGGCTTCTCGCGCAGGGCAAAAGAATATTAGTCGGCATCGAGTTTCATGCGACTCTGGACGGCCAGCTCCAGGCGGCTTGGCAGCTTCCTGATGTCGAGTTCCGCAAGCAGCTGTCGACGATCGGCTGGGCCGGCCGAACGGATGGGGTCGCGAGCCACGCCATGTTCGACCTGTTACTGCGGCTCCATTCGCTGAAGGACAAGGGAGCCGCGATCGACATCGTCGCGTTCAGCGGCCCGCGCGATATAGCCCAGCAAGTCCGCTTCGAGAGGCTTCCCCGCCAGGGCCCCCATGAAGCCGCACAGGCCGAGAACATCGCGAATGCGGCGAAGAAGGCCGCCTACGATGTGGTGCTGGTGCTTGTCGGGGATTTCCATGCCCGGCGACGCATGGTCGGCGAAGGACCGGATCAATTCGAGCCGATGGCATTGCGACTCGCGCCTTCAGGCCGACTGGTCAGCCTGCAACTGCGTCATGCAGGCGGCACAAGCTGGAATTGCCAGCTGAAGCCAGGCCTTCAGCTTCGCCCCGGCGACCCTGTTCCGGCCGATGCCATTGCATGCGGCGCATATCCGGTGGCGGGGAGCGCGGACCTGCACCACGCACCCTTCCTGCAGCTTGGCCCCGGTCCAGGCGATGCCGCCAGCGCCGACTTTGACGGCTTCTTCTGGTTGGGCCCTCTTACGGCGTCTCCGCCCCAGATACCGGCCGTCGATATGAGGGCTGCACCAGCAAGGAAGTGACATCGGGCGCCCCGCAGCGATCAGCCCTCAATGCTTGCGGATTGCCTTCACCAGCGCATCCTTGGCCATCTTGGAGCGCCCCTCGATGCCGATCGCCTTCGCCTCGTCATACAGCTCGGCCTTGCTGCGCTCCTCGAGCTTGCCGCCACCCGAATCGAGGCTGCCGTTCGCCTGTGCATTGGCGATCCGCGCCGCCTTCTCCTTCGAGGCGCCTTCGTCCCGCAGCTTCTCGTACACCGCGTCGTTCTTGATCTGGGCGCCGTGATCCTTGGCCATGATCACTCTCCTTTCTCAGGGGGTTAACCTGCAAAAAGGGTAAACGGTCCTTTTCCCTGTGACAGACCGGAGACAAAGCGGGATGAAGCGCCTATATGCCCGCTCAACCGTTGCCGTTCCCCCCGAGGGCCAATGCTTACCACACACCCGTTCGATGACGACAAGCTGCGCGAAGAGTGCGGCATTTTCGGCGTTTCCAACAGCGAAGGCGCGGCCGCGATGGTCGCGCTTGGGCTGCACGCGCTACAGCACCGCGGCCAGGAGGCGGCGGGCATAACCAGTTGGGACGGCCATCAGTTCCATTCGCACCGCGCGATGGGCCATGTCGCCGGCAATTTCGATCGCGACGACGTGATCCGTTCGCTCCCGGGCCTGGTCGCCTGCGGCCATGTCCGCTACGCGACCACCGGCGGCTCGGCGATCCGCAACGTCCAGCCGCTCTATGCGGAACTGGCCAGCGGCGGCTTCGCCATTGCCCATAACGGCAATATTTCCAACGCGATGCGGCTGCGGCGCGATCTCGTCCGCCGCGGCGCGATCTTCCAGTCGACCTCGGATACCGAGGTGATCATCCACCTCGTCGCCACGTCGCAGTATCGCACGCTGATCGATCGGTTCATCGACGCGCTGAAGCAGGTCGAAGGCGCCTATTCGCTGATCGTGATGACGCCCGAGGGCATGATCGCCTGCCGCGATCCGCTCGGCATCCGTCCGCTGGTGATGGGCCGCCAGGGCGAGTCGGTGGTCTTCGCCTCCGAAACCGTCGCGCTCGACGTGTGCGACGCCGAATATGTCCGCGACGTCGAGCCGGGCGAGCTGGTGATCGTCAAGGCCAATGGCGAGATCAGCAGCCACAAGCCGTTCGCACCGCAGGCCGCCCGCCCCTGCATCTTCGAATATGTCTATTTCTCGCGGCCCGATTCGATCAGCGACAATCGTTCGGTCTATTCGGTGCGCAAGGCGATCGGCGCACAGCTGGCGATCGAGTCGCCCGTCGAGGCCGATCTGGTCGTGCCGGTGCCCGATTCGGGCGTGCCGGCGGCGATCGGCTATGCCCAGCAGTCGGGCATTCCGTTCGAGCTCGGCATCATCCGCTCGCACTATGTCGGCCGCACCTTCATCCAGCCGGGCGACAAGGTCCGCCACCTCGGCGTCAAGCTGAAGCACAACGCCAATCGCGAGCTGATCGCTGGCAAGCGCATCGTGCTGATCGACGATTCGATCGTGCGCGGCACCACCAGCCTCAAGATCGTGCAGATGATGCACGATGCCGGCGCGAAGGAGGTGCATATGCGCATTGCCTCGCCGCCGACGCGCCACAGCTGCTTCTACGGCGTCGACACGCCCGAGCGCGCCAAGCTGCTCGCCGCGAAGCTGGACGTGAACGGCATGACCGACTTCATCCATGCCGACAGCCTGGCCTTCGTCTCGATCGACGGCCTGTACAAGGCACTGGGCGAGGCGCGCCGCGCCGATATTCATCCGAAATATTGCGACGCCTGCTTCACCGGCGACTATCCGACGACGCTGACGGACCAGGATGAACTGGCCCCGCCGCCGGACCAGCTGGCACTGCTCGCCGAGAAGGTCGGCTGAGCCGGTGAGCGAAATACCGCTCGCGGGACAGACCGCGCTCGTTACCGGCGCCAGCCGCGGGATCGGTGCGGCGACGGCGATCGCGCTGGGCGCCGCCGGTGCCCATGTCATCCTCACCGCCCGCACCGCGGGTGGGCTCGAGGAAGTCGAGGATGCGATCTTCCAGGCGGGCGGCAGCGCGACGATCGCACCGCTCGATCTGGCCGAGCATGACGCGATCGGTCGCCTCGCCAGCGCGATCGGCGAGCGCTGGCCGACGCTCGACATGCTGGTGCTCAACGCTGGGATGCTCGGCACGCTGAGCGCGGTGAACGCGATCGACTTCGCCGAGTTCGCCAAGGTGCTGACGCTCAACGTCGCCGCACAGGGCGCGATGCTGGCGGCGTTCGATCCGATGCTGCGCCGTGCGCCCTCGGCGCGGGTGCTCGGCATCACGTCCAGCGTCGGCCGGACGCCGCGCGCCTATTGGGGCGTCTACGGCGCGTCCAAGGCAGCGTTCGAGAATCTGCTGCTCAGCTATGGCCACGAGCTGGAGAATGTTTCCCAGGTTCGGGTCGGCATCGTCGATCCGGGCGCCACGCGCACCAAGATGCGCGCGCGTGCCTTTCCGGGCGAGGATCCGGCAAGCGTGAAGGCGCCCGAGGTGGTCGCCGAGCGGATTGTCGCGCTGATGGCAGGCAGCTTCGAACGCGGCCATTTCGAACGGGTCGGCTGACCGCCTAGTTGTCCTCGTCCTCGCCCTTGGCGGCGGGGGTCGGGGCCGGCGCGGGCTTGCCGCAGGCGCAGCGCGCGCTCGGCGCCCGGCGCGGCGGTGCCGTCGTCGTGAATTCGGTGCGGGTGAGCGTGCCCGACTTGTCGGCATCGGCGCCGGTGAACTTGGCAATCGACTTGGCCGCCCATTCCTCGAAGCTCAGCCTGCCGTCGCCGTTCGTGTCGAGCCTGGCGAACGCCTTGTGGCGCGCCGCAAAATACTCGTCGCGGCTCACTGCATCGTTACGGTCCTTGTCATAGCGGTCGAAGCGCTTCTGCTCGCGGGTCTTGGCATCGGCCTCCGGCGCAGCATCGGGCAACGGCGTGACCGCACCCGCCGTCGCCGGCGCGGGCTGCAGGACAGCGGCGAGCGGCGTCCGCGCCGGTCCGCGTCCGAACAGCAAAAATCCCCCGAACGCCAGCAACAGCGCCGCACCGGCGCCCACCGCATATCGCCACATGCCAAGCTCCCCCCGGAACGTCGCCCGAACCTACACCTTCAAGGCGGTGCAGCCAAGTCCTAACGGCCGCTGAGCCGATGCCAGAGCAGGCGCGCGACTCGACGGGGAGCGCCGATCGGCAGGAGCGCGTCGGCGGGCAGATCGAGATCCATCCTCGCCCGGTGCGCGAGCGCGCCCAGCGCACGGCCGTTCCGGCTCCAGCGCGCAGCCAACGCCTGGGCAAGGCGCGGCGCGGCCGCGCTGCGGGCCGCGTCAGCCTCCGCGCCGTCGCCCAGATGGCGGGCCAGATCCGCGAGTGCCCAGCCCTCGCCGCCCAGCACCAGCGGGTCGCCCTCCGCACCCAGCGCGGTGCCGGCCGCGACGAACAGGCTCCCCCGCCCCGCCGCATAGCGGGCAAGCGCCAGCCCATCGAGCGCCTCTTCCTCGACCAGCACTTCCCAGCCGTGCACGATCGGCACCAGTGACGCGCCGGTAACGCCGCGCGGCAGCACCTCGGCGGCGAGGCCGCGCAGCACCGGTTCGGCGGGCGGCGGCGCGGTGTCCAGCTTGGCCAGCGCCTCGCGCCACCAGGCGAGCCGCAACTGCCCCACCGCCGGCTGGCTGGTGGTCCGCAGCAACAGCGCCAGCGCCTCGTCCAGCGCGAGCAGGGCTGCGAGCGCGGGGCGGCCCGGGGCAGGCGCGTAGGACAGGATCAGCGCCCGCTCGGGGTCTTCGGGCGGCGTGTTTAGGGAAGCGTTCACCCGTTCCCTCTATGGCGGGAGGATCGGCGAAGGAAGAGCCGGCGCTTCCTCGCCAGGGGGTTTTGATCGATCGCGATGCGCAGAACGGTTCTCGAGCGGATTCAGCGATGCTTTCCCCGGCCCCGCGGCCGGGTCGGCCTGCTTGCCCGGCTGCGTGACAACCGCGCGGGCAACGTGCTGGCGATGATGGCGATCGCCCTGATACCCCTGCTGTTCATCGCCGGATCTGCCGTCGACACGGCGCGCCTGTACATGGTCAAGAACCGACTGCAGCAGGCCTGCGACGCGGGCGCGCTGGCAGGGCGCCGGTTCATGGTCTCGACCAGCGCGACCACGCTGGACAGCGCCGCCGTCACCCAGGCGAACGCCTTCTTCGCCAACAACTTCAAGGTCGGGCTGTTCGGCACCAAGGCGGTCGGCTTCACGCCGACCAAGACCAGCGAGAACCAGGTCGCCGCCACGGCCACCGCCACCGTGCCGATGACGATGACCAGGATGATGGGCTTTGGCGACCAGGCGCTGACGGTGACCTGCGAGGCGCGCTACGACGTGGCGGATACCGATATCATGTTCGTGCTGGACACGACGGGATCGATGGCCTGCACGACGGCAGACGGTACCGCCGGGTGCAGCCAGTCGGTCTATAACTATGTCCGGCCTGCGCCGGACGGCACGACCGGCTATGCCGTGACTGAAAAGTCCGGGTCTAAGATTGCCGGTCTGCGCCAAGCCGTGATCAACTTCTACACCACCCTCGCTGCCGCGGTCGATCCGGCGACACACCTCCGATACGGCTTCGTAACCTATTCCTCGACGGTGAACGCGGGCAAGGCAATCCGCGATCTTTCGCCGAGCTATATCGTCGACAGCTGGACCTATGACAGCCGGGTGTCGTACGATCTCAACGTCGGCAACGCCTCGTCCGCTTCCTACACCAACGAAACCAAAAGCACCTGCGATGCCCGCGGCGGCCGTTCGCCGGCAAGCGGCTACACCACTAGCGGCACGGCATCCAACGCCGACGCCAGCTGGGCCCCGAACAGCCCGAACGCGACGAAGGGAACATGCACGGTCTCGACGCAGCAGATTCGCGTCGCCTGGACCTACAAGCAGCGAAGCCTCGACACGAGCCAGTACAAGCTGGGCAACACCGTGCCGGACCCCAGCAAGATCACCGGTGCCACCTCGCGCTGGCAGGGCTGCCTCGAGGAACGCCGCACCAGCAAGACCCTGCCGATCGACTATCAGCACCTGCCAGCCGATCTCGATCCGGACCTGGTACCGATCAACGACGATACGCGCTGGCGGCCGATGTGGCCGGACGTCATCTACTACAGGGGCAGCAAGGCGAGCGCCAACGACAGCGGGAACAGCACCAATCCCTATGGCGACTATGTCCCCCCGAACGATCCCAATTACTCGCTCGCAGCGTTCACGCCGATGAGTTTCTACTACAACATCGCCAATGGCTGGGTTTCCTGCGGGAAGCCGGTACAGCGGCTCGACACGCTGACGGAGGCGCAAATTCGCGCCTATGTGAACGCGCCGGACTTCGTGCCGCAGGGCGGTACCTATCATGACACCGGCATGATCTGGGGCACGCGGCTGATTTCGCCCACCGGCCTGTTCGCCGCGGATACGGCGGCATGGCCGGGTCGCAATCCGCCCAGGCGCTACATCGTGTTCATGACCGATGGCGACATGTCGCCGAGCATGTGCCTCTACGGCATGTACGGGATCGAATCGTACGACCAGCGCGTCACCAGTTCCGGGGGCCTGTCGTGTGCGACCAACCCCGACCAGCTCACCGCGCACAATGCCCGCTTCGTCGCCGCTTGCGCGGCAGCCAAGGCGCGCAATATCTCGATCTTCGTCGTCGGCTTCGGGCAAACGCTGACCAAGCAGCTGACGGACTGCGCGTCCTCGGGCCAGGCATTCTATGCGGCGGACAACACGGCACTCAACGCCGCCTTCCAGACAATCGCAAAGCGCGTTGCAATGCTGCGGCTGAGCCGATGAAGCAGGCACTGGAACAGGACGAGAGCGGCGCGACGCTTGTGGAGTTCGCGATCCTGCTGCCGGTGCTGCTCGGCCTGCTGATGGGACTGATGGACCTGTGCTATCAGGCCTATGTCCAGGCGGTGCTCGAAGGCGCGGTGCAGAAGGCGGCGCGCGATGCCACAATCGAGGCCGCCAACACCACCACCATCGACGACCGGGTGATCGCCGCCGTCCGCCAGGTCGCGGGCAAGGCGACCGTCACCCCCAGCCGGCTCTTCTACGCCAGCTTCTCGGTGATCAAGCCCGAGGACTTCATCGACGGCAACGGCAACGGCAGATATGATCCCGGCGAGTGCTTCACCGACATCAACGGCAACGGCCAATGGGACATGGATCCCGGTCGCGCCGGCCAGGGCGGTGCGAGCGACGTGACGGTGTACAAGGTAAGGGCCAGCTATACGCGGATCTTCCCGGTCGCCCGGCTGATCGGTCTGAGCAACAATGTGGTGCTCACCGCCGCGACCCGGTTCAAAAACCAGCCCTACGCCACCCAGTCGATCCCTGCGCCGCAGCAGATTTCATGCCAATGAGCGCGCTCCCCCTGCTCCACCGCTTGCGCGCCGCCCGCTCCGGCGCTGTCCTGCTGGAATTCGCCCTCGGCCTGCCGATCGTGCTGACCGCCGGGCTCTGGGCGGCCGAGCTGACCAATTATGCGATCACCAACCAGCGGCTGAGCCAGATCGCGCTGGCGCTGGCCGACAATGCCAGCCGGGTCGGCGAGTTCAAGGGCACCGGCTTCACCCAACTGCGCGAGGTCGACCTCAACGACGTGCTGCTCGCCGCCAAGCAGCAGGGCACGCCGCTCAACCTCACCGCGAACGGCAGGATCACGCTCTCCAGCCTGGAGAATAGCGGCGGCACGCAGCGCATCCACTGGCAGCGCTGCATCGGCCTCAAGGGCGGCGCCAGCTACGACTCGCATTATGGCAAGACGGTAAGGGCGGACGGCGTCACCTACGATCCAACCGCCGGCGTGAATACCGCAAGCTCGGGCGACAACAGCGCCCAGCACCCCGGCACGCTCGCCCCCAGCGGCATGGGCGAGAACGGCGCGCAAGTGAACGCGCCCACCGACTCCGGCGTGATGTTCGTCGAGATCAACTATCTCTACACGCCGCTGGTGGGGAAAGGCTGGTTCACCAGTACCAAGACGATGCGCTACGTCGCCTCGTTCGTGGTCCGCGACAACCGCGATTACGGCCAGGTCTACAATCCCGCGCCGACCTCGAACCGCGCGACCTGCGATCTCTATTCCGCCTGACGAAAAAGGCCCGCCCGACAGGATGTCGGACGGGCCTGTTTTCTGCTCGGAAGCAGAAGATCAGCGATAGGTGACCTTCTTCACGACCGCCACGGCCTTGTCCGCCGTCACCATCGCGAGCTTCTCGAGGTTCGCGGCGTAGGGCAGCGGCACGTCCTCGTTGGTCACGCGCAGCACCGGCGCGTCGAGGTCGTCGAAGCCCTCTTCCATCACGAACGCGGCGACTTCCGACGCGATCGAGCAGGTGGGCCAGCCTTCCTCGACCACCACGATGCGGTTGGTCTTCTTCAGGCTCTCCAGCACCGTCTGCTTGTCGAGCGGGCGCAGCGTGCGCAGGTCGATCACTTCGGCGTCGACACCTTCGGCCGCCAGCTTCTCGGCGGCTTCGAGGGCCACGCCCACGCCGATCGAGTAGCTGACCAGCGTCACGTCCTTGCCCTCGCGCATGATGCGGGCCTTGCCGATCGGCAGGACGTAATCGTCGAGCTTCGGCACCTCGAAGCTGCGGCCGTACATCAACTCGTTCTCGAGGAACACGACCGGATCCTGGCTGCGGATCGCGGCCTTGAGCAGGCCCTTGGCATCGGCCGCGTCATAGGGCGCGATCACGATCAGGCCGGGGACGCTGGCATACCAGGGGGCATAGTTCTGGCTGTGCTGCGCGCCGACGCGGCTTGCCGAACCGTTGGGACCGCGGAACACGATCGGGCAGCGCATCTGGCCGCCGGACATGTAGTTGGTCTTGGCTGCCGAGTTGATGATGTGGTCGATCGCCTGCATGGCGAAGTTGAACGTCATGAACTCGATGATCGGCTTCAGGCCACCCATCGCCGCACCGGTGCCGACGCCGGCAAAGCCGTATTCGGTAATCGGCGTGTCGATGACGCGCTTGGGGCCGAATTCGTCGAGCAGGCCCTGGGTCACCTTGTAGGCGCCCTGATACTCGGCAACTTCCTCGCCCATCACGAAGATGCGCGGATCGCTCCGCATTTCCTCGGCCATCGCATCGCGCAGCGCTTCGCGAACCGTGGTCTTCACCATTTCGGTGCCGGCGGGCACGGCCGGATCAGCAGGACGGGTCTTCTCGACCGCGGCGGTCAGCTGGGCGGTGCCGGTTTCCGGAGCCTTGGCGGGCGCCGGGGTCGGCTCGGTCTGCTGGCTCGCCGGGACCGGCGCGGCGGCGGCGGTCGAGGCGTCCTCGCCCTCACCCGCGATCAGCGCGATCACGGTGCCGACCTTCACGTTATCCGTGCCTTCGGTCACCAGGATCTTGGCGACCGTGCCTTCGTCGACGGCTTCGAATTCCATCGTCGCCTTGTCGGTCTCGATCTCGGCGAGGATGTCGCCGGACTTCACGACATCGCCTTCCTTGACGAGCCACTTGGCGAGCGTGCCCTCTTCCATGGTCGGCGAGAGTGCCGGCATCTTGAGTTCGATCGCCATCTCAGTAGGTCTCCACCAGCACGTCGGTATAGAGTTCGGCCGGATCGGGCTCCGGCGTCTGTTCGGCGAAGTCCGCCGATTCGTTCACGATCTTGCGGATCTCGGCCTCGAGCGGCTTCAGCTGCTCTTCGGTGACGCCCATCGTCTCGAGCTCGCGCTTCACCGCCTCGATCGGATCGGACTTGTCGCGGACCGACTGGACTTCCTCGCGGCTGCGATACTTGGCCGGATCGGACATCGAGTGGCCGCGATAGCGATAGGTCTTCATCTCGAGGATGATCGGGCCCTTGCCGGCGCGCACCCAGGCGAGCGCTTCCTCAGCGGCACCGCGGCAGGCGAGCACGTCCATGCCGTCGACCTGGATGCCGGGGATGCGGAAGCTCTCGCCGCGCTTGTACAGCTGGTCTTCGGCCGAGGAGCGGTTGACGCTGGTGCCCATGGCGTACTGGTTGTTCTCGATCACGTAGATGATCGGGAGCTTCCACAGCTCGGCCATGTTGAACGATTCGTACACCTGGCCCTGGTTCGCGGCGCCGTCGCCGAAATAGGCCATGGCGACGCCGCCATCCTCGTTATACTTGTGCGCGAAGGCGAGGCCCGTGCCGAGCGAGACCTGCGCGCCGACGATGCCGTGGCCGCCGTAGAACTTCTTCTCGGTCGAGAACATGTGCATCGAGCCGCCCTTGCCGCGCGAGATACCCGCGCCGCGGCCGGTCAGCTCGGCCATGATCACCTTGGGATCGATACCATAGGCGAGCATGTGGCCATGGTCGCGATAGCCGGTGATCACCGAGTCCTTCTCGCCGTCCAGCGCCGACTGCAGGCCCACCGCAACGGCTTCCTGGCCGATGTAGAGGTGGCAGAAGCCGCCGATGAAGCCGAGGCCGTAGAGCTGGCCCGCCTTCTCTTCGAAGCGGCGGATCAGCAGCATCTGGCGATAGAATTCGAGCAGCTGTTCCTTCGACGCCTTGAACCGTTCCGGTTCGCTGGGCCGCTCGCGATTCGGTACGGCGGGTGGGGTCGGTGCGTTGCGTGCCGGTGCTTTGGCCACGATCAGATATTCCTCATCCGGGGAGGGGAAAGGCGGGTGCCTATACGCGCGTTTTCGCAAAGCTTGCAACCAACGCGCGGTCCAGGAACCGCGTTCATCCGCCCTAAGACGCTCGGCCGCGGCTGGCAACAGGTGCCGCCATGGCCCTCACTTCTTGTCGAGCGGGATGATCACTTCGTCGGGGCGGACGACGTTGAGCTGCTTGCGGGCAAGCTCGTCGACCATGTCGGGATCGGCGCCGTGCCGCGGATCGAGCAGGTCGACTCGATTCTTGAGCTCGGCACGCTTCTTGTCGAGCAGCGCATAGTCGCGCTGCTTGGCGGCAAGTTCGTGCTGCACTTCCTTGGCGGCGACGATCCCGTTGGGCCCCAGAACCGCGTTATAGGCGAAGAAGCCGATGGCGATCAGCGCCGCGGCGGGAAGCCCCGCGCGGCGCAGCAGCGTGGACATGGGCGAAGCGCGCTTCATGCCCGTGTTTTTCGCTGATCGATCGGCTCTTAGCAAGCTTGCGGTTCCTACCTAGGGTCAGGCGCGGCGCAGCACCGAACGGCCGGCATAGATCGCCGCGTCGCCCAGCTCTTCCTCGATGCGGATCAGCTGGTTGTACTTGGCGAGCCGGTCCGAGCGCGCGAGGCTGCCGGTCTTGATCTGGCCGCAGTTGGTGGCGACCGCGAGATCGGCGATCGTCGCGTCCTCGGTCTCGCCCGAACGGTGCGACATCACCGCGGTGTAGGACGAACGCTGGGCGAGGCTGACGGCCTCCAGCGTCTCGGTCAGCGTGCCGATCTGGTTGACCTTGACGAGCAGCGAGTTGGCATAGCCGCCCTCGATGCCGCGCAGCAGACGCTCGGGGTTGGTGACGAACAGATCGTCGCCGACCAGCTGCACCTTGTTGCCGAGCAGGTCGGTCAGCGCCTTCCAGCCTTCCCAGTCGTCCTCGGCCATGCCGTCCTCGATCGAGAAGATCGGGTAGCGCGCGGCGAGGTCCGCCAGGAACGCGGCGTTCTCGGCCGAGGAGAGCGTCTTGCCCTCACCCACCATCTTGTACACGCCGTCCTTGAAATATTCGGTGGCGGCGCAGTCGAGCGCGAGCATCACGTCGTCGCCGGGCGTGTAGCCGGCGGCTTCGATGCTGCTCATGATGAAATCGAGCGCTTCGGTGGTCGAGGCGATGTTCGGCGCGAAGCCGCCCTCGTCGCCCACGCCGGTCGCCAGGCCCTTTTCGTGCAGCTTCTTCTTCAGCGTGTGGAAGATTTCCGAACCGCAGCGCACCGCCTCGACGATGTTCTCGGCGCCGACCGGCACGATCATGAATTCCTGGAAATCGATCGGATTGTCGGCATGCTCGCCGCCGTTGATGATGTTCATCATCGGCACCGGCAGGACGTGGGCGTTGACGCCGCCGACATAGCGATAGAGCGGCAGGCCGCGCGCATCGGCCGCGGCCTTGGCGGCGGCGAGGCTGACGCCGAGGATCGCGTTGGCGCCCAGGCGGCCCTTGTTGGCGGTGCCGTCCAGCTCGATCATGGTCCGGTCGAGATCGGCCTGATCTTCGGCGTCGAGGCCGAGAACCGCCTCGGCAATCTCTCCGTTCACCGCATCGACGGCGCCTTCGACGCCCTTGCCCATCCAGCGCGACTTGTCGCCGTCGCGCTTTTCCACGGCCTCATGGGCACCGGTGGAGGCGCCCGAGGGCACGGCGGCGCGGCCGAAGCTGCCATCGTCCAGCAGGACGTCCACTTCCACCGTGGGGTTGCCACGGCTGTCAAGAATTTGGCGGGCGTGGACGTCGATGATTGCGGTCACGTGATGGTCTCCGTAACATGTCAGGAATGAGGCGCGCGGTGCCTCTAGCCGTTCCTTAGGGAACTCGCAAACGGGGCCGTGGTTGTTTCGACCAGGCATGGAGGCTTTTTGATCATGGCAGACGAAACGACGAGCATCGCCGGCGATCCGCTGGCGGGGAACATGGGTTCGACCGGCGCGGCAAGCGGCGGGACGGAGAGCGGCAGCGGTGCGGAAGGCGGCAGCTTCACCCGCAACGCCTCCGACACGATTCGCGAGGAAGCGTCCAAATACGCCGATCAGGCCAAGGAGCATATCCTGGGCTTCGCCGGCACCGGCAAGGAACGCGCGACCAGCGCGCTCGACGAAGTGGCCGAGATGATGCGCACCGCGGCCGGCGATGTCGATTCCAAGCTGGGCGAGCAGTACGGCCAGTACGCCCGCAGCGCGGCGGACGGCATCGCGGGCTTCGCGGAGTCGCTGCGCGGCAAGGAAGTGAACGAACTGCTCGGGGAAGCGACCGAGTTCGTGAAGAAGAGCCCGGCGATCGCCGTCGGCACGGCGGCCGCGCTCGGCTTCGTGCTGGCGCGGGTGATCAAGTCGGGCATCGAGGCGGCCGGCACCGACACCACCGGTACCACGGGCGCCAGCGGCAACACGCCGTCGACCGACGATCTCAAGGTCGAGCCGGTCGGCTTCGGCACCGGCCCGTCGGCATCGCCCGGCACGACCCAGAGCTAAGGACGGACGGCACAGGGCATGGACGCCCCCCGAATGGAAGACGCCGGCATCGGTGAGCTGATCGGCCAGCTCACCGAGGACGCCAAGGATTATGCCCGCGCAGAGGTCGACTATTTCAAGGCGGTCGCCGCGGCCAAGGTGGCCGAGGTCAAGGGCGCGGCGATCGCCGCCGTGCTCGCCCTCGCGCTCGCGCTGGCGGCGGCGATCGGGCTGATCGTCGGCGCGATCCTGACGCTGGCGACGCTGGTCGGGCCCGGCTGGGCGACGCTGATCGTCGTGGGCATCAGCCTCGTCGTGGCGGCGTTGCTCGGCTGGGTGGCGGCGCGCGGCATCCGCAAGGCAATGGGAACGCAAGCATGACGGTACCCCGCGATCCCGACGCCGCCCGGGCGCGCGCCCGTGCGGCGCGCGACAAGCTGATGGCGACGGTCGGCACCGTCCAGGAACGGCTGAAGCCGCGCAACATCGCGCACGAAGCCATGGAGAATGCCAAGCAGAGCGTCACGACCATCGCGCGCGAAGGCACCGAGGCCGTCCGCACCCGCCCGTGGCTCGCCGCGGCGGTGACGAGCGGCATCGGCCTGGTGCTCGCCCGCGGCTGGATCGTCGACATCTTCCGCAAGGGCAAAGACGAAACCGAAGGACCCACCAAGGGTTCGGAAAAACCAGACAGCACAGAAGGATGACGCCATGAGCACCGAAACCGAAACCGGATCGCGCCTCACCGAAAACCCCGCGCTGCTGCTCGCCGGCGGCGTCGCGGTGGGCGTGCTGATCGGCATGCTGCTGCCACGCTTCGACCGCGAAAAGGCGGCGCTGGAGCCGATCGGCCGCAAGCTGGCGGACGGCGCCGCAGCTGCGGTGCATGCCGCCAAGGAAAGCGGCCGCGAGCAGATCGAATCGCTGATCCCGAACAGCGATGCGACCAAGGAACGCGTCTCCGCGCTGTTCGGCACGGTGATCGACGCGGCCAAGGACGCAACCGCCAAGCGCTGAGCGGCCTATAAGGGGTTGAGTGCTATGCTGCAGTGCCGGTAAGGGCTGCAGCATATCCCCACCCCAGGAGGCCCAATGAGCAAGCTTCACCTGGTCTTCGGCGGCCGCGTGGCCGATCCGACGACCCTCGATTTCGTCGATCCCTCCAAGCTCGACGTGGTCGGCATCTTCCCCGATTATGCCAGTGCCGAAAAGGCGTGGCGCGCCGCCGCCCAGCGCACCGTCGACGATGCCGAGATGCGCTACGTGGTGGTCCACCTCCACCGCATGCTCGACCCCGACGTCGAGGCATCGACCAAGGCCTGAACCAGGGCTGCGACGCGGACGCTCGCGGGAGTTCGCGCTCGCCAACAACACAACCACCGTCATCCCCGCCTTCGCGGGGATAACGGTGGTTTGGGTATGCTGCAGTCCCGCCAGTCGGGCCGGAGCGCTCACGGCAACGGCGCCAGATCCGGTTCCACAAAGTCGCGCCGCGCCTCGACCGAGAAGAGCCGCTCCCTGCTGTAGAAGCGCAGCGGCCAGTCGCGCCGCCCCATCGGCGACTCCAGTAGCCCGTTCACCCGCGCCAGCAGGTCTTCTTCCGCCGCTTGCGCGAGATACCACCGTACGCCCGCGACATAAGCGCGCGTGATCGTCTCGTGATAGCCGTGATGATCGTCGTTGATACCGCCGACGCTTGCGTTGAAGCGCCGGATGATCCCGCCGATCTCCGCATCGACATCCACGTCCGGCCGCGCGCTCAAAAGATAACAGCAGGCCGCCAGATGCGCCTCGTGCGTCCAGTCCTCACGCGGCAGCGTGCAGGCGAGCAGCCCCTCCCCGATCCGGACGATCGCCGCGACGCTGGGAAAGCATCGCGGCGGAAGGGCTGCCGCTTCGGTCAGGCGATCGCCCGTACCTTGGGCGCCGCAGCGAGAACGCCGGCCTCCACATGGCCCTCGAACTGCGCAAAGTTCTCGACGAACTGGTCGACCAGCTTCTCGGCGGTCGCGTCATAGTCCGCCTTGTCCGGCCAGGTCTCGCGCGGATCGAGAATGGCCGAGTCGACCCCCGGCACCGCCACGGGCACTTCGAAGACGAAATTCGGATCGACCCGGAACTCGGCCTGGTTGAGGCTGCCGTCGAGCGCCGCGTTGAGCAGCGCCCGCGTCGCCTTGATCGGCATACGGTGCCCGACGCCGTATTTGCCGCCGGTCCAGCCGGTGTTGACCAGCCAGCAGGCGACATTGCCCTCGGCGATCCGCTTCTTGAGCAGATTGCCATAGACCGAGGGATGCCGCGGCATGAACGGCGCACCGAAGCAGGTCGAGAAGGTCGCCTCGGGCTCGGTCACGCCGATCTCGGTGCCCGCCACGCGGGCGGTATAGCCCGAGAGGAAATGGTACATCGCCTGTTCGGGCGTAAGCCGCGCGATCGGCGGCAGCACGCCGTACGCATCGGCGGTGAGGAAAATCATGTTCTTCGGCACCGGGCCGAGATTGTCGACCGAGGCATTGGGGATGAAATCGATCGGATAGGAGCCGCGGCTGTTCTCCGCCAGGGTCGCATCGTCGAGGTCGAGCGCGCGGGTGACCGGGTCCATCACAACATTCTCCAGCACCGTGCCAAAGCGCCTGGTGGTGGCGAAGATCTCCGGCTCCGCTTCGGCGGACAAGCGGATCATCTTGGCGTAGCAGCCGCCTTCGAAGTTGAAGACCGCCGTATCCGACCAGCCATGCTCGTCGTCGCCGATCAGCGTGCGGGAAGCGTCGGCCGAGAGCGTCGTCTTGCCGGTGCCCGAGAGGCCGAAGAAGATCGCGGTATCGCCCTGCGGACCGATATTGGCCGAGCAGTGCATCGGCATGATGCCCTGTTCCGGCAGCAGATAGTTGAGCAGGCCGAACACGCTCTTCTTCATCTCGCCGGCATAGGCGGTGCCGCCGATCAGGATGAGCTTGTCGGTGAAGTTCACCGCGATCACCGTCTCGCCGCGCGTGCCGTGGCGCGCGGGATCGGCGCGGAAGCTCGGCAGGTCGATGATCGTGTATTCGGGGATGAAGTCCGCCAGCGCCTCGGCCTCGGGCCGCACCAGCAGCGTGCGGATGAACAGATTGTGCCAGGCAAGCTCGTTGATCACGCGGACCCGCACGCGGTGCTCAGGCTGTGAGCCGCCGTACAGGTCCTGCACGAACAGTTCGTCGCGCTTGCCCAGCTCGGCGAGTAAATCGGCCTTGAGCGCAGCGAAATGCTCGGGCGTCATCGCCTGGTTGGTCTTGCCCCACCACACGCTGGTATTGGTCTCGGCGTCACGGACGATGAACTTGTCCTTGGCGGAGCGGCCGGTGTGTTTCCCGGTAGCAACCACCAGCGGTCCGTCGGCGGCAAGGCTGCCCTCGCCACGACGGATCGCGTGCTCGACCAGCGGCGCGGTAATCAGGTTCCAGTGCAGGGTCGCCGACGTGGCAATCCCCTGCTCGCCCAGACCATGGCGCGATTGACGCATGCTCACTACACCCTCCTCAAAGTCTATCGCGCTATTTATATGACAAAGCAGATGATTGCTTTGACGCGCAACTTTATTTCCGATCTTCCCTCGCATGGCGATGCGAAGGGGGTCAATCCGGGTAAGCGTTGTCGGTCGGTTGAGGCGGAAGAAACTTTGGTCTAACGGGTGGTGATGCTGATTTTGCGCCAGCCCCGGGTTGCCGGATGACCGCCACGATCGCGCTGGTCGACGACGACCGCAACATCCTCACCTCGGTATCGATCGCCCTCCAAACCGAAGGCTTTCTCACCCGCGTTTATTCGGACGGCGAGAGCGCGCTGAAGGCGCTGATCGAGAACCCGCCAGAGCTGGCCGTGCTCGACATCAAGATGCCCAAGATGGACGGACTGGAACTGCTTCGCCGCCTGCGCGAGAAGAGCCAGATCCCGGTGATCTTCCTCACCAGCAAGGACGATGAACTCGACGAGGCGCTGGGCCTCGCCATGGGCGCGGACGACTATATCGCCAAGCCCTTCTCGCAGCGCCTGCTGATCGCCCGCATCCGCGCCATCCTGCGCCGCACCGAAACGCCCGCGCCGGTCGTGGAAGGCGCCGCCCCGGCCGAGCCGGCCGAAGCGCTGGAGCGCGGCCGCCTCAGCATGGACCCCGCCCGCCACAAGGTCACCTGGGGCGGCGTGAACGTCACGCTGACGGTCACCGAATTCCTGATCCTGGAGACGCTCGCCCAGCGCCCCGGCATCGTCAAGACGCGCAACCAGCTGATGGACGCCGCGTACCAGGACGACATCTATGTCGACGACCGCACGATCGACAGCCACATCAAGCGCGTCCGCCGCAAGTTCCGGCAGGTAGATCCGGAGTTCGACGCGATCGAGACGCTGTATGGCGCCGGATACCGCTTTTCGGATGAATGACGAGCGCGACCTGGCGCTGCGATGGTCGGGCCGGGTCAGCCTCACGCCGCGGATCCTCGCGGTCAACATCTTCGCGCTGGCGCTGCTGTGCGGCGGGTTCTTCTATTTGGACAGCTATCGCAGCCGCATCGTCGACAGCCGCGTCGAGCAGACCAGCCGCGAGGTGCGGCTGATCGCCCAGGCACTCGCCTCGGCCACCGACAAGCGCCGCGACCTGCTGGTCCTGAGCCTTGCCCGCGACATGGGCACGCGCATCCGCCTCTACGACCCGCAGGGCAAGCTGCTGAGCGACAGCCGCGAGCTCGGCCTGCGCAACCTGGTGCTGCGCGATCCGGACAAGGATCCGGTCGGCCAGACGATCGCGCGCTTCCTCGATGCGGTGATCGACAAGGTCGCCGGCGCCGATCGCGCCCCGCTGTATCGCGAACGCCCGCGCGATGCCGGGCTCGACTGGCCCGACGTGCGGACCGCGCTGGAGACACACGCCGCCGCTGCTTCGGTGTGGCGCGCACCCGATCGTACCCCCGTGATCACCGCCGCCGCGCCGATCACCGGCCTGGGCGTGGTGCTGACCGCGTTCAACGCGCGCGACATCACCCAGACGGTGCGGATCGAGCGCTATCGGCTCGGCGTGGTGCTCGCGATCGTCTCGCTGGTATCGGTGCTGCTGTCGCTGTTTCTTGCCCGCACCATCGTGCGGCCCTTGCGGCGGCTGGCGCTTGCGGCGATCCGCGTGCGGCTGGGCCGCGCCCGCGAAGTGGTGGTGCCCCGCCTGCCCGAGCGCGGCGACGAGATCGGCATGCTCGCCCGTGCGCTGTCGGACATGAGCGGGGCACTCCGCGCCCGCATCGACGCGACCGAGACCTTCGCCGCCGACGTCACCCATGAGCTCAAGAACCCCCTCGCCTCGCTCCGCTCCGCCGTCGAGGGGCTGTCAAGCGTCAAGGATCCGGCCTTGCGCGACCAGCTGCTCGACATCGTCCGCGACGACGTCCACCGGCTCGACCGGCTGATCACCGATATTTCGGAGGCCTCGCGCATCGATGCGCAGCTCAGCCGCACCACCTTCGAGGCGTTCGATCTGGGCGGGCTGATCGCCGCGCTGATCGGCCAACGCGAGACGCGCGGCGTGCCGGAAGAGATCCGTCTCCGCTTCGATCGCCCCCGCGGGCTATCGATGGAGGTGATGGGCGACCCCACCCGGCTCGAGCGCGTGTTCGAGAATTTGATCGAGAACGCCCTGTCCTTCTCGCCCCCCGGCGGCCTGATCGCGATTTCGGCCGAGGAAGAGGACGACACGCTCGCCATCTGGGTCGAGGACGAAGGCCCCGGTGTTCCCGAGGAGGCGCGCGAGGCGATCTTCCGGCGCTTCCACTCGGTGCGCCCCTCCAGTGAGGCGTTCGGCCAGCATTCGGGCCTCGGGCTTGCCATTGCCCGCACCATCGTCGAAGGCCATCAGGGAAGCATAACGGTGGAATCGCGGGAGGATCGATCGCAGGGCGCACGCTTCGTGGTGCGGCTGCCGCTGGCGGCCCGCGCATGACCGCCCCCGTCGACCCGACCGCGCGAAGCGAGAACAACATGCAACGGCGTCGCCCCAAACATATCCTGCTCGTCACCGGCATGTCCGGCGCCGGCAAGTCGACCGTGCTGCGCACGCTCGAGGATCTCGGCTGGGAGGTGGTCGATAACCTGCCCCTCCTCCTCCTCAACCGCCTGCTCGATACTGCCCCCGGCGCCGATGGCGGCGACGACGAGCGGCCGCTGGCGCTCGGTCTCGGCACCCAGACGCGCGGCTTCGACGCCGAGAGCATCGTCCAGCGCATCAAGAAATTGCGCGAGGAGCAGGGACTGGATGTCGGCACGCTGTTCCTCGAATGCAGCGGCGCCGAACTGCTCCGGCGCTTCTCCGAGACGCGCCGCCGCCACCCGCTCGCGCAGGACCGCCCTGCCGAGGACGGCATCGCCCGTGAACGCGAGCTGCTGGGCCCCCTGCGCCGCTGGGCCAACCGGCTGATCGACACCACCGACATGAAGTCGAACCAGCTGTCCCAGGCGATCCGCCAGATCTTCTCGGCGGACGGCGGCAAGACGACCTTCAGCGTCACCTCGTTCGGATTTTCCCGCGGGCTGCCGCGCGATGCCGACCTCGTCCTCGACATGCGCTTCCTGCGCAATCCGCACTGGGACACGCAGCTTCGTCCCGGCACGGGACTCGATGCCGACGTCTCGGCCTATATCGCCGCCGACCCGGCCTATGCTGCCGCGATGGCGCAGATCGAGTCGCTGCTGCTGCTGCTCCTCCCCCGCTATCAGGCGGAGGGAAAGGCCTATGTCACGATCGCGTTCGGCTGCACCGGCGGACGGCATCGCTCGGTGCATGTCGCCGAACGGATGGCCGCCCGGTTGCGCGACGAAGGATTTTCGCCCACGGTGACACACAGAGATTTGCAGACCGCGCCACAGGACTCCCTGGAGGGGGCGCCGGTGTCCATGGCTAGGGGCGGAGAATAGAATGATCGGGTTGGTGCTCGTGACGCACGGACGACTCGCCGAGGAGTTCGTCGTCGCGATGGAACATGTGGTGGGGAAGCAGGAGCAGGTCGCCGCGATCTGCATCGGCCCCGAGGACGACATGGAAGGCCGCCGGGCCGACATCGCCGCCGCCATCGGCGCGGTCGATTCGGGCGAAGGCGTGATCGTGCTGAGCGACCTGTTCGGCGGCACCCCCTCCAATCTCGCCATTTCGCTGATGAAGGCGGGCAAGGTCGAGGTGATCGCCGGCATCAGCCTGCCGATGCTGATCCGCCTGGGCAGCGCCCGCAAGACCATGTCCGTCACCGACGCGGTGCTCGCCGCGCGCGACGCCGGCCGCAAGTACGTGACGGTCGCGTCGGAAATGCTGGGGCCGCCGCAATGAGCCGGGTGTCGCGCGAGGTCCTGATCGAGAACCGCCGCGGCCTCCATGCCCGCGCCAGCATGGCGTTCGTCACGCTCGCCAGCACCCAGCCCTGCGAACTCACCGTCGAGAAGGACGGCAACAGCGCCGCCGGCACCTCGATCCTCGACCTGATGATGCTCGGCGCCGCCAAGGGCGACACGATCACGATCTGGGCCGAAGGCGACGGTGCCGAGGGCGCGGTGCAGGCGCTGGTCGAGCTGGTCGAGGCGCGGTTCAACGAGGAGTGACGCCCTTCTCTTAAGCCCCTCCCCTTCAGGGGAGGGGTTGGGGTGGGGCAGTGTCTCACAGAGACCAGCAGACGTTCTGGAATCCCTCCACCCCCAACCCCTCCTCCAAGGAGGAGGGGCTAAGCAAGGCGGCCAATCTAGCCCCCGTCCCCATCCGGCCCTATAGCGCCGGCATGCCACGCGAAATCACCGCCTATTCCAACCCCCTCATCAAGCGCATGCGCAACCTGCGCGACAAGCGCCACCGCCGCGAAGAGGGGCTGTTCCTCGCCGAGGGCCTGCGCATCCTCACCGAAGCGCGCGAGGCCGGGCGGATCCCCGAATACCTCTTCTACACCGCCGAAACCGCCCGCCACCCGCTGGTCGTCGCCCTCGTCACCGCCACCGAGCGCCAAGGCGGCGAGGCGATCGAGACCAATGCCGACATCCTCTCCAAGCTCTCCGGCAAGGACAATCCGGGCGCGGTCGTCGGCGTCTATCCCGAATTCGCGCTGGAGCTTTCGGCCATCGACCGCAGCACCGCGCCGATCTGGCTGGTCGCCGAGCGCCTGCGCGATCCCGGCAATCTCGGCACCATCCTGCGCACCGGCGACGCGGTGGGCGCCGGCGGGCTGATCCTGCTCGACGACTGCGTCGACCCCTTCTCGGTCGAGGCGGTGCGCGCGAGCATGGGCGCCTTGTTCACCGTGCCCGTCGCCCGCGCGCGCTGGGAGGAATTCGAGCCCTGGCTGCGCGCCGGCCCCGGCCAGCTCGTCGGCCTCAGCCTCGATACGGACCACGACTATCAGGCCCCGCGCTACGCCGCGCCCGTCTTCCTGCTCACCGGCAACGAGGCGCAGGGCATGCCGCCGCATATGGAAGCCGCCTGCGATCTTCTGGTAAAGATCCCCATGCTCGGCAAGGCAGACAGCCTCAATGCGGCAGTGGCAACGGCGGTGATGGCCTATGAAGTACGCAACCAGTTCCGGAATGCTTGAGCGGACGCGCCGCGCCGCCGCGACCCTCGCGCTGGCCTGTGCCTTGGGCTGGGCGCTGGGCGCCGCCCTCCCCGCCGCGGCGCAAGCGCCCGAGCCGCTGCCGCCCCGGGAACAGCCCCGCGCCGAGGCACCGCCGCTCGACGCCGAGGAACAACTGCTGCTGGGCGACTGGCGCGTGACCGGTATCGACGGGCATCCGGTGGTGACCGGCAGCCGCGCCCGGCTGAAGCTGGAGGGGCTGCGGATCAGCGGCTATAC
The DNA here is from genome assembly GCF_001598435.1 of Sphingomonas pituitosa NBRC 102491. Taxonomy (GTDB): domain Bacteria; phylum Pseudomonadota; class Alphaproteobacteria; order Sphingomonadales; family Sphingomonadaceae; genus Sphingomonas; species Sphingomonas pituitosa. Next base: position 132,448 of record NZ_BCYY01000001.1, read on the forward strand.
CGGCTGCAACGCGCTGGGCGGCAACTACCGGGTTGAGCGCGGCTACCTCACCACCGGCGGCGTGATCACCACCCGTCGCGCCTGCTCGGCGGCGCTGATGCGGCAGGAAAAGGCGCTGCTCGCGCTGCTCGACCAGCGCCTGGCGGTCCGCCAGAGCCATCGCGGGCGGCTGCTGCTGACGGGGCGGGATGGGACGACGCTGGTGCTGGTGCGAGCGGTGGCTAGCTGAGCTAAACGTCCGCTTCCGCGACGCCCTTCAGCCCTTCCGCAAGGGCGTCGAACACCACCCGGTAGCGGGTGCTGCGGCGCAGATCCTCGTGCATCACGATCCAGATCGGCAGCTGCAGATCGAACGCATCCGGCAACACCCGGATCAGTGCCGGATCGCGACGCGCAACGACCGTCTGGCAAATTCCGATGCCGAACCCCGCACGCATCGCCTCGAACTGGGCCGCATCATTGTCCACCCGCAGCGCGAACATCGATCGATCCAGGTCCGGCAGCGACCGCATCGCCGCGCGGGTGAACGCCGTCTCGACATCGAAGCCGATCACGTCGTGCGCGGCGAGATCGCGCAGCGACCGCGGGACGCCGCGCCGCGCCAGATAGGCCTGATGCGCGTGGAAGCCGATCTGCACCGAACCCACACGCTTCGCCACCAGCGCCTTCTGCACCGGCTCAGTCATCCGCACCGCAACGTCGGCACGACGCTGCAGCAGGTCGTCGATCTGGTCCGAAAGCGCCAGTTCGAAAGCCAACGCCGGATGCGCCTGGCGCAGGCCAGCCAGGATCGGCGGTAGATGCACCACGCCCACCGTCTGGCTGGCGCTGATCCGGACCACACCCTCGGCCTGGTGCGGCCGGCCTCTCCCACCCCGTTCCAGCGCCGCCGACGCAGCCACCAGCGCTTCGGCATGCGGTTGCAGAACCAGGGCATGCTCGGTTGGGGACAAGCCCCGCTGCGAGCGCACGAACAGGTCCTCCCCCAGCGAGCGCTCCAGCGCGTCGATATGCCGCGCAATGCTCGGCTGCGTCATGCCGAGCAGCCGCGCGGCACCCGACAGCGTTCCTGCCCGCAGCACGGCAGCGAAACTTCGATAGACGTCCCAGCTGATGTTCGAGTTCATCTATTTTCGTATAGACAATATCCGCTTTTATGCAATTTTCGTTGATCTTCCAAAGGGCCATTCCGGTGCGACGCAAGCTAGAGAATGGAGACACAGGATGACCAATCGATCTGCCCTGATACTGGGCGCTACCGGCGGCATTGGCGGAGCCGTGATGGAAACCCTGGAAGCCAGGGGCTGGCACGTGAAGGCATTGCTCCGCAGGCCAGACGCAAAGCTGGCCGGGGCATGCGAGCGGATCGCCGGCGATGCGATGGATCCGAACGCGGTGGCGGCCGCGGCCAAGGGTGCCGATGTGATCGTCCACGCCGTCAACCCGCCGGGCTACCGCGACTGGGACAAGCTGGTGTTACCGATGCTGGAGAACACGATCGCGGCTGCGCGGGCGACGGGTGCCCGCATCGTCCTGCCCGGCACCGTCTACAATTTCGGACCGGATGCGTTCCCGACTATCGACGAGGAGGCACCGCAACGGCCCTTGACCCGCAAGGGCGCGATCCGCGTCGAAATGGAACGACGGCTCCGCGCCGCCGCCGATGCCGGAGACGCGCGGGTGCTGATCGTCCGCGCCGGCGATTATTTCGGCCCCAACGCTGCGAACAACTGGTTCTCGCAAGGCATGATCGTAGCGGGAAAGCGCCCGTCGATCGTCCGCCAACCGGGCCTCGCCGGCGTCGGACACCAATGGGCTTATCTGCCCGACGTGGCCGAAACCATGGTCCGGCTGCTTGAACGCCCTGCGTTGCCGGACTTCGCCCGTTTCCATATGCAGGGGCATTGGGATCCGGATGGCCGCCAAATGGCCGAGGCGATCACTGTTGCACTCGGCGCCCCCGCCACCCCGATCCGCGCGCTCGCTTGGTGGCAATTGCGTCTGGCCGCCCCGTTCCTGGTCACCGCGCGCGAACTGATGGAGATGCGCTATCTGTGGAAGGTGCCGCTCCGCTTGACGAACGACCGTCTGGTCGCCGCGCTCGGCACCGAGCCGCACACTCCCTTGGCGGATGCCGTCCGCACGACACTCGCAGGGCTTGGCTGCCTGTGAAGAGGATGGAAGCGATCGCGATCGGCAAGGTGGAGGGCTTTCGGCCCTCCGGCCCCCGTCACTCCGCCGCAGCCGCTTCCTCCACCTCGCCCTCACCCGGCGCCGGCAGTTCCGCCGTCGGCGCCCGCGCGATCACGTCGACCGTGTCGATCGCGTCCAGCGCGCTGTTGCCGGTATCCACGTTGAGCGCCTGGAAGCGCCGCGCGGAGACCATCACCCGGCCTTCGAAGCTCGCGACGAACTTGTTGTAATTCTCCACGGCGCTGTTCAGCCCGCCGCCGACGCGCTTGAGGTGGCCCGCCGCCGTCGCCAGCCGCTCGTACAGTTCCTTGCCCAGCTTGCCGACTTCGCGGGCATCCTCGGTCAGCTTCTGCTGGCGCCACATCGCCGCCACGGTGCGGGCGAGCGGCAGGAAGGCCGAGGGGCCGGCGATGATCACCCGGTTGCGCGCCGCGCGCTCCCACAGCTCCATGTCCACTTCCAGCGCGCTGGACAGGAAATTGTCGCCCGGAATGTACATGATCACGAAATCCGGCGCCTTTTCGAACTGCGCCCAATAGGCCTTGCGCGACAGCGCGTCGGCATGGGTGCCCATTGCCCTGGCATGGGATTTCAGCGCGGCGGCGCGCTCCTCCGCCGTCACCGCCTCGGCCGCCTGGAGATAGCCGTCGAGCACGCACTTCACGTCGACGATCAGCTGCTGGTCGCCCGGCAGGCGGATGATGAAGTCCGGCCGCAGCATGCCGTCCTCGGTGGTCACCGAGACTTCGGACGCGAAATCGACATGGCCGGACAGCCCGGCGATCTCGATCAGGTTGCGGAACTGCTGCTCGCCCCAGCGGCCGCGCGTCTTGGGCGCGGCGCGGAGTGCGTTGACCAGCTTGGAGGTTTCGTCGCGCGTCTCGCCCAGGCTGGCATGGACGGCGGTGATCGCCTCGCGCAGCTGGCCATAGCTGTCGTGGCGGTCCTTCTCGACGCGCTGCAGCCCTTCCTCATAGCGCTTGAGCGTGGTGTCGATCGGCAGCAGCAGCGTGCGCAGCCGCTCCTCGTTCTTCTCGCCCGCCTGGTGGAAGCGCGCCTCGGCGCGTTCGAGGAAGGCGCGCTGCGTCTCGTCGAGCATCTTGGCGGCGGATTCGCGGAACTGACCGGCCATCATCTCGCGCGCGTTGACGAATTCGGTCAGCCGCTCCTCGAACGACCCCGCCTTGGCCTTGAGCTCGGCGAGCTCGATCCGCGCGGCGTCGCGCTCGTTGCGGAGCATCGCGGCTTCCTCGCGCAGCCGGGGGAGCTGGGCGACGCGTTCCTCGGCCATGGCGAGATCGGTGATGGCAGCCTTGAAATCGGCCTCGCGCCGGGCGCTCTCCGCCCGCGCCTCGCTCGTGCCGCGCGCACCGATCAGCCAGCCGACCACCACGCCCGCCACCAGGGCCACCATCACGAAACCAACGACGAACGGATCCAACACCACATCTCCCGGGAACAGGACGCGAACTTACCTCCCGGCGGACGGCGCCGCAAGGGCGGTAGCGGTCGGTTCGGCGCGGGTTGGGGCGCGTTCGGTGGATAAGTGGCGGACGTCCGTCGCCCCAACCATCGTCATTCCGGCGAAAGCCGGAATCCATTGAGGTCGCCGTCTTGGTTTCGGCCGCGACGTGGTGGCGAATGGATCCCGGCTTTCGCCGGGATGACGGCAATTAGGGAGTGCGCGCCGCCCTCAGGCCGCCTTGCGCGCCTTGTTGAGCTTCTTCAGCAGCATGTCGCGCTTCAGCCGCGAGAGATGGTCGAGGAACACGATGCCCTCCAGATGGTCCATCTCGTGCTGGATGCAGGTGGCGAGCAGACCCTCGAAGACCTCGTCATGGGCCTCGCCCTTCTCGTCGAGCCAGGTCACGCGGCAGCGCGCGGGGCGCTCGACATCGGCGAACTGGTCGGGGACGGACAGGCAGCCCTCGGTATAGACCGAATAGTCCTCGGCGGGCTCGTGGATCTCGGGGTTGATGAAGACGCGCGGGTGCCGGATCGGCTTGCCCTCCTCATCCTCTTCCTCCTGCAGGTCCATCACGATCAGCCGCTTGGGCACGCCAACCTGGATGGCGGCGAGGCCGATGCCGGGGGCATCGTACATCGTATCGAACATGTCGCCGATCAGCGCGCGAACGTCGTCATCGACGTTTCCGACAGGGGTGGAGACGAGACGCAGACGCGGATCGGGTACTTCGACGATAGGAAGGATGGCCATCGCCCAAATTTAGGAGCGCGGCCCCAAGGCGTCAAGCAACCGGGCGGCGCGCACGGAGCGCCTGGGCGAGCGTGCCTTCGTCAAGATAGTCGAGCTCGCCCCCCACCGGCAGGCCGTGCGCGAGCTGGGTGACGCGGATCGGGAAGGACTCCAGCCGTTCCGAGACATAGTGCGCGGTGGTCTGGCCCTCGAGCGTGGCGTTCATCGCCAGGACGACCTCGTCGATGCCGCCCGCGCTCACGCGGCGGACCAGCGCATCGATGCGCAAATCCTCGGGCCGCACCCCGTCGAGCGCGGAGAGCTTGCCGCCGAGCACATGGAAGCGGCCGGGGAACAGCCGCGCACGGTCGAGCGCCCAGAGGTCGGCAACTTCCTCCACCACGCACAGCGACCGGTCGTCGCGGCGCGGATCGGCGCAGATCGCGCACGGGTCGTGCGTGTCGACATTGCCGCAGATGTGGCACGTCGTGAGCTTCTGGCTGACCGCGCTCAGGGCGGCGAGCAGCGGGTCGAGCGTCGTCTCGCGCTTCTTCAGGAGGTGCAGCACCGCCCGCCGCGCCGATCGCGGCCCGAAACCGGGCAGCCGCGACAGGGCCTGGGTCAAAGCTTCGATTTCGGGAGACGCCATCTGCATGACATAGGGGCTTGCATGCGCGCCTGCCAAGCGGTTGAGGGGGGCATGATGCGCATCGTCTTCATGGGAACCCCCGATTTCGCCGTGCCGGTACTCGACGCGCTTGTCGAAGAAGGTCACGAAATCGTCACCGCCTACAGCCAGCCGCCCCGCCCCGGCGGCCGGCGCGGCAAGGTACTGACCCCCTCCCCGGTCCACGCCCGCGCCGAGGCGCTGGGGATCGAGGTGCGCACGCCGCTCAGCCTCAAGGGCGCGGAGGAGCAGGCGGCGCTGGCGGCGCTCGATGCCGATGTCGCGGTGGTCGCTGCGTACGGCCTGATCCTGCCCAGGGCGGTGCTGGCGGCGCCGCGGCTGGGGTGCCTCAACGTTCATGGCTCGCTGCTCCCGCGCTGGCGCGGCGCGGCGCCGATCGAGCGCGCGATCCTCGCCGGGGATGCGGAGACCGGCGTCGGCATCATGCAGATGGAGGCCGGGCTCGATACCGGCCCGGTGCGGCTGGAGGGCCGTACGCCGATCGAACGCAAGACCGCCGGCGAGCTCCGCGCCGAGTTGAGCGCGCTGGGCGCACGGCTGATGGTGGCGGTGCTCGCCGATTTCGAGGGGCACCCGGCGCGGCCGCAGCCCGAGGACGGCATCACCTATGCGTCGAAGATCGACAAGGCCGAGGCGCGGCTGGATTTCACCCGCAGCGCGGTCGAGGTCGAGCGCGCGGTGCGGGCATTCAACCCGGCGCCGGGTGCGTTCTTCGAGCTGAACGGCGAACGCTTCCGCATCCACGCCGCCGATCTGGTGGACGCGAGCGGCCCGGCGGGCGTCGTGGGTGAAGACCTGCTGATCCATTGCGGCGAGGGTGCGATCCGGCCGACGCTGATCCAGCGCGCCGGCCGCGGCGTGATGACGGTCGCCGAGCTGTTGCGCGGCTTGCCGATCCCGGCGGGAACGCAGCTTTGACCCGCTTCGCCCTGACGGTGGAGTTCGACGGCCGCCCCTTCATGGGCTGGCAGCGGCAGGATCACGGCCCCAGCGTCCAGCAGGCGATCGAGGACGCAGCCTATGCGGTGACTGGCGAGGACGTGGTGGTCCATGCCGCCGGCCGCACCGATGCCGGCGTGCACGGGCTGGGCATGCGCGCGCATGTCGACATCGCCAAGCCGATCGCGCCGTTCCGGCTGATGGAGGCGCTGAATGCGCGGGTACGCCCCCACCCGGTGGCGATCCTCGCCTGCGAAGAAGTGCCAGACGATTGGCACGCGCGTTTCTCGTGCCTTAGCCGCCATTATGAATATCGGATCGTAATGCGGCGCGCGCCTCTCACCTGGGAAAAGGGGCTTGCCTGGCGCCTGTCCGGGCCGCTCGACCTAGCGGCGATGCAGGCGGCGGCGGCCTATCTGGTCGGCCGCCACGACTTCACCACCTTCCGCTCGGCGCATTGCCAGGCGGAGAGCCCCGTGCGCACGCTCGACCGGCTGGACGTGGTGCAGACGGGTGAGCGGATCAGCGTGTTCGCCTCGGCGCGCTCGTTCCTGCACCATCAGGTGCGATCGATGGTCGGATGCCTGTCGCTGGTCGGCCAGGGCAAATGGGCGCCGGAGGACGTGCGCGACGCGCTGGAGGCACAGGACCGAACCACGCTGGGCCTGAACGCGCCACCAGACGGCCTGTTTTTCCTTCGGGCAGAATATCCTAGCGCGTGAACTTCGCCGCCAGCTCGACATGGGTAGACCAGCGGAACTGCCCTACCGGCTGGACCCAGTCGAGCCGATAGCCGCCCTTGCACAAAACCTCCGCATCGCGCGCGAAGGTGCTGGGATTGCAGGAAACATAGGCGATGATCGGCGCCTTGGAAGCTGCCAGTTCGCCCACCTGCTCGCGCGCCCCTGCCCGCGGCGGATCCAGCACCACGGCGTCGAACCGGTCCAGCTCCGCGCTCGTCACCGGCCGCCGGAAAAGGTCGCGGTGATCGCCGAATACTTGCCGCCCCGCCGCCCCGGCCGCCGCCTTGAGCGACAGGATCGCGTCGCGCGCCGCCTCGCCGGCATAGACCCGCGCCTTGTCCAGCGCGAAGGTGAAGGTGCCGAGGCCGGCGAACAGATCCGCCACGGTCCGGGCCTCGCCGACGATGTCGCACACTGCCGCCACCAGTGCCGCCTCGCCCTCGGGCGTGGCCTGGAGGAAGCTGCCGCTCGGCATCGGTACGGCAACGCCGCCCAGCGTGATCGTGACCGGCACCGGCTCCCAGCGCGCGGTCGGGCCGAAGCCCTCGTCGATCGCGAAGCGTGCCAGCCGCTCGGCCTGCGCGAACGCCGTGATCGCCTCCGCCGCCGCCAGTCCCTCGGGATCGATGCCCTCGACCAGCACGTCGCGACCCTGGTCGCTCAGCGCGAGGTGGACGTTCACCCGCCGCGCATCGGGCAACAGCGTCGCGAACAGGCGGCGCAGCGGCGCCAGCAGCGCGAACAACTCGGGCGCCAGCACATGGCATTCGGTGAGGTCGATCAGCTTGTGGCTGCCCGCTTCGGTAAAGCCGATCCGCACCTGCTTGCCGCGCCGCTCGGCGTGGAGCGTGGCCCGGCGGCGCGTGTGCGGCGGCGAGAGCAACGGCGTGCGGATCTCCGTGTCGAGCCCTTGCGCGGCAAGCGCGGTACCGATGCGTTCGCCGAGGAAGCGGCTCCACGCCGCATCGTCGAGGTGCTGGAGCTGGCAGCCGCCGCAGCTCGGGAAGTGCTGGCAGGGGGGCGTCTGGTGATGCGGGCCGAAGCGGATCGCGCCGTTCTCGCCCACCCAGTCGCCCGGCGCGGTGAGGGGGAAATGCCGGCCGTCGCTGGTAACCCCATCGCCTCGCGCGGCGACGCGCACCACTTCGACTTCGCTCACAGACATTCCGAACACGCTTCCGCCAGTTGAGCGACGAGCTGATCGGCGAAAAAGGCCGGGCCCGCAAGCTGCGCCGCGCGCCCGTGCAGCCAGACTGCCGCCGCCGCGGGTTCGACGCCGCTGCCGCCCTGCCCGATCTGCGCCCCCAACACTCCGGCGAGCACGTCGCCGGTCCCCGCCGTCGAGAGCCAGGAAGAGGCGCCGGCAAGCACGCGGACGCTGCCGTCCGGACCCGCAATCACCGTGTCTCCGCCCTTGTGGATCACCGTTGCGCCGCTGGCCGCTGCGGCCTGGAGGGTGCGATCGATCTTGCTGCCCGATCCGCCGAACATCCGGTCGAACTCGCCGGCATGCGGGGTGATCCACACCGGCGCCTCGCGCGCCGCCAGCGCTGCGGCGGCACCGGTGCCGAGCAGACTCAGCGCATCGCCGTCCAGCACCATCGGCTTGTCGGCAGCGAGCCCGACGCGCAGGAACGCCTCCGCCCGCCGATCACGGCCCAGGCCGGGGCCGAGCACCACGGCATCGATCCGGTCGCCGGCGAGGAAGTCGGCAAGGTCGTCGGCATCGTCGATCGTCCGGCGGACCAGCGCGTCCGGCGCCGGCCCGGCCGGCTCAGGCCCGGCGAGCATCACATAGCCTGCGCCGCTTGCCATTGCCGCGCGCGCCGCGAGCCGCCCCGCTCCGGGCATCGCGCCTTCGACCACGGCGACGAGCCCCCGGCTGTACTTGTGGCTCTGCGGTCCCGGCGTCGCCAGTTTCGGCCTGCAGACGGTGCGCCAGCCGGATTCCACGGGAATGCCGATATCAGCCAGCAGCACATGGCCGCAGCGCGACAGCCCGTCGTCCAGCACATGCGCCGGCTTGAGCGCGCCGAGCGCCACCGTCGCATGCACTCCGCGCGGCGCGCCGAGTTCGGCACCACTGTCGGTATCCATGCCCGATAGCAGGTCGATCGCGAGCGTGAAGTCGGCGCCGCGCACCAGTTCGGCAAGGACGGCAGCGATGCTGCGCTCCAGCGGCCGGGTGATGCCGATGCCGAACAGCCCGTCGATCACCACGGGCCGCACCGGCGCGCCGTAGAGCGACGTGGTCGGCCCGTCCCAGCGCGCGTGCATCCTTTCGGCGGCGCCGGGCTTGGGCGATCCCGACGCGGCAACCAGCACGTCGAGCCCGGCTTCCTGCAAATATCGAGCAACGACATAGGCGTCGCCGCCATTGTTGCCGGGCCCTGCGAGCACCAGCACCGGGCGCCCCATGGCAAAGCGCAGCGCTTCACGGGCGACGGCGGCACCGGCGCGCTCCATCGCTTCGTCCTGGGACATGCCGCGCGCGAACGCAGCCTCCTCGGCGGCACGCATCGCATCGGCAGTAAGGATCGGGGCGTCGGGCGGGATCATCGCCCCGCTGTACCGGGCTTTCCCGGGAGTCGATAGCGCATCCCGCCGATCGTCACCTCGATCGCTGCCGCGCGGCGCGCAACCGTCGCCACCTCGGCACCATCGGCGGCGGAAATCAGGTTGCCCTGCAGCTGCAGCCGGCGAAAGCCCCCGTCGGGGTGGTGGAGGATCAACAAGCCGCCCGCTTCGCGCTCGACGGTGCAGACCGGCAGCAGCGTCTCGCCCACCGGCCCGCACGACACCGTCTCGCCCGCTTGCGCAGCGGGCTGCGACGCCGGATCGGCACCGCAGCCCGCCACCCCAAGCATCAAGGCAAGACTAGATATCCGCGTAGACATGGCGCTCGGCCTTGGCGCCCGGGTGCGTCACCGCGCCCTGATAGGCCGGGCCGACATTCTGCGCATAGCGATAGAGCGCGCCCGACTGATAGTCGTTCACCCGCGGCTGCCACCGCGCGCGGCGCTCGGCCAGCACGTCGGCTTCGACCAGGATGTCGATCGTGCCGGCTTCGGCGTCGATACGGATGGTATCGCCATTCTCGACCAAAGCGATCGGGCCGCCCTCGGCCGCTTCGGGGCCGACATGGCCGATGCAGAAGCCGCGCGTGCCGCCCGAGAAGCGGCCATCGGTGATCAGCGCCACCTTCTCGCCCATGCCCAGGCCGTAGAGCGCCGCGGTGGTCGACAGCATCTCGCGCATGCCCGGTCCGCCCTTGGGACCCTCGTACCGGATGATGATCACCTCGCCCTCGTTGATCTGGCGGTTCTCGACCGCCTGGAAGGCATCCTCCTCGCAATCGAACACGCGCGCCGGGCCCTCGAACTGGAGCCGGTGCATGCCCGCCACCTTCACGATCGCACCCTCCGGCGCGAGCGAGCCGCGCAGGCCGACGACGCCGCCGGTGGGCGTGATCGGGGTCTTCACGTCGTAGATGACCTTCTGGTCCGGGTTCCAGGTGACCTCGTCGATATTCTCGCCCAGCGTCTTGCCCGTCACGGTCATGCAGCTGCCGTCGAGCAGACCGTTGGTCAGCATCGTCTTCATCAGCATGTAGACGCCGCCTGCCGCGTGCATGTCCTTGGCGACATACTTCCCACCCGGTTTCAGGTCAGCAATGTAAGGCGTTGATTTAAAAGCCTCGGCGACGTCATGCAGGTCGAAGTCGATCCCCGCTTCGTTGGCCATTGCCGGCAGATGCAGCGCGGCGTTGGTCGAACCGCCGGTCGCCGCCACCACGCGGGCGGCATTGATGAAGGCGGCGCGCGTGGCAATGTCGCGCGGACGCAGGTTCATCTCCAGCAGGTTCATCACTTGGTGGCCCGCCGCGATCGCGATCTCTTCACGGCTCTTGTACGGAGCGGGAACCATGTTGCTGTTCGGCAACGACAATCCCATCGCCTCTCCGACGCAGGCCATCGTGTTGGCGGTGAACTGGCCGCCGCAGGCGCCGTGCCCGGGGCATGCGACCTTTTCGAGCGCGGTCAGGTCCTTGAGCGGGCAGTTGCCGGCGGCGAACTTGCCGACTGCCTCGAACACGTCGACCACGGTGACGTCGCGGTCCTCGAAGCGGCCCGGCAGGATCGAGCCGCCATAGACGAAGATCGACGGGATGTTGAGGCGCAGCATCGCCATCATCATGCCGGGCAGCGACTTGTCGCAGCCGGCGAACGCGACCAGCGCGTCATAGCAGTGCCCGCGGACGCTAAGCTCCACCGAGTCGGCGATCACCTCGCGGCTGACGAGGGAGGATTTCATCCCCTGGTGGCCCATGGCGATGCCGTCGGTCACCGTGATGGTGTTGAACCGGCGCGGCATGCCGCCATTGGCGATCACGCCCTGGCGGGCGGCATCCGCCTGGAAATCGAGCGTGGTGTTGCACGGCGCGCTGTCGTTGCCGGCGCTGGCGACGGCGACGAACGGCTTGGCGATATCCTCCTCGGGAATCCCCATGGCGTAGTAATAGCTGCGGTGCGGCGCGCGCTCGGGCCCCACGGAGACGTGGCGGCTGGGGAGCTTGGACTTGTCGAATCGGTTGGTCATGGCGCGCAAGCCTATGTCGCGAGAACACCCTTTCGCGCAAGAGTGTTGCGCAGAAAAAGCACAAGCGCGTGCAGCTGTGCTGACCAACGCGCCACACCGGTGGCGTCGCGGATCAGATCGTTGCGGATCTCGATGGCGATCGAGGGAATGCCTTGCGCCTCGGCATGGCGGTTGAGCGTCGCGTTCAGCAGGCGGCCCGAATAGGGCTCGTTGTCGCCGGTCACGATGCCCTGCGCGCGAAACCAGGCGACGGCCGGATGCGCGGCGCGCGCGTCGCGATTGTAGAGGATGCCGACCTCCCAGGGGCGCGACAACCCGCCCTGCTCCAGCTTCGGCGTGAAGCTGTGGATCGAGAGTATCAGCGCAGGCCGCTGGCGCCGCACCTGGGCGCGCAGCAGGCGATGATAGGGCGCATGGAATCGGGCGATCCGCTGCGCCCGATCGGCATCCACGTTGCCGGGCACCGGGTGGCCGTCGCTGGTCGCGGGGATCAGCCCGGCATGGTCCGGCTCCCGGTGCAGGTCGATCACCAGCCGCGATACCGTCGCGAGGATCGCCGGCGCATCCAGGGTCGCGGCGAGCGCGCGCGTCACCTCGGCCGCGCCGATATCGACGCCGATGTGCAGATCCAGCAGCCGCGGATCGATGCCGAGGTCGATATCCGCGGGCACGGCGTTGGACGCGTGGTCGCACAACAGCAGCACATCCTGCGCACTTCCGGAGAGGATTTCGGCCCCGCTCACGGGAACACCGGCCGCCGGCGGCCCTGAAAGGCAGCAAGCCCCTCGGCGAGTTCGGTACCCCCGAACGCCGCTTCGAACGCGGCATCGAGCGCGGTATCGGCTGGATGATGCAGCGCGCGCTTGAGCTGGCGGACGGCGTTCGGCGCGTTCTCGGCGATGCGCTGGGCAAGCGTGAGGGCGGCAGGCGCGGCCTGAGGCGCACGACGCTCCACCAGGTTGATGCCCGCGGCGGCGTCGGCATCGATCGTCTCGCCGGTGAACAGCAGCGCGCCGGCCTGCCCGTGCCCGACCTGCGCCGCGAGCCGGGCGACGTCCTCGCGCGGATAGCCGAGGCCGAGCCGCGCCGGGGTGACGGCGAACTGTGCCGCGTCGCCTGCGATGCGAAGGTCGGCGGCCAGGATCAGCGCAACCGCCGCGCCGAAACAGCCGCCATCGACCGCGGCGAGTACCGGCATCGGCAGCGCCGCCACCGCGTCGATCGCCGCGCGCATGCCCATGCGAAAGCGGGACCGCGCGGCAGGATCGGTTTGCAGCTGGGCGAATTCGCCAATGTCGGCGCCGGCCGAGAACATCGCCGGCATGGCCGATCGCAGGATCACCACCCGTGCATCGCGCAGATCGGCAGCGTGCGCCGCAAGTCGTTCCCACCCGGCGACCGGCACCGCGTTGCGCGCCGAGCCCCGCGCGAGCGCGATCGTGGCGATCGGCCCATCCCAATCAACGTCGATCATGTGGCAGCTGTGCCCGATCCGCGCGGCCAAGTCACGCGATGGCGCGCGGGGGGACTTCCGGCAAGGAAGCGCCCCCGCGGGCCAAGGACGGACGTTCGCGTCGCGCCAGATCCGTCGACACCGAAATGTCCCGAAACGGTAAAGATTCGATTACCTGCTCATCGCAAATGTGTCGCGGCAAGCCACCAGCCGCGGCCTTCCAGCGCCGCCGCCGCCGCGTCGCGAGCGACTTCGGTATCGAAGAGCCCGAAGCAGGTCGCCCCGGATCCGGACATGCGCGCGAACACCCCGCCCGGTTGGGCCGCCAGCGCCGCGAGCACCGCATCGATTTCGGGAGCAAGCACGCGCGCTGGCGGCTCGAGATCGTTGCGGCCCGCGCGCGCCACGGCGAGCAGGTCGCCAGTGCCGATCGGGCCGCGGTCAACACCGTCCCAGCCCTTGAACACCGCTGCGGTCGAGACGCCGATACCCGGATTGACCAGCAGTGTCGGCATGCCCGCAAGTCCCTCCAGCGGCGCCAGCTGTTCGCCCCGGCCGCGCCCCAGCGCGGTGCGTCCGAGCAGACAGGCGGGCACGTCCGAGCCCAGGCCGTCGGCAATGGCGAACAGCCTGGGGTCCTCCAGCGCCACCCCGTGGAGCGCGGCCAGGGCGCGAAGCGTAGCCGCCGCATCCGCCGAGCCGCCACCGATGCCCGAAGCGACGGGCAGGTGCTTCTCGAGCGCAATCGCATGCGCGCCGCCGCCGAACACGTCGCGAAACCGGGCGGCCGCCCGTGTGACCAGATTGTCCCCCTCGCCCGCCAGCACCCCCGCGAAGGGGCCGGTCAGCGTGAACCGGTCCGCGTCGGCCGTTGTCACGCGCACCAGGTCGCCATGCTCGACAAAGGCGAACAGCGTCTCCAGTTCGTGATAGCCGTCCGGCCGACGATGGCGGACGTGCAGCGCGAGGTTGAGCTTGGCGCGGGCGGGTTCGATGACGGTGCGGAGATCAGGCATCGCCGCCGCCCTAGCGCGTTCAGGAGGCGCGCGTCAGCCCCTCGCGCAGCTTGCGGGCGATCCGCTCGGCATCGGCCGGCGCGGCGTGGATCGCCGCTGCCCGCCAGGCATAGCGTGCCTCGAACTGGCGGCCGAGCTGCCAATAGGCATCGCCCAGATGCTCGTTGGCCGTGGTGCCGGCCGGATCATCACGCGCAGCGGTTTCCAGCAACAGCGCGCCGCGCGCGACCTCGCCCTGGCGCACATAGGCCCAGCCCAGTGCGTCTGCGACCTCGGCGTCGTCGGGCGCGACCTTGCGGGCGCGTTCCAGCAGGCGCAGCGCTTCCGCACCATCCCCGCCGTGCGCGATCAGCGCCGCGCCCAGCGTGCGGAGCGCATCGGCCCGATTGGGTGCGAGCGCCACCGCCTTGCGGAGTTGGGGCAGCGCCTCCTCCCAGCGATCCGCCCTTTCGAGCGCCAGCCCGAGATCGAGATGCAGGTCCGCGCTGCCCGCGCCGCCTCGGCGGATGGCATCGGCATAGGCGCGCGCCGCAGCATCGTGCCGACCGGTATCGCTGAGGAGCCGGGCATAGCGCTCCACCTCGATCGGCGTAGCGCCGCGATCCTCGGCGAGCGCCCTGGCATCTGCCAGCGCCGCATCGGCACGGCCGGCATCCCGGAGCACGCCGATGCGCGCACCGGCGGCACGGCGGGCGAACGGGCTGTCCTTCGGGATCGCCGCCAGCGTCTGCAGCGCAAGATCCGCCGCACCATTGGCGTCGAGCGCCTGGGCGAGCAGGATCCGCGAACGCGCCTCGGCAGGATCGAGGATCAGCGCGCAACGACTCAGCACGATCGTCAGCGTCGCCATCCGGTCCCCGCCCAGATCGGCGGCCAAGGCGCGGAACATACGCGAGAGCGCATAGCCGATCGTTACCGTTTGCGGGCCTCCGAGCGACCGCGCCACCGCCTCCAGCTCGGAGTCCCCGCCGTCGAGCAGGAAGCGCCCGCCATCGCGGCCGCGCACGGTCGCCAGATCGATGCGCATGTCGGCATCGCCGTCCCCGGCAAGCGCCGCCATCGCGCCGAGCGCGGCGGAATCGTCCTTGCCCTGTGCCATCAGCATCAGCGCACGCTGGGGCGCGGCATAACGGCGGGCGAGCGCGCCCATGTCGAGGCTGTCGATCACCGCCACGCCGTCCAGGCCGCGCGCCTGTGCCAGCCAGGCGGTGAAAATGGGCATCAGGAAGTCGAACGGGGTGCCCTTCAGCCGCTTCACGGCGTCGGCGGCGCGGGGCTGGTCGCCGGCGGCGAGCGCCACCGCCATGTCGACCAGCGCCGCATCGGGCGGCGCGACGCCGGCCTTTTCCATCACTGCCGCCGCACGGCTGGCGAGCGGCATGTCGCCCACCATCAGCGCCTGGCGATAGGCGCGCAGCGCGATCACCGGATCGTCGGGCGTCACTGCCAGCGCGCGGCCATAGCCCTGCGCCGCCACGCCCGCCGCCCCTGCCGCATCGGCGGCGCGGGCGCGGACATAATCGGCCAGGTCGGCCGTCTGCGCCGCTGCGGGCACCGCCAGCAGCAGCGCGAGCGCGGCGCTACATGTTCGGATAATTGGGGCCACCCCCGCCTTCGGGCACCACCCAGTTGATGTTCTGGGTGGGATCCTTGATGTCGCAGGTCTTGCAGTGCACGCAATTCTGCGCGTTGATCTGGAACCGCAGATCATCGCCTTCCCCTACGACCTCATACACACCCGCCGGACAATAACGCTGCGCAGGCTCCGCGTACATCGGCAGATTGTAGCCGATGGGAATATCCTTGTCCTTCAGCGTCAGATGGACCGGCTGGTCCTCCTCGTGATTGGTGTTCGAGACGAACACCGACGAGAGCCGGTCGAAGGTGAGCACGCCGTCGGGCTTGGGATAGTCGATCTTCGGCGCCTGGTCGGCACGCAGCAGTCCCTCGTTATCGGGCTTGTGCTTCATCGTGATCGGCCAGCGCAGGCCCAGATGCTCGCTCCACATCGCCACGCCCGAGAGCAGAGTGCCCCAGGTATCACCGAACTTCTTGACGAGCGGCGCCACGTTGCGGACGCCGCGCAGCTCCTTGTACACCCAGCTCGCTTCGTACGCTTCCGGATAGGCGGTGAGTTCGTCGCTCGTGCGCCCGGCCTGCACGGCCGCGAACGCTGCCTCTGCCGCCATCATCCCGCTCTTCATCGCGGTGTGCGTGCCCTTGATCCGCGGCACGTTCAGGAAGCCGGCCGAATCGCCGATCAGCGCCAGGCCCGGCGCGACCAGCTTCGGCACGGACTGCCAGCCGCCATCGGAAATCGCGCGCGCGCCGTAGGAGACGCGCTTGGCGCCCTTCAGCAGCGCGGCGATCTCGGGGTGCGTCTTCCAGCGCTGCATCTCCTGGAAGGGCGAGAGCCACGGGTTCTTGTAGCCCAGCCACACGACGAAGCCGATCGCGACCTGCCCATCCGCCTGGTGATAGATGAACCCGCCGCCATTGGCGCCGTCGGTCAGCGGCCAGCCCTGGGTGTGGATCACGCGGCCCGGCACATGCTTGGCGGGATCCACGTCCCACAATTCCTTGATGCCGATGCCATAGACCTGCGGCTGGCACTCGGCGTCCAGCGCGAACTGGCGGATCATCTGCTTCGACAGGTGGCCGCGGCAGCCTTCGGAGAGGAAGGTGTATTTGGCGTGGATCTCGAGGCCCGGCTGGTAGTCCGGCTTGTGCTCGCCGTCCTTCGCCACGCCCATGTCGCCGGTGGCGACGCCCTTCACGCTGCCATCGTCGTTGTACAGGATTTCGGCGGCGGCGAAGCCGGGGAAGATCTCCACGCCCAGCTCGCCGGCCTTCTCGGCCATCCAGCGGCAGAGATTGCCGAGGCTGCCGGTATAGGTGCCCTTGTTGTGCAGATAGGGCGGCGTGAGGAACTCGGGGTACGCGGACCTGCCGGTCTCGCTCAGCACCCAGTGACGGTTCTCCGTCACCGGCGTGCGCGCCAGCGGGCAGCCGTCGTCGCGCCACGTCGGCAGCAGCTCGTCGAGCGACTTGGGATCGACCACCGCGCCCGACAGGATGTGCGCGCCGACCTCGGAGCCCTTCTCCAGCACGCACACCGAAAGCTCGGCGCCGGCTTCGTTCGCCAGCTGCTTCAGCCGGATCGCCGCGGAAAGACCGGCAGGCCCCGCGCCGACGATCACGACGTCATAGGGCATCGACTCCCGTTCGCTCATCCTTGTTCCCCTAAGTCCTTCGTACTAACACGGCCCTCGCGGCCACCTGTCGTCGCGCGCGCGCAACGTTCTGTCTATCCGGCGATGAAGCCAGATTGACCCCGCCGTCAACTGGGATTCAAAGAATGGGTATGGGGGTAGAACCAGACAATAGCTGGCACAAGTCGCTCGCGAGCGCGCTCGAATGGTGGGATGCCGCCGGGGTCGACGTGCTGGTGGAAGACGAGGTGCGCGACTGGTTCGCCAAGCCCGCGCCGCTCCGCGCCGAGCCGCTGCCCGAGCCTGCCGTAACGGCCGCGCCTGCTGCCTTGCCCCAGACGCTGCCGGAATTCCTCGGCTGGCGCACCGGCGAAGCGGCGCCCGAAGCCGGGTGGCACACCCCCGTCATCGCCCCTGCGATCGTCGCGGATCCGGCCTGGACGATTTTTGTCGACATGCCCGAGCCCGAGGACACCGACACGCTGTGGAGCGGCCCGGCAGGCGCCCTGCTCGACCGGATGCTTGCGGCGGTGGGCCTCTCGCGCGACTCGGTGCAGCTGGTGCCGCTGTGTTTCGCCCGGCCGATGACCGGCCAGGTGCCGGCCGATGCAGCGCCCAAGCTGGTCGAGCTCGCCACCCATTTCCTGTCGTTCGTCCGACCGAAGAAGCTTCTGCTGCTCGGCCATGCGGCGACCCGTGCGGTTCTCGGGCCGGAAGCCTGGCCGCCGGAACTTCGTTCGCACGACGTTAACCGCTATGAGACGACAACGCAGGTGGTGGCGACCTATCACCCGCGCTCGCTGATCGAGCGTCCGGCCGCCAAGAGCGAAACCTGGAAACATCTGTTGCTGCTGAGCCGGGGACCGAGCCTTTGACCTTGCGCATCCTGCTTGCCGCCACACTGATGACGGCGCCGATCGCCACGCCGGCCCTGGCCGCGTTGCCCGACGACACCAGCCCGGCGGTCATCGACGAGGACGCCCCCGCCCCTGCCAACGCCAAGCGCGCCGGCGAAGGCATCCCGCCGCAGCTCGATGCCGACCAGCGCGCCGATTACCGGTTCGTGTTCGATGCGATCCGCACCGGCCGCTGGGTCGATGCCCAGATCAAGCTCGATTCGATGAAGCCGGGCCCGCTCCACGCGATCGCCCGCGCCCAGCTCTATACCGCGAAGGGCTCGCCCCGCGTCGAGGCCGACCAGCTGGTCGCGCTGATCACCGAAGCGCCCGAGTTGCCCCAGGCCGAACAGCTCGTCCGCCTCGCCAAGACGCGCGGCGTGAACGACCTGCCGATGCTGCCGGTGGCGCAGCGGCTGATCTGGT
This sequence comes from Sphingomonas pituitosa NBRC 102491, assembly GCF_001598435.1. Taxonomy (GTDB): domain Bacteria; phylum Pseudomonadota; class Alphaproteobacteria; order Sphingomonadales; family Sphingomonadaceae; genus Sphingomonas; species Sphingomonas pituitosa. The sequence continues at coordinate 150,810 of NZ_BCYY01000001.1, forward strand.
TCGACGGCGCCCCGATCCGCAAGCGTGCCCGCTCGATCCGCAGCGACAATGCCGCGACCGAAGTCGCGATCCTGATGTCGCCCTACGTCAAGACCGACAACGGCCCCGCCGCCGAGGCCGTGGTCGCGCGTTTCGCCAATGATCTGACGCCCGAGGCGCTGACCGAATGGCAGCAGAAGGTGGCGTGGATCTATTATGTCGCCGGCGACGACGCCAACGCCCGGCGCATGGCCGCCAAGGCCGAGCAAGGCATGGGCGAATGGGCGGCGCAGGCCGACTGGGCCGATGGCCTCGCCGCGTGGCGCCAGCAGGATTGCGCCGGTGCCACCGCCGCCTTCGAGCGCGTCGCCACCCGCGCCAGCGACACCGAACTGCGCTCCGCCGGCCTGTTCTGGGGCTCGCGCGCCGAGATGGCGTGCGGCCGTCCGGACCGCGTCGCCGCCAAGCTGCGCGCCGCCAGCCAATATGGCGAGACCTTCTACGGCTTGCTCGCCCGCTCCAGCCTCGGCATCGAGGAGAAGCGGCTCGAGGGCGACCGGATGATCAGCAAGGATTGGGCGGCGCTCGAACGTCGTCCCAATATCCGCGTCGCCGCCGCGCTTGCCGAGATCGGCGAGACGTCGCTCGCCGACCAGGTGCTGCGCCATCAGGCCAAGTTCTGCACGCCGGACGATCACGGCGCGCTCACCCGCCTCGCTGCAGAGCTGAGCCTGCCGCAGACCGAGCTTTGGCTCGCGCATAACGGCCCGGCCGGCGCCAAGCCGATCGTCGAGGCACGCTATCCGGTGCCGAACTGGTCGCCCGACGGCGGCTGGCGGGTCGATCGCTCGCTGGTGTTCGCGCACACGTTGCAGGAGTCGAACTTCCGCACCGAAGTCCGCAGCGCGGCGGGCGCGATGGGGCTGATGCAGGTGAAGACAGGTGCTGCGATCGACGTCGGCCGCCGCCGCGGCGTGACCTATGCAGCGTCCGACCTCACCAAGCCGTCGGTCAACATGGAGATCGGCCAGTCCTATCTCGAGCAGCTGCGCGACATGCCGCAGACGCAGGGCCTGCTGCCCAAGGTGATCGCCGCATACAATGCCGGGCCGAGCCCTGTGGACGCCTGGAACAAGGCCTCACGCGACAGCGGCGATCCGCTGCTCTATATCGAGAGCATCCCCTATTGGGAGACACGCGGCTATGTCGTGACGGTGCTGCGCAACTACTGGATGTACGAGCTGCATGACGGCAAGCCCTCGCCGAGCCGCGTCGCGCTGGCCGGCGGCATGTGGCCGCGCTTTCCCGGCATGGCCGGCGCCAAGGCGGTCAAGCTCAGTACCCGGCGCGCGCCGGCGCTCAGCTTCCCGGCACCGCAGCCGATCGTGCCGCCGCAGCCCTCGCCGCTCCAGCAGCAGCTCCAGCTGCCGGGCACCGGCACCAGCGTGACGATCAGCGCCGCCAAGCTGCCGAGCGAGGTCGCGCGTGGCAATTGACGAGAGCATCGCCTTCCGCCCCGTCCGCATCGCCGTCCTCACCGTCTCCGACACCCGTACATTGGCCGACGACCGTTCGGGCGACCGGCTGGTCGAGCGGCTGACCGAAGCCGGCCACCTCCTCACCGACCGCATGATCCTGCGCGACGATGTCGATGCGATCGCGGCGCAGTTCGAAGCATGGATCGCCGCGCCGGGCATCGAGGTGATCCTCGCAACCGGCGGTACCGGCGTGACCGGCCGCGACGTCACGCCCGAGGCACTCGCCCGCGTGTGGGACAAGGAGATCCCCGGCTTCGGCGAGCTGTTCCGCTGGCTGAGCTACGCCAAGATCGGCACCTCGACGATCCAGTCGCGCGCCACCGCCGGGGTTGCGCGCGGCACCTATATCTTCGCGCTGCCGGGTTCGACCGGCGCGGTCACCGACGCGTGGGACGGCATCCTCGCCACCCAGCTCGACATCCGCCACAAGCCCTGCAACTTCGTCGAGCTGATGGGGCGGCTGCAGGAGCGCTGAACGCCCAGCCCAACTTGCGTGCCCCTGCGGTCCCGTGCCCCTGCGAAAGCAGGGGCCCAGGGTAGGATAGGACGTCGCGCGTGGCCCTGGGCCCCTGCTTTCGCAGGGGAACGGGTACTTCGATCACCGCGAGAAGTTCACTCCTCCATCACCCACGCCGCCAGCTCATGCCCCTGCGGATCGCGGAAGTGGAACCTGCGCCCACCGGGAAAGCCGAAGATCGGCACCGTGACCGTGCCGCCCGCCGCTTCCACCGAAGCCAGCGTCGCCTCCAGATCGTCCACCGCGATCACCGGCAGCAGCTGGGTGCGCCCCAGCGCATCGCCATCGAGCCCGACATCGGTGTCTCCGCTCATCGTCGACGCATAGCTCGGCCCGAACTCGGTGAACTGCCAGTCGAACACCTGCCCGTAGAATGCCTTGAGCGCGCCCATGTCACCCACCGGCAGTTCGAGATAGTTCAATCGCGCCATAGGTGTTCCCCTTCAATGTTCTTGCTTCGTTCTACTTTGCCGCCTAGCATCGCGCAATGGCAAAGAGTCGCCCTGTCCGCGGTGCCACGTTCAACGATGCGAGCGCGCGCTTCAACCTCCCCGCCCGCGAGGCCGATGGCGACTGGCTCGACGCGCAGGAAGTGATCGACGGCGCCCCGCCGCCGCTGCGCACCACGGTGACGGTGGAGACGCCGCGCACGATCATCAGCCGCAACCAATCGCCCGACATCAGCTTCGAACAGTCGATCAACCCCTATCGCGGCTGCGAGCATGGCTGCATCTACTGCTTCGCCCGACCGAGCCACGCCTATCTCGATCTCTCCCCCGGCCTCGACTTCGAGAGCAAGCTGTTCGCCAAGCCGACCGCCCCCGACCTGCTCCGCGCCGAATTGGGCAAGCGCGGCTATGTCTGCAAGCCGATCGCCTTCGGCACCAATACCGATCCCTATCAGCCGATCGAATCGACCTGGCGGATCACCCGCGGCTGCCTCGAACTGCTCGCCGAGTGCCGGCATCCGGTGACGATCACCACCAAGTCGAACCGCGTGGTGCGCGACCTCGATCTGCTCGCGCCGATGGCGGCGCAGGGGCTGGCGGCGGTGATGCTGTCGGTCACCTCGCTCGACCCGAAGATCGCGATGACGGTGGAGCCGCGCGCGCCCCATCCCGAGCGCCGGCTCGCGGCGATCCGCACGCTCACCGATGCCGGCGTGCCGGTCTTCGTCTCGATGTCACCGGTGATCCCGCACGTCACCGATCACGAGATGGAACACATCCTGGAACGCGCGGCCGAGGCGGGTGCGCGCGGCGCCTTCTTCCTGCCGGTGCGGCTGCCCTGGGAAGTCGCGCCGCTGTTTCGCGCCTGGCTCGACGCGCATTTCCCCGATCGCGCCGCCAAGGTGATGGCGACGATCCAGTCGATCCGCGGCGGCAAGGACAATGACCCCGGCTTCTTCACCCGGATGCGCGGCCAGGGTCCCTGGGCCGAGTTGCTCCAGACCCGCTTCGCCCGCGCGGTGAAGCGCTACGGCCTCGACGGCGAACGCATGCGCCTGCGGACAGACCTGTTCCGCCCGCCGGCCGGACCGCAGGGCGAGCTGTTCTAGCGGCGGGATCACGGAGACGCCTCAGCCCGTAGCGCCGAACAAGCGCCGGAGCGCCTTGCGCCAGCGATCCAGCAGCGTCTCCCCGCGGCAATGGGCGCATGCAGCACGAATAGCTGCAACGCGGTCGGCCGGGTCGCCTGGGCCGGGAGCAGCCGAGAAATAGCGCGGATATTTATCGACTATGTGGTGGAAGTCCGCCGCATCCGCAGGGGTCTGGCCCGCCTTGACCGTGACGTTGGGCCAAATCTCGGAATAGGCAGCGTTGAGGCCCAGCCAGGGCGCGGCTCGGGGTTCGGTGTCGAACACGATCGCGTCGATCGGACACGCCTCGATACAGCAGCTGCAATCCACGCACTCGCGCGGATTGATAACCAGCATCGTTTCGCCTTCGTAAAAGGCATCGACGGGGCAGACCTCCACACAATCCATGTGTTTGCACTTGATGCACGCGTCCGTGATCACCCCCGTCATGGTGCAACCGCCCTCTTTACGCTCTCGGGCAGGGAGGTTGCACATGCCAAGCGTGTCGGCAAGCTGGCTAGCGCAGCAACGCCAGCGGCACCGCCTGCGCCATCGCCGCATAGCCGGCAACCGAGGGATGCAACCCGTCGCCGCTGTCATAGTCCTTGCGCAGCCGCTTCGGATCGGCCGGATCGCGCATCGCCGCGTCGAGATCGATCACCGCATCGAAATTGCCGGGCGTGCGGATCCAGCGGTTCACCGCCTGGCGATCGGCCTCGTTCTGCGCGTCCGGATGGTAATAGCCCGAACCCGCATACGGCATGATCGTCGCGCCCAGGACCTTGATGCCGCGGGCATGGGACCGGGCAATGATCTGGCGATAGGCGTCGATCATCCGCGCGACCAGCGCGGCATGCGCCTCGGGCGGCACCGGCGCCTCGCGGGTAAGCGTACCGAGATCGTTTACGCCCTCCAGCACGATCAGGTGGGTCACCCCCGGCTGGCCGATCACGTCATGGTCGAACCGGGCAAGCGCATTCGGGCCCAGTCCGTCGTTGAGCAGCCGGTTGCCACCGATCCCCGCGTTGAGCACCGCAACCGCGCCCATCCCCGGCACGGCACGCAGTCGGCGCTGGAGAGCATCGGTCCAGCGGGCATTAGTATTGGCTTTCACGCCGTAGCCGTCGGTGATCGAATCGCCGAACGCCACGACCGCCCGCGCCTTCGCCGCGACCGCTTCGATCCCGGCGATCTGGAACCAATGGTCCACCGTCTTCGCGCCCGGAAGGTCGGCGTCGCTGCCATGATCGCCGTGCACGACATAGGAAGTCGCACGCGATCCGGGGTGCCCGGTCTGCTGCGCGGGCGGCTGGGCGATATGGAGCGAGATGGCAAGATCGGTGCCCGGCGCCGCCCGCAGTTCCACCGGATCGCTCCAGTAATCCGCACCCGCCGGGATCGTCACGGACGTCGCCCCGCCGAACCGCAGCGGCCGGAGCGTCGATGGATCGATCCTTGCGCTGGCGGCATCGACTGCGCGGGCGACGGTGGCCCCGTCTAGGACAAAGGGCGCTGTCCCGAAGCGATTGGAGAAGCGCACCCGTAGCCGCGTCGCCGGCCCCTGCAGCCGCACCACCTGGCGCAGCGTCGCGTCGGTCAGGTCGGCCGCCGGCAGCGCATTCGCGCCCTCGAGCGCGAGTTGCGACGTCCACCAGGCCGTCGTCCAGCGGTCGCCCGGCGTCGCCTGCGCGGTTGCCGCCGCCAACAGCCCAGCGGCAACCCAGTGCAGCATGCGTCGTGCCATCCGATCCTCCCCAAGCTTGTCGGTGTTACCCTGACGGCGCGTACGGCCAAGGGCAAGCACTCGCCAGCTTGAGTGTGCTATTGCAGCAAGGCAGCGGCCGACCTAAGCATCCCGCATCCTCGATCAAGGAACCTCGATGCGCGCGCTTCTCTTCGCTTCCTCTGCCCTGTTGCTGCCTGTCGCTGCCCTCGCCCAGACGCCCGCGCAGCCGACCGGCAAGCTCTCCGACGCCGCCACCCCGATCGCCTATCGCCTGGACTTCACCATCCTGCCCGAGAACGAGCGGTTCAACGGGCATACGGAGATCGACATCGAGCTGAAGGCGCCCGCGCGCAGCATCTGGATGCACGGGCGCGACCTGCACGTCGCCAAGGCCGTGGCGCGCACGGGCAGCAAGGCCGTCGCCGCCACCTTCACGCAGAAGAGCCCTACTGGCCTGGCCCAGCTCGACTTCGGCAAGACGCTCCCCGCCGGCCGCGTGACGCTGGTGTTCGACTATGATGCCGCGTTCGGCACCGGCACGCAGGGGATCTACCATGTGAAGGTCGACGATGCCTGGTACAGCTGGACCCAGTTCGAATCGATCGAGGCGCGCGCCGCCTTCCCGTCGTTCGACCAGCCCGGCTACAAGACGCCGTTCACCGTCTCGATCACGACCAAGCCCGGCTTTACCGCAGTAAGCAATGCGCCCGAGAGCGGCACCAGCAAGGCAGGCGAACTGGTCCGCCACCAGTTCGCAGCCACCAAGCCGCTGCCCACGTACCTGGTCGCGCTGGTCACCGGTCCCTTCGCCACCGCCGCGACGATGATCCCGCCGACGCCGCAGCGTGCGCAGCCGATGCCGCTCGGCGTGATCGGCACCAAGCCCAATGCCGGCCAACTCGATTTCGCGCTGAAGGAATCGGGCAAGATCGTGTCGCTGCTCGAGAATTATTTCGGCCAGCCCTTCCCCTTCCCCAAGCTCGACCAGATCGGCTCGCCGATCATGCCGGGCGCGATGGAGAATGCCGGTGCCGACATCTATGGCGACGGCATCCTGTTCCTCGACGAGAAGGACAGCAGCGAGCGCAAGCAGGCGTTCGGCATGGTCGTCGCGCACGAGCTGGCGCACCAGTGGTTCGGCGATCTCGTCACGCCCGCATGGTGGGACGACATCTGGCTCAACGAGAGCTTCGCCAACTGGATGGGCTATCGCATCGGCAACGAATGGCGGCCGGGCCTCCAGATCGAGCTGAACGCGATCGAGGAAGGCTTCGACGCGATGGACCTCGACGCGCTTGCCGCCGGCCGGCCGATCCACCAGCCGATCCCGAACGACGGCGACATCGACGCCGCGTTCGACCAGATAACCTATGGCAAGGGTGGCCAGGTCGTCGCGATGATCGCCGCCTATATGGGCGACGAGGCCTTCCGCGACGGCGTGCGGCTGCACATGAAGCGGCATGCCTATGGGAATGCCAGCACCGACCAGTTCTTCGCCTCGCTGGCCGATGCGGCGCATGATCCGCGCGTGCTCGCCTCGCTGAAGAGCTTCGTCGACCAGCAGGGCGTACCGGTGGTGACGCTGCACCGCGATGGGACCACGCTCACCGCTACCCAGTCGCGCTACGGCTTCTTCGGCGCCAACCTGCCCGCCGAGCAATGGGTCGTGCCGCTGTGTCTCCGCCAGGGCGAGACGAAGAGCTGCGCGCTGCTCGACAAGCCGAGCATGACCGTCTCCGCCAAGGGCAGCGGCGCGATCGTGCCCAATGCCGGCGGCTGGGGCTATTACCGCTTCGAGCTGGATCCGGCCGATTGGGACGCGCTGATCGCCGCCACGCCCAGTCTGCCTGCCGCCGAACTGCTCGCCATCGACGACAGCGCCTGGGCCAGCTTCTATGCCGGTCGCAGCCCGGTGACCCGCCCGATCGCACTGACCCGCGCGACCGCGACGCACGGCTCGACCAAGATCGTCTTCGACAATGCCCATCGCCTGCGTGACCTGGAGAAGCGCGGGCTGATCAGCGCGCAGGCGCTGCCCGCCTATCGCAAGCTGTTCGTCGAGCTGTACGGGCCGATGCTGGCCAAGATGGGCTTCGATCCGGCGGCCGGCGCCTATGCCAAGGAGGAGGCAGACCAACGCGAGCTGCGCAAGGATCTGGTCAATCTGGTGGCGGTGACCGGCCATGATGCGGCGCTTCGCGGGAAGCTGACCGCCGCGTTCGACGCCTTTGTCGCCGGCGACGACAAGGCGCTCGATCCCGAATATCGCGGCGTCGCCGCTGCGATTGCGATCAACGAACGGGGCGTACCGCTGGTCGAGCAGCTGGTCACGAAGGCCAAGGATCGGCCGGCGCTGTTCCAGGCGCTGGGCCAGGGCGTGACCGGCTCGGGCAACCCGGAGGTCGCGCGCTGGTTCCTCAACGACTTCAAGGATCCGCGCATCAACGCCCGCCAGCGGCTGTTCACCGTCGCCGGCTTCCTGAAATCGCCCTACACGCGCGATGTCGCCAGCGACTTCATGATCACGCACTTCGACGAGTTCGTGAAGAATGGCGGCGGCGGGGGCGTGTTCTCCGGTCGCGCGGCGCAGATGTTCGGCGCGCTGTGCTCGAACGCGCAGGCGGACGCGGTGGACGCCAAGCTGCGACCAACGACGAAGGGCAGCACGCTCAGCCTCGATCGCGCGATCGAGACCATCCGCACCTGCGCCCGCTTCCGCGACGCGAAGGCCGACGAAGTGAGCGCGGCGATCGCAGCGGGCAAGTAAACACGATGGGGGTGGGGGCCGACCGCCCTCCCCCTACCGTCATCCCGGCGAAAGCCGGGATCCATTCGCCCCTCGCTATCACCAAGAGCCGATGCGGAGGCCCCAATGGATCCCGGCCTCCGCCGGGATGACGGCTCAATGGGTGTGTCCGCCTTCTTGTTCGAGCGGCTCGGCAGATGGATCGCCGACGCAATTCCGGGCGCGGGCCCTCACGCCGCCTTGAGCGCATAATCCTTGTAGCGCTTGCGGATTTCCATCTTGAGCAGCTTGCCCGTCGCCGTATGCGGCAGGCTGTCGACGAAGTGGATCTCGTCGGGCAGCCACCATTTGGCGACATGCTGCCCCAGATGGGCGAGGATCTCCGCCTCGCTCACCTTGCTGTCGGGCTTGCGGACAACGAGCAGGATCGGCCGTTCCTCCCAGCGCGGATGATAGACCCCTATTGCCGCGGCCTCGGCGACGCCCTCGCAGCCGACCGCGCAATTCTCCAGCTCGACGGAGCTGATCCATTCGCCGCCGGACTTGATCACGTCCTTCGCCCGATCGGTGATCTGCATCACGCCGTCGGGGTGCAGCACCGCGACGTCGCCGGTGTCGAACCAGTTGTCGGCATCGACCGCGGGCTGTTCCTCCCGATAATATTGCCCGATCACCCAGGGCCCGCGCACCTGCAGCCGGCCGGACGTCTTGCCGTCCCGCGGCAGAAGGTTGCCTTCCTCATCAACCGTGCGCAGCTCGACGCCGTACGGCACCTTGCCCTGCTTGCTCACCTGATCGACCTGCGCCTCGAAGCTCAGTTCGTCCCAATCGGCCGACGGCGCACCCATGGTGCCGATCGGGCTGGTCTCGGTCATGCCCCAGGCGTGGTTGACCCGCATGCCCATCCGCATCAGCCGCTCGATCATCGCGCGCGGCGCCGCCGATCCGCCGATGGTGACGATCTTGAGATACTTGGGCGTCTCGCCGGTCGCGTCGATATGCTGGAACATCGCGAACCACACCGTCGGCACGCCGGCCGAGTGCGTCACCTTCTCGCGGTTCATCAGCTCGCACAGGATCCTGGGATCGTTGAGCGCAGAGAACACCATCTTCGCGCCCACCGCCGGCGCCGCCCAGGGCAGGCCCCAGCCGACCGCATGGAACATCGGCACGATCGGCATCGCGACGGACTGGGTGGACAGATCGAACTCGGCCGGCTGCAATTCCGTGAGCGCGTGAATCACCGTCGAGCGGTGCGTGTACACCACGCCCTTCGGATTGCCGGTGGTGCCGCTGGTATAGCATAGCATCATCGGCTCGCGCTCGTCACCGGTCACCCAGGCATAGTCGCCGTCCTCGTCGCCGATCCACGCCTCGAACCCGTCGGGGCCGAGATCGTCGAAGCAGATATAATGCTCGATCGTCGTCCAATGCGGCTTCAGCCGCTCGACCACGGGCGCGAACATCCGGTCGTAGAGCAGCACCCGATCCTCGGCATGGTTGCCGATAAAGGCGAGCTGGTCGTCGAACAGTCGGGGGTTGATCGTGTGGATCAGGGCGCCCATGCCGGTCACGCCGTACCAGGCGACCAGATGGCGGCTGTGGTTCATCGCCAGCGTCGCGACACGATCCCCTTTTTGGATACCGAGCCGTTCCAGCGCCTGCGCCATTCGCCGCGCGTCGTGCGCGATGCCCGCCCAGTTGGTCCGCGTTTCGCTGCCGTCCGCCCAGCGGGTGACGATCTCACGCGGACCGTGTTCCCGCGCCGCGTGATCGAGCAGGGTGGATACCCGAAGCTCGAAATCCTGCATGCCGCCCAGCATATGCCTCTCCATTGCGTGGCTGTTTGGCGGCAGGATACGCCTTCAACGACCGAAGTCGAGAGGTGGAGGCGTTACATCCTGTTGCTGCAGCTTTGCGACATACCTGTTCGTCGATCAGACGGGCGCCCCCTCCACCACGCTGCTGGCGCAGCGCGCCCCCTCCCCCGGCTTCGCCGAGGGAGGAGACGCTAGAGGGCGATGTGGTAAAGCGTTTCCTCCCCCGGAGCATGGCTCCAGGGGAGGGGGACCATGCGCGCCAGCGAATGGTGGAGGGGGCCCTTTCCCCAACCCAAAAACTCAGGCCGCCGCCGCCAGCTTCATGCTCGCCGGCATCAGCGACGCCGCCTTCACGCCCGGCATGCTCTCGATCTGCGCCGCCAGCTCGGTATCGAGCCGGAAGCCCCGGCCGAGCATCACCGTCGCCTCGCCCTCCTCGATCGGCGCGTGGAGCAGGATCTCGCCCCGGCCCCCGCCGCGCAGCTCACCGACCAGCGCAGCCAGTTGAGCCGGCACCGTCGGATCCTCGATGCGGATCTCCATCACCAGCTGGGTCGTGCCCGCCAGCGTGTCGAACGGCTGCACGCGCTTCACCGCCGCGCGCGGGGTATCCTCGCCGGGCCGCTTGTCCAGCTCCAGCGTCAGGATCGCGCAGCCGGTGCCGGCGGCGCAGGCTTCCATGTCCTTGGCGATCAGCTCCTCGAAGCACGAGGTCTGGATCTGTGCGCTGCGGTCCGAGATCGTCGCCATCAGATAGCGATTGCCGCGCGCCGAGGTGCGGTAGCGGCAATCCTCGATCAGCGCGGCGATCTGCGCGTTCACCCGCGCCCCCTCCGGGATCTGCATGTCGGGCAAGGTCCCGATGTCGCGCACGCCCTGGCCGCGGAACAGATGCTCGTAGCGATCGAGCGGATGCGCCGAGAAATAATAGCCAAAGGCATCCTTCTCGGCGTTGATCTTGTCGGACATCGACCAGACCGCGTCCTTCGGCACGGTGATCCCGCCGCCCGCCGGCTCGGCATCGCCGAACAGCCCGCCCTGCCCGCTCATCCGGCTGGCATGGTCTCGCTGGGCGACCGCGAGGATCGTCTCCGCCGCGGCATGCACGCCGGCGCGGTTCGGCTCGATGCTGTCGAACGCGCCGGCCGAGGCGAGCGTTTCCAGCTGCCGCTTGTTGAGCACGCGCGGATCGACGCGCTTGGCGAAATCGTCGAGGCTGGCGAAGCGGCCGTTCGCCTCGCGCTCCTCGACCAGCAGCTCCATCGCCCGCTCGCCCACGCCCTTCAGCGCGCCGAGCGCATAGCGCACCGCCAGGCCTTCCTCGTGCGCCTGCACGGTGAAGTCGGCCTCGCTGGCGTTGATGTCGGGCGACAGCGCCTCGATGCCGAGGCGCCGCATGTCGTCGGCGAATACCGCCAGCTTGTCGGTCTGGTGGATGTCGTAGGCCATCGATGCGGCAAAGAATTCGTGCGGATGGTGCGCCTTGAGCCACGCCGTCTGGTACGCCAGCAAGGCGTAGGCGGCCGCGTGCGACTTGTTGAAGCCGTACCCTGCGAACTTGTCGATCAAGTCGAACAGCTCGTTCGCCTTGGCGGCGGAGATGTCGTTCACCTCCTTGCAGCCCTTCACGAAGATGCTGCGCTGGGCATCCATCTCCGCCTTGACCTTCTTGCCCATCGCGCGCCGCAGCATGTCTGCGCCGCCGAGCGTATAGCCGGCGAGGATCTGCGCGGCCTGCATCACCTGTTCCTGGTAGACGAAGATCCCGTAGGTCTCGCCCAGGATCGGCTCGAGCAGATCGTGCGGATAGACGATCGGCTCGCGCCCTGCCTTGCGCGCGCCGAACATCGGGATGTTGTCCATCGGGCCCGGGCGATAGAGCGAGACGAGCGCGACGATGTCGCCGAAATTGGTCGGCCGCACCGCGGTCAGCGTCCGGCGCATGCCTTCGGATTCCAGCTGGAACACGCCCACCGTGTCGCCGCGCTGAAGCAGGGCATAGACGCCCTCGTCGTCCCAATCGAGCCGATCGAGGTTCACGTCGATGCCGCGCTTGGCGAGCAGCACCACCGCCTTCTTCAGCACCGACAGCGTCTTGAGGCCGAGAAAGTCGAACTTCACCAGCCCCGCGCCCTCGACATTCTTCATGTCGAACTGGGTCACCGGCATGTCCGAGCGCGGATCGCGATAGAGCGGCACCAGCTGCGCCAGCGGCCGGTCGCCGATCACCACGCCGGCGGCGTGGGTCGAGCTGTGGCGCGGCAGGCCTTCCATCCGCATCGACAGGTCGACGAGGCGCTTCACATCCTCGTTGCCGGTATACTCGGCATGGAATTCGCTCACGCCGTTCAGCGTGCGCTCCAGCGTCCAGGGGTCGGTCGGGTGGTTCGGGATCTGCTTGGCGAGGCGATCGACCTGGCCATAGCTCATCTGCAGCACGCGGCCGACGTCCTTGATCACCGCGCGCGCCTTCATCGTCCCGAAGGTGATGATCTGCGCGACGTGATCGCGGCCGTATTTCTCCTGGACGTAGCGGATCACTTCGCCGCGCCGGGTTTCGCAGAAGTCGATGTCGAAGTCGGGCATCGAGACGCGTTCCGGATTGAGGAAGCGTTCGAACAGCAGGCCCAACTTGAGCGGATCGAGATCGGTGATGGTCAGCGCCCAGGCGACCGCCGAGCCCGCACCCGAACCACGGCCCGGCCCAACCGGAATGTCGTTCGACTTGGCCCATTGGATGAAGTCGGCCACGATCAGGAAGTAGCCCGGGAACCCCATCTGGATGATGATGTCGAGCTCGAACTGGAGGCGCTGGTTATATACCTCCACTTCGGCGGGATCGGTGATGCCAGCGAAATCGAGTCGGTCCTTCAGCCCCGCCCAGCTCAGGTCGCGCAGCATCTTCGCCTCGCCCTCGCGGTCGCCGGCGAGGCTGGGCAGGATCGGCTTGCGCTTCGGCGCGGCATAGGCGCAGCGTTGGGCGACGACGAGCGTGTTCTCGATCGCCTCGGGCAGGTCGGCGAAATCGGTCTTCATCGTCTCGGCCGGCTTCAGCCAGGTCTCGGGCGAGGAGCGCGGGCGATCGTCGGTTTCGAGATAGGTCGAGTTGGCAATGCACAGCATCGCATCGTGCGCACTGTAGAAATCGGCTTCGGCGAAGCAGGCCGGGTTCGTCCCCACCAGCGGCAGGTCGCGCGCATAGGCGAGGTCGATCAGCTTCGCTTCCGCGCGCGTCTCGATGTCGTTGTTGCGGCGGGCGATCTCGACATAGAGCCGCTCCGGGAACAGCGCCTCGAGCTGTGCGACATAGGCCTCGGCGGTCTTGTCCTGTCCGTCGGCATAAAGCCGGGCGAGCGCGCCCTCGGCCCCCGCGGTGAGGCAGATCAGACCGTCGGTATGGCCGGTGAGTGCCGCGAAGGGGACATGCGCATCCTCCTCGATCGGGCGATCGAGATGCGCCTGCGACACCAGATGGCAGAGATTTTCATAGCCGGTCTGGTCCTGCGCATAGAGCGCCAGCCAGTCGATCGGCACGTTCAGCCCCTCGGCCAGGTTCGAGCGCTTCACCGCCAGCAGCGTGCCGACGATCGGCTGGACGCCGGCCTTCTTTGCGGCATCCGAAAAGCTCATCGCGGCGTAGAGGCCGTTGCGATCGGCGACGGCGATAGCGGGGAAGCCGTGGTTCTTGGCGTGCTTGGCAATCGCCTTGGGGTCGATCGCCCCTTCGAGCATGGTGTAGCAGGAGAAAACCCGAAGCGGGACGAAACCGGAATGCGCCATGCCCGAACCTAGGAGCGCCCGGGGCGAATTGCCAACCCGGCGCGGCGCTTCTCCACAGCTTTTGCGTTCGGTCGAGAGATCCCGCCGAAACGGACCCATCCAAACCTGCAACGATACGCAGATATGGTAAACGAGAGGTGCGGCCGGGACATCCACACACCTCCCGTTCCGGCCGTGCTTTTTCCTACATCGCCGGGCTTCAGAGCAGTGCTTCGATATCCGCGCCGATCGCGCTCGGCGCAGTCGTCGGCGCGTAGCGCTCCACCACCTTGCCGGCGCGGTTCACCAGGAATTTGGTGAAGTTCCACTTGATCGCCTGGGTGCCCAGCACCCCCGGGGCCTGCGCCTTCAGCGCTTGGAACAAGGGTGCGGCGTTGCTGCCGTTGACGTCGACCTTCGCGAAGATCGGGAAGCTGACGTCATAGCTGAGCGAGCAGAAACTCGCGATTTCCTCGGCATTGCCGGGTTCCTGCGCGCCGAACTGGTTGCACGGGAAGGCCAGCACCGCGAAGCCGCGGTCGCGATAGGCGCGCCACAGCTGCTCCAGCTCCTTGTACTGGGGCGTGAACCCGCATTTGGACGCGGTGTTGACGACCAGCAGCACCTGACCGGTGAACTGCGACAGGTCGCTGGTGGTGCCGTCCGGCAGCGTCACCGGAAGCTGCGTGATCGCGTCGCTCATGCCAATTCCTCCAGTCGTCCCTCGTGCAGCCGCACCACGCGGTCCATCCGCGCCGCCAGCCGTTCGTTGTGCGTGGCGACCAGCGCCGCCGAGCCTTCGTTGCGGACGAGGTTGACGAACTCTCCGAACACGCGGTCGGAGGTCGCCTCGTCGAGATTGCCGGTCGGCTCGTCCGCCAGCACCAGCGGCGGGCGGTTGGCGAGCGCGCGCGCCACCGCCACACGCTGCTGCTCGCCGCCCGACAGCTGGTTCGGCCGGTGCGTCAGCCGGTGGCCGAGCCCGAGCTGGGTGAGCAGCTCGGTCGCCCGCGCCTGCGCCGCCGGCCGCGTCGCGCCGTGGATCAGTTGCGGCAGAACGACATTCTCGGTCGCGTCGAAATCGGGCAGCAGATGGTGGAACTGGTAGATGAAGGCCAGCTTGTCGCGCCGCATCGCAGTCCGCCCCCCGGCCGGCAGCTTCGCCGCCTCCTCGCCGACGATGCGGATCGATCCCTCGAACCCGCCTTCGAGCAGGCCCACCGCCTGCAGCAGCGTCGACTTGCCCGAACCCGAGGGGCCGAGCAGCGCGACGATCTCGCCCCGCTGCACGTCGAGGTCGACGCCGCGCAGCACGTCGATCCGCACCCCGCCCTGCTCGAAGCTGCGGCGCAGGTCGCGCGTCTGGAGAACCGGTTCATTCATAGCGCAGCACCTGGACGGGATCGGTGCTCGCCGCCTTCCACGCAGGGTAGAGGGTGGCGAGGAAGGTGAACAGCAGCGCCGTCGCGCAGATCGCGAAGGTCTGCAGCGGATCGGTCTTGGCGGGAAGCTCGGTGAGGAAGCGCATCTGCGGGTCCCACACCTTCTGGCCGGTCACCGCGCCGATCGCCCATACCACCTGCTCGCGGAAGGTGATGAAGAAGAAGGCGAGCACGCCCCCTGCCCCCACGCCCAGCGCGCCGATGGTGGTGCCGACGGTTACGAAGATGCGCATCAGCCCGCCGCGCGTCGCGCCCATCGTCCGCAGCACGGCGATGTCGCGCGTCTTGGCGCGCACCAGCATGATCAGCGACGAGATGATGTTGAACGACGCCACGACGAGGATGATCGACACGATGGTGAACGAGACGATCCGGTCGACCGACAGCGCCTCGAACAGTTCGCGGTTCATCTGCCGCCAGTCGGTGATCTGGCCGATATTCGCCACCTTGTCGGCAAGCGGGCGGACGACCTCGTCGATCTTGTCGGGATTGTTGGTGTCGATGCGGATCATCTGGACGCTGTCGCCGAGCAGCAGCAGCGTCTGCGCATCCTCCATCGGCATGAAGATATAGGCCTTGTCGTAATCGTAGACGCCCACCTCGAAGATCGCGGCGATGCGGTACTTCACGATCCGCGGCATCGTGCCGAACGGCGTGGCCGAGCCCTGCGGGTTGATGATCGAGATCTCCGACCCGATCGAGGCCCCCAGCGATTCTGCCAGCCGCGAGCCGATCGCGATCTGCTCGCCGCCCGGCTTGAGGTTCTTGAACGAGCCGAGGATCTCCTTGCCCTTCAGCGTCGGGTTGCCGAGGATGTCCTCCATCCTCAGGCCCCGCACCAGCGCGAACTCCACGCGGCCGTTATAGCTGGCGAACAGCGGCTGCTCGACCAGCGGCGTCGCCGCGGTGACGCCGGGGATCGCCTTGGCCTCGTCGGCGATGCGGCGCCAGTCGCGCAGCTGGCCGTTATAGCCTTGCACCACCGCATGGCCGTTCAGCCCGGAGATCTTGTCGAACAGTTCGGCGCGAAACCCGTTCATGATGCTCATCACCACGATCAGCGCGGCGACGCCGAGCATCACGGCGACCAGGCTGAAGCCGGCGACGACGGCGATGAAGGCTTCGCTGCGCCCGGGCAGCAGATAGCGGCGGGCGATCATTCGCTCGTAGCGAGAGAGTAGCATGGCGATCCTCTAGGGCCAGTCAGGCGGCGTGGGAAGCGTTCTGTTGCCGATTCGACACAGGCTTGCCGCAATCTGCTGACGCGAAGCTGTCGACCGGTGACAAAGGCCGTCCAGCCTTCTACCAAGAAACCGTCGAAGCGCAGGCGCAAAAAGGCCACGGTTCGGGGAGGTTCCCAGCTCCACATGCGAACAAACGCAAGTGTTTGAAGCGGGATCCTATCAAGGGGGCTGACGAGCATTCGTCACGCAGGCGCCCGGGCCGGCAACGGTCCGGGCGTTTTCGTTTTCGGACTGGTTGTCGTGGCCGACCCGCCCGGCTTCAGCTTGCCCTTACTTGGTTTTCAGCCAGTCGGTCTGCAAGGCGTGTGCTCCCGCGCCCTACGCCGATCCGTCATTCCGGCTTTCGCCGGGATGACAAACTGGAAGAGGTATTCCTGTCGGTACGGCTTGGCCTTCCCACCGCTATCGGGCGGAGCGGGTCGCCCCACCCCGCCCGCCAACCTCCCCCGGCCATGGCGGGAGGCCAGCCCGTGCCACGATCAGAACGAGCCGCTGATCGTGAAACCCCAGGTACGCGGATCGCCCGGCTGGCCGATGATCAGGCCGGTATTGCCCGACTGGACCGAGAGCAGCTCGAAATAATGCTGGTCGAACGCGTTCCGCACCCAGGCGAAGGCGTTCACCTTGCCCTTGCGATAGCCGAGCCGGAAGTTGGACAGCGCATAGCCGTTGATCCAGGTGTAGGCCGAGGGCGACGGGTTGGACGAGAAGCGCGACCGCCAGCTGCCGTCATAGCCGAGATAGACCTGCCCGCCTTCGACCGGGGCATTGACCTCGCCGCCGAAGCCGAGCGCCCATTTGGAGATGCCCGGCAGCACCTGGCCCGAAATGTCGCAATTGGCCGGGCTCACCCCGCCCGGCGTGCCCGGCGCGCTCGGCGTCGCGCCGGTGCTGCCGCCTGCAAGCTCGGGCGGGCACGGCGCGTCGCGGAAGCGGACGTACTTGGCATCGGTATAGGCGCCGTTGACGTAGAGCTTGAAGCGGTCGGTCGGCTGGAAGTTCGAATCGAACTCGACGCCGCGCACCCGCACCTTGTCGGCATTGGCGAGATAGCCGCGGATCACCCCCAGCTGGCCGTTGGTCACGGTCGCCTGATAGTCCCTCACCTCGGTCCAGAAGCCCGCGAGGTTGAAGGTCGCGCGACGATCGAGGAACTGCGTCTTCAGGCCCAGCTCGAAGTGATTGACCTTCTCCGGCTTGACCGAGGCGGCGCCGAGGATCGGATTGTTGTTCGCATCGAGCGGCAGGCCGGACAGGTTGATGCCGCCCGACTTGAAGCTGCGCGCATAGGTCGCATAGCCGTGCACGTCGCGGTCGAAGTCATAGGAGAGCGTCGCGTCGCCCGAGACGTTCCAGTCGCTGAACCGCGCCGAATAATTCTGCGGCGCCAGCACCCCGCGCTGGTCGGCGGTGAGCGTTGTGCTCCCAGCGCCGTTGGTGACGACCGCGAGGTACGACCCGGTCTTCTTGTCGTAGTTCAGCCGCAGGCCGGGCTGGAACCGCAGCTTCGGCACCACTTCCCAGTTGAGCTTGCCGAACACCGCGAAGCTGGTGTTGTCGAACCCGATCGTGTTCTTCGAGGTCAGCCCGTTCAGCGTCGCCGGGTTGTTCGCCGCAGCACTGGTCGGGTTGAGCAGCCAGCGGCTCGCCGCCGATCCCTGCACCTGCGAGCCCTGGGTGTCGATGGTCTGGTGAAACACGAACACGCCGGCCGTGTAGTCGAGCTTGTTCTTGCCGTTCGACGCGATCCGCAGCTCCTGCGTCACCTGCTTCTGCTGCGACGGGTTCTGCGAGACGGTGGTGATCGGCAGGCCGATAAAGTCTCGGTCGTTGGCCGGCTGCCAGTCCCAATAGCGCCAGGCGCTGACCGAGGTGATCGTCGCCGCCCCCAGATCCCAGTTCGCCACCAGCGAGGCGCCGCCGATTTCCTGCCGCGAATTGATGTCGGCATCGAGGTCGGTGCGGCGGTCGAACGGGTCGGTGCTCGGCGGCGTGTAGCCGAACGCCGCGGCGAGCGCGGCATATTGCCGGTTGAGCGGCCGCTGGGTGGCACCGGTGCGGACGTAATATTGCACGCAGCACAACGGGTTCTGCAGGTTGAAGTCGCCCGAAAGGGTCAGGTCGAGGTTCGGCGCCGCGCGCCACAGCAGCTGGCCGCGCACCCCGTAATTGTCGAGCCGGTGGAGGTTGGTATCCGACCGCGTGTTGTAGATCGTGCCCTGGCGATTGGTAATCGAGGTCGAGATCCGCACCGCCAGCGTGTCGTTGGCGATCGGCGCCGAGGCGGAAGCCTTGAGCTGGAGGAAGTTGTAGTTGCCGGCGCTCGCCTCATAGCGGACCTCCGGCGTGAAGCTCGGCTTGCGCGTGGTGATGTTGATCGCGCCGGCCGTGGTGTTCTTGCCGTAGAGCGTGCCCTGCGGTCCGCGCAGCACCTCCACCCGCTCGACATCGACGAAGTCGAAGGTCGAGGCGCCGACACGGCCGATATAGACGCCGTCGACATAGAAGCCGACGCCCTGCTCGATCCCGTCATTGGTCAGGCCGAACGGCGCGCCGAGGCCCCGGATGTTGATCGCGGTGTTGCGCGGGTTGCTCGAATAGAATTGGAGGGCCGGCTGCGACTGCTGGATGCGGGCGACGTTGAACGCCCCGGCCTCGGCCAGCGTCGCCCCGCTCAGCACCGAAATGGCCACCGGCACTTCCTGGACCCGCTCCTCGCGCCGCCGTGCGGTCACCACGACGTCGCCGTCCTGGCGCTGCGGCTCCTCGGCGACGGGCTTCGGCACCTCGGGATCGGGTGCGGCGGGCATCGCACTGGACAGCAGCAACAGCGGAATCAGCGGCAGGCTCATGATGTTCCCCTAGATCGTTGCGGCAATCTCCACTGTATCGATGGGTTTTAGCTAGGAAGGAGATGTTTAGCGGGGGCTAGCCCGGATTGGGGCACCTCTTGAAACGCTCAACCGCAACACCAGATGAAGGGAGCGAGGCGCCGAACGGGCTTCGCACCGGTGCCGCGGCAGTTGTCCGGGCTCCGAATGTTAGACGTTCAAATTGCTCACAGGAGGATCTGAAGATGCGTCAGTTAGACTTTGCACCCTTCCGTCGCTCGGCGATCGGGTTCGACCGGCTTTTCGACTTGCTCGAAGCCAGCGCCCGTCAGACGAGTTCGGAAAACTACCCCCCCTTCAACCTCGAGCGACTTGCCGAGGATCGCTATCGCATCACCATCGCGGTGGCCGGCTTCAAGGCGGACGAGATCGACATCACCGCGCAGCAGAACCTGCTGCTGGTCGCCGGCAAGAAGGCCGGGGAGAATGAGAACAATCAGGGCAATTACCTGCACCTGGGCATCGCCAATCGCAGCTTCGAACGCCGCTTCGAACTCGCCGACTTCGTGCGGGTGGAGAATGCGAACCTGGCCGACGGCCTGCTGACGATCGAGCTGCTGCGCGAAGTGCCCGAGGCGATGAAGCCCAAGAAGATCCAGGTGGGGTCCGGCAGCGTGGCCGAAGCGATCGACCATCGCACGGCGGACGCGGCCTAACTCACCAAGAGCTCGCGGCGTCTCCCTCCCTTTGGCGCAGCGACGGGGCGCTCGGGCTTCGGCCCGGGCGCCTTTTTCTCATGGCGACGTCAGAAGGAGGCCCAGTTGTCGGCGGTCGCCGATGCCGGCACCGGGGCCGCCAGCGGCTTGACCGGCGAAACATAGCCGTCAGCGCGCTGGGCTGGAGCGACAGGCCGCCGTGCCGGGCTACCACTCGTCCGCGCACCGACGTCGAACTTCGATGCCTGATCGATCAGGGCCTCGACCTCACCGGTCAGGTTCCGCGCTGCGGCGGACGTCTGCTCCACCATGGCGGCATTCTGCTGCGTGGACTTATCCATGGTGCTGACGGCTACCGCAATTTCCGTGACGGTGCTCGACTGGGCGTGATTGTCCTTTGCCATGCTTGCCAGCAATTCGTGTACGTCGTGCACATCGGTGGCGATGCCGGCCAGTGCGCCGTCCACTTTCTGCACCATGTCCACCGCGGCAACGATATCGGTCTGCGTCGCGGTGAGCTGATCACGGGCGCGGCCCGCTTCCTCCTCTGCACGCATCGCCAACGCGGAGACCAGATCGGCAACCACAGCAAAGCCGCGACCCGCTTCGCCCGCGCGACCGGCTTCGACGGCAGCGTTCATCGCGAGCACCCGCGTCTGGAACGCGATCTTGTCGAGGCCTTCGATCACGCTGTCGATGCCCTTCGCGCTGTCTGCAACCCGGGTCATCGCCTGCACGGCAGCGTCGGTGACGGCACGCCCGCCCTCCACCGTCACGCTTGCGCCATCGGCGCGGCCCACCGTCTGCCCAGCCGACGACGCCGTCGCCTTGAATCGCTGGTCCATCTGGGTGATGGCAGCGGCAGTCTGTTCCAGGCTGGCGGCATTGGCTTCGGTGCGCCGCGCCAGATCTTCGGACGCGCGCGCGATCTGGCCGGAGCCGCTGCTGATCGAAGCAGCACTCTCCAGCACCGCTCCGATCAACGCGCGCAGGCTGTGCAGCACCGCGTTGAAGTCCTGCCGCACCGGTTCATAGTCTGTCGGAAAAGGATCGCGGATGTCCTTGGTAAGATCGCCCGCCGAGATGGCCGAGATTGCCCCCCGCAGCGCGCTCGTCACCTGCACCTGGGTGGCGGCATTCTCTTCCTCCGCACGTGCCCGATCGGCCGCGGCAAGCCGGAAGATTTCGCACGCGCGCGCCATGCGGCCGATCTCGTCGATCTGTCCGGTATAGGGGATCGAGACCTCCTGTGCGGCGGCCAGCGACTCCATCGTATCAGCCAGCGTGCCGATCGGCCGTATGATGCTCTTGCGCGCAATCTGCAGTGCGAACAGCCAGACCGCCGCCACCACCACGGCAATGGCCAGCGCAACCCATCCGACCCAGCGGTTCACGGCGCCGGCATCGGTAGTCACCTGTTCCGAAATCAGGATCTGTTCGGAAGCCAGGGCCGACATGGTATCCGAAACCGGGTCGATTGCCGGGTACAGCCGATCGATGACGAAGCGGTCCAGCGCCCCACGATCGCCCCGCTTCAGAATGGCTTCCAATGCCTCCACCTGGGCATCCGCCGTGCGCATCCGCACTTCGGCCTCGCTCGCCAACTTCGCCTCGTTGCCCTCGATCAACGTTGCGCGATAGGCTTTCCAGCTCTGGGCGATCCGCGCGCGTCCCTCGGCGATCTGATGCGCCGCGTCGGCGAGCGTAATGTTGCCGTTGCGAGCCTTGTGCGAGGCATCGACGATGCTGACGGCATAGGCGTCCGCGATCGTCTTGATGTCCCGAAGCGGCTGGATCCGATCGATCAACAACGTATTGAAACTGGCCCGGTTGGAACGAACGCTGAGGTTCAACGTAGCAATCGTACCGACGAAAGCGGCTGCAAACAGCACAAGGCAGAACATGAGCTTCGCACGGATGGTGTAGCTGAGCAGCATGCGATCGATTTCTCCAACACGCGCAGTTATGCCTTGACCCGGCGGCATCTACGGCAGTGATTGGAAACGTTATAGACGGAGGCATGTCGAACCAGCTGATCCGGCCCGGGATTAACCTCTATCTTTGCGCAGAAAGTATTTTTACGGAGGCCGGTGGCCCCTGTCCTGCCTGGATCGTCTACGTTGCCGGTTTCAACCCCAGCAACCACGGCTTCACCCGCCCCGTCGGCTTGGCAACCCCGTCCAGCCGCTCGGCCCGCACGATCGTCACCGGTTTGAGGATCATCTGGCCCTTCATCACGTCGCGCCCGCCGCCGCTGGGCAGCGCGAGGATCCGCTGGACCACGTCCATGCCGCCCACCACCTGGCCGAACGCCGCGAACCCCAGGTTTTGCCCACGTGCGTCGAGCCCCGGATTGTCGCCGACCATGATCGAGAAATTGCCGTTGGCCGAATTGGGGTTCGGCCCGTGCGCCATCGAGATGGTGCCGTTCAGGTGTTTCAGCCCGGTCTTGCTGGTCGGCTCCAGCGGCAGCGGATCGAGCATCCGGCGCGCGTCGGTGCCGACGCCGCCCTGGATGAAGCCCCGGGTCGGCTCGGTCTTGCGCCGCGCGGTGCGGTAGAAATCGGTGCCCTCCAGCCGCCCGTCATCGACATAGGCGAGGAAGTTGGCGACGGTCTTGGGCGCGCGCTTCGCATCCAGTGCGAGGGTGATCGCGCCCATGCTCGTCACCAGCCGCACGCGGACCTGGCCGGGCGCCGGCCGAGGCTGCTGCGGTGCGGGCGCTGCGGACACCGCCAGCAGCGCCAGCCCGGCGACGAAAACCCGCCGCAGCACGCGCCTAGACGAGCCGCGAATGCTTGACGGCGGCTTCGATGAAGCCCGCGAACAGCGGGTGCGGATCGAACGGCTTGGACTTGAGCTCGGGGTGGAACTGCACGCCGACGAACCAGGGATGGTCCGGCCGCTCCACGATTTCGGGCAGCGTGCCGTCGGGCGACATGCCCGAGAAGACCAGCCCGCCCTCTTCGAGCACCGGCTTGTAGGCGGTGTTCACCTCATAGCGGTGGCGGTGGCGTTCGCTGATCGAATCGGTGCCGTAGATCGACGCGACGACGCTGTTGCCGCCCAGCTTCGCCGGATAGGCACCGAGCCGCATCGTGCCGCCCAGGTCGCCGCCGGCTTCGCGCTTCTGCAGCCCGTCGGAAGTCATCCACTCGGTAATCATGCCGACCACCGGCTCTTCCGTAGGGCCGAACTCGGTGGTCGAGGCATTGGCGACGCCCTGGGCGCGGACGCCCTCGATGCACGCCATCTGCATGCCGAGGCAGATGCCGAAGAACGGCACGCTCCGCTCGCGCGCGAAGCGGACGCCGGCGATCTTGCCCTCGCTGCCGCGCTCGCCGAACCCGCCGGGCACGAGGATGCCGTGCATCGGCTCCAGCATCGCGGCGACTTCGGCCTCTTCCTGCTCGAACAATTCGGCGTCGAGCCAGCGGATGTTGACCTTCACCCGGTTGGCGATTCCGCCATGCACCAGCGCCTCGGTAAGCGACTTATAGGCGTCGGGGACGCCCATATACTTGCCGACCACGCCGATCGTGACTTCGCCTTCCGGATTCTCGAGCCGCTCGACGATGCCGCTCCAGCGGCTGAGGTCGGGCGACGGGCCCGGCTCGATACCGAACGCCTTGAGCACTTCGCCGTCCAGACCCTCGCCGTGATACTGCAGCGGCACCGCATAGATGCTCTTGGCGTCGAGCGCGGGGATCACCGCCGAGGTCGGCACGTTGCAGAACTGCGCGATCTTGGCGCGCTCGCCGGCCGGCAGCGGCCGCTCGGAGCGGCATACCAGCACGTCTGGCTGCACGCCCAGCGCGGCCAGCTCGCGCACGCTATGCTGGGTAGGCTTGGTCTTCAGCTCGCCCGCGGCGGCGATGTAGGGCACCAGGGTCACGTGGATGCTGACGGTCTGGCCGCGGCCGAGATCGTTGCGGAGCTGGCGAATCGCTTCGATGAACGGCAGCGACTCGATGTCGCCCACGGTGCCGCCGATCTCGCACAGCACGAAATCCAGATCCTCGGTTTCCGCCTGGGCGAACGCCTTGATCGCGTCGGTCACGTGCGGGACGACCTGCACGGTGGCGCCCAGATAGTCACCGCGGCGCTCGCGCTCGATGATCGTCTTGTAGATCCGGCCCGAGGTGACGTTGTCGGCCTGGCGCGCGGTCACGCCGGTGAAGCGCTCGTAATGGCCGAGGTCGAGATCGGTCTCGGCGCCATCGTCGGTGACGTAGACCTCACCATGCTGGTGCGGCGACATCGTGCCGGGATCGACGTTGAGATAGGGATCGAACTTGCGGATGCGGACTCGATAGCCACGGGCCTGGAGCAACGCCGCGAGGCTCGCTGCCATGAGACCCTTGCCGAGCGAGGAGACCACGCCGCCGGTGATGAAGATGTACCGCGCCATGGGAGAAAACGCCTAACGTCAAAGGGCGCAGACCGGCAAGCGTAAGAATCCGCCGGTTGCGCAAATTTTACGGTTAATCCGCCGCAAGCGCGGCGAACTACGGATGCTTACTGGCTGAACGGAACCGCGCTGTTGCCGGTCGGGGCCGTTTCGTTGCCGACCGGCGCGGGTACGCTCGGGATCGCGAGCGGGGCGACGGCGGCGGGCGCCTTCTGCAGGCCTGCGTCGATCTTGGTGGAGTGCCGGGTCGCCGCGAGGAAGGCCAGCACGATGCTCATCAGGATGAACGCGGTTGCGAGGATCGCGGTGAGACGCGTCAGGAAATCGGCCGCGCCGCGTGCCGACATGAGACCGGCCGGGCTGCCGCCCGTGGTGAGGCCGCCGCCCTCCGACTTCTGAACGAGGATCACCCCCACCAGCAGGGCAGCGATGATGAACTGTACGACGAGGAGGAAGGTGAACATGAAATCCGGTGCCCGTTAGCGAAGCCGGCGACATAGGCGAGGCCGCCCGTGCAATCAACCGCCTGTTCCGGCTCCGACTCCAACGCGTGCGGGCAAACCCATGCGCCGTCAGCATTTTCATCGCGCTTTTCGCACAACATTTCGCCCGCGCACTGAAACCTAGTTGCAAAATGCGCGTTTGTTTCATCGGTTCGATGCCGTGCCGGGCCTGAAACGAACGAGTGATGCTTGTGAACGCTATGTCCGAACAGACCCTGTGGGGATGGAAAAATACGCTGATCGATTATGTGCGCTCGGGAGAACCCGATCTCACCAATCGGCAGATGGCGCTGCTGATGCTTGTATATCTGGACCCCGGCCCCCATACGGTGCGCGGTCTGGCACGAGCGCTCAACGTCTCGAAGCCGGTGGTCACGCGCGCCTTGAATCGACTGGGCACGCTCGGCTATCTGCGCCGCCAGCGCGACGACACCGACAAGCGCAACATCTTTGTAGCGCGCACCGCGGAAGGGGCAGAGTTTCTTGCAGAGTTCGGGCATTTCCTCGCTGGCAACACCATCAGCGAGCCAGTCCCAGAGCGCGCCGACGCGTAAGCGTCTGGCGCTTGGCGGCCGATCGGTCGCGATTGATCCACGGGTGGACGCGGTCCGCCCCGACATCGCCGATATCCGCCTGGCCGGCCGCGTCTTCGCGCCGCATTATGCCGCGCCGATGCCCCGGGTGATCCATTTCGAGACAGCGCTGCGCGTCTCCGCCAAGGGCGACGAACCGGCGCTGGCCACCCTGCAGAAGGGGGACGTCTTCGAGGTGCTCGAAGTAGCGGGGAGCAACGCCTGGGGAGTCGCTCCGGGCCCAGGACTGGTCGGCTATGTCGACGCATCGGCCCTGGGGGAAACCGAATGATCGCGCGCGTCTTCATCGACGGCGCCGCCGGCACCACCGGCCTCGAGATTCGGGAGCGCCTCGCCGGCCGCTCCGAGATCGACGTGATGGTCCTCGACGACCAGGACCGCAAGGATCCGAAGAAGCGCGAGGAGGCGCTGAACGCCGCCGATTTCGTCATCCTCTGCCTGCCAGACGACGCGGCGCGCGAGGCGGTGGCGATGATCCGCAACGACCGCACGCGGGTGATCGATGCCTCGACCGCCTACCGCACCGCGCCCGACTGGACCTATGGCTTCGCCGAGCTCGAACCCGGCCAGGCGGCGGCGATTGCCGAGGCGGCGCGGGTCAGCAACCCCGGCTGCTACCCCACCGGTTTCCTCGCACTGGTCCGCCCGTTGATCCGCGCCGGGCTGATCCCGCATGACTTCCCGCTCAGCGTCAACGCGGTGTCCGGCTATTCGGGCGGCGGTCGCGCGATGATCGCCGAGTTCGAGGGCAATGGCCCTGAGGCGACGGAAACCGCCTTCCGTCCCTATGGCCTCTCGCTCGCGCACAAGCATGTGCCCGAGATGCAGAAGCATGCCCGCATCGAGCATCCGCCGATCTTCCTGCCATCGGTCGCGCGCACGTATCGCGGCATGATCGTGGAAGTGCCGCTGCCGCTGTTCGCCTTCACCCGCAAGCCCTCGGTAGAGGCACTGGAGACGGTGCTGCGCGACGCCTATCGCGACTCGCCGGTCGTGCAGGTGCTGCCCGCCGACGTCGCGACCGTATCGATCGAGGAAAATGCCGGTACCGATCGCCTGTCGGTCCGCGTGTTCGGCAATGACGAGGCGCGCCAGGCGCGGCTGATCGCCACGCTCGACAATCTCGGCAAGGGTGCGGCCGGTGCGGCGGTGCAGAACCTGAACATCATGGCCGGGCTGGACCCCACCGCCGGGCTGGTGCTGTAAGCGGCTTCCCATTCCCCGACCACTCGCGGGAGCGGTCGGGGAAGGATGTGGCGTGGCGGCGCTTCCTTCCACGATATCACGCGCGAACGCCACACACCTCCTCTGCCTCCTCCCCGCAATCGGGAGGGGAATTCCGGGAACAATCCTTCAAATTTTCCCGCTTCCGCATACCTATTCACCCCCTCCGGCTTGATCTTTCGATCGCATTGGTGTCTCGCGGGGCGAACCAATCGAGAGGGAAATGATGCAGCAGCCTGTCGGCAAATTGCTTCTGTTCGGTGCCACCGGTGATCTGGCGCAGCGTATGCTGCTCCCCTCGCTGTATGCGCTGCACGCCGATGGCCTGCTTCCCGATGGCCTCACCATTACCGGTACTGCCCGCTCCGAGCATGACGACGAGGGCTACCGCGCCTTCGCCGCCAAGGCGCTCGACCAGTTCCTGCCGGCCGATCGGAAAGACGACAGCGCTGTCGCCAGCTTCCTGCAACGCGTCCATTACCAGACGCTCGATGCCTCGCAGACCGAAGGCTATGCCGCGCTGAAGGACAAGCTGGGCGACATTTCCGGCGGCCTCGCCATCTTCCTGTCGACCGCGCCCTGGCTGTTCGGCCCGACCATCAAGGGCCTCGAATCGGCCGGCCTGGCGGGCGAGAATGTCCGCATCAGCCTGGAGAAGCCGCTCGGCCGCGACCTCGCCTCCAGCCGCGAGATCAACGACATCGTCGCCGAAGCCTTTCCGGAAGAGCGCACCTTCCGCATCGACCATTATCTCGGCAAGGAGACGGTGCAGAACATCCTCGCGCTGCGCTTCGGCAATTCGCTGTTCGAGCCGGTGTGGAACGCCCGCGGCATCGACAGCGTGCAGATCACCGTCTCCGAGACGGTCGGCCTCGAAGGCCGCGCCGGCTTCTACGAGGATACCGGCGCGCTGCGCGACATGGTGCAGAACCACATGCTCCAGCTCGTTGCGCTGATCGCGATGGAGCCCCCTGCCCGCTTCGACGGCACCTCGATCCGCGACGAGAAGGTCAAGGTACTCCGCTCGCTCCGCAAGATCGCGGCGGCGGATGCGCCCAACCTCACCGTGGTCGGCCAATATGGCGGCGGCGCGGTGAAGGGGCAGATCGTCCGCGACTATGCCACCGATCTCGGCAAGGACTCGCGCACCGAGACCTTCGTCGCGATCAAGGCGCATGTCGACAATTGGCGCTGGCAGGGCGTGCCCTTCTACCTGCGCACCGGCAAGCGCCTCGCCGAGCGCCGCTCCGAAATCGTCATCCAGTTCAAGCCGGTGCCGCATTCGATCTTCGCCGAGCGTGGCGGCATGCTCCAGCCCAACGCGCTGGTGATCCGCCTCCAGCCGGAGGAATATGTCCAGCTGCTGGTGATGGCCAAGCAGCCCGGGCTCGACCGCGAGGGCTATCGCCTGCGCGAAGTGCCGCTCAACCTCAGCCTCGACGCCGAATTCGCCGGCACCACGCGCCGCATCGCCTATGAACGCCTGCTGCTCGACCTGATCGAGGGCGATCCCACGCTGTTCGTGCGCCGCGACGAGGTGGAAGCGCAGTGGGAGTGGATCGATGCGATCCGCGCCGGCTGGGACGCCAACGATCTCAAGCCCAAGCCCTATGCCTCGGGCAGCTGGGGCCCCTCGCTCTCGATCGCGCTCACCGAGCGCGACGGGGTGCACTGGCACGAATGAACGGGGCGAGCGCCTTTTCTACACACGTCACCCCGGCGAAAGCCGGGATCCATTGCCCTCACCGTCCCGGCTCCATCCCCAGCGCCGCTGTGAAACGGATCCCGGCTTCCGCCGGGATGACGGTTGAAGGGCGAGCGAACCCGCAAACCATTTCCTATATCGGACCCGCGCGGCCGCCCGGCCGCCGCCCCGGTCCCACCAAACCCAAGGAGCTGACATGACGACCGAAATCGAATGGTGGGACTATGACGACACCGCCGAGATGGGCGACGCGCTCGCCGGCGACGTCCAGTTCATCATCGAAAGCGCGATCGACGCGCGCGGCGCCGCGGTCATCGCGCTCGCCGGCGGTCGCACCCCCGGCCCGATCTACGCCAAGTTGAGCAAGGCCAAGCTCGACTGGAAGCGCGTGACGATCATCCCCACCGACGATCGCATCGTGCCGATGGGCGATCCGATGTCGAACGTGACCGGCCTCGCCAAGGTGTTCCTGCCGCTCGGCGCGCGGGTAATCCCGGTCGTCAGCGAGAAGGCCGACGACTACAAGGCCGCCGGCCGCGCCGCCGATGCGCGTCTCCAGGACTTCCACTGGCCGCTCGACCTCTGCCTGCTCGGCATGGGCGCCGATGGCCACACCGCGTCGATCTTCCCCGGCCCCGACCTCGCCGAGGCGCTGACCGGCCGCAAGGAGCGCCGCGCGCTGGGCGTGATGCCCGATCCGCTGCCCCCAGAGGCACCGGTCCCGCGCGTCTCGCTGTCGCTTGCCGCCATCGTGTCGGCGCGCGCGCTGATGATCGCGATCACCGGCCAGGAAAAGAAGGACGTGCTGGAGCGCGCTATTTCCGAAGGCGCCGGCTCGACGCTGCCGATCGGCCGCGTGCTCGCCGAAACCGAACTGCCCGTCGACATCCACTGGAGCCTGTAAATGGCCAATCTGCACGCCGAAATCGCAGCCGTCACTGACCGGGTGATCGAGCGGTCCAAGGCGGGCCGCGCTGCCTATCTCGACCTGATCCGCCGCGAGCGCGAATCGGGGAATGACCGGCCGAAGCTCGGCTGCGCCAACCTCGCCCATGCCTATGCGGGCACCGAGGAACAGCGCGAGCAGCTCAAGACCGGTGCGCGGATGAACATCGGCATCGTCACGTCGTACAACGACATGCTGTCGGCCCATGCCCCCTATTACCGCTACCCCGAGCAGATGAAGATCTGGGCGCTCGAAGCCGGCGCCACCGCGCAGGTCGCGGGCGGCGTGCCCGCGATGTGCGACGGCGTGACCCAGGGCTATCAGGGCATGGAATTGTCGCTGTTCAGCCGCGACACCATCGCCATGTCCACCGCCGTGTCGCTCAGCCACCGCGTGTTCGAAGGCGCGGCACTGCTCGGCATCTGCGACAAGATCGTGCCGGGCCTGCTGATGGGCGCGCTGCGCTTCGGGCATCTGCCGATGGTGCTGATCCCCGGCGGCCCGATGCGTTCGGGCCTGCCGAACAAGGAAAAGGCCGCCGTCCGCGAACGCTTTGCCGAGGGCAAGGCGACCCGCGAGGAACTGCTCGAGGCGGAGATCGCCGCCTATCACGGCAAGGGCACCTGCACCTTCTACGGCACGGCGAACTCGAACCAGATGATGATGGAGGCGATGGGCCTCCATGTCCCTGGCTCGGCCTTCGCCAATCCGGGCACCAAGCTGCGCCAGGAACTCACCCGCTACGCCGTCCACCGCCTGACGGAGATCGGCTGGAACGGTGACGATTATCGCCCGATCGGCCATGTCGTCGACGAGAAGGCGATCGTGAACGCCGCGATCGTGCTGCTCGCCACCGGCGGCTCGACCAACCACCTGATCCACGTCCCCGCCTTCGCGCGCGCGGCCGGCATCGTCATCGACTGGGACGATTTCGATCGCCTGTCGCGCGCGGTGCCGCTGATGACCCGCGTCTATCCGAACGGTTCGGCCGACGTGAACCAGTTCGAGGATGCCGGCGGCCCGTCCTTCGTTATCAAGGAACTGCTCCGCGCCGGTCTGATGCACGGCGACGCGCTCACCATCGCCAAGGACGGCATGGCCGCCTATGGCCGCAAGCCCGACATCGAGGGCGACGCGCTGGTCTGGACCGAGCACGGCGAAAAGAGCAACGACGAGAGCATCGTCCGCACGGTCGAGACCGCCTTCTCCCCCGAGGGCGGCTTCCGCATCCTCAAGGGCAATATCGGCCGCGCCTGCATCAAGGTCTCGGCGGTCGAGCGCGAGCGCTGGGTCATCGAGGCCCCGGCCCGCGTCTTCGCCGACCAGTCCGAAGTGCTCGCCGCGTTCAAGGCCGGCGAACTCGAGCAGGATGTCGTGGTCGTCGTCCGCTTCCAGGGCCCGCGCGCCAACGGCATGCCCGAGTTGCACAAGCTCACGCCCCAGCTGGGCGTCCTGCAGAACCGCGGCTTCAAGGTGGCATTGGTCACCGATGGCCGCATGTCGGGTGCCAGCGGCAAGGTGCCGGCGGCGATCCACCTCTCGCCCGAGGCGCTGGGCGGCGGCCCGATCGGCAAGGTGCGCGACGGCGACATCATCCGCCTCGACGCCGAGAACGGCGTGCTGGAGGCGCTGGTCCCCGCCGACGAGTGGGACGCGCGCGAGCATGCCGTCGCTCCGCCGCCTGCCATCGGTACCGGCCGCGAGCTGTTCGCCATGCTGCGCCATCATTGCGACGAAGCCGAAAAGGGCGCGTCGGCGATGCTGCACGAAGCGGGCCTGTGAGACTGTAACACCTGTAAATCATACCCGGTGGCGCCGCGCGGACTTTACTTCCGCGCGGCGGACGGGAAGAAGGACCGCCGCCCACTGGCAACGTTGACAGGGGCTGCAGAGAGAGGATCGAAATCGGATGGAAGTCGTCGCCGTCGACATCGGGGGGACCCACGCGCGCTTCGCCGTAGCGGAGGTCGCGGAAGGTCGCGTCGTCTCGCTCAGCGAGCCGATCACCCAGAAGGTGGCCGAACATCCCAGCCTGCAGCTCGCCTGGCGCGCGTTCGGCGAGCAGCTTGGCCGTCCGGTGCCCAAGGCCGCGGCGATCGCCGTCGCCTCGCCGATCAACAACGATCTGATCAAGCTTACCAACAATCCCTGGATCATTCGCCCGCAGTTGATCCCCGATCGGCTGGGCGCGGACACCTGGACCCTCGTCAATGATTTCGAGGCGATCGGCCACGCGGTCGCCCAGTTGGAAGACGAAGCCTTCCTCCACCTCTGCGGACCCGACACCGCGCTGCCGGGCAAGGGCTCGATCACGGTCTGCGGCCCGGGCACCGGGCTCGGCGTGGCTCAGGTGTTCCGCCATGGTGGTGGCTACGACATCATCGCTACCGAAGGTGGCCACAGCGACTTCGCGCCACTCGACGCGATCGAGGATGCGCTGGTCAAGCGCCTGCGTCGCACCTACCAGCGCGTCTCCAAGGAACGCATCGTAGCCGGCCCGGCGATCGTCTCGATCTACGAGACGCTCGCCGATCTGGAGGGCGTGCCCGTCCCCCGGCTTGACGACAAGGCGATCTGGACGCTGGCGCTGGAGGGCAAGGACAGCCTGGCGGTCGCCGCGCTCGATCGCTTCTGCCTCAGCCTCGGGGCGGTGGCGGGCGACCTTGCGCTCGGCCATGGCCCCGCCGCGGTGGTGATCGCCGGCGGTCTGGGCTTGCGCCTGAAGGACCATCTGCTGCAATCGGGCTTCGGCGAGCGATTCGTCGCCAAGGGGCGCTTCCGCTCCCTGATGGCGACGATCCCCGTCAAACTGATCACCCATCCCCAGCCGGGCCTGTACGGCGCAGCCGCCGCCTTCGCCCAGGAGCATGCACAGTGAGCGACACCCGCCCTTCGATCGAAGCCATCATGCGCACCGCACCCGTCATCCCGGTGCTGGTGATCGACGACGCCGCCAAGGCGCGTCCGCTTGCCGAGGCGCTGGTGAAGGGCGGCCTGCGCGTGCTCGAAGTGACGATGCGCACGCCTGCCGCGCTCGACGCGATCCGGGAGATGAAGCAGGTGCCCGGCGCGATCGTCGGCGCCGGCACGGTGGTGAACACCGCGCAGTTCGAGCAGGTGATGAAGGAGGATGCCGAGTTCATCGTCTCCCCCGGCCTCACCGATCGCCTGGGCGACGCGATCGTCAAGAGCGGCGTGCCGTACCTCCCGGGCATCGCCAATGCCGGCGACATCATGCGCGGGCTCGACCTGGGCCTCAGCCACTTCAAGTTCTTCCCGGCCGAGACCTCGGGCGGCCTCAAGGCGCTGAAGGCGCTCGCCGCGCCCTTCTACCAGGCGAAATTCTGCCCCACCGGCGGCATCAGCCTGGCGAGCGCGCCCGAGTGGCTCGCCTTCGATCCGGTGCTCTGCGTCGGCGGCAGCTGGATCGCCAGCGGTTCGCTCGAAGAAGTCGAAGCCAAGGCACGCGAGGCCGCCGCGCTGCCGCGGTAATCGTTACGCTTCATCCCCTCCTCCGAGGAGGAGGGGATCAGCCGGTGCATCCCTCAAAACTTGTTGCGGCTTCCGCTCCAATCGCCCTGGTCGCAGCTGCCGCGAAACTTCTCGATGCCATCGATCGCGATGCGCCCGATCCGCCGGTCGATATCGACCCGCGGCTTGTTGAGCCCGTTCAGCCGATATTGCGCGGTGATCCGGTCCCGCGTCATCCGGACATCGTCCAGATCCCACCAGCCATCGCGGCCGCCCGAATGGATCGGCGGGATCAGCTTGCCCGCCAGTCGGATGCGTCCGCCATCGCCCCACAGCTCCACCTGCACCGTCGAATCGAAACGCTGGGTACCGCTCTCGACGGCACTGTAGGATTCGTAGCGATGGGTCCGGTCGTTCCACACATAGCCCGAGCGGTAGCTGCTGCCCGGTTTTTGCCCTTCGCCCCAGCAGATCAGCGTCAGTTGCTCGCGCGGGCGCTCTCCCAGCGGCGGGCCACCCGGGCGCGGCCGGTTTCCGGCCTCCTGGCCACCGCTCGCGCAGGCCGAAGGCGGGCTCGCCACGATCGCGGCATAGCGCCCATCCTTGGTGGTGATGGTCGCACAGCTGCGGGTGCCGGCGTTCCACCAGCTGCTCCACTTGCGGTCTGGTCCGCTTTCGGTGCGCACCCACGCATAGCCGCGCCGCCCGAGCTCGGCTTCCGCCTGCCCACCGCGCGCGCCGACGAGATCCTGCAAGTCGCGCGGCGTATCCTGCGCGGCCGCCGGATACGGGCCGATCCCGCACATCAGGACCACCACTGCCGACGTAAATCCATGGCGCACGACACATCTCCCCCGTAGATACGATGCCACCCATCTTACAGCGACCCTTATGCCATGAGGAGCGATGCGAACCAATACTGCTCCAATGGCTAAGCTTTCTTGGCAATGAGGAGCAGCAACATGCTGATGTTGCACATCTCACTGGCGCGATATCGCGACCGGTGCGACAACGGTTGACGCGTTCAACATACGAACCATATACGCTTCACTTGCAAAGCAGATGGAGCAGCAGATGGGCATCGTGAAAATCGCCGACGACCTCCACGCGGAGGCCCGCCGCGCCAGTGCCGTGATGTGCCGTTCGATCAATGCCCAGGCCGAATATTGGATGAAGATCGGCATGCTCGCCGAGGCGAACCCCACCCTCGCCTTCCACGAGATCGTCCGCCGCCAGCTCGCCGAAGCGCAGGTCGGCACCGCCGCGCTCGAGGCTGCCTGAGATGGTCAAGACGCCCGCAGAACTCGATCTGATGCGCGAAGCCGGGCGGCTGCTCGCCCAGGTGTTCGCCATGCTCGATCGCCAGCCGCTCGCCGGCATGTCGACGCTGGAAATCGACACGCTGGTCGACAACTACATCACCCATGATCTCGCCGCCCGCCCCGCCAGCAAGGGGCAATATGGCTATGGCTTCGTGCTCAACTGCTCGATCAACCATGTCGTCTGCCACGGCGTGCCCGATGCCGAGACGATCGTCCGCGACGGCGACATCATCAACCTCGACATCACGCTGGAAAAGAACGGCTTCATCGCCGATTCGAGCAAGACCTACATGGTCGGCAGCGTATCGCCCCAGGCCCGCCGGCTGGTGCAGGTGACGCAGGAGGCGATGTGGAAGGGCATCGCCCAGGTCCGCCCCGGCGCCACGCTTGGCGACATCGGCGCGGCGATCGAGCGGCATGCCAGGCAGCACGGCTATGCGGTGGTGCGCGATTATTGCGGCCACGGCATCGGCCGCAAGATGCACGAGGAGCCCTCGGTGCTCCATTTCGGCCGTGCCGGCACCGGGATGAAACTGCGCGAAGGCATGACCTTCACGATCGAGCCAATGCTCAACCAGGGTACCCGCAAGGTGACGACGCTTGACGATGGCTGGACGGTGGTCACCAACGATCGCAAGCTCTCCGCCCAGTTCGAGCATACCGTCGCGGTTACCGCCGACGGCGTCGAGGTGCTGACGCTGCGCAATGACGAGCGCGTGCCCGCCTGACGCCGGTGGCGGGGCGGTTGCGAAACGAGCGGGCAATCCCCATCTTGTAACCATCGTCGGCTTTCAACCCGTAAGCGCCGGCGGCTGGGTCCGTGATGTTCTCGCTTGCACCGCAGGGGTGTCCCCATGGACCTCGACTATTTCGTCTCGCGACATCGCGAATCGCTGCTCCGCGCAGGCAATGCCCCGTGCGTGTCCTCGCGCGCTTCGCACCGCGCGCTCGCAGCCGGCTATGCCGAGCGGATCCGCCAGTTGCGCGAGGCATCCGTAACCGCCACCCTGGCGATTGCCGCCTGATGGGGGCGATTACCCGGATCGCCGTCGGCGCAACGTCCGACGAACTCGACCGCAAGCGCTTCCGCGGCGCAGCGCGAACGAAGCTGGCGCCCGACGTGATCGCCCGGCAGTCGCGTATCGCGCTGCTCGCCTTCCAGTGCCTGCCCGACCGCGAGACCGCGCTGGCATTCCTCAACAATGTCGACGAGACCCTGGGCGGCCGCCCGGTCGACATTGCCAGCACGAACGAGGAAGGCGCGGAACGCGTCGCTGCCGCGTTGCGCGCACGCGCCTGATCCCCCCATGTTCCAAACGACGAAGATCGACTAAGCAGCGCCATGGCCGAACGCTTTGAACGACATCGCCAGCCGTGGCGCCCCGACGAGCTGCAAAAGCTCCACACCCTCGCGAAGAAGGGGATGCCGCTGCGCGCGATCGCCAAGGCGCTCACCCGCAGCGAGGAATCGGTGAAGGAACGCGCCAAGCTCGACGGGCTGGCGATCGCCAAGCTGCACTGAGCCGGGCGGGTCGTCCCGCTCAGGCGTAGCGGACGGTGGTCCGCCGCCGCCGCGCGCGGAGCGCGCCGCCCATCAGCCCGAAGCCGCCGAGCATCAACGTCCAGGCCGCTGGCTCGGGCACGGCGCTGGCGGTCAGACGCGCGCCGACGGTGAAGGGGCCGACGCCGTAATAGGCAGCGTTGATCGCATCGACGCCGGCCTGGTTCAGGTCGATCGTGTAGCCCGCAGCCGCGCCGTTCACGGTGATCTTGCCGAGCACAATGCCCGATCCGAGATCGTCGAAGATCCCCTTGGCACCATTATATTGCTGCAGCCCCACGATCGAGCTGGTGACGTCGTACAGCGTCAGCTCCAGCGGCCGCCCCATATCGTTGCCATAGCCGGTAGCGAGCGCGTTGCCGATGGTCAGCGATGCGCTGGTGACCGGCCCGATCGGAAAGAAGCTGAAGAACGAGCGATACTCGGTCGTCGTGCCCCAGTTGGTGAGGCTGCCGGTGAAGTAGTTGGTCCAGGCGTTATAGTGAGACCCGTTGCTGTCGAACCAGCCGGTCTGGAACGCCGCGATGCTGGTGCCGCCGTTGACCGTGAGCTTCGTGGATCCGGTCGGCGAATCGTTGAAGAGGTAGAAGTCCGCCGCGATGGCAGGACTGGTACAAGCAACCGCCAGCAGCATCGCCGCACCCGACAAGAACCGGTAGTTCATCGCGATACTCCCCCTCTATGCACCCCAATGCATTGA
This sequence comes from Sphingomonas pituitosa NBRC 102491, assembly GCF_001598435.1. GTDB lineage: Bacteria > Pseudomonadota > Alphaproteobacteria > Sphingomonadales > Sphingomonadaceae > Sphingomonas > Sphingomonas pituitosa. The sequence continues at coordinate 187,143 of NZ_BCYY01000001.1, forward strand.
TAGTTAACGCTGGATTAGTATCAGCTGCTCGCGAGTCAAGGGACCTCCCCGCGCGGCACTGTCTCCCTATTGGGCACTTCCGAAGCACATCGACACAGGAATCGCCCGTGCCGTTACCCTGCGAGCGCGCGCTTGGCCTGTACGAGCGCCGTATCGAGCGCGGACAGGAAGCGCGAACGATCTTCCTTCGCGAAGGGCGGCGGCCCGCCGATCCGGTCGCCGCCAGCGCGCAGATCGGCCATGATCGCCCGCACCGCCACCGCACTGCCGATCGAGCTGGTGGTGAACGGCTTGCCGGTGGGCGCGAGCACCGCCGCCGCGCCGGCCTTCAGGCAGCGATCCGCCAGCAGGATGTCGGCGGTGATCACCACCGCCGCCGCGTCGGTATGCTCGGCGATCCAGTCGTCGGCGGCGTCGAACCCGTCGCTCACCACCACGCGCGTGATCAGCGGGTGCTGGGGAACGCGCAAATGGGCGTTGCTCACCACCGTCACCGGCACCTCCAGGCGCCAGGCGACCTTGTAGATCTCGTCCTTGACGGGGCAGGCATCGGCATCGACGAGAATGTGCGGGAGGATCGGCATCCTGCTGCCCCTGCCACAGCTTCCACCGAAAAGCGAAATCAGCGCCAACGCCGCCCGCTTCGCCCGCGCCCAGCACGCGGTAGCGATGCAGCGCTACGAACACCCAGCGGCGGCGGCATGCACACCGGAGCCCCCTCGTCACCGCTGGACTTACGCCGGTGGCGCGATCCCGCAACCTCGCAGCTCTCGCCCCATCAGAAGCGGACGCTGATCCAGCCGGCGAGAAAATGCGATCCCTTCGACCCCACCGCCTTCAGCACCGCACCGGGTTCGAAATACTCATAGCGGCCGACCACCGAGATGCGGGGGCTCACCTTCCACGTCGCCTGCAGCCGCGCCGCGTCGCCGACATGCGCGCCCTTCACCAGCTGGGTGCCGGCATAAGCGGTGCCCGCGCCGCGATACACCGCGTCATTCTCGTTCACCCGCAGGCTGTGCTGCAGCTCGGCGGTGAGGTCGATCGACTTGCTCGGCGAGATCGTCAGGTTGGGCGAGACCTGGAAAAGGTTCGTCAGGTTGAGCACCAGCTGATAGCTGTAGGCGATCGAGCCGGCGGTGACGACACGCGTGTTGCGGATCGTGCCGGTGCCATAGGCCCCGCCGCCGCTGCCAAAGTCGAAATGGATGCCCGGCTTCGGCTTCAGCCCCTTGTTGCTCAGGCTGTAGGTCTGCGCCGCCTGGAGGAACCAGGCGTCGATCGGGCGGCCTGCGAAGTCGCCGCCCTGATGGTTGACCAGCCAATCGAAGGTCAGGCGATCGATGCTGCCCCACAGCCGCGCGCCGTAATAATGGCGCACCTCCAGCCCGGTGGTCTTGCCCCATTTCAGGGCGTCGTTGCGTTCGCGCCAGAAGAACGGGTCGAAGAAGATCTTGCGCTTGGGCGCGTTGGCGAGGACGGCGCCGAAGGTGACACCCGAAAAGCGGGTGCCGTCGTCGATCCGGTCGTCGCCGCCGCCGCCAATGCCGAGCGTGGTCTGCTTGAAATCGAAGACGTCCGCTCGGAACTGCGCGAAGGACACCCAGGCGCGGGCGCCGTTGAGCTCGGTATGCAGCGAGTTGTCGTCCTTCACCGAGATCAGCCCCGGCGCGCCGTCGGTGAATTCCTGCCGGCCGTACCGCACGCCAGCGGCCAGGCCCGGCGCGATGGTGCCGCTCAGCTCGGCGAAATACTGCTGCACGAACAGGTCGTTGCGGGATTTTCCCGCCGGCGTACCGATATTGTAGCCAGCAAGGCCGCCATGCGCGAGCTCACCATAGACCCGCAGCGGGCCGACATGCGCGTCGGCTCCCGCGAAGATACGCAGCAGTTGCTCCTGGCGATGCGGCCCCACCGCGAGGCCCGGGTGCGACAGGTAATTCTCCCGCAGCCGTATCTCGCCCGAGAGCGTGACATAGGCAACGCCGTCGGCATCGATCGGGAGATATTTCAGCCGGTCGAGCGGATCGTCGCGCTTCTTGGGATTGCGCATGCCGCGCCAGTCTTCCGCCCAGCGCGAGGTGTTGTAGCCACCCAGCTTGATGCCGAAGCCGTCTGCTTGCGACGGGTAGGTGAACGTCGCCGGAGACGACGGCGCGCGCGGCGTCACCGCCTCGGCCGGCGGCGTGGACCTTTGCGGCGGGATGTTCTGCTGGGTGCCGTCCTGGGACCTGCCGGCGATGACCAGCAGCGCGGCGGGTTCGATCTGCTCCTGCGTCTGCGCGGCGGTCGGCGAAGCGGCGAGCGAAAGACCCAGGCTGGCGAGCAGGGGCAGGAACAAGTGGGTACGCGACATGACGATGGTCCATGCTGGCAAGGCGCTGCGGTGCCCCGCCCCTGTCCCTGTGAACGGAGCAACGCCGAGCCTTGGGAAGGAAGTCCGCCTTCCTTCCGGAATTGATGTGAAGGTGGCGGGCGGGCCGAACCGGCGCCGCCCGCGGCCACTCAGAAGCTGGACCACTCCTCCGCGGCACCTGCCATGGCGGGCGCTGCCCGCGGTGCCGGTGCGGATCGCGAGGGGGCCCCCGCAGTTCGCACGGGCGACCGCATCGGCGAACCATTGTCGATCTTGAACCGCGCCGCCTGGCGGGTGAGGCCGTTGACTTCGCCGGCCAGGTTACGCGCGGCGGCGGAGGTCTGCTCCACCATCGCGGCGTTCTGCTGGGTGGAATGGTCCATCACCCCCACCGCGGTGGCGATCTCGCTGATCGCGGTCGACTGGGCGCGATTGTCGACCGCGACCACTTCGACGAACTCGTGGACCTGGCTGACGCTGGTGGTGATGTTGGCGAGCGCCGCATCGACCTTCTTCACCGAATCGACCGCGACGACGATGTCGGCTTGGGTGGTGGTGAGCTGTTCGCGGGCGCGGCGGGCCTCCTCTTCGGCGCGCATCGCCAGTGCGGAGACAAGGTCGGCGACGACGGCGAAGCCCCGCCCCGCCTCGCCTGCCCGCCCCGCTTCGACGGCGGCGTTCATCGCGAGAACCCGGGTCTGGAACGCGATCTTGTCGAGGCCTTCGATGACGTTGTCGATGCCGCGGGCGCTTTCGGAAACACGGTCCATCGCCGAGGTCGCCTCGGTTGCCGTGGTACGGCCGGAGTCGACGATGCCGATCGCCTCCTGGGTGAAGCCCACCGTTCGGTCGGCAGCGTCGGCGCTCGACTTCAGGCGATCGTTCATCTGCTGGAGCGCGGCCGAGGTCTGCTCGAGGCTGGCCGCATTGCTCTCGGTGCGGCGGGCGAGATCGTCCGATGCAGCCGAGATTTCGGTCGAGCCGGTCTCGATGCTGCGCGAGGCTTCCGACAGCACGCTGATCAGTTCGCGCAGATTGTCGAGCGCGGTGTTGAAGTTGTCGCGGAGCGTACCATAGGCGGGCGGCACCGGCGTGGTGATCGAACTGGTCAGATCGCCTTCGGACATCGCATGGAGCTTCTCCGAAAGCAGCTGGACGATCGCCTGCTGGTCGGCGTCGGCGGCCGCCTTCGCGACCTCTGCGTGCAGCTTCGCCTCGGCATTCTGGCGGAAGACCTCCAGCGCGCCGGCCATGCCGCCAATCTCGTCCTTGCGGTCCGAGCCCGGGATCGTCGCCGCGGTGTCACCGCCGGCGAGGCTGCGCATGCGGCCGGTAATGGCTGCGAGCGGCACCGTGATCGAGCGGCTGACGAAGAGCACCGCCGCGGCAAGGACCAGCACGATCAACACCACCGCCATGCCGAGCTTGATCTCGGCATCGCGCACTGCCGCCTGGATTTCCTCGTTATACACGCCGGTGACGACGATCCAGCCCCAGGGCTTGAAGGCACGGACATAGGAAATCTTCGGCTTCACGCCCTTGCCGCCGGGCACTTCATAGTCATAGGAGACGAGACCGGCCCCTTTGTCGACGGCCGTCTTCACCATGTCTCGATAGTGGAACTTGCCCGCAGCATCGGTGCTGTCGAAGGTGGACTTGCCCACCTTCTCCGGCTTGACCGGATGCATCACCATCATGTGGTTGTTGTCGAGAAGGAAGAAATAGTCGAGCTCGCCGAAGCGCATCGAAGCGATGACCTTCTTGGCCGCAGCCTGTGCGTCGGCCTGGTTCATCCGGCCGGCGCGCTCCTCGCCCTCGTAGAACTCGAGCTGGCTATAGGCGATGTCAACCGCTTGCTTGGTACGCGCAGCAAAGCTTTTATTGAGCGAACTATTCAGCTGGCTCACCGAAAGAAGAATGACCAGCACCAGGCCAACCAGAGATGCCGCGCCAATGATAAACAGTCGTTTACCAATGCTGATGTCATTCAATAAACGCACTACGACCTCCGGTAAATCCATTCCGGAATGTTATAGAACATTGTCAGGCCAAATTTTCGGTTCGTCGCACGTTTATCTTCGCGACGCGGCACGCGGATTGACGTGCATGAACATCCTAAGAATGTTCAAATTGGATGCTAGGTGCATGTCCCTAGGCGACCATCCGGGGGTGAAGCGAGGGATCGCTCCACCCCCGCGGCATCAGTTCTGCGCAGCCTTCGCCTCTGGTCGCGCCGGCGGCCGGCTCGAGGCTGCGGCACGCAAGGCATCGTCGTACCAGGCCGCAAGGTCGCGGTGCATCTGCGGCATGGTCGACGGGTTCAGATACACCATGTGCCCGGCGTCATAATAGGTGAAGCGGATGTTCTTCTGCAGTTGCGGGTCGAGCAACATGTGGTTCACGTCGAACTCGGCGCCGTAGAAGGGCGTCGCGAAGTCGTAATAGCCGTTCATGAAGAGCACCTTCAGATACGGGTTGGTCCGCATCGTATAGGCAAGGTCGGCGGCGCTGTTCGGCATCAGATGCGTGCCGCTGCCGTCGGGCGCGCGGTGTTTCCAGTCCCAATCGAAACCGGGGCCGCGCGCGGTCATGCGATAGGGCATGTCGGTCTTGTAGCCGAGCACGCGCGTCGCATAGTCCTGGAACGTCGCGACGAAGGCGCCGGTGACCGCGGTCGACGCCGGATCGTCGCTCGGGCTGTCGGCATTGGCATCGGTGACGTTCAGCAGATAACGCGAGTCCAGCCGCCCGACCGCCAGGCGCCGATCGCGCAGCAGTTCGGTCTGGAAGCGCGGAAGCGTGAGGCGCAGGTCGGCGCGCAGGATATAGGCTTCGCTGATGCCCGTATATTCCGACATCTTCCTGGCGATCGCCGCCTTTTCCTCGGCCGAGATGGTCGAGCCCTTGGCCAGCGCCGCGGCATAGGGCCCGCTGGTGAACGCACGGACTTCGGCGAGGAAGGCCGGCAGATCGGCTGGGCGGTTCTGCAGCCGGTTATGGTACCAGGCGGTCGCCGCCATGGTCGGGAACAGCGTGAGGAAATTCTGGTCGTAGCCGGGCTGGCGCACGCCATAGTTCATGATCGTGGAGAACTGGACCATGCCGTTCAGGCTCAGCCCGGCATCCTCCAGCTTGGCGGCGACCACCGGGTTGCGCAGCGTGCCATAGCTTTCGCCGAACAGGAATTTCGGGCTGGGCCAGCGATCGAACTTGCTGGTGTAGCGCAGGATGGCGCGGGCGAAGCCGTCGGCATCCTGGTCGACCCCCCAGAAGTCCTTGCCGGTCTTGTCGCCCAGCGGGCGCGACCAGCCGGCCCCGAGCGCATCGATGAAGACGAGGTCGCTCTTGTCGATCAGCGAATCCGGATTGGGACCAAACCCATAGGGTGCGGGACGGATATATTCCGGGTTGGCGGTGGTGACGCGCACCGGCGCGAAGCTGCCCATGTGCAGCCAGATTGTCGGCGACCCCGGCCCGCCATTGTAGAAGAAGGTCACCGGGCGCTGCTCGCGCACCGAACCGTCGCGGGTATAGGCGGTGTAGAAATAGGAGGCGGTCGGCTTGCCGTCGTCGTCGCGAATGGTCAGCGTGCCCGCCGTGGCGGTATAGGCGATGCGCTGGCCGGCGACCGTGACCGCGCCGTGGCTGACGGCCGCTGCTTCCTCGACCGAGGGCTTGGCCCAGGCGGCCTCCGCTTCGGCCTTCATCTGCTCGCGATGATCGCCCTTGGCAGCCGCTTCCTTCGGCTTTTCCTGAGCCCAGGCCGGGCCGGCGGTAGTGGCGAGCAACAGGCACAACAAGGCGGCACGGCGCATTCAATCCCCCTGGATTTTTGGATCAGGGAGACTTTGTTACATGCCAAAGACGTCGAAACAAGTCGGGAAGCGGAAGGACTACATCTCTCCGCGCGCACGGCGGATGGCGTACCATTTCGCCACGTTCGCCTGGTGCTGCGCGTAAGTCTCGGCGAACACATGCCCGCCGCTGCCGTCCGCGACGAAGTACAGCGCCTTGGACTGCGCCGGGTGCAGCACCGCGTCGATCGAGGCGCGGCCTGGATTCGCGATCGGGCCTTCAGGCAGGCCGCGCATCGCGTAGGTGTTGTAGCCGTTCTTCGCGCGCAATTCCGATTGCAGGATGCGGCGGCCGAGCGGCTTGCCTTTGGTGATCGGATAGATGATCGTGGGATCGGCCTGGAGCGGCATCCCTGCCTTCAGCCGATTGGCATAGACGGCGGCAACGGTGGTCCGCTCGGCCGGCTTGCCCGTTTCCTTCTCGACGATCGAGGCCAGGATGACCGCTTCGCGCGGGGTGGTCACTACCAGCCCCTTGTCGCGCATGCCCCAAGCCTTTGCGAGATACTCGGTCATCGCCTTCTGCATCCGCGCCAGCACGGCCGCACGCGGCTCGTCGCGCAAATAGGCATAGCTGTCCGGCAGCACGGAGCCTTCTTCCGGCACCTTCGCCTCGCCGGTCAGCCCCGGCGCCTTGGCCAGCGCCTCGGCCACGAGGATCGCGGGCATGCCCTCGGGCACCGTCACCAGCCGCTGCAGCGTCTTGCCGTCCTGCAGCATGGCCAGGATCTGCCGCGCGCTGGTGCGCGGCTCGATCCGGTACTCGCCGGCCCGGATGGTGCCGCCGCGACCGAAGACCCTGGCAAAGGCGAGGAAAGTCTGGCGCGAATGGATCGCCCCCGCCTTTTCCAGCGCCCCGGCGGCGCGGGAGAGCGTCGCCCCCTCCGGCACCACCACGCTCAGTTCCTGTGCGGCCGGACCGGGCCCCGCCCACAGGAACCAGCCGCCGCCAAAGGCGGCGACGACCAGCAGGGCAATGATCAGCAGGACGCGCGGCCCCCGGCTCCGGCGCTTGGGAGCGCGGGTGCGGGCACGGGAGCGCGCGTCCTGCGGCATGGCCTCAGAGCGCCTTCATCACCAGGCTGGCATTGGTGCCGCCGAAGCCAAACGAGTTGTTCAGCACGGCCTTCACCTTCCGCTCCTTGGCGACGTGCGGCACGAGGTCGACACCCGCGCAATTCTCGCTCGGATTGTCGAGGTTGAGCGTCGGCGGCACGATCTGGTCGCGCAGCGCCAGGATGCAGAAGATGCTCTCCACCGCACCGGCGCCGCCGAGCAGATGCCCGATCGCCGACTTGGTCGAGCTCATCGACAGGCTGCCGAGCGCATCACCGAACAGGCGGCGGACCGCGCCGAGCTCCAGCTCGTCACCCATCGGCGTCGAGGTGCCGTGCGCGTTGATGTAATCGATGTCTTCAAGCGTGAGGCCCGACTTGCGAACCGCCATCTGCATCGAACGGAACGCGCCCGAACCCTCGGGGTGCGGCGCGGTCACGTGATAGGCGTCGCCTGACAGGCCATAGCCGACCACTTCGGCATAGATCTTCGCGCCGCGCGCCTTGGCATGCTCATATTCCTCGAGCACGACCACGCCCGCGCCCTCGCCCATCACGAAGCCGTCGCGGCCCTGGTCCCAGGGGCGGCTCGCCTTGGTGGGATCGTCGCGGAAGCCGGTGGAAAGCGCGCGCGCCTGGCCGAAGCCGGCGATGCCGATCGGGCAGACGGTGCTTTCCGCACCACCCGCGAGCATGATGTCGGCATCGTCCATAGCGATCATCCGCGCGGCGTCGCCGATCGAGTGGGCACCGGTCGAGCAGGCGGTGACCACCGCGTGGTTCGGACCCATCAGGCCGTACTTGATCGAGACCTGGCCCGAGATCAGGTTGATCAGGCGGCCATGGACGAAGTGCGGCGAAACCCGCTTGGGGCCCTTTTCGGCGAGGACGAGCGATTCGCTCTCGATGCCCGGCAGGCCGCCGATGCCCGAACCGATCGAGCAGCCGGCGCGGAAACGCATTTCCTCGGGCATGTCGAGCAGGCCGGCATCCTCGATCGCCTGGCCCGCGGCGTCGATGCCGTAGACGATGAACGGGTCGACCTGGCGCTGGATCTTGTGATCGACGCGCTTGCCCGCATCGAAGCCATATTCATGGCCGGCAGGCTTCACTTCGCAGGCATAGTTGCTCTGGAAATCCGTCGCATCGAACTTGGTGATCGTGCCCGCGCCGGACTTGCTGGCGAGGATGTTCTTCCAGGCGGTTTCGACATCGGCCCCCAGCGGGGTGACGAGGCCCAGGCCGGTCACGACTACGCGGCGCATGGCAGTTCTCCAGTCAATTTCAGTTCGGTTCGTTCGTAATACAAAACGGCTCCCCGTCCGCATCGCCAGAGGCACGGGACGGGAAGCCGCCTAGTCGCAATTCCGGCCCATCTGGGCTGGTATCGCCGTTCGAGCGTCAGCCCTGCTGATGCTCGGAGATGTAGGCAACGGCGTCGCCGACGGTGCTGATCTTCTCCGCGGCGTCGTCCGGGATCTCGACCCCGAACTCTTCCTCGAAGGCCATCACCAGCTCGACGATGTCGAGGCTGTCCGCGCCGAGGTCATCGGTGAAGCTCGCGGTCGGCACCACGTCCTTGGCGTCGACGCCCAGATGGTCGACAACGAGCGCCTGCACGCGGGTGGTGATCTCTTCCTGGTTGGCCATGGTCCCTGTTTTCCTTTGTGATGGGGCTCTGAATCCGTTTTCCCGCACCTAGAATGCCGCCGTGGCGGTTGCAAGAGGGAGCCGCAAGGGCCCCGTCCCGCTATCGGGAAAAGTCGGCTGAAGCATATTCCAGCGTGTTGAGAAACGCAAAATATTGCGCAAGCAGTTCCGCATTGGCGCGGGTCTGCTGCGCCTCGTCGGTCACTGCGGCGCGGATCAGGTCCTGCGTCGCCTTGGGGGTCAGTGGCTTGCGGCGCACCTCTTCCGGCAATGCGGCAAACTGCTGGTCCAGCGCGGCGGGATCGAATCCCTTCGCCTGCACCACCCGCTTGGCGACCGGCAGGCCGACCGCCGCCAACGCATAGACGCCCGAGGCCGCGGCAGCCGGACCACTCCAGCCACGCTCGTTGGCGCAGGCGGTGGTCGCATCATTGAGACCGCGGGTGACCGCCGAAGAGTATTTCGGCCGCTCGCCCGGCGTGCCGAGGTTCCGCTCGACATCGGCCGCAAGCTGGGCCTTCACAGCGGCGTCGAGCTTCTGCCCGACACAACCGATCGTGACGGGATCCGCCGGCGCAGCGAGCGCCGGGGTTGCGGTGGCGAGTGCAAATGCTGCGGCAAGGACCAAACGCATATTCTTCCTACTCCACGCCCCCGGATTCTCGGCTCAGAGCATCGCCATCCCGCCGTTCACGTGCAAGGTCTGGCCCGTCACATAGGCCGCTTCCTTGCTGGCGAGATAGACGACCGCCGCGCCGATATCCTCGCCCTCGCCCAGCTTTCCGGCAGGAATACGGCCAAGCAGCGCCTCTTTCTGCGCATCCGGCAGAACGTCCGTCATCGCCGACCGGATGAAGCCCGGGGCGACGCAGTTGACGGTGATGTTGCGGCTGGCGAGTTCCTGCGCCAGTGCCTTGGACATCCCGACCAGGCCCGCCTTGGACGCGGCATAGTTGGCCTGGCCCGGATTGCCGGTGGCGCCGACCACCGAGGTGATCGAGATCATGCGGCCGAAGCGCGCCTTCATCATCGGCTTGGCCGCGGCGCGCATCAGGCGGAACGCGGCTTCCAGATTGACCTGGATCACCTGCTCCCACTCCTCGTCCTTCATCCGCATCGCAAGGTTGTCGCGGGTGACGCCGGCATTGTTGACGAGGATGTCGAGCTTGCCGCCCAGCGCTTCCACCGCCTGCGGCACCAGCGCGTCGACCGCTGCGCGATCGGAGAGGTTGCAGGTCAGCGCGACATGCTCGCCCCCGAGACCGGCGCGGAAGGCTTCCAGCTTCTCGGCATTGGAGCCCGACACCGCGAGCTTCGCGCCCTGTGCCGCGAGCGCCTTGGCGATCGCCGAACCGATACCGCCCGAGGCGCCCGTGACGAGCGCAGTCATTCCCGTAAGATCGAACATTTCCCGTATCTCCTCAGAGCGCCTTCACGAGCGCTTCAATGTCATCCATCGTCACCACGCTGGTCACCGTCGCATCGGGGCTGATCCGCTTGACCATGCCGCCGAGCACCTTGCCGCCCAGCTCGACGAACCCATGCACGCCGCCGTCGAACATCGCCGACACCGATTCGCGCCAGCGGACCATGCCGGTCACCTGCTCCACCAGCAGCGTGCGGATCGTTGCCGGGTCCGTGACCGGCGCGGCGGTGACGTTGGCATAGATCGGCACCAGCGGCGCCTGGATCGCGACGTCGGCGAGCGCGGCGGCCATCGCGTCCGCCGCGGGCTGCATCAGCGGGCAGTGGAACGGTGCGGACACCGGCAGCAGCAGCGCGCGCTTCGCACCGTGATCCTTGGCGATCGCCACCGCACGCTCGATGGCGCCGCGTGCGCCGGAGATCACCACCTGGGTGGGGTCGTTGTCGTTCGCCACGGTGCACACCTCGCCCTCGGCTGCGGCATCGGCGATCGCCTGCGCCTTGACGAGGTCGGCGCCGAGCAGCGCCGCCATCGCCCCCTCGCCTACCGGCACCGCCGACTGCATCGCGTCGCCGCGCTTGCGGAGCAGCTTCGCCGTGGTGGACAGGTCCAGCGCGCCCGCGGCGCAGAGCGCCGTATATTCGCCGAGCGAATGGCCTGCGACAAAGTCCGCCTTGTCGGCGAGACGAACGCCGCCTTCCTTCTCGAGCACGCGCAGCACGGCGATCGCGTTAGCCATGATGGCTGGCTGCGCATTGGCGGTGAGCGTCAGATCGCCCTCCGGGCCCTCGCTCATCAGCTTGAACAGGTGCTGACCCAGCGCCTCGTCCACCTCCTGGAACACTTCGCGCGCAGCCGCACTCGCTTCGAAAAGCGCCTTGCCCATGCCGACAGCCTGGCTGCCCTGGCCTGGAAAAATGAACGCGCGCATACATGTCTCTCCTGCGAAAGCGCCGTGAATGGGCGAGCGCGTTACGGCGAGACATGGCCCCGACGCAAGCCTGCCGCTCGCTATGCCGGAAACCGGCTCGGCAACGACTGAAATCCATCGCTCAAGTGAAACTTCAGATCCGGCTGAGTTCCTTGCCGCGTCAATATGGAACAGATGACCGCATTTGACACAGTTAACCTAAACCGTTGTCATTGTTGAACTTCCCGGCAACTCGTACCTTCCCTTCAAGTCAATTGATCTACGAGTGGGAGGACGTGGGATGAATTTGAAGACGATTCTGGCCGGAGCGACCATCATGATGGCGGCGGCACCTTGCACGGCAAATGCCTCCATCATCGTGATCGGAAAGTGCAGCTCGGTCGCGTCACCGAGCGGCTGCCTGTTCCTGGGAAACATCAACGGCAACGACAATGTGTTCAACTCCAACAGCTACAAGCAGGCGGAGCTGGTGTACAACGTCTACAACAATTTCGTGCCGAGCGCCGGTCCGAACATCACGCTCAACTATCTGTTCGACACGAACACGACCGCAGGCCTGATTAACGGTGCCGGGACCGCTTCGGGTAGCTGGGCGACCCCGGGCTACGTGATCGACTATATGGCGGTGAAGGCGGGCAGCTATTTCACGCTCTACAAGGTCGCCGATCTGAGCAGCGGCAGCTGGAGCACCTTCGACATCCCGCATGGCAGGAACGCCAAGGACCTGTCGCACATCGTGTTCTTTGGCTCGGAGGCCGCGGCCGGGGTGCCGGAGCCGGCGACCTGGGGCATGATGATCGCCGGTGTCGGCATGGCGGGCGGCGCATTGCGGCGTCGTCGCGCCCGCCAGCAGGTCCGCTTCGCCACGGCCTGATTGCGCTTGCATTCCGCCCCTACCTTGCAGTAAGGGCAACCGATCGGAGCGGAGCAGCAATGCGTCCGCTCCGTTTGCTTTATCGAGACGACAGCCGGAGGGGCGACCGCATGGGGCGGCGTCAGCGATCGGCCAACAGGAAGAGAACCTATGGCTCTGTACGAGCATGTGTTCCTTGCGCGCCAGGATTTGGCACAGGCGCAAGTGGACGCGCTGGCGGAAACCGCCACCAAGATCATCGAAGACAACAACGGCAAGGTCGTCAAGACCGAGACCTGGGGTCTTCGCAGCCTCGCCTATCGCATCGCGAAGAACCGCAAGGCGCACTACGTGATGCTCGAAATCGACGCGCCGGCCGGCGTGGTCGCCGAGCTCGAGCGCCAGACGCAGATCAACGAAGACGTGATCCGCTACATGACCGTCAAGGTTGACGGCCACGAGGCAGGTCCCTCGGTGATGATGCGCAAGGGCGACCGCGAGCGCCGCGGCCGTCGTGACCGCGATGGCAATTTCGAAGGCGAATAAGGAGCGTATAGACCATGGCACGACCCTTTTTCCGCCGCCGCAAGAGCTGCCCGTTCTCCGCGAAGGACGCCCCCCGGATCGACTATAAGGACGTCCGGCTGCTGCAGGGCTTCGTCTCCGAGCGCGGCAAGATCGTCCCCTCGCGCATCACTTCGGTGAGCGCGAAGAAGCAGCGCGAGCTGGCCCAGGCCATCAAGCGCGCCCGTCACCTGGGCCTGCTGCCCTACATCGTCAAGTAAGGAGCGGATCCATGGAAGTCATTCTGCTGGAGCGCGTCGAGAAGCTCGGCCACATCGGCGACGTGGTGAAGGTGAAGGACGGCTTTGCCCGTAACTTCCTCCTGCCGCGCAAGAAGGCGCTGCGCGCCAACGAAGCCAACCGCAAGGTCTTCGAAGCCAATCGCGAGCGCATCGAGTCCGAGAACGCGACCCGTCGCGTCGAGGCCGAGAAGGAATCGAAGACGCTCGAGGGCGTTTCGGTCACCCTGATCCGCCAGGCGTCGAACGTCGGCCAGCTGTACGGCTCGGTCGCGGTGCGCGACCTGGTCGACGTGCTGACCGCCGAAGGCCACAAGGTCAACAAGGCGCAGGTCGTTCTCGACCGTCCGATCAAGGCGATCGGCGTGTACGAAGTCCGCGTCGCGCTGCACCCGGAAGTCGCGGTGACCGTCAAGGTCAACGTCGCACGTTCGCCGGAAGAAGCCGAGATGCAGGCGCAGGGCGTCGACGTCATGACGGCGATGTTCGAGCGCGAAGAGACCGGCTTCACCGAGGAGTACGATCCCAACGCCGAGCCGGGCGAGATCGCGACCGAAGCCCCCGCCGCGGAAGACGCGCAGGGCTGAGTCGACCGACTCCGACCAAAAGGCAGGGGCCGTACCGAGCGATCGGTGCGGCCCTTTTCTTTCGTGCGCGAGCAACTGCGCCACACCTGTCCTGAAATCGCCAAACCGGCCTGCCGCCCTGCACCGAAGCCACTGGCATGCGGAAATACGCAGGCGTACCGCGTGGCACCCCGAATCGGTCGGGACGGAGACCTGTAGTGGAGCAGTTGGCGAGCGACGGGGATGTCCCCGCGCATGCGCATGAAGAGCGGTTCGCCGCGCTGGCGATCGGCGCGATCGGCGTCGTGTTCGGCGACATAGGCACCTCGCCGCTCTATTCGCTCAAGGAAAGCTTCATCGGCCACCACCAGCTGGCCCTGGATCCGGCGCACATTTACGGGGTGCTCTCGCTGATCTTCTGGACGATGACCTCGATCGTCACCGTCAAATATGTCGCGCTGATCCTGCGCGCGGACAATCGCGGCGAAGGCGGCAGCCTGGCGCTGCTGGCGCTGATCACCCGGGTGATGGGCAACACGCGCTGGCGGGTGGCAATCACCATGACCGGCGTGATCGCCACGGCGCTCTTCTATGGCGATGCGATCATCACGCCGGCGGTATCGGTGCTGTCCGCGGTCGAGGGACTGACGACCGTCGAGCAGGGCTTCGCGCCGCTGGTGCTGCCGGTGACGGTCGCTATCCTGGTCGCGCTGTTCGCCATCCAGTCGCGCGGGACGGCGGCAGTCGGCAAGCTGTTCGGGCCGGTGATGCTGGTCTATTTCGCCGTGATCGCGGTGCTTGGCATCGGCGGGATCGTCGCCGCGCCCGAAATCCTCTGGGCGCTCAATCCCTGGTACGCCCTGAAATTCTTCCTGCTCGATCCCGGCCTCGCCTTCCTGGCGCTCGGCTCGGTGGTGCTCGCCGTCACCGGCGCGGAGGCGCTCTACGCGGACATGGGCCATTTCGGGCGCCGCGCGATCATGGTGTCGTGGCTCTACATCGCATTCCCCTGCCTGATGCTCAATTATCTGGGACAGTCGGCGGCGATCCTGCGCAACCCGGCGATGATCGAGAACCCGTTCTTCCTGATGGCACCCGAATGGGGCCGCCTGCCGCTTGTCATCCTCGCCACCATGGCGACGGTGATCGCCAGCCAGGCGGTGATCTCGGGCGCCTTCTCGGTCTCGCAACAGGCGGTGCAGCTCGGCTTCCTGCCACGCCTGCGCATTCTCCACACCAGCGCCAAGGCGGCGGGGCAGATCTATGTTCCGCTGGTCAACTGGGGCCTGCTGGTGATGGTGGTGCTGCTGGCGCTGGGCTTCCGCAGCTCGAGCAACCTCGCCTCGGCCTATGGCATCGCGGTGACGGGCACGATGTTCATCACCGCCTGCATGCTGGGCGTGCTGACCTTCGCGGTGTGGAAATGGCATCCGCTGCTCGCAGGCTCCGTCACCGGCATCTTCCTGCTGATCGACGGCGCCTATTTCGCGTCGAACCTCACCAAGATCCCCGATGGCGGCTGGTTCCCGCTGCTGGTCGCCGCCGTGGCGTTCGTGCTGCTGACCACCTGGTCGCGCGGGCGCCGGCTGGTGCTGGCACGGTTGCAGGAAGGCGCGATGCCGATCGCCTTGTTCATCCGCTCCGCCGCGCAGTCGGCAACGCGGGTGAAGGGCACCGCGGTGTTCCTTACCTCCACGCCGGACAGCATTCCCCCGGCACTGCTCCACAACCTCAAGCACAACAAGGTGCTGCACGAGCGGATCGTGTTGCTGACCGTCGCGATCGAGCAGGTCCCGCATGTCCGCGGTACCGAATGCACCACGATGGAGCCGCTGGGCGACGGCTTCTTCCGCGTGGTGCTTCACTATGGCTTCATGGACGAAGTCGATGTGCCCGCCGCGCTCGCCGCGATCCAGGACTGCGGCGCGCCGTTCCGGCCGATGGAAACGAGCTATTTCCTCGCGCGGCAGACGCTGCTGCCCTCGTCGCGACCGGGCATGGCGATCTGGCGGGAGAAGCTGTTCGCCTGGATGGTGCGGAATGCCGAAAGCGCGATGGAGTTCTTCAAGCTTCCCACCAACCGCGTGGTCGAACTGGGCAGCCAGCTGGAAATCTGAGCAAAAAAATGGGGCGGCTTCCGCAAGGAAAGCCGCCCCAGGTCTTCGGGGTGTGCCCGTTCAGCCGGCTAGGACCGCGGTCTTGCCGCTGGCGCCCTGAAGCTCAACCGGCGAACCGCCTGCGCGACGACGCTGCAGCCAGTCCTTCAGCAGTTCGGCGCAGCTGTGGTCGACCGCGTCCAGGCGGGAGACGTCGAGCAGCACCGACTTGCCGCCCGGCACCGACTCCAGCCGATCCGAAAGCTTCGGCAGCGTGATGAACGTAGCCGAACCTGCCAGCGCGATGCGGTGCGCACCGGCTTCCTCCTGCTGATCGACCTTGAGGCCGAGGCGACGGAGGTTCGGCACGAGTTCGAGCAGCGAAAGCGCGATGCCGACGAGAACGCCGGTCAGCAGGTCCTGGGTCACCACCAGCGCGCAGGTGACGGCCCAGATCGCCGCCGGAAGCACGCCGTAATGGGCAAACAGGTGGCGGACATGCTTGAGGTTGACCAGCTTGGCGCCGGTAACGACCAGCACCGCACCCAGCGCCGCCATCGGGATCTCGCGCAGCAGCCAGGGCAGCAGTGCCACGAAGCCGAGGATCCAGGCGCCGTGCAGGACAGCGGACCAGCGGGTCTGCGCACCAGCCTGGACGTTGGCCGAGCTTCGGACGATCACGCCCGTCATCGGCAGCGCACCGGCGACGCCGCACAGCAGGTTGCCGATGCCCTGCGCGCGCAGTTCCTTGTTGTAGTTGGTGCGAACGCCGTCGTGCATGCGGTCGACCGCGGCGGCCGACAGCAGCGTCTCGGCGCTGGCGATGAAGGCGAGTGCGATCGCTGCGGTGATCACGCCCGGGTCCATCCACTTGGCGAAGAAGCCGTTCTCCGGCAGCGCGATCGCCGAGACGATGTTCGAGGGGACGGTCACGCGGGTCACGTCGAGCCCGAGGCTGAACGCCACCAGCGTTGCCGCGACCACGCCGACCAGCGCGCCGGGGACGAGCTTCACCGCAGCGGGCTTGAACTTGTCCCAGCCGAGCATCGTCGCGATGGTCAGCAGGCCGAGACCCAGCGCCATTTCGGCGGCGGCGAGGTCGGTCGAAAGGCCAAACAGGCGGCCCGGCATGGCCGCGACGTTGGCAAGACCGCTCGACAGCGGCTTGGCGTCGAACAGCACGTGATACTGGCCGACCACGATCAGGATGCCGATGCCGGCGAGCATGCCGTGGACGACCGCCGGGGAAATCGCACGGAACCAGCCGCCGACCCGCAGCACGCCCGCGACCACCTGGATGGCGCCGGCGAGCATCAGGATGGGGCCAAGCGCCGACAGGCCCTGCTCACGGACCAGCTCGAACACGATGACGGCAAGACCCGCCGCCGGGCCGCTCACCTGGAGCGGCGAACCGGCGAGCAGGCCGACGACCAGGCCGCCGATGATGCCGGTGACCAGGCCCTTTTCGGGCGGAACGCCCGAGGCGATGGCGATGCCCATGCAGAGCGGCATCGCCACGAGGAACACGACGATCGACGCCGTGAAGTCGCGCACGAAGCTCTTGGGCTTCGGTGCTTCAGCGACCGTGCTCATTCGGCGGCCTCCGCATATTCGATGTCGCGCGCAAGCCGCTGGCCGTGCGGCAGCGCCACCGGCATCGGGCGATCCTCGCGGATCGGCACGAAGCGACCGCTCTCGCCGTCGAGGCCGAGCACCATGCCGGCGCCGATATCGACGAACCAGCCGTGCAGCGCGATCTCGCCGCGGGCGATACCCGCCGCGACCGACGGATGGGTGCGCAGATGGGCGAGCTGGACGACGACGTTCTCGAGCGCGGCGGTGCGCACCGCATCGGCGCCTTGCAGATTGTCATAGCCTCCGTCGACGACGCACTTGGCGGCGTGGCTGTGGCGCAGCCAGGCAGTGACGTTCGGCATGCCTTCGAGCATTTCCGGGTTCATCAGCGCCTTCATCGCGCCGCAGTCCGAATGACCGCAGACGATGATGTCGCGCACGCCAAGCGCCGCCACGGCATATTCCACCGTCGACGACACGCCGCCATTCTGCGTGGCGAAGGGCGGCACGATGTTGCCGGCGTTGCGGCAGACGAACAGGTCTCCCGGGTTCGCCTGGATGATGTGCTCGGGCACCACGCGCGAATCGGCGCACGAGATCATCAGCGCCTTCGGGCTCTGCCCATCCGCGGCGAGCTTGGAATAAAGGGCGTGCTGGTTCGGGAAGACCTGCTTCTCGAAATCGACGACGCGTCCGATCACTTCGTTCACGGCTTGCTCCTGTAACAGACCCGCGGCGCGGGCATCTCTTCAGGATCGCAAACTACGGACCGGCAATTGCTGCATCGCGGCGCATTCGTAAGAAAACGTTGCTAAGCCGCTGTATCGCCCATCGGCAGGAGGATTTCGGCGCACAGGCCCCCGCCCTCGCGATTGGCGAGCCGGAAGCTGCCGCCCTCCGCCTCCGCCGCGCGTGCGACGATCGACAGGCCCAGCCCGAATCCCACCGTGTCGCGCGAGCGTGCGTCGTCCAGCCGGACGAAGGGCTGCATCACCCGCTGCAGGTCCTCCTCGGGAATGCCCGGCCCCTTGTCCTCCACCCGAATGGCGACGGCATCGCCCTCGGGCACGAGCCGAATGCAGCACTGGCCGGCATAATGGACCGCATTGTCGACGAGGTTGTTGAGCGCGCGCTTGAGCATCAGCGGCCGCAGAACATGCTCGAAATGGTCCGGGCCGTCATATTCGACGTCGCGGCCGTGATCGGCGTTGTCGTCGGCGATGGTGGCGCACAGCACGGCAAGGTCGACGCGCGCCGGCATCTCCTTGTCCCCTTCCCCGCCCAGGAATGCGAGCAGCGAGGAAATCATCGCTTCCATCTCGGTGATGTCGGTTTCCACCGCGGCGTGGACCTCCGGATCGGCGATGGCATCGGCGCGGAGACGCAGTCTGGCAAGCGGCGTGCGCATGTCGTGGCCGACGGCGGCAAGCGCCTGGGTACGGTCGGCGATGAGCCGCTGGATACGCGACTGCATCCGGTTGAAGGCACTGATGACCCGGCGCAGTTCCTTCGGGCCCGCTTCCTCCACCTCCAGGATGCCGCCCGTACCGAAGCGATCGGCGGCAATCGCGAGCCGGCGCATCGGCAGCAGCATCCGCCGCAGCAGGATCCCGCTGATGAGGATGAGCGCGAGCGCGGGCGCCAGTGCGAGCAGGATGCGGGAGAGGCCCAGATCCGCTGCGTGAACATGCTCGCGCGTTCGGAAATACATCCAGCTGCCGTCGGGCATCGGCACCGCACCGAGGATCAGCGCCTTGCTCCCCTGCGAGGTCAGCCGAAGGCGCAGTCCGTCGGACGCGAGCGTCGGCTCCCACAGCACCACCTGCTCGTACAGGCGGTCCAGATCGGGCTGCTCGCGCAGGCCGTTGGGCAGCTGGGCCATCCAGCGCACTTCATAGCGCGAGGTCGTGAACTCCAGCGCGAGATCCTCGCGGCGCGCAGGCGGCTGTTCGGCGAGCAGCTTGCGCGCGATCACCAGATGCTCGGCCAGCCGCCGCGCCTCGTCGTCGCGCACGGCGAACTGGCTGGCGCGCTCGTAGAGCAGGGTCGACACGGCGAATTCAATCAGGATGGTCAGCAGCAGGATCGCGAAGACCTGCCCGATCAGCCCGGAGGGACGCTTCAGAAACGCCCTCAACTGCGCGTCACGGGCACGTTGAGCGTGTAGCCGATGCCGCGCACCGTCACGATCGGCGCCTGATGGCCCGCATCGGAGAGCTTGCGCCGCAGCCGGCTGACCAGCACGTCGATACTGCGATCCGAACTGTCCCCCAGCCGCGTCCGCGACAGTTCGATCAGCCGCTCGCGCGAGATTACCCGCCCCGAATGGTCGCACAGCGTGACCAGCAGGTCGAACTCCGCCCCGGTGAGGTCGACCACCGCGCCGGTCGGCGACAGCAGCTCGCGACGCGGGAGATTGACCGTCCAGCCGTCGAACTGGATTTCGCCCTTGGGGCGCTCGGCGGTATCGCGTTCGCCGGCGCCGCGGCGGAGCACCGCGCGCACCCGCGCGACCAGCTCGCGCGTGCCGAACGGCTTGGGGAGATAGTCGTCGGCGCCCAGTTCGAGGCCGACGACTCGATCGGTCTCGCTGCCCTTGGCCGAGATGAAGATGATCGGCACCGAGCTCTTCTGCCGGATGGCGCGGCAGAGGTCGATGCCACTGGTACCGGGCAGCATCACGTCGAGCAGCACGAGGTCGACAGGGCCCTGTTCCAGCGCCAGCCACATCTCCGGGGCAGAAGAAGCGGGACGCACCGTATAGCCGTTTTCCTGGAGCGCGCGGGCAGTCAGCGTGCGCAGCTGGGGATCGTCCTCGACCAGTACGATCGTGGGAAGGCTAAGCGTGGGTTCACCGGCATACATCGCACGGAAACCTAGGGACGACGATCCGGAGGGTCAACGGCATCGCCGCCGCGCGCGGCGTGACGGGCGTCACGGCCGGTGCGGTACGCGCACGGTACAAGGCAGCATATCGTGGGGGAGTTACCATGCAGATGCCGCGCCTCAATCGTTCCGTTCTGCCCGGACGCTCGCGTGCGAATCGCGGCACGCTGGCAGCCATCCAGCTCGACGGCCTGGCGCAGGACCTCGCGCCCGCGCCGGGGGATGCAGCCTTCGGCCCCCGCCACCTGCTCGCGGCGCTCGACGGCCTTTCCGCAGCCGTGATCGAAGCGACGGGAAGCTGGGCGTTCCTCACCGCCGAGCGCATCCAGCTGATCGACGCGGCACACAAGCTGGCCTGGCTGCTGGTGCGGGTAAACCGGAACGAATCGATGATGGTCCGCGCACCCGATATCGCCGGCACCACGCGCGCGGTGGTTTCGGCCACCTATCAGCTGCGCGCGGTACAGGAGCTCGGCGAGGGCGGCACGGCGATCCAGCCGCTGTTCGACCTGATCGTCCGCATCGACCAGCTGCTGCCGCGCACCGCCCAGCTCTACCAATAAGCCGCGGCGGCTCTGGCGTACCGCCGCCGCCGACGCTAGAGCGGGCGCGAAGGTTCACCTTCAAACCCATGCCGGTGCCCGTTCGCGGGCGAAAAGGGAATGCGGTGCGGGCGCTTGCGCGTCCCATGCCGCAGCTGCCCCTGCAACTGTATGCGGAGAGCGGCCGGACAAGCGCCATTGGGAGCGATCCCGAGAAGGCGTCCGGATCGCGGCGACCCGCAAGCCAGGAGACCTGCCGGCACGGGGTCGCTCACACCAGGTCCAGGGTGCGGCCATGGTGCGGTATCGTCCGTTCGAGCGACAGGAAAGCGGGCCGGGCGTGCAATCGCGCGTCCGGGCCGATTGTCATTGCGGGACCGCGGAGCAACCAGACGTGCATTTCATTCTTCCTTTCAGCGGCCGGAAAGCCGGGGCATGATCGATCTTTCGAGCGTGGCAGCGTTCGATCGCGCCCTTGCCGCATTGCCTGCCGCCGACCCGGCAGCCGCCGAGGCCGCGCGGGTGCGGCAGCAGCAGCTCACCAAGCCGCCGGGGTCGCTGGGGCGGCTGGAAGACCTCGCGATCTTCCTGGCGAGCTGGCAGGGCAGCGCGCGTCCGTCGCTCGCGGCCGCACGGGCGGTCATCTTCGCGGGCAACCACGGCGTCGCCGCGCAGGGCGTCAGTGCCTTTCCGCCGGAAGTGACGGCGCAGATGGTCGCCAATTTCGCCGCCGGCGGCGCGGCGATCAATGCCCTGACCGATGCGATCGGCATGCCGCTCGAGGTGGTCGCGCTCGATCTGGAGCGGCCGACCGATGATTTCACCACCGGCCCCGCGATGGAAGCGGAAACATGCCTCTCCGCACTGATGCGGGGCGCCGCGGCCGTGACGCCGGATACGCACCTGCTGCTGCTCGGCGAGATGGGAATTGCCAACTCCACGGCGGCGGCGGCGCTGTGCCTGCGCAGCTTCGGCGGAAGCGCCGCCGACTGGGTTGGACCCGGCACCGGGCTCGACCCTCACGGCGTCAGCCACAAGGGCACGGTGATCGAACGGGCCATCGCGCTGCATGCGTCGGCGCCGATGACTCCGTTCGAGACGCTCCGGCGGGTCGGCGGACGCGAGCTGGCGGCGATCGCCGGCGCCGTTCTCGCGGCGCGCCACGCCGGGGTTCCGGTCCTGCTCGACGGCTTCATCTGCTGCGCTGCGATCGCACCGCTGGCGGCAGCGGCGCCGGGGATCGTCGACCATTGCATCGCCGGCCATTGCTCGGTCGAACCGGGCCATGCCCGCCTGCTCGCGCGGCTGGGGCTGGAGCCGCTGCTGCGGCTTGGCATGCGCTTGGGCGAAGGCAGCGGGGCGGCGGTGGCGGCGGCGGTGATCCGCTCGGCGCTCGCCGCGCACAACGGCATGGCGACCTTTGCCGAAGCGGGTGTCGCCGGCAGCGCATGAGCGGAATCGTCCTGCACCTGCTCCGCCACGGCGTCACCGAAGCCGAGGGCCGACTGATCGGTCGCACCGATGCGCAGCCGCTGGCGAGCGGCGTGGCGGCGTGCGTCGCGCGCAGCGCCGGACTGGCGGTCGAGGCGGTACGCAGCTCGGACCTGGTCCGCGCGCGCGCGCCGGCGCGGCAGATCGCAGAGAGGCTCGCGCTCCCCGTGGACGAGGACGCGCGCTGGCGCGAGCTCGATTTAGGCAGCTGGGACGGCATGGCGATGGATGCAATCGACGCGGACGCGCTCGCCGCATTCCAGGCGGATCCTGCCCGCCACGTCCCCCCCGGTGGCGAAGCCTGGCCAGCGCTGGTTGCCCGGGTGACGGCCGCGCTGGACGCCGTCGACCGCCCTACCCTGGTCCTCACCCATGCCGGTGCGATGCGGGCGGCGCTCGCCAGCCTGTGCGCCATCGATTTCCCCCAACTCTGGAACATCGCCTTGCCCCACGCCGCGCTGCTCAGCGTACGCATCTGGCCCGGCACCCCGCGCGTCGGCCAGATCATCGGACTTTTGACATGAAAGAACTGCTCCTCGCCCTCCAGTTCCTGACGCGCCTGCCGCTGCCGCCGGTCGTGGCGGACGACGCGACCTTCGCGCGTTCGATGCGCTGGTTCCCGGCCGCGGGACTGGCCGTGGGCCTGGTCCTGCTGCTCGGCCTGTGGCTGGGCAGCCTGCTCGATCCCTGGACCGGCGCACTGCTCGGGCTGGCGGCGTGGGTGGGCGTCACCGGCGCGCTGCATCTGGACGGGCTGGCCGACCTCGCCGACGCAGGCGGCGCGCTGCACAAGGGGCGCGAGCAGCTGCGGGCGGTGCTTGCCGATCCGCATGTCGGCAGCTTCGGCGTCGTGGCGCTCGGCGTGCAGCTGCTCGCCAAGCTGGTGCTGCTCCACGCACTGCTTGCCGTTCCGGGCTGGTGGGTCGTGCTGTTCGTACCGGCCGCGGCACGCTTCGGGCCGCTGGTCTGGACACGCTGGCTGCCGCCACTGCATGAGGGACTGGCGAGCCGCTTCCGCAACGCCGTCCGCCCGGCGGATCTGATCGTCTGGCTGGTGATGCTCGCCTTCACAGGCCTGCTGGCAGCGCCTGCACTGCTCGTGGCGCTGCCGCTGATCGCGGCCTGGGGATGGCGCGTACGCCGTCTGCTCGGCGGCATCTGCGGGGACGCGCACGGCGCCGGAATTGAACTGGTCGAGACCGGACTGCTGCTGGCGCTCATGATCGCTCCGCGTCTGGGATGAGCGATCCGCTGCGCCACCATGGCGGCAACCTCGCCGCCGCCCGCGCCCGCTTCGGTGAAGGACCGTGGCTGGATCTTTCGACCGGCATCAATCCGGTCGCCTGGCCGGTGCCGGCGGAGCTGACGGCCGATCTCGGCCCGCTGCCCGATCCTGCCGCGCTGGCGCAACTCGAAGCAGCGGCGGCGGCGCATTTCGGTGTGTCCCCCGCGCTGGTCTGCGCGCTGCCGGGCAGCGAGATGGGGCTGCGGCTGCTCGGGCCGCTGCTGGGGGGGCTCGCCTGCCACCGCGTGCCCGGCTATCGGACGCATGGCGCAGCCTTTGCCGACAGCCTGCCCCTGTCCCCCGCCGCGCCGGTGCCAGGCGATGCCGCCCTGCTGCTCGCCAACCCCAACAACCCTTGCGGCACGCTGCTCGATCGAGCGGCGCTCGCGGCGCTGCTGGCGGAACGCACCGCTGCCGGCGGCTGGCTGATCGTCGACGAAGCCTTTGTAGACGCCCATCCCGAGGCGAGCATCGCGCCGCTGGTAGGCGATGGACGACGGCTGATCGTCTTCCGCTCCTTCGGCAAGTTCTTCGGGCTCGCCGGGCTGCGGCTGGGCTTCGTGATCGCGCCCCCGGCGCTTGTGACCCGCTATCGCGCCCTGCTCGGCGACTGGCCGATCGACGCGACGGCGCTGGCGATCGGCACCCGTGCCTATCGCGACTGCGCCTGGATCGAAGCGACCCGCGCCGCGCTGGCCCGCCGCGCGGCGGCATTTGACGCGCTGCTGCGTCGCCACGGCCTTGCGCCCGAGGGGGCGTCCCCGCTGTTCCGGCTGGTCGCGCACCCGAATGCCGCGGACATCTTCGAGCGCATGGCACGCGCCCATATCCTTGCCCGGCCGTTCGACTATGCCCCGCGCTGGCTTCGTTTCGGCGTACCCGCCGATCCGCAGGTGCTCGACCGGCTCGATCGTGCGCTTCGCCATGGCTGAGCCGGTGGCGCTCGCCGCGCTGGCGCTGGAGGCGGCATTCGGCTGGCCAGGCTGGCTCTACGCCCGGATCGGCCACCCGGTCGGAGGCTTCGCGCGGCTGATCGCGGCGTGCGAGCGGCGATGGAACCGGACCGACCTGCCCGAGC
Source organism: Sphingomonas pituitosa NBRC 102491 (assembly GCF_001598435.1). GTDB lineage: Bacteria > Pseudomonadota > Alphaproteobacteria > Sphingomonadales > Sphingomonadaceae > Sphingomonas > Sphingomonas pituitosa. Next base: position 211,590 of record NZ_BCYY01000001.1, read on the forward strand.
ATCGCCGCCGCATCTTCGGGGTGGTGACCGTGGCGCTGCTGCTGTCCGTCGCGATCGGCGGCGGCATCGCAATCGAAGCGGTCGCTGCACGCGCCTCAACGGGATGGCTGGTGCTGGCGCTGGCCGCCGTCCCGGGGCTCGCCCAGCGCAGCCTGTACGTGCATGTGCGGCCCGTGGCATCGGCGCTGGCCCGCGGCGATCTTGCCGCGGCGCGTGTGGCGGTCGGCTATATCGTGGGGCGGGATACGGCGCGGCTGGACCCGCCCGGCGTGGCCCGCGCCGCCATCGAGAGCCTCGCCGAGAGCTTTTGCGACGGCGTCGTCGCACCGCTGTTCTGGCTGCTGGTCGGCGGCGTTCCAGGACTATGGGCGTACAAGGCGATCAATACCGCCGACAGCCTGATCGGGCACCGCGAGCCACGCTGGCGCGCGTTCGGCTGGGCGGCGGCACGCACCGACGATCTCCTCAACCTGGTGCCCGCTCGCCTCTCCGGCCTGTTGCTGTGCCTGGCGGCCGGGCGTGGCTGGCGAACGATGTGGCGGGATGCCGGCAACCACGCCTCGCCCAATGCCGGCTGGCCCGAAGCGGCGATGGCGGGTGCGCTGGGGCTGCGTCTCGCCGGACCGATCGCCTATGACGGCGCGGTGCACGACAAGCCCTGGATCGGCGACGGCCGCCCCGATGCCGCCGCGCGCGACATCCGGCAGGCGCTCGCCATCTATGTCGGCGCCTGCGGGCTGCTATGGCTGATCGCGGGAGGAGTCGCATGGCTGCGCTGATGCTGCAGGGGACCGGGTCGGACGTCGGCAAGTCGGTGCTGGTCGCCGGGCTCTGCCGCGCGCTGTCCAATCGCGGCCTGAACGTCCGCCCGTTCAAGCCGCAGAACATGTCCAACAACGCGGCGGTGACCGAGAACGGCGGCGAGATCGGCCGCGCCCAGGCACTGCAAGCGCTCGCCTGCCGGGTCGCGCCCCACACCGACATGAACCCGGTGCTCCTCAAGCCGCAGGCCGATCGCACCTCGCAACTGGTGGTCCACGGCAAGGTGCGGGGCACGCTTCACGCAGGCAATTACCGTGAAGCCCGCAAGGCGCTGCTCGGGGACGTGATGACGAGCTATCGCCGCCTCCGAGCCGGGTGCGACCTGGTGCTGGTGGAAGGCGCGGGCTCTCCGGCCGAAATCAACCTGCGCGCGGGCGACATCGCCAATATGGGCTTTGCGCGTGCGGCGGACGTGCCCGTCATCCTGGTGGGCGACATCGATCGCGGCGGCGTGATTGCGGCGGTGGTCGGCACCCGCGCGGTGCTGGATCCGGCGGACGCCGCAATGATCCGCGGCTTCCTCATCAACAAGTTTCGCGGCGATCCCGCGCTGTTCGCCGATGGCTATGCCCAGATCGAGGAACGTTCCGGCTGGCGCGGCCATGGACTGATCCCATGGCTCCGCGACGCCGCGCGGCTGCCAAGCGAGGATGCGGTCGTGCTCGAACGGGGTCTGCCGGGGCACGGCGGCGGCAAGCTGATCGCCTGCCCGATGCTGCCGCGTATCGCCAATTTCGACGATCTCGATCCGTTGAAGCTCGAACCCGGCGTGACGGTGGCGATGATCCCGCCGGGGCAGCCGCTCCCCGGCGATGCCGCGCTGGTGATCCTGCCGGGTTCCAAGGCGACGATTGCCGATCTCGCGGGCTTGCGGGAACAGGGTTGGGACATCGACCTGCTCGCCCATCACCGGCGCGGCGGCGCGATCCTGGGGATTTGCGGCGGCTACCAAATGCTCGGCCGCACCATCGCCGATCCCCACGGGATCGAGGGTCCGCCGGGCAGCGCGGCGGGCCTGGGCCTGCTCGACGTGGAAACCGAACTCACCCGCAACAAGGCGCTGCGACCCGCGCAGGGCATGGCGCTGGGGGCGGAGATCAGCGGGTATGAGATGCACATGGGCGTCACCACCGGCGCCGACACCGCCTCGCCCTTTGCACTGCTGAACACCGGCCCGGACGGCGCAGTGGCGCCTGGCGGACGCGTGCTCGGCACCTATCTGCACGGCCTGTTCGCCAGCACCGGCCTGCGGCGCGCCGTGCTGGACCGGATCGGCGTCGCTTCCACCGGATCCGATTACGCCGGGGCGGTCGACGCCGCGCTCGACGCGGTTGCCGGCGAGCTCGAAACCCATGTCGACATTCCTGCACTGATCGCCCTCGCCCAGGAGGCATCTTGATGACCAGCCTGCTCGTCCTCGGCGGTGCCCGTTCGGGAAAAAGCCGCTATGCCCAGGCACGCGCGGAGTCCCATGCCGGTGACTTGTTCTATCTCGCCACTGCGCAGGCCTTCGATACCGAGATGGAGGATCGCATCGCGCGCCACGTCGCGGATCGGGGTCCGCGCTGGTCGACGCTGGACGTGCCGCTGGATCTTCCCGCCGCGATCCTCGCCCATGCCGCGCCGGATCGGGCGCTGCTGGTCGACTGCCTGACGCTGTGGACGTCCAACCTGATGTTCGCCGAGCGGGACCTCGATGCCGAAACCGAGGCGCTGGCACAGGCGGTGGTGCAGGCGCATGGCCCCGTGATCCTCGTCGCCAACGAAGTCGGCCTCGGCATCGTGCCGGACAACGCCCTAGCCCGCCGCTTCCGCGACGAGGCGGGCCGGCTGAACCAGGCGATCGCCGCGGCGGCGGACGAAGTGCAGTTCATCGCCGCAGGGCTGCCGCTGCGGCTGAAATAGCCGTTGGTTGACGCCGGGGGGCGGGCGGACGACGCTGGGGGTACGCAACGCCTCCGGGAGCCTCGCCGATGAAGCCGATCCTCGCCCTGCCCCTGCTGCTCGCGATCGCACCGGTGGAGGATGTCACGCCCGCCGATCGCCTCGCCCATGAACAGATGCTGGTGCTCGACACCCATCTCGACACGCCGGAACTGTTCGAGCACCCCGGCTGGGACTTCAGCCGGTGGCATGATCGGGCCTTCGACGGCAGCCAGGTGGACATCCCCCGCATGGAACAGGGTGGCCTGGATGGCGGGTTCTTCGTGATCTACACGCCGCAAGGGCCGCTGACGCGCGAAGGCTATGCGGCCGCCCGCAACGCTGCGCTCACCCGCGCCACCTGGATCCAGCGCGTCGTCGCTGCCCATGCCGACAAGCTGGAACTGGCAACCACCCCCGATGACGCCCGCCGCATCGCCGCCAGCGGCAGGAGGAGCGTCTTCCAAAGCATCGAGAACAGCTATCCGTTGGGCGAGGACCTCGGCCTGCTCGCCCATTTCCACGATCTGGGCGTGCGTCTCGCCGGGCCGGTGCATTTCCGCAACAACCAGTTCGCCGATAGCGCCACCGATACGCCGCGCTGGCACGGGTTCAGCCCGCTCGGCAGACAGTGGGTGGTGGAGATGAACCGGCTGGGCATGGTGATCGACGTCAGCCATGCCTCCGACGCGGTGTTCGACCAGGCGCTGGCCCTCTCCAAGACGCCCATCCTCGCCTCGCACTCCGGCCCCAGGGCGATCTTCGATCATCCCCGGAACCTCGACGACGCCCGGATGCGCAAGCTGGCGGCTGCCGGCGGCGTATTGCAGATCAATAGCGTGTATCTCGCACCCTCGGCATCGGTTCCCGGCGGCGAGGCGCTGGGCGAGCGGCAGCGGCGATGGTGGGTGCTGCCGCCTGCGGAGCAGCGGCGGCTGATCGCCGACATCGCCGCCCTCGGTCCCCGGGAGGGCACCGCCGACTTCGAGCTGTTCGCGCGTAGCCTGCTGCACGCCATTCGGGTGATGGGCGTCGATCATGTCGGCATCGGCGCCGACTGGGACGGCGGCGGCGGGGTTCGCGGCATGGAGGACATCACTGCCCTGCCCCGCATCACCGCCCGCCTGCGTCGCGAAGGCTTCAGCGATGCCGATATCGAGAAGATCTGGAGCGGCAACGCGCTGCGGGTACTCAAGGCCGCGGAGGACTGGGCGGCAGCACATCGCTGAAATTTCCGGGGCGGCGTAGCGGAAGGGCTTGATCGATTTAGTTAGCGTCCTAACTAAACGCACCATGGTCGATCGGCACTCCCTGGAACGCGCGCTTGCGACGCGGATGAACCCGACATCGCGGGCATGGCAGCGGCTGGCCGATGCCACGCTCGCCTCGCTAGACATCTCCAACTCGACCGGATGGGCGCTCGTCTACCTCCAGCGGCTGGGGGAGGAGACGCGCCAGGCCGATCTCGCCCGGGCGATCGGCGTGACCGAAGCGTCGCTCGTCCGCACGCTGCACGCGCTGGAAGATGCCGGGCTCGTCCAGCGGGTCGTGGACGCGCAAGATCGGCGCGCGAACCGGCTGCGGCTCACCCATTCCGGTGTTTCGCTGGCGTTACGGATCGACACCCGGCTTGCTACGTTGCGCAGCGAGTTGCTCGATGGGGTGAGCGACGCGGCGCTGGAGACGACCTTGCAGGTACTGGATCATCTGGCTGCGCGCCTCGCCGAACGGCGGCCCCAGTCATGAAGGACCGCTGGGGCATCGATGCAGCCGTCTTCTCGCTGAAATCCTATGCGGCGGGCATGCTCGCCATCTACCTCGCGCTGTCGATCGGGCTGGACCGGCCCTATTGGTCGTTCCTGACCGCCTATATCGTCGCGCAGCCGCTGGCAGGCGCGGTCTTCTCCAAGGCGCTGTTCCGCGTGATCGGCACCGTCGTCGGCGCGGCCGCCGCCGTGGCGATGGTGCCGCCGCTGATCAACACGCCGGAGCTGCTGGTGCTCGCCATTTCGGGATGGCTGGCGCTGTGCGTGTTCGTCTCGCTGCTCGATCGCACGCCCCGCTCCTACATGTTCGTGCTGGCCGGTTACAGTGCCGTGCTGATCGTGCTGCCCAGCGTGGATGCGCCGGGTTCGATCTTCACCGTGGCGAGCCTGCGCGTACAGGAGATCACGCTGGGCATCCTGTGCGGCAGCCTGGTGCACGGCATCGTCCTGCCTCGCTCGGTGGCGGGCTTCCTGCTCACCCGTGTTTCGACGATCCTCAAGGACGCCGAGCGCTGGTCGCATGACTCGCTCTCGCTGGAACCGGTGCCGGGTGTCGATGCGGAGCGCCGGAGACTGGCTGCCGACATCACTGAACTGCACCAGCTTTCCATCCATCTCCCCTATGAGACCGCGCGCACCACCCCGCGCGTACGCACCGTCCGCGCGTTGCAGGACCAGCTTTCGCTGCTGATGCCGCTGGGCGCCGCCGTCGATGATCGTACCGTCGGGCTCCAGGCGCATGGCGGCCTCCCGGACGAGGTGGCGACGCTGCTCGCCGACACTCAGGTCTGGCTCAAGACACTGGACGGGGAACGCGACGCGCGCGCCGCAGAGGCCGCGGCGCTGGAGGCGCGCTGCGCGGCGCTGGAGCCGGACATTCATGAGGGCAGTTCGTGGCACGATTTGCTGCTGCTCAGCCTGCTCTCGCGGCTCGCGACCCTGATTGCCGCGCACCGCGACTGCCGGGAGCTCGCCGAACAGCTCGCCACGCTCGACCGTCGGCCGGTCAGCCCTCGCGTCGCCGAACTGCTGGAAGGTCGCCGTGGCCGCGAGCTCCACATCGACTGGGTGGGCGCGATGCGCGGCGCCATCGGCGCCTTTCTGACGCTCGCGGTCGGCTCGGCGATCTGGATCGCCAGCGGCTGGGCCGACGGCTCGACGGCAGTGATGCTGGCCGGAGTGTTCCTCGCCTTGTTCGCCGCCGCCCCCGATCCACTGCTGCCGCTGCGCTCCTTCTTCTGGGGTACGCTGGTGGCAACGATCCTGGGCGCGATCTATGGCTATGCGATCATGCCGCGGCTCGACGGGTTCGGCCAGCTCGCCGCAGCGATGGCGCCGCCGCTGCTGATCCTCGGCGCGATGATGCACTCGCCGAAATGGATGGGGCTGGCGCTGCCGACCCTGCTCGGTCTCGGCAGTCCGCTGCTGATTTCGGCCCGCTACACCAGTGCCTTCGCCAGCTTCGTCAACGGCGCGATCGCACAGCTGATGGGGGTGGCCTTCGCGATCCTGATGGCGCGGCTGCTGCAGTCGGCAGGCATCGAACAGGCGATTCGCCGGACCGTCCGCGCGGGCTGGGCCGATATTGCCGAAAGGAGCAACCTGATGACCCCGCCCGACGTCCGCGGCTGGATCAACCGCATGCTGGACCGGATCGCGCTGCTCGCGCCACGCCTGGCCCTGGCCGGGCGCGCGCCGGGCAAGCCGCTCTACGACGCGCTGCGCGACCTGCGCACCGGCGTCGCGATCGGCGAATTGCGGGCGTTGCGCCTCGAACTCCCGCCCGAGCGTGCCGCCCCGCTCACCGACGTGTTGCGCGACGTGGGCGACTATTACCGCCGCCTCGAACCGGACGCCGAGAAGCCCGACGACCCCGTCCTGCTCGCCCATATCGACCACGCTTTGCACGCCATCGCGCGGGACGACGACGCGGCCGTGCGTCGCACCGGCGCGCTCGGCCTGCTGGGGTTGCGCCGCAACCTCTTCCCCAATGCCGATCCGGCGCCGGAGGCCGTGGTATGACCGGGGAAGTCGCCATCGACGGCGTCTATGTGCCGACGATGCTGCTGCTGGGCGTGATCGCCATGCTGCTGACCATCGCGCTCGCGCGGCTGCTCAACGCCTTCGGCCTCTACCGCTTCGTCGCCTATCGCGCCCTGGTCGATCTCTGCCTGTTCATCCTCCTGCTGGGCTTGCTCGCCTGGGCCACCCCCTCGATCGGATTCCACCCATGAAACGCTACCTCCCCGCCCTTGGCCGCAGCGCCGCGACGATCCTGATCGTGGTCGCCGCCGCTTTCGTCGCGATGTGGTTGTGGCAGCATTACGCGCGCAGCCCGTGGACGCGGGACGGCCGCGTTCGGGCGGACGTGGTGCGGGTGACGCCCGACATCGGCGGCCTGGTGACGGCGGTGGCGGTCCACGACAACCAGCAGGTAAAGGCGGGCGACCTGCTCTTCGTGATTGACCAGCCGCGCTACTCGCTGGCGCTCGCCCAGGCCCGCGCCGGCGTGGAAAGCGCCCGTGCCACGCTGACCCAGGCGCAGCGCGAAGCGCGACGCGATCTCGCGCTCGGCAACCTCGTCGCCGCGGAGACGCACGAGCAGAATGTCGCGCGCGTGGCCACCGCACAGGCGGCGCTCGCCCAGGCCCTCACCTCGGTGCAGAGCGCCGAGCTGAACGTCTCGCGCACCCGGGTGAAGGCGTCGGTCAACGGCACGGTGACCAACCTCGATCTGCATCCAGGCGACTATGTCGCGGCGGGCCAGCAGGCGATGGCGCTGGTCGACGCGGACAGCATTCGCGTGGAGGGCTATTTCGAGGAAACCAAGCTCCCCAGCATCCGGATCGGCGCGCCGGTGACGGTGGAACTGATGGGCGAGCCCCGCATGCTCCAGGGCGTCGTCGAGAGCATCGCGGCGGGCATCAACGACACCACGCGGAGCAACGCCGGAAACCTGCTGCCGAATGTCGACCCGACCTTCACCTGGGTACGCCTCGCCCAGCGCATTCCGGTCCGCGTGAAGTTGACCCGGGTGCCGCCCGACATCCGCCTGATCGCCGGGCGTACCGCGACGGTGACGGTGCAGCCGAACGCCGCCGCGCAACCGGCCGCAGCCCGCCCGGTGGCCACGCCGTCGTCGACGCCCGTCACGGCCCCGGCGCCAACCCCGTCTGCCAAGGCCCGCTGATCATGCGCCGCCTCCCGCTCCTCGCCGCGCTTGCGCTCGTCGCCGGCTGCACCCGCGCCGGCCCGGACTATCACCCGCCGGTCAGCGGCCCGGCGAGCGCGCCGTCGGCCACCGGCAGCTTCCTGTCCGCGCAGAATCCCGCCTTTTCCGACGCGCCGCTGCCGGACCATTGGTGGCGCCTCTATGCCGATCCGCGGCTCGACACGCTGGTCGAGCAGGCGCTCGCCGCCAATGCCGACCTGCGGGCCGCCGATGCCAATCTTCGCCGCGCCGAGGCCGTCGTCCGCCAGGCCGAGGCCTCGCGTCAGCTGACGACCGATCTGTCCGGCGGCAGCACGCTGGCCCGCCCCGCAGGCACCGGGGCCGCCTTGCCCGGCACGCTCGGCTACAATCTGGGCATCTCGGTCGGCTATCCGCTCGACGTGCGCGGCAAGATCGCTCGCGCGATCGAGGCGAGCCTGGCGGACCGCGACGCCGTAGCCGCCGCCCGCGACGCCGTCCGCATCAGCGTCGCGGCCGCCACCGCGCGCGCTTATGCCGATGTGTGCGCCGCCAATTTCCGCCTCGCTGCCACCCAGCGGATCGTGACGCTCCAGCGCCAGACCTTCGGCGCCACCCAGCGGCTGCAGCGTGCCGGGCGCGGCACTGCCTTCGACGTCAGCCGCGCCCAGGCCGCGGTGCAGACAAGCGAGGCGAACCTGCCGCTCTTCGCTGCCCAGCGCCGGGCCGGGCTCTACACGCTTGCCGCGCTGCTCGGCCGCCCCGCCGCCGAGTATCCGCGCGAAATCGAAAGCTGCGCGGCACTTCCCATCCTGCCCCGCCCGATGCCGGTGGGCGACGGTGCCGCACTGATCCGCCGCCGGCCGGACATCCGCCAGGCCGAACGCGTGATCGCCGGCGACACCGCCCGAATCGGGGTCGCCACCGCGGACCTCTATCCGCAGATCAGCCTGGGCGGCTCGGCCGGGCTCAGCGGCGCGCTCGACAAGCTGGGCAGCCCCAGCTCGTTCGGCTTCAGCCTCGGCCCGCTGATCAGTTGGAGCTTCCCGAACCGCCCCGCCGTACGAGCCCGGATCGATGCGGCCGGCGCACAGGTGGATGCCGACATCGCGAGGTTCGATTCGACGGTGCTCGGCGCGCTGCGCGATACCGAGACCGCGCTTGAAACCTATGCGCGAGACCGCGATCAGGCCGAAGCGCTCCGTCAGGCACGCGACAGCGCGGCGCTGGCTGCGGACCAGGCCGGCAGGCTGTTCCGCTTCGGCCGCAGCGATTTCCTGGCGCTGCTCCAGGCGCAGAGCAGCCTCGCCCAGGCGGAGGCGAGCTATGCCAGCGCCCAGGCCCGCCTGCCTGACGACCAGATCGCGATCTTTCTCGCGCTCGGCGGCGGCTGGGAATAAGAGCACGCCCATGACCTTCACCGATATCGCCAGCCGGACCTACAATCATAATTTCCGGCTCGATCCGATCGTCCGCAGCCTGCTCGATACGGATTTCTACAAGCTGCTGATGCTGCAGATGATCCGGCGGCTCCATCCCGAGACGCAGGTCACCTTCTCGCTGATCAACCGGACGAAGTCGGTTCGGCTGGCGGACGTGATCGACGAGGGCGAACTGCGCGCGCAGCTCGATCATGCGCGCTCCCTGCGCTTCGCCAAGAAGGAGCTGATCTGGCTGGCCGGCAACAGCTTCTACGGCAAGACCCAGATGTTCGCGCCGGACTTCATCGCCTGGCTCGCCGATTTCCAATTGCCGCCCTATGAGCTGGAGCGCCGCGACGGCCAGTTCGTGCTCCATTTCCACGGCCCCTGGACCCACACGACCATGTGGGAAATCCCGGCGCTGACCATCGTCAACGAACTCCGTTCGCGCGCGGCGATGCGCGGGCGCGACCGGTTCGCGCTGGACGTGCTCTATGCTCGTGCCAAGGCCAAGCTGTGGGACAAGGTCGAGCGGCTGCGCGGACTGCCCGATCTGGTGCTGTCGGACTTCGGCACCCGCCGCCGTCACGGCTTCCTGTGGCAGCGCTGGTGCGTCGAGGCGCTGAAGGAAGGCCTGGGCCAGCGCTTCATCGGCACGTCGAATGTGCTGTTGGCGATGGATGCGGATCTGGAGGCGATCGGCACCAATGCCCACGAACTGCCGATGGTGGAAGCCGCGCTCTCCCCCGACGATGCCAGCCTGGCGGATGCGCCCTATCGCGTGCTCGAGCAGTGGCGCGCGCATTATGGCGGCAACCTGCTGATCGCGCTGCCCGATGCGTTCGGTACCACCTCGTTCCTTGCCCGCGCGCCGGACTGGGTTGCGGACTGGACCGGCTTTCGGCCGGACAGCGCGCCACCCATCCCTGGCGGCGAGCAGATCCTGCGCTGGTGGCAGGACCATGGCCGCGACCCGCGCGAGAAGTTGCTGATCTTTTCCGACGGCATGGACGTCGAATCGATCGAGGCTAGCTATCGCCATTTCAACGGGCGGGTGCGGATGAGCTTCGGCTGGGGCACCAACCTCACCAACGATTTCCGCGGCTGCGATCCCGATGGCGAAGCCGGGCTGGAGCCGATCTCGCTGGTCTGCAAGGTGGTGGCGGCGAACGGCCGGCCCGCGGTCAAGCTCTCCGACAATCCGGCCAAGGCGACCGGCGAACCGGCCGAGATCGCACGCTATCTGCGGGTGTTCGGCGATGCGGGGCGGACCGAACAGGCGGTGCAGGTCTAGCCGCGCCAGTGCACCGAATTGCCGTAGGGATGGCATGTCGCCAGGATGCGGCGCTCTTCCCCGCCGGGGAACCAGCTGAGCGACAGGCGGACTTCGCTGCGCGTTTCGGTCCATTCGAAGCCGACCCAGGCGAGCGGCCGATCCGGCGTGGCATATTGCCCGGCATCGTGGATCATCGCCACCACCGCCGCGCGGTTGCGGGGCGGCAGATATTGCAGCACCATCGAATGCATGATGACGCGGCAGACGCCCTCCTGCTGCGGCTGGGCAAGCTGGTGGGCCAGCCATTCCGATGCATCGCCCTGCTCCACCTGCGGCGGGTGGCGGCGCGCCATCCCCAGCGCCTCCTCCAGCCGGTGCAGCCGCAGCGGCTGGTCGGCGAAGATATAGGCCATCAGCCGTTCGCAGGTCGCGGGATCATCGGCGCTGAGCGGGTTGAGATCGACACCGCGCGCGGAAATCACCTCCAGCGGCGCAGGCAGGGGCGCCGGGCCATGCCACTCGGGCGCCACCTGCACTGGTGAGTGCCGGTCGCCAGCGAGCACGCCGCCAAGATCGAAGCCGTAACGCCCGAGGTTGAGATTGAGGCCGCAGCTGGACCCGATCTCGAGCAGCTCGAACGGCAGCCCGAAGCGTCGGCGGACCTGCATCAGCGCGGCGACCATCACGCCGGAGCGGCCGACTTCGTTGGTCTGCGGCGTACGGCGAAGGAAGCCGGCGATCAGATCGTCCTGGGCCGCCAGCGCCTCGCCGATCGCGCCGTCGAAATCGTCATGCTCGTGGCGGTAGAGCGCGGCCAGTGCCGGCGGATTGCCGCGGCGGGCGAGGAAGTGGAGCGCGGCATTGAAGCGCATCGCCAGCGCTGCCGAAGCAGGATCGCCTTCCCAATGCGTGATCACCGCCTGGCAGTGGGGGCCGCGGCCCAGCTGCCGCAGGCCTGCGGCAAGCACCGCGCCGATGAAGGGTGATCCGAGGTCGATGGCGACCCGCGCCATGCGCGAGATCTCCGCAATACCCGTCCGGGGAGCGATCATGTTCATTACCATTTTCCCGGGCAGAAACCGCCGCGTCGGATCTTGTCGCCGGGGGCCGTTCGATTCGCAATCGGATCGAACGGCCATGCCGGGGTATCGGGCACTTCTGGGATCAGAAGCTCTGCCAGTCGTCGTCGGCGCCGCCGTTGCTGCGCACCAACGCCGAGACCGCGGCGGCCGGAAGCGGCTTCACGCTGCCGCCATTGAACCGGGCCGGGGCCACGCGCGAGGTCGCCATCGGCATGCCGCCGCCGCTGCCCACATTGAAGCGGCTGGCCTGCTCCGAAAGGACGCTGACTTCGCTCGCCAGGTTGCGGGCCGCGGCCGAGGTTTCTTCCACCATCGCGGCATTCTGCTGGGTCGACTGGTCCATCGAGCCGAGCGCGGCGCTGATCTCGGTGACGGCGGTCGACTGTGCGCTGTTGTCCGATGCCATGTTGCCGAGCAGCTGGTGCACTTCGCCCACGCCGGTGGAGATATCCGCCAGCGCACCATCGACACGCTGCACGGCCTGCACCGCGGTAACGATGTCGCTCTGCGTCGCGGTGAGCTGGTCGCGAGCGCGGCCGGCTTCCTCTTCAGCGCGCATCGCCAGCGCCGAGACGAGGTCGGCAACGACCGCGAAGCCGCGGCCCGCTTCACCTGCACGACCTGCTTCCACCGCCGCATTCATCGCGAGAACGCGGGTCTGGAACGCGATCTTGTCGAGGCCTTCGATGACGCTGTCGATGCCCTTGGCGCTGTCCGAAACGCGGGTCATCGCCTGCACTGCTTCGTCCGCGGTGCTGCGGCCGTTATCGACCGTGGCCATCGTGCCGTCGGCGCGCTCCACCGTGCGGCCGGCAGCGGCGGCAGTGGCCTTCAGGCGCTGGTCCATCTGGGTGACGGCGGCAGCCGTCTCTTCCAGGCTGGCCGCGTTGGCTTCGGTGCGGCGCGCGAGATCCTCGCTCGCCTGCGCGATCTCGTTGGAGCCGGTGCGGATCGACGTGGTCGCCTCGATCACCGACGCGATCAGCTCGCGCAGGCTCGACAGAGCGTTGTTGAAGTTGGTCTTGACGACGCTGTATTCGCCCGGGAATTCGGCGTTGATCTGCGCGGTCAGATTGCCCTGCGCCAGTTCGGCGAGGTGCGAGGAGACGGTCTCGACGACCATCTTCTGCGTCGCCTCGGCCTTGGCGTTGGCGGCGTCCGAGGCTTCCTTCGCGAGTGCGGCGTCACGGAACACCAGCACGGCACGGGCCATGTCGCCCAGTTCGTCGCCGCGGGTCGTCGCCGGCACTTCGACATGATTCCGGCCGGCAGCCAGATCCGCCATGGTGCGGGTCAGCTGGCTGATCGGACGCGCGATGATGCTGCTGAGCATGACGGCGAGACCGATGGCAATGCCGATCAGCGCGATCGCGCCGATGATCAGCACGGTGGTTGCCGTGCTGATGGCGCTTTCCTGGCGGGTGCCGTTCTTTTCGATGGCTTCGGCCTGGGCGTCCTTGATCGAGCGCAGCGGCAGCACGGCGGCGGAGACGAGCACTGCCTTGCCGGCGCCGCGAACCTGCGCCTGTGCTTCCTCGCGCCGGCCCGCCTTCACGTCGGCAATCAGGCGGTCGCCCCACTTCTCGCGCCAGGACAGCGTCTCAGCGCGCGACTTGCGCAGCGCGTCGAGCAGCGCGGGATCGACCAGCAGCTTCTCGAGCTCGGCAGAGGTCTCGTCATATTCCGTGCGACCTTCGTCATACGACTTCAGGTAGGTCGGATCGGCGGTGACCAGGAAGCCGCGCAGCTGGCTGTTCTGGCGCAGCAGCGCCGTTTCGAGCGTCAGCGTCTTCGAGTGGATCTGCTGGCTGAGATTGTTCTGATCGGTCACCGAACGGATCATCGAGATGTTCATGAAGAACACGAGCATCACGATCGCCGCCGACGCGCAGATCAGCAGGAACGACAGTGCGAGCTTCCTCGGAATTTTCATCGATGCAATCATTGCTGGTCTTTCCGATACCTTTTGGCGCGCCCGAACGTGCTGGTGTCGATCGCGGCCTGCGCTGGGGCCGAACCGATCGCCGAAATGAAGGGAAGGGAAAGGATCACGCGCGTCCCGGGACTGCTGCCAGCCGCAGGACCATGGCGGCGGAAAGAGCCGCCGAGCTGCTGGCAATGGCAAGAAACCGATGACTCATGCGTATTCCCAATCCCGTTCCCGGTCTGTGGTTCATCGCATTATAGGAACGATCTCTTACCGATCGGTCACCGGGCGCAGAAACAAATCCCCCGTAGAACCGCGTAAAGGGCTACGGGAAAACACCAGCTTCAGCATGCAACCGGCGGCATCAAGGGGCGCCGATGTCCGGTAGACCTTCGCGCTAAGACGATAACGAAGGGGGTTGTACGTAGCGGCGCAGACGTTCTGCGCGCCATCGCACCGCGCTTCTGCCGCGCGGCGCGGAACAGCCAGCGTGGCAGCGGTCTCGCCGCCCCACGCTGCCAGACCGGATCGACAGGTTACTTGCGGTCCTTGCGACCGCCCTTCCAGTAAAGCAGCCCCGCGACGATCGCCGCCGAGCCGATGCCGATCGCGGCGCCCATGCCGATCTGGCGCGTGCTCGGCCCGCGCCGCCGCGCGGCGTCGGCCATCTCCTTGGCGACGGCCAGAGCCTCCCCTTCCCCTCCATGCGGCGCTTCGGCAATGGGATAGGGCGACTGCGATTCAGCGGGCACAGGCGGTTTCTTGCTCATCTTCTTCCTTCGACACACGCGGTCATCAACCGCCCTCACCATGCGGCGATTGCCCCTTGGCTTGCAAGGCGCATCCATCCTCCGCATTAGCGGTATGCGATGAACCCGATCTATTCTTCGATGGGCACCACCATCTTCGAAGCCATGTCCGCGCGCGCGCGGGCGAACGGCGCGATCAACCTCGGCCAGGGTTTTGCCGACGGCCGCGGGCCGGAGGCAGTGCTTGCGGCAGCAGCGGATGCCGTGCTGCAAAAGTCGAACCAATATCCGCCGATGGCAGGCCTGCCGGAGCTCCGCCAGGCGGTGGCGGACCATTATGCCCGGCACCAAGGACTGAACCTCGCCGCCGAGGAAGTGATCGTCACCTCGGGCGCCACCGAAGCGCTTGCCGCGACGCTGCTCGCGCTGATCGAGCCTGGCGACGAAGTGCTGTGCTTCCAGCCGCTCTACGACGCCTATGTACCGCTGATCCGCCGCGCAGGCGGCATACCGCGCTTCGTCCGGCTCAGCCCGCCCGAATGGCGGATCGAGCGCGCCGCGCTGGAGGCGGCGGTGACGGCGAAGATCCGGCTGATCCTGCTCAACAACCCGCTCAACCCCGCCGCCACGATGACCAGCGCCGAGGATCTCGCGATGCTCGCCGATTTCTGCGTGGCGCACGACCTCGTCGCCATCTGCGACGAGGTTTGGGAGCATGTCACCTTCGACGGTTTGCGCCATCTGCCGCTGATCGGCTTCCCCGGCATGCGCGAGCGCACCGTCAAGATCGGCAGCGCAGGCAAGATCTTCGCGCTCACCGGTTTCAAGGTCGGCTGGATGTGCGCGGCGCCGGCCATCGCCCGCGTAGTGGCCAAGGCACACCAGTTCCTTACTTTCACCACCCCGCCCAACCTGCAATGGGCGGTGGCCGAGGGACTGGCGACGCAGGATGGCTGGGTGCAGGACGCCCGTCACCGCTTCCAGGCAGGCCGCGACCGGCTCGCCACCGGCCTGCGCGCCGCAGGCTTCGCGGTACTGCCGAGCGCCGCCACCTACTTCCTCTCGGTCGACCTCGCCGCTTCGGGCCTGGCGATGGACGACGTCACCTTCAGCGAGCGTCTGGTGGATGAAGCGAAGGTCGCGACGATCCCCGTGTCCGCCTTCTACGCCGAGGACCCGGTGACCAACGTGGTCCGCTTCTGCTTCGTCAAGGAAGACGCGGTGCTCGACGAGGCAATCGTGCGGGTGAAGGCGTGGCGCGAGCGCGTGGCCTGACGCTTCAGATGCAGTCGAGCACCCCGCGCTCGGTGATGTAGCCCGTGACCAGCCGCGCCGGCGTCACGTCGAACGCGGGGTTGAGCGCGGGCGAATCCGTCACTCGGATCGTCGCGAGGCGGCCGGTCTCGTCCGGCCCCGTCAGCCGCGTCACTTCCTCGGCCGCGCGCGCCTCGATCGGGATGTCGGCGCCGCTCGTGGTCGCCGGATCGAAGGTCGTGTTGGGCAGCGCGACATAGAAGGGCACGCCATTGTCGCGCGCCGCCAGCGCCTTGAGATAGGTGCCAATCTTGTTGCAGACGTCGCCATTGGCGGTCACCCGGTCGGTCCCGACGATCACCGCGTCCACCTGGCCCTGCATCATCAACAACCCGCCGGCATTGTCGGCTATCACGGTGTGCGGCACGCCGTGGTTGCGCAGTTCGAACGCGGTTAGGAGGGCGCCCTGGTTGCGGGGGCGGGTCTCGTCTACCCAGACGTGGATCGGAATGCCCCCGTCATGGGCGAGGTAGATGGGTGCGGTGGCGGTGCCATAGTCCACCGTCGCCAGCCAGCCGGCGTTGCAGTGGGTGAGGATGTTGAGCGGCCGCCCCGGGTTTTGCGCGTGCAGGTCGCGCAGCAACGCCAGGCCATGCTCGCCGATCGCACGGCAGAGCGCCGCATCCTCGTCGCAGATCGCATCGGCGCGGGCGAAGGCAGCGTCGGCACGCGACGCCTCCGGCAGGTCCTGGACGGCAGCGCGCACCTGATCGAGCGCCCAGCGCAGGTTGATCGCGGTGGGCCGGGTCTCGAGCAGCGTCGCATAGGCCGCATCGAGCGCCGCATCGCCCGCATCCGCCGCCAGCGCCATGGCGAGCCCATAGGCAGCCGTCGCGCCGATCATCGGCGCACCGCGGGTCCACATCTCGCGAATGGCGACCGCTGCGGCATCCAGATCGCGCAGTTCGACCCAGCGGATTTCCCACGGAAGCTGCCGCTGGTCGAGAATGCGGATCCCCTGCCCATCGGCGGTACGGGCGATCGAGCGGGTGGGCCGGCCTTCGAGGATCACAGGCGAATCTCCGCGAGCGAGTGAATGTCGGCAGGTCCGCCCTTGCGATCGATCAGCAGGGCGCCCAGCCCTGCCGCGCGCGCCGCATCAACCTCTGCCCGGACATCCGATACGAACAGGATTTCCTTGGCATCGAAACCGGTTGCGGCCGATATCTTGGCATAGCTGTCAGCTTCGCGCTTCGGACCCGTGGTGGTGTCGAAATAGCCGGAGAGCATCGGGGTAAGGTCGCCGGCCACCGAGTGGCCGAAGATCAGCTTCTGCGCCGCCACCGATCCCGAGGAATAGATGTAGATCGCCACCCCGGCGGTATACCAGCGATGCAGCGCCTCCGGCGTGTCGGGATAGACATGGCCCTGCAGCGTACCATCCGCATAGCCCCGCGCCCACACGAGCCCCTGCAGCGTCTTGAGCGGGGTGGCCTTGCGATCCTCGGCGATCCAGTCGAGCAATGTCGCCACCTTGTCCTCGCCCGGCACATCGGCGAGGATCGGCGCCACCGCCTCCGAATGATCCGCAATATAGTCAGCCAAGTGATTGGCTGCATAAGGAAAAAGCACATCAGCCACGAACGCGATGCTGCTTGTGGTCCCCTCGATGTCGAGCAGGACGGCCTTGGGCTGGGTCATGGTGTCTCTCGGTGCGCCGCGTCAGGCGGTGACGGGCTCGTGGCGCGGAAAGCGATCGGCGATGGTGTCGCCGGTGAACTGCGCGATCCAGCCGTC
Source organism: Sphingomonas pituitosa NBRC 102491 (assembly GCF_001598435.1). Taxonomy (GTDB): domain Bacteria; phylum Pseudomonadota; class Alphaproteobacteria; order Sphingomonadales; family Sphingomonadaceae; genus Sphingomonas; species Sphingomonas pituitosa. The sequence goes on from NZ_BCYY01000001.1 coordinate 228,797, forward strand.
CGGGTTGGTGAAGAGCCGAATCGCGGTGAAGCGCGGGCGCGGCCCCATGTCGAACCAGTGGGGCGTGCCGGCCGGCACCGAGATCAGGTCGCCTGCACAACAAAGAACAGCATAGACGCGATCATTAAGATGCAGTGTGAAGAGCCCCTCCCCTTCTACGAAGAAGCGCACCTCATCCTCGGCATGGCGATGTTCCGACAGGAATTTGGTTCGCAGCGCCTCCTTTTCGGGATGATCGGGGACCATCCGGATCACGTCGACCGAGCCATAGCCCTGCTCGGCCTTCAGCCGCGCCACTTCCGGCGCGAAGGCGGCAAGCACGGCGTCCTGATCGGCATCGGCGGCGATCGCACGCGACGGCCAGCGTTCGAAGCGCACGCCGCGCATCGCCAGCTCCTCGGCGATCGTGATCGGGTCGGCGGTTTCGAGCAGCGGCGTCGCGCCGTTCTCGGCGAAGATACGAAGTCTGCTCATCGTGCCCATGCCTGCCTGAAACCGGCTTCGGCGAGCTCGGCGGCGATCATCCATTCGGTCGCCTCCAGCACGCGCTCGGCCTCGTCCACATCCTTGCCCCAGGCATAGAGCCCGTGGCTGCGGATCAGATACGCCGGAATGGCCCCGGGCGCCAGCAGCGCCGGGCGGATCGCGGCTTCGATGACCGCCATGTCCTGGCTGTTCTCGACGATCGGCAGTTGCACTTCGGCTTGATGCGTCGCGTGGCCGGGATAGGCCTTGAGCATCTCGTGCCCGGCCAGCGTCCAGGCGGCGGCATCGGTCGCGCGGCTGAGCCCCACCGCCTGCGGCGAATGGCCATGCAGCACCGCCCCCACTTCCGGGAACAGGCGGTAGATCGCCAGATGGAGGTCGGTTTCGGCCGAAGGCTTGCCCGCGGTGAGCGGTTGCCCGTCCAGGTCCACCCGCATGATGCCGTCGCCGGCCAGCCGCCCCTTGTGCCGGCCCGAGACGGTCAGCGCGATGCTGCCATCGTCCAGCCGCGCCGAATAGTTGCCGGACGTGGCAGGCGCCCAGCCGCGCGCGTCGAGGCGCCTGCCGGCCTCGATCAGCGCCGCGACGGCCTGTTCATAGGACATGGTCATGCGCGCGCCTCTAGCGCTTCGCACGCCGCGCGCGACACCAAATTTTTCCGCATGGCAGAGAAGCAAAGGATGTGCCCTGCACCGCCCCCGCGATTCGCAATCGTGAAGACCGCCCGTCCCGAAACGACATGACACCTCGGCGAACCGGGCAGCAGGTGCGCCGAAACGCACCATAACCGGGCAGAACCGGGACCATCGTTAACGCTGCTTCTGCTATACGGTTTCCGGGCAATGACAGAAATTTGCGGGCGCAGAACAAAGATCATGGATTCGAACGCTTCGGTACAATCGCGTCGAGCTTTGCTTAAATCGGCGCTGGTAATGGCGAGTGGCGCGGCCGTTTCGGCCTGCGCCTCACGCACGATCGGGACCACGCTGGCCGCCGCGCCGCCGCCACCGCGCATTCAGCCTGCCCCGGTCGCCTCGCTGACCCCGGCACCGAAGGTTGCCGCCCAGGCGCGGATCGTGCCGGCAGGCATCCGACCCGAACTGTTCAAGCGCGCGACTGCGGCGCTGGATCGCCACTCCATGCATGTCGACACGCATGACCGGATCGCCATCGCCGACTTCTCGCTGCCCTCGTCGCAGCCGCGCTTCTTCCTGGTCAACATGGGCACCGGCGAAGTCGAGCCGCTGCTCGTCGCGCACGGCATCGGCTCCGATCCCGGGCATACGGGCGTGCTCCAGCGCTTCTCGAACCAGATCAACTCGGAGGCGACCTGCGAGGGCGCGTTCCTCACCGCCGATTATTATGTCGGCAAGCATGGGGATTCGCAGCGCCTGATCGGACTGGATCCCACCAACAACAACGCGCTTGCCCGCGCCATCGTGGTCCACTCGGCCTGGTACGCCAACCCGGACATGGTTTCCAAGCACGGCAAGCTGGGCCGCAGCCAGGGCTGCTTCGCGGTCGGCGAACGGCAGCTGGCCAAGGTGTTCGACCGCCTCGGCCCCGGCCGCCTGATCTACGCGACCAAGGCGTAAACGCGCCTTAGTCCGCCCCTCCTGGGAGCGTCAGGTGGACCGCGCCCCGCGCGGTTCAGGTCATGCCGGGGGCATGACCGACCTGACGCTGGGTTGGGGTGTGGCCGTAGCGCACCGACACGGGCGGAGATCCCGGATCCCGCCACCCCGCCCCTCCGTCCAGGAGGAGGAGCTTGACGGTTTCCCCGGATACATCGGGCCCTCTCGGGGTTGGCAGGCCATGGTCCTCGACATAGGAACAGGCATGGCCGATCCACACCCGTTCTTCGCCCTCCATCGCCACGGCATGATCCGTGCGGGCGTCTGCACGCCCGTCGGCACCGTCGCCGATCCCGCCGCCAATGCCCGCGCGACGATCGCGCTGGCACGCCAGGGCGATGCCGCCGGCGCGGACATCCTGGTCTTCCCGGAACTCAACGTCACCAGCTACGCGATCGACGACCTGCACCTGCAGGATGCGATCCTGGCCTCCACGCTGGCGGGCATCGCCGCCATCGTCGAGGCGAGCCGCGACCTGAAGCCGGTGCTGCTGGTCGGCGCCGCGCTGCAACGGAACGGAAGGCTCTACAACTGCGCCGTCGCCATCGCCCGCGGCCGCATTCTGGGCGTAGTGCCGAAGACCTATCTGCCCAATTACCGCGAATATTACGAGAAGCGCTGGTTCGCTTCGGGTTCGGGCCTGCGCGATCTCAGCATCACGGTTGCCGGGCAGACGGTGCCCTTCGGCCCCGATCTGCTGTTCGCCGCCGAGGACCTGGCGGACTTTGTCTTCCATATCGAGATCTGTGAGGATTACTGGGCACCGCAGCCCCCCTCCACCGAAGGGGCGATGGCCGGCGCGCTGGTGCTGTGCAACCTTTCCGCCTCGAACATCGTGATCGGCAAGGGCCGCGAGCGCGAACTGCTTTGCGCGTCGCAGAGTTCGCGGACGATCTCGGCCTATCTCTATTCCGCTTCCGGGCCCGGCGAGAGCACCACCGATCTCGCCTGGGACGGCCAGGGCCTGATCTATGAGTTCGGCGAGAAGCTGGCCGGCTCGCAGCGCTTCGAGCTGGCCGACGCGATCACCTATGCCGATCTCGACCTCGAGCGGCTGCGGCTGGAGCGGATGCGCGACGGCACGTTCAACGACAATGCCCGCAACGCCGGCATGCCCGAGACGCGCTTTCGCCGGATTGCCTTTGCGCACCAGCCCGATTTCGCCGATCGCGGCCTGATGCGGCCGCTGCGCCGCTTCCCCTTCGTGCCCAATACGCCGGCAGCGCTGGAAGAGGATTGCTACGAGGCGTTCAACATCCAGGTGGAAGGCCTGCGCCAGCGCCTCGCCTCGACCAAGAGCAAGACGCTCGTCATCGGCATCTCGGGCGGGCTCGATTCCACCCATGCGCTGATCGTCGCCGCCAAGGCGATGGACCGGCTGGGCCGTCCGCGCACCGACATTCTCGGCTACACCATGCCCGGCTTCGCGACGAGCGAGGGCACCAGGTCCAACGCCTGGGCGCTGATGCGCGCGATCGGCATCACCGCCGCCGAGATCGACATTCGGCCGACCGCGCGGCAGATGCTCGCCGATATCGGTCACCCGTTCGCCAGCGGCGAGCCGGTGTATGACGTGACGTTCGAGAACGTCCAGGCGGGCCTGCGCACCGATTACCTGTTCCGCCTGGCCAATCGCAACAGCGGCTTCGTGCTCGGCACCGGCGATCTTTCGGAGCTCGCGCTGGGCTGGTCCACCTACGGCGTCGGCGACCAGATGAGCCATTACGGCGTCAATGCCGGTGTGCCGAAGACGCTGATCCAGTATCTGATCCGCTGGAGCTTGGAGAGCGGGCAGTTCGACGGCGAGGCCGCGACGGTGCTGCTCTCGATCCTCGATACCGAGATTTCGCCCGAACTCGTCCCGGCCGATGCCGACGGCAAGATGCAGAGCACGCAGGACCGGATCGGCCCGTACGAACTGCACGATTTCTTCCTGCACCACATCGCGCGCTTCGGGCTCAAGCCGTCCAAGGTGGCGTTCCTCGCCTGGCACGCGTGGAAGGATGCCGAGGCGGGGCTGTGGCCGATCGGCTTCCCGGCGGAAGGGCGCAACGCGTACGCGCTGGAGACGATTGCGAAGTGGCTGGAAACCTTCCTGTTCCGCTTCTTCCAGATCAGCCAGTTCAAGCGCTCGGCGCTTCCCAACGGGCCGAAGGTTTCGGGCGCTGCCGCGCTCAGCCCCCGCGGGGACTGGCGCGCGCCGTCGGACAGCGTCGCGACCGCCTGGATCGAGGAACTACGCGCCGCCCTGCCCTGAGCGCGCTCAGCGGCGGGCGACCGCGCGGATCCTGCGCAGCAGTTCCTGCGATTCGAACGGCTTGCGCAGCACGGTGACGTTGGGCGTGGCGATCGCGTCCAGCTTGTTCGAATCCGCGAAGCCGGTGATGAGGATCACCGGCAGCTGCGGATCGGAGGCCGCGACCTGGGTCGCGACTTCGCTGCCGCTCAGCTCGGGCATGGCGAAATCGACGACCAGCGCGTCGAAGCGCCTGGTCTGCACCAGCGCCACGCCGGCGCTCCCGTCGGCGGCTTCCTCCACCGTCGCGCCCGCGGTCCGCAGCATTTCGGCGAGCGACGCGCGGACATGGGGATCGTCATCCACCAGCGCGATCGTCTTGCCCGCCAGGCTGACGCGTTCGTCACGAGCGGCATCGTCCTGCACGTCGCGGCGCGGCTCCATCGTCGCGAGCGGCAGCAGCAGGGTGATCTCGGTGCCCTGGCCGGGTGTGCTGTCGATCAGCAAGGTGCCGCCCGATTGGCGCAGCACGCCGAACGCCATCGAAAGCCCCATGCCGGTGCCCCGGCCGACGCCCTTGGTGGAGAAGAACGGCTCCACCGCGCGCGCCGCCACCTCCGGCGGCATGCCCAGGCCCGTGTCGGCGACCCGCAGCGCCACATAGTCGCCCATCGGGAGCTCGGGTGCGACCTTGCCGCTGCGCAGCTCCGCCGAAATCGTCAGCACGCCGCCTTCCGGCATCGCATCGCGGGCGTTGAACGCAAGGTTCAGTACCGCCAGCTCGAGCTGCAACGCATCGGTCTGGACGTTCCACACCGGGTCGATCCGGTCGATGCGGACGCGGCTGAGCGGCGCGACGGCGCGCTCGACCAGTCCCGCCATGCCGTCGATCAGTTCCGCCAGCCGCACCGACTTCACGTCCAGCCGCTGCTTGCTCGAAAAGGCGAGAAGCTGGCCGGTGAGCTGGCGCCCGCGCTCTACCGCATCGAGCGCGCTGGACGTCCAGCGGATGACGCGATCGGCATCGTCGGGCTTGCGGGCGACCAGCTCCAGATTTCCCGCGATCGCCTGCAGCAGGTTATTGAAATCATGCGCTATTCCACCAGTGAGCTGCCCTACCGCCTCCAGCTTCTGCGCCTGCAGCAGCGCCGCTTCGACATTCTCGCGCTGGGCCACCTCGGTCTTGAGCTCGGCAAGGGCGGCGTCGCGCTCGGCGACCATCGCGGCGAGCTCGCCATTGGCTTCCTTGAGCTTTTCCGACGAGGGGATGCGCACCAGCAGCGGCAGCAACGGCCAGAGCAGCGCCGCCGTCGTCACCGATGCGACCGCCGTGGCCAGCTTGATCACCGCCTCCAGCCCGTAGAGCGGATAGAACAAGGTGACCACGCCCATCACATGGGTCATCCCGCAGGCGAGGATGAACAGCGCGAAGCACCAGAACACCCAGCCGAAGGCAAGATCCCTGCGACTGCGCACCAGCGCCACCAGCGCGATCGGAATGGAGAAATAGGCCAGCGCGATCAGCGTGTCGGCGATGACATGGGTCCACAGCAACTGCGGCTGCCACAAGAGGCAATAGCCGTGCGGCGAGTAATTGCCGCTCCAGAAGGCTGCAAACAGGCTTTCCATCCGTCCCCCTGCCGCCGGCCGCTAGCCGACAGAAAATTACGCTTTCACTAGCCCATGCGAATGAGAAGCGGAACTAAGGAAAAAACCCGGTAAGGCCCGAAAGATCGTCGGGAGAGTTGATGTTCGCGATCGGCGGCGCCCAATCGATTGCCGCAGCGCCGGCATGGGCCGCCCACGCCTGCATCGATGCGCGCGCGCCCGCCGCGAAATAGGCGTCGCACACCGGGGCAAGCACTGCTTCCCAGATGCCCAGCACGGGCAGTTGCGCGACGAAACACGACCCCGCGCTCCCCGCCAGCCTTGCCAGCAGCGCCTGCGGCAACAACGGGGTGTCGCACGGTGCCAGCAGCACGCGCGCCGCGCCCCGCGATGCCGCCGCGTGCAGCGCCGCGTTGAGCCCGCCGAGCGGCCCCAGCCCGCCCCGCGGCCGATCCGGCACGCCGCCCTCGCCGGACCGCCCGCACAGGATCAAGCCGTCGCAATGGGGCGCAAGCTGCGCTGCCACATGGTCGATCAGCGCGCGGCCGTCGAAGCGGGCCAGCGCCTTGTCCGATCCGAAACGGCGGGCCTCCCCGCCCGCCAGAATGGCGCCCAGCGGCTTCATGGGACCAGCTGCAACAAGGCGTCGGACCGCACCAGCGCGGCGAGGCGCAGCCCGGCCCCGCGTGCCCGCTCCGCCGCCAGCGCCGTCGGTGCCGAGATCGCGGCGAGCAGCGGGCAGCCGGCAAGCACCGCCTTTTCCACCAGTTCGAACGAGCAGCGCGCGCTGATCAACGCAAACCCCCCGTCCCAGCCCAGCCGCTGCCGCGCCATCGCCCCCACCAGCTTGTCGAAGGCGTTGTGACGGCCGACGTCCTCACGCACCAGGCGGATGTCTCCATCCGCCGAGCAGAGCGCCGCTGCATGGGCCGCGCCCGTCGCGCGATTGAGCGGCTGGTGGTCGCGCAGCGCCCCGGCGGCCCGGAAGATCGCCGCAGGGGTCGCGATGCTCTCCACCTGCACCGTCGGCAGCGGTCGCAATGCCGCTTCCAGATTGTCGATACCGCACAAGCCGCAGCTGGAATCCGTCGTCCGATGGCGCACGCGCTCGATCACGGTTGCCGGGTCGGCGAGCGTCACCCGCAGCACCACGCCGCGCTCGACCTGGTGGCTATCTACCTCGACCGCCTCCCCCAGCCGCTCCGCCGCGACGAACCCGGTCGCGAAATCCTCCAGGTCGGTGGGCGTCGCCATCATCACGGCATAGCCCAAACCGTTGATTTCGATGGCGACCGGCACTTCCGCGATCAGGCTGCGTTGAAGCCGGGTCTCCGACCCGTCGGGCGTCACGCGATCGAACCAAATTTCCATGGGTTCAGGATAGGCGGGCGACTTTCGCGGGTATAGGGAAAAGGCAAGGTTTGAAGGAGCGTGGCGATGGCCCGGGCGAAAGACGGAACGATCCATTATGCAGGGGCCGAAGGCGGCTGGGGCTCGATGCGCGGCATGGCGCTCGTCGCCGGCGCCGAGCGCCCGAGCGCCGACGCGCTGAAGACGCTCGCCCGCCAGAACAAGCCCGGCGGCATGATGTGCACCTCCTGCGCCTGGACCAAGCCGGCCAAGCCGCACATGTTCGAATTCTGCGAGAACGGCGCCAAGGCGACCCTGTGGGACCTCACCACCCGCCGCGCGACGCCCGAGTTCTTCGCCCAGCACACCCTCACCGAGCTGAAGGGCTGGAGCGACTACGATCTCGAACAGGCCGGCCGCCTGACCAATCCGATGCGCTACGACCGCGCGACCGACAAATACCTCCCCTGCACCTGGGACGAAGCCTATCACGCGATCGGCAAGAAGCTGCGCGGCTATGATCCCAAGCGCACGATCTTCTACGCATCGGGCAAGGCCAGCCTGGAGACAAGCTATGCCTGGGCGCTGTTCGCCCGGCTGTACGGCCACAACAACCTGCCCGACAGTTCGAACATGTGCCACGAGACGACCTCGGTCGCGCTCAAGTCGACCATCGGGGCGCCGGTGGGCACCTGCCTGCTCGAGGATTTCGAGCATTGCGACGCGATCTTCTTCTTCGGCCAGAACACCGGCACCAACAGCCCGCGCTTCATCCACACGCTGACCGCGGCGCGGAAGCGCGGCGCCAAGATCGTGACGTTCAACCCGATCCGCGAAAAGGGCCTGCTCGAGTTCCGCAACCCGCAGAGCATCCAGATGGTCACCGGCGGCAAGACCAAGATTTCGGACCAATATTACCAGCTGAAGCCGGGTAGCGACATCTCCGCCATGCTCGGCATCGCCAAGCATGTGCTGGCCGAGGAGGATCGCCGCGGCGGCGTGCTCGATCATGCCTTCATCGCCGAACACACGCATGGCTTCGAAGCCTTCGCCGAGAAGGTACGCGCCACCAGCTGGGAAACGATCGAGGCCGAGACCGGTCTGCCACGCGCCGACCTGATCGCCGCGGCGGAGGTATATATCGGTGCCGAGAGCGCGATCGGCATCTGGGGCATGGGCCTCACCCAGCATGTCGGTGGCTATGACAATGTCGCGGGCGTGGTGAACCTGATGCTGCTGCGCGGGAATATCGGCCGGCTGGGCGCGGGCGTCTCGCCGGTGCGCGGCCATTCGAACGTGCAGGGCCAGCGCACCGTCGGCATTTCGGAAAAGCCGGAACTGGTGCCGCTCGACCAGTTGTCCGAGCAGTACGGCTTCCAGCCGCCGCGCGACGAGGGGCACACCACGGTCACCGCGTGCGAGGCGATCGCCAAGGGCGAGATCGACGCATTCCTGGGCCTGGGCGGCAATTTCCTGCGCGCCATTCCTGACCATCGCGTGATGGAGAAGGCATGGACCGGCATGGGCCTCACCGTCCAGATCGCCACCAAGCTCAATCGCGGCCATCTGTTCTGCGGCGACACCGCCTATCTGCTCCCCACCCTCGTCCGCTCCGAGCGCGACGTGCGCGACGGCAGCCCGCAGGTGGTGACGATGGAGGACAGTCTCAGCTGCATCCACGGCTCGATCGGCGAGGCCAAGCCTGCCTCCCCGCACCTCCAGCCCGAGATGGCGATCGTCGCCGGGATCGCCGAGGCAACGCTCGATCCGAACCCCTATGTCCCCTGGGATGCCTGGGCAAACGACTATGCGCTGGTCCGCGACGCGATCGAGACGACCTATCCGGACAAGTTCAAGGACTTCAACCAGCGGCTGTTCACGCCGGGGGGCTTCTTCAAGGGCAACAGCGCCCGCGACCGCAACTGGCAGACCAAGAGCGGCAAGGCCGAGTTCACCGTGCCGGCGCACCTCAACGCCACCGGCTTCGCCGATGCGGACGGCGTGTACCGGCTGATGACGCTGCGTTCTAACGACCAGTTCAACACCACCGTCTACGGCTATTCGGACCGCCTGCGCGGCATCGAGGGCAAGCGCGACGTGCTGCTGATCAGCCCTAAGGAGATGGCGCGCGCGGGCCTGAAGGAAGGCCAGCGGGTGACGCTGGTAGGCGACGAATCGGACGGCGTCGACCGCAGGGTCGAGGGGCTGGAGGTCCTGCCCTTCAACCTGCCCGAAGGCTGTGTCGCCGGCTATTATCCGGAGCTCAACCCGCTGATCGCGCTGCGCCATCACGACAGCGCCTCCAAGACGCCGGCGGCGAAATCGGTGCCCGTGCGCATCCGCGCCTGATATAGAAGCCGGGCAACAAACACGGTCGCCGGCTCTTGTCGGAGGCCGCGCTTGTGCTTAGGCGACGACAACGTTGACAAACGATCCGGGAGGAGAGGACGACATGAAGCGACGTACCCTGGCCCTTGCCGCGCCGCTGCTGGCGCTGGCCGCAACCACCGCCATCACCGCACCCGCGCTGGCCCAGCAGCAGGCATCGCGCCCCTGGACCAACGCCAAGCTTTCGCCCGATGCCCGCGCCAAGGCGATCCTCGCGCAGATGACCGAGGACGAGAAGCTGACGCTGGTGTTCGGCCTGTTCGGCACCGATTTCGCGCCGAAGAACTTCAAGACGCCGGCAGAGGCGCGCCCCGGCTCGGCCGGCTACATTCCCGCCATTCCGCGCCTCGGCATCCCCGCCCAGTGGCAGACCGATGCCGGCGTCGGCGTTGCGACGCAGGGCAGCGCGGTGAACAAGCGCGGTCGCACCTCGCTTCCCTCGGGCATCGCCACCGCCGCGACCTGGGATCCGGCGCTTGCCTTCAAGGGCGGCGCGATGATCGGCGCGGAAGCGCGCGCCTCGGGCTTCAACGTGATGCTCGCGGGCGGGGTGAACCTGCTGCGCGAGCCGCGCAACGGCCGCAACTTCGAATATGGCGGCGAGGATCCGCTGCTCGCCGGCACGATCGTCGGCGCGCAGATGGCGGGCATCCAGTCGAACCACATCATCTCCACCGTCAAACACTATGCGATCAACGACCAGGAGACCGATCGCAACAAGATGGACGCGGTGCTCGATCGCACCGCGGCGCGGATGAGCGACCTGCTGGCCTTCAACATCGCCATCGAAAAGGGTGATCCCGGCTCGGTGATGTGCAGCTACAACAAGGTCGACGGGCTCTGGGCCTGCGAACAGCCCTGGCTGCTCACCGACGTGCTGCGCCGCGACTGGGGCTGGAAGGGCTTCGTGATGTCGGACTGGGGCGCCACCCACTCCACCGTCGCCGCCGCCAATGCCGGCCTGGAGCAGGAATCGGGCTGGCCGTTCGACGAGCAGCCCTATTTCCGCGAGCCGCTCAAGGCCGCGATCGTCAAGGGCGAAGTGAGCAAGGCGCGCCTCGACGAGATGGCGCACCGGATCCTCCGCTCGATGTTCGCGCACGGCCTGTTCGATCACCCGATCACCGCCGCACCGCTCGATCTCGCCCCGGCGATGCTGAAGGCGCATGCCGACGTCACCCGCGCCGATGCAGAGGCGGGCATCGTCCTCCTTCAGAACAAGGGCGACGTGCTGCCGCTGGCAGCCACCGCCAAGCGAATCGTCGTGATCGGCGGCCATGCCGACAAGGGCGTGCTGGCGGGCGGCGGCTCGTCGCTGGTCTATCCGGTCGGCGGCAATGCGGTACCGGGGCTCGAGCCGAAGATCTGGCCTGGCCCGGTGATGTACCACCCCTCCTCGCCGGTGGAGGCGCTGCGCCGCCAGCTGCCGGGCGCGCAGATCAGCTATGTCGACGGCACCAATCCCGCCGCCGCAGCCGCTGCGGCGAAGCAGGCCGACATCGCCGTCGTCTTCGCCACCCAGTGGGCGGGCGAGGCGTTCGACGTGTCGCTGAGCCTCACCGACAACCAGGACGCGCTGATCGACGCGGTCGCAGGCGCCAATGCCAAGACGGTGGTCGTGCTGGAAACCGGCGGGCCGGTGCTCACCCCCTGGGCGGACAAGACCGCCGCGATCCTCGAGGCCTGGTATCCGGGCACGGCCGGCGGCGAAGCGATCGCCAACGTGCTGACCGGCAAGGTGAACCCCTCGGGCCACCTGCCCGCCAGCTTCCCGCGCAGCGTATCGCAGCTGCCCAAGCCGAGCGCCCCGAACGAGGGCGAGACCCGCTACACCGAAGGCGCGGCGGTCGGCTACAAATGGTATGACGCGAAGGGCGACAAGCCGCAGTTCGCGTTCGGCCATGGCCTGTCCTACACCCGCTTCGCCTATTCGGGCCTGAAGGCCACCGCGCCCAAGGGCCAGGTGACCGTCAGCTTCACGCTCCGCAACACCGGCAAGCGCGCCGGCGCGGACGTGGCGCAGGTCTATGTCTCGGGCGCGGGCTGGGAAGCGCCGAAGCGGCTGGGTGCGTTCCAGAAGGTGTCGCTGGCACCGGGTGCCTCGAAGACCGTCTCGGTCACCGTCGATCCGCGCCTGCTCGCGGTGTTCGACGGCGCGGGGCACCAGTGGAAGATCGCCGGCGGCAGCTACAAGGTGCTGCTCGGCCAGTCGGCCGAGGACATCGTCGCCACCACCACCGTCACCCTGCCCGCGCGCACGCTGCCGGTGAGCTGGCACCCCTGATCGCCGCCTCCCCGCACGCCTTCACAGGGCGTGCGGGGAGCGACCTTCAACCGATTGAAATCCTGCGGCCTTCCGCGGCACTCCGCCGCGCCAGCTCGATCAGCCTCAGCCCGGCCAGCGCATCCGCCGCGGCCACCGGCGCAGCCGCTCCCTCGCGGATCGCCGCCGCCACTCCCGCATAGAAACGCCGATAGTCGCCCCGTTCGGAGGGGATGCAGTCCTGCGTTCCGTCGGGCAGCGTCAGCACGCCGTGCTGGGCCGGATCCTCCAGCCCATGCGCGGGATCGCGTAGCGATCCGCCGGCACGCATCGCCGCCTCCTGCGGATCGAGCCCGTACTTCACGAAGCTGCCGCCGCGCCCGTGCAGGGCGAAGCGCGGCCGCGCCGCCGCGATCATCCGCGAGCTCGCCAGCACCACCCGGCGTACGCCGTAGAACAGCGTGACGGCGAAGTAATCGTCGACCGGGCTGTTGCCCCGCTGGCCCACGACATCGCCCTGCACCGCGTCCGGCATGCCGAACAGCACCAGCGCCTGGTCGAGCATGTGCGGCCCCAGGTCGAGCAGCTGCCCCGCCCCGTCCGCTTCCTTCCAGGCCTGGGAAAGCTCGGGGCGGAACCGGTCCCAATGCGCCTCGAACAGCAGGATCTCGCCCAGCCTTCCGCTGTCCAGCAGCGCCTGCACCGCCAGGAAGTCGCTGTCCCAGCGGCGATTGTGAAAGGGCACGAGCAGCCGCCCTTGGCTCTCGGCAAGCGCGATCAGCGCCTCGGCTTCGGCGGCAGTGGGCGTCAGCGGCTTGTCGATCACGACATGCTTGCCCGCCCTCAGCGCCGCCTGCGCCAGGCTGAAATGGGTCGGGTTCGGCGTGGAAACCACCACCAGCTCGATCGTGGGATCGGCGACCAGGGCCTCGGCTGCTACCGCCGGAACGCCCGGATAGGCCGTCGCCACCGCCTCCTGGCGCGAGGTGCCGACGGCTGCCAGTTCGAACCCGTCGACCGCCTCGATCAAGGGTGCGTGAAAGGCGGTGCCGCCTAGGCCGAAGCCGATAAGGCCGGTGCGGATCATGCGGTTCTCCCGTTGCCGTGAGGCCGCGACCTACCGGCAACCCGCTGCCTTTCCAAGCAACGCCCGCTCGCCCGGTACGAAAATCCGTCGAGTTCAGTCGAAGTCCGGTCCGGCACCGATGCGATCGGCGACGGCGGTGGCGAGCCGGCGCAGCTCCGCCCGCTGCCGGAACGAGGCGGGCCCGTGCGGCCGCAGATCGACGCCGCAGAGCGCGCCGATCGGGAACGACCCGATCCGCACCGCCGCGCCGGTATAATGGCGCGCGCGGGGTCCGCCGGTCACCAGCGGGTTGGCGCGGAAGCGCGGATCGGCGCGCAGGTCCGGCACGCTCAGAAATTCCTCCGATGCCGCGATGGTGTGCGAGCAGAACGCAACCGAGCGGGGCAGCGACATCGGCTCGATCCCGATGGCATCGACGATGCGCTGGACGTCGCCATCGGTGAGGGTGATCATCGCGATCGGGGTGCGCAGCACGTCGCAGGTCGCCGCCAGCAGCGCGCGCAGCACCGGATCGCCGGCCCGGATGGACGGGAGGCCATCGACCACGCGCTGGCGCCCCCCTTCGTCCTCGGGCCGGAAGGCGGCGGAGAAGAAATGCAGCGTCATGCCGCCCGCCGCACCGCGTCCGGCGTATCGAAGGCGATCCGAATCGCGTTCTTGCCGTTGCGCTTCACTTCCAGCATCGCCTCGTCCGCCAGTCCGATCATGCGTTCGGTATCGTGCGCGGCCGCCGCATCGATCACCACCGCGCCCATGCTGCAGGTCACGGCATGGCCGGTCGAATGCAGCGCCTCGCTCAGCCGCGCATGCAGGCTCTCGGCCACCTGCTCCGGCGCGACGCCCCGTTCGATGGCGAGGAAAGCGCAGAATTCGTCGCCGCCCAGCCGGGCGAACAGATCATCGGGGCGCATCCGGGCGCGCGCCTCGTCGGCAAAGCGCCGCAGCACCGTGTCGCCCGCGGCATGGCCATGCCGATCATTGACCGCCTTGAAGCCGTCCAGATCCATGTACAGCAGCAAGAGGGTCGAATTTCGCCTGCGACCGACCTGCGCCATGCGATCGATCTGGCTGCGGAAGGCGCCGCCGTTCAGGGAACGGGTGAGATAGTCGGTGGAGGCGCGCCACAGCTCGCCATCGATGGTATGCCGCAGCGTCGCCACCATCAGCACGATCATGATGGCGCCCGCCGCGCGCGTCGTCGTGTTCCAGATCGCCACCGATGTCGAAAGGCCATTCTGCTCCACGGCCGGAATCGTGCCGAACCCGTTCACGACCGACCCCAGCGCAATCGACGCCAGCACGATGCCGATGCCGGCACGCTCGCGCAGCGTCCACGCCGCCAGGACGTCGACGAAGAGATAGCCGATGGTCATCGAGACCTTGGGGCCGCTGACCCAGTCGGCGAACACGGTGGTGAACATCGCGGCACACACCACAACAGCGGCCTGCGCGGTGGTCAGCCGCATCGTCCAGCGGAAACTTCGCATCATCGTCTTGATCAAAGCCGACTTCGGCGGCGGTGCCATCACGCGATCCAACTCCCCCACTCCCTGGATACCCCCTAGCGCCCAATGGCTTAACACCCCCGAAACACAAGCTGTCGCAACTCGCCGCTCCGGAAAACTACGGGCAGGGCAACTATTCCACCGCGCGGGCCCTCTAGGAGCAGCTGGCATACGCGCGTATACCGGCCGCGATGACCGCAGCCTTGTTCCAGATCGATCCGCGCGACCCCGTGGCCACCGCGCTCCGTCCCCTGCCTGCCGGTGAGCATGCGCTCGGCGTCACCGTCGCGGCCGACATTCCCCAGGGCCACAAGGTCGCGCTGCGCCCGATCGCCGCGGGTGAGGCGGTCCACAAGTTCGGCTTCCCGATCGGCCGCGCGACCCGCGCGATCGCGCCAGGCGAGCATGTTCACACCCACAATGTCGCGACGGCGCTCGAGACGAGCGGCAGCTATGCGTATCGTCCGGCCGCCGAAGCGACCGAACCGGCGCGGCAGGCCACGTTCCTCGGCTATCGTCGCGCGGACGGCCGGGTCGGCACCCGCAACGAAATATGGATTCTCCCGACCGTCGGCTGTGTCGGTCGAACCGCGCAGAAGATCGCGGAACGGGCTGCACAGCGCTTCGCCGGTCGCGTCGACGGCATCCATGCCTTCGCCCATCCGTTCGGCTGCTCGCAGCTCGGCGACGACCTGCAGGGCACGCGCGCGATCCTCAGCGCGCTGGCCAACCACCCCAATGCCGGCGGCGTCCTGCTGGTCGGCCTGGGCTGCGAATCCAATCAGATGCGCGACATGCTTGCCGGTATTTCGCAACCGAACCTGCGAACGATCGGCGCCCAATCCGCCAGCGACGAGATCGAAGAAGGAATCGCCCTGATAGAAGAGCTTGTCGCACATGCCGAACAGTCGGTGCGAACATGCGAGCCGATGTCCGAGCTCGTGCTGGGGGTCAAGTGCGGTGGTTCAGACGGATTCTCAGGATTGACCGCCAACCCCCTCGTAGGCCGCATGAGCGACGCGGTTACCGCATCGGGCGGCACCGCGATCCTCACCGAAATCCCGGAGATCTTCGGCGCCGAACAACTGCTGATGGCGCGCGCCGAGAGCGAAGCCGTGTTCGAGCGCATCGTCGGCATGGTCAACGGCTTCAAGGCCTATTTCACCCGGCACGGCGAGCCGGTTTCGGAAAACCCCTCCCCCGGCAATCTCGCGGGCGGCATCACCACCCTGGAGGAAAAGTCGCTGGGAGCCGTCCAGAAGGCCGGCCACGCGACCGTGACCGACGTTCTCGACTATGGCGACCGCGTCCGGCACCGCGGCCTGGCCCTGCTCGAAGCACCGGGGAACGATGCCGTCTCCAGCACGGCGCTCGCGGCGGCGGGGGCAACGGTGATCCTGTTCACCACCGGGCGCGGCACACCGCTCGGCTTTCCGGTACCCACCGTGAAGATCGCCTCCAACAGCGATCTCGCCGCGCGCAAGCCGGGCTGGATCGATTTCGATGCAGGCCAGGTATTGGCAGCGAGCATGGACGAGGCGCGCGACGCGCTGCTCGATCGCATCCTCGTCATCGCCTCCGGCGCATCGACGGCTGCAGAGCGCAACGGCGAACGCGAGATCGCGATCTGGAAGCGCGGCGTCACGCTTTGAGCCCGGCTTTGTTCCCCGCCGATGCGGCCAATGCATGCTGCATCGCGGCGATCCGCATTTCCCCTGGATTGATGCCCCAACCTGAACGGGTTAGGCCTTGAAGCGGGCAGAGATCGGGTGGATGCAATGGCTGAATTCTTCGTGTTCCTGTATGCAATGGCTTCCGGCTTCGTGCTGCTGACGATGCAGCGCAACCGTCGCGAACAGCGCGCCGATGCGCCGATCGTGACCATGGTCGGCTGGGGGCTGTTCTCGCTTTCGTCCACGCTGGCGCTGCTGCTGGGCGCCGTCGCGCTTGCGCTCGCGCTCGGCATGCAGATGCCGCTGCCCGCGGGCTTCGAGAGCTTCGCGCTCTAAACCGCATGCCGCTTTATGCCTTTGGCGGGAAGGCCCCGCAGGTCGCCGCCGATGCATGGGTGGCGCCGAGCGCCGAACTGATCGCCGACGTTCAGCTGGCAGCCGGAGCGAGCATCTGGTTCGGCGCGGTAGTGCGCGCCG
The DNA here is from genome assembly GCF_001598435.1 of Sphingomonas pituitosa NBRC 102491. Lineage (GTDB taxonomy): Bacteria > Pseudomonadota > Alphaproteobacteria > Sphingomonadales > Sphingomonadaceae > Sphingomonas > Sphingomonas pituitosa. The sequence goes on from NZ_BCYY01000001.1 coordinate 245,504, forward strand.
ACAACACGCCGATCCGCATCGGCGCGCGCAGCAACGTTCAGGAAGGCGCCGTGCTCCATTCCGATCCCGGCGCACCGCTGACGATCGGCGAGGAGGTGACGGTGGGCCACCGCGCGGTCCTCCATGGCTGCACGATCGGTGACGGCACGCTGATCGGCATGGGCGCGATCATCCTCAATCGGGCGGTGATCGGGCCCGAGTGCCTGGTCGGCGCAGGCGCGCTTGTCACCGAAGGCAAGGAATTCCCGGCCGGCCACCTCATCGTCGGCAGCCCCGCCCGCGCCGTGCGCCCGCTGGACGCGGCGCAGCGCGCGCTGCTCCGCGCGAGCGCCGCACTCTACGCCGCCAAGCAGCGCGACTATGCGACGGGGCTGGCGCGAATCGACTGATTCGCAGATTTTCCGGGATCGAGTTGCTCGATCCGCCCTCCCCCGCTGGCCGATGCCGTAGCGTCGCCGACACCCGCCTAGACAGGCTTCGTAGCTGCGGTATCACTGGCAGCCATGGCGCTACCGGCACTTTTCGATCGTCTGCGGCTTCCCGTCATCGGCTCGCCGCTGTTCATCATCTCCGGCCCCGAGCTGGTCATCGCCCAGTGCAAGGCGGGAATCGTCGGCTCGTTCCCGGCGCTCAATGCGCGGCCGCAGAGCCAGCTCGACGAGTGGCTGCACCAGATCACCGAGGAACTGGCAGCCTGGGACCGCGACCATCCGGACACCCCCGCCGCCCCCTACGCGGTCAACCAGATCGTCCACCGCTCCAATCCGCGGCTGGAGGAGGATGTCGCGAGCTGCGCCAAGTGGAAGGTGCCGATCGTCATCACCTCGCTCGGCGCCCGCCCGGAGCTGAACGATGCGGTGCATGGCTGGGGCGGGATTACCCTCCACGACGTCATCGACGATCGCTTCGCGCACAAGGCCGTCGAAAAGGGCGCGGACGGGCTGATCCTGGTCGCGACCGGTGCCGGCGGCCATGCTGGGCGGCTGAGCCCGTTCGCGCTCGTCCAGGAGGTCCGTGAGTGGTTCGACGGGCCCGTCGCACTGTCGGGCTCGATCGCCACCGGCGGCGCCGTGCTGGCGGCCCAGGCCATGGGCGCGGACCTCGCTTATATCGGCTCCCCGTTCATCGCCACCGAGGAGGCGAATGCCGTCCAGGCCTATAAGCAGGCGATCGTCGACGGCCGGGCGGACGACATCGTCTACTCGAACCTCTTCACCGGCGTGCATGGCAATTATCTGCGCGCCTCGATCGTCAACGCGGGGCTCGATCCGGAGAACCTCCCCGAAAGCGATCCTAGCGCGATGAATTTCGGCGGCGCCAAGGCGTGGAAGGATATCTGGGGATGCGGCCAGGGTATCGGCGCCGTCCATGCGATCGAGCCGACGGCAGCCCGCATCGCGCGCCTGCAGGCGGAATATGCGGCGGCGCGGGCGCGCCTGGCGCTCTAGCCGTTCAGAAGGCGCCGGCGAGCCGGTCCAGCATGCGGCGCGCCGGGCTCGGCACCGCCACGACCGGCACGTCGAACGCGGAGTCCAGTCGCGCGACGCGGCGGTACAGATCCATGCTCGCCCGCACGATCGCCACGGCCTGGAGCGGCATGTCCTCCAGCAGCGCGGCATCGGTATCGGGCGCAGGACCGAGCCGCCGGCCCGGCGCCCGCGCATCGTCGAGGTGCAATTCGCCGGCGTCCACCGCGCGCTGGGTGAGCAGCCAGGCGATGACATGCATCAGCCGCGTCGTCACCTTCAGCGACTCGCACGAGAAGGCCACCCTGCTCAGCGCCGCCAGCGCATCGCGCTCGTCGCGGCCGAGCTGGTCGAAATAGCCGCGCGCCTCGTCCGCCAGCACCATCGCCTCGACATAGAGCGAGTCGACCAGGCGGCGGTGCAAGGTAATGGCGTCCTGACCCTTCATGCCCCTCTAGCTGCCACAGGAGCCGGCTCGGCGAAAAGCCGGAAGTGCAGCGCAGTGCAACAAAACGGAACAATCATGCAATGATGTCCGGGATGAGCTGGTCCTCGAGCTGCGAAATCTCGTCCCGGAGCTTGAGCTTGCGCTTTTTCAGCCGGGCGATCTGCAGCTGGTCCCCCGGACCGGATTCGATCAGGGCTGCGATGGCGGCATCCAGATCGCGATGCTCGGCGCGCAGTGGCTCCAGCCGCCGCCGGATCTCGCCTTCGTCCATTCCCTGCCCCCAGTGCACCCGACTCGCCAGGCCTTTGCCCGGCACACGAACCATCGCGGCTTTTCCGCCATCTGTCGATCAGTGACGATTCTGCACGCGACACGGGGAGCAAAACATGATGTAGTTCGCTCCCCTCAGATTCATTGAAGGAGGACTGCTTCATGCACACCGGGCATTTTTCGGCACTTAACGCCAAGCATTCACAGCTGGACCAGCGAATCGCTTCCGAAACGCAACGCCCCCTCCCCGATCAGATGCTGATAGCGCAATTGAAGAAACAGAAACTGCGCGTCAAGGAAGAGATGCAGCGCTGACTGTTTCATCCACAGATTATTTACCCTGAACTTGGACTCGCGCGACGCAACCTGTCGCGCGAGCCCGGGTCAGGTGCGACCGCCGGGAGCGCAATGCCAGCGGCGCGGGCGCTCCATGCGCGAGGATTCGGAGATTGGCGCCCCGGTTCAGCGGCGCGTGAAGATCGGCTTCACATAGACCGGCGTCTGGGTGCCGCCGCCGACCGGCTTGCGGGCCAGCTTGGGATCGATTTCGGTATCGAACGCGACGCCGACGCGACCCTCGGCCGCCCAGGCGATCTTGCCCTTGATCCAGCCTACGCCACGGACCTCGATCTCGACCGCAGTGCGCAGGCCCACCGGCCCCGCATATTCCGCCATCAGCCCGCCCGCGGAAAGATTGCGCACTCGAACGGTGCCGACGTCCTCGCCTTCCACGCGGAACTGGGCCGTCAGCAACAGGCTGTCGCGGACACCACTGCGCTTCCCCGCAAAATCATCGGCGGAAAGCGTGCTGGCGGAAATGTAAGACTGCTGGTCCATTGTTGGCTCTCAAACGCGGATTCGCACCCGAAGGGAGTAGACCAACAACTCTTAACGAAAGGATTAACCGGAATCCGCCCCAGGGAAATGCCGGAGCGGATTCCAACGTAGATTTCACTCGTCCCGGCTGATCTTCTCGTTTCGTTCGTGCCGCTCCTGCGCCTCGACGGTCATCGTTGCGGTAGGACGGGCTTCAAGACGGCCCAGCGGGATCGGCTCGCCGGTCACTTCGCAATAGCCATATTCGCCTTCGTCGATGCGGCGGAGCGCGGCATCGATCTTGGCGATGAGCTTGCGTTGCCGGTCGCGGGTGCGCAGTTCGATCGACCAGTCGGTCTCGCTGGAGGCCCGGTCGGTAAGGTCCGCCTCGCGCAGCGGTTCGGATTGTAACTGGTTCAGCGTCCCCGCCGCCTCGCGATAGATCGCGTCTTTCCAGGCGTTCAGCTTGGCGCGGAAATACTCCTGCTGCCGCGGGTTCATGAAAGGTTCGTCGTCGCTCGGCCGGTACCCGTCGTCGCCGTCGTTCGCGGCCGGAGGAACGTCTTTATCGTGCTCGTCAAAACGGCCCAAAACAGTTGCCATTCCCACTCTCCACACCAGTCCCCCGGTGGCGTGCCGCCAGGAGACCGCATTGCCCGCAGGCGCTATACTTTCGCAAGCTGCCGTTAACAAGCCAATGCCGCGAAAGCTTTTTGGCGGGAATTCCCTATAGTTCGGTAGAAATTAGCCCCGCCTGAACCACCTGCACTTTTTTCGGTTTCGGGTCGAGATAGATACGGCAGATCGGGTGTCCCGCGACGAGCCTTGTCCTGAATTCGTACAATGGCCCGCGCATGAAGCGACTATTCGAGCGTCGGCGGCGGACGAAACGGCCTGCCTCGTCCGCCGGGACGTTCAGGCGGCCTGCAATGCCTTCTCGATCTCGGGGACCGGGTGGTCGGTCAGATCCTTCGCCAGTTCGCCCTTCAACCGCTCGCTGACGCTGGCGTGATAGTGTTTGCGCAGTTCTCCCAGCGTCTTGGGCGGCGCGATGATGATCAGCGACTCGAAGCCGTTGCGCAGCGCCTCCTCCTTCAACATGCCCGCGACTTCGGCCGCGAAGCGATCCTCTTCCAACTGGTGGAAATCGGTTTCGCCCATCGTGCCTCGCGCCGGCGCGAACCGGGCACCGCCGCCCTGCGCGTGCATCGACCCGCCCTGCGCCACCGCCGGCGCGCCGGGCCCCGATTGGCTGGACGACGAGCGGCCCGACGAATCGGTCTTCTGGTCGGAGTCCTTCGGATTCGGGTGGAGCTCCTTCCGGACCACTTCGAGGTTGAGATATTCGGCGTCGCCCTGATTGCGCAGCATCAGCAGCTTGCGGCCATCGGCGACCACCACCATCGCATCGTGGGGAACCAGCATCGCGCTCTCCTTCAACCTGTTGGATCAGGTACCACCAACGGGCGGGCGGCGGCGGGGTTGCGTGGGGAACGGGCCCCGGCCATAGGCTCGTGCCATGCACGATATCCGCTTCCTCCGCGAACATCCCGAAACCTTCGACCAGGGCCTGGCCAAGCGCGGCCTGGAACCGCAGTCGGAGGCGCTGCTGGCGCTGGACGAGCGCCGCCGCGCGCTGGTGACCGAGCTGCAGGCTGGCCAGGCCCGCCGCAACGAGGCGTCGAAGGCGATCGGCGCCGCCAAGGCCAAGAAGGACGAGGAAGCCGCCGCCGCGTTGATGGCGGAAGTCACGATCCTCAAGGAACGGCTGCCGATGCTCGAGGCAGAGGAAAAGGCCCTGGGCGAGGAACTGGAAGGCCGGCTCGCCGCCCTGCCCAACCTGCCCTATCCGGACGTGGCGCTGGGCGCGGACGAGAACGACAATGTGTTCGTCCATGAGCGCGGCACCGTGCCTGCCTTTGCCTTCGCACCCAAGGAGCACGACGCAATCGGCCCCGCGCTCGGGCTCGATTTCGAAACCGGCGCGGCAATGTCCGGCGCGCGCTTCACCTTCGTGCGCGGCGCCGCCGCCCGGCTCCACCGCGCGCTCGGCCAGTTCATGCTCGACACGCTCACCGGCAGCTACGGCTATGAGGAATGCGTGCCGCCGCTGCTGGTGCGCGACGAAGCGCTGTTCGGCACCGGCCAGCTGCCCAAGTTTTCCGAAGACCTGTTCCAGACAACCGACGGCCGCTGGCTGATCCCCACCGCCGAGGTGAGCCTCACCAACGCGGTGCGCGAGAAGATCCTGAGCGAGGAGGAACTCCCCCTCCGCCTCACCGCGCTTACCGCCTGCTTCCGCTCCGAAGCAGGGGCGGCTGGCCGCGACACGCGCGGCTTCATCCGCCAGCACCAGTTCGAGAAGGTCGAGATGGTGTCGATCACCACGCCCGACCAGTCGGAGGCCGAGCATGAGCGGATGACCGCCGCCGCCGAGGACGTGCTGACCAGGCTCGGCCTCGCCTTCCGCCGCATGAAGCTGTGCAGCGGCGACATGGGCTTCACCGCCGCGCGCACCTATGACCTTGAAGTGTGGCTGCCCGGCCAGGACCGCTATCGCGAGATCTCGTCCTGCTCGACCTGCGCCGACTTCCAGGCGCGCCGGATGAACGCGCGCTACCGGCCGTCTGAGAATAAGGCGACTAGCTTCATGAAAGCCGGCACGCATCCGACCCACGCGGGTAAGGGCCCCCTACCCTTCGTCCACACGCTCAACGGCTCGGGCCTCGCGGTCGGCCGCACGCTCGTTGCGGTGCTGGAGAACTACCAGCAGGAAAACGGCGCGGTCGCGGTGCCGGCGGTGCTCCAGCCCTATTTGGGCGGCCTCACGCTGCTCGAACCGCGCGGCTGATGCGGATCCTCCTCACCAACGACGACGGCTACCACGCCCGCGGCCTGGGCGTTCTGGAGCGGATTGCACGGACGATTTCCGACGACATCACCGTCGTCGCGCCCGCCGAGGAGCAATCGGGCAAGGGGCGCTCGCTCACCCTGACCGAGCCGTTCCGCGTCCGCCGCCACGGCGACAATCGCTATGCGGTGAAGGGCACGCCGACCGACTGCGTGATGTTCGCGCTCGCCGAGGTGATGAAGGACGCCAAGCCCGACCTGATCCTGTCGGGCGTCAATCGCGGCGGCAACCTCGCCGAGGACGTCAGCTATTCGGGCACCGTCTCGGCGGCGATGGAAGGCGCGCTGGCGGGCATCCGCTCGGTCGCGCTCAGCCAGCGCTATGCCCGCAGCGGCATGGGCGATGCGGTGCCCTTTGATACCGCCGAAACCTGGGGCGAACGCGCGCTGCGACCGCTGCTCGACATGGAGTGGGCACCGCGGACGATGGTGAACATCAACTTCCCGCCGATCGAGGCCGATGCCGTACAGGGCATCAAGGTCGTGGCGCAGGGCCTGCGCGACTATGGCCGGATGGCGCTCGACAAGCGGCTCGATCCGCGCGGCTTCCCCTATTACTGGCTCGCCATGGGGCGGATGCCGCACCAGGCGGCACCCGATACCGATCTCGACGCGATCGAAGCGGGCTTCGTCACCGTGACGCCGCTGCATCTCGACCTTACCCACCGCGAGTCGATGGATCGGCTGCGCGGTGCGTACGCCGGCTGAACGGGCATGCCGATGCTGGACCGCCTGCTGCCGATCGGGCTGCTGTTCGTCTCCAATATCTTCATGACCTTCGCCTGGTACGGGCATCTGAAGTTCAAGAACGCGCCGATCCTGCTGGTCATCGTCATCAGCTGGGGCATCGCGCTGATCGAATATTGCTTCGCGATTCCCGCCAACCGGATGGGCAGCGCGGTCTATTCGGCGGCGCAGCTGAAGGGCATGCAGGAGGTGATCACCCTCACCGTCTTCGCCGGCTTCTCGGTGCTGTATCTGGGGCAGAAGATCACGCTCAACCACCTGATCGGCTTCGCGCTGATCGCAGCCGGCGCCTTCTTCCTCTTCCGCACGCAGAGCTGAACCGGGACGCCCCCTGCGCGTTTCTTCCGTAGAGGAGAGCGCCATGAACCCCGAACCCACCCGCGAAACACCCGAAACCGAGCAGGGCACCGCCCATCAGCCGGACGGCACCGACAGCTCGGACGAATGGAACGCCGGGATTGCCGACGAGAACATGATTCCCGATCAGGATCCGGAAGAGTGACGGCACCGGCCTGACTACGAAGCCCGCCGCCGCACGGCCACGGCAACGGTGCCGTGGCCGGTGGGGTAGCGGCGTCTTGGCTTGGCGCCTCTACACTCGATCAGCGGCTCAGTTCGAACTCGACGACCAGGCCCTTTTCGACGGTAACCGTGCCCGGACCGGGCTTGAACATGCTCGCCAGCAGTTGCGGGCCCTTGCTGATTGCGGTTGCGATCTTGGCCTGGAAGCCCGGCAGAAACAGCCCGTTCCCTGCTTCGCTGATCCGGACGATTCGATTGACGCGCAACCCCATCTCCTTGGCATAGACCTCCGCATCCGCACGCGCCGTGCGAAGTGCCTTTGCTTTCGCCTCACGCTGCGCGGACGCAAGGCTTGCTTCGTCGAGATCTGCGGCCTCCGAACCGATCATCACGCCGATCTTCTTGAGCGCCGCCTTGATCGCGGTGGCCTTCGCCGATGACCCGACGGTCAACGTCTTGGCCCATAGGGTCGAAAAGGTCGGACGCTTTGAAACTGGATCCGCCTCTTCCCCGCTGCCGGCAACGGGCCCGACTTCGATGGTGGTGATCGAGAGGGGAGGTTCACCGTCAGGCACCGGCGAAAGCACGCTCGGCGCGAGCCCCTGTTCCTGCAGCGCCTGCTCGATCCGGGCAATCTTCGCGTCGCGGGCCTTGTCGGCGGCCGCTTGGCTGGATCCCGTCTCGGTGAAGCTGATGGTCATGGTCAACTTCGTCGCGGGCACCTCCAGATCACCGGAAGCTACGATCTCCACCGCAACGGGCTGATTGGTACTTGTAACCTGCGCAGCTGCAAGCGCCGGGGACAGCAACGCGAGCGCTGCTGCAGACGTGATGATTCGCATGGATTCTCCCTCCGTTTCGCCATGTACATGCACGAAACGGAGGGAGAAATCCCATAACCTTACCAGCCCTGCGGCTGGCCCTTGTTCTGTTCGTCGAGCCACTTCTTCAGCGGTGCGAAATACTCGACCATCGCCTTGCCGGAGATTTCGCGGCTGCCGGTGAAGGTCTGGAGCGCATCGGGCCAGGGCTTGGAGGCGCCCATCTCGAGCATCTTGTTCAGCCGCGCGCCGACTTCCTTGTTGCCGTAGAAGGAGCAGCGATGCAGCGGGCCCTTCCAGCCCGACTGGTCGCACGCCGCCTTGTAGAACTGGAACTGCAGCAGCCGGGCGAGGAAGTAGCGCGTATAGGGCACGCTGCCCGCGACGTGATACTTGCCTCCGGCATCGAACTTGGTCTCGTCGCGCGCCACCGGCGGCACGATGCCCTGATATTGCAGCCGCAGCTTGTTCCAGCCCGCCTCATACTGGTTCGCCGGGATGGTGCCGTCGAAGATCTGCCAGCGATATTTGTCGACCAGCAGGCCGAACGGCAGGAACGCCACCTTGTCCATCGCCTGCCGGAGCAGCAGGCCGATATCCTTGTCGGCGCTCGGCACCTGGGCGCGATCGAGCAGGCCGATCTGCACCAGATATTCGGGCGTGATCGAAAGTGCGACGAAATCGCCGATCGCCTCGTGGAAGCCGTCGTTCGCGCCGTTGCGGTAGAGCGCCGGCTGCGCCTTGTACGCACGCTGATAGTAATTGTGGCCGAGCTCGTGATGGATCGTGACGAAATCGTCCGAATTCACCTTGATGCACATCTTGATCCGGATGTCGTCCTTCTCGTCGATGTCCCAGGCCGAGGCGTGGCACAGCACTTCGCGGTCGGCCGGCTTCAGGAACAGCGAGCGCTCCCAGAACGTCCCCGGCAGCGCCGCGAAGCCCAGCGAGGAGTAGAAGCCCTCGCCGGTCTGGACCATCTTCTTCCAGTCGTAGTTCTTGGCCTTGAGCAGGTCGCCCACGTCATAGCCGAGGTCGCCGGCGCCCTTGGGTGCGACCACGTCGTAGATGTTGCCCCATTCCTGCGCCCACATGTTGCCGAGCAGATCGGCACGGATCGGGCCGGTCCTGGCCTGCACCGCGTCGCCGTACTTCTCGTTGAGCTTGCGGCGGACATAGGTGTGGAGCGCGACGTAGAGCGGCTTCACCTCGTTCCACAGCTTGTCGGTCATCGCCGCGAACTCTGCCGGCGGCATGTCATAGCCCGAGCGCCACAGCGCGCCGGTGTCGGCGAAGCCCAGCTCCTTCGAGCCCTGGTTGGCGATGCCGACCAGCTTGGTATAGTCGGGACGCATCGGTGCGCCGACATTGTCGTTCCAGCTGACCCACATCTCCTTGAGCTCGTTGGGGTCGCGGCTCTCGCCCATCGCGGCTTCGATGTCGCTGCCGTTGATCGGCTTGCCGCCGCGCGTGCCCTTGCCCTTGGCGTAGAAGGAACCGAGCTTGGTCGAGAGGTCGCTCAGCGTCTGCGCGGCACCCGGCGTGGTCGGCGCGGGCAGGACCAGCGCGGCGCGGAGCATGGTGAGCTGGCGCTGCTGCTCGGCGGTGAGGCCCGGCGCCTTCTGGAGTCGTGCGGCGTCCAGCGCGAAGCGGACCGCCATCTCGGTGCCCTTGGCGCCGTAATCGGCGGCCAGCGCATCGGTATCGTCGGTGATGTAGGTGGCGTTCACCCAGGCGACGCGCGAGGAGGTCAGCGTGAAGGCCGCCATCTCCTGCTGTGCCCGGGTCAGGAAGGCGGCTGCGTCGGCGGCGGTCGGCGCGGGCGCCGTGCCGTTGGTCTGCTGCGACTGGGCGGGCGCCGCCAGCATCGCGGCGAGCGCCGCGAGCGAAAGGCCGGTACGGATCATGATGCAAGTCCCCGGAAAGCAAGAAAGGCGCGACCCTGCCGCGCCTTCCCTGCCCCCGTCAACCTGCCAGAAAGTCGACCAGCGCGTCGCCGAGTTCCGGCCGGGTGACCGCGCTCATGTGATTGCCGGGAATCTCGACGAACAGGCCATAGGGAAGCAGCTCCGCCACCTCCTTGGCCGAGCCATTGTCATAATCCTCGGCGCCCGAAATCACGGCGGTCGGCTGCGCGATCGCCGCGATCTCGTCGCGCGGGGTATCGACGAAGGTGTCGAGGATGCGGAGCAGCGCGACCGGATCGCCCTTGGTGGTCTTGAGGAACGCCTCGGTCAGCCATTCGGAGCTGCCGCGCTGGAAGCTGCCGAGATTGGTGAGCACCCGGTGGAAATAGGCGCCGCGACCCTTGGTCGCGACCAGCCCGTCCAGCCCCATGCCCGAAAGCACGACCTTGTCCGGCGTCGCGCCGTTGGCCAGCATGCGCACCACCGTCCGCGCACCCAGCGAATAGCCGCCCAGGTCGTACTCGGTGAGGCCGAGATGTTCGATCAGCGCGAAATTGTCGCGCATCAGCACGTCGGGCGGATAGGCGGCGGCGTCATGCGGCTTGGCGCTGGCCCCGTGCGCGCGCAGGTCCGGCATGATCACCCGGCGGCCGCGCGCGGCGAGCTTGGCGGCATGGCCGTATTTGATCCAGTTGACCTCGGCAGTGGAGAAATAGCCGTGGATCAGCACCACGGGTCGCCCCTCCCCCATTTCGGTCCAGGCGATCTCCTGCCCGTCGAAGCTGGCGAAGCGGTGCGTTTCAGTCGGGTAGTCGGCCAATGCTGTCCATCCATCGTTTGACGACGTTCGGGTTGTCCTCGGTCCGGTATCGAGGCAGCGCGGTCGTGTCGAGCCACTGTTCGTGCATGCTCTCCACCGCATAATTGTGGCGCGGCTGGAAGCGGGCCGGTGCATCGAAGCTGCCGATCGTCAGGTCCATATTCTCGCCGTCGAGGAACTCGAAGGTCAGCGGCGTGCCGCATTCCCGGCAAAAGCCGCGCTCGGCAATCGGCGAGGAGCGATAGCGATCGGGTTCCCGCTCCCAGGTCACGTCCGCCTTGGCCACGCCCTTGAACGCGATCGAGACGCCGCCGGTCGCGCGCTGGCACATCCGGCAATGGCAGAGATAGGCGTCGTCATTGTCGATCCGCACGCGGTAGCGGATCCGCCCGCACTGACACCCGCCGGTGACGTCCTCGTCCATCCCCAAACTCCTCTCCATAGTAGACATTCCTGCCTCCGTAGATGCCCTGATATGCAAGCGCCCTGCGCGCGCACCGGGTTTCTTTCCCTATAATGAATACGGAGATTACCGCATTGAGGCGCGCAAGGCGTCGCGGGGCCATTGTCACAGGATGAACATGCTCAAGCGATTCACCAACCTTTCGCTCGCCTCGAAGACGACGATCCTGACCGTGGGCGGCATGATGCTGCTGGCGATCGCGACGTTCTTCGTCGCGGACCATGCACTGACGCAGCGCGCGGCGCAGACGGCGGCGGAGCGGCAGGAAGTCAACATGCGCGTCGCCTGGAGCGTGCTGCACCATTATGGCAACGCCTTCCGCCTCGACGGCGAGGATCTCTATGTGGGCGACCACAAGCTCAACAATTGGGACGAGCCCGTCGACGAGGTGAAGCGCCTGGTCGGCGGCACCGCCACCATTTTCCGCGGCGACATGCGCGTATCGACCAACGTCATGAAGGAGAATGGCAGCCGCGCGGTCGGCACGCCGCTCGCGCGCAATGCCGCCTATGAGACGGTGCTGGGCAACGGCCAGACCTATCGCGGCAAGGCGGACATCCTCGGCAAGCCCTTTTTCACCGCCTATGACCCCATCAAGGACGGGTCGGGCAAGACGATCGGCATCCTGTTCGTCGGCATTCCCGAAAGCGACGTGATGGGTGCGATCGGCGGCGCGCGCTGGGTGCTTGCGCTGTCCGCCGCCGTGATCTCGGTGCTCGTCGCAGGCGCCGCCTGGTACGCCGGCCGCCGCATGTTCTCGCCGCTGGTGCAGATGACCGAGGCGATGCGCGCGCTGGCCGCCGGGAAGGTCGACATCGCCATTCCGGCGCACACCGCCACCGACGAGATCGGCGCGATGGCCGAGGCGCTGCAGCATTTCCGCACCTCCGAAATCGGCCGCCAGCAGGCCGAGGCCCGCGACCGGCAGGCACAGGCCGAACGCGAGCAAGCGATGGAAGCGCTCGGCCAGGCCCTGGCGAAGATCGCCGGCGGCGACCTCACTGCCGATATCGGGCAGGATTTCCCCGCCGACTATGAGAAGCTCGCCACCCATTTCCGCACGGCGATCGGCAGCCTGCGCGAGCTGATCGGCACGGTGCTGGAAGGCACGAGCTCGATCCGGACCGGCTCGCAGGAAATCGCCAGTGCCTCGGAGGATCTGGCGCGCCGGACCGAGGCCAATGCAGCGAGCCTCGAACAGACCGCCGCCGCGATCACCCAGATGAACCAGCGGATCGACGCCACGGCCACCGCCGCCGGCGTGACGGTGGAGCGCGCCGACCAGGCGATCGGCGTCGTCGGCTCGGGCCGCTCGACGGCCGACGAGGCGGTGCAGGCCATGTCCCGCGTGTCGGACAGCGCCAAGGGCATCGACAGCGTCATCGAAGGCCTCGACAAGATCGCCTTCCAGACCCGGGTTCTCGCGATGAACGCCGCGGTCGAGGCCGGCCGTGCCGGGGAAGCGGGCCGTGGCTTCGCCGTGGTGGCGGACCTCGTCTCGGCGCTCGCGATGCGCGCCGAGGAGGAAGCAAAGCGGGCCCGCGACCAGCTCACCGTCACCCAGTCCGAAGTGGTAGTGGCGCGCGGCGCGGTCGAGCGTGTCGACAGCGCGCTCGCCGAGATCGTCGACACCGTCGGCGAGGTCCACCAGCTGCTCGGCAGCATGGCGGCCGACAATCGCGCCCAGTCCACCGCCATCCGCGAGATCAGCACCGCGATCGGCGAAATGGACCGTGCGACGCAGCAAAATGCGGCGATGGTCGAGGAAACCTCGGCCGCGGCGCGCCAGCTCACCGATCAGGTCGCCCGCCTCGACGCGCATGCCTCGACCTTCCGCACCGGCGGGCAGCAGGCGCCGCTCCGCCGCCCCGTGCTGCGTTCGCAGGGCAGCGCCGCAGCCGATACCGGCACCACCCGCGCGGTGCCGGTGCAGGCGATGGCCGACAGTGGCGACTGGGCGAGCTTCTAGGCTCCAGGGGCGTATGCGGACGGTCCGCATGCGCCCGCGCGCCGTCGTTTGGCGGAACTAGCCGTCGCCTCCTGCGCAGTCGCCCATCATCGTCCCTCGGCCTGGCTCTTTCTAGCCGACCGCACGAGCCCGTCGTCGAGCCATCCCGCGCTCGCGCTTGCCGGCCAGGAAAAGGCCGCCGCGAACATTGCTGCGGCATCGCGTGGTGCGACTTGGGAATGCCCTCGCCGGCGATCGGGGCAGTGACCGCAAGGTCACCGGGATACAGGTCACAGACCGCGCGCGGAGACCGCGCAACAACGTTCGCGGTCAGCGCGGAAAGCCGATTCGGACCGAAGCGCTGGCCGACCAGCACCCGACACGCGCCGCAGGACAACTGATCCAGTGGCTCGATCCAAGCGGGTGCCACGCGCATTTGCCGAACTGTCGCCCGTCGATGCCGACAAGGGCATGGCAGGCGCGCCTGGGCGGCAGGAGATCAGACAAGCGAGCCGAGCCCTGTGTCGATCATCGAGCCGTCCTGCCAGGGCCCTGTCCGCCTGCCAGGCCGACCTCGGGAGCCGCACCGTGCCGCCCGCAATTGCCGCTGCCCCTGCGCCCTGCTCGAAAAGGAAAAGCGCGCCGGCAGGGCCGCGCGCGCTTTTTCTGTTCCGTCAGGATGGGCGCGGACCGGTGAACGATCCGCATCCCCCAGGGCTCAACGCGAGGCGAGATGCTGGCGCTGGCTCAGATAGCGAAGACCGGCCTGCGCGATGGCGTGCGAGCCTGCGGTGCGATCCGTGGTCACCGTCATCAGCACGTCGTCCTTCTGGAGCACCTGCTCATACAGCGAACGCGCCTGCTCGGTGCGGCCGGTCGCATAATAGACGGCGGCGAGGTTCAGCTGCACTTCCGGGCGCTGATCGGAGCGCAACTGGGTAAGGAGCTTCTGTTCGGCCCTGGAATAGGATCCGGTCATGATTTCGCGGGCCGCGAGGCTCGAGTCCTGCGCCATCGCCGGCGCGGCCAGGCTCAGAAGCGACACCGCGGCCGCTGCCACAAGTTTGATCGACATAACGCTCTCCTTCTTGTCGTTACACCAAGGTTGCACTTTTATGACACTTGGATGACGAAGAAGTGACATGTTCGCGACAAGCCCGCAACCCCGCATTTGAGCCTAGGCTAAAGTGACGGACGCGATCGATCGGCCGTGAGGCTCACAGTCCTGATCGGCGCGCGCGGGGACCGGCAGATAGCGGCACGCACAGCCCGGGCCGCCCGAATGCTACGAACCCCGGCCGCGACCGCTTCCGAGCGGGCAAAGGGGATGCTGCGCCTCCGCGCCACGGGGGCATTGCCCGTCAGCACGCGCAGGACCAACGGCCGATCCACGCCGAGGCCGACGCGGGCGGGCCGCCGCGACCCGCTGGCCCGCGGCCTGGCGCGCCGTCCTCCCGTCCGCATCGGCGACACGCACAAAAAAAGGCGGCCCCGAAGGGCCGCCTTCCCGAGATACTCTGACCGCGCCGCGGATCAGAAATCGTTGCGGTACTGCTCGTTGCCGACGAAGCCGAGCTTCGTGACGTTCGCCCGCTTGATGATCGCCAGAACACGGTCGACCACGTCGTACTTCGCCTGCGGATCCGGCTGGAAGTGCAGCTCGGGCTCCGGCGAGCGCTGCAGCGACGCGTCCAGATACTGACGCAGCATCACGTCGTTGATCGGCATGCTGTTCCAGAACACCTGGCCCTGCGCGTCGATATAGACCTTGTTCTTGTCCGGCTCGACGGGCGGTGCCGCGTTGTTGCTCGGCTGGGGAAGATCGACCTTCACCGCATGCGTCTGGACCGGAATGGTGATGATGAACATGATAAGGAGCACGAGCATGACGTCGATCAACGGCGTCGTGTTCATGTCCATCATCGGCTCGCCGTCATCACGGCCTGCGCTCATTGCCATTGTCGTAACTCCTTAAGCGAGGCCGTTCAGAGCCGGGCGTTGTTCGAACCGGGCTCCGGTTCCGAAATGAAGCCGACCTTCACGAAACCCGCCATCTGCATCGTGTAGATGGTGCCGCCGATGCAGCGATAGGGCGTGTTGACGTCGCCGCGGATATGAACTTCGGGAAGTTCGAGACCAGCAGCGTTCGGGCCGCCCTGGCGGTCGATCTCAGCCTTCAGCTTGGCAACCGCGCGGTCGAGCAGCTCGGTGTGATTGACCCGGGTCAGACCCCAATAGATCTCACAGCCTTCCGGTCCACCCTTGACCGAGAGCGAGACGTTCTCGGGCTTGGTGGTCGTAACCTCGTACTGCACCTTCGGCAGCGCGAGATCGATCGTCTGGACCACAACGGGAACGGCGATGAGGAAGATGATCAGAAGAACCAGCATCACGTCGACGAGCGGCGTGGTGTTGATGTCCGACATCGGTGCGTCGTCGCCGCCGCTGCCTGTGCTAATCGCCATTGGGCGCTATCCTATCCTCTTGTGCGCCGGATCGCGATCCGGCGGCAGGGCTACGCGACGTGCGCAGCCCTGCGACCTTGGTCTTACGGGCGGGTCGGGGTGCCGCCGGTCTGGCCAGCGGTCGTGGTCGCCGGCTTTGCAGCAGCGACAGCGGCCGGCTTCTTCGCGGCAGCGGCGGTGGCCGGCTTCACGCGGCCGTCCGAGGCCAGGTAGCCGAGGACGTCGTTCGAGAACGCGTTCAGGTTCTCGGCGATCGACTTGTTGCGACGCTGCAGGAAGTTGAAGGCGAGCACGGCCGGCACGGCGACGACGAGGCCGAGTGCGGTCATGATGAGCGCTTCACCGACCGGACCGGCGACGGCGTCGATCGAAGCCTGACCGGCCGAGCCGATCTTGATGAGCGCGCGGTAGATGCCGATAACGGTACCGAACAGACCGATGAACGGCGAGGTAGCGCCGACGGTCGCGAGGAAGGCGAGACCGCCGCCCAGCGCCGAGTTGATCGAGCCTTCCGAACGGGCCAGCGAGCCGTGCAGCCAGTCATGCGCTTCGACCGGATCGGTCAGCAGCTTGTACTGCTCCTGGGCTTCCAGGCCGTCGTCGACGATCTGGCGATAGGCCGAGTTCTTCTCGAGCTTCGCGGCGCCCTCGCGGAGGCTCGTCGAGCTCCAGAAGGTCTGACGCACGCGCTTCGACTGGTTGATGATCTTCTGCTGCTCGAACACCTTGGTGAAGAGGATGTAGAGCGACACGAAGAGCATGAGCACGAGGATGGTGAACACCGACTGCGAGATCAGGCCGCCTTCCTTGAGCGCCTGCTGGAGGCCGTAGGGGCTTTCGCCGCCCTTAGCTGCGGCGGCACCGGCAGCGAGAATGGTCGTGAGCATTGTCGAATCTTTCCCTTGCAAGAATATCTATCGTGGCTGGCGCGGCCAGCCGGCGCTGCATTACTGATCCTGGAGACGCCAAGTGAAACGGAGCGTCTTCCGACCACCGGAAACCGGGTTACCCGCGGCATCGAGCGCTGGCGTGTAGCGACCACGACGGGTTACCAATCGACAGGTCGTCTCGTCCAACAGTCGCGAGCCGGACGACGAGGTCACCTGGCAATCCGCGATACGCCCGTCGGGCCCAATCGAAAACGTGACGCCGGTCGTACCCTGCTCGCCCGCACGCTGCGACGAAGGAGGATAATCGTCCGGGGTCACCCACGAAGCGGGGTTGCCCTTCGCAGCCGCGGCCTTGCTGATCGTCGGCGCGACCGGTGCCGGCGGAGCCGGCGGCGCGGGGGGCGCCGGCGGATTCACGGGCGGGGCCGGTGGGATGATCGGAGTATTCTGGATCGGCGGCGCCGGCGACTGGCTCTGCACGATGGCCGGCGGCACCACGACCTGGGTCGGGGGCGGCGGCACCGGCGTGTCCGGCGGCGGCGGCGGCGGCGGAATTTCCTCCGGCGGGGGCGGCGGCTCTTCGACCTCGAAGGTCTTGAGCTCTTCCGCCTTCTTCTTGATATATTGGTATGCCAGACCTGTGACGAAGGCATAACCCATGCCAGCCACGATGATAGCGACGATTACGATCGCTACCACACGACTGCCACTTACATTCCGGTCAGCGTAAGCCATTCGGCAACGTCACTCCCTCTAATCCTGCTTGCGACCCTGGCCGGCTGGCAGCCGCGCACAAGTCCGCTCGCCTCGGGTCACACTGCGCCCCTGATGGCGAGAGCACCGAGTCTGTATCGTGGCCCTTCCGACGACGCAAACTCTTTGTCGGACGAATTGGTCGTACAACGCGCCCATGGCAGAATTATTTCTGTATAAGATCGGCACAATCCGGTACCGGCTCGGGCATGA
This sequence comes from Sphingomonas pituitosa NBRC 102491, assembly GCF_001598435.1. Taxonomy (GTDB): domain Bacteria; phylum Pseudomonadota; class Alphaproteobacteria; order Sphingomonadales; family Sphingomonadaceae; genus Sphingomonas; species Sphingomonas pituitosa. The sequence continues at coordinate 262,963 of NZ_BCYY01000001.1, forward strand.
AATACGCCCTACATCTGCTGTTTTGTTGCGCTGCGGCATTCCCGGCGCTTGCGCAACCCGCTCCGCAAACCGCGCAAATCCGCCAAGAAGCGCGAAGTGGCTTACCCAGTTATGCCACCGTTGCCACGGCCATTGTCCAGGCCCCGCTGGTGATCGACGCGCGGATCAGCGACATGATCCGGATCAAGGAAAATGCCGCCCCCGGTCTCGCATCGGGACGGGCCCGCATCTACGTCACGGCCGACGTTCTGGCACTGATTCGCGGTAGCAGCGCCCTTCCCACCCAGATTTCGTACCTGGCGGACGTGCCGCTCGATTCTCGCGGCAAGCTACCCAAATTGAAGAAGCAGCGCGTCCTGCTGTTCGCGCGGCCGGTCGGCGACAAGCCCGGCGAGGTGCAGCTGACCGGCATCGACAGCCAGTATCTGTGGACGCCGGAACTGGATGCGCTGACCCGCGGCATCACGCGCGAGGTGCTGGCCAGCGATGCGCCGCCGGCGATCACCGGCATCGGCAATGCCTTCCACGTCCCGGGTGCGCTGCCCGGCGAAGGCGAGACGCAGGTCTTCCTGAAGACCACCAACGGCGCGCCGATTTCCCTGCAGATCCTGCGGCGACCCGGCGAGAAACCGCATTGGGGCGTATCGCTCGGCGACATCGTCGATCCCAACGCCGGGGCACCCAAGCGCGATACGCTGGCCTGGTATCGGCTCGCCTGCGGGCTGCCCAAGGCCCTGCCGGACGACGCGGTCAATGCCGAGACGCCCGACAATGCCGAAGCCGCCCGCCAGGACTATCAGCTGGTGCTGCGCGACCTCGGGCCCTGCGCCTGAGGCCGGCCCCGCCGCCGGCGCTCAGCGCCGGTGGCGGACCAGCGTGATGCCGATCGATTCGTCGGCCTCCGCGATCGCCAGCTTGACGATCCGCACCTCGACCCGGCGGACCCGCGCATCGGAAACGAACAGCGTCTCGCAGATATGGTCCGCAACCGCCTCGATCAGCGTGAAATGCACGTCCTTGGGCAACGCGTCGGTCGCGGCATGCTTCAGGTCGATATAGCTTTTGGAGGCGCTGAGCGGGGTGTCCGGCAGGAATCGCTCGGGCAGATCCAGATCCGCGATGACGGAGATGCGCAGCGGCTGCGGCAGATGCGTCTCCTCCGAATACACTCCGGTGAGCACTTCCACCTCGAGGTCCATGACCTGAAGCTGCAATGAATCGGGCAATCCAACGGCCTTTCGTGGGGCAAACAGGCGGGCGCCATAGCAGATCGGGCCGCCCGGAAAAGCCCGGGGCTTCCCGTGCAGATTCTGCATGTCCAACGTTGCATTCCGCGCTTGCGCTGCGCGCCAGCCACGCTAAGGCGCGCGCCTTTCGACATGGGGTCGAGGCGGGGAAGGATTCGTGGTGGTTCAGATCGTTGCGCTCGATGCGGTCGACCCGCACGCCGTCGAGGCGCTGCTCGATCGCGCCTTCGGGCCCGACCGGCACCTGCGGACCGCCTATCGCATCCGCCAGGGCACCCAGCCGATTCGCCCCTTCAGTTTTGCCGCACTGGCGGAGGATGGCAAGCTCGCCGGCACGATCCAGAGCTGGCCGGTCGCGCTGGCCAGCGATTCGGGGCCGATGGTGCCGCTGGTGATGGTCGGCCCGGTGGCGGTGGACCCCGCGTTGCAGCAAGGCGGCATCGGCCGCCGGCTGATGCAGGAAACGCTCGATGCGGCCGACGTCAGCGCCCTTCCCGGCGCGGAAGGGCTGATGCTGATCGGCGACCCCGAATATTATGGTCGCTTCTTCGGCTTCGATGCCAGCCGCACCACCCGCTGGCGCCTGCCCGGCCCTTTCGAGCCGCGCCGTTTGCTCGCACGCGGTGCCGCGGTGCCGAACTGCTCGGGCATGCTCGTGCCCCGGCTGCGCAAGGTCGCCTGAGGGTTCGACAAAGCCGCGCGGCGCGCTAAGGGAGAGCCATGCCGAACACGCCACCCCCCGATTTCGCCAGCCTGTCGCTCGCCGAGATCGCCCGGCTGGCCGAGGAACATCGCCTGCCGCCGGTAGAGAGCTGGAACCCCGCACATTGCGGTGACAGCGAGATGCGCATTGCCCGCGATGGCACCTGGTTCCACCAGGGCAGCCCGATCGGCCGGCCGGCGATGGTCCGGCTCTTCTCCACCATCCTGCGCCGTGAAGCCGATGGCCGCTTCGTCCTGGTGACGCCGGTCGAGAAGCTGGACATCGCTGTAGAGGATGCCCCCTTCGTCGCGGTGGAGGTCAAGGTCGAAGGCGAAGGCGAGGCCATGCGGCTCGCCTTCCGGCTGAACACCGGCGACCTGGTCGTGGCCGGCCCGGAGCACCCGTTGCGGATCGAGGCGCGCGACGACGGGCCCCATCCCTATCTTGCGGTGCGCGGCGCGCTCGATGCGCTGATCGCACGCACCGTATATTATGAGCTCGCCCAGCTTGCCCTGGCGCGAGAGAATGTGCCGCCGGGCGTGTGGAGCCAGGGCATGTTCTTCCCGCTAGAGCCCGCTGCATGAGGCTTGCCGACCAGCTCCGCCGCGCACTGGCGAGCCGGCCGGCACAGGCGACGACTCTGCTGCCGGGCGACCATGCCATCTTTGATCCGGCACAGGTGCCGAGCGCCGCGGCGGTCTTGCTCGCGGTCACCGATCGCGAGACGCCCGGCGTGCTGCTCACCCGCCGCAATGCCAATCTGCGCCGGCATGCCGGCCAGATCGCCTTTCCGGGCGGGCGCATCGACCCGGAGGACAAGGACCCCGTCGACGCGGCCCTCCGCGAAGCCGAGGAGGAGATCGCCCTGCCCCGCCGCCTTGTCGAGGTGATCGGCATGGTGGAGGAGTATCGCACCGTCACCGGCTATCAGGTGACCCCGGTGATCGGCGTCGTCCCGCCGGACCTTCCGCTCGTCCCCTCGGAAGCGGAAGTCGCCGAAGTGTTCGAGGTGCCGCTCGCCTTCCTGCTCGACACGGCGAATCACGAAAAGAAACACGCGCTCTACCAAGGGCATGAGCGCCATTATTACGAGATAATGTGGAACGATTACCGGATTTGGGGCGCCACCGCGGCGATGCTGGTCAACCTGTCGCGGCGAATGGCATGGCCACGCTGACGCTGCCGGAAACCGACTGGCGCCATCGCCCCGGCCTCGACGCGCTGAACCGGGTGCTCGGGGCCGAGGATGGGCTTTCGCGCTTCGTCGGCGGCGCGGTGCGCGATGCCCTGCTCGGCACCCAGGTCGCCGATCTCGACATCGCCACCTCGCTGCCGCCGGAGGAAGTGCTGGCGCGCCTGCGGGCTGCCGGCATCCGCGCAGTACCGACCGGGATCGAGCATGGCACGATCACCGCGGTGCTGGAAAGCGGCCCGGTGGAGGTGACGACGCTTCGCCGCGACGTCTCCACCGACGGACGCCACGCCACCGTCGCCTTCACCGACGATTGGCGCGAGGATGCCGCCCGGCGCGATTTCACGATCAACGCGCTCTATGCCGATCCCATGACCGGCGCCCTGTTCGACTATTTCGGCGGGCTGCAGGATCTGGAAGCCCGGGCGGTCCGCTTCATCGGCGATCCGCTGCAGCGCATTGCCGAGGATCACCTGCGCATCCTCCGCTTCTTCCGCTTCCTCGCCCGCTTCGGCGACACGCCCGACGCCGCGGGACTGGACGCCTGCACCGCGCGGGCCCGCGACCTGATGGCACTCAGCCGCGAACGCATTCGCGACGAGCTGCTGAAGCTGCTGGTGGCGCGGGATGCGGTGGGCGTGGTGGCGCTGATGCTGGCGCGCGGCATCCTCGCGCCGGTCGTGCCGGAGATCACCAGCGCCGAAGCGCTGGGCCGTCTGGCCGCGCGCGAGGCAGAACTGGGCGTCGCGGCCGATCCGATCCGTCGCCTCGCCGCGCTGCTCCCCCGGGATCCGGCGCTGGGGGACCAGATCGGCGCCCGGCTGAAGCTTTCCAACGCCCAGCGCAAGCGCATCGTCCTGGCCTTGACCGACGGGGGCACCGAAAGCGCCCGGGCGCTTGCCTATCGCATCGGTCGCGAGGGTGCCGAGGATCGCCTGCTGCTCGCCGCGGGCGACGAAACCCTGCTGGGCCAGGGCTGGCGACAGCTCGCCGGCTGGGACATTCCCCGCCTGCCGCTTTCCGGTGGCGCGCTGGTCCAGCGCGGCCTGGCCAAGGGGCCGGATGTCGCCCGCGCGCTGCGTGCCATCGAGGAGCAGTGGATCGCGGAAGCCTTTCCCGATGCGGCGCGGGTCGATGCGATCGCCGACGCCGTCGTGGCTCAGGCCTTGAACGCCTCGATCAGCGCGAAGGCGGCGTCGCCGGGTACCGGCCGCGAGTAATGATAGCCCTGGCCGTAGGTGCAGCCTAGCGCCCCCAGCGTCTGGGCAAGCTCGGGGGTCTCGATGCCCTCGGCGGTGGTCTGCATGCCCAGTGCATAGGCGAGGCTGAGGATCGCGCGGATGATCGCCACCTTGTCGCGATCGGCGAGCATGCCGGTCACGAAGCTGCGGTCGATCTTCAACACGTCGATCGGCAGCTTCTGCAGATAGGCGAGATTCGAATAGCCGGTGCCGAAATCGTCCATCGCCAGCGTGGTGCCGAGGTCCTTCAGCGCCGACATGGTCTGCGCGATGCGATCGGGGTCGCTGACGATCGCGCTTTCGGTCAGCTCCAGCGTGAAGCGCGAGCCGGGCATGTTGTGGCGATCGAGCGCGTTCTTCACCATCGCGCCGATCTGGTCGCGCTGGAGCTGGATCGCCGAGAGGTTGACCGCGATCTTCACGCCGCAATCGCCGCCGGCCCGCGCGTCCCACGCGGCGAGCGTGCGCGCCGCCTCCTCCATTGCCCAGCGGCCGAGCGGCACGATCAGCCCCGATTCCTCTGCAACGGGAATGAAGGCGTTGGGCGAAATCAGCACGCCGTCGTCGTTGGTCCAGCGGGCCAGCGCCTCGAACGAGGTGATGTGACCGGTGCCCAGATCGCAGATCGGCTGGAAGTTCAGCGTCATGCAGCCGTTTTCGATGGCGCGGCGGAGCTCGGTCTCGATCGCGAACTGCTCGCGCGCAAGGTCGAAGGCACGGGTGTGGTAGAATTCGGTGTGGCCGCTCTTCTTCGCCCGGCGGACCGCCAGTTGGGCGTTGCGCACCAGATCCTCGGGATCGCCGTCGATGTCGCGGCCCAGCGCGATGCCGATCGAACAATCGACGCGGATCTCGAAATTGGAAAGCCGGAACGGGTTGGTGAAGGCGGCATGCACGCGCTTCGCCACCTGCACGGCGTCGTCAGGGCCGTCGTCCAGCGCCATGAGGACGCCGAATTCGTCGCCACCGATGCGCGCCAGCATGTCCCGTCCGCGCAGTGCGCCCTTGATTCGGCGGGCAACCGAAATCAGCAGTTCGTCGCCCGCCAGTGCCCCCATGCAAGCGTTGACGCGGCTGAAGCGATCGAGATTGATCACCAGCACCGAATAGCCGGCGGCATCCTTCTCGCCGATGCTGGTTTCCAGCTCGTCGGAAAAGCCGGCGCGGTTCGGCAGGCCGGTCAGGCTGTCGGTCGCCATTTCGCGACGGAGGCTCTGCTCGGTCCGCAGCTCGGAGGTCTGATCGACCAGGGTGATCAGGCAGCGCGGCTCAGCGGGCGAGCGGCGCGCAAGCATGACGCGGAAGTGGCGGCTGTCGACTTCGCCGCCGAAGCGCCAGGCGATTTCCTCCCGCTCGCTTTCGGAGGCAAGGAACTGCCCGATTCGCGCGCCGAGCAGCTGGATCACCGGGGATTCCTGCGCGGTACAGCCGAGCCCGGACACCCGAAATTGCGCGTTGACCGCGGCGAACACGTAGCGGCCGTCGCGGATCTCCAGCACGGCGGCGGGGATCGGCATGAGCTCGAGAAGACCATCGGTGCCGGGCGGCAGCGGGAAGGAAGGGTCCTCCGCCGCTGGAGCAGGCTCCACCGTACGCACACTGAAAGCCCGGACCCTACGAAACGCCATCCCCTTCGGTGTAGCCGCAAACTAGTTAAGGCGCTCTGAAGGGCGGGCGCGCCTCACAGGGTTTTGACGATCAGAACTTGTTATCGCGCGGGAAGCCGGTGGGCGGCATCCGCCCCGCCGCGCCGCGCGCGGCACGCCACGGCATCACGTCGGGTTCGGAGCGATAGCGCGCCTGCTCGCCGCCCATCCGCCAGCGCAGGCCATCGGCGAACTTGAAGGTGATCACGTCGGACAGGCCGCCGTCGCGATAGCGCTGCAGCTGCACGCCCTGCCCGCGCGTCATCTCCGCCACTTCGGAAAGCGGGAAGACCAGCATCTTGCGGTTGTCGCCGATCGCCGCGACGAAATCGTCCTCCGCGCCGATCGGGCGGACCAGCTTGAGATGCGCGCCCGGCCGCGGCGCCATCACCTGCTTGCCCTTGCGCGTCTCCGCAATCACTTCCTGCGTGCTGACGACGAAGCCGCGGCCGTCGTTCGCCGCGACCAGCAGCTTCGGCGCGGCGCTGGCGGGCAGCAGCGTGACGATGTGCCGCTCGGCCTCCAGATCGACCAGCAGCCGCACCGGCTCGCCGAAGCCGCGGCCGCCGGGCAGCTTGTCCGCCCCCAGCGTGTAGAAGCGGCCATTGTCGGCCGCGAGCAGCAGCTTGTCGGTGGTCTGGGCGTGGAAGGCAAGGAAGGGCCCGTCGCCTTCCTTGAACTTCAGCGCCTCGCCGCCAAGGTCCTCGACATGGCCCTTCATCGCGCGGATCCAGCCGCGCTGCGAAAGGATGACGGTGATCGGCTCGCGCTCGATCATCGCCTCCAGCGGGATCTCGCGCGCGGGCGCCATCTCGATGATCGCGGTGCGGCGGGCGCCGAGCGGCGTCTCCTGGCCGTAGCGCGTGATCATCTTGCCCAGCGCGCGCTTCATCCAGGTGCGCTGGCGGGCCTCGGAGCCGAGCAGCGTCTCCAGATCCGCCTGCTCCTTCTCCAGCTTGTCCTGCTCGCGGCGGAGCTCCATTTCCTCCAGCTTGCGCAAGGAGCGCAGGCGCATGTTGAGGATCGCCTCGGCCTGGCGATCGGTCAGTTCGAACTCGGCCATCATGATCGGCTTGGGCTCGTCCTCGCCCCGGATGATCTCGATCACCCGGTCGAGGTTGAGATAGGCGGTGATGTAGCCGCGCAGCAGCTCCAGCCGATCGGCGATCTTGGCCAGCCGGTGCTGCGACTTGCGCTGCAGCACCACGAACTGATGCTCCAGCCAGCCGGCCAGCGCCTCGCCCAGGCTCATCACCCGCGGCGTGCGGTTCTTGTCGAGCACGTTGAGGTTGAGCGGCACGCGCACTTCGAGGTCGGACAGGCGGTAGAGGCTGTCCATCAGCGTGTCGGCGTCGACCGTGCGGCTGCGCGGTTCGAGGACGATACGGATGTCCTCCGCCGATTCGTCGCGCACGTCCCCCAGGATCGGCAGCTTCTTGTCGTTGATCAGCGCGGCGATGCCCTCGATCAGCTTGCCCTTCTGCACGCCGTAGGGGATCTCGGTGACGACGAGGTGCCAGCCCCCGCCCTTTTCGGTCACCTTCTCGATCCTGGCCCGCACGCGGAAGCTGCCGCGGCCCGTGGTATAGGCCTCGGCGATCGCGGCGGGGCTGTCGACGGCGATGCCGCCGGTCGGGAAGTCCGGGCCCTTCACATAGTCGAGCACGTTCGCCTGCGGATTGTCGATCAGCGCGACCGCGGCCTGCATCAGCTCGGCGGCGTTGTGCGGCGGGATGCTGGTCGCCATGCCCACCGCGATGCCCGCGGCACCATTGGCCAGCAGGTTCGGGAACAAGCCCGGAAACAGCTCGGGCTCCTCGTCCTCGCCGTTGTAGGTGGGCCGGAAATCGACGGCATTCTCGTCGAGGCCGTCCATCAGGTCGATCGCGACCTGGGTCAGCCTCGCCTCGGTGTATCGGTACGCAGCAGCGTTATCGCCGTCGATATTGCCGAAATTGCCTTGCCCGTCGACCAGCGGATAGCGCAGCGCGAAGGTCTGCGCCAAGCGCACCATCGCGTCATAGACCGAGGCATCGCCATGCGGGTGATACTTACCGATCACGTCGCCGACAACGCGCGCGCACTTCTTGTAGCCGCTCGCCGGATCCAGCTTGAGCAGCCGCATCGCCCAGAGCAGCCGGCGATGCACCGGCTTCAGCCCGTCGCGAACGTCGGGCAGCGAGCGCGCGGTGATCGTCGACAGCGCATAGACGAGATAGCGCTCGGACAGTGCGCTGTCGAAGGGGACGTCGGAGGCGCCGGAAGGTTCGGAAACGTCGGTGTCGAGGGTCATCGCAGACTGGATAGCAGGCACCAGGGGGAAACGCCAAGGGCGTTCCCCTTATGATCCGCATCCTCCGTCAGATTGTTTCGGGATCAGCCCACCAGATGGCGGAAGAAGCTGCGGTTCCTGCCGATCGGCACGAGCAGCGAGAGCATGCCCCGGCGATTGGCCGGCGGTGTTCCCCGCGTCCCCCCTTCTCCGCCAGCACCACCCCTGCGCCGGTCGATCGCTGGATCGAATCCAGTTCTTCGTCGCGGAAATGCCTTGCCCAAGCGGGTCATCGTCCGTCCCGCCGCAAAACCGGTGTCCCTTCCCATTTCAGGACGCTTCAGGCGCGACCGGGCGGATCGCCAACTTTGGCGAGCAGCAAAGTTCGCCGCATTTTTGCCGCAATTGCGGCAGCAATGTGGCTTGACTTTGTCCTAGCGGGGTGATGGGATTTGCGCTCCACCATCAAGGGGATGTCGATGCGCAAGGTTCTGATGCTCGGTTGTGCGGCACTGCTTGCCGCCTGCTCCACCAATGACGGCACCGGCACCGGCGAGGCGCTGCAGGAGACGGCGGAGAGCACCCCCGGGCCCGGGGCAGATCCGCTCAAGGTGAGTCTGCCGCAACTTGCCTATCGCTACTCGCTCAGCTTCCTGCTGCCGGACGCCCACCTCGCCCAGATCCAGGAAGAGCATCGTGCCCTCTGCGAACGCCTGGGGCCGGCGCGGTGCCAGCTGGTTGCGCTGACCCGCGACGACGCCGAAGGTCGCGCCGGCAACGCGCTGCTGAAGCTGCGGGTCGCGGCCGCGGACGCTGCCTATTTCACCGGCGAAGCGGCGCGACGGGTCACTGCGGCCGGCGGCAGCGCGCTCGATACCAACGTCACCGGCGATGACGTGTCGAAGGACCTCAGCGACACCGCGGCCCGCATCCAGCAGCGCGAATTGCTGGTCGCCCGGCTGACCGAAACATTGCGGACCCGCAAGGGCTCCGTCGGGGAACTGGTGGAGGCGGAACGCAGCGTCGCCGCGGCGCAGGAAGAACTCGACAAGGCGCGCGCGTGGCAGCGCGAATTGCGGGGGCGCGTGACCATGGCGGAGGTGGAGATCCGCTACCGGCCACTCGCCGCGCCCGCCTCCGGCGCCAGCGTGGGTGCGGCTCTGGGGGAAGCGGTGCAGGGATCGGCTTCCGCCTTTGCCTGGGGCATGCAGCTGCTGCTTTCGCTGGCGATCTACCTGCTGCCCTGGGCCGCAGTGTTCGGCGCCGGCGTGGCGGTCGCGACGCTGCTGCGAAGGCGCAACCCCGCGGCGTGATCCGACGCGCCGCTTTGAGAGCTACGCCGCATTGCACCCTCGCCCCCCTTGCGGTATAGCGCGAGGCCTTCCAGAGCCCCGGCGATCACGCGGAGAAATCCCGTGGAGCCGGGGCAACGCATTTCCAAGGGACTAGGCCGACATGGCACGCCGCCGGCAAATCTACGAAGGCAAGGCTAAGATTCTCTATGAGGGTCCGGAGCCGGGCACGCTGATCCAGTATTTCAAGGACGACGCAACGGCCTTCAATGCCCAGAAAAAGGGCACGATCAACGGCAAGGGCGTGCTCAACAACCGCATCAGCGAGCATGTCTTCACGCTGCTCGGCGGCATCGGCATCCCGACGCACTTCATCCGCCGCCTCAACATGCGCGAGCAGCTGATCCGCCAGGTCGAGATCGTGCCGATCGAGGTCGTGGTGCGCAACGTCGTCGCCGGCTCGCTGGCGAAGAAGCTCGGCATCGAGGAAGGCACCCCGCTGCCCCGCACCATCGTCGAATATTACTACAAGGACGATGCGCTCGGCGACCCGATGGTTACCGACGAGCACATCCTCGCCTTCGGCTGGGCCGCGCAGGAAGAACTGCACGACATGGCCGACATGGCGATCCGCGTGAACGACTTCCTCTCGGGTCTGTTCGCCGGCATCGGCATCCGCCTGGTCGACTTCAAGCTCGAGTTCGGCCGGATCTGGGAAAACGAATATCCCCGGATCATCCTGGCCGACGAGATCAGCCCCGACGGCTGCCGCCTGTGGGATATCACCACGGGCGAGAAGCTCGACAAGGATCGCTTCCGTCGCGATCTCGGCGGCGAAGTCGAGGCCTATCAGGAAGTGGCGCGCCGCCTCGGCCTGTTCCCCGAAGGCGACGCTTCCGACGTGCTCGACCTCGAAACGCACCGCAAGAAGCGCGGCAAGTAACTTAGCATTTCCTCCCCCGGAGCATGGCTCCGGGGGAGGAGGACCATTCGCAGAGCGAATGGTGGAGGGGGCCTCGCCGCGTGCGGGGCCCTTGTCGTTTCCCCCTCCACCACGTCGCTGCGCAGCGCGGTCCCTCTCCCCCGCTTCGCGGCGGAGGAAACGGATCCACCCACGATTTCCGATTGCGACTTTGGCCCTACCGCGCCATAGGCGCGCCCATGAAACTCCGCATCATCGTCACCTTGAAGAACGGCGTGCTCGATCCGCAGGGCAAGGCCATTCAGAACGCGCTCGGCGGCCTCGGTTTCGAGGGCGTCGAGGATGTCCGCGCCGGCAAGATCTTCGAACTGGAGGTCGCCGACTCGACGAGCGACGCCGCCATCGACGAGATGTGCCGCAAGCTGCTCGCCAACACGGTGATCGAGAACTACCGGGTCGAAACGCTGTGAAGACCGCGGTCATCGTCTTCCCCGGCTCCAACTGCGATCGCGACATCGCGGTCGCGCTGGAGAGCGTGACCGGCACCAAGCCGCACATGGTGTGGCATGGCGACAGCGAGCTGCCCCAGGGCCTGGGCCTGATCGCCCTGCCCGGCGGCTTTTCCTATGGCGACTATCTCCGCTGCGGCGCCATCGCGGCCCGCTCGCCGGTGGTCAAGGCGGTGGTGGAAGCCGCAAATGGCGGCACGCCGGTGATCGGCATCTGCAACGGCTTCCAGGTCCTCACCGAAACCGGGCTGCTGCCGGGGGCGCTGATGCGCAACGCCGGCCTCGATTTCGTCTGCCGCGACGTGCCGCTGAAGGTGGAGAACGCGCAGTCGATCTTCACCAGTGCCTATCAGGCGGGCGAGGAACTCTCGATCCCGGTTGCGCACCATGACGGCAACTATTTCGCCGATGCCGAAACGCTGGATCGCCTCGAAGGCGAGGGCCGCGTGGCGTTCCGCTATGGCCAGAACATCAACGGTTCGGCGCGGGGCATCGCCGGCGTGGTGAACGCCGCCGGCAACGTGCTCGGCATGATGCCGCACCCGGAGCGCAAGATCGAAGCCGCGCATGGCGGCAGCGATGGCCGCCGGCTGTTCGAAGGCCTGCTCGCCGCGGTCGCCTGACCGCTACAGACTCCCAAAATAAGGTCGCGGTCGCCTGACCGCGGCCTTTTTTGTTTCAGAAGAGCATCTTCAGCCCCACCACGGCCAGCGTGGCGGCAAGGATCGGCACCAGCACCTTGTCCGACGTGCGCGTCGCCAGCAGGCTGCCGAGGATGATGCCGGGGATCGATCCGGCGAGCAGCGACACCAGCAGCGCGCCGTTCACCGATCCCAGCCACCAATGGCCGAGCCCCGCGAGCAAGGTCAGCGGCACGGCATGGGCGATGTCCGAGCCGACCAGCCGGTTCACCGCCTGGTGCGGGTAGAGCATCAGCAGCGCGGTCATCCCCAGCGCACCCGCGCCTACCGAGGTCAGCGACACCAGCAGCCCCAGCACCGCGCCCAGCGCGATCGTGACATAGCCGATCCGCGCCTCGCCCAGCCGCTCGAACTTCGGCGCCATGAAGGTGACGAGCCGGCCCCGGAAGAAGGTGGCGATTGCGGTCACCAGCAGCGCGATGCCAAGCGTCACCGTGATCAGCCCGCCGCTGTTCTTGGCATGCTCCTGCGCGTTCGACAGGAACAGCAGCGTCAGGATCGTCGCCGGCACACTTCCATAGGCAAGGCGCCGCACGACCTTCCAGTCGATCGTGCCGTGCAGGCCGTGCACCCCTGCCCCGACGGTCTTGGTGGCGGAAGCGTAGAGCAGGTCGGTGCCCACGGCGGTGGCCGGATGGAAGCCGAAGGCAAGCACCAGCAACGGCGTCATCAGCGAGCCGCCGCCGACACCGGTCATGCCGACCAGCAAGCCGACGAGCACCCCGGCGATGGAATAGAGCGGATTGATCGCGAGCACGGGAATCCTTGAACCGATTTCCCACCAGCATGCGGGGATTTCCCGCGAACGCCAGAAAGATTTGGTTTCAGCCCTTCGCGGCGGTCCCCGCTTGCGGCCGGCCGATGCTCAGACGCGGGTGGCGAAGGGCGTGAAGTCCGTGCCCTCGTCGAACACGTCGACGCCTTCGGCGCGCTTCAGGAAACCGACGACGACATAGGTCAGCGGCGTCAGCAGCACTTCCCAGGCGACCTTCAGGAACCATTGGGTGAACAGAACCTTCACGACGAGCGCATCGGTCCAGCCTTCCGCGCGCAGGAAGGCGAGCGGGTAGAAGATCAGGCTGTCCATCGCCTGGCCGGCGATCGTGGAGCCGATCGTGCGCGTCCACAGCATCCGTCCGCCGGTCCACAGCTTCATCCGGGCAAGGACATAGGAATTGACGAACTCTCCCGCCCAGAAGGCGCAGACCGAGGCGAGGACGATGCGCGGCACCTGTCCGAAGATCACCGCATAGGCCGCCTGGTTCTTCCAGTCGGGCGCGGGCGGCAGCTTCACCACCACCCAGGCCATGAAGGCCATGAACAGCACCGCCGCGGTGCCCGCCCAGATCACCCGGCGCGCACGGGCGTACCCATACACCTCGGTCAGCACGTCGCCGATGATGTAGGAAATGGGGAAGAACAGGATTCCCGCCCCGAACGGCCAATAGCCCACGCCGGGAAGCCAGATCTGCGCCACCTTGCCCGCGCCGATCACGTTCGACAGCAGAATGATCGCGACGAACGCGGCCATCACGAAGTCGAAATAGCGGAAATGCCCGCCGGCGAGGCTGCGGGCGGTGACGTGCGTGGGGCGGGACGACATGTTCATTGCACCGCACTATGCGAGGCGTTTGCCCCGCGCGCAATCTGCGCCTAAAGGCATCTCCGCGCGCGCCCGTAGCTCAGTTGGATAGAGCACGAGCCTTCTAAGCTTGGGGCCGCTGGTTCGAATCCAGCCGGGCGCGCCATTTCTAAAGGACCAGTTCGTTCAGCGCAAACGCGTCAGGCATACGTCAAACACACGCGTTGAGATTGCTCCCGGCGCATTCCCGATTCGGATTGTCGTGCGCGTGCCGAACGCGAAGCGCGCCCGCGCCGCTGTGCGCGCTCGACCCTGCCGCGCAACGTCAGGCAGGGGGTAGCTTGTGCGAGCAAGCGATCTCACGCCCGTTTCAAACCAAGCAACGCCAGCGAAGCGATGAGCGACCCAATTGCCATCGCCGCTGCCACGCCCTGCAGCTGGAGGTTCAACGAAAACAAGATCCCCGCGAGGATCGGTCCCAGCGCCGCTCCGCCCCGGCCCACACCGATCACGAATCCGGTACCGGAACCACGAGCATGGGTGGGAAAACTCTGCGCGATCAGCGCATACATGCCGACGACACCGGCATTGGTGCAGAAGCCGGCGATCCCGGCGATCCAGGCGAGGCCGGCCAAATCGTGCGCGCCCTGCCCAAACAGCGTCACCATCGCCGTCGCGGCAATCAGGGCGACGACCAGCAGACTTCGCAGCGGCACACGCCAGCTCAGCACGCTGAGCAGCACGGCGCCGAGCAGTCCGCCGACATTGGCCCAGACCAGCACGCCTGCCGCCTGCGACGCGGGATAGCCCATGTCCACGACGATCTTCGGCAACCATTTCAGGATGAAGTAGAAGGTCATGATGTGGCAGAAATAGGCAATGGTAAGCAGGATCGTCGTCCGCGCGAGCGGGGCTGCGAACAGTTGCGCCAGGGGCAGCTTGCTGCTGCTTTCGCCGACGGGCGGCAGCGCATCGAGCGGCGGGCGGCCCATGCGGGACAACAGCGAATTGACGCGGTCCAGCGCGCCTGCCGGCTGGCGCTGGATCAGATAGCGGATCGATTCCGGCATCAGCCACCATGCAATCGGCAGGAACAGCGCGGTCATGCCGGCACCGAACAGAAAGACGTGTCGCCACTCGCCCCCCGCCAGCAGCGTCGCGGCGACCGAGCCGCCGACGATGGCACCTACCGGATATCCCGAAGCCATCAAGCCCACCGCGATACTGCGCGTCCGCGCGTTGGCAAGCTCCGCTACCATGGCATTGGTGCATGCTAGCATTCCACCGATACCCAGGCCGGTAACCAGCCGGAAGGCGGAGAGCGTTTCGACATCCCCGGCGAAGGTCGCCGCGAGCATCCCGATCGCCATCAGGACCAGGCACGACAGGATGGCCGGGCGACGTCCGGCGCGGTCCGCATAGGCGCCCAGCACGACCGAGCCCACGGCCATGCCGATCAGTTCCATCGACAGCACCAGCCCCAGCGCTGCTCGATCGATCCCCCATTCCGCCGCAATGCCAGGAGACGCGAAACTGATCGCCAGCACGTCGAACCCGTCCAGGGCGTTGAGCAGCAGGCAGAGCAGAATGCCCAGCAGCTGGGTGCGGCTCAGCGGTGCCTCATCGAGCGCGTGATGCAGTCCTTGCGATTCCGTCATGCAACCTCCCCGCAGGGACTTTGCGGCCCCCTTTTTGAAACGACGGACGCTGTTGTCGCCTCGCCATTGTTATGCCGCATAGCATTCTTCTGGCCGTTGGCAAAGCGATCGACGACGCCCGGCCCCCGCGCGAACAGGCTGGCCGGGCCGACCCTCGGCCCTGGCGTCGAAGGCGTGCAGCAGGAGGAAGAAGCGGCCCGCAGGGGACACGCGCCGCGGTGCCGAATCGGTCCCTCAGCTGCGTTCGAACGCTGTATTCATGCGCGCGACATCGGCCCGGTGGCCGGTGATGATCTCGAACGCTTCGGCCGCCTGGCGGATCACCATGCCCGTCCCGTCCAGGACCGAGCAGCCGGCCGCGCGCGCCTCGCGCAACAACTGGGTCTCGCGCGGGAAATACACGATGTCGGCAACCCATTGCTCGGCCCGCAGGGCTGCGGTCTCGATCGAGGTGCCCGGCTTGGACGTCATGCCGATCGGCGTCGCGTTGACGATGCCGTCCACCGCGTCGAGGTTGAGCCGGTCCGCCGCGACGATATCGATGACGGCATCGAGGAAGTGCCCCCGCAGGCGCTCGGCCAATTCGCGTGCGCGATGTACGTCCACGTCCGCAAGCCGAAGGCGCCGCACGCCCAGGGAGAGCAACGCATTCGCTACCGCCGCGCCGGCACCGCCCGCGCCGACCTGCAGAACATGATCCAGCCGTGCTTCCGGCAGTCCGCTGCGCAGGCTCTCACGGAAGCCGATCATGTCCGTATTGTGCCCGGTCAGCCGCCCGTCGCGGATCGCCACGGTGTTCACCGCTCCCACGATCCGCGCGCTTTCCGCAAGATCGTCGAGCAGCGGCATTACCGCCTGTTTGAACGGGTAGGTCACGTTGAAGCCGTGATACCCCTCGTCCCGCATCCGGGCGAGCTGGTCGCCCAGCGCGGAATCGGGAAGCGACAGGGCATCGAAGTCGACCAGCGTGTAGCGCAGGGCAAGCCCTTGCGCGCGCGCTTCCTCCTCATGAAGCCAGGGCGATCGCGACGCCTGGATCGAACGGCCGATCAGCCCGGATTTCATCATCGCTCTCACTCTCGAAACACGGTCCGGGGGCGGCGTGGTCCGCCCCCTTTCCTCAGAATCCAAACCGTACGCCCGCATAGAAGGACCGGCCGATCGCATCGTACAGCGCCACGTCGGTCCCGTTCTGCGAGCTGGCCACGAAGGGCAGGCTCTTGTCGAACAGGTTGTTCACGCCCAGCCGGAACTCGAAGCCCTTGGCCGCCTTGATCGTCGCGAACGCATCCCAGATCGAATAGGCGGGCACCCCCACCTGCGCGGTCGCCGGCGTCAGCACCGAGCTGATGTCGCGCAGCTTGTCCTGGTAGCGCCAGCGCAGGCCGACGCTGCCGCTGTCCGAGCGGACCCCGAACGACGTGAGCGACCGCCATTCCGGCGTCGCACGCGGGGGCACGCTGGTCGGCAACGCACCGCCGTTGCTGATGCCGGTATAGTTGAGGAACGCGGCGCCGGGCAGCAGCTGGACCTTGTAGTTTCGCGTCCAGTCGACCCCGACATTGGCGAACAGCCGCGTCGACGAACCGAGGAACGCCGCCGGCACGCTCCAGTTGACCTGGAACTCGACACCGTCGGTGCGCAGCCCGCCGATGTTCAGATAAGGCGTGTTCACCGTGACGATCTGCCCGGTGGTATCGCGCTGGATCAGCCCGCAATAGGCGTTGGCGGCATCATAGTTCGGGTTGGCGCCATCGAGGTTGAAGCATTTCGACAGCACGGTCAGGCCCGGCACGGTCGAGATCACGTTCGACACCTTGATGTTGTAATAATCGACCGAGACCGTCAGCTCGCCGAGCGCACCCGATCCCGGCGTGTTGAACACGAAGCCCAGATTGTAGGTATCCGCCTTCTCGGGGGTGAGCCCCTTGTTCCCAGCGATGGTCTGCCCGGTGGCCGTGGTCGGGAAGGTATAGGAACCGATCGCCGCACCCGGTACGCCCTGTGCGACGCAGAGCGCGGCAACACGCGCGCCGTTGGCGCCGGTGCGAGCGGTCGAGCGGACGTCGCACGGATCGCCGAGCGAGCCCGGCGGCGTGCCGATCACCAGCTGCGTGCCCGAGGCCGGCGTGAACAGCTCGCCGATATTGGGTGCGCGGACCGCGCGCTGATAGCTGCCGCGGATCAGCAGCGGCTTGATCGGCCGCCAGCGCAGGTCGCCCTCATAGCTGGTCACGCTGCCGGTAACCGAATAGTCGGAGACGCGCACCGCGCCGCCGATCCCCAGCTCGTGGAAGAAGGGCCGGTTGGCGAGCAGCGGCACATCGACCTGCGCTGCGAACTCCTTGACCGAGATCCGGCCGTTGGCGGCAGCGGAGGCGATCACCGACTCGATGTTCTGCGCGGCGAGATCGCTGTCCGGCGTGAAGTCATAGCTGTTGCGGCGATAGCTGCCGACGAACGCCACCTGCGCCGGCCCGGCCCCCAGATCGAACAGCTTGCCGTTCACCTGCAGCTGCGCCTGGGTCTGGGAGAGGTTCTCCTGCGAGAAGGCGGTCTTGGTGATATAGGCGCGGCACGCCGCCGAAAGCCCGCGGGCGTTGGCATCGCCGAAGATGTTCAGCCCGCCGGCGCAGGCCGAAGCGCCCCCGTCGGGCGCGTTGAGCAGCGTCTGCACGCGGCTCTTCAGCACGGCGTTGTTGATCTTCTGGTCATGGAGCGATTCGTCGTAGGAAACGAAGGCGTCGAAGCTCCAGCCCGCCGCGATATCGCCGCGCAGCCCGGCGAGATATTGCTGAATCGTATAGTTTTCGTCGAAGCTCTTGTACGGCACGCCGACATAGCGGCCGTTCCAGCTGAACGGCGCAGATGCATTTGGCCGCGAGGCGAGGATCGTCCGCAGCGCCGCCGGGACGAACGGGTTTGTGACCGGCACCGTTGTCAGCGCGCCGAACTGGGTGAGGCTACCTCCGCTGGCGGTATGGACCTTGAGGTCGACATACATGAACTGGCCGTATGCGGTCAGGCCGGGCCGCACCTCGTAGTCGGCCTTGAGGAACGCGGTCTTGCGGTTCATCGCGTTCTGGAAGTCGATCTGCTGGCCAACCGGCATGCGGACATTGTTGCCGACGATCAGATAGCCCTGATTGTTGGTCGGCCCGCGATAGTTGATCGCGCCGGTCTGCACGAACAGCGTGCCGTCATTGTTGAAGCCCAGGTTCAGCAGCGGGTTGATCGTGCCAGTGGTGCCGTATCCGGCGAACACGCCGTTCACCGCAGCGGCGCTCGGCGCATTGGTCGCGCTCGGCACGAAGGTTCCGGTGCTGATGAACGAGGACGGCGTCTTGTCGTTGAAGAAGCTGCGGCTGCTGCCGTTGACCGGATCGGCCTTGGCATAGCTGAACGCGGCGACGACATGGCCGCGATTGTCGGCGAAGTTGCTGCCGAACGCGACCGAGCCGTTGAAACGATAGGAGTCGCCCCGCTCCGAGATGCCGTTCTGCAGGTCGACGCGCACCCCTTGCAGGCTGCGCACCGTCCTGAAATTGACCACGCCGGAGATAGCGTCCGAACCGTACACCGCCGAAGCACCGCCGGTGATCACATCGACGCCTTCGAGGATCGCATCCGGCAGGATGTTGATGTCGACATTGCCGTTTACGTCCGACACCGGCAGGCGGCGCCCGTCGAGCAGCACGAGGTTCCGGTTGGAGCCGAGACCGTGCAGGTTGACGGTCGAGCGGCCACCCTGGCCCTGCCCGCCGGTGCTGCCGTTGCCGGAGACGGTGAAGCTCGGAATCTGGTTGAGCGCGTCGACCACATTGACCGTGCCGGTTTGCTTCAACGCCTCGGTGCTGACCGAGGTGATCGGGCTGGCGGAACTGTCGTTGGGGCGGCGGATCAGCGATCCGGTGACGATGATCTCCGCCTCCTGGGCATCGGTCGACGCTGGCGGCGCGCCTGCCATATTCTGTGCGGCGGCGGGAAGTGCCGCCGTGCCCAATGCCAACATGGATGCAGTCAGCGCCAACCGCGCGCGCGCATTGCCCTTCATAGCCTCTCTCCCGATGCGCTGGACTTTTCGCCGGCGTCGGGAGCGATTTAGTGTTACGAACTCGTTCCTGTCAAATAAATTGGATCAAGGGGTGGCAGGCCCGGCGGCGCCGACCCATGCAAGCAGGATGTCGCCCACCTGCCGCGCCCGCCGCTCGATCGCCTCGGGGCTGTGCATGTCGACGCCGAAATTATGCGCGAAGGTGAACTGGTTGGAGACGTTGTAGAAGGCCAGCGCGGTCATGTTCATGTGCAGGTCGACCGGGTCGATGCCGGCGCGGAACACGCCCTCCGCTTCGCCGCGGGCGAGGATGCGGGCGAGCAGGTCGATCACGCGGCGATTGTTCGTCGGCAAGCCCTCGATCTGCTTCAGATGCTCGGCCCGGTGGATATTCTCGTTCATCACCAGCCGCACCAGCTCCGGGTGCTGCGAATGGTAGCGGACGTCATGCTCGACCAGCCGGCGCAGGGCATCGGCGGCGCTGCCGCTGTCGATATCGACCTCGCGCTCGCTGGCACGAACACGGCGATAGGCGCGCTCCAGCACCGCGCGATACAATTCGTCTTTGCTGCTGAAATAATAGTAGATCTTGCGCTTGGTGGCGCGGCCCGCAATTTCGTCGATGCGGGCGCCGGCCAGCCCCTTCTCCACGAATTCCTCGGTGGCGATGTCGAGAATGGCGTTGATCGCCTCCTCGCGCGCCTGGGCACGCGTGCGAGGCGCGCGGGACCCTTCGGCTTCGGGCAGGGCGTCGGCTGCGGTTTCTGCGTCGGACATGCGGTTTTCCTATCCCGCGCAGTTCTGGACGCAATGACATTCCACCAAGCCGCACAAAATTAGTGGTACGAACTCGTTCCTCTTTTTTCTTGCAGCAGGCCTGCAAGCTGGTAAGCCTTGGTCCCAAAGCGGCCAAAGCCGTTGAAATGAGGGAGAGGCTGGATGAAGAGAACCATCGCGCGGATCGCGCTCCTGTTGTCGGCGACGGCCGGCGGCGGCGCCGCGCACGCCCAGACCCGCACCTTCCCCGTGGCGCCCGCGCCCGTGCTGGAGGACAAGTTCCCGGTCGTTCCGGTCGCCTTCTCGGGCGGCGTGAAGGCCTATCGCGACATCGTCTATCAGACCCTTCCCGGCTACCGGCCGCAGATCGTCGACATCTACGTCCCCGCCACGCCGGGCCCGCATCCGCTGGTGCTCTACATTCACGGCGGCGGCTGGATGGCCGGCCACACCCGCCATTCGGGCGCGCTCGCTGATTTCCCCGCCGTGCTCGCCGCGCTAGCGGCCGAGGGATTCACCGTCGCCAGCCTGGAATATCGCCTCTCCGGCGAAGCGAAATTCCCCGCGCAGCTGCAGGACGCGAACGCCGCGCTTCGCTTTCTTCGGGCCCAAGCGGGCGCATATCGCATCGACCCGGCGCGCGTCGGCATATGGGGCGGATCGGCGGGCGGCCACCTCACCGCGCTCACTGCGCTGACCTGTCGCGACACCACGCTCGACCCCGCTGCCGGCAAGGATGGCTGCGTGCAAGCGGCGGTGACCTGGTACGGCGTGTTCGACTTCTCCAGCATGGCCCAGAACAACGACGGCAATGCCGCGGGCGGGCGGCTGCTCGGCTGCGAGGGCCCCTGCCCCGCCGACCGCCTGCGGGCCGCCAGTCCGATCACCTATATCGATGCCAAGGATCCACCCTTCCTGCTGATCCACGGCGAGGCGGACAAGACGGTGCCCGTTGCCCAGTCGCACCTCGGCGAGGCCGCCCTGCGCCGTGCCGGCGTGCCGGTGGAGGCGATCTACATCCCGGGGGTCGACCACAGCTTCATCGGCGCCACGCCGGAAGCGACGCGCGAAGCAACGCTGCAGGCGACCAACGCAACGTTCGATTTCTTCCACAAGGTGCTGGGAGTGCCCCGGAAGTGACGCTAAGCCGCATCGCTGCCGCTGCAGCCGCCCTGGTGCTGCTGAGCGGCCAGCATGCGGCGCCCACGGCACCGTCGGTTCAGGTGGAGCAGGGCCGCATCGAAGGCATCGCCCTGCCCTCCGGCGTCGATGCCTTTCTCGGCATACCCTTTGCCGCTCCGCCCGTGCGCGACCTGCGCTGGAAGCCGCCCCAGCCACGCGCGTCATGGGCGGGCATCTATCATGCCGAACGCTTCGCGCCGGAATGTCTCCAGCCGCTGCGCGGATCGCAGCAGAACCATTATTTCGGCGAAGGGGCTACCAGCGAGGACTGTCTCTACCTCAACATCTGGAAGCCCCACGCCGCGCGCAAGGCGCCGGTGCTGGTGTGGATCTATGGCGGCGGCTTCAACATCGGGTCCGCCAGCATGGCGAACTATTCGGGCGAGCCGCTGGCGCGGGATGGCGTGATCCGCGTCAACATCGCCTATCGGGTGGGCCCGCTCGGCTTCTTCGCGCATCCCGAGCTCAGCCGCGAATCCGGCTATGGCGGCTCGGGCAATTACGGGCTGATGGACCAGATCGCGGCGCTGCAATGGATCCGCCGCAACATCGCCCGCTTCGGCGGCGACCCCGGGAACGTCACCATCATCGGCCAGTCGGCTGGATCGATGTCCGTCTCACTGCTCCAGCAAAGCCCGCTCGCGCGCGGCCTGTTCCAGCGCGCGGTGGGAATGAGCGGCAGCAGCTTCGGCGGCATGCTGGGGGCGGCGCAGCTCGCCAGCGCCGAGCAGCAGGGCGTTGCGCTGGCGAAGGAACTGGGCGCCACCACGCTCGCCGAGCTGCGCGCGCTGCCCGGCGACAAGGTGGCGGCCGCCCAAAGCCCCCGCGCCGCGATCGTGCTCGACGGGCATGTGCTGACCGGCACCGCGGAATCCATGTTCGCCGCGCACCGCCAGAGCGACGTGCCGGTGCTGATCGGCTACACCCAGGACGAGAGCTTCCGCCCCTTTGGTCCACTCCCGGACCGGACGGCGCTGGCGAGCGCGCTGCGCGCCCGCTTCGGCGACAAGGCGGAGGCGATCCTTGCCGCCTATCCAGGCGACGACATCGCCCGTACTTCCGCCGATATTGCACGCGATTCCACCGTCGGCGCACAGATGGCGGATTGGGCGCGCTACCAGCTGCGGTACGGCACCCAGCCGGTCTATGCCTATCTCTTCACCCGCCGCCACCCCTATGCGCCGGGCATCACCTTCAGCGATCATGATCCGGTGAAGGCGGGTGCCTATCACACCGGCGATGTGCCCTATTGGCTGCGGACGCGCGATTCGCTGAACCTGTTCCGCGTCACACGCAACTGGGAACCGGGAGACGTGACGCTGGAGCGCGACATGGCAGAGGCACTGCTCCACTTCGCGCGGACCGGCACGCCCAGCAGCGCCTCGATCGGCCGCTGGCCGGCGGCCAGCCTCGACGCCCCGCGCCTTGTGCGCCTGGCACCCGCCAGCACCGTGGTCCCTTGGCCGCACTTTACCGACATGCCGCTGTTCGAAGGGGCGACCTCTCCCGCCGAGCCGCGGGCGAAACCGCGCGATTGAGTCCGCTGCTCGCCTTGGCCGGGATGCTGGCGGCAGGTCAGAACACCGCGCTCGCCTGCCCGCCCGATCCGCCGCTCGCGTATGTCTGTGGCGCCGAAAAGCCGGAGGACGTGCTGGTAGTTCCGGGCACGCCCTGGCTGGTCGCGAGCGGCTTTTCGCCCGGCGCCGGGCTGAAGCTGGTCGATCGTCGCGATCGACGGCTGACTCGCTGGTTCACCGGCGCAGCCGAACAGAGCCTGCCTGATCCGGCGCTGACCCGGTCCTGCCCAGGTCCCCTCGACCCCGCGCTGTTCAATGCCCGCGGCCTCTCCCTGCGGCGGCTCGACGCCAAGCGCTGGCGGCTCCTCGTCGTCAACCATGGCGGGCGCGAGTCGATCGAACAGTTCGATATCGCGCTCGGCGACGGCGCACCAAAACTGACCTGGCGCGGCTGCCAGCCCATGCCGCCGGGACAAGTGGCCAATGCCGTTGCCAGCTTCGCCGACGGAACCATCCTCGCGACGGTGCTCACCCGGCCCGGCACGAGCATCGCCGATTTCGTGCAAGGCCGGGTGACCGGCGGCGTCTGGCGCCTGGCCGCCGGCGACCCCGCCTTCACCCTGCTGCCGGGCACCGAACTCCCCGGTAACAACGGCCTTGAAGTCGACCCCGATCAGCGCCGTTTCTACGTGATCGCGTTCGGCTGGCACGCGGCGATGGTCTATGACCGCACCGACACGCGGGTGCCGCTCGCCCGGATCGACGCGCCAGACTTCATGCCCGACAATATCCACTGGACCGATGGCCGCCTGTTGCTCGCCGGCATGCGTCTGGACGAGCCCGCCTGCGGCGGTCTGCGGCGGGTGATCGACGGCGTCGCGGATCCGATGCGCTGCCACCGCGGCTGGGTGGTCGCCGAGCTCGACCTCGCCCGACATCGCCTCGCGACCGTCGCCTATGGCATGCCCGCCCCCGGCTTCAACGGGCTCTCGGCGGCAGCGCTGGCAGACGGCGAATTGTGGCTCGGCTCGTTCCAATCCGATCGGCTGGCGGTGCTGCCGCTGCCGCACCCAAAGGAAGCACCATGACTGCGATGAACGCGATCGCGACCGTCTCGCTGAGCGGCACGCTGGAGGACAAGCTGCACGCCGCCGCCACGGCGGGTTTCCGCGCGGTGGAGATCTTCGACACCGATTTTGTCGCCTCGGCGCTGTCGGCGGAGGCGGTGCGCGCGCTGCTCGATGCGCTTGGGCTCGCCTGCGTTCTCTATCAGCCGCTGCGCGACGTGGAAGGCATGCCCGAGCCGCATCGCTCCCGCGCGCTCGCTCGCGCCCGCCAGAAGTTCGAGGTGATGCGTACGCTCGGCTGCGACCGGCTGCTGCTCTGCTCGAACACCTCGCCGCTGGCCGCAGGCGATCGCGCCCGGATCGTCGCCGATCTCCGCGCCGTTGCCGACATCGCCGCCGAATACGGCATCCTGATCGGCTATGAGGCGCTCGCCTGGGGCCGGCATGTCCAGGATCACCGCCAGGTATGGGAAATCGTGCAGCAGGCCGATCACCCCAACCTCGGCATCCTGCTCGACAGCTTCCACTCGCTCGCCCGCAACATTCCCAGCGAGTCGATCCGCGCGATCGACCCAGCGAAACTCGTCTTCGTCCAGCTCGCCGACGCACCGCGGATGGACATGGACTATCTCTATTGGAGCCGGCACTTCCGCAACCTGCCCGGCCAGGGCGGGCTGGACCTGACGGGCTATGTCGCCGAGATTCTGCGCATCGGCTATCAGGGCCCGCTCAGCCTCGAAATCTTCAACGATCGTTTTCGCGCCAGCTCCGCCGAGATGGTCGCAAGGGACGGGTTGCGATCGCTGGACGCGTTGCGCGACGCCGCCGCCCGCAAGCTGGGCCGCGAGACCCGCATGCCCGCCCGCGCGATCATCGACCGCGTCGAGTTCGTCGAGTTCGCCGTGGCGGAGGAGGATCGCGCGGAGCTGGGCGCGATGCTGCACGGCGCCGGCTTCGATCGGATCGGCCGCCATCGCACCAAGGCGGTGGAACTGTGGCGCGCCGGCACGGCCAGCTTCGTCCTGAACTTCGAGGAACAGGGCTTCGCCGCGGCCTATCGCACCATGCACGGCACCGCGATCTGCGCGATCGGGCTGGTGGTGAAGGACGGCCCGGCGGCCATGGCTCGTGCCCGCGCGCTCGGCGTGGCGCAGCATGCCAGCGACCTGCCCGCGATGCCGGCGCTGCGCGGGGTGGCCGGCAGCCTGGTCTATGTCGTCGATGCCGAGGCGATGGATGCGATCTGGGCGGACGAATTCGTGTTCGACGCCGCACCTAGCGCCCCGAGCGTCGATATCCAGGCGATCGATCATCTCGCCGCAACCGTCTCGAACGACGAGTTCCTGTCGTGGCAGCTTTATTGGCGATCGCTGTTCGACGTCGAGGTGCAGATGCCGCAGGACGTCATCGATCCCAACGGGCTGGTGCAGAGCCAGGCGATCCAGAACCGCAGCGGCAGCTTCCGCATCACGCTCAACAGCACCGATGCGCGCGAGGCGCTGTCGGCGCGATTCCTTCACCAGTCGTTCGGCGCAGGCTTCCAGCATATCGCGCTGCGGGTGGGCGACATGGCCGCAGCGGCGCCGATGCTTGCCGAGCGAGGACTCGAACCGCTGCCGATCCCAGCCAATTATCACGACGACGTCGCCGCCCGCTTCGGCTTGACCGTTGCCGAGGATGCAGACGCCCGGCGCTACGGCATCTTGATTGACGAGGAAGCACCCGGCCGGCGGTATCGCCAAGTCTATAGCCGCGCCTTCGCCCGCACCTTCTTCTTCGAGTTCGTCGAGCGGCACGACTATGGCGGCTATGGCGCTCCGAATGCGACGATCCGGCTGACGGCGCAGAACCGCTTCCGGCCCGCGCCGCCGCTCGACTGAAGGGTCAGTCGAGCACGATCCGGCGGACGTCGCCGAGGATGAAGATGTAGGAAAAGGCGCCGAGCAGCGCGACGCCGCCGATAAAGGCGAGCGCGTAGAAGAAGCTGCCGGTCGCCGCCACGATCGCGCCTACCACCAGCGGCGTGACGATCCCGGCCAGGTTCGCGGCGAGATTGAACACGCCCCCGGTAACCCCGAGCATCCCTTCGGGCGCGAGGTCCGACACCAATGTCCAGCCGAGCGCCGCCATGCCCTGTGCGAAGAAGGCAAGGCTGAGGATCGCGATCACCAGCGTGTCGCTCTGCACGAAATTGGCTGCGACGATGCTCGAGGCGAGCAGCAGGCCGAGGATGATCGGCAGCTTGCGCGCAACGTTCGGCGAATGGCCCCGCGCCAGCATCCGGTCCGACCACCAGCCGCCGAACAGCACACCCACCGACGCCGCGATGAACGGCGCGACGGCGAAGAAGCCGATCTTCAGCCAATCCATGTGGCGCTCGTTGGCGAGATAGGTCGGGAACCAGGTAAGGAAGAAGACGAGCGTGGAGTTGCCGGCGAACTGGCCGAGACAGATGCCCCACATCTGCCGCGTCTGCAGCAGGCGTCCGGCCGCGTTCCAATCGAAGCGCTGGCGCAGCGGCTGGTCGAGCAGCGCGCCGCCCGCCACGATCGCGTCGAGTTCGGCCTGGTTGGCACGGCTCTCGCGCGGATCACGATAGTGTTTCCACCAGATCAGCGCGAAGCCCAGCCCGACCGCACCCGCGCCCACGAACAGCGAGCGCCAGCCGAAATGCGCAATCGCCGCGAACAGGAGCGGGCTGAGAAAGGCGAGGCCGATATACTCGCCCACGGTATAGACACCGGTGGCGAAGGCCCGCTCGTCGCGCGGGAACCAGGTGGCGACGACGCGGCTGTTCGCCGGGAAGCAGGGACTCTCCGCCACGCCGAGTGCCAGCCGCAACCCGATGAGCCCGGTAATGCCGGAAACGAACGCCTGGCATAAGGTGAACAGCGACCAGAAGCCGACGGAAAGGACATAGGTCAGCCGCGTTCCGAACCGGTCCAGAAAGGCGCCCCCCGGCACCTGCGCAGCGGCGTAGGACCAGCTGAAGGCCGAAAAGATCACCCCCATCAACGCGGCGTTGATGCCCAGTTCGCGGGTAAGCATCGGCGCCGCGACGCCGAGGATGGTGCGATCGAGATAATTGATGAGGGTGCCGCAAGCGATCAGCCCCAGCATGGCGTACCGCACGCGCGTCGGCCGGACACCGCTCCCCAGTTGGGACGAAACCATAGCCGCTACTTCCTCTCCCGGCGCGCTCCTGCTGAAGCGTCGATTTCGCTATAGGGACTAGTTCGTACCAAAATCAACCGGGTTAGATGTTGAGGTCTGGGGATCCTCCCACGGACATGCGGTTGCGGCTATGACAGCATCCCGCTTCGCCGTTGCCGCAAGAGATAGCAACCTCGATCGGACGGGAGCCCCACATTGAGGCTTCCACTCCACGACAATCCCGCCCCAGACCATCGCGACGGTCTCGATGAAGCGGCGCTTCCAATGAAGATTTCCCAATGATCCGAGTGCCCAGCGCTTTCACCTCGGGCGTCATTCTACCTCCAGGGACCGTCCCCTGCATGCCGCAGGCGGGGTCGCGCACACACCGGATGCGTCGGCTGCTGTGACGGCAGGTGGCACCATGCCGGCGCCCCGCCTGGCGAAGGCGCGGTGCCGACGCTTCCGATCGCAGGCAATCGATCGAAAGCGCCGTCGCCTCAGAAATTGATCGTAAGCTTCACCGTTCCCGAATGGCTCTGGAACGCGTTGCGCAGTTCGCCATCATATTGCACGCCGATCCGAAGGCGATCGGTCCGCATGAACGACAGACCCGCGCCGATCAGGGCACCGTCTCTCGGGCCGCGCGTCGAGGTGCTGGTGAAGGTCACGCCACCCAATACCGCGCTCAGCGGTATCGGGCCGTTCTTGTAGTTATGCGTCCAGCCGATCTTCAGCGACGGCGCAAAGCGGCCCGAGGCGGTTTCGAAGATCGCCGCGCCCTGCACACCCACCTCGTGGTTGAACGAGTCGACCGAGAGCTTGCGCACCTGCATGTTCGCGGCGCCCGCACCGCTTTCGGTATAGCCGTCATTGTCGAGGTGGACCACGCGCGCCCCGGCAAAGGGCGTCAGCGAGGCGGTATCGCTGAGCGGCACCGTATAGCTCACGCGCAGGCCACCGAGATACTGCTTCCCGTTATACGACGCCTCGGCGGTCCGGCCGAGATAGTCGATCCGGCGCTGCTGGCGATAGTGGTTGAACCCGAAGCCGAGCTGGCCATCGATCGCGAGCCCGCTCTTTTCCGGATCGCCCGGCTGCCAGGTGAAATAGGCGGTTCCCTGGAAGCTGTTGAGGCGGGTGCGGCTGCCGGTCAGGTCGGAACGGCCGTTGGCGGTGCTGCCTACCCAGCTCAGCGCGCCGCCGACGACCAGGTTGGTGGTGCCGATCAGGTCGACGCCGGCCATGACGCCGAAGCTGTTGGCCGCATAGGGCGAGGCGCCGCTCGCTTCCCCGCGCTTCGCGGCGTTGACCAGGATCTGTCCCCACACGCTGCCACGCTGGCCCTGCGAGCCGGCGGCCATGCCGCGCTCCTCGCGGCCGCTGGCGTTCGCTGCCAATACTTCCTGGTGCTGGATGATCGCGTTGACCGCCGGCGATACCGCGATGGCCACGACCTGCGGCGTCAGCTGCGTCGGCGAAAGCTGGACGATCGCGCGCTCCTGCTCCGCGATCGGCAGCGCGGCGAGCGGCAACAGCACCTCGTTGATCACGGGAAGCGCCGCCGCGCTGCCCGTGCCGTTGCCTGCGGCGACGATGGCGTCCAGCGCGGCCCCAGTCCCGACACCGGAGCCGCCGGCCGAAACGCCGGTCGGGGCGAACTGCGTCGCCGGAACGGTGTTCAGCACCGTCAGCACCAGATCGGAGGTGCCGCCGCCGGTGGCGGTGGAGAACCTGCCGTCAAGGCCGCTGATCGAGGCGGTCAGCCCGCTATAGGTCAGCGCGCCACCCGCCTTGACCACCGTGAAGGCGGACCCGGCCGAGACGCTGGTGCCGCCCAGCGCGATGAGCCGCACGTTCGTGCCGGTAAGGCTTGCCGACCCGCTGACCTGGAGCTGGCCATAGACGCTGGTGGAGGTCACCCCGATCAGCAGCGCACCGCCCGTCTGGGTGTAGTTGCCGGTCACCCGCACCACATTGTTCAGCTGCAGCGCGGCGCTGCTGACCAGGCCCCGGGTGCCGAGGTTGATCGCATCGTTGAGCACGAGGTTGCCGCTGAGCACCAGATTGCTCGCAAGGTTGGTGATCGTGCCCTGGCTGCCCGCCGCAAAGCCGGTCAGCGTGCCGAAGCTGGTCCCGCTGCCGCCGGCGATGCGCAGATCCGTGCTCGACACATTCTGGATGTTGCCCGCGATGACGCCGCTGTTCGTGATCGGGCCCAGCGTGCCGGCATTGGAAATCGCCACCGGCGCCGCGATGGTGCCGCTGTTGGCGATCGCGCCGATCGTGCCGTTGTTGACCAGGCCCGTGGTGGCGGTGACGGTATTGCTGTTCGTCAGCGTGCCGATCGAACCCGTCCCCGCGACGTAGATGGCGGTCCTGGCGTTGAGCGCGCTGGTGTTGGTCAGCGCCGCGAGCGTCCCACCGACATAATTGTTGGCGACCTGCGCCACGAGATTGGTGCCCTGGGTGGCGCCGCCGACCTCGATGCCGGCGATGTTCGCGGTGTAGGCCAGGCCGCCATAGCTCGAGCCCGCCCCGCCCTGCACCAGTGTGCCCCCGCCGGAGCCGGCCAGATAATTGCCGGTAGCGGAGAAGCCGTCGAGCGCGATCGTGCCGCCGCTGAGCGCGGCCGTGCCACTGACGATCAGCGTGTCGGTGCCTGCCGTCATCTCCAGCGTGCCGCCGGTCTGGCTGAAATTGCCGGTGACGTTCACCGCTCGGTCGAGCCGCACGGTGGCGGCGCTGTTGGTCAGGCGGTGGCCGGTCACCACCACCGCATCGTCGAGCAGGATCTTGCCCGATGCCAGTACGACATCGGCGCCGGTGCTGGTGATCGTACCCTGGGCGCCGCCCTGGCCGGAGAAGGTGCCATAGCCGCTGGTGCCGCCGATCAGCGTCATCGCGCTGGCCGATTGGTTGCGCACGTTGCCCAGCATTGCGCCGCTGTTCGCCACCACGCCGATACCGCTGGCGGCGACCAGCGCATTCGGCCCCTGGATCAGGCCGCTGTTCGACAGCGTGCCGATCGAGCCCTGTGCCAGCACGCCATTGGCGCTGCCGGTAAGCGTGCCGCTGTTCGACAGGACGCCCACCGTCGCACCGGACGCCACATAGACCGCCGTCGCGGTGCTGAGCGTACCGGTGTTGACCAGCGAACCTTGCGAAGTGCCGATATAGTCGTTGGTGACCGACAGCAGCAGGTTGGTGCTGCCGCCGATGGTGGCGACCGAGGTCGTCACGCCGAGACCGCTCACGCCCGTCGAGGCGAAACTTGCGCCGCTGTAGGACGAACCCGCACCGCCCTGGATCAACGTATAGGACGTGCCCGCCAGATAGGTGCCGGAGCCCGACAACGCCGCGACGATGGAGCCGCCGGACAGCGTGGCAATGCCGCTCACCGCCAGCCCGCCGACGCCGGGGTCGAGGATCAGCGATCCGGCCGACTGGGTGTAGTCGCCGGTGATGCTCACCATGCCCGGCAGCGTCAGCGCCGCGCCGGTGTTGAGCACGCTGTGGCCGGTCACGTCGATCGCCGCGTTCAGCGCGAGGTTGCCGCCGCTGAACACCAGATTGCTGGCGGTATTGACGATGCTCGTCTGGCCGCCGACGCCGGTGATCGTGCCGATGGTGCTGCCGCTGCCGCCGGCGATCGTCAGGTCGTTGGCGGAATTGTTGACGATCGCGCCGAGCATCACGCCGCTATTGGTGATGCCGCCGATACTGCCGGTGGTGAACAGCGCCGTCGCACCGCCGATCGTGCCCTGGTTGTCCAGCTGCGCGATCGTGCCGCCATTGTTGTAGATGCCGAGATTGTTGCCGATCAACCCGCTGTTGGTCAGCGTGCCGATGCTGCCGGCATTCTGCAGCCCGGTGCCGAAGGCGTCGTTGGTCGTCTTGATCGTGCCGGTGTTGACCAGCGCCGTGATCCGGCCGGTGGCGGCGTTGGAGAGGCCGGGGTTGCCGCCCTCGATCAGGCCGGCATTGCTCAGCAGCGCCACCTGCCCGGCGTTGAACACGCCGCTGTCGGTTCCCGACAGCGTGCCGCTGTTGCCCAGCGTTCCCAGGTTGCCGGTCGCGGCGATGTACACTGCGTTGGCCACGCCGCCGATGCTGCCGCTGTTGTCGAGGGACGCGAGCGTGCCGCCGACATAGTCGTTGCTGATGCCCAGCACGAGGTTGGTGCCGCTGGTCGTCGCTGCGGCGAGCAACCCGGAGACGCCGGCCACACTGATGCTGGCGCCGGTATAGTTGGATCCCGCGCCGCCCGAGACGAGCGTGCCCGCGTTCGTGCCGGCGGTATAGTTGCCGGTGCTCGACAGGCCGCTGACCGCGATGGTGCCGCCGGTGATGCTGGCGGCCTGGCTCACGACCAGACGGCCGGTGCTGCCCAGATTGAGCGTGCCCGCGGTTTGGGTGAAATTGCCGTTGATGTTGACGATCGTCGAAAGCGAAATGTCCGCGCCGGTATTGCTCACGGTCAGCGCGCTGGCGGCGATGCCGACCGCGGTGATCGTGTCGTTGAGCAGCAGCGACCCCGCGGCGAAGGTGAGGTTGCCGCTCGCGCCGATCGTGCCCTGTGTGGTGCCGGTCGCGCCGGTAAACGTGCCGACGGCGCCGCCCGAACCACCGATGATCGTGCCGATCACGCCGCCGCTGGCGTTGATGTTGCCGCGGATCAGGCCGGCGTTGATGACCGTGCCGAACGTGCCGGCCAGCGCGGTCTGGCCCGACATCGTGCCGCTGTTGTTGACGACGGCGATGACGGCGTTGTTCTGGATCGCGACCCCGGCGCCGGTGATGACGCCGCTGTTGGTCACGGTGCCGATCGTGCCGCTGTTCAGGATCGCCCAGCTGCTGTTGGTGATCGTGCCGGTATTGACCAGCTGGCCGATGCTGCCCTGGTTCCACAGCGCGGTGAAATTGACGTTGGTGATGCGCCCGGCGTTACTCAGGGTGCCGATGCTGCCGCGGTTGTTGACGCCGAACTGCATGCCGCCCAGCGTGCCGGTGTTGGACACCGTGCCGATGGTACCGGTCGTTGCAACATACAGGCCGGTGGCGGCGCTGGTGAGCGATGCCGCGTTGGCCAGCGTCGTGAGCGATCCGCCGACATAGTCGTTGGTAATCGCCAGCAGCAGGTTGTTCCCGCTGATGCTCGACGAACTCGCCAGCCCGATGACGGTCCCGGTCGAAACGGTAGCGCCGGAAAGCGACGAGCTCGCGCCGCCGGAGACCAGCGTATAGCTGCTCGCCAGGTAATTCCCCGTGCTGGACAGGCTGGCGGCGACCGTACCGCCGCTCAGGTTCACCGCACCGCTGACGATCAGGCTGCTGGTGCCCGGGGTCAGGCTCAGCGTGCCTGCCGACTGGCTGTAATTGCCGGTGATGCTGATGTTGCTGGTCAGCGACAGGCTGGCGCCGGTGTTGCTCACGGTGCGGCCGGTCGCGATGATCCGGTCGTTCAGCAGCAGATTGCCCGACGCGAACACCACATTGCTCAGCGTGTTGTTGATCGTGCCAATGCCCGACGTGCCGGTCAGCGTGCCGATCGTGCCCGCCGCGCCGCCGGTGATCGTCAGGTTGTTGGCGGTCTGGTTGTCGATCCGGCCCTTGATCACGCCGCTGTTGGAAAGCCCGCCCAGGCTACCAGACACGTAGATCACGTTGTTGCCGCTGAGCGTGCCGCCGTTCTGGTTGATCAGCGTCGCAAGCGAGCCGGCGACGTTCACCGCGTTGGTGGCGTTGCCGATATAGCCGCTGTTGACCAGCGCGCCCAGTGTGCCGCTGACCTGGACGGCGCTCTGCCCCGAAGTGATCGTGCCGCTGTTGTTGATCGTGCCGGTGTTGCTGTTGCCGTCGAGATAGATGCCCTGCGGCCCGCCGTTGATGCTGCCGCTGTTGCTCAACAAGCCCAGCGTGCCGTAATTGGCGAAGCCAGCCGAGCCCGAGGAAATCAGGCCGGCATTGGTGAGCGTGCCCATCGAAGTATCGTTCTGCAGCCCCGCGGCGGTTCCGCCCAGGATCGTGCCCGTCGATGTGTTGGTCAGGTTGGTGATCGTGCTCTGGTTGCCCAGGCCCTTTTGCCCACCGCTGATCAGGCCGCTGTTGGACAGGCTGCCGATGCTGCCATTGCTGCTGAGGCCATCATTCAGGCCGGTCAGCGTGCCGCTGTTGATCAGGGTACCGATCGCGCCGGTATTGGCGACGTAGAGCGCCCAGGTAACGCCGCTGATCGAGTCGCTATGGTTGATCGAGGCCTGCGTATCGCCGACATAGATGTTGTTGGCCGCCAGCAGCAGGTTGGTGCCGCTGGTCGCGCTGCCAAAGGCCAGGCCGGTAAAGCCGCCGCTCGACACGATACTGACGCCTGCGTAGCTGGAGCCGACGCCGCCGCTCACCAGCGTGCCGCCGGTCGCGCCCTTGATATAGGTGGCGGTGGCCGAGAAGCCGTTGGCACCGGTGGTGATCGTGCCGCCGGTGAACGTCGCCGCCTCGGTTACGGCCAGCTTGCCCGCATTGCCCAGGTTCAGCGAACCGGCGCTCTGGCTGAACTTGGCATTGACGTTGACGATCGTCGAAAGCGTGATGTCGGCACCGGTATTGCTGACGGTGACCCCGCTGGCGGCGACGTTCTTCACGGTGATCGTATCGTTGAGCAGCAGCGCGCCCGACGCGAAGGTCAGGTTCGCATCGACGCCCAGCGTGCCCTGCACCGTGCCGTTGAAGCCGGTGAAGGTGCCGACGGTGCCGCCCGACCCGCCGATGATGGTGCCGATCGTGCCGCCATTCCCGTTGACGTTGCCCAGGAACAGGCCGCTGTTGCGCACCGTGCCGAAAACGCCGGCGATGACGTTTCCGCCGCTCCCGCCCGACATCGTGCCGCTGTTGTCGATCAGCGTCATGACCGCGTTGTTCTGGACCGCGTTGCCCGCGCCCGCGATGACGCCGCTGTTGGTCAGCGTGCCGATCGTGCCGCTGTTCAGGATCGCCCAGCTGCTGTTGGTGATCGTGCCGGTGTTGACCAGCTGGCCGATGCTGCCCTGGTTCCACAGCGCGGTGAAGTTGTTGTTGGTGATGCGGCCCGAATTGCTCAGCAGGCCGATCGTGCCGCGGTTGTTGACGCCGAACTGCGCGCCGCCGAGTGTGCCGGTGTTGGAGAATGTGCCGATGCTGCCCGTCGTCGCGACATACAGGCCCGTGGCGGAGCTGGTCAGCGCCGCGGCATTGGTCACAGAAGCCAGCGAGCCGCCAATATAGTCGTTGATGACGGTCAGCTGCAGCGCCGTGCCGCTCGTGCTCGACGATCGGTCCAGGCCGGTGAGACTGCCGATCGTCACCGTCGCGCCGGCCAGGTTCAGGCTGGAGCCGCTGAGCAGCGTGTAGGTGCCCGCCAGGTAATTGCCGGTGCTGACGAAGTTCGACTGGACCGTGCCGCCGCTCACCGTCACCGCGCCGGTCGCAATCAGGCCGCCCAGCGGGTTCACGTCGAGCGTGCCCGTCGTCTGGGTATAGGCGCCGGCAAGGTTGATGCTGCTGTTGAGCACCAGGTTCGCGCCGGTATTGCTGACGGTCCGTCCGGTCGCGTTGATATTGTCGTTCAGCACCAGGTTGCCGGATGCGAACACCAGGTTCGCCAGCGTGCTGGTGATGCTGCCCTTGTTCGTCAGCGTGCTGCCGGTCAGCGTGCCGAAGGTGGCGCCGGTGCCGCCGGTGATCGTCAGCGCGTTGGCGCTCAGGTTGTTGATGTTGCCGGCGATCACACCGCTGTTGCTGATGTTGGGCACGGACACGCCCGATGCGAGATACAGCGCGATGGCGCCGCTCAGCGTTCCGCTGTTGATCAGCGAATTGAAAGCGCCGCTGCCGATCGAAATGCCATAGCTGCCGCCGCTGATCGTGCCGCTGTTGTTGATCGTGCCGATCGTGCCGCTGGTATGGAAGACGCCGGCCTGGGCACCGATGATCCGCCCGGTATTGGTGACCTGGGACATCGTCCCCGAATTCCAGAGGCCGCCGGTCGCGCCGCTGATCAGGCCGCTATTGGTGATCTGACCGATCGAGGAGCTGGTCTGGTTGTTGCCGATGCCGCTGCTGGAACTGCTGATGATCGTGCCGGTGTTGATCAGCGTCAGGATCGAGCCGCCATTGTTGGCGATGCCGCCCGCGGCACCCGCGGCCCCTGCGGCCACGGTAATCGTGCCGGAATTGTTGAGCGTGCCGATCCTGCCCGTGGCGGCATTCTGAATACCGCGGGTCGTGCCCGCAATCACGCCGGTGTTGCTGAGCGATCCGATCGATCCGGAATTGGTGACGGCGGTGCGCCCGCTGATGCGCCCTGCGTTGGTCAGCACACCGATCGTACCGACCGCATTCACGAGGATTCCCGTCGTGACCGCCGAGATCGTGCCGGTCGCTGCGTTGTTCAGCGCAGCGACGCTGATCGTGTCGGTACCGGTCGTGCCCACGCGGATCGCGACCCCGGACCCCGCCGTGTCGTTGACCAGGCCAGCGTTCGACAGCGTGCCCACCGCCGCCCCGGCCCCGCCGGTGATGGTGAGGGCGCTCGGGTCGGCAGTGTTGATCGTGCCGATGGAGGTAATTGTAAAATTACTGCCCGGCGATACCGCCCCGCTCCACGTCGTTCCGGTAGTGACCGATGTCGCGATCGTAGTATCTTGTGCCAGCACTGGCGGCGCAGCAAGCGCCACCCCCAACACCAGCATGGAGGAACTTGCCAGGATTGCCCGGTCGCGATTCGAACGCATAGATCATGCCCCAAAATGCTGCGCACCGGAATCTTCGGTCAGTTCACAAGGACCATGACAAGCCAGGGACATGATTTATTCCCTGAACCGCATGCATCCCATTGAAATCCAGACCGAAACAAAACCCCTCCGACGCAAGTTCCTAATCTAACGATTCTTGTCATCATAGATTAACCTGAATTTACCCTGAGCTTCGCTACGGGAGGAGTCAACTACCACTGTATTATCCCGTAGCCTTGCCACATAGAGCGCGGGGGGCGACCTTGAGGTCCGCGAGCGCTGCAGCAACACGTGCGATCACCTGGTCCCACCGCCCCCACTCGGTCTGGCGGAACAGCCGCACCGAAGGATACCAGGGCGAGTCGTCGCGGCCCTGCAGCCAGCGCCAGTCGGGCAGCAGCGGCAACATCACCCAGGCAGGGCGCCCCAGCGCGCCGGCGAGATGGACCGGCGAGCTGTCGATCGAGATCAGCAGATCGACTTCGGAGAGGATCGCCGCCGTATCCTCGAAGTCGCGGATCTCGGAACTCAGGCTGACGAGGTTCATGCCCGGCGGCGGCCGCAGGGCATCGCCCTCGGTGGGGCCCTTCTGGATCGAAAAGAAGGTGATCCCCGCCTGCCCCAGCGGCGCCAGCGCCGCCAGCGACATCGATCGGTTGGCGTCGTTCAGGTGCGTCGGCCGCCCCGCCCACAGGCATGCGACCTTCAGCCCCGAATATTGCGCCAACCGCGCCCGCCAGGCCGCCCGCCGGTCGGGCAAGGCGGTGATATAGGGCATCGGATCCCCCGGAAGATCGCCGAGCTTGAGCCCCATCACCATCGGCAGGCTCATCATCTCGCAGTGCGCGTGGAATGGCGGCGGCAGCTCGCCGCGCAGCGTGACGGCATCGAAGCCGGGCATCCGCCGCGCGATGCTCGCCATTTCGTGGTTGATCTCGAGCACCACCTGCGCCTGGCTGCGCTGCTTCGCCCAGGCGACCATCCGCAGGAACTGGAACGTGTCGCCATAGCCCTGCTCGTCATGGATAAGCAGCGTCTGGCCCGGCATCGGCCGCCCGTCCCAGCGCGGAAGCTGCACCTTGCGCTCGATCCGCGTGGTGTGCGCCAGGCTGTAGCGATAGCTGTACTCGCGCCAGCCGCGCTCGAAATCGCCGAGCAGCAACAGCGTCTCCGAAAGGTCGAACCGGGTGGGAAGATGCCCCGGCAGGGCATCGACCAGCATTTCCTGGATCGGCCGCGCCTCCGCCACGCGCCCCTGCACGCGATAGGACTGGGCCAGCAGCGCCCACAGCGCCACGGGGCCGCTGCCGCCGGCCAGAAGCGGCCGCAGCATCGCCTCCACCTCGGCGCCGCGCCCGGCTGCCAGCAGTGCCTGTGCCTGCCCCTCCAGCGCCTTGGTGTCCGTCACCGCGCCGCTCAATGCGCCGCCACCGGCTTCTCCGCGCGCTTGGCCGAGGCCTTGCCCGCACGTTTCGCCCTGGCGGCCGCAGGCGCGTCCGGCACTTCGGCCGGATCGATGCCCAGCGTTTCGAGCAGCGGCCCGAGATGCTCGGCATAGTCGCGCCAGCGGCCGATGCTGCTGCTGTATAGCGGGCGCCGCACCTGGTTGACGCTGGCCGTGCGGATGGTGCGCGCGGTGGCGTGGAAATCGACGCAGGCGGGGTTCCAGTCGAGCCCGCAGAACGCGATCAGGCGCCGCGCCTCCGGCTCGATGTCCGCCACCACATCCTCGTAGCGTAGCTCGAGGAACCGGTCCGCCGGCAGCACCGCGCGCCAATGCGCCATCAGCCGTTCATAGCTGCGGTAGAAGCGTGCCAGCTCCACCTGATCATAGCTGAACAGCTGCTCGCGGCTGAACAGCTTGGTGTAGCAGGACAGGCAGGTATCCACCGGATCGCGGCGCACATGCACGATCCGCGCCTCGGGCAGGATGCGGTGGATCAGCCCGGCGAACAGGAAGTTCGACGGCATCTTGTCGACCAGCCGGCGGTGGTTGCCCGCCATCGGCCGGATCGCGTCCAGATACTGCTGCCCCAGCGCGGCTTCGGTTTCCGCCGTGAGCTGCCGGGCGATCGCCGGATAGCCGCCGCCCTGCTGGACCAGGCGCTGCAGGGTCGAGAGTTCGCCCGCGCCGGCGATCGCGGGATGCGACGCCAGGATCTGCTCGATCAGCGTGGTGCCCGAGCGGGGCATGCCGAGCACGAACACGGCAAGGTCGCTGCCCGCGGTCGCCGCGCGCGGCCGGGCAAGCAGCTCGGCCGGAAAGGCGGCGATGATGTCCGACATCCATTGGTCGATGGCGCCGGCATCATAGGCGAAGGTCGCCCGCTTCTCCCGATTGCCTGCATCCAGATAGGTGAAGGCGCGCTCCGCATCGCCGACATCCATCCACGCCTTGCCGATCGCGAACTGCAGCGCGGTGCGATCCGACTGCACCTGCACGCCGCCGGGGGCGAGCAGCGCCTCCATTGCCGGGATCGCGGGATCGCCGGGTTCGAAGCGCTGCAGGTCGGCGATGTTGAACCAGGCGGCGGCGGAGCGGGGGAACTGGGCCAGCACCTGCTCGAACGCCGTCTTCGCCCCGGCGCGGTCGCCCTGCTCCATCAGCAGCACGCCGCGGTTGATGAGCGCCTTTTCCCGGCCGAAGCCGGGGAGCTGGGCAGCCCGATCGAACGCCGCCAGCGCCTCGTCGGTCCGGTTCTGCGCCTGCAGCACCTCGCCCAGGATGTTCTGCGTCTCGCCGTTCTCGGGCGCTGCGGCGACGGCCCGGCGGGCATCGGCCGCCGCCTCGTCCAACCGCCCCAACCGGCGCAGGATCGTCGCCCGCACGCCCAGCCCGCCGACATGCATCGGCACCGAGATCAGCAGCGAATCGATCCAGCGCAGCGCGTCCTCGTAGCGGTCGCGCGCCACTTCCACCGCGGCGGCGTTGATACAGGCGTCGGACAGGCGGGGATTGGCGTCGATCGCGCGGCGCGCATGGGCCAGCGCCTCGTCCGGCAGGCCCAGATCGTTGAGCAGATGGCTAAGGTTGCTCAGCGCCTCGGCATAGCTGGGCACCAGCGCCAACGCGCGTTCGTACTGCGTCCGCGCCTGGTCCAGCCGCCCCAGCCGCTTCAGCGTGTTGCCCAGATTGTTGTGCGCCTCGGCATAGTCCGGCTGCAGCGCCACCACCCGCTCGAGGCAGGTCAGGCTCTCTTCCAGCTTGCCGGCTTCCTGGAGGACGATGCCGAGGTTGTTCCAGCCGGCAACCAGGGTGCTGTCCATCGCCACCGCCCGGCGCCCGGCCTGTTCGGCCTCGGCCAGCTGGCCGGCCTGGCGGCACATCTCGGCCAGGTTGCTCAGATAGATGGCCGGCGCGCGCGGTGCCTGGCAGGCGCCGCGGATGTGGTCGATCGCCAGGTCCAGATTGCCATAGGCATGCGCCATCAGCCCCATCAGGTGGAGGGCGTCGGATTGCCCGGGCCACATCGCCAGCACCTGCTGGCAGAGCCGT
Organism: Sphingomonas pituitosa NBRC 102491; assembly: GCF_001598435.1. Classification (GTDB taxonomy): domain Bacteria; phylum Pseudomonadota; class Alphaproteobacteria; order Sphingomonadales; family Sphingomonadaceae; genus Sphingomonas; species Sphingomonas pituitosa. Next base: position 301,942 of record NZ_BCYY01000001.1, read on the forward strand.
TCGGCCTGATCGGCCTGTCCGGCATTCCAATGGGCGTTGGCCTGGGCCAGCGCCTGCTCGACGGTCAGGTTCTGCGTTGGCGTGTTCATGGGTGCGGTTTCTTCATCCGATGGAGGCGTTGCAGATCAGGTGGGCGTGGCATGGCGCGATCATGGGCCGATGGCCGCAAGCATCGCGGTGGTCGATCGTCCCGCGAGCAGGGGGGCGATGACCACCTCCCCGCCGGCATCCCGGACGAGATCGGCGCCGACGATGGTCTCGGCACTATAGTCGCCACCCTTGACCAGAATGTCGGGCCGGATCGCGCGGATCAGGTCGAGCGGCGTATCCTCCTCGAACGCCACGACATGATCGACCGAGGTCAGCGCGCTCAGCACCTCGGCGCGGTCGGAAAGTCCGTTGACGGGCCGCGCACCGCCTTTCAGCCGACGCACCGACGCATCGGCATTGAGGCCGACGACCAGCAGGTCGCCCTTGCGCCGGGCCAGCTCCAGCAGGCGGACATGGCCGGCATGCAGCATGTCGAAACAGCCATTGGTGAACACGATCCGCGCGCCGCCGGCCCGGGCCTGATCCAGCCGGGCAAGCAGCAGCGGCAGGGACACCAGCTTGCTCGCGCCGTGGCTGCGCCGGTCCAGCCGCTCTTCCAGATCGGCGCGGGTCACGACATAGGTGCCCGGCCGGGAAACCGCGATGCTGGCGGCAAGGTTCGCCTGGTCGATCGCCGCGGCCATCGGCAGACCTTCGGCGATGCCGGCGACGAGCGCGGCGATGATCGTGTCGCCCGCACCGGTCACGTCGAACACCTCCAGCGCCTCGGTCGGGTGCTCGACCACGTCACCGTCGCGGGACACCATCAGGATGCCCTTCGCGCCGCGGGTGACGACGAGATAGTCGAGATCCAGTTCGGCCAGCGCCTGCTGCGCGCGCGCCGCGATCCGATCCTCGGGGCATGCGCCGAACAGCGCGTGAAACTCGCGTGCGTTGGGCTTCAGCAACGAGGCCCCGGCATAGCGGGCGGGATCAGGCGCCTTCGGATCGACGAAGCTGGGCACGCCGCGGCGCCGGGCAATGGCGATCAGCGTCGGCAGATCGGCAAGCGTCCCCTTGTCATAGTCCGAGAAGATGACCGCGCAGACGCCGTCCAGGCTCCGCTCGAAGCGGTTCGCGAGGTCGGCCCGCGCCGCCGGCCCGGCGGTGCTGTCCTGGTCGATCCGGGCAATTTGCTGCACGCCGGAGATCAGCCGGGTCTTCTGCGTGGTGCGCTGGCCGGCCTCCACCACGGCATCGAGCGCAACGCCGTGATCGGCCATCAGCCGGGCGAGGTCCGCGCCCGCGGCATCGTCGCCGCAGATCGTCAGCAGGCTGCATCTCGGGCCGAGACCGGCAACATTCGCGGCCACATTGGCGGCACCGCCGGCGCGTATCTCCTCGCGGCCGGCACGCACCACCGGCACCGGCGCCTCCGGCGAGATGCGGTGCGTCTCGCCGATGATGTAGCGGTCGATCATCGCATCGCCGACCACCAGCACATGGGGGCGATCGGCCGGGGAAAGGTTCCAGGTCATGGCTTCACGCTCCCCCAGCCCGGAACCCGCGCAAGATCGTCGCGCATGGCCAGCAGGGGCCATTGCCCGGCCCAGCAGCAGCCATGGTCCTGGCCGGCAACCGTGACGATCGCCACGGGCGCACCCGCCGCCATCTTTCCCACGAAGCCGCGGGCGATGGCCGGGGTGACATTGCGATCCTCCGCGCCCACGAAATGCACCTGCGGCAGCCGGGACAGGCGCGCCGCGTCGGTGGCGGGATCGACCGAACGCGACAACGGCGTCAGACGATGGGCAGCGGTCCATGCGCCGAGATCGAGATTGGCGGCGACCGTCACCAGCCCGACAACGTCGTCGCGCCGCTCGGCCAGCAACGCCGCAAGGGCGCCGCCGCCCGAATAGCCGACCAGGATCAGTCGCGATGCGCCGGCATCGGCCTTGAGCCGGTCGAGCGCGGCACCGGTGCCGTCGATCACTTCCGGCGCGTACCGCGCAACGCTCCAATAATCGCTTTGGCAGTTCCGGGCGCGGGGGCCGTATTGGCAAGGGCGCGCGAGCCAGGCGACTGCGCCGCCGCCAGGATGGCGCAAGGCCAGTCGAAGCGCCACCGGGTCGGTCGGCGTCGGGTCCATCGCACGGCGGCCCGGCGCGGCATAGGAGAAGCCGTCGCCCTCTATATACACGGTCAGCACGTCCGGGCGCGCGATGCCGGGACGCCGCGCCACGGCCAGATCGAAGCCACCGGCCGGAATCACGGACCATTGCCAGCCTGCATCGCGCGCCAGGGCAACGGCGGAGACCCGCGCGGCCGCAGCATGGCCGGAACAAAGGGCAAGAAGGAGGACAAATATCCTCAGTATACGCATTAATACGTAACCCGCGATCTTTGGATCATCGACATCGTATCCCCACCGCTTGATTTGCGAATGCGATCACCTTGTCTAACAGGGACCGGGTGGGTTATTCAACCGAGCAGCCGCTATGAATTCGAAATGACACCAACCGCACCGCAAGACACCGCATCGAAAGACGACGCGCTCGCGCGCGCGGCATTCTTCGATCGGGACGGGGTGTTGATCGTCGACACGGGATATCTGTCGGAACCGAAGGACATCGTCTGGGTCGATGGCGCACAGCGCGCGCTGGCCAGGCTTGCCGCATGCGGGTACCGGCTGTTCGTCGTGACCAACCAGTCGGGCGTGGCGCGGGGCTATTTCGAGGAAGCCGCGGTCGAGCGCGTCCATGCCGCGATGCAGGCCGCCCTGCCCGCCGACGCACGGATCGACGAGTTCGCCTATTGCCCGCATCATCCGGATGGCAGCGTGGCGGCATATGCGACCGCGTGCGATTGCCGCAAACCGGCGCCCGGCATGCTGAACCGGCTGATCGCCCGCCATCGCATCGATCGCGCCAGCAGCTTCCTGATCGGCGACCGAGCCAGCGATCTGGCGGCGGCGACCGGGGCTGGGATTGCCGGCTTCCTGTTCCCTGGCGGCGATCTCGACGGGTTCGTGGCCCGGCTTCTGGCCGGCACGTGACACCCGCAGATCCCGCCTTCTGGACCGACTGGCTGCGCCGGCAGGCGCTGCCCCTGTGGAACGATGCGGGCCAGGATGAGAACGGCTTTGTCGAACGCCTTGCGCTGGACGGCAGGCCGCAGCCGGATGTGCCGCGCCGGCTAATGGTACAGGCGCGGCAAATCCATGTGTTCGCGACCGCCGCGCGCCGCGGCTGGTTCCCGGGCGGCGACGATCTTGCCCGGCGCGCCGGCGAAACCATGATCGCCCGCTACTGGCAGGCCGACGGGCGGCCGGGCTGGGTATTTTCCTGCACCCGGCACGGCGACGTCGCCGCCGACGGTCGTCGCGATCTCTACGCCCATGCCTTCGTTCTGCTGGCACTGGCGGCGCTGATCCGGGTGGACCCTGCGCCGCGCCTCATTGCCCTGGTGCATCGGACGCTCGGCTTCCTGGACCAGGCGCTGGCGCATCCCGCGGGAGGCTATGCCGAGGCCTGGCCGGAAACGGTCCTGCCGCGGCGACAGAATCCGCATATGCATCTGCTCGAATCGCTGCTGGCGCTGCAGGAGACGGGGGCGTGCGGCGACCTCGCCCCGCGCATTGCCGCGCTGATCGCATTGTTCGATGCGTGCTTTCTATCTGTCGCCGACGACGTACTGACCGAGGAATTCGCGGCGGACTGGACGCCGATGAACGCCGCCCGCGCCTTCGAACCGGGCCACCACTTCGAATGGATCTGGCTGCTCGAACGCACCGCTGCCGTGACCGGCCTCGCTATGGGCGACAGGGCGGCGCGACTCCTGCGGCAAGGCCTGCGCGGCATTGCCGCCGATGGGCGCATCGTCGACCGGATGGGGCCGGACGGCGTGATCGCGGCAAATTGCCGGCTGTGGCCCGCGATGGAAGGGGCAAGGGTGTTGCAGGGTGCGGCGCGCGACCTGGTCCTGGAGGCGGCATGGCACCGCTTCCTTGCCCCAGCGCATCCGGGCGGGTGGATAGATCATGTTGATCCAGCGGGCGATCCCTTGGTCCCGTACATCCCCGCCAGTTCGCTCTACCATATCTGCGCGGCGATGGATCACATTGGCTGATTGCGGCCGAGTTCCTCAACGTCGGCCGCCTCGTTCATGTTGGAGGGCCCAGCATGCCGCGCACACGGCTCACCGGCCGAACCTCCGCTCCACCACGGTGCAGCCGGCAACCTCGGCGTCGAGCAGCGCTACGATCGCATCCAGGCCTGCCTGAAGGTCCTGCGTCTTCGCGCACAGGAAAATGTCGACACAGGCAGTGCCATGTTCCGGCCAGGTGTGAATGGAGATGTGCGATTCGGCGAGCATCGCGACACCGGTCACGCCCTGCCCGGGCCCGAAGCTGTGCAGGCGAACCTCCAGCAGGGTAGCCCCCGTGGCCGCGGCGGCGGCGATCAGGCATGCCTCGACATGGGTCACGTCGGTAAGCCGCTGCGCATCTTGAAGATCGGCGATGAGATGACGACCGATCACAACAAGCTCACATGGCGATGCTGCAGAAATGCCATCGCGGCCTCGGCGGCGAGCACGCCCTGATAGTGCGCCTCTTCGAACAGTGACAGTCCGCTCAGGTCGGAATGGGCCAGGAACAACGGCGGCTGCGGCCGCACCGCGGCCCCCCGCGCGAGAAAGCCCGGCGTCGGCCGGATCATCGCATGGCCCCAGCGCCACAATTCGATGCCCCGGATCGCGTCGGCCAGCTCGGGATGCATCGCCAGCAGATCGTCCCGGACGATCGCCTTCCACTCGTCCGCCGAGCGCTCCAGGAGGAGGCGCCGGGCGACGGCCGGGGGCATGTCCGACAGCGGCAGATACCAGGTGAGCACGGTCGATCGGGGAAAGGCATCCGGCGCCTGGTGGGTGGCGACGACGTAGCCGAGCGCGTTGCTGGTGCTGGAAACATTGTCCCAGGCGAGCGGCACGCCACGGCCGCCGGGCAGGCGATCGACGGTGACATTGGCGACAAGCCAGGGGGCGTAGCTGAACGCCTCCGCCGCGCCGACCGACGGGCATACCCGGCGCGCGAGGAATTGCGGCATGGCGAGGATCGCCGCGCGTGCCCGCGTGCGCACCGTCACCTGGGCCGCGACATCGAAGCTGTCCACCAGGACCGCCGCGCCCTCCTGCGCGACGTGATGGACGATGTGCCCCGCCGCGATCCGATCCGGAAAGAAGCCGGCGAGTCCGCGCGCCAGCCTGGCATTGCCCTCGGGCCAGGTCAGTTCGTTGTCGCCGGCGCCGTCCACCGTCCAGCCACGCCGGCCGGCGAAATAATGCACGCCCGCCCAGGCGGATACCTCGTGCGGCTCGGTGCCGTAATCGTCGCGCATCGCGTAGCGGACATGGGCACGCAGCACCGGCGAGCGCCAGCCCTGCTGGTCCAGCCAGCTGGCGAAATCGAGCCGGTCGAGCGTCACCAGATCCGCATCGCGCGAGCTATACGCCATCGGCACCGCAAAGGCTGGCTTGCCGTCGCTGCCGATCCGCGTCGAATAGGCGGCCATCGCCCGCTCGAACGCCGCGAGATCGGCGCGGTCCTGCGCGCTGAGGCCGGTGCGCGGCACCAGCCCTTCCTGCCAGCGCCCCTGCCACAACAGCCGTTCCTGCAGATCGGCGCAGAGCTGCTCCGGATCGTACACCGGCACGCCGTCCCGCTCGCCGGTCAGGATGCCCAGCTGGCGGAGCAGGTGCCGCACCGCCTTGGCCTCGCGGTTGGGCACCGGCAGGTAATGCGCGCCCAGCGGATAAGCGGAAACGGCGTTGCGACCGCCACGGGCATTGCCGCCCACCTGATCCTCCAGCTCGAGCAACCGGAAGCGGGTAAAGCCCGCATCCTGCAGCCGCCAACCGGCGGACAAGCCCGCGATGCCGCCGCCGGCGATCACCAGATCGACCTCCTCGAACCGGCTTGGCGCCGGAAAGCCGCCGTCGCGCAGGCGGTGCCCGCGCGCCAGATCGGCGCCGCCCAGCCCTCCCGGCGGCAGTGGCTCACCGCGATCCAGCGCCGCTGCGAGCCCGGCGCCGGTCACGGCCACCGCGCCGGCGCCCAGCCCCAGCACCGTACGCCGATCAGCCTTCATAGCGGCTCCAGGCATCGGCGAACTCGCGGACGAGCACCTGGTTGTCGAGCCGGTTCACCGGCGTCGGCCGGCGCGCCATGTCCGGCGGGAAATCGAACAGCGCGCGGTCGCCCGCGGGCGTGAGGAAGCGCCCGCCGGCCGGGATGCGCGCCTGCTCCGGGATCGGCCGCGCGGCGGCGAGCATGAAGCCCCATTCGCCGAAGCTCGGCACATAGACGTGGTAGCCGCGCGTCTGCAGCCCGGCCGCCTCCAGCGTCGTTGCCACCGTCCAATACGCCATCGGGGCGATCAGCGGCGAGGTGCTCTGCACCACCATTGCGCCGGCGGGCGCCATCAGACGACGCGCGGCGCGGTAGAAGGTCTCGGTGTAGAGCTTGCCCACCGAATAATCGACCGGATCGGGGAAATCGACGATGATCGCGTCGAACGACCCGGCGCGCGTCGCCGCCGCCTCGCGCGCCCAGCGAAAGCCGTCGGCGTTGATCACGGTGATGCGCGGATCGGTCAGCGCGCCCTTGTTGAGCGCGGTCAGCATCGCCGTCTTGGAGAACAGCCCGGTCATCTCGTCATCGAGATCGACCAGGGTGAGGTGCCGCACCTCGGGATGCCGCAGCACCTCGCGCGCCGCGAGCCCGTCGCCGCCCCCGAAGATCAGCACATTGCGCGGGTTCGCCACGCGCCCCAGCACCGGCTGCACCAGCGCCTCATGATAGCGATACTCGTCGCGCGACGAGAATTGCAGGTTGCCGTTCAAGTAAAGGCGCAGATCGTCTTCGCGGCGGGTAAGCACGATGCGCTGGTACTTGGTGCTGACCGCGTAGATCACCGGCTCGCCATAGCTGGCCACTTCGGCCCAGCGCTGCAGCCGGTCCGACGCAGCGAAGCCGGCGGCGAGCGCCAGCAGCACCAGCACGGCGGAAACGGTCTCGCTGCGATACCGGCTCGCCCGCGGCAGCGCCAGCAGCACCGCCAGCGCCACGCCGGCGTTGAGGATGCCGAACAGGAAACCGGTGCGGATCATCCCCAGATGCGGCATCAGCAGCAGCGGAAACAACAGGCTGGCGACCAGCGCACCGACATAGTCGAAGGTCAGCACGTTCGACACCGTCTCGCGGAAATCGAACCCGCGCAGGATGCGGATCAGCAGCGGAATCTCGAGCCCGACGAGGAAGCCGATGCCCAGCACCAGCCCATAGAGCGCCACCCGGAAATGCTCGACGAGCGGAAACAGCGCGAACAGCGCCGCCGCCGAGGCGCCGCCCAGCACCGCGATCAGCAGCTCGACGCGGATGAACAGGCGCAGTTCGTCCCTCGTCACATAGCGCGAGCACCAGCTGCCCAGCCCCATCGCGAACAGATAGGTGCCGATCACGGTGGAGAACTGGGTAACGCTGTCGCCGAGCAGATAGCTGGCCAGCGTGCTGGCGAGCAGCTCGTAGATAAGCCCGCAGGTGGAAACGACGAACGCAGAGGCAAGCAGCGCGGCAGCGGGTGCCGACGCGCGGTGTTTCGGTCGTGCGGGATCGCCCTCAGCCATGAATGGCGGCGGCGACGATGATCGCGAGCCCGATCGCGACCGCGCCCGAGAAGATGGCGACGGCGACGTTCTGCTTCTCGCGGATCTCCTGCCACAGCTTCCCAGGCGTCAGCAGGTCGAGCACGACGAAGCCGACGACGAAGACGAGGATGCCGACAACGGCATAGAGCAGCGTGGCGAGCAGCGCCGGAAGCGTAGTGACCATGAACGTCCTCCTATTTGTGGTGTGGGCCGTAATAGCCATAATGTCCGCCGCCGGTGCCGCCACCGCCGCTGCCACGGCCGGCACGCCCGCCTTCGGCAAAGGGCGACCAGCCGAAAATGGCGGCGATCATGAACAGGCCGAGTACCACCAGGCACCAGAGCGCGTAGAAAAAGCTGCGTGTCGCCATCAGTCGTCTCCCGCTGGCGCGAAATCGCTTTCGCCCTTGCGTGCCTTTTCGAAATTGAGGTGCAGGATCAGCCCGATCAACCACGGCAAAGCGAGCAGGATAGCCGCGATCACCACGCTGGAGAGATAGAGCGTGCCCGTGCCCACCTGGACGGCGATCTGGGGCTGGTTGGTTGGCTCCATCCAGCCGCCGTCCGGGTTGCCGGTGCCGAACTGGCTCCAGCGATTGCCCTTATAGTCGACGATCAGGTCATACTCGCCCGCAGGCACGCTGGCGATCGACACGTCGGAGTTCCGCGAACCTTCGCTCCATGCGCCATCGGAATCGGCCCCCTCATAGCGCTCCGCCGCGCCCGATGCGGCATAGACTTGCTGGGTCTTGCGATCGACCAGACGGTAATCGAGATCGACCCAGCCATTTTCCAGGCGGGGCACGTCGGCGCGGATCTGGACCCGCTGGTATCGGCCTGTCAGCGTGACAGGCCCCAGCCTTGCGGTCTGCTCGCGCCCATCCACCGCTACCGGCAGCACGCCGGAGGTCGTCCAGCGCGTTCCCCCCAGAACGACGCACAGGATCAGCAGGAATGCGAGTGCCATGCCGCCGATCTTCGCACCTGCCAGCAACCATTCGCCCCAAGGCGAAGGCTGGTGCGGCAAAGGCGGCCAGATTTTGCCCGATGGCGACACGCCGAACGCGCGGATCACGTCCTTCTCGGCAATCAACCGGTTGAGCGTCCAGCTCTCCTCGCGGTCATCGGCCTCGCGGGAGAGCATGAAGCCGGGGCGCACCCAATCGCCGGTCTTTACTTTCTCGCCGACAGCAACGCGCCAGTAGAATTCGCCGATGACGCGATCAACCTGCGCCTCTCCGGCGAAAAATCGGGTGTAACCGGCGCCATCTAGCTCGTGTATTTCGTGCGTTCGCCGCACAGGTGTCCGCGTCAGCATCGTGCCGAAGCTCCAGCCGCCGCGTGCGTTCACCAGCCAGCGATAGCCGTGATAGGGATTGAACAGCAGATATTCGTCCCAGCGATACGCGCCGTTCTGCGAGCGCTGGAGCGTGCCGATCGCCTCCCATTCGATACCCTCCAGCGTACCGCGCGTACCGAGCGGGATTTCCAGGTGCGCCTGTGCCAGATGCGCCTGGGTGATCAGCTTCACCAGGCCATCGGTGGTTTCCAGGATGGAGCCGCAATATTGGCAGCCGACATGGACGGTATAGCCGGCCGCGCGCAGTTCGACGGTGCCGCCGCAATTCGGGCACGAAAGCGCGCGGACCGCCGGGGCGGGCGCGGGTGCGAGGGGGACCTCAGGCTGCATAATCGGGCAGCGCCCATCCTTCGATCACCCGCATTCCGCGCGGCGCCAGTTCGGCGAGCGTGACGTAACGGCCCTGGTAGAAGCTCACGCGGGCGCCATCCCGCTGCAGATTGGCGCATTCGCCCGCGGCCCCGCGCAGATCGACGCTATAGACCCGCCAGCCGCTGGGTGCGGTGAACGGCAATTCGCCCTCGGCGGTGACACACAAGGCCCAGCGCGCGTCTGAGACGGTGAGCTTCCGACCATCGATCTGCACGTCGTGCCCCAGCTTCGGGGCCTCGCCTTTCATCACGTCTTTTACCGTTCTGGAGCGAACCTCGGCGAACGGGCGCTCGCGCAGCAGCATGAACTGGCCCATCGCCTCGCCCAGCCATGCCGTGCCGCCGTCCTCGAACAGCAGCAGCCACTCGTTCCAGGCACCGTCGGTCCAACTCCAGCGCACCCGGCCGATCACTTCGAACGACGCGCCGTCGTCGGTGCCGCGCATGCCGATCTGCACCGGGCTCACGTCGAACGGCAGCACGGCCGCGATCCCGAACTGGGCAATGCCGGCGTCGCTGCGCACCAGCATGGTGCGGCAGCTGTCGCACACCCGGCTGGGCAATGCAGGCGAGCGGAAGACGACATCGGCGCCGCAATGGGGACAGGGAAGATGCAGGCTCATCTCGGGTTCAGCGGATGCGACCGAGCAGTTCGGACTTCTTGGCGTCGAATTCCTGCTGGGTGATCGCACCGATGGTGAGCAACCGGTGCAGCTTCTCGATCTGGGCGGTGGCGTCCTCCCCCGACGAGCCGGCAGCCGCCTGGAAGCGCGCCAAGGTGTCGACATCGCCCGCCACCCGCATCGCGCTGGCCTTGTCGAGCATGGCCTGCACCTCCTCGGGCAGCGACAGGCTCTCGATATAGAAACTGGTGCAGGCCAGCCCCCATTGCGCGAAGGCCGGGTCGATAGCGGATTTGAGCCGTTCCGACAGCGCCGCCTGGTTGGCGGCGAGATCGATGAATGCAATCTCGCCCGTCCCCAGCGCCGATGCGAGCGCAGTGCCGATCGCCGCGCGCAGCTGCGGCTCGATGTCGGCCACGGTCACCCGCTCCTGCGATCCCATCAGTTTCACCGCAAAGGCGGCCACCTGCTCGATGCGGAAGCTGTAGCTGCCAAAGGCGCGCACCCGCAGCGGGCCGAATTCCGGATCGCGCACGGCGATCGGCTGGGTCGTGCCCCATTTCCGCCCCGTCTGTTCCTTCTGGCTGAAGAAGGTGATGTCCGCCTTGAACGGGGATGCAAAGCCCTTGTCCCAGTTCAGCAGCGCGGTGAGCACGGGAAGGTTGCCGGTTTCCAGCGTATGCAGGCCCGGATGAAAGGCGTCGGCAAGCTGGCCTTCCCGGTGGAACAGGGCGATCTGGCCATCGCGCACCGTCAGCTGGGCGCCATTCTGGATGGCGCGCCCCTGCATCGGGTGCCGAACGGCAAGCGTGCCGGGCTCGTCAACCCAGTCGATCACGTCGACAAACTGCTTCGACAGAAACCCGAATAGCCCCATCACCTGCCCCCTATCCCACGCTATACGCGAAGCGCCGACGGCAACACAAGAAAGGGCGAGCCGCAGCGTTCTAGCCGCACCGGGCCCGATGGCACCCGTTCGCTTGCTGCTCGAACGCCCAGCGCCGGCCGGTGAAGCGTTCGATGATGTCGCACGCGGTCAGCGCATGCTGGCTCGGCTTCACCGTGGTGAAGCTGCCGCCGCCGGCGAGCGCGAAGGGCAGCAGCAGCTGGTCCGCCAGATACGGCCCCGCGAACGCCTCCGACGCGAGGAACCCGGCCATGCGATGCGCCGCCGTCTTGGCGAGCGATTCCGCCGACACGCCCAGTCGACCGAAGCCGCTGACGATCTCGGTCGCGTGCTCGAATTCGGCTTCCAGCAACAGCACATTGCCCGGCCCCTGCTCATCGGGAAGCTGGTGCACGGCGAACGTGTCTTCCGGCCAATCGGGCAGCAGTCGGCGTGCCGTCGCAATCTCGCGTTCGACGATGTTGAACGGCAGTCCCGCGAACAACGCGGTGGCGGACACCGACCGAAGCGCGCCGCGATCGAGGCACTCGATCGGCGTCAGCGTGCCCGGCTGGATATCCACCTCGATCCGCCCGCCACCGCGCGGGTAGAAGCCGTGGCGCACCAGCCGCAAGTCGATCTGCGCGCCCATCCGTCGCAGCACCGGCACGAATGCCCTGGCGACGAATTCGAACGGCGGCGCGAGCATATTGTGCGTGCCGCCTTCGAGCACGAGCCGCGATGGCCCGTCTGCCAGCAGCAGCGGCATCAGCAAGGTCTGGAGCACCAGCCCCGTGCTGCCGGCAGTGCCGACCGCGAAACGATAGTCGCCCGGCACGACCTTGCCCGGCGTAAAGCTGAACTCGGCCGCACCGACCGCCACGCCCTCGCAGGCCGCCCCGCCGATCGCGCACGCGGCCTCGATCGCGGTGACGTGCTGGCGCATCAGCCCCGGCTTCTCGCGCTTGCCGCGCGCATTGGTGATGCGGAACGGCTGGCCGGTGACGAGCGACAGCGCGCACGCATTGCGCACCACCTGCCCCCCGCCCTCGCCTTCCGATCCGTCGATGATGATCATGATATTTCTTCTTTCGTTGGCAATGCGCGCGAAGGGTTACCCCTTCACGCACACCACCTGCTTCAACGTATGGACGATCTCGACCAGATCGGCCTGGGCGGCCATCACGGCTTCGATCGGCTTATAGGCCTTGGGCGTCTCGTCGATCACGCCTTCGTCCTTGCGGCAGGCGACGCCCGCCGTGTCGGCGATATGCTCGTCGAGCGTCACCAGCTTCTTGGCCGCGGTGCGCGACATCACGCGCCCCGCGCCGTGGCTGCAGCTGTCGAACGATTCCGGGTTGCCCAGCCCGCGCACGATGAACGACTTGGCGCCCATCGAACCCGGGATGATGCCCAGCACGCCCTTCGCCGCGCGCACCGCCCCCTTGCGGGTGACCAGCACATTCTCGCCGAAATGGTTCTCGCGCGTCACATAATTGTGGTGGCAGTTCACCGCTTCCATCTCCGCATCGAACGGCTTGGCGATCTGCCCGCGCAACGCGGCGATGACGTTGGTCATCATCATCCGCCGGTTGAGCGCGGCATAGTCCTGCGCCCAGCCGACCGCCTCGACATAATCGTCGAAATGGTCGGTCCCTTCCGGGAAATAGGCGAGGTCCTGATCGGGCAGGTTGATGTGCCATTTGCGCATATCCTGCTTCGCCAGTTCGATGAAGAACGTGCCGATCGCGTTGCCCACGCCGCGCGAGCCCGAATGGAGCATCACCCATATCCGCTGCGCCTGGTCCAGGCACAGTTCGATGAAGTGGTTGCCCGTGCCGAGCGTGCCCAGATGCGTGAGGTTATTGGTGTTCTTCAGCCGGGGATATTTGTCGGTGATCCGCTCGAAGCAGGCGGCAAGCGTTGCCCAGGCCTCGACGATCGCCGTCGGCGGCGCGCCCCACGATCCGTGATCGCGCTGCCCGCGCCCGACCGAACGCCCGTGCGGCACCGCCTGCTCGATCGCCGAACGGACGCCCTCGAGGTTGTCGGGCAGGTCGCTCGCCATCAGCGAGGTGCGCGCGGCCATCATGCCGCAGCCGATATCGACGCCCACCGCCGCCGGGATCACCGCGCCCTTGGTCGGGATCACCGATCCCACGGTCGCGCCGATGCCGACATGCACGTCGGGCATCGCCGCCACGTGTTTGAACACGAACGGCATCTGCGCCGCGCGGGTAAGCTGGGCGCGCGCGCCATCTTCCACCGGCACGCCGCGCGTCCACATCTTGATCGGCACGCCGCCTTCGACGTGCTGATAGTCATAGCTCGTGGTCATGCTGACCTCCTTGAATATCTTCCGGTGCCGGCGACGAGGCGTGGCGAGACATTTCCCTGAGCTATCCGGTTGCCCGGAGGCGGAGTTGGACCGCCGACCTCCCACACTGCTGCGGGTGCTCTGACCTGTAGTCCCGCCGGCATTCGCCAGCATTGTTCGTCACGGCGACGAGAACTGGAAAAGACTGCCCCAATGGGCCGGTGCTCTAACCAGACTGAGCTACCGCGCCTTTCGGCACGGGCGGGAGTTGAACCCGCGACCTCCGCATTAAAGATGTAGTCCTTCCCGGCATTCGCCGTGTCGTTCGGTTGGGGTCGTGGCGACGAGAGCGGCGAGACGCGGCCCTTAAGCTACGTGTCGGCGGCGGGGTTCGAACCCGCATCTCCCGCTTGCGCGGGCGCTTTAACTCGTCGGGCCTTCTCTGGTGACATGTAGTCCCACCAGCATTCGCCACGACCCTGTTCCTTACACCTCCACCCCTTCAACGATGCTCACCCAGTCACGCGCGTCGCCGGCGGCGAAGCGTGCGATCCCGTCGAACACCGCATCGGAGAAGCCCCCGATGTTGAGGATGTCCGCCCGGCTCTGCGCCTGCGTCGTGCCGTACGGCGCGATGTCGACGCAGACGAGCTTCGCCCCCGGGCAGCGCCGCTTCAGCCGATCCCATTCGCGCAGCGTCGCCGTGGCGCCGCCGCGCGTCGCATCGACCCAGGACTCGTTGTCCGAGACGATCACGACGAGATCGACCTTCTCGCCGAGCATGTTCAGCAAGGCGAGCGGCGCCGAGACATTGGTGCCGCCCCCGCCCACCGCGGCAAGCTTCGCGGCATTCACCGCAACGCGCGCCTTGGGATCGAGCGTCAGCTGCACCACGCTCCGTTCGAACGGCAGCACCCGGGCATCGCGGTTGGTCCGCAGCATCGCCGCAGCGACCAACGCCGCAACATCGATGCACCGCACCTTCGACGAAGCGCCCTTGCGGCCCCCCGTCGCCGGCGAGGCCATCGACCCCGACACGTCGGGGCAGACGACCACCCGGCCCGCCACCGCCGGCACCCGCGCCAGCGATTGCTCAAGCGCATCCTCCAGTGCGGCCTGCACGGTCAGCGGCACGGCCTCGTCCGCCGCCGCCAGCGCCATCTGGAGCTGGTACGGCATCGGCTTCACCCGGGCGATCGCGGCGGGATCGCGCAGCCGTTCGGCCACCCGCCCCGTCACCCCTTCGACGTCGAACGCACCGTTGCGCGCCAGCGTGTTGAGGTTCATCCGCAGCGCCTGCCAGCCCATCGTCATGGCGAGCTCGCCCCACTGCGCGGCCGTCAGTTCGAAGGCAGTCAGCCATGCGAACGGCACCGGCGGCAGCGGCCGCGAACGATCCGCCTTCCACGCCTCAAACGCGGCGATCTCCGCCGGCAACGCCAAGACGTCATAGGGCTTGCCGATCAGCCAGCCATAGAAAGCGCGCCGCTCGGCATCGGCCGGCTTGGGGTGCACCATCTTGACGATGTCGGCGAGGCTGGGGTCGTTGCCCGTCGCCGCGGCCATCAGGTCGCGGATCGAGGCGCGTTCCAGCCAGCCCTGCACCAGCCGCTTGGGCCGCGTGCCGAGCGAGGTCCGCCCGACCTGGCCGGAGCGCAGGATCTGCACATAGCTGCGCAGCATCCGGCCATTGTCGATCACGCGCCCGAAGACACGCACCGCCAAATCCGGCTCGGCGACCGTCAGATAGGCCGCGAGCAGCGCCGGCATGTCCTTCATCGTGCCGCTGGTGCGGGCATAGACCGCCGCCTTGGCGACGAACGCCGGATCGCATGCCTGGGCAGCGGCAATCACATCGGCCAACTGCGCATCGGCAGAGGCATAGAAGGTATCGCTGAGCGTGCCGGTGGCGGCCAGCTGCGCGAGCTTCGCCTGCGGCCCATAGGCATAGGCCGGGGCGCCTTGGTGATTGCGCGTATCGGCCGCCGGAAGCAGCTTCGCGATCGCCGAAGCGAAAAGACCCTTGTTTGCCATTGCCATCAATCCCTTCTGCGGATCGGGGGCGGCCAGCCTATTCCAGCCGCCCCGCTCTTCCGCGCTACCGGATCCAGGAAATGCCCGATCCGATGCCACCAACGTTGCAGAAGGCGTGCCAAGTCGCGGACCGTCGCTTCAAAATTCTGTTATATCGCTGTTCTATATAGACAATCGTCTCAGATTCCGCAGCCTCGCTCGTCAGCTGCCACATGGACGGGTTGGTAAATTGCTATCGATATCGATAGGATTTTATCCTATGGGATAAGAATGAAACCTATCACCGTCATCGGCTTTCTCGGCTCGACGCTCGATGCCAGCAAATTCGGGCCCTCGCGCTGGAGCAAGTGGCGGCCCACGGTCGCGCTCACGATGCACGAGGATCTCCGCGTCGATCGCCTGATCCTGATCCATGGATCGCAGCACCGCCGGCTGGCCGAATATGTCGCCGAGGATGTGGGCTCGGTGTCCCCGGAGACGAAGGTGGACCTGCGCCTGCTCGATTTCCGCGATGCGTGGGATTTCGAGGAAGTGTACGGCAAGCTGCTCGACTTCGCGCGTGCGGAGCCGTTCGATCCGGAGGCGGAGGACTATCTGGTCCACATCACCACCGGCACGCACGTCGCCCAGATCTGCCTCTTCCTGCTGACCGAGGCGCGCTATCTGCCCGGCCGGCTGCTCCAGACCCAGCCCGCCAAGCGCGCCGAGGATGGCGGCGCCCCGGGGCGCTGGACCACGATCGATCTCGACCTGTCGCGCTACGACAGCATCGCCACGCGCTTCGCCGTCGCTGCGCAGGAGAGCGCGTCGTTCCTCAAGTCCGGCATCGAGACCCGCAACCCGGCCTTCAACCGGATGATCGACGAGATCGAGCGGGTGGCGCTGCGCTCCAAGGCGCCGATCCTGCTCACCGGCCCCACCGGCGCCGGCAAGAGCCAGCTGGCGCGGCGCATCTACGAACTGAAGCGGTTGAAGCACCAGATCGCCGGCCCGTTCGTCGAGGTGAATTGCGCGACCCTGAAGGGGGACGGTGCGATGTCGGCGCTGTTCGGGCACCGCAAGGGTGCCTTTACCGGCGCGGCCGCCGACCGGCCGGGGCTGCTGCGCGCCGCCGACAAGGGGATGCTGTTCCTCGACGAAATCGGCGAACTGGGAGCGGACGAGCAGGCGATGATCCTGCGCGCCATCGAGGACAAGCGCTTCCTGCCCGTAGGCTCGGACCGCGAGGCCGCATCCGATTTCCAGCTGATTGCCGGCACCAACCGTGATCTCGGCGCAGCCGTTGCCGGCAGCAACTTTCGCGATGATCTCTATGCCCGGTTGAACCTCTGGACCTTCCAGCTCCCGAGCCTTGCCGAACGGCGCGAGGATATCGAACCGAATCTCGACTATGAACTCGATCGTCATGCCGAGCGCGAGGGAGACCGGGTGAGCTTCAACAAGGAAGCTCGCCAGCGCTACCTGGCATTCGCGATCGGTCCCGAGGCACGCTGGCCGGGCAATTTCCGCGACCTTGCCGCGAGCGTCACCCGCATGGCGACGCTCAGTCCGAAGGGGCGCATCGATACCGACTGCGTTGATGCAGAAGTACGGCGGCTGGAGCGCCTTTGGTCGGGACAACGCCCGGACGAACGCGACATTCTGGCAGAAGTGCTGACGCCGGAAGCATTGGCGGCGCTCGACCCCTTCGATCGGGTGCAGCTCGCCGCGGTCGTCGATACCTGCCGACGCAGCCGCTCGCTTTCCGAAGCCGGGCGAACGCTGTTCGCGGCATCGCGCGCACGCAGAACCTCCGCCAACGATGCCGATCGGCTCCGGAAATATCTGGCTCGGTTCGCACTGGATTGGTCAGCCCTTACCGAGCGCTGATACCGGCTCGAAATTGGCCATGGGGTACGCGCGATGTCGGTGCGGTTCCGTTCCAAGCCGGATGCCCCGATGATCTGCGTACCCGGCATTCACCTCGGGTACGCCATACGTCCTGAGGAACGGTCTTCCGCCATTCTCGAAATCAACCGAGCGGGAACGGATCGGCACCGTCACGCTTTGCGCCGTGCGGAGCGAGCGCGTTGCCACTGCCTTGATGGAGTCAGTGGACGGCTCGCCCGCAACGGCCCTGCTCTACAAGATCACAGCCCCAGTTGCTTGCGCAGGCTCTTGTCGAACGCATCCTCGGGCACGAAGCGGCGTAGCAGGCTGAACTTCTTGCCCTTGCCCGCAGGCCAGCGGAGACGGGGCTTGCTCGACAACGCCGCCGCCACGACCGCGTCCGCCACGACACTCGCCTCGTCGCCCGTCTCCATCATGCCCTTGAGCATGAAGTGGACCATCGGGCGCGTCGTCGCATAGGCATCGATATGATGGTCGCCATAGGCGAGATTGGCGTCGAACGCCGTCCTGGTGTTCGCCGGCTCGACGGCGATTGCCCGGATGCCGAAGCCGCGAATCTCGTGATCGAGCGACTGGGAATAGCCTTCGACGGCATGCTTGCTTGCCGCATAGACGGCCATGTACGGCGCCGGCATGAAGCCAAAGGCCGAGCTGATGTTGATGATCCGTCCCCGGCGGGCTTCCCGCATGTGCGGCAGCACGGCCTGGGTCATGCGGATCAGGCCGAACAGGTTCACCTCGAACAGCTGGCGGGCCTGCTCGAGCGAGGTTTCCTCCGCAGCCCCCGCCATGCCGAACCCGGCATTGTTCACCAGCAGATCGATCCGCCCTGCCCGTTCCAGCACGGCGGCGACCGTCGCCGCGACAGACACGTCATCGGTGACATCGCAGGCGAGCATGGTGATGCCATCCCTGGTGGATCCGTCCGCCCGGCGACCGGTTCCGAATACCCGGAAGCCTGCGCCGCGTAGCGCCTGTGCGGTCGCGAGCCCGATGCCCGACGACGCGCCGGTCACGAGCGCGACCGGCATTGTCTCGATTGTAGCCATTGCTTGGTTTCCTCAGATCACCCGCGACGCGGGGTTGGTTTCATGCGTTTGAAAGCGGTGCGGCGGCAAATGCCGGCGCCTCAGTTGCTCGCCGTGCGAGGCCCGGCCGGATCCCAGCCGCCGCCCAATGCGCGGAATGATGCGACCGCGCCGCGGCTCGCCGCTGCCCGTGCCTGTACCACGCCGTCTCGCGCCTCGAGCAGACGCCGGTCGGCATCCAGCACTTCGACAAGGCTGACCGCCCCGCCCTTGTATGCGGCGAACGAAGCGCTTCGGGCCCGCGCGAGCGACGCTTCCGCCGCCGCGAGCGCCTCGGCACGGGCCTCCTGCTGCACCAGGGTGGAGAAGGCATCCTCCACATCCTGGGAGGCGCGCAGTACCGCCTGGCGATAGGCCGCCAGCAGCTCGGCATGGCGCCCCTTGGCCGCGCGGATCTCCGCGTCCACCCGGCCAAAATCGAACAGGCGCCAGCGCAGGCCGAGCACGCCGGTCGCCTGGGTCGCGCCGCTGCCGAACAGACCGCCCGGCGTCGTCGTGGCGGTACCCAGCAGGGCGCTCAGCGAGAATTTGGGATAATATTCCGACATCGCTGCGCCGACCCGCGCATTGGAGGCGGCCAGCGACCGTTCCGCCGCGATGATGTCCGGTCGGCGGCGCAGGAGCGCCGCCGGACCGCCCACCGAAGCAAGGGATGGTGCCGTCGGCACCGCCGCTTCGGCCGCGAGCATCCCTCTCGCGGTCCCCGGCTGCTCCCCCACCAGCACGTCGAGCGCGTGCATCGTCAGGTCGAGCTGGTTCTGCAGCGCCGGAATCGCGGACTGCAACTGACCCAGCGCGCCTTCAGCCTGGCGAAGCTGCAATTCGGCCGCAACGCCCTTTTCGAACTGCAGCCGGACGAGATCGGTGAGGCCCTGCTGCACCTTGAGCTGATCGCGCGCGATGGCGAGGCGCCCCTGCAGTGCGCGAACCGCGATATAGGTGTCGGCGGTCTGCGCGATCACCGAAAGCCGCGCAGCCACCGCCCCTGCGGCCGAAGCCTGCCAGTCCGCGCGCGCAGCGTCGCGCGCGGCATCTCGCCCGCCGAACAGGTCCAGTTCCCAACTCGCGCCGACGCTCAACTCATAGCTCTCTGTCGAACGCTCGAACTGGGGAAAGGCGCTTGCCAACCGGCCGATCGGCGTTTCCTTCGACTGGTAGATCTCCCCGCCCTGCCCGTTCACCTGACCGACCGGCAGCAGCGCGGCATTGGCCCCCTTCAGCGCCGCGCGTGTCTGGGTGACACGCGCAACCGCCTGCTGAAGATCGAGATTTTGCGCCAGCGCGCGCTCGACCAGCGCAGAAAGGGTCGGATCGCGAAACGCACCCCACCATTCGGCCAGCTCGGCACGCTCGCCTCCGGCACCGCGCGCTTCCACTGCCGGGCCATAGGCAAATTGCGACGGCGCCGGCGTTGCCGGAACCGCATAGCGCGGCCCCACCGCGCAGCTGCTCAGCAGGGTCGCGGCTGCGGCGAGGGAATAGGTAGATCGCGATGGGCGCATGGCATCACCTGTTTGGAACTCTCTTGTGACCGATGTATTGATTGGTCACAGTTTGTCAATCCAAGTACGAGTGCGTATCTGATGCCCATGACCGAGAATCCTGCTGCACCTCCCGCTCGCGGCCCTGCCGAACATGCCGTCCGCGACCAGATCATCGACGCGGCGAACGAGTGTTTCGCTCGTTACGGCTATGCCAAGACGACAGTTGCCGATCTCGCTCGGGAGATCGGCTTCTCCAAGGCGTATATCTATCGCTTCTTCGAGTCGAAGCAGGCGATCGGCGAGGCCATCTGTAGCGCCAGGCTAGAGCGCATCGTGAACGCAGCAAGGATCGCTATCGGTGAAGGCGAAAGCGCGACAGATAAATTTCGGCGCTTCTTCAGGGGCATAACGACGCTCAGCGTCGACCTCTTCTTTGATGATCGCAAGATATATGAGATCGCGGCCTCTGCGGTGTCGGAGAACTGGGAATCGGCGCGCGCCTACAAGGAAACCCTGCGGACCATGGTCACGGACATCGTCCGCGAGGGCCGCGAGAAAGGCGAGTTCGAGCGGAAGACACCGCTCGACGAAACCTGCCGTGCGATCTGCTACGCCATGATGCCCTTCGTCGACCCGCTTCACCTCGAGCGCAACCTGGACCTGTTGCCGGACGCGCAAACCGAGCTGACGGGGCTCATTCTCCGCAGCCTGGCCCCGTGATCGAATAGTGACCCATTGACAATTTAGTCACATGGCAACATCTACCCTCCGACATGTTGGAGGATTCGTAGGTGTCGGATCATTTTATCGATCGCCGCGGCAAGGTCGTCGCTGGTTCACTTCTGCTCGCGCTCGCGGCCTGCTCCCAGAGCGAGCCGGATCCTCGCACCGAACCTCCGATGGTGCGGACGATGGCGCCGCTTGCGGCACAAGGCGCCACCCGCGAATTCACCGGGATCGTCGCCGCACGCGTGCAGAGCGATCTGGGTTTCCGGGTAGCCGGCAAGATCACCGAGCGCCTCGTCAACGCGGGCGACGTCGTCCGCCGCGGGCAGCCGCTGATGCGGCTGGACATCACCGATCTCGCGCTCGCCACCCAGGCGTCGAACCGTAACGTCGAGGCGGCACGCGCCGCCGCCCAGCAGACTGCGGCCGACGAACGCCGGCTGCGCGATCTGGTCGCCGCGGGCGCCATCTCCGCCTCCGCCTATGACAAGGCCAAGGCGGCAGCCGATGCTGCGGCTGCGCAACTGAGTGCAGCCCAGGCCCAGGCCGGCATCGCTCGTAACGGCACCGCCTATGGCGTGTTGCTGGCGGACGCGGACGGCACGGTGGTTGAGACACTCGCCGAACCCGGCCAGGTCGTCGCCGCCGGCCAGGTGGTGGTCCGCGTGGCCCGCTCCGGCCCGCGCGAGGCACTGGTCCAGCTCCCCGAGGATCTGCGCCCGGCCATTGGCTCCACCGCAGCGGCCCGCACCTATGACGGCGGAAGCGGCGCGGCGTCGCTGCGCCAATTGTCCGACGCGGCCGGCCCGGCCGCGCGGACGTTCGAGGCCCGCTATGTGCTGAACGGCAGCGCGGCGCGGGCACCGCTCGGCGGAACCGTCACCATCACGCTCGACGCAGGACGCGCAGGCGCGGCTGCCGAGGTACCGCTGGGTGCGATCCACGATGCCGGGCATGGCCCCGGCGTCTGGCTGCTCCGCGCCGGCAAGCAGCAGACGGTGACCTGGCGCCCCGTGCGCATCGTTGCGCTGGGTGAGGAGACCGCGCGGCTCGCAACCGGCTTCCAGCCCTCCGATCGCATCGTTGCGGTGGGCGCGCACCTCCTCCACGAAGGTGAAGCGGTCCGCGTCGAAGGAGCGGCCAAGTGAGCGGCGGCGAACCCGAGAAGCGCGGCTTCAATCTCTCCGCGCTCGCCGTGCGCGAACGCTCCGTCACGCTGTTCTTCCTGATCGCGATCATCGCGGCAGGCACGATCGCGTTCCTCAAGCTCGGCCGCGCGGAGGATCCGGGTTTCACGATCAAGGTGATGACCGTCGTTACCGCGTGGCCCGGCGCCACCGCGCAGGAGATGCAGGACCAGGTCGCCGAGCCGCTTGAGAAGCGGCTGCAGGAGCTGCGCTGGTATGATCGCAGCGAGACCTTCACCCGCCCCGGCCTCGCCTTCACCACGCTTACCTTGCGCGACACGACGCCGCCGGCCGAGGTGCAGGAGGAATTCTACCAGGCGCGCAAGAAGATCGCGGACGAGACGGCGAAGCTGCCGCGCGGCGTGGTGGGCCCGTTCGTCAACGACGAATATGGCGACGTCACCTTCGCGCTCTATGCGCTCAAGGCCAAGGGCGAGCCGCAGCGCAACCTCGCACGCGAGGCGGAGACACTGCGCCAGCGGCTGCTGCACGTGCCCGGCGTCAACAAGATCAACATCGTCGGCGAACGGCCGCAGCGCATCTTCGTCGAGTTTACCGAGCAGCGCCTGGCGACGCTCGGCGTGTCGGTGCGCGACATCTTCGCGGCGCTGGCAAAGCAGAACCTCGTCACCCCCGCTGGCTCGATCGAGACCAAGGGACAGCAGGTCGCGATCCGCCTCGACGGCGCGTTCGACGACCTCGCGAAGATCCGCGACCTGCCGATCGTCGCGGGCGGCCAAACCCTGCGCCTTTCGGACATCGCCAAGGTCGAGCGCGGCTATGAGGATCCCGCCACCTTCCTGATCCGCAACGGCGGGGAGCCCACGCTGCTGCTTGGCGTCGTCATGCGCGAAGGCTGGAACGGCCTGGATCTGGGCAAGGCGCTGAACGCCGAAGTGGCGACGGTCCAGAAGGAACTGCCGCTCGGCATGACCCTGACCCCGGTGACCGATCAGTCGGTGAACATCCACGAAGCCGTCGACCAGTTCATGCACACCTTCCTCGAGGCGCTGGCCATCGTGATGATCGTCAGCCTGATCAGCCTGGGCTGGCGGGTGGGCCTGGTGGTGGCCGCCGCGGTGCCGCTCACGCTGGCGATCGCCCTTGTCGTGATGTGGGCGACCGGCCGCGTGCTGGACCGCATCACGCTCGGCGCGCTGATCCTCGCGCTCGGCCTGCTCGTCGACGATGCGATCATCGCGATCGAGATGATGGTGGTGAAGATGGAGGAGGGCTATGACCGCATCCGCGCTTCGGCCTATGCCTGGAGCCACACCGCAGGCCCGATGCTGGCAGGCACGCTCGTGACGGTGATCGGCCTGATGCCGGTGGGCTTCGCGCAATCGACTGCGGGCGAATATGCCGGCAACATCTTCTGGGTCGTCGGGTTCGCGCTGATCGCGTCGTGGTTCGTCGCGGTGATCTTCACGCCCTATATGGGCGTCAAGATGCTGCCCCACATCAAGCCGGTGGAGGGCGGCCATCACGCCATCTACCAGACGCCCCGCTATCAGCGTGTCCGGGGCATCATCGCCTGGGCGGTACGCCGCAAGAAGCTCGTCACCCTGATGACCCTCGGCGCGTTCCTGGTCGCCGGCGCGGGCATGGCACTCGTCAGGAAGCAGTTCTTCCCTACCTCCGACCGGCCCGAACTGCTGGTCGAGGTCCAGATGCCGAAAGGCACGGCGCTGGCACAGACCAGCACGGCGACGGCCCAGGTCGAGGCGTGGCTGCAGCAGCAGCCGGAGGCGAAGATCATCACTGCCTATATCGGCCAGGGCGCGCCCCGCTTCTTCATGTCGCTGTCGCCCGAGCTCCCCGATCCGTCCTTCGCGAAGGTCGTCGTCCGCACGCCCGACGAGGCCGCGCGCGACCGGCTCAAGCTGAAACTGCGCCAGGCGGTCGCCAACGGGCTTGCTCCTGCCGCGCGCGTCCGGGCAACCCAGTTGGTGTTCGGCCCGCCCTCGCCCTTCCCCGTCGCGTTCCGGGTGGCCGGTCCCGATCTGTCCGTCGTCCGCGGCATTGCCGAGCGCGTGCAGAAGGTGATGCAGGCCGATCCGATGATGCGCACCGTCAACAGCGACTGGGGCGACCGTGCCCCGGCGCTCCACTTCGTACTCGATCAGGACCGGCTGCGCGCCTTCGGCCTCACCTCCAGCGACGTCGCCGACCAGCTCCAGTTCCTGCTGAGCGGCGCCCCGGTCTCCCAGGTGCGGGAGGACATCCGCTCGGTGGAGGTCGTCGCCCGCTCCGCCGGGACCGATCGGCTCGACCCCGCCCGGATCGGCAATTACCAGCTGATGGGCGCGAACGGCCAGCGCGTGCCGGTGAGCCAGATCGGCAAGATCGAGGTGCGCATGGAGGATCCCATCCTGCTCCGCCGCGACCGCCTGCCGACCATCACCGTCCGCGGCGATATCGCCAATGGCCTGCAGCCGCCCGACGTCTCGACGGCGATGCTCGCCAAGCTGCAGCCGATCCTCCAGAACCTGCCCAGCGGCTACCGCATCGACATGGCAGGCTCGATCGAGGAAGCCGGAAAGGCAAACAGCGCGCTGGCGCCGATCTTCCCGATCATGATCTTCCTGATGATGATCGTGATCATCCTGCAGGTGCGGAGCCTGTCGGCGATGGGGATCGTGCTTTCCACGGCGCCGCTCGGCCTGATCGGCGTGGTTCCGATCCTGCTCGTGACCGGCCAGCCCTTCGGCTTCAATGCCATCCTCGGGCTGATCGCGCTCGCCGGCATCCTGATGCGCAACACGCTGATCCTGATCGGGCAGATCCACGACAACGAGAAGCTCGGGATGACGCCCTATGACGCGGTCGTGGAGGCAACCGTGCAGCGCTCGCGCCCGGTAATCCTGACCGCGCTGGCGGCGGTGCTGGCGTTCGTGCCGCTGATCAAGTCGGTCTTCTGGGGTTCGATGGCCGTCACGCTGATCGGCGGCACCCTGGGCGGCACGATCCTGACGCTGGTGTTCCTGCCCGCGCTCTATGCACTGTGGTTCCGCATCCGCCCGGCGAATGCTGCGCCCGGAGACGGCGCCAGCGTGGCGCATGCTCCCGCCTGAACGGACAAGCCGGACGTGTGGAGGTTGATGATCGGGCGAAGATCCGATTGGCCGACCTGGCGCGCGTGCGCGCTGCAATGGCCCGATGACGGCATTTTCCGAGCCGTTGACCGTAAACGGTCAACTTGAAAATACTCTCTAGGGGCGGCGTGGCGCGCGCGAAGGCGATCCCGCCTGAATGTCCCGCCGCGGCAGATCAGATTGCTGCAGGCAACAACGCCGCCCGGTCCAGCCTTCATCGTCCGCACGCGTTCAGTAAGGCCGCCCTGCCGCGCAGGCATCGACGTCCGCCTCGCATGCAAAAAGGGCGGCGCCGTTGCCGGCGCCGCCCTTCTGGAAGCAAGTCCGACGCCAATTAGGCGGCGGCAACCTTCGTGCTGGCGCGACGACGACGCACGGCAGCGCCAGCCATGGCGGCGCCCGCGATCATCATGCCCCAGGTTGCGGGCTCGGGGATCGGGCTCGGCGGCGAAGCGAAGCTGAAGCTGCCCGAGATGTCCGAACCAGCGCCACCGGCCTGGTTGAACGTGAACTGCACCGAGGCCTTGCCGGCCTCGTAGCCCGAGAGCGCCGCCGGGGTGAAATCACCCAGCGTGTAGATGGTGACGAAGTTCGTGCCGGTAGCGATCGAAGCGACCTTGCCGCTGAACGAACCGAACACCGCGTTGAAGGTCACCGCCGCACCCGAGGTCGCGGTGACCGACGAGGTGAGGAAAGTGGTGAACAGGCCGATCGACGACAGGTCGCCGCTCGAACCCAGAACGGCGCTGCCGCCGTTGCTGAACGTGCTGTTGGCGCCGATCGACGCCGTGCTGCTCGTAACGTTGACGAGGCCGGCCGAGAAACCGCCGATCACGGTTGCCGCCGAAGCGGTAGCCGGGGCTGCAACCGCGACGGTCGCAGCAGCCAGCAGGGTGAGAACACGAGTGCGCATAAAACCCCCTAAATGGTTAACAGACCGACGGGATGCCGGCTGCGCCCTACTCCACGGAAATCACGCGACCGTCAATGATAATATAGCTACAAACAAAGACGACGAAACACGCAAGCGGCTATCCACCTCATTTTGCAGGATATGGCTAGTCAGCCCGCAAATTTCTCATTGAAATTGCGGTATATTACCAGCGAGAATAGCCTGTAATAGGAAACCTTCACGTTTGTGAAGATTACTTATACTCTCGGCTGCTTTGACATAGTTTTACCTGACGCCAATATCACTTCACACCTGAGACCATGGACGCAAAGTATACATAGGGCCTGCGAGCACTCTGCTGACATAAAGCTGCAACAGCACTCCTTAACAGTTTTTTAACCATTAAGTTCCCGCACTGCAGCAAGGCCCGAAACGGTAGGTGCAAAAATAATGGCTGCGCTTGTTTTATGATTTTCAACACATTTGCGACCACTATATACATGAGCAGCCGCAATCGAATTAAAGTTCGCGTTCAGAGCGGCGATAAACACGCGGATCTCGCAATATATATTGGTAGTTTCACATCATATTGCGCGAGATGTTGGAAATATGCAGATACACATACCTTGCGCTATTGCAGAATTCACTTGCGCCATAAAACTCTATCTCGATAAGCGAACTCCGCCTCAACTATCGTTTCGACGTGAAGTTCACGAATAAGGTCACGCGAACAACCGCCGCGTTCCCTCCGCAGGCGATTTAGGGCACTTGCAGCGCCTTGAATTTGCTGCCCAATTCGGCGGAGCAGGTGGTGATTGGGCGGGCATTGCCAGAAGACTGCAAATCAACGCGCTTTGCCGCTGGCCAGTACACTGAAGGTTCTAATCCTTGATACCGTCCTTGCAGCTGCGACGTAGACAGCTGTGGCACCGGTGCTGATAGCGCGGCTTGATGCAGGCATCGCCGCGGGGATCTGTCTCAAATCGAGACGCCGGCGAGGTGCGGAGGATGAAGAAATGGAGCGGCCATGCGCCGCGATCAGGACAGCTTGGGAAAACACCCATGCGCCTGCACATCTTGCGGCAGTGCAGCGATGAAGCCAGACAGCGGCGAAGCGAAGGCGTAGCGAATCGTCACCTGCACGCTGCCGGCATTGCCGTCGCAGGTCGCGGCAGCGGCATAATCTATCAGGCTGGCGTCGATGCGAATGCCCCAGCGCGCGCCCCGCGCCGCAGCGAAGCTCCGGATGTCGCCCTGCGTCTTGCAAGGCGATGCGAGGGCGCCGCACCGGGCGGCACTATAGGCGGTCTCCGTCAGCACCTGCTTGACCCAGAGGAGCCGGCCCATTTCGATCAAGCCGAACAGCAACAGCAGGAACACCGGCGCGAGAAGCCCGAATTCGATCGCGGTCGCGCCGCGGCGATCGGCAAGAAGGCGCGGTCGCATCATTCCAGCCGCACCGTCACCGACTGCGTGATCGGCGTGCCGTTCAACATCCCGTTCGGCAAGACCATCGCCCGATACTGCGACGAGGCCGTGATCTGCATATAATAGCCTGCCGTCGAATTGGGCGTGGTGCCGGCCGGGCAACTGCTGCCACAAACGGCGCTGCTATAGCCGCCCGCCTTGGAAAGGCAGGCACAGCTGCGCCCAGTGTTGACGCAGCCATTGGCCACGCCGTTGCATCCGATGCGCACCTGCGGCGCGCTGGGCAGTCGTGCCGCGTTCTGGATGTAGCCCGGCAGGCTCTGATAGGGCACAGCCGAGCGGTTCGCGAAGGCGGACATGGAGCCGGCCGACACCGCCTGGGCGAGCTGGCTGCGCTGGACGTAATAGCTGGCGACGTCGAGTGTCAGCAGCGCCGACAGGAAGAAGAAGAGAGTCAGCAGCGCGAATTCGATCGTCGCCGCCCCTTCTTCCGAGGACGGTAAGGAAGGTTGCGCGATCATCGCACCAGTCCGATCGTGCTGTTGCCGCCGCTGCCGCTGCCAGTGCCGATGATGCTCGCACATGCCGAACCCGCAGCGGCGCCGCCGCTGGCGGTGATCGTGCGCGCGATCAGCATGAAGCACTGGCCGTTCGACAGGGTGCTGCTGCCGCCGGACATGGTCAGGTCCGAATTGGGCAGGTGGACGGCGCCGACGAAGAGGTTCTGCGCGCCTGCCGCCCAGTCGGTGCTGCTCCCGGTTAGGCTGTCGATCAGCAGGTCGGCGATCGCCCCACCGGCGACACTGGTGCTGCTTGCGATCAGCTTGGTGTACGCGCCTCCGGCGAGGTTGACCGTGCCCGACAGCACGAACGACACGTTGATCCCGGCCATGTCGTAGCCGGTGACATCGACCCCCTCCAGGGTCCGGCCATAGGTTTTGCCGGTGATCGCCGTGTCGTCATAGGGCCACTTGGCGCCGCCGGTGCCGTTGGTGAGATTGCCCGCGATCGTGTAGCGGCTGGTGGCGAACAATGCCGATCCGGCGACCGTCAGGTTGCCCTTGATCAAATGGTTGGCCGTTCGGCCGAAGACGATCCGGCTTCCGCCGGCAGTGGCAATGTCGCCGCCCGCGCTGAACGGCCCGTCGCCCATGAGGAAGACGGCGCTGCCGGACAGCTTGATGGCCGTACCGCTCGCGTCGGGGCCGATCCGGTAGCTCCCCGCCCCGGCCGCCAGCGTCGATCCGCCGCCGACCGCGATCCCGGCGCGCACGTCGAGGTCACCGGCGCCCAGGATCATCGAGCCGCCGCCCGATAGGTCGATCGCGCCGAAGCCGTGGTTGCCCACCCCGAGCGTCAGCTTCGAGCCGCCGCCGAGCGCAAGCGTCCCGTTGATCGTCACGGGGCCGTTGCCGAAGCTGCTGGTTCCCTGGAAATTGATGCTGCCCCCGCCGATCGCGAGGCTTCCATCGCCCATCGTCACGCCCATCGTGCCGCTGTCGAAGCCGCCGTTCACGGAAAGCGCGACGTCGCCGAACGCCACGGACGATCCGCCGCCGATCGCCAGGCCGTTGGCGATGGTGATCGTGGATCCGCTCTGGAACTGCACGTTCACGCCGCCATCGATCGTCAGCCGGCCGATCGTGTACTTGCCCGCCGGGATGACGAAGTTTCCTGAGTTGCCCTTCCGGAACGCTTCGACGTTGCTGGAGGGAGACCAGCCGATCACCCAGTCGGCGCCGACGGGGGTGGCAGGATTGCCGATCGCCCGCGGCGCGACGCTGGTGCCGATCGCCTGGCGCGCGGTCGCGAGATCGGCATTGTCCGCCAGCGGATCGGTGATCGTGGTCGCCGCGTTCACCCGCTTGTCGGCGGACGGCACATTGGCGTTCCAGGACGGGTTGGTGAAGCTGCCGGCATAGCGCAGCAGCGACGTGGTCAGCGTTCCCCAGTCGTTGAGCACGTTGCCAGCGCCCGAGACGATGTTCTTCGCCGCGATGCGGGTGCCCCGATTGGCGATATCCGCCACCGCCACCACCGAACAGTCCGGCGTGTCGATCGTCGCTCCGCCGCTGGTGCTGATGCCGGTGCCGGTGGGGGCGAGCGCCAGGATGCACGGCGGCGCGATCGCGCTGGGGGCGCTCAGCGAGGCATAGGATGTCGCGCCCACCGCATAGCTGCCGCGATAGCCGAGTGCGGTCGCCATCGCATAGGTCACCGGCGTGGAGAGGGTAACCTTCACTGCCTTGGCACCGGCGGTCGGCACGTCGTTCACCACGGTTGCGGTCACCGTGGCGTTCGTCAGGCCGTTGGCGACGGCGAGATCCTGGGCCGTGGGCAGCAGGATGGCCGCGTCCGCGTTCGCGCGCTGATAGGCGAGCGCCGCACTGAGCGCGGCGGCGTCTGCCGCGCGCTGGTTGCTGATCAGCTGGCTATATCCCCGCGCCAGATCGACCGAGATTGTTGCCATCCCCAGCAGCGTCGTGAGGGCAAGCGCGCCGATGACCGCCACCGCGCCGCGCACATCGGCACACAGCGAAAGCTGCGGACGCATTGCGCAAGGAAGCGGCGTTGGGCACATCGTGCCTCGCTAGCCGACAAGCATCGATAATTGCTTAACCTTTATGTCCGAACTTGCCGCAGCCGCGACGCTCGCCGCCGCTTGGTTCCGGATACCTGCGCCTCGCTACCGCTTCCACGCGAAAAGCTGGGAGCCCGCACACGCCACTGCGGCGGAGGGCCGCCTCGCATACGTCGCTCGCCCCGCGGCTAGGCGTGGCGGTGGCATCCGCGGCCGGTCAAGGCTCAGCGATAGCGGGGCGGCGACGCGGAATCGGAACAAAGCCATCAGGCCATATTGCGAGCGGGAAGATACTGCGGTTCGTAGCTGCGATGTGCAAAAACCGGATTATCGGACCGCGCAAAGTGGCGGATTTCCGTCGTTTTCACGATAAAGTGGTCGGGGAGACAGGATTCGAACCTGCGACCCTCTGGTCCCAAACCAGATGCGCTACCAGACTGCGCTACTCCCCGACGAGCCGCCGCCCTTAGAGCGTCCGCGCCGCCGACACAAGGCAAAGCGACATGCACACTGGTGGGCCCGGCAGGACTCGAACCCGCAACCTAGCCGTTATGAGCGGCCAGCTCTAACCATTGAGCTACAGGCCCCCCAGCGCCCGCCTGCCCTAGCGGACCCCCAGCCTCCGCTGCAAGCCCAAGCTGCCCCTCACTCGATCCGCCCCGCGTGCTTCAGTTCCGGTTCGCCTGCTCCCGCGTGCCCGGCGCCGCAGCCGGCAGGCGCAAGGTCAGGACGTCGGGAGCGATGATCAGGCTGCCGCCCAGTTCCCGTGCCAGGTTCCGGGCAAGCCGCAGCGCGAAGCCGGTGCCCAGCAGCGTGCCATCCTCGTCCTGCTCGTCGTCGATACCCAGAACCGCTTCGCCAGGATAATGCCCCAGCGCCCGCGGCCGGTCGATGGCGATGGCGACACGCTGTTCGCCGTCCTGTGCGAAGCGAATCTGCAGCCGTTCCCCAGCCGCCGTGGCGGAGACCAGCGTCGCCAGCAGGCGCGCCAGCAGGCGCTCCACGGCACGTCGGTCACCGGAGACGGCCACGTCTTCGGAAGGCAGGAGGATCGCCGAGCCCCGCAGCGTCAGCAATTCATCCAGATCCGCGACGATGCCGGCGAGCAGCGGCCGCAGTGCCACCCGCCCCTCCCCCAGCGACAGCGCCGCGCTTTCGATTCGCGCGGCAAGATCGAGATCATCGATCGCGCCCAGCAGGTCGCGGGCCTGGGCACGAATCGCTGCGGCCCGGTCGCGATAGGGCTCGGGAACCGGCCCGAGCATCTGCGTCTCGATCATTTCCGCGAACCCGGCGATCGCATTGGTCGGCGTACGCAGCTCATGCACGATCTGGCGGAGCGCATCCGCTTCGATCGGCGCTCGCGCCGGCTCCGCACGTTCGTCCGCGCGCGGACGGCGGGCGGTGCCGCGATAGCCCATGAAACGCCCGGTCACCTGCTCGAACGCCGGCAGCGCGGAAACCAGCCAGTCACCAGCCGCGTCCGATTCGCCTTCGATCGTGAGCCTGGCATTGGTGAAACCGGCGCGTCGGCGGAACGCGCCCGCCGCCACCCCGTCCAGCCGGCTGCCGCGCGCGAGCCCCTGCAGGTCCAGCGAAAGCCCGATGACCGGGGCCCGGCTCACTCCCTCGACCCAGCGGACGACCCCCGCCGCATCGGTTTCGAACCGGAAGCTCCGCGCACGTTCGCCGGCGCGCTCCACCGTCTCGGCGGCGTCGCGCTCGCGGTGATAAGCCTCGATCCGCGCCACGAGATCGGAGACCGCGAACAGTCCTTCTCCGGCATCGTCTTCGCTCGGCGACGGCGCCGCGAGGGGCTGGGTCCCGATGTCCTCGGCGATCGCCTGGGCCGAACGATGGTCCGCAAGCACGAAGTCCACCGGTCCGAAACTCTCCAGCGCGCGGAGTACGCCGGGCGGCAGGTCCCGGCGGTTCCGCAGCACATGGCGGGCGCCCGGCGCCAGCACCGGCAGCAGGTCCACCCATTCCTGTTCCGCGAGATCGGCGCTGCGCAGCACCGGCAGCGCGACCATCAGATCGTCGGTTGCCAGCAGCCGCACCAGCGCGGCAGGCGGCGTTGCCCCTTCCAGCGCCCGCGCGCTCGCGGCGCGAACGTCCAGCGCCACCGCCGGACGAAGCGATTCCAGCAGGTTCAGCGCGCGCGCTTCGACCGGCACGCGCTGCCGCCCCAGCAGATCGACCAGCTGCCGCCAGACCAGGGGCGCCCCCGTGGGCGAGCGCAGGTCGCCAGCCAGCACGGTTTCCAGCGTATCGTCAAAGCGCAGCGGCAAAGCCGTCGTCCCCCGAGGTTCGTTCAATTGTTCGTACGTCTACCTCATACCGTGCGGCAACACACGGAGGGAACAGTCCATTTCGGCACGTCGCAATGTGGGACAATTGCGTTGAAGCGTAATTTTATTATGCTAACAAGCAGCTAGAAG
Source organism: Sphingomonas pituitosa NBRC 102491 (assembly GCF_001598435.1). Lineage (GTDB taxonomy): Bacteria > Pseudomonadota > Alphaproteobacteria > Sphingomonadales > Sphingomonadaceae > Sphingomonas > Sphingomonas pituitosa. The sequence goes on from NZ_BCYY01000001.1 coordinate 334,079, forward strand.
AAACGAACCCACGCAGGAGCCCCAGAAAAAAATGCGATTCGACGAGATCGACGTCCGGATCCTAGGATTACTCCAGGAAAATGGCCGCATGACCAATGTCGAGCTTGCCGAAAGGGTCGGGCTGACGGCCCCGCCCTGCCTCCGCCGCGTCCGCGCGCTGGAGCAGGAAGGTGCGATCAAGGGATACCACGCAGCGCTGGATCCCGGCGCGCTCGGATACAATCTCACCGTCTTCGCGATGGTAAGCCTGAAAAGTCAAGCCGAAAGCGACCTGCGCGCCTTCGAGCAGCTGGTCGCCGAGATTCCCGAAGTCCGGGAATGCCATATGCTGAACGGCGAGATCGACTTCATCCTGAAGATCGTCGCGCCGGATCTGCAGAGCTTCCAGACGATCCTGACGACCCGGCTGACCACGGCCCCCAATGTGGAGCACGTCAAGACGTCGCTCACCATCCGTACGGCCAAGGCGCTGCCGGGCGTGCCGGTGCCGGAATTCAAGGACTGAGCGGACGGACAGTCCCGCTCTGCGCAGAAGACATGAAAAAGGGGCGGTCCCGCAGGACCGCCCCTTCTTTGTTGCGCCGTCTGAGGCGGATCAGGAAAGCGTCGGCAGGTCCAGCGCCACGGTCCAGAGCGCGGCGAGATCCAGCGCCGGCGACGCCTTTACCTGGCCGAAGCCGGTGCGCGCCTCGTCCTTGCGGCCAAGGTTGTAGAGCGCGATCCCGCGATGCAGGTTGACGTCGTCGGTTGCGACGCCGCCCTTCTGCAGCGCGACATCGTACATCTCGACAGCCTTGGCGTAGTCGCCCGAGGCGAGGAACGCGTCGCCCGTCTGCGCGGCCATCTTGCCGTTGGCGGCGGCCTGCGACTGCTTGACCAGCGGCGCCAGCGAGCCTTCCGCCTTCGACTTGGCCTGCGCCGAGGTGTAGACGCGGCCGATGTCCGCGTTGCCGGCCGGCAGCTTGCCCGCCGCGCGGCCCTCGTCGATCACCGCCACGGCTTCCCAGGGAAGGCCTACCGCGTTCACCGATTCGGCATAGTCGAGATAGTCGTTCTGGTCCGCCAGCACCTTGGTGGTGCGCAGCAGGCGATAGAGGTCGATCCGCTGTGCCGAAGTGAGGCGACCACCCGACTGGTCTGCGCTGCCGCGCATCACCAGCACGCCCCAGCGCCAGTTCTGCTTGGTCGGATATTCGGCGATCATCTTCTTCATCCAGTCCGCTGTCGCGGCGCGGTTGCCCGTGGCGTACACACGCGGGATCGCGAACTGGTACCAGGCGACCGGCGGCTTCTGGCCCGTGGCCTTCACCGTCTGGATCGCGCGGTCGACTTCGGCGACCGACTCGTTGGGCTTGCCGGACTGCGCATAGGCGTTGGCGAGCGCGATCGAGACGTCGAAGTCGTTGTTGCCGGCTTCACGCGCCTTGGTCAGCCCGTCGATCGCTTCCGCATACTTCTTCTCGGTCAGCGCCTGGTTGCCGATGATCGTGTAATATTGGCGCTTGTAGATCGGCAGCTCGTTCGCCGGGGTGCGCGGGCTGGCGATCAGCACCGGCAGCGTCTTGGTGAGGCCGGCCATGTCGTTCTGGCCGATCTGGACGCGCGTGCGGAGATAGGCGGCGTAATATTTCTCGTCGTCGTTCTGCGCGACCGGATCGAGTGCGTCCAGCGCAGGGATCGCTGCCGCCCAGTTCTTCGCCTGCACGGCCTCCACTGCCGGGGCAGCCGCCTTGCGAAAGGCGTCGCCCACCTTCAGCGCGTTCGGATCCTCCTTCGCGGCACCCTTCTTGTCCTTCTGGGCCAGCGCCGGCGTCGACACCAGCGCGGTGGAACCCAGCGCAAGCATTGCAGTCAGCGCAAGCTTCGAAACAAACTTCATGTGAAACTCTCCTCGTCGGCCAGGCGGCGTCGTACGTTCCTCTAAAGGCGCCCTGTACACCATTCAAGCGCGGTTGCCGTGCGGGAAGCGCGCTGAACGTGCATTGAACAAGCGCCATTGCGGAGCGGAAACGTTTGGGTCCGGACTTGGCTCCCATGCTCCCCACGCGCGCACGTACGCGCGGGCGCGGGGTTGGCAGGAGGCATGCGGGCGGCTAGAGCCATCACAGCGTAACAAAAACCCGAAAGTCTGTTGCATTGACCGACGAGACCATGCTCGCCGACCCTTCCGACATTACCCCGATCTCGATCGTCGACGAGATGAAGACCTCGTACCTCGATTACGCGATGAGCGTGATCGTGGCGCGCGCCCTGCCCGACGTTCGTGACGGCCTGAAGCCCGTCCACCGCCGCATTCTCTACGCAGCGCAGGAAGGCGGCTATGTCGCCGGACGGCCGTACCGCAAGTCCGCCCGCCTCGTCGGTGACGTGATGGGTAAGTATCACCCGCACGGCGACAGCTCGATCTACGACGCGATGGCCCGCATGGCGCAGGACTGGGCGATGCGCGTGCCGCTGATCGACGGCCAGGGCAATTTCGGCTCGATGGACCCCGATCCACCCGCCGCGATGCGCTACACCGAAGCGCGCCTCGCCCGCGTGGCGACGGCGCTGCTCGACGATATCGAGAAGGACACGGTCGACTTCGTGCCGAACTATGACGGTTCGGAAAGCGAGCCGTCGGTCCTCCCTGCCCGCTTCCCCAACCTGCTGGTAAACGGCGCCGGCGGCATCGCGGTCGGCATGGCGACCAACATTCCGCCGCACAATCTCGGCGAAGTGATCAACGCCTGCCTGGCGTACATCGACAACGGCGCGGTCACGCTCGAAGAGCTGATGGAGCTGGTCCCCGGTCCGGACTTCCCGACCGGCGCGGTCATCCTCGGCCGCTCGGGCTGCCGCTCGGCCTATCAGACCGGGCGCGGCTCGATCCTGGTGCGCTCGCGCCACGAATTCGAGCAGCGCGGCGAGCGCCGTTCGATCGTGCTGACCGAAATCCCGTACCAGCAGGGCAAGAACGCGCTGGTCGAGAAGATCGCCGAGGCCGCCAAGGAAAAGCGGATCGAGGGTGTCAGCGACATCCGCGACGAAAGCTCGCGCGAGGGCGTGCGCATCGTCATCGACCTGCGCCGCGACGCGACGCCCGAGGTGGTGCTCAACCAGATCTGGCGGAACACGCCGGCGCAATCGAGCTTCCCGGCCAACATGCTCGCGATCCGCGGCGGCCGTCCGGAACTGCTCAACCTGCGCGACATCATCGAGGCCTTCGTCAAGTTCCGCGAGGAGGTCATCACCCGCCGCTCGAAGTTCGAGCTGGCCAAGGCGCGCGACCGTGCGCACATCTTGCTCGGCCTGGTGATCGCGGTCACCAATCTGGACGAGATGGTGAAGATCATCCGCGGCTCGTCCAGCCCGGCGGCCGCGCGCGAAGCCCTGCTCGCCCGCGAATGGCCGATCGCCGAGATCGCGCCGTATATCCGCCTCGTCGAGGCGGTAGACACCGAAGTGACCGGCGACACCTATCGCCTGTCCGACACCCAGGTCCGCGCGATCCTCGACCTGCGCCTGCACCGCCTCACCGCGCTTGGCCGCGACGAGATCGGCGACGAGCTCAAGGAACTCGCCGATTCGATCGCCGAGCTGCTCGAGATCCTCGGCAACCGCGCCAAGCTCTATGCCGTGCTGCGCGGCGAGCTGGTTCTGATCCGCGACACCTATGCCACCCCGCGCAAGACGGAAATCGCCGCTGCCGCCGACGGCATCGACGACGAGGATCTGATCGAGCGCGAGGACATGGTCGTCACCGTGACCGTCCAGGGCTATATCAAGCGCACCCCGCTCGACGCCTTCCGCGCCCAGGCGCGCGGCGGCAAGGGCCGCGCCGGCATGGCGACCAAGGACGAAGACGCGATCACCGAGCTGTTCGTCACCTCGACGCACACGCCGGTGCTGTTCTTCTCCACGCTCGGCCGCGTCTACCGGATGAAGGTGTGGAAACTGCCCGAGGGCGGGCCCGCCACCCGCGGCCGGCCGATGATCAACCTGCTGCCGCTGGCCGCTGGCGAGACCATTTCCACCGTGCTGCCGCTGCCCGAGGACGAGGAGGAATGGGCAAATCTCCACGTGATGTTCGCCACCTGCAAGGGCAATGTACGCCGTAACAGCATGGATCTGTTCACGAACGTGCCCTCGAACGGCAAGATCGCGATGAAGTTCGAAGGCGAGGACGAGGACGATCGCCTGATCGGCGTCGCGCTGCTCAACGAGGGCGACGACGTGCTGCTTGCCACCCGCGCGGGCAAGGCGATCCGCTTCCCGGGCGAGGATGTCCGCGCGTTCCAGAGCCGTGCCTCCACCGGCGTGCGCGGCATGCGGCTGGCCGACGGCGACCAGGTGATGTCGCTGTCGATCCTGCACCGCTCGGGCGCCAGCCAGGAAGAACGCGACACCTATCTCCGCTTCGCCCCCTGGAAGGGCGAGCGCGAGGGCGAGCACGACCTTGCGCCGGAAAAGTATGAGGAGATGAAGGACCGCGAGCAGTTCATCCTCACCGTCTGCGCCAATGGCTATGGCAAGCTCAGCTCGGCCTATGAATATCGCCGCACGGGTCGTGGTGGCCAGGGCATCACCAACATCGACAATATCGGCCGCAACGGGCCGGTGGTGGCGAGCTTCCCGGCGACCAAGGGCCATCAGTTGATGCTCGTCACCGATCAGGCGAAGATGATCCGCATGTCGCTGGGCGATCTGCGCGTGATCGGCCGCAACTCGGCGGGCGTGCGGTTGTTCAACGTCGCGCAGAACGAACATGTCGTCTCGGCGGCACGCATCGAGGAAACCGAGGAGGAGGCCGAGGTGAACCTGGGCGACGGCGCAGTGGCGGGCGAAGCGACGCCGGACGCGGTGTCGGGCGAAGACCTCGCCGACGGCGGCGAGGCCTGAGCCATGGCCGAGATGCCCCTCACCGCCTACAAGATCCTGACCGCGGACCAGATGGACACGCTCGAAAAGGAGCGTGTCTTCCTCGGCGCGCCGATCGATCTGCAGGACGGCTACATCCATCTCTCCACATCGGAGCAGGTTCGGGAGACGCTGGAGAAGCACTTCGCCGGCCAGACCGGGCTGTGGCTGGCCGCAGTAGACCTATCTGCGCTGGCCGATACGGTGCGCTGGGATCCGTCGCGCGGCGGCCAGCTTTTCCCGCACATCTACGGCCCGCTGCCGCTCGACGCGGTGACGGCGTACAGCGAAGTACACTACGAACCGGACGGCAGCCTGCGCCTGCCGGTGGCGGGTTGAAGAAAGTGTAAAACAACGCTTGACGGAGCCGGCCCCGGAACGTAATTGGCCGCCTCTGCCAAGCACTGGCCCCTTCGTCTAGCGGTTAGGACGTCGCCCTCTCACGGCGAAAACACGAGTTCGATTCTCGTAGGGGTCACCAGCGATTTCAATTGCTCAGCTGGTGGATGGCTGCACGGTCGGGCAATTTGCTGTGAATTTAGTGCTAGGTCCCGGCTGCAAACCTGCGGACAATCACGGATCGTTGTGACAATCGGGACGTCGCCGCCCAGTCGCAGGATCTCAGCCGATTAGCTGATTCGCGCTCTCATTTCGGTTGTCCACAGCACCTGGATGGCGACCCGCGCCTGCGCTGGATCAGATGCTGCCCATGGATCGAACACGTTCGCCGTGATCCACGCTCCGCCGCCAGGTTCTTGCCGCGGTGCTTCCGATCAACAAGGCGGCGACAATTAGCGCAAATGCTGAGGTCGGAAAGACAGGTGACCGAGACTTCAACCCTGTCTGCAATGGCTGCTTCCGCGTGATGCATCTCAATCGCCCGCATCGTCACATGGACAGGGTATTTTTCTGCCTTTGGACCACATTCCTCACATCATGGATCCCAGGAAGAGCCGTGATGACGCGCCGCTTCGCCTTCGCGAGCGCAGGGCGGCGCGCGTCCGCCATTGGCAGATCATCGCCTCTTCTCGCTTGGAACGGAAGCAGTTGATTCCTGCGACGACATCCGCAATGATGGTATGATACATCATATCATGTGAGCAACCATGGCCCCCTCTCCCACCATTCCCGTTACCGTGCTCACCGGCTATCTCGGTGCGGGCAAGACCACGCTGCTCAACCGCATCCTCAGCGAAAATCATGGTCGCCGCTATGCCGTGATCGTCAACGAGTTCGGCGAGATCGGTATCGACAACGACCTGATCGTCGATGCCGATGAGGAAGTGTTCGAAATGAACAACGGGTGCATCTGCTGCACCGTTCGAGGCGACCTGATACGGATCATCGAGGGGCTGATGAAGCGCAAGGGCACGTTCGACGCCATCGTGATCGAGACGACCGGCCTCGCCGATCCCGCGCCGGTCGCGCAGACCTTCTTCGTCGACGACGAGGTGCGCGCCCGCGCCAGCCTGGATGCGATCGTCACGGTGGTCGACGCCCGCCACATCCTTCTGCGGCTGGAAGACAGCCACGAGGCGGAGGAGCAGATCGCCTTCGCCGACGTGATCCTGCTCAACAAGACTGACCTCGTCGATGCGCAGGAACTCGAGCGGGTTCGCCAACGGATCCGCACGATCAACGCACAGGCGACGCTGCACGAAACGCAGAACTGCGTCGTGCCGCTGGAAGACGTGCTGGAGCGCGGCGCCTTCGATCTCGGTCGCATCCTGGAGATCGAGCCCAACTTCCTGTCCGAAGACGATCACGAGCACGACGATGCGATCACCTCCGTATCGCTGCGTTCGGAAGCCCCGATCCGGCCGGAGCTGTTCATGCCCTGGCTGCGCAGGCTGACCGCCGAGCAAGGACAGGACATTCTACGCCTGAAGGGCGTGCTCGCCTTCCCGGGTGAGGAGCAGCGCTATGTCGTCCAGGGCGTCCACATGCTGCTCGACGGCGATCATCAGCGCGACTGGAAGCCGGACGAGGCGCGCACCAGCCGCATGGTGTTCATCGGCCGCAACCTCGATCGCGCCATGCTGCAGGCGGGATTCGATGGCTGCGCGGTACGGGCGGCCTGATGCCGGTGGCAGAGGCGGAGGCTGCGCTGATTCACCGCTATGGCCGCCACGTCGCGCTCAATGCGGCGCCGACCGCGCTGCTCTGGCTCGGCACCACCGCCGCCGTGGCGCTGGGCGACGGCAGCGTTTGCTGGATAGGGGACGGCGCGGATCCGCAGGCGATGCCGGTCCATGGCGGCGCGATCCTCTCGGCCTGCCGGTCTCCCGATGGGGCGGAGATCGTCACCGGGGGCGACGATGGGCGCGTCTGCCGCATCTCGCCCGGCGGCAAGGTGGCCGAGCTCGGCGTCTTCGCGCGGCGATGGGTGGAGCATCTGGTCGTGAGCCCGGCCTCCGGCCTTCTCGTCGCTGGCGTCGGCAAGGAAGCGGTCGTCTGGGCCAAGGGAGCCGGCGCACCGTCGCATCGCTATGCCGTCGGCTCGACGATCGGCGGCCTGGCGCTGGACGCGAAGGGCAAGCGGCTGGCCATCACCCATTACAACGGCGCGACCCTGCTCTACGGCACCAATCCGGAAAGCGGCCGGGTGGCGCTCGCCTGGACAGGCTCGCATCTCGCCTGCACATTGCACCCACAGGGTCGCTTTCTACTCACCGCGTTACAGGAAACCGGGCTGCATGGCTGGCGCCTCGCCGACCTGCGGGACATGCGGATGGGCGGCTATACCGCCAAGACCCGCTGCTTCTGCTGGGATCGCAAGGGCAGATGGCTGGCCACCAGTGGCGATGCCGCAGCGATCCTCTGGCCGTTCGACGGGAAGGACGGGCCGATGGGCAAGGCGCCGCTGCTCCGCGCCGGGCGCAAGAACGCGCGGGTGACGCAGGTCGCGTTCCACCCCAAGGACGATGTGCTGGCCGTCGGCTATGACGATGGCGTCGTGGCGCTCGCCCGCCTGGCGGACGAGAACACGCTGCTGCTCGACACCGAAGGCGACGCGGTCACGGTCCTCGCCTGGAACGACGCCGGCACCCGGCTGGGCTGGGGCGGTGAGGATGGGCGGATCGGCCTGCTCGCCATGGACGCGCGCGCATGAAGAGCCCGTGCATCAGCATCTGCCGGTTCGATGGCCGCACCGGCTGGTGCGTCGCGTGCGGGCGCACCCTGCCCGAATGCCGCGAATGGAAGAAGGCGCCCCGCCCCCGGCTGCTGGCGATCAGCAAGGCGTTGCCGGCGCGGCTGGCCAAGCTCGACACGCGCGGCGTGCGGGTGACCGAGGAAGAGGCATGATCGAATTTTCTGCGCTCTGGCTGATCTTCGTGCTCGGGCTGCGACACGGACTCGACCCCGATCATGTAGCAGTGATCGACAATATCGTGTTTCGCACCGTCGAAGCGCGGCCGCGGCTGGCGCGGTGGGTCGGTACGCTGTTCGCGCTGGGACACAGCCTGTCGATCGCCACCGTCGCCATTGGCGTGTCGCTGGCGGCGGGCGCCTTCGTTCCGCCTGCCTGGACGGCACCGACGATCGACCTCGCCGTGATCGGCCTGTTGCTGATCGTCGGCACGCTCAACCTGCACGGGTTGCTGACGCAGGCGCGCTATACGCCGGTCGGCTGGCGAAGCGGGCTGGTGCCGAAGCGGCTGCGAAACAGCACGCATCCGCTAGCGATCGTCGCGGTCGGGGCCATCTTCGGGCTCGTGTTCGATACCGCCACCCAGGCGGCCGCCTGGGGCGCCGCGGCAACGGCGAAGGGCGGGACGATGGCCGCGCTGGCGATCGCGGCCACCTTCGCCACCGGCATGATGCTTGCCGATACCCTCGACAGCCAGATCGTCGCTCGGCTGCTGCGCACCCGCAGCCACGCCACCGCGACCGTGCAGCGCTATCGCCGCGCAGTGGGCTGGCTGGTGGTCGCGCTCAGCTTCGGCACCGCTGGTTATGCGCTGGCCGAGTTGGCAGGGCTGGACGTAGCCCTGTCCGACGGGGCATTCACCGCGATCGGCGTCACCGCCGCAGCGACGATCATTCTTCTGCTGCTCGCCAGCCGCTTGCGGGCAACTGCTGGCAAGCGCGCCTGAGCACCAATCACAAGATTTCCAAGGGGGATTTCGACATGACCATGAAGGTGCGGCGCATGCCGCGCATGGCGCTGGCTGCGCTCGCCGCCACCGCCGCGACGCCTGCCCTGGCCCAGAGCACGGCACCGGGCGGCGCGGGCGACGAGATTACCGTCACCGGCTGGCGCCTCCGCCAGCTCGACACGATCGTGCCGACCGGCAGCCGCCTCGATTTGTCGATCCGCGAAACCCCCGCGACGCTGGACCGGATCGGCGCCGACGAGATGCTGACGCGCGGCTTCCGCACGGTGGAGGAAGCGACGGACAGCCTGCCCGGCATCATCTCCGGCGGCTCGCCGGGCAACCCCACGCTGTTCTCGATGCGCGGCTTCACCGGCGAGCAGATCACCATCCTGCACAACGGCCTGTATCTGGGGCCCGCCAACATGATCAACCGGCCGGGCAACAGCTTCAACCTTGCCGGCATCGACGTGCTGAAGGGCCCCGGCTCAGTGCTCTACGGCCAGGGCGCGGTGGGCGGCGCGGTCAACATCGTCAACAAGCGCCCGGATTTTCAGGGCAATAGCGGCCAGGCGCTGGCTTCCTATGGTGACTTCGATACGGTCAGCCTCGGCCTGGGCGGCAACCGCGTGCTCAGCGATACGCTCGCCGCACGGGCCGATCTGAGCTATCACCGCTCGAGCGGCTATGTCGACGATACCGGGCCGCATTCGTTCAACGCGACCGGTGGGCTCCTGTACCGGCCGTCGAGTACCCTCTCGGTCGAGCTCAGCGTCGACTATCTCCGCGATCGGCTGTCGACCTATTACGGGACCCCGCTGCTCCCTGCCACCGCCACAGCGGATCCGATCGCCGGCATCCTCGCAAGCGCGAGCGGCGCGGCGGTCGATCGCCGCACCCGCTTCGTCAACTACAATGTGGCGGACAGCCGGGCGAACAGCTGGCAGGTCTGGCCGCGGCTCGCCGTCACCTGGTCGCCCTCGGACGCGGTGACGCTCGCCAACACCGCCTATTATTTCCACGCCGATCGCCAGTGGATCAACGCGGAGACCTTCGCCTACAATGCCGGCACCGGCCGGATCGATCGCGATCGGTTCTTCGTCTTTCACAAACAGGATCTGGTGGGCGACCAGGGCAGCGCGACCTTCCGGCACAGCCTGGCCGGGCTTTCGAACAAGCTGGTGATCGGCTTCGACTACAGCCATCTCGATTTCGTCCGCAGCCGCGGCTTCCCGGACGGCGACAGCGTCGATCTGCTGCGGCCGGCGCGCGGCAGCTTCGGCCCGCTCGATCGGCGGGTGAGCCCGACCCGCTGGGACCAGTTCGCGCTGTTCGCCGAGGATGCACTCGATCTGACGCCCAGGCTCAAGCTGGTCACCGGCCTGCGCGCCGAGCGACTGTACCTGACGCGCGAGAACTTCAACCTCGACGGCAGCTTCAACGCCGGCTCCAGCTTCCGCCGCGTCTACAAGCCGTTCAACTGGCGCACCGGCCTCGTCTATGACGTGACGCCGGCGGTGACCGCCTATGCCTCGGTCAGCACCGGTCAGGACCCGGTCGGCTCGAACATCTTCCTGGTCAATGCGGGGCAGAATTTCGCGCTGTCGAACGCGCGCCAGCTCGAAGCAGGCGTGAAGGCGGCGCTGCTGAACGGACGCGCGTCGCTGACGGCGGCGGTCTATGACATCGAACGGCGCAATATCCTGACCCAGGTGGCGATCGATACGGTGAGCAATATCGGCCGGCAGCGCTCGCGCGGGATCGAGATTTCGGGCGAGGCGCGGCTGACGCGGCACTGGGCGGTCACCGCCAGCGGCACCTATGTCGATGCCCGCTACGGCGACTTCGTAGACCCGAACTACGGCGTCGCCGCATCGGGCAACCGGCCGCCGAACGTGCCCGACTGGACGGCCAATGTGTGGACCAGCGTCCAGAAGATCGCCGGGCTGCCGCTGGAAGCGGGCGGCGGGGTGAAATATGTCGGCCGGCGCTTCGGCAACACCGCCAACACGCTGGTGCTGCGCCCCTATGCGACGGGCATCGTCTATGCCAGCTGGGCGCTCACCCCACGCCTGTCGCTGACCGGGCGGATCAACAATGTGTGGAACAAGACGTTCGTGCAATGGGCCGACATCTACTACCCGGCACAGGTGATGCTGGGCGAGCCACGCCGCGCGGAGGTGAGCCTGCTTGCCCGCTTCTGAGACGCGCCTTTCGCAGCGCCTGCTGGCGATGCTGGTCTGGTTCCACCGCTGGATCGGCATCGCCACCTGCCTGATCTTCGCCGCATGGTTCGCCAGCGGCGCGGTGATGCTGTTCCAGCCCTTCCCGTCCTTGCCCCACGCCGCGCAGATGGCGCTGCAGGCGCCGATCACGGCGCCGGCGGATTTGATGGCGCCCGCGCGGGCGGCAGCCACGGTGTCTGGCGCAGAGACGCTGCGTCTGGTCCAGCGCGCCGGACGCCCGGCCTATGTGGTGGAAGGCGGCGGTGCGGTGCAGGCCATCGATGCCAGGACGGGCGCACTGCTCCCACCGCTGTCGCGCGCGCAGGCGCTCGCCGAGGCGCGCCGCCTGTTCGGCCCAACCGCAAGCACAACCGCGCCGTTCGAGCATGACCAATGGGTGGTCCACAACAGGTTCGATCCGGCGCGGCCCTTCTACCGCCTCGATGCCAACGACGCGCAGGGTACGCAGCTCTACCTGTCGGCGCGCTCGGGTGAACTGCTCCAGCGCACCAGCCGCAGCACACGGGCTTGGAACTGGCCGGGGGCCGTGCTCCACTGGGTGTATGTGACGCCGCTACGCAAGGACTGGCGCGCCTGGGATGCCAGCGTCTGGTGGCTCTCGCTGGTCTGCATGCTCGTCGCCATCGCGGGCATGGTCCTCGGGATCGTCCGCATGGTCGCGGCACGGCGCCTCCATCCGCCGCGCATCAGCTTCTTCCGCCGCCGCTGGCTACGCTGGCACCACCTGCTCGGGCTCGGCGCGGGCGTGTTCGTGCTGGGCTGGATCTTCAGCGGCTGGCTGTCGATGGACCATGGCCGCCTGTTCTCGCGCGGCACGCCCACCGGCGCGCAGGCGCAGGCCTATGCCGGCTGCTCGCTGGCACAGCTGCTCCGGCAGGTGGACGCCACGCGACTGGTCGCCCGGCCGGTGCCCGAGATCAGTGTGACCCCGCTTGCCTGCCGCCCGGTACTGACGCGCTCCGCCGCCGACGGCAGCGTCGAACGCGTCGACGGCGCAGGACGCCGGATCGACGACGCGACGATGCGTACGCTGGTGCTGCGTGCCGTTGCTGCCGGCTGGCCGCAAGCATCGGCGGCGGGGGTCCAGCCGGTCGATCCCGATGCGACCTATGCGCTGGCCGAAGGCTGGCCCCGCTCGGCCTGGCGGATCGCGTTGGCCGCACCCGCTGCACCGGACCTCTATGTCGATGGCAACAGCGGCCGCCTGCTGACGGTGATGGACTCGAGCCGCGCGGCCTATGCCTGGGTCTATTACGCGCTGCATACCGGCAACGTGCCCGGCCTGAGCACGCGACCCACGCTGCGCCGCCTCCTCCTGCTGCTCCCGCTGGCCGCAGGATTCCTGTTCAGCGTCACCGGCGTGGTGCTCGGCTGGCGACGCCTGCGCGCTACCGCGTTTCGATCGTCAGATGGGCGAGTTCGTGGACGGGCGCCAAGCGCTGCCGGACCAGTTCCGGGTTCGAAACGCCGGTGACGCTGACGATCGCCGCGCGCGCGGCGGGGCCGACGCGCCAGACGTGAAGATCGGTGATCCGGACATCGCCCGGCGCTTCGACCAGCGCGCGTACTTCTTCCGCGACATGGTCATCGGTCGCGTCGAGCAGCATGGCGGCAGTGTCACGCAACAGGCTCCACGACCAGCGCGCAATGACCACGGCACCCACCAGCCCCATCGCCGCATCCATCCACAGCCAGCCGAGATAGCGCCCCGCCAGCAACGCCGCGATGGCGAGGATGGAGGTCAGGGCGTCGGCCAGCACATGCACATAGGCCGCCCGCAGGTTGTTGTCGTGCTGATGCCCGTGGTGATCATGGCCATGGGCGTGCCCGTGATCATGGCCGGGATGGTGGTGCTGGTGATGCCCGCCGCTCAAAAGCAGCGCACTGACAAGGTTCACCAGCAGGCCCAGTACCGCGATCCAGGTCGCCGTGCCGAAATCGACACGCGTCGGCTGGAACAGCCGCCATGCCGACTCGCCGGCGATCCCGGCAGCGACGAGCCCAAGCACAAGTGCGGACGCGAAGCCGGCGAGATCGCCGACCTTGCCGGTGCCGAAGCTGAACCGCCCGCTCGCGGCATGGCGCCGGGCAAAGGCATAGGCCCCCGCCGCCACCGACAGCGCGCCCGCATGCGTCGCCATGTGGAAGCCGTCCGCGAGCAGCGCCATCGAACCGGTGGCATAGCCTGCGGCGATCTCCCCCACCATCATGCCGGCGGTGAGCAGCACGACCCACTGCGTACGCCGCGCGTTCGCATCATGCGCGGCACCGAGGAAATCGTGGCTATGGGTCAGCGCGGCAGCGTTAGAATCCGTCATCATGGCAGCGTCCTATTTGGAGTAGCGGCGGATCACCGCCAGCAGGTCGGCGGCGCCTTGCGCACGCGCTTCGTCGGTCAGCCCCGCCCCCGCGACATGCGCTTCGAGATGCTCGGCGATGATCTCGTCGACCAGCCCGTTCACCGCGCCCCGCACGGCCGCCACCAGGTGAAGCACCTTCGCACAGGGCGCGCCGGCGACCAATTCGCGTTCCACGGCAGCGACCTGTCCCGCGATGCGGCGCACGCGCGCAATCAGCTCCGGATTGGCATCGGTCAAATGACTCATAGGGATACCCCCTACCCCTATATGCGCGTGATCCGCAAGAGGCCAAACGCCGCCTGTCGGGCCGCACCAAATCGGTGGACGGTACGACACATCTTCCTATGCTTGCCCTTCGAGACAAACGGAGCCCTCCGCTGAAACATCCGGCCTATCCTCTTGCCGGGGCGCTTGCCCTCGCTGCCCTGCCCGCCGCCGCACAGACGCGCTACGATCCCGCCGTCGCCTTCGCGCCGCTTGCGCTGCCCAGCGCCGCCACCACGATCCGCAGCGCGAACGGCATGCCCGGTCCGGCCTATTGGCAGAACCGGTCGGACTACCAGATCCACGCGACGCTCGATCCGGCCGCCAAGCAGATCCGCGGGACGGCGACGATTACCTACACCAACAACAGCCCCGACCGGCTCGACTATCTGTGGCTCCAGCTCGACCAGAATCTCTACCGACCAGGGTCGCGCGGTGCGGTGGCGAGCGGGCGCGTGCCCGGCGGCACCACCGACGGCATGGTGATCGAGGCGGTCGAGCTGCTGTCCGCCGGCAAGACGATCGCCGTCACGCCCGTGATCTCGGACACGCGCATGCAGGTGCCGTTGCCCGCGGCATTGCCCTTGCACGGCAAGCTCACACTGCGCATCCGCTACCATTTCACCATTCCGGGCGAATGGGGTGGCCGCATGGCCTGGGGCAAGGCGCGGGACGGCGAGGTCTACAACATCGCGCAATGGTATCCCCGCATGGCGGTCTATGACGATCTGCGCGGCTGGGACCCGCTCCCCTATCTCGCCCAGGAATTCTACCTCGACTATGGCGACTTCGACTATTGGGTGACGCTGCCCGCAAACATGATCGTCGCCGGATCGGGCGAATTGCAGAACCCGCAGGACGTGCTCACCGCCACCCAGCGGGCGCGGCTCGCCAAGGCGCGGACCAGCGACGCGACCGTCGAGGTGATCGCGCCCGGCGAGATCGGCACCCCAGCCTCCCGCCCCCGGCAGGACGGCACGCTCACCTGGCATTTCCGCATGGAGAACAGCCGCGACGTCGCCTTTGCGGCCTCGTCCGCCTTCGCCTGGGATGCCGCGCGGATGAACTTGCCGGGCGGCCGAACCGGCCTGGCCATGTCGGTCTATCCGGCGGAGAGCCAGGGGCCCGACAAATGGGGCCGCTCGACCGAATATCTCAAGCACGCGGTCGAGGAATTCTCGCGCCGCTGGTATCCCTATCCCTGGCCGAACGCGGTCAACGTCGCCGGCATCGCGACCGGCATGGAATATCCCGGCATCGTGTTCGACGGGATCGAGGATACCGGCAAGGAGCTCTTCTGGATCACCGCACACGAGATCGGCCATAGCTGGTTCCCGATGATCGTCGGCTTCGACGAGCGGCGGGATGCCTGGATGGACGAAGGCTTCAACACCTTCATCGATGTCTACGAATCCGATGCCTTCAACCACGGCGAATATGGGCCAAAGCGCGACAGCGAATATGCCGAAGGCGGCCGCAATCCGGTGGACGAGATCCTGCCGGTGCTCGCCGACCCGAACGCGCCGCCGATCCTTTCGCGCGCGGACACGGTGACCGAGAAATACCGGCACGCGGTGACCTATTTCAAATCGGCGCTGGGCCTCACCCTGCTGCGCGAGCAGATCCTGGGGCCCGATCGGTTCGATCCCGCCTTCCGCCGCTTCATCGCCGCCTGGGCCTTCAAGCATCCCAAGCCCGCCGACTTCTTCCGCGCGATGGAGGATGCCAGCGGCGAGGACCTCAGCTGGTGGTGGCGCGGCTGGTATGTTCACAACTGGACGCTCGACCAGGCAGTCACCCGGATCAGCCCGGCACGCGATGGCGCAGGCTCGCTGGTGACAGTCGAGAACCGCGACCCGATGGTGATGCCGGCCACGCTGCGTGTCACCTTCGCCGACGGTTCGAAGCGCGACATCGCCTTGCCGGCCGAGACGTGGATCCGAACGGCCAGCACCGACGTCTACGTTCCCGGCCCGCAACGCGTGGTGCGGGCGGAAATCGATCCCGACCACAAGCTGCCCGACCGCGACCGGAGCAACAACGCGGCGCGGTAGCGGAGCGCCACGGGGCGGCCGCCGTCAGGCCCGGCCGCCCCCCATCATGCCGCCTGCGATCCCCGGCGTCGGGATCTGCTCCACCAGTCCCTGCAGCCCGAAGCGCTCGAGCCCGATCGTCATCAGCGACAAGGTCCCGCGCAGCTGATCGGCGGTGATGTCGCGGGTGATGAACACCAGCCGCGTCCGCCGATCGTCGGAGGGCCAGCCGTCCAGCTCCACCGGCGGGTGGAACAGGTGCTGCACCCCGTGCACCACCACCGGCCTGGGATGATCGCGCAGGTGCACGATCCCCTTCACGCGGAGGATGTCCGCGCCCTTCAGGCTGGTGAGGATGTCGATCCAGCGCTCGAACGCCTCGGCACGCAGCGGCGCGTCGAAGGTCAGGCAGGTCGCGCGGATACGATCGTCATGACGATTGACGTCGTGCGCGTGATGGTGGCCATGCGCCTCGTGATGCGCATGGTCATGCCCGTGCGCGGTGTCATAGGCCTCGGCCTGCAGCCAGCGCCGTACGTCGTTGCTCTTGGTCGCCGGATTGTACAGGCCGGCATCGAACAGCCGGTCGGGCTCGACCACGCCCTGGAGCACCGGCACGATCGGCGCCGCCGGGTTGATCGCGCGCAGCCGCGCCTCGACCGCGCGGCGCGCGTCGCTGGACAGGAGATCGATCTTGGTGAGTACCAGGCGATCGGCAACCGCCGCCTGGCGCACCGCCTCTTCCTGCGTGTCTAGCGTCGCCATGCCGTTGAACGCATCCACCGTGGTGATCACGCCGTCGAGGCGATAGAGCGTCCGCAGCTCCGGATCGGTCATCAGCGTGTGCAGGATCGGCGCGGGATCGGCGAGGCCCGTCGTCTCGATGACGACGCGGTCGAACCAGCAGCGGCCTTCGCGGGCGAACCGCCAGGGCGCGTCGCGCAGGGTGGCGCGGAGGTCGCCGCGGATGGTGCAGCACAGACAGCCGCCCATCATCTCGACCACCATGTCCTCGTTCGATCGTGCGATCAGGTCATGGTCGAGGCCGATCGCACCGAACTCGTTGATGATCACCAGCGCCCGGCGCAGTTCCGGCATCCGCACCAGGTGGTTGAGCAGCGTCGTCTTGCCGCTGCCGAGAAACCCGGTGAGCACGCTGACCGGGATCAGCGCCTCTTCGCCCGCCATTACGCCGCTCATTCCGGCAGCCTCGGCGCGGGAGCCGGATCGATCGCGAGCAGCAGGCGCGTCTCGCCCGTGTCGCCGATCGGCGGCGAGCGATGGAGGATCGCCGGGACCTCTGTCGCAAGCCGGCCCTTGAAGATGGCGACGTCGCCGGTGCGCATCTGGCGGATCGGCGTGTCGCAGTCGGCGTCACCATGGATCCACTGCGTGCCCGATCCCACCAGCGTGGTCAGCAGCCGCGCCGTCACATGATCTGCATGGAATTTGCGGCAGCCGTCCGTCTCGATCACTTCGAGCCGGATGTTGAGGGAATCGACCTTCAGGATCGCGGCGAAGCGGCGGGCATGGCCGACGATTTCCTCGGCCAGCGCGTCACCGCGGGCGCCCGCCGGGTAGCCCGCCTCCGCGAGCCCCTCGCCCACGTCCGCGTCCAGCGCGTCCAGCGTCGTCGCAAAGTCGAGATCGTCGATCTTCGTCCAGTCGAGCTGCGGCAGCCAGGCGAGCGCAAGGGGAAGCGGGCGGTTCCACACCGCCAGGTGCACCTCCGGTCGCGCCACGGCATCGAGCACGGTGGGATCGCCGCGCTCGACCGCAACAGCGGGCGCCGCAAAGCGCTTCTCCGCCGAAGCGCTCATGCCGCCGGCTCCCCTTCCGGCACGAAATCGGGAAGCGCGTGGTGACGCACGGCCTTCTCGCTTCGTACCGGGAAAGCCCGGCTTAGCCCTGGAGACTTCAGCGCGCGGCCGTAACCGGCAGAGTTGATGGACACCAACCAACGTTCCTCGCAAAATGATATGATGTATCATCACTATCGGCATAGGCGTTAAAGCTCAAGCCGCGACGCGTCGGAAAAGGCAGGAAGGGAGCACGACGATCGACGCGCATCGGCGCGGCGGCAAAGGATCGAGCACCGTCCTCACCACGATGCCATCATACCGCGCCGCAGACGTCAGCTTCCGCCGGCGATCGCGCCCGGGGTCAGCACCAGCGCCAGCAGTACCAGCCCGAGCCCCAGATAGCCCCAGGCGCCCATGCCGGCCCAGGCGATGCGGCCGGCACCGCGCCGCTGCGGGTCCGCCCTTGCGAGGCGCTTCGCGTAGATGATCGTGCCGGTCACCGAAAGGCCGGTCAGGATCATCCCGAACAGGAACCAGAGCATCTTGGTCGCCAGCCCGCCAAAGGTCCCGAAATGCAGCGGATCCGCCATTTCGGAGATGCGCTGGTGCACGTCGAGACTGCGCCCGTCGAGGGAGGTCAGGACGGCGCCGGTCGCTGCGTCGATCGCCACCACGTTGGCGCGATCGCGTACCAGCCACGCATGGTCCTGGCCGAGCAGGAGGATCCCATTCCGCTTCGTGAACCGGATCTCGCGGATGTCGAGCGACGGACGCGCGCGCAGCCCGGTCGCCACCAGGCGGTCGAGCGCAGCGCCGGTCGGCACCGGGGCGGTGGTTGTCGATTGCGGCAGCTTGGGGACGGCAGCGTTGCCGCCCAGGCTTTCCACCAGATACCACAGACCCGTGACGGCGATGAGCGTGACGAACCAGAGGCTCCACAATCCGCCCAGCCGGTGCACGTCCCCGCTCAGCCGACGGAGGTCCCCGCCCCGGGGCAACCGGAAGAACCCCCGCCACCACTTCTTGTAGGTCACCAGCCCCGTGATGAGCGACGCCAGGAGCAGCAGCGATAGCGTGGTCACGATCGGAACGCCGATGCGCGTCGGCAGCATGAGATGGCGATGCACCTGCCGAAGGAAGCGATGCACGTTGGCCCAGCCATGCGTACCGGTGACGCGGCCGCTCCAGGGATCGACATAGACGCGCGTCGGCGCGCCTCTCCCCAGGTCGACCCAGGCCTCCGCCGTGAACCAAGGGTCGATGGGCGCGTACAAGACCTGCAGCCTGCCCGAGGGCTCGGCGCGAGCGGCGGCCGCGGCCAGCGTGCCCCAGCTTGCCGTAGGGCGGGACTGCGGCGTTGCCCGCATCGCGGGCGTCACCAGCCAGTCGATCTCGTGCGCGAAGACCGCCAGGGTGCCGGTGGCGAGGACAAAGGTCATGAACAGCGCCAGCTTCAGCCCCGCCCAGCTGTGCACCCGCCACCACAAGGAGCGCGGCTTTTCCTTGCCTTGTCTGGCCACGATCAGAAGCGGAGGCGCAATTCGGTCAGGAAGGTCTGCGGCTCGCCGGGGAAGTGCCCGCTCTGCGCCGAAAAGCCAGATGCGGCGTAGACCGTGTCGAACAGGTTGTCGACGCGCAGCAGCAGCTCGGCAAAGCCCAATCCCTTGGTGATCGAGGCGTCGAACACCGTATAGGGCTTCACCGTCTGGCCGGAGAGGCTGATGCGGCGGGAGACATGCTCGCCGCCGACGGCGAACGCTGCCTTGATCGCCGGCACCTGATAGCGCGTCCAGAAACCGAGCTGGTGGCGGGGCGCGTTGGCAAAGCGGTCTCCAACGGCGTTGGTGATTGCCTGGCCGGGTGCGGTCCCGGTGATGCGGGTGTCGTTATAGCCGTAATTGGCCATCAATACCCAGTTCGGCGTGAGATCGGTGGTGAGATCGAGCTCGAACCCCTTGCTGGTCACCGCGCCGATCGGCGCGAGCGGATCGACGCCATTGACCGGGGACCGGGTAGGATCGACCTGGAGGATGTTCCGGCGGAGGATGCGATAGGCCGCCGCATTCGCCTGTAGCCGCCCCCCGAACAGCTGGGTCTTCACGCCGCCTTCCAGCTGGTTCCCCGTCACCGGCGCAAACGGGCCGCCCGCGTTGCGATCCTGATCGGCGGCCGCCTGCGGCTCGAAGCTCTGCGACCAGCTCGCATAGAGCGACACGTCCTTGCGCGGCTTGAAGATCGCGCCGCCGCGGAACGTCATATCGCCATCGGCATAGTGGGATCGCCCGGAGACGGTGGCGCCGGTGCTCGTGGTGACCCCGTCCTCGAACCGGTCGTACCGCACGCCGGCGACGAGCAGCAGGGCATCGGTGAGGCTGATCTGGTCCTGCAGGTACGCGCCCTTGCGGCGGCTGCGGGTATCGGTGACGGTGAAGGGCAAGGATGCCGCGCGCGCCGCGTCGCCGGCAGCGGCGCCGTAGACCGGGTTGCTCAGGCTGAGCGACGTCACCCCTGCACGCAGGATCCGCGAGCGCAGGATGCTCGTCTCGCGATACCAGTCGGCCCCCGCCTGGAACTTGTGCTCCACCCCCAGCAGCGCCACCCGGGCGGTCAGATTGGCCATGAAGGACAGGCCGTCCACCGGGCGGATCTGGTCGCGGAATTCGCGGCGGACCAGATCGGGGTTGGCGGGATCCAGCCCGCGGGGTTCGTGATATTGCTGCGTCTCGGTCGCCGTGAAGTAGCGGGCGCCGACGTCGAACGTCACCCGGTCGCCGATCGCGGTCGCGTAGCGCGCCTGGTAGGCCTCGGACCGCAGGTGAAGGAAATCGGTCTTCTCGTTGGCGTTCCAGTCGATGCCGGCCAGGAAGTTGCCGTCATTGTCCACCAGCACGCCGCGCAGGCGATTGGCCTGGTAGCGGCTGTCGTACACCGTGGCCTGCAGGGTGAGCTTGCCGCCCGGATGGGTCCGGATCGCAAGGCCGCCGTCGCCGATGCGCGACTTGTTCTGGGTGTTGCGACGATAGGGATCCATCGACTCATAGAAGCCGCCCAGCCGGTAGGTGACGATCCCCCCTGCATCGACCGGTCCGGTCGCCTCGGCCGAAATGCCGATGCGGTCATAGGTGCCGCCGGTCACCACCGCGCGCATGCCGGTCCTGTCCGCGGGGGTCTTCGACACATAATTGATGATGCCGCCGGGCGATCCGGGTCCGAAGAACAGACCGGCAGGCCCTTTCAGCACCTCCACACGCTCGATGTTGAACAGCTGCGGGACCGAAAACCCGATGAACGGATTGCCGCGCTGGCCATCGTAGAAGGACTGGTCCTGGCGGAATCCCCGGAAGGTGACACCGGCATAGCTGAACGCCGTGACGCCCGAGATGTTGCGGTAGATATCCGTCGCGTCCCGCGCGCCCTGGTCCGCGAAAAGCTCCGCGTTGATGACCTGGACAGCCTGGGGGATGTTCATCGGGTCTTCGGCGGCCTTGCCGACGGTCGTCTCCGTTACCCTGTACAGCCGCTGCGCGCGCCCGGTGACGGTGATCTCGTCGCCCTCACCCCGCTCCACAGGGCCTTGCTCCTGCGCAAGGGCCGGACTGGAAACCAAGGCGATGGTTGCGGCCAACGCTGCTTTCAAACGCGACACGATACCCCCTTATATGCGAATCAATCGCAACAGCGAGTAACGTCCCAGCGATCGTTTGCAATGCTTATTGCTAATTATTCGCGCTAGCGGCTCCAGAATCATCCTCTTTGGGAGGATCCTCGCAGGGGAGCCGCACCAGAAACGTCGAGCCCTGCCCCACCACGCTTTCCTTCAGCGCGATCGTGCCCGCATGCAGCGTCACCAGCTGGCGCACCAGCGCAAGCCCGATGCCGAGACCGTCGGGCTGCTCGCCGCCGCGCTCCACCTGCGCGAACAGGTCGAACACCCGCGCCTGCATCTCCGGCGGGATGCCGACCCCGGTGTCGCTGACCTCGATCGCAACCTGCGCGCCCTCGCGCCGCGCGACGAGGCGGATGGCGCCGCCCGGCAGCGTATACTTGGCCGCATTGGCGAGCAGGTTGCTCACCACCTGGGCGATGCGCGCGGCGTCCGCGTACAGCCAGACGGGCGGTTGCGGCAGCTCGATCGTCAGCCGATGCTCGCGTGCCTCGATCTGCGGGCGGCTGATCTCCACCGCCAGCGCCACCGCGTCGGCCAGATCGATGCGATCGGCGCGCAGCACGATCTTGCCCTGGTCGATCCGCGCCACGTCGAGCAGGTCCTCGATCAGCCGGGTCATGTGATCGATCTGACGCCCCATCTGGCCGCGCACCTGCTCGGCTGCTTCTCCAGTGCGGTTGCGATTGAGCAGATGCAGCCCCGCGCCCAGCGCCATGATCGGGTTGCGCAGCTCGTGCCCGACCATGCCGAGAAACGCGTTCTTGCGCCGGTCGGCGAGCTGAAGGCTTTGGGTCATCTGCTTCAGCGCGTCGCGCTGGGCGGTGATCTGGCGGCGCTGCTCGTAGAGATCGAAGAACACGTTGCTCTTCGAACGCAGGATCGCCGCATCGACCGGCTTTTGCAGGAAGTCGACCGCCCCGGTCTCGTAACCGCGGAAGCGACGCTGGGCGTCGGCACTGCCGGCGGTGAGGAAGATGATCGGGATGTGCCGGGTCCGCTCATTGGCGCGCAGGAACTCGGCGAGTTCGAACCCGTCCATGCCGGGCATCTGCACGTCGAGCAGCGCCAGCGCGACATCGTGGACGAGCAGCAGCTCGAGCGCTTCTTCGCCCGAGCGCGCCTTCAGGCATTCAAGGCCGTCGCGCCGCAGCAGCGCTTCCAGCGCCAGCAGGTTCTCGTCGAGATCGTCGACGAGCAGGAACTTCACGGGATCAGGGGCGGACATGCGGCTCAGGCCAATCGAAGGAGGTATGGGGCAATGGCGTCGATCGCCAGGCGGGTAGCTTCCGGGCACAGGGCGAGGCCGGCGGCGGGCATGGTCGGCACCCGCGCGGTTTCGGGATCCTCGACAATCGCGGCGCCGCCCGCACGGAAGACGGCGCGGAGCCCCTCGGCGCCATCCTGGTTCGCTCCGGTGAGCAGCACCGCGATCAGGCGGCTGCGCAGCGCGTCGGCGGCGCTTTCGAGCAGCAGGTCGATCGCGGGCCGGCTGTGGTTCACCGGATCGTCGGCCGACAGCGCCATGCTGCCATCGGGCTCGACCAGCAGATGGTAGTTGGCCGGCGCGAAATAGATGGTGCCGGGCTCGGGCACCTGCTTGTCCTCGGCCTCGCAGACCTGCATCGCGCACCCCGCCTGGAACAGCGTCACCAGACCGTGGTCATGATCGGGCGGCACATGGACGACGATCAGCACCGGGCGCGCGAAGTCTGCCGGCAGCGCGGGCAGCAGCGTCAGCAGCGCCTGCACCGCCCCTGCCGATCCGCCGATCACCACCGCGCCGTTCATCGGTCGCGCCGCTGGTAGATCTTCTCCTCCCGGACGAAGTCGCTGAAGCCGGCGGCATGATCGGAAAAGCGCAGGCTCTCCTTGCGGCCGAGCCCCAGGAAACCGCGACGCACCAGCGACTCCTCGAACAGCCCCACCGCGCGTTCCTGCAATCCGCGATCGAAATAGATCAGCACGTTGCGGCACGAGATCAGGTGCATCTCGGCGAACACCGAATCGGTCGCCAGGCTGTGATCGGAGAAGACGACGTTGGCGCGCAGGCTGCTGTCGAAGATCGCCCGGTCATAATCAGCGACATAGTAATCGGACAACGAGGTGCGCGCGCCCGATTTCTGGTGGTTCTCGGTGAACTTGCGGATCTGGTCGAGCGGGTACACCCCCGCCTCCGCCGCCTTGAGCGCCTTGGGGTTGATGTCGGTGGCGTAGAACAGCGTCCGCTGCTCCAGCCCCTCCTCGCGGAACAGGATGGCCAGCGAGTAGACCTCTTCACCGTTGCTGCACCCGGCGATCCAGACCTTGAGCGACGGGTAGGTCCGCAGGTGCGGGATCACCTTCTCGCGCAATGCCCGGAAATAGCTGGGGTCGCGGAACATCTCGCTCACCTGCACGGTAAGGTAGTTGAGCAGCTTGGCCAGCATCTCCGGATCGCGCAGCAGCCGTTCCTGCAGCGCGGAGAAGCTCGTCATACCCAGCCGCCCGCGCGCCTGGATCAGTCGCCGCTTGATCGAGGCGCGGGCATAATGGCGGAAGTCGTAGTGATAGCGCCGGAACAGCGCCTCGAGCAGCAGCTCGATCTCGATATCGTCGATATCGGGTTCGGGCGTCTCCTTGCTCATCGCGGCATCCAAACCCGGACCAGCGACAGCAGCTTGTCCACGTCGATCGGCTTGGCCATGTAGTCGCTGGCGCCGGCCTCGATACAGCGCTCCTGGTCGTCCGGCATCGCCTTGGCGGTGAGCATGATGATCGGCAGCCTGGCCCAGCGCGGATCCTTGCGGATCTCGCGGGTGGCGGTGAGACCGTCCATCACCGGCATCATCACGTCCATGAGCGCCAGATCGACGGCCTGGGCCGGATCCGCCGCAGCCGCTGCCAGTGCGTCGAGCGCCTCCTGTCCGTTCCGCGCGATGCGGACCAGGACGCCGCGCGGCTCCAGAACGCTGGTAAGCGAGTAGACGTTGCGCACGTCGTCCTCGACAATCAGCACCCGCCGCCCTTCCAGCACCGCGTCGCGGCGGCGCGCGGCATGGATCATTTCCTGCTGCGCGCTCGGCAGCTCCGAGACGACCTGGTGGAGGAACAGCGAAACCTCGTCGAGCAGCCGTTCGGGCGACTTCGCGCCCTTGATGATGATCGAGCTCGAATAGCGGCGCAGCTTCTGCTCGTCATCGGCGCTGAGGTCGTGGCCGGTATAGACGATCACCGGCGGAAAGCTGTGGGCGCCATCCTCCTCGCTCAGCGTCTCGAGGAGCGAATAGCCCGAGGCATCCGGCAGCGAGAGATCGAGCACCATGCAGTCGAAGGTCTGGCTGCGCAGCATCTCCAGGCACTCGGCGGCGGTGCTGACGCCGACGGTCTCGACATCGTCGGTCTGGAGCAGCCTGGCGACCGCGTCGCGCTGGACAGGATCGTCCTCCACGATCAGCACCCGGCGCATGCGGCTGGCGGTGCGTTCCTGCAGGTTCTGGAGCACTTCCGCCAACAGCTCGCGCTTGATCGGCTTGATGTGATACCCGACCGCGCCAAGCGACAGCGCCGTCTGGCTCTGGTCCGCCGCGGAGATGACGTGGATCGGGATGTGCCGTGTCGCGTCCTCCTGCTTGAGCTGGTCGAGCACGATCAGCCCCGACTGGTCGGGCAGGCCGAGATCGAGCACCACCGCGCTGGGCCGATAGGTCCGGGCAAGATGCAGCGCCTCGTCGGCGGTGTTGGCGATCAGGCACTGGAAGCCCAGTTCGCGCGAAAGGTCGCAGACGATCGATGCGAAGACCGGATCGTCCTCGATCACCAGCAGGTGACGCCCCCCCGGGGTGAGCGCGTCGCGATCGTCCCCCAGGGCCCAGTCGGCAGCGGGCGCGGCGCGCCGGGGCGGCGCAGCGAGGGCCATCGGCGCGGGCTCCGGCACCGGCGCGGCAAGCGCATCGGCGGCGGGCGGCGCCTGGCGCGGGGCCACTTCGGCGGGATCGTAGCTGGCCGGCAGGGTCAGCGTGAAGGTGCTGCCCTCGCCCGGACGGCTCTCCAGCGTGATGCCGCCGCCGAGCAGCCGCGCCAGCTCGCGCGAGATCGACAGGCCCAGGCCGGTACCACCATAGCGGCGGTTGATCGTGCCGTCGGCCTGGTGGAAGGCCTCGAAGATCATCCGCTGCTGCTCCGGCGAGATGCCGATGCCGGTGTCGCGGACCGCAAAGGCGATCCGGTCGCCCAGCGCCCGCACCTGCAGCCGCACCGAGCCCTTCTCGGTGAACTTGAGCGCGTTCGACAGCAGGTTCTTGAGGATCTGCTCCAGCCGCACCCGATCGGTCTCGATCCCGCGCGGCGCCGCCTCGTCGAACACGATCTCCAGATCGAGCCCGCGCTGTTCCGCCACCGGCTGGAAGACCTGGCGCAGATCGGTGCCGAGCCGCACCAGGCTCACCGGCTCGGGGCGGATGTCGACATGGCCTGCCTCGATCTTCGACAGGTCGAGAATGTCGTTGATCAGGGTGAGCAGGTCGTTGCCCGAGGATTCGATCGTGCGGGCGAACTTGACCTGCTCGGCAGTGAGCGTGGCGGGCCCGTTGTCGCCCAGCAGCTTGGCGAGGATCAGCAGCGAATTGAGCGGCGTGCGCAGTTCGTGGCTCATATTGGCGAGGAAGTCGCTCTTGTACTGGCTGGCCTGTTCCAGCTCGCGCGTCTTGACGAGCAGCGCGGCGCTGCCGCGCTCCAGTTCGTCACGCTGGCTTTCCAGCGCCTGGGCCTGCTCCTCCAGCTGGCTGTTGGTCTGCTCCAGCTCGACCTGCTGCTGCTCGAGCATCGCCTGCGATTCGCGCAGCGCACGGCCCTGCTCCTCCAGTTCCTCGTTGTTGACCTGCAGCTCCTCGCTCTGGGTCTGCAGCTCGGTGGCCTGGCGCTGGGTCTCTTCCAGCGCGTCCTGCAGCCGGGCGCGGAAGCGCGCGGAACGCAGCGCCACGCCGATCACCGGCGACGCCCGCTCCAGCAGCTCCAGCATCAGCGGATCGGTCGGGTAGAAGAAGCCCAGCTCGAGCACCGCGTTCACGATGTCATCGGCCTTGGCGGGCACGATCAGCAGGTGGCGCGGCTTGTCGCTGCCGAAAGCCGAGCCGATCTCCAGATAATGATCGGGAACGTCGTCGAGCAGGATCGGCACGCCTTCCGCCGCGACCCGCCCCAGCAGCCCCTCGCGCAGCCCGAACGCCTCGGGCACATCGGCATCGCCCGGTACGCCGAGCGTCGCGACCCGCTCGAAATGCCCGGCCTCGCCCTTGAACAGCGCGCCCGCCTGAAACCCGAGCTTGTCGGCAAGATAGCCGAGCACGGACTCCGCGATGTCTTCGACCGATCGGTCGCCGCGCACCGCGGCCGAAATGCCCAGCAGGCCGTTCTGCAGCCACTCCTCCCTTGCCCGGGCGCGAAGATTGCGACGGAGCAGCACGAAGATGATCAGCGTCAGCGCAGACCCGATCAGGCTCGAGATCACCCCGCTGGCGATGGCCGCGCGCGACGCGCTGGCCATGTCTTCCAGACGCTCCTGGCGGAGCCGCCCCTCTTCCTGCGCCATGACCGCGAGCTGGGCGCGAATGGCGTCCATGCTGTTCTTGCCGCGATCCGTCGTCACGATCGCAAGTG
Organism: Sphingomonas pituitosa NBRC 102491; assembly: GCF_001598435.1. Taxonomy (GTDB): domain Bacteria; phylum Pseudomonadota; class Alphaproteobacteria; order Sphingomonadales; family Sphingomonadaceae; genus Sphingomonas; species Sphingomonas pituitosa. The sequence continues at coordinate 361,081 of NZ_BCYY01000001.1, forward strand.
CCTCGGCCAGGCCTTCCTTGCGCCGGGTCTCGATGGTTTCGCGCAGCTCGCCCAGCTTGGCGTCGAGCTGGCGGCGCAGCTGCACGATGTTGCTCTGCTGCACGTCGTTGTCGCTGACCAGCTTCTGCAGTCGCGCCAGGCGCAGGTCCAGCGTTTCGGTGGCCCTGGTATAGGGTTCGAGATAGCTTTGCCCGCCGGTGAGCAGATAGCCGCGCTGACCGGTCTCCGCATCCTGGACCGTCGAGAGAAGCTCGTCGAGCGCGATCAGCACCGTGTGGCTGTGCCGGATGGCAGCATCGCTTTCCCCCAGCGCGACCACGTTGCGATAGGCCAGCCCGCCGCTGACGAGGAAGAAGGCCAGCCCGATGACGAGCCCGACCGTCATCCAGGCAGACCTGCCGCCGGACTCTCGCAACAAATTCCGACGCTTCATGCACTTGATCCCGAAAATGGCCCCGCGTTGCGCATACCGCGCCGCCGGGGGAGAGCAAGCACCCTGTGGGACAGGAACACCGGTCTTCTCCACGATGCAGTCCAGCAGCGCGCTCGGGCCAACAGCGCAGATGCCCCGCAATGGAGGATTCCGAAATCCGGCGGGGACGCAGCTCCGGAGCCTGAAAATCGCGCCTCACGAGAGGCACGACAACAGGTTCGAAGGGCGTCGCAGAGCGTACACCTCTCCGTTCCGGACCAGCTTCCCCATTTCAAAGCGGCACAGGCTGCGCGATGCATGCCCCGAACATTGCAGGAACGCGCGATCATCGGCTGAATCCCTAACCGGCGTGCCGGTTGCGGTGGCCTCGTCCTCGGCGGTGCGCGTCGGAAAGATGCTGGAGGGGGTGCGATGCACATCTGCGGACCGAAAGCGCCCGAGCAGTCCCGGCCCCCGTTGGCCGCGACGCCGGATCGGGCGGGATGTGCAAGCGAGGCGGCCACGCGCCTCCACGCTCGCTCCTGCGACCCCGCCCTGTCCGCAGCACCGTGCAGCCCTGCACCGCGCGAGCGGATCGCACGGCGCGCGGTCGCCGAATTGCTCGAGGGCGGCGCGCGTCCGATCGAAGAAGCGCCGCATCGCGGCCTCGGCGGGGATGCGTTGCCGGTCGCGACGATGCGGGCCGATGCTGGGGGCCTGTTTGTCGACACCATGATCGCGGACGCTCTGCTCGACGCCGGGGTGGAGCCCCAACATCCGCGGATCGCTCGTACGATCCACGCCATCTTGCAGCGCTACCCGGCAGAGGACACGGCGCGGGCCGGCGTTGCAACCCGTCTGCGCGATGCGCCTGATGACGTGGCGGCACTCGCGCAGGCCCTGCTCCTGCTCGCCCGGCTCGGCAGGCGCGACCTGATCGTCGCCCATTGCACACCGCCGCTGGCGATACTGCTCGCCTATGCCGAGGCAGACGGCGCGATCCCCGCCTGGGCCTTGCCCGACGATGCGTCGCCCGAAGCGGTGGAGGCAATCGCAAGCCTCGTCTACGGGCTGGCGCGCTGGGATGCGCGGCGCTTTCTCGGGATGGTCGTGGCGGGTGCCCGCTGGGTGGCCGAACGGCAGCAGCCGGACGGACGCTGGGCCGGGGGCGACGGCCTTTACGGCAGCTGGCAGGCATTGCGGCTGCTCGGGGCGGTAATGCCCAACCATCCGGCCGTGGCCCGCGCCGCCGGCTTCCTGCACGACAGCCGCCGGGCAGATGGCGGCTGGGGCGTGGACGGCAGCGATCCGCTTACCACGGCGTTGGCGGCGCTCGCGCTGGTCGCGACCCGCACCGCGATTCCCGAAGGCCTGCCCGAGCAGGTCCGCGCACTGCTCGCACCCGGCAGGTCCGGCTGGCCGGCAAGCGCATTCCCGCGCCCCGCACGGGCAGCTTTAGGAACACCGGCACGTGTCGACCCGGGCAGCCCCGCGGTTACGGCACTGTTCGCACTGAAGGCCAGCGAGGCGCTCGCGGCCGATACTCCGCGCCGCTGATCCGGATCCCGGCCTGCCGGCCGGGTAGCGTACGCGCGTGTAATAAGCCCCCCCGTCGAAAACCCGAGGAGACGTTCACCGAAATTTATGGCTCTTTCGGCAAATCAGGCAATCAAACCAAAGCAAAAGCTTGGGAAAAGAGAGGAGCCGACATGTCGAAATGTGCGTTCTTGCTGTCCGCCGGGGTTTTCGCACTTGCCACACCGGCCGCGGCGCAGGATCTGCGCGGCTCGGCGGCCAACACGCCTGCCGAAGCCGAGGAATCGCCCAACACGGCCGACATCGTCGTGACGGCAACGCGCCGTTCCGAACGCCTTTCGAACGTTCCGATCGCGGTTTCGGCGTTCGGCCAGGCTGCCCTCCAGAATTCGGGCGCAACCGATATTCGCCAGATGACGCAGATCGCGCCGTCGCTCCTGGTCTCGTCCACCGGCTCGGAGGCCAATGCCTCGGCGCGGGTGCGCGGCATCGGCACGGTCGGCGACAATCCCGGCCTCGAAAGCTCGGTCGCGGTGTTCATCGACGGCATCTATCGCAGCCGCACCGGATCCGGCCTCAACGACATGGGCGAGATCGAGCGGATCGAGGTGCTGCGCGGGCCGCAGGGCACCCTGTCCGGCCGCAACTCCTCGGCCGGCGCGATCAGCATCTACACCAAGCTGCCCGAGTTCAAGTTCGGCGGGTTTGCCGAGGCGACCTATGGCAATTTCAACGCCGTGCGCCTGTCAGGCGCGCTGACCGGCCCGGTGGTGAAGGACCTCGTCGCCTTCCGCATCGACGGCGTCTATTCGAAGCGCGACGGCTATCTGCACGACGTCGTCAACAACACCGATTACAACGACCGCAACCGCTATTTCGTCCGCGGCCAGCTGCTGTTCACGGTCAATCCCGATCTCGGCATCCGCCTGATCGCCGACTATACCCACCGCAACGAGAAATGCTGCGGCGCCGTCTATATGGACACGCGCGAGAAGCTGGATCCCACGCCCGGCGTGCCCGGTGACTTCGCGATCAACCCGGCAGGCAACCGCATCACCGCGATCCTGCGCAGCATGGGCGGCGTGCTGCCGAGCGAGAACGCGCCCTATAACCGCCAGATCGCGCTCACGCCCGGCCGCGCCTATGCCAATCTCACCACCGATTACGGCATCTCGGCACGCGTGCGATGGAACCTCGGCGCAACCCAGCTGACCTCGCTTACCGCCTATCGCGAGTACAAGTCGGCGGGTGCCGGCGACATCGACTATGGCAATGTCGACATCGCCTATCGCCCCAACGACGGCAACGCGTACCGCCAGTTCCACACCTTCAGCCACGAAAGCCGCTTCTCGGGCACGATCCTGGGCGACAAGCTCGACTGGCTGGTCGGCGGCTATTACGCGCATGAGAAGCTGCGCGTGGCCGACAATTTGCGCTTCGGCACGCAGTATGGCGCGTTCGCCGCGTGCCGCATGGTGGCGACGATCAACCCCGCGGCAGCGCTGCGCGACCCCAGCCGCCCCGGCTGCCTCAGTGCCGCCGGCCGCGCCGTGCTCACCCCGGCGGTGGGCCCGCAGATCATCGGCGGCATCGACCGGCTGAGCACGCTCAACGACCGGGGCTCGACGCTCGACCTGTACGACCAGACCAGCGAGAACTGGGCCTTCTTCACCCACAATATCTACAAGCTGACCAAGTCGCTCAGCTTCACGCTCGGCGCGCGCTACACGCACGAGAGCAAGTCGCTGCAGGCGGCGTTCAACAACAACAACACCGTGTGCCCCGCACAGCAGGCGGCGATGGCGCCGCTGCTCGCCAGCACCAACGCCACGCTGCAATCGCTGGCCGGCGGCATCGTCACGCTGACCTGCACCGGCAACTCGACCTCGGCGCTGACCGGGGTGCCCTTCTCCGACAAGTTCAAGGAAGGCCAGCTTACCGGCACCGCGGTGCTCTCGTGGAAGCCGGCCGAGAGCACGCTCTTCTATGCCTCGTACGCGCGCGGCTACAAGGCGGGCGGCTACAATCTCGATCGCTCGGACCTGTCGACGACGGTGTTCGCCACCCCCCGCCAGTCGGCGGTCAACAACCTGCGCTTCGACCCCGAGACGGTGAATGCCTTCGAACTGGGCGCGAAGTACAGCTCCCGGCACGTCACCGCCAACGTGGCGCTGTACCGCTCGGAATTCACCAACTTCCAGCTCAACACCTTCAACGGCACCAGCTACATCGTCCAGAACATCGGCGGCTGCAGCACCGCGCTGAACGGCGCCGACCGCGACAACAGCACCGCGACGGGCGCCTGCACCGGCAGCGTCGGCAAGGGCGTGGTGACGCAGGGCGTCGAGCTCGAGCTCGGCTTCTACCCCACCTCCAACTTCACGGTGAACCTCGGCTACACGCTGGCCGACGCCAAGTACCAGCACGACCTGGTCGGCTCCAGGGCGGGCGAGCCGCTCAATTCGGCACTGTTCCTGCTCCCCGGCAGCCAGATGTCGAATGCGCCGCGCAACACCGTCACCAGTGCGGTCACCTGGACGCCGTCGATCGGCAGCGACGGGATGACCGGCCTGCTCTATGTCGATGGCCGCATGACCAGCGACTACAACACCGGGTCGGACCTGTTCGTCGAGAAGCTGCAGGACGGGTTCGTCACGATGAACGCCCGTATCGGCGTGCGCGGGCCGGACGAGAAATGGGCGGTGGAGCTGTGGGCACAGAACCTGCTCGATACCGACTATCAGCAGGTCGCGTTCAACCTGCCCTTCCAGGGCGCGGGCAGCCGTTCGCAGGTCCAGGCATTCGGGGCGCCGAGCTTTGCGGCCGGGAACGCGATGTTCGGATCGTTCCTCGCCGAGCCGCGCACCTATGGCCTGACGCTGCGCACGCGGTTCTGACCCTCCGCTGATCCTCCCCCGCCAGGGGGAGGATACTACCCTGCCGACACCCGCTGGCCCTCCCTCCCCGCCCCCGCTACAGCGGCGCGATGCAGAGCCTCCCCCGCCGATGAGCGACACCGCCCCGTCCGCCCCCCGCCATGGCGGCTGGATCATCGCGGCGTGCATGTGCGCCTCCAGCCTCGCGTTTCTCGACGGATCGGTGACCAACGTCGCGCTGCCCACCATCGGCAAGACCCTTGCCGCCGATCCGGCGACCCTGCCCTGGATCATCAACGCCTATCTCCTCCCGCTTTCCGCGCTGCTGCTGTTCGGGGGTGCTACCGGCGACTATTTCGGCCGACGCCGGATGCTGATCCTCGGCGTCGTCGTCTTCGCGATCGCCTCGCTCGGCTGCGCGCTGTCGAAGGGCACCGACCTGCTGCTCGCCTCGCGCGCGTTGCAGGGGATCGGTGCGGCGATCCTGATGCCCAACAGCCTCGGCCTGCTCGGCAGCAGCTTCCACGGCGAGGCGCGCGGACGGGCGATCGGCACCTGGGCCTCGGCCGGCGCGATCGCCTCCGCCGTCGGCCCGCCGCTCGGCGGCTGGCTGGTCGACGCGGTCGGCTGGCGCGCGATCTTCTACCTGAACCTGCCCGTCGCAGCCGCCGCGATCGCCATCGCCTGGCGCTATGTGCCCGAAAGCCCGCGCGGCAAGGGCGGGCTCGACTGGCTGGGCGCGGCCCTCGCCACCGCCGGGCTGGGAAGCCTGACCTGGGCGCTGACCCTCTGGTCGAGCAGCCATGCCGTCTCCACCGAGGCCGCGATCGGCCTGGTCGGCGGCGTCGCGCTGCTCGTGGGCTTCGTGCTCCACCAGCACCGGCTGGGCGAGCGCGCGATGATGCCGCTGGCGCTGTTCGGATCGCGGCCGTTCGTCGGCCTTACCGTGCTGACGCTGCTGCTCTACGGCGCGCTGGGCGGGCTGATCCTGCTGCTGCCCTATCTGCTGATCGTCGGCGGCGGCTATCCGCCGGCACAGGCGGGGCTCGCGCTGCTGCCCTTCTCGATCGTGATCGGCGTGTCGTCGCGCTTCGCCGGGCGGCTGGCGGCGCGGATCGGCGGGCGGCTGCCGCTGTCGATCGGGCCGATCGTCACCGGGCTGGGCTTCTGGCTGCTCTCCGGCGCCGATCCGCAGGGGAACTACTGGACGAGCATCCTGCCGGGGATGCTGGTGCTGTCGCTCGGCATGGCGGGCGCGGTGGCGCCGCTGACCACGGCGGTGCTCGCCTCGGTCGACGATCGCTTCACGGGCACCGCCTCGGGCTTCAACAGCGCGATCGCGCGGACCGGCGGGCTGGTCGCAACCGCGCTGGCCGGCGCGGTATTGTCGCAGACCGGCGCGGCGCTGGTCGGCGGGTTCCACGTAGCGGCGCTGGTGTGTTCGGGGCTTGCCGTCGCGGCGGGCGTGGTGGCGTTCCTGACGCTCAGGGATTGAGCCGAGGCCCCCGGCCCTCAGCCCTCAGCCGTCATCCCGGCGCAAGCCGGGATCCATTGGGGTCGCCGCCTCGGCTCTTGCTGCGCCCTAGTGGCGAATGGATCCCGGCTTTCGCCGGGATGACGATGGAGAGGGACGCCCCCGCCCCACGGGAACTCCCCCATTGCCCCGCGCGCGCCGCCGCCCCATCCTCCCGCCACCAACGCCGGAGGAACCCCATGCGACCGCACCGCGAACAGCATCTCGTCGCCCGGATCGGCTGGCTGCGCGCCGCCGTGCTGGGCGCGAACGACGGCATCGTCTCCACCGCCAGCCTGATCCTCGGCGTCGCCGCCTCGGGCGCCGGGCGGCCCGCGCTGCTGGTCGCGGGCGTGGCGGGGCTGGTGGCGGGGGCGATGTCGATGGCGGCGGGCGAATATGTCTCGGTCAGCTCGCAATCCGATACCGAACGCGCCGACCTCGCCCGCGAGCGGCAGGAACTCGCCACCACGCCCGAGGCAGAGCTGGCCGAGCTGACCGCCATCTATGTCGGCCGCGGCGTCGATCCCGCGACCGCGCGCACGGTAGCCGAGCAGATGATGGCGCATGACGCGCTGGAGGCCCATGCCCGCGACGAGTTGCACATCACCGAGATGACCACCGCCCGCCCGGTGGTCGCCGCGCTCACCTCTGCGGCGACCTTCACGGCGGGCGCGGCGCTGCCGCTGCTGCTGGCCGCGCTGCTGCCGATGCGCTGGATGGCAGCAGGCGAAGCGGCGGGATCGATCCTGTTCCTTGCCCTGCTCGGCGCGCTGGGCGCGATCACCGGCGGCGCGAAGCCGCTCAAGCCGGTGATACGGGTGGTGTTCTGGGGCGCGCTGGCGATGGCGCTGACCGCGGGGATCGGAAGGCTTGTGGGGACGAGTGTTTGATATCCTTACAGACATCGACGTTGAACGATTTATACCTCCTCGCACCTCTCAAGGAGAACTAAGAATTGTCGTGCAGCTTAGGTACCATTCACTGGTGCCAGTTCGACTGGCAATCCTTCTCGACGCTTACGACAGGGTTAGCCGCAGTGCTAGGAGCTTCGATCATCGGGCTTAAGCAAGCGGGCATAGCCAAGCGACAGGCAGACATATCTGAAAAGCAATCAGAAGTCTTGAGTCGACAGGTTGAACTCGAAGAATCAAAGCTGCGAGCAGATCTATTCCAAAGGCGCCTCGAAACTTTCGAAGTTACGACCGAATTTCTGATCCATATCACGGCTTTACCAGATTCCGACTTAGGCGCAGAGGAGCGCATAAGATCATTTGGAACAAAGATGCGTGAGAGCCAGTTTCTCTTCAGCGATCCTAAAGTTTATGAAAATCTAGTAGGCTTTTGGAACAAGGGAAACGCTGCTCGAGCGGATAGAGCGATCGCCATGGCTGCGCGAAGTGAGGGCCTCAAGCCAGATCCAGATCAGCTTAGAAGGTTGCTGGATTATCCAGCCTGGTCACTCAAGACTCTTGAGACCTTACCAGAGCTCTTCCGTGTGGACCTGTCGATTATGGTCCCGCCTCGAAACGAAGGCTAATGAAGCAGCCTGCTAAGCCCCTCCCCTTCAGGGGAGGGGTTGGGGGTGGGGCATGACCGGGAAACGAATCCCGCGCTCCAAGTGGTGTCCCCCACCCCAACCCCTCCCCTGAAGGGGAGGGGCTTGGCAGGCTGCTCCGCTAGTCCTTCTCAATACCCCTCCGGCGCCAGATCGCTGAACTTGGTGAACTGCCGGTCGAACCGCATATGCACCGAGCCCGTGGCACCATGGCGCTGCTTGGCGATGATCACCGTCGCCTTGTTCGCCACTTCCAGCTGCTTGGCCTGCCATTCCTCATAGGCCATGCGCTCCTCGGCGGTCTCGGTGCCGTCGGGGACCTTCGTCGGCGCCTTGAAGTCGTGATAATATTCGTCGCGATACACGAACAGCACGATGTCGGCGTCCTGCTCGATCGAGCCGGATTCGCGAAGGTCGGAGAGCTGCGGGCGCTTGTCCTCGCGGCTTTCCACCGCGCGGCTCAGCTGGGAGAGCGCCAGCACGGGCACGTGGAGTTCCTTGGCCAGCGTCTTCAGGCCGCGCGAAATCTCCGAGATTTCCTGCACGCGCCCGTCGCCCGAGGCCTTGGCCGAACCGGTGAGCAGCTGGAGATAGTCGACGATCACCATGCCGATCTTGTGCTGGCGCTTCAGCCGCCGCGCGCGGGTGCGAAGGGCCGCGATGGTGAGGCCCGGCGTATCGTCGATGAACAAGGGCAGCCGTTCCAGATCGCCCGCGGCGCGCGCGAACTTCTGGAACTCGGCGTTGCTCAGCTGGCCGGTACGCAGCTTTTCCGAGACGACCTCGGCCTGCTCGGACAGGATACGCATCGCCAGCTGGTCGGCCGACATTTCGAGGCTGAAGAACGCCACCGGCGCGCCGATCGACTTGTCCTCGGCGATCCCGGCGTCGAGATCGTCCATGTAGCGCTTGGCGGCGTTGAACGCGATGTTGGTGGCGAGCGAGGTCTTGCCCATGCCCGGTCGGCCGGCGAGGATCAGCAGATCCGATCGGTTGAAACCGCCGGTCGAGGCGTTGAGGTCGCTCAGCCCGGTGGTGATGCCCGAGATGCCGCCGCCCGAGTTCATCGCCTTTTCGGCCTGCTTCACCGCCAGCGTCGCGGCGCGGGTGAAGGACTTCACGCCCGCATCGGTATCGCCCTGCTCGGCGACCTGGTAGAGCTTGAGCTCGGCCTGCTCGATCTGCTTGGAGGGATTGATGTCCTGGCTGGTGTCGAGCGCGCCCTCCACCATGCCGCGGCCCACATCGACCAGCGCGCGCAGCTGGGCGAGATCGTAGATCTGGTCGGCGAAGGAGCGCGCGCCGATCAGGCTGGCCGGGTTGCCGGTCAGCTGGGCGAGATAGGCCGGGCCGCCCAGCTCCTTCATCGCCACGTCGTGGGCGAAGAGCGGGCGCAGCGTCACCGGGGTGGCGAGGCGGTTGTCGCCCACCAGCACCGTGATCTGCTCATAGATGCGGCCGTGCAGCGGCTCGAAGAAATGTTCGGGTCGCAGCTTCTGGAGCACGTCCTCGGCGACTCGGTTGTCGATCATCATCGCGCCGAGCAGGGCTGCTTCGGCTTCGACATTTTGCGGGAGACTCAGGCCCTCTTGGGGCTCGGGTGCAGGAAAGGGAATCGGCTGTGCCATGCGTTCCTCATCGGCCACTGCGGGGGGTACGGCAACCGGCATGGCTTGTGGAAAACGGGGAATGCTTCCAAAGCTGCGGCCTATGGCCGATCCGCGGATCATCGACGTGACCCTCGACGAGCGCACCATCCTGTGGCGCTCGGCCGATATCGAGCAGGAACGGCGGATCGCGATCTACGATCTGCTCGAGGACAATCACTTCGCCTCCCAGCGTGCGCATGCCGATGGCTATGCCGGGCCGTACAAGCTGCACCTCAGCGTGGAGGAAGGCCGGCTCGCGCTTTCGATCAAGCGCGCCGACGACAGCCTGCTGGAGACGATCGTGCTCGGCCTCGCCCGCTTCCGCCGGCCGATCCGCGACTATTTCGCGATCTGCGACAGCTATTACCAGGCGATCCGCGCATCGACGCCCGCGCAGATCGAGACGGTCGACATGGCCCGGCGCGGCATCCACAACGACAGCGCCGAGCTGCTCCGCACCGCGCTGGAGGGGAAGATCGATATCGATTTCGATACCGCGCGGCGGCTGTTCACGCTGATCTGCGTGCTTCACATCAAGGGATGAGTTTCATGACCACCGACACCCGCGCGCTGATCGCAGCCGCCCGCACCGCCGCGCGCCATGCGCACGCGCCCTATTCGAACTTCGGCGTCGGCGCGGCGGTGCTGCTGACCGACGGCACGGTGGTGACGGGCGCCAATTTCGAGAATGCCAGCTACGGCCTGTCGCTCTGCGCCGAGACGGTGGCGCTGGCGACGGTCTCGGCGCAGGGTCGCCTGCGCGACGTGGCGGAGATCGCGGTGATCGGCGGGCCGATCGGTCCGGACGGGGTGCCCACGGGCCTGACGCCGGTCAGCCCCTGCGGCCGCTGCCGGCAGGTGATCAACGAGGCAGCGCAGCTCGGCAAGCGCGACCTGCCCGTCCATTGCGGCGCGGCCGAGGGCGACGCGGTGGCAAGCTACCGCCTGTCCGAGCTGCTGCCGCACGCGTTCGGGCCGGGCGATCTGGGGATCGTTTGAAGGGGAGCCATCGCTCTTTAGGAAGCCGTCATCCCGGCGAAAGCCGGGATCCATTCGCCACTCGGCTGGAGAAAGGGCCGCGACGGAGACCTCAATGGATTTGGGCTTTCGCCGTAATGACGATGGGGGAGAGGTGCCGGCCGCCCCCAAACTTGACGCCGCGCCCCCTCCCCCGCACTACCCGCGCCATGTCCATTCTATCCGACCGCTGGATTCGCGAGCAGGCGCTCAACCACAACATGATCGAGCCCTTCGTCGAGAGCCAGCGGCGCGAGGGCTGCATCAGCTACGGCCTCTCCTCCTACGGCTATGACGCGCGGGTGGCGGACGAGTTCAAGATCTTCACCAATGTCGACAGCGCGGTGGTGGATCCGAAGAATTTCGACGCGAACAGCTTTGTCGATCGCAAGACCGATGTCTGCGTGATCCCGCCGAACAGCTTCGCGCTGGCCCGCACGGTGGAGTATTTCCGCGTGCCGCGCGACACGCTGGTGATCTGCCTCGGCAAGTCGACCTATGCGCGCTGCGGGATCATCGTGAACGTGACGCCGCTGGAACCCGAATGGGAAGGCCATGTGACGCTGGAGTTTTCCAACACCACGCCGCTGCCGGCCAAGATCTACGCCAACGAAGGCGCGTGCCAGTTCCTGTTCCTCAAGGGCGAACAGCCCTGCGAGACGAGCTATGCCGACCGCGCCGGCAAATATATGGGCCAGCGCGGGGTGACCCTGCCGCGGCTGTGAGAAAAGCATCTCCTCCCCCGGCTTCGCCGAGGGAGGAGATGCGAAAGATCACGCCTTCTGCAGGTGCCGGCGGCCGAGCAGCTCCGCGATCTGCACCGCGTTGAGCGCGGCGCCCTTGCGAAGGTTGTCGGACACGCACCACAGCGACAAGCCGTTCTCCACGGTCGAATCCTCGCGGACGCGGCTGACATAGGTGGCGTATTCGCCGACGCACTCGATCGGCGTGACGTAGCCGCCATCCTCGCGCTTATCGACCAGCATGATGCCCGGCGCCTCGCGCAGGATGTTCTGCGCTTCCTCGGCCGAGATCTCGTTCTCGAACTCGATGTTGATCGCTTCCGAATGGCCGACGAACACCGGCACGCGCACGCAGGTCGCGCTGACCTTGACCTTGGGATCGAGGATCTTCTTGGTCTCGGCGACCATCTTGAACTCTTCCTTGGTCGAGCCGTCGTCGAGGAAGCTGTCGATGTGCGGGATCACGTTGAAGGCGATCTGCTTGGTGAACTTGGACGGCTCGACCTGGTCGCCGACGAAGATCGCGCGGCTCTGGTTGAACAGCTCGTCCATGCCCGCCTTCCCGGCGCCCGACACCGACTGGTAGGTCGCGACCACCACGCGCTTGATCTTCGCGGCGTCGTGCAGCGGCTTCAGCGCCACCACCATCTGCGCGGTCGAGCAGTTCGGGTTGGCGATGATGTTGCGGACCTTGTAGCCGTCGATCGCCTCCGGGTTCACTTCCGGCACGATCAGCGGCACGTCCGGGTCCATGCGGTAGAGCGAGGCATTGTCGATCACCGTGCAGCCGGCGGCGGCGAACTTCGGCGCGTACTTCGCGCTGCCTTCGGAGCCGATCGCGAACAGCGCCATGTCCCAGCCGGTGGGATCGAAATGCTCGATGTTCTGGACCTTGTACTGTTTGCCGGTCTCGCCGAAGTCGACCATGTCGCCGGTCGAGCGCGACGACGCCAGCACGGCGAGATCGTCGATCGGGAATTCCCGCTCGGCCAGGATGTTGAGCATTTCGCGACCGACATTGCCGGTGGCGCCTGCGACGACGACACGGTAGCCCATTTGTACCTCTTTCCTCCGAACGCCGACGTGAAGCGGCGTGCGTGCTCTTTAGTGGGGATGGAAGATGGAATGCACCAGCATTCCGCTGCTTCGCTGCACAAGCGCAGCTATCGCGCCCGGATTACGGGCGCGGGGTAATTCGCGTGGATTTGGCGCGTTTTCGAAGCATCGCGGCCGCCACTAGCAGAAACAAAGCTGCGTGGCGAGCCTCTTTTTGCGCAACTTCATGCCGCAGCCCATCCTGGCTCCGGCCCTGCCCCACGGCGCCGTCGGAACGGCTGCCACTGCACATAGGCGAGCGAACGCCACGCCCATTCCATCGGTCCCATCGCAAACGCCCGCAGCCACAGATTCGCGACGATCACCTCGAACACCAGCACCGCCAGCACGATGCCATACAGTCCGCTCCAGCTGAGCTTGCCCCAAAGCCCCGGTCCCCAGGGCGCGAACAGGATGTAGATGGCGATGAACTGCTGGAGGAAATAGAGCGAGAAGGCCGTGCGCCCCGCGGCCTTGAACGGCGCGAGCACCGCCTGCCCCACCCCGCTGCGCACCATCAGGTTGACCAGCGCGACATGCCCGATCGAGACCAGGATCCGCGCCGGCTCCTGCGTGATCCAGTAGCTGTGGACGATCGGCACGGGCGACAGGGCCTCATGCGCGCCGATGGCGCGTGCGATCAGGCCGGGCACATAGCAGCCCAGCAGCAGGATCACGTAGAAGCGCGTGCTGCGTCCGCCCTGCACCACCCGCCACTTCCACAGCGCGATACCCACCAGCATCATGCAAAAGGCCTCCGCGATACTGAGCCCGATCTGCGGCGCCATGAACTCGAAGTAGAATCCGATATACATGCCGGCATAGGCAAGGAAGCTGCCGCTATGGCCCTGCTTTTCCATCTCGCGGACCTTCTTCACCTCGGCGCCGCCGGTCGCGCGGCGTTCCAGCAGCTTTTGCCAATCCTTCTGCTTGGCCTGCTCGTCCTTCGTCAGCGGCTGGTGCGCGGCGACCTTCTTCTCGATCACCGGAACCGCGGCTACCAGTTCGGCCCGATCGAGATAGATCGGCACGCCGCTCACCGCCATGCCGAGCGCGAACAGCGATCCCAGCGCGAGCAATAGGCGCGGGCCCAGCAGCCGGAACGGAAAGAGGAACAGCGCCGCTAGCGCATAGATGTGGAGGATGTCGCCGGTCCACAGGAACACGAAGATGTCGAGCAGCCCGAACCCCAGCAGCCACAGGTTGCGCCGCCAATACAGGTCCGCAACGGCAACGGGTCCGTCCGGCCGCATCGCGCGCGATGCCAGCACCATCAGGCCGCAGCCGAACAGAATCTCCAGCACACCGCGCTGGGTGCCTTCCAGTGCAACCTGAACAATGGCCCAGCTCCATTGGTCCAGCGGCGCCCAGCCGATCATTTGCATGCGGTTGAACATCACCACGGTCGTCTGACCTTCGAACGGTATGTTCATGAAAAAAATGCCGAGAATGGCGAGACCACGCAAGATGTCGAGAATGTCGATCCGCGCCTTGCTTTGTACCGGCGCAAGTTGCGCCGCTGCTTCCAATGCCATGGCTCGCCCCCGTCGTAAGACGAAGGCGAGCCTATAGTTTGGTTAATGCCACGTCGAGTCGGAAGAATCGGGCCTCAGAAGCTGGCCCATTCCTCGACTTCGGCACTGGTCTGGCGCACGGCGGTAACGGTGGCGACGTGCGGCGCGTTCGACGCGACCGGCAACGCATGGACCTTCGACCGGGCCGGCTTGCGGTGGCTGCGGTCGCCGGCGTTGAAACGCGAGGCCTGCTCGGTCAGCGCGTTGACTTCCGAGCTCAGGTTGCGCGCGGCGGCCGAGGTCTCTTCCACCATTGCCGCATTCTGCTGGGTCGTCTGGTCGATGCTGTTCACCGCCGTCGCCACCTGGGTAACCGCGGTCGCCTGGACCTGGTTATCCCGGGCCATCGTCTCGAGCAGCGAATGGACCTCGTTGACGTCGCCGACGATCGCGCCGAGCGCGCTGTCGACGCGGCGAACCATGTCGACCGCGGCGTTGATGTCGGTCTGCGTCGCGGTCAGCTGGTCGCGGGCGCGGCCCGCTTCCTCTTCGGCGCGCATTGCCAGGGCCGAAACGAGGTCGGCGACGACCGCAAAGCCGCGGCCCGCCTCACCCGCACGGCCGGCCTCGACCGCCGCGTTCATCGCGAGAACGCGGGTCTGGAAGGCGATCTTGTCGAGGCCTTCGATCACGTTGTCGATGCCCTTGGCGCTTTCGGACACGCGGGTCATCGCCTGCATCGCCTCGTCCGCGACGCTGCGGCCCGAATCCACGACGCCGATGGCGCCGGTCGCGCGCTCGACGGTCTTAACCGAGGCGGTAGCGGTCGCCTTGATCCGCTGATCCATCTGGCTGACGGCGGCCGAGGTTTCTTCCAGGCTGGCGGCGGCGCCTTCGGTGCGGCGGGCAAGATCCTCGCTGGCCTGCGCGATCTCGGCCGAGCCGGTCGAGATCGTCTCGGCGCTCTCGATCACCGCGGTGATCAGTTCGCGCAGCGAGTTGACGGCGGCGTTGAAGTTCTGCTTAAGCCCTTCATATTCGGGGTCGAAGCGCGTTTCAATCGACGCGGTCAGGTCGCCGCTGGCGAGCTTGCCGAGGCGATCCTCGAGCGTCTCGACGACGATCTGCTGCGCTGCATCGGCACGCTTCTTGGCCTCGGCCAGCTCTTCCTGGCGCATCGCGGCTTCCTTGAAGACGAGCACCGACTTGGCCATCGCGCCGACTTCGTCGCCGCGCTGGGTGCCGGGCACCTCGACATGGTTGTTGCCGCTCGCAAGGCCCCGCATCGAGTCCTGCAGCCGTTCCAGCGGACCGGAGATCTGAGAACGCGTTACGAAGACGGCCAGGCCCATGGCGCCGACGATCGCGATCACGGCAATGCCCAGAAGCATCCAAACCGAGCTGGCGACGGTGGCGCTCATGGAATCGGACTGCGCCTTGCCGTCCGCGACGCGGCGATCATTGTACGCCCGCGTTTTTTTGGTAAGCGCTTCCGCAATGCCGTCGGCCTTTGCGAGTTGCACCTGCGCCGCCGCGTTGTTGTTGGCAAGGCCCATCTCGACGGCCGGCAAGAGCACCGACTGCAGCTCGTCCAGCACTGCTTCGATCGCCTGAACTTCGGCGGCTGCATCCTTTTCGGTGGCGGCCACTTCGTCCAGATATTGCTTGGCCTGCTTGTACGCGTCGAGCTCGTCCGCTGCCGCCTTCTTGGCCTGCGACGAGGCGCCGTCATAGGCGAGCGTCTTGTAGCCGCTGTACATCATCGCGAAGCCGAGGCGGTTCACCCGGATCAGCTTTGCGGTGTCCGGCATCTTCACGTCGGTCAATTGCGAATAACCGTCGTCGATCGACCGCATGACGCGCCCGCCATACCAGGCGACGCCCAAAGTCACGATGCCAAGTAGACCCAGCATCATCATGATCTTGAACTGAATTTTGAGATTGGCCAGGATTTGCACGCTCAGTTCCTCCTAGGCGCCCCAGGAGGGGCGCAGATCTCCCATCCGCGCATTATAGAAGAAGGGGCGCGCCGCTTTGCCGCGACGCGCCCCCGGACTTTTACGTATCCGTGTGCGTTCCTAAGGCCTTACTTGGTCAATGCGCGATCAAGGAAGCCAAGGATCGTGTTCCACAGATGCTCGCTGATGCCCGGGCCGCCTACCCGGTGCGTCTGGCCGGGATAGAGCATCATTTCGAACGGCACCTTCTGCTGCTGCAGCGCCGCATACATGGCGGTACCGTTCTCCAGCACGACATTGTCGTCCGACATGCCGTGGATCATCAGCAGCGGATCGGTGATCTTCGCCGCATCGCCCAGCGTGCTCGACGCCTTGTAGGCCTCCGGCACCTGGCGCGGATCGCCCATGTAGCGTTCGGTATAATGGGTGTCGTACAATTCCCACCTGGTCACCGGCGCGCCCGAAATGCCGGCGGCGAAGGTACCCGGCGCCGCCTCCAGCATCTTCAGCGTCATGTAGCCGCCATAGGACCAGCCATAGGTGGCGATGCGCTTCGCATCGACGAACGGCAGCGTCTTGAGGTAGTTGGCGCCGGCCAACTGGTCCTGCACTTCCACGCTGCCCATCGCGTGCCAGATCGCACTCTCGAACGCGACGCCGCGATTGGCCGAACCTCGATTGTCGATCTGGAACCAGATATAGCCGTGCTGCACCAGATATTGCTGGAGCGAGCCGCCCCAGGCGCGGCTGACCGTCTGCGAATGCGGCCCGCCATAATGCTGGAAGAACACGGGGTAGCGCTTGCCCGGCTCCAGCTTGGGGGTGATCATCTCCCAATGCAGGTCGGTGCCGTCGGGCCCCTTGATCGTGCCGAAGGTCCGCTCCCGATGCGCCGCCAGATAGGGCTGGTAGGGGTGTTTGGGATCGCTGACCGCATTTTCCTGCACCCAGGCGATCCGCTTGCCGTCGGCATCGGCCAGATAGACCTGGCGCGGTTGGTTGGGATTCGATCGGCTGACGATCGCGCGGGTGCCGCTGGCATCCATGCTGGCGCCGTTCCACCAGCCGCGCTCGGTCAACCGGGTGATCGCGGCGGGCTTGCGATAGTCGATCCAGTAGAGGTGCCGCTCCAGCGGATCGTCCTTGTTGCCCTGGAAATACAGGCGTCCGTGCTTCTGATCGACGCTGATGCCGTCGGGCGCTACTTCCCACGGGCCCTTGGTCAGCTGGGTGAATTTGCCCGCCTGCCAGCGATAGAGATGGCCGTGGCCGTCGCGCTCGGACCACCAGATCAGGCTGCCGTCGTCGAGCGGCTTGAGGCCGTAGCTGAGGTTGATCCAGCTTTTCGGGGCAGCCTTCTCACTGAACAGCACGCGCGCCGCGCCGGTGGCGGGATCGACCGCGAGCAGATCGAGCTGGGTTTGCGCCCGGTTCTCGCGCTGGACATACAGCGTCTTGCCGTCCGCCGCCCAATCGACGCGCGCCAGATAGATGTCGGGATCGGCGCCCAGATCCACCTTCACCCGCTTCTGCCCGTTCGGATCGACCACATAGAGTTCGACCAGGGCATTCTGCGTGCCCGCCTTGGGGTAGCGCTGCTGGACGATGCTGGTGCCCTCGGTGCCGATCGCTGCGCGGGTGACGATGCCCACGGGCGCCTCGTCGAACCGCTCGACCGCGACATAGGCGTCGTTCGGCGCCCACCAATAGCCGTCGCTGCGCGCCATCTCCTCCTGCGCCACGAACTCCGCCTCGCCCCAGTGCACGGTGCCGGCGCCGTCGGGCGTGACCCGGGTCGCCTTGCCGCTGTTCAGGTCCATGACGACGAGGTTCTGGTCCTGCAGGTAGCTGGCGAACCTGCCCGCCGGACTCAGCGCCGCGTTGAGCTTGGGCCCCGCAGCGGCGGGCAGCTTGTCGACCTCGCCCGTCAGCCGCGCGCGGAAAAGCTCGCCGTCCAGCGGGACCAGGATCGAACGCCCGTCGGGCGCCCAGTCATAGCTGACGATGCCCTTGGTGCCGCCGATGCGCGCCCGCTCTCGCTGCATCTTCTCCGCTTCGGACAATTCCGCGCCGGAGCCGAGCTTCTTCGAATCGACCAGCATGCGCCACTGGCCGTTCGCGGTATCCAGCGCCCAGAGATCATAGCGCTCGCGGTCATCGTCGCGGTTGCGCAGCAGCGTCAGATACTTGCCGTCGGGCGACAGCTGCACCGCCCGGGGGGCGGGTCCATCCAGCGCAGGGCTGCCGAAGAGTCGCTGCAGCGTGAGCGGCTGCGCGGACTGCGCCTGCGCCGCGGCCTCAGTCATGCTCACCCCCATTGCGATCGCCGCCCCGGCAACGCCCAGCATCCATTTGCGCATCCAACACTCCGCCACGCCGGCACCCATTGGCCCGGTGGCGATGGTTTATCGCCGGAACCCGCCGCGTAAAGGCCCCGCGCATTATCGCGGCAGATGAAACGCCCTCCGCATCCAGCCCCGATGCGATGCAGCCCAAACGCCCTCAAACGCCGCCGCAAGTCGCTTATATGCCTCACAAAAGCATAGTCGAATGAAAGACCTTCACCAACGCGAATAAACAGCCTCGACGGCAGACTAAATTATGTTAATATGCCATTCACGTAAGTTGCGGGAAAGACCGCAGCCTCCGGTGGAGGCGCGGAGTGAGGTGCGCTCAACCGATCAGGAGAAGTACCGCATGTCGGTGGATCGTCTTGCCAGGATGCGTACGGGTGCTCCGGTAGAATGCGCCACACGGTTGCTGCAAGAGCATTGGCCCCGTTCTACCTTGTTGACGCCGGCCGATGTCGGACTCGGCGGCCAGGAGACGGGTGCCGCTGACTTTCTGGGCCTTGTCGAATGGCTCAGCGATGCGGGATTTCTGAGCTACGAAGCCCTGGTCTTCAACAGCGACGGACCGATGCTGGTCGATGCGACCCTCACTGCACGGGGCCGCGCCATGCTTGCCCGCGAGGGCGATCGCGCCAACTGAACCGCGCCGGCCGGCAGCCGCTTCCGGCAGTCAGTGAATGCTGCACACGGCGCGGTCCAGGCACCCGGCAAGGGCCCGGAGCAGAGCGATATCCGCGTCGTCGAAATCGCGCTCGTTGCGGCCGAGCACGGCCAGGGCACCGATCCTGCGCCCATCGCGCCACAAGGGCACCGAAAGCTGGCTCCGGTACCCAAGGGCAAGCGCCTCTACCGGGTCTGCCAGTCGCCGCGCCGACTCTTCGGGATCGACACCGTCGGCCGCGGCAAGCACGATGCGCGCGCCGGCCTTGAGAACGGCCACCTCCGCGCGCAGCAGCGCCACCGCTGCCCGTACGATCCGGCTCTCTTCCGCCCCGATTTCGGCATCGACGTCCTGCGCGGACCGATTCGCCGACGTTGAACCGGCCAAACTCCAACTCGACATAGACATACCCTGGTGAAAACGGTTGCACCGTATGCGACTCGCGCACTTTGGTGCAGTACGGGAATGTACCATCGGCTTTTGCACCAGGATCGAGCGGCCACCCTGTTCCAGAACGAGACGGCACGAAGGAGTTATCAACCGGTAAATTCGTTTCGGACCTAAACCACATCTAGGCAGATTTTGCCTAGCAGCGTAAATGATGCGCCACAGCACGCGTGCGAATACGGAAAAGCCGATTCGCACCGCGGGCGGGTTAGGAATGTTGCGGAACCGGCCAAGGGTCGATGGCGTGGTTCTGATACATGCAGTTTCGAGCACCTCGTCGGGTAGAGCCATTTCGGCTCTTCCGTGCAGCCGAACGGCATGCGGACCATGTTGTTGAGGAGAACCTGATGTCGATGAGCGGGGAAGCCGGCGAGGCGCTTGGCGCACTCGATACGCGCTGCATCGCCGCGATCGCCGGCGTGCTGCAGCGCAGCTGGCCGGGAAGCGCAACCCTGACGCCGACGGCACTCAACCTCGGCGCGTCGCTGGATCATCACCACGCGTTCATCGCCGCCGTCCAGGGTCTCTGTGATCGTGGCCTGCTTGCCTATGAGGCGCTGCTGATCGGTATCGGCGGCCCGGAGGTTCGCGACGCGGCCCTTACCGCGCGCGGTCGGGCAGTCCTGCAGAACCAGAGCTTCCGCGCAGCCGCGTGAACGGCCGCCCCTTTCCCTTCCACATCGATGCGCCGGGACGGAATCGTCTGCGGCGCGTTTCTGCATCGCGGTGGTGCCGGCCAGCACCGGGGCGATGGCCCTCTATGCGCTGAAGATCCTGTGTCCTCAGCCCGCGCGCCGCTCGGCGCCTTCCCTGCCCCGTCACCATGCTGCTTCGACGAACACGGACTGCGGCCCTAGGGGAACCATGGGCCTCGACCGCGTCCGCCGCCGACTTGGCGACGGCTGGCCCGACGCGGGGTCCGCCCACCCCCCCCTGGAGCCGCGCTCCGGGATTGCATATGAAAAGGGCGTGCGAACCAGCCGGTCCGCACGCCCTTCGCGTCCTGGGAAGGCCGGCCTTATTCGGCGGCCTGCGCCTCGGTGCGGGTATCGCGGCGCTCGGCGATACGCGCCGACTTACCGGTACGACCACGCAGATAGTAGAGCTTCGCACGACGCACGACACCGCGACGCACGACCTCGATCGAATCGATGTTCGGCGAATAGAGCGGGAATACGCGCTCCACGCCTTCACCGAACGAGATCTTGCGGACGGTGAAGTTCGAACCCATGCCCTTGTTCGAACGAGCGATGCACACGCCTTCGAAATTCTGCACGCGGGTGCGCTCGCCTTCGACGACCTTCACACCGATGCGGACGGTATCGCCCGGACGGAATTCAGGAATCTTCTTGGCTTCGGTGAACTTGGCAATCTGCTCTGCTTCGAGCGTCTGGATGATGTTCATCTCAGTCAGTCCCATGTTTGCGCCGCGCGCCAGAGGGAGACTGGACCCGAGCGCCCTCGTGGCGCTCCCACAGATCCGGCCTCCTTAGCCGTGTATCGGTCTCCGCCATGGCGCGACGCCAGGCCTCGATCCTCGCATGATCCCCCGATCGCAGCACTTCGGGGATCGTGCGCCCTTCCCATTCGACAGGTCGGGTATATTGCGGATATTCGAGCAGCCCCGTTTCGAAGCTCTCGTCCATACCGCTGGAAGCCGCGCCCATTACGCCGGGAACGAGCCGAATGCAAGCATCGAGCAGCGTCAGCGCCGCCATCTCGCCACCAGAAAGGATATAGTCACCGATCGAGACTTCCTCGATGCCGCGGCCTTCGAAGACGCGCTCGTCGAATCCTTCGAACCGGCCGCACAGCACGATCGCGCCTGGACCTGCGGCGAGATCGCGCACCCGGTCCTGGGTGAGCGGTCGTCCGCGCGGTGTCATCGCGAGCAGCGGCCTGCCCTCGCGCGCGACGCTGTCGATCGCCGAGGCGAGCACATCGGCACGCAGCACCATCCCCGCCCCGCCGCCCGCCGGGGTATCGTCGACCGAGCGATGCTTGTCGGTGGCGAAGTCGCGGATCTGCACGGTGTCGAGCGTCCACAGCCCCTCGCGCAGGCTCCGCCCGGCAAGCGAAATGCCGAGCGGCCCGGGGAACATCTCGGGGTACAGCGTCAGGATGGTGGCAGCGAAGGTCACAGCGTCCAGTTCTCGAGTTTGAGGTCGGGGATGTCGGCGAAATCCCGTTCGTTGTTGGTGATCAGTGTCAGTCCGGCGGCCAGCGCCTGCGCGGCGATCAGCCGGTCCAGCCGCGCGCGGCGGAACGGCAGCCGAGCAAAGGCCTCGGCGGCGGCGGCGTCGAACGGCAGAAGCATAACGTCGCGCAGGAACGATGCGAGCGCCTGTTCCGCTCGCGCATCGCGAACGCCAAGTCGGATTTCCGCATAGCTGATCGCGGATAGCGCCAAGCTGCCCCTGGCCTGCGCACGAACGCGGGCGTTGAGCCGATCGAGCCCGCCCTGGAGCAGATAGATGCAGATATTGCTGTCGAGCAGAAAGGCCGGGTCAGTCATCGCGCCGTAGCTTGCGCATATCCCAATCGAGCTCGCGCGTTTCGAGTTCGCGGTCTTCCGGCGGAATTGGCTTCAGCCACGGTAGCGCACCGATCCAGTCACCCCCGATCGTCTCCTCGCTATCCACCGGCTCGACCGAGAAGCCCCGGCGCTCCTCGCGCAGCACCACTTCTGCGCCTTCCTTCAGGCCCAGCGCCTTGGGCAGGCGCAGCGCCAGCGAGTTGCCCGACTTGAAGATCCTGGCGCGATATTCCTCGCCCATGTGCTGCCTCCGTATATACATCCCGTATATACAATCACCGCGAAACCGCAACGCGGTCAGAACCAGTCCTCGATCCGCAGCCCCGGCACCGCCCGAAAGTCCCGCACGTTATGCGTGACGAGCGTCGCCCCCAGCGCCAGCGCATGCGCCGCGATCAACCGGTCATGCCGGCCACGGGCAGCGCGGGCAGCCGGAAAGGCACGCGCCGCTGAAGCATCGAACGCCAGGACGGGTAACTGGGCCAGCAGCGCATCGAGCGACGCGCCCTCTCCGCCCCCATCCATCAACTCGGCAAGACTGATCGCAGAAAGCGCAATTGCACCGGGCACCGCCGCAGCGATCCGCCGCGCGACCGGCGCACCGCCGCCCCGCAGCAGGCGGATGCAGACGCAGGTATCGAGCAGATAGTCGGGCGCGGCCATGCCCTGCCCTACACCGGATCGCGGAACCTGTCGCAAGCCCAAGCGCTGGCGCGCGATGGACGATTGCATCATCATCGGCGGCGGTCCGGCGGGGCTTACCGCGGCCATCTATCTCAGCCGCTACCTCCTGAAGATCCGCCTGTTCGATTGCGGATCGAGCCGCGCCGCGCTGATCCCCTGCACGCACAACCATGCCGGCTATCCCGAAGGCATCTCCGGCCTCGACCTGCTCGCCGCGATGCGCGCCCAGGCCGAGAAATACGGCACCGTGCGCGAAGCGGCGAAGGTGACGGGACTGCGCGTGCTGGAAAACGGCTTCGCGGCGACGGTCGGCGCCCGCGAGATTGGCGCGCGTTCGGTATTGCTCGCCACCGGCGTCATCAACCATCGCCCGCCCATGCCCGATGCACTTCACGATGCCGCGCTGGCGCAAGGCCGGATCCGCTACTGCCCGGTCTGCGACGGCTATGAAGTCACCGACCGGCGTGTCGCCATATACGGCACCGGCGAACATGGCGCGCGCGAGGCACTGTTCGTGCGCAGCTTTACCCGGGACGTCACGCTGATCGCCCCCGATCGCCACAACCTACCGCCGGACCAGCTGGCGCAGCTGGCGGCAGCCGGCGTCGCACTGGTCGACGGCCCCGCCACTGGCTGGGCGATCGAAGGCGACCGGCTCGCGCTTTCGACCACAGCCGGTCGCATGGCCTTTGACAGTCTCTACCCGGCGCTGGGCTCGCACATTCGCTCCGAACTGGCGGTGGAAGCGGGCGCACGTGCCGACGACAGCGGCTGTCTCGAGGTGGACGACCACCAGCGCACCTCGCTCCCCGGCCTGTTCGCGGCGGGCGACGTCGCCAAGGGACTCGACCAGATCAGCCACGCGATGGGCGAAGCAGGCGTGGCGGCGACGACGATCCGGAACATGCTCAATGCGGAGACGCCGCTGTGGCGCTAGAGGCTTCCGACCTCATTGTCCGGGGCCGGCAAGGCCGGGCAACGCCGCGCTCCGCCGCGCCCGAGCCATGCTTTTCCAGAAGGCGCCGATACCGGGCGCGTTCAGCACGATGGAACAGGCATCGGCAGCATCGCGACCCGACGCCGTGGTGCACCGATCGAATGCTTCCGTCACCCGCCCGGCGCCGACCGGCTCGACGGCCGGCAGCGGTGGCGCAGACGCAAAGCGCGCCGAGAGTTCGGCAGCACCGAGATAATCCCGCGCGACGATCGACACCGTTTCCCCGCCGCAGATGCGGACCTGCACCGTCTGCCCGACGGGCGGATTGATGGCGCCATACCGTCCCTTGAGCTCGGCGATGGTACGGCCGTTGAGCGCGCAGATCCGCTCCCCCGGCTTCAAGGTCGTCTCCGACGCCGGGGAGCCCAGCATCAGATGGGTAATCCGCAATCCGTCGAGATCCTTGCGGAACTGGATCCCGATATGGCTGGGATCGAGCACGTCTGCGGCTCGATCCTGCCCATAGAGGAGCAACCCACCCCCGCCTGCGTCGAGCACGAAGCTGGATCGCCGCAACACACCATATCCGACCGATGCAGCGAAACCCTGGCCGGAAAGCGGCCCGCCCGCCGGATCGATCGAGGCGAAAATCGGCCCGCGCCGGACTCCGCCGATCCCGATCGACGGGATACTGACCCAGCCTTTTATCAGCGGGCCGCCGCTGCCGACGCTTCGAATATCGCTTCGCTTGTGCACGCAGCTCTGCAACTCCTCACGCTCCGGCACGAGGTGAAGGTCGCTGTCGGTGCCGCTGTCGAGCACCGCCCTGACGGTCACGCCGCAGATCGTCGCGTCGAGCGTTGCAAAGCGGCTTTTGGGATCGATCCGGACCGGGATCGTCGCCGCGCCCTTCGGAAGATCGCCCCCGATGAGAAACCGCGCCCGACGCTGCTGCCACTCGACCTGCAGCGCCCATTTGCGGAGGAATTCGATTCCGATCGAAGCTTGGACCCGCTCGTCACGTCCGAACGGCTGGTCCGTCACCGTGACAGGCTCGTTCTTCAAGTGGATACCGCCGATGGTCAGTTCGGCGATGCGCGCCCTGGGATAATATTGTCTGCCGCCATAAGCTTCGGTGACGACCGGCTTCCCGCCCTCGGCCTTTTCCGCCTCGCTCAGCAATTTGGACGAAAGCAGCAAGCTGCCCGGCAGGGTCGATCCCGTATCGACATCTGCATAGGTCCTGTGACCGTTGACGATGATCGGCAGGATCAGGCCATCGCCTTCATCTGCGTCGAGCGGCATCCATTGGAGCGCCGCGTGCGCGTCGAAGCTGAGCGAGGGGAGATCTTCCGCCGTTGGATCCTGGGCACGCGCAGCGGGGGCAAAGGCCAGGGCAGCCATCACGAAAACCACGGAAAGAACGGTACGCATCTACCTGACGCCATTTCGATTCGAACGGACAACGACAGGAAAAAGGTAACGGCGAACCATTTCGGCACAATGGCGTGATGCTAGGGGAGACGCCCCCGCTCCTACTCGACGAACGCGGCCACCACGACGAGCCGGGTCTCATCCCACACCGGCACCGCCTCGGGCCGCATCGGCACCATGAAGCGCTTGCCGTCGGGCCGCTCGATTTCGATCACGTCGCCCGCGCCGTAATCGTCGATCGCGACGACGCGGCCGATCGCGGCACCGTCCTCACCCAGCACGGGCAGGTCGAGCAGGTCGATATGGTAATATTCGCCCTCAGCCAGCGGCGGGAGGGCGGAACGCGGCACCGTCAGTTCGGTGCCGCGCAGCGCCTCGGCGGCGTTGCGGTCGGCAACTTCGGCGAAGCGGGCGATCACACCATTGGATCCCCCGCGCACCGATTTCAGCGTCAGCGTGCCGCCGTTGAAGCTTTTGTGCGCCGCCAGATCCTCCGCAAAGACCTTCAGCCGCACCTCGCCGGCAACGGCGTGCGCGCCGATTACGACGGCAAGCGTCACCGGGCGGTCGCCGCGGTTGGAGATGGGCATAGGTTCAGCCATGGCGCAGGAGAGCGACGCAGGAAGCATCCCTCCCGCACGCGGCGGGAGGGACGTTCAGCCTCAAGCCTCGGCGGTCTCTTCGGCCGGGGCGGCAGCGGCTTCGGCGGCTGCCTTGGCCTTCTCGGCACGCTCCTCGGCGCGCTCCTTGGCCTTCTCGCCCGGAACGGCCTTGTTCGGGTTGTTGCGGGCCGCACGCTCCTTGACGCCGGCGACGTCGAGGAAGCGGAGGACGCGATCGGTCGGCTGCGCGCCGACGCTCAGCCAGTACTTGGCGCGCTCGCCGTCCAGCTTCACGCGCTCGGGCGAATCCTTGGCGAGCAGCGGGTTGTAGGTGCCGATCTTCTCGATGAACTTGCCGTCGCGGGGCGCACGGGCGTCAGCAACGACGATCCGGTAGTACGGGCGCTTCTTGGAGCCGCCGCGCGACAGACGCATGGAGAGAGCCATTCTACTTCACTTCCTTCTAGAGATACGATTGAAACAGGTTGAACTAAGTTACTTCTTCTTCAGCAAATTCTCGAAACCCGGCGGCAGCTTGGCGCCGCCCGGCAGACCCGGCAGGCCGGCGCCCACCTTGTCCATCATCTCGCCCATCTCGGCGCCGCCCAGCGCGTTGCCGATGCCGCCCATGCCGCCGCCCGGACCGCCCTTGGCGAGCATGCCCAGCATGCCCTTCAGGCCGCCCATCTTCTTCAGGCGCTTCATCGCGGTCTGCATCTCCTGATGCATCTTGATGAGCTTGTTGACGTCCTGCACGGTCAGACCGCTGCCCTTGGCGATGCGGATCTTGCGCTTGGCGTTGAGCAGTTCGGGCTTGGCGCGCTCCTTCGGCGTCATCGAGCTGATGATCGCGTCCATGCGCAGCAGCACCTTGTCGCCGCCGACCTGGTCGACCGCGGCCTGCGCCTTCTTCATGCCGGGGATCATCCCCGCCAGCGCGCCGATGCCGCCCATCTTGCGCATCTGCGCCAGCTGGGAGCGCAGGTCGTTCATGTCGAACTGGCCCTTGGCGAGCCGGTTCGCCATGCGCTCGGCGTCTTCCTGGTCGATCGCCGCCGCGGCCTTTTCGACGAGGCTGACGACGTCGCCCATGCCCAGGATGCGGCCGGCGACCCGCTTCGGATGGAACGGCTCGATCTGGTCGAGCTTCTCGCCCATGCCGGCGAACTTGATCGGCTGGCCGGTGACCGCGCGCATCGACAGCGCCGCACCACCGCGCGCATCGCCGTCCATCCGGGTCAGCACCACGCCGGTCAGCGGCACCTGCGCCGAGAAGTTGCTGGCGACATTCACCGCGTCCTGGCCGGTGAGCGAGTCGACGACGAGCAGGATTTCTTGGGGGCGCGAGATGTCGGCCACGGCCTTCATCTCGTCCATCAGCGCCTGGTCGACGTGGAGACGACCGGCGGTGTCGAGCATCACGACGTCGAAGCCCTGAAGCTTCGCCGACTGGAGCGCCCGGCGGGCAATATCGACCGGCTGCTGGCCGGTGACGATCGGCAGCGTCGCCACGTCGGTCTGCGTACCGAGGACGGCGAGCTGTTCCTGCGCGGCCGGGCGATTGACGTCCAGCGACGCCATCATCACCTTCTTGCCCTGCTTCTTCAGCAGCTTGGCAAGCTTGGCGGTGGTCGTGGTCTTGCCCGAGCCCTGCAGACCGACGAGCATGATGACGGCCGGCGGGGTAACGTCGATGTGCAGTTCGGCGGTATCGGCGCCGAGCATGTCGACCAGCGCGTCATGGACGATCTTGACGACCTGCTGGCCCGGCGTGACCGAACGCAGCACCTGCTGGCCGACGGCCTGCTCGGTGATCTTGTCGACGAACTCGCGGGCCACGGGCAGCGCGACGTCCGCTTCCAGCAGCGCCACGCGCACTTCGCGCATCGCGGTCCGGACATCGGCCTCGCTGAGCGCGCCACGTCCGCGCAGGCGCTCAAAGACGCCGCCCAGCCGATCGCTCAAACTCTCGAACATGATGCCCAGGTCACTCCAAATTCAGCCTCTGTCCCGCCAAACGCAAAACACGCCGGCGGACGAAACCTCGTCGGCCGGCGTCACCCCTTGGGGTGGCATATGTCTCGCGTCCACGGAGGAACGGTGGATCCCCTTAGCGGCAGCGGCGATGAAACGCAACCTCTACGGATTTAACCCGATCTACACGCCTCGCATGGGAAAACATGTCTTCGTTAGTATGAGGGGCGTAGTGCGTCGATGACGCGGCAACAGCATCAGGAGCGGCATCGACCGCGGAGAGATCGCACTGCTGCGATATTCAACGGACTGTGCGTCGTGTCCGCGCTGCTCGGCCTGGCGATCGGTGCGGGGATCGCATTTGATCTTATCGAGCAGTTGGTGCCCAGCCTGTGGCTGCTCGGCGGCCAGGCCCTCAATCTCGTCCTGATCGTCCTGTGCGGGCGCCGACTGGCAGCGCGTGCCATGCGACGCGCGGGGAGCGAGCGCGCGCACAGCCTTGCCAGCCGCGATCCGCTGACCGGCTTCCTGAACCGCAACAGCCTGACGGAGGAAGGTGCGGCGATGTTCGCGCGCGCCCATCGCCGCAGCCAGGCGGTGGCGATGCTGGTGTTCGACCTGGACCGGTTCAAGGCGATCAACGATTTGCACGGCCATGCCATCGGCGACGCGCTGATCGGCAAGGTGGCGCAGGAAGTCGCCCAGGCGCTGCCGCCGATGGCACTGGCCGGGCGGCTCGGCGTCGATGAGTTCGCCTGCGCCTTCCCGTTCGATCCGCGCGAGTCCGCGGCCGTGGAGCGGGTCGCCGAACGTATCGTCACCCGGCTCGCCCAGCCGTTCGAGGTCGACGGCCTTTCGCTGCACATCAGCTGCTCGCTGGGTATCGCAAGGTCCGACTTCGATTGTCCGAGCATCGACGCGCTGCTGCGCGCCGCCGACATCGCGGTGCATCAGGCGCAGAAAGCGGGGAAGAACCGCTTCGCCTGGTTCGATCCGGCGATGGAACGCGCACTGCAGGTCCGCAGCGCGCTCGAAAGCGGCCTGCGCGTCGCAATCCCGCGCGAGGAGATCACCCCCTATTTCGAGCAGCAGGTCGATCTGGCGAGCGGACGCCTGCATGGTTTCGAGGTGCTGGCACGCTGGGAGCATTCCACGCACGGCATGATCCCGCCCGATCGGTTCATCCCGGTCGCCGAGGAAACCGGGCTGATCGGTGACCTTTCGCTGTCGATCATGCGCCAGGCCTTTCACGCTGCGCGCGATTGGGATCCGGGTCTCAGCCTGTCGGTCAACATCTCGCCGGTGCAGCTGCGCGACGCATGGCTGGCCCAGAAGATCATCAAGGTGCTGACCGAAACCGGCTTCCCAGCCAGCCGGCTGGAGGTGGAAATCACCGAAAGCGCGCTGTTCGACAATCTGGCCCTTGCCCAGTCGATCGTCGGCAGCCTCAAGAACCAGGGGGTGCGGCTGGCGCTCGACGATTTCGGCACCGGCTATTCGTCGCTGGCGCATCTGCGCGCGCTGCCGTTCGATCGCATCAAGATCGACAAGAGCTTCATCCTCTCGCTCAACCAGAGCCCGGACTCCGCCGCGATCGTCAACACCATCCTGCGGCTGGGCGAGAGCCTCAACCTGCCGATCACCGCCGAGGGCGTGGAAGACGCCGCGATCGAGGAACGGCTGCGCGCGATCGGCTGTGCCAAGGCGCAGGGATGGCTCTACGGCAAGCCGCTGTCGATTGCCGGTGCGCGCCGGCTGCTCGCCGAGCGGCGGCTGATCCTGCAACCGGGTCCGCGCCTCGAGGCCGGCGATGCTACCAGCCAGACCCAGGCTGGCTGAGATAGTCGACCTCGTCGGGCATGGAAATCCGCCCCAGCGCCTCGTTCCGGCCCGGAAAGCGGCCGAAACGGCGGAACACCTCGGCATGATCGCGGGCATAGGCCAGCAATTCGTGATCCTCGAGACGCCCGAAGCAGTGCAGGCTGAGCGCCTGGAGTTCGGCATCCTCGGCATGCTCGAACGGCATATACAGGAATTGGCGATGCTCCTTCGGCATCCGCGCGTCCCAACCGCGTGCCACCGCCAGTCGCGCCAGCCGCTGCGCCAGCGCGTCGCCGGCGAACGCCTCCGCCTGCCCGCGATGCATGTTGCGCGAGAACTGATCGAGCAGGATCACCGCAGCGAGCAGCACTTCGGGGTCTTCGTCCCACCCGTCGGCGTCGCAGGCCAGCACCTGATCGCGCAAGTCGCCGAACAGATCCGCGATCTCGCGATCGACCCCGGCGGACCTCAGGAACCAATGTTCGGGCAGCAGCGCATCGAACCAGAACGCCAGCACTTGCCGGGCCCGGTGTTGGACTTCTGCGGTCGGCGTCCTTAGATCGCTGGCCAATGTCCCTCTCCTCGCCCCTTATCCTTAACATGGGTTGCCGGCTGAACCTAGCCGAAGGCGAGTCGATCCGTGCGCTGCTCACCGGGCGGGATGCGATCGTGGTGAACAGCTGCGCGGTGACCAACGAGGCGGTGAAGCAGACCCGCCAGGCGATCCGCCGCGCCCGTCGCGAACGGCCCGAGGCGGAGCTGGTCGTCACCGGCTGCGCAGCACAGATCGATCCGCAAGCCTTCGCCGCCATGCCGGAGGTCGATCGCGTGATCGGCAATGCCGAGAAGCTGCTGCCCGAGGCCTGGGCCTCGGACGCCAGGGTGCAGGTGCAGGACATCCTGGCCGTGCGCGAAACCGCGCCGCACCTCGCCGCGAGCTTCTCCACCCACGCCCGCGCCTTTGTGGAGGTGCAGAATGGCTGCGACCATCGCTGCACCTTCTGCGCGATCCCCTTCGGTCGCGGCAACAGCCGCTCTGTGCCCGCCGGCGCGGTGATCGATCGGATCGCGATGCTGGCCGAGGCGCATGGCGAGGTGGTGCTGACCGGCGTCGACCTCACCAGCTATGGCCATGATCTGCCGGGGGCCCCGAAACTCGGGTCGCTGGTCGAGCGCGTCCTCCGCCACGTGCCGAAGCTCCAGCGGCTGCGGCTTTCCTCACTCGACGGGATCGAAGTCGACGACCGGCTGTTCGCGCTGCTAACCCAGGAGCCGCGCGTGATGCCGCACATCCATCTTTCGCTGCAGGCCGGCGACGACCTGATCCTCAAGCGGATGAAGCGCCGCCACAGCCGCGCGCAATCGGTGGCGCTGGCCGAGCGGCTCCGCGCCGCGCGGCCCGAAATCGCCATCGGCGCGGACCTGATCGCCGGCTTCCCGACCGAAGACGATACGATGTTCGAGAACACCCGTGCCCTCCTTGCCGATTGCGGCGTGGTGCATGCGCATATCTTCCCCTATAGCCCGCGCGCCGGCACGCCCGCCGCGCGCATGCCGCAGGTGGCGCCCGCCACCATCCGCGACCGCGCCGCCCGGCTGCGCGCGGCGGCAGCGGAACAGCGGGCGCGCTGGCTGGAAAGCCTGGTCGGCAGCCGCCAGCGGGTGCTGGTCGAGCGCCCGGGCGACCGCGGCCATGCCGAGAATTTCGCCGAGGTGCGGCTGACCGCATCTCAGCAGACTGGAGAAACGGTGAACGTGACGATTGCACGCGTCGAAGACGGAAAGCTGGTCGCATGAGCGCGCCGAGCTGGCACGAGAAGCTGCTCGGCGGCTTTCGCAAGACGTCGGATCGGCTGCTCGGCAACCTCGCCGGCCTGTCGCTCGCCCGGCTGGACGAGGCGACGCTGGACGAGATCGAGGAGGCGCTGATCGCCTCGGACCTCGGCCCGGCCACCGCCGCCAAGGTGCGCGCGCGGCTGGCCGAGGGGCAGTTCGAGCGGAACATGGAAGAACTCGGCATCCGCGTGATCGTCGCCGAGGAAGTCGCCAAGGTGCTCGAGCCGGTCGCCAGGCCGCTCGAGATCGAGGCGTTTCCGCGCCCGCAGGTGATCCTGGTCATCGGCGTCAACGGTTCGGGCAAGACCACCACGATCGCCAAGCTCGCCAAGCAGCTCGTCGACCAGGATTACAGCGTCATGGTCGCCGCCGGCGACACCTTCCGCGCCGCCGCGATCGGCCAGCTGCGCACCTGGGCCGAGCGGATCGGCGTGCCGATCGTCTCGGGCGCCGAAGGCGGCGACGCCGCCGGCATCGTGTTCGAGGCGGTGAAGCGCGCGACCGAGATCGGCACCGACGTGCTGATCGTCGACACCGCCGGCCGCCTGCAGAACAAGCGCGAGCTGATGGACGAGCTGGCCAAGGTCCGCCGCGTGCTCGGCCGCCTGAACCCGGCGTCGCCGCACGACGTGGTGCTGGTGCTCGATGCCACCACCGGCCAGAACGCGCTCAACCAGATCGAGGTGTTCAAGGAAGTGGCGGGCGTCACCGGCCTCGTCATGACCAAGCTCGACGGCACCGCGCGCGGCGGCGTGCTGGTCGCGGCGGCGGAGAAATACGGCCTGCCGATCCACGCGATCGGCGTTGGCGAGAAGGTGGACGACCTGCGCGGGTTCGACGCGCAGGAAGTGGCCCGCATCATCGCCGGCGTGGAGGAACTGACCCATGGCTGAAGCCGCCCCCCGCCCCAAGACCTCCGCCGGCCTGCGCATGGCGCTCGATTACGGCCCGCTGATCGTGTTCTTCGCGGTCAACAGCCTCGCGCCCGGCATCCAGCTCCAGCGCATCCTCACCGCCACACTCGCTTTCATGATCGCGATGGCGGTGGCGATCGCCGTTTCGTGGTGGAAGACCCGCCACGTCTCGCCCATGCTGTGGATCACCGGCGTGCTGGTGCTCGTGTTCGGCGGGCTGACCCTCTATTATCACGACCAGACCTTCATCCAGGTCAAGCCGACCATCGTCTATGCGATGTTCGCCGTGATCCTGGGCTACGGCCTCGCGACCAACAAGCCGCTCCTCCAGACGATGCTCGAATCCGCCTATCCGGGGCTCAGCGCCAAAGGCTGGCGGCTGCTGACGATCAACTGGACCGTCTTCTTCGTCGCGATGGCCGTGCTGAACGAAGTGATGCGCCACCTGCTCGATTGGGACCGCTGGATCTCGTTCAAGACGTGGGTGGTGATCCCGCTGACGCTGGTATTCGCCATCGCCAATATTCCGATGCTGCTGCGCCACGGCCTGCAGCTCGACAAGCCCGAGGATGCACCCGTACCGCCCGAGGGCTGACCGCGCGATGGGCCTGCCCCGCCATCCGGCCACGTTCCACGCGGTACGCGCCGCGAACGGATTGCGGCGGCAGATTCGCTCGAACACGCTGCTGTTCCTGCTGCTTGCCATCGGCGTGGGGGCCACGGCGAGCCTCGCGGCGATCGCCATCGGCCAGACCGCCCGGGGGATGCAGCGGGTGCTGTTCGGGCTGGCGATCGGCGAGCATCTCAGCGCCGCCAGCCATATCGCGCCGCTGCGGCTGCTGGCGCTTCCGGTCGGCGGCGCGCTTCTCGGCCTGACGCTCTGGCTGCTCCGGCGCCGCAAGACCATCGACGTGGTCGAGGCCAACGCCCTCCACGGCGGCCGCATCCCCGCACGCGATACCGCGACCGTGGTCGGACAGACGCTCCTCTCCAACGGCTTCGGCGCTTCGGTGGGGCTGGAGGCTGCCTATGCGCAGGCCGGCGGCGGGCTTGCCTCGCTGCTCGGACAACGGCTCAAGCTGCGCCGCGCCGACCTGCGCACGCTGATGGGCGCCGGGGCCGGCGCGGGCCTGGGGGCCGCGTTCGGCGCACCGCTCACCGGCGCCTTCTACGCGTTCGAGATCGTGCTGGGTGCCTACACCCCGGCGATCGTCGCCCCGGTGGTGCTCGCCTCGCTGACCGCCGCTACCATCGCCCGCACGCTGGGCATCCACCCCTATGTGATCAGCGCGGGTGCCGCGCATCCGATCGGGACGGCGGATTACCTCCTGTACGCGCTGCTCGGCATGCTCTGCGCCGGCTTCGGCATCGCGCTGATGCGGCTGGTGGCGCTGGTGGAAGCCGGGGTGCGCCGCAGCCCGATCAGCCAGGCCTGGGCGCCGCTGGTCGGCGGGGTGCTGATGATCCCGCTGGCCCTGCTTTCGCCGCAAGTGCTGTCGAGCGGGCACGGCGCGCTGGACATCAACCTCGCCGCGCAGGCCACGCTCGCCTCGCTGGGCGTCGCGATCCTGCTCAAGCTGCTCGGCTCGGCGGTGTCGCTCGGCTTCGGCTTTCGCGGCGGGCTGTTCTTCGCCTCGCTGTTCCTCGGCGCGCTGCTCGGCCGCTTCTACCAGCTCACGCTCGCCGAGATCCCCGGCCTCCACCCGCTGGCGGCAGACGACGCCGCGGTGGTCGGCATGGCGGCGCTGGCGGTGGCGGTGGTCGGCGGGCCGATGACCATGTCGTTGCTGGTGCTGGAAGTGACGCACGACTTCAGCATCACCGGCGTCACCATCGCCGCCACGCTGATCGCGAGCACGATCGTGCGCGAGCTATTCGGCTACAGTTTCTCCACTTGGCGGCTGCACCTGCGCGGAGAGACGCTGCGCAGCGGCCGCGATGTCGGCTGGGCTCGCGCGCTCACCGCCGCGCGGATGATGCGGCGCGACGTGGCGACGGCGTCTGCCGACACCGACATCGCCAGCTTCCGCGCCCGCTTTCCGCTGGGCTCGACCAAGCGCGTGGTGCTGCTGGACGGCAAGAATCAATATGCCGGGATCGCCGAGACCGCAGCGCTATGGAGCCCGTCGGCCGAACAGGCAGACCGCGTCGGCAGCCTGGCGAAGTTCGTGGATCGCGCGCTGTCGCCGGACATGACGATCGCGGAAGTGCTGGAAGCTTTCGACGCGAGCGTGGCGGACGATCTGGCGGTGCTCGCCCCCGACGGCGCGGTACTGGGGCTGATCACCGAGAGCCATGCCCGCAGACGCTATGCGGAAGAGCTGGAGAAGGCCCAGCGCGACCTGTACGGGGAAAGTTGATCCCTCCGCCCGGCAGTTCGGGCGGAGGGATCGACAGGGCTCAGCCCTGCTGGTCGGCGCGGGCAGCGCCTTCGCCGTCGAGGTTCTGGGCGACGAAGTCCCAGTTCACCAGCTTGGTCAGGATGGTGTCGACGAACGACGGACGCGCGTTGCGATAGTCGATGTAGTAAGCATGTTCCCACACGTCGATCGTGAACAACGGCTTCACGCCGTGCGCGACGGGCGAATCGCCGTCATGGAACGAGGTGACCTTCAGCGTGTCGCCGTCGAGCACCAGCCAGCCCCAGCCGCTGGCGAAGTGGCCCACGGACTCTGCCTTCAGTTTCTCGATCAGCGCGTCGTGGCTGCCGAAATCGCGGGTGATCATCTCGGCCAGCTTGCCGGTCGGCGCCGCATAGTTCGGCGTCAGGCACTGCCAGAAGAAGCTGTGGTTCCAGATCTGCGAGCTGTTGTTGAACAGGCCCTTGATCCCCTTGTCCTTGGCATAGGCGATCACCTCGGTGAGCTTCGCGCCCTGGAGCTCGGGGATGTCGGCGACCAGCTTGTTGCAGTTGTCGACATAGGCCTTGTGATGCTTGCCATGGTGGAAGTCGAAGGTCTCGGCCGACATGTGCGGCGCAAGCGCGTCCTTGGCGTACGGCAGTTCGGGAAGTTCGAAGGCCATGTCTTGCTCCTCTTGGGATTGGAAAGCTTGTCCGCCCGCCTAACGCATGGGAACGCGGCGCGCCGCAACATTTTTTGTTTCGCCCCTGATCGACAATCCCGATCAGAAGAGTTGCCACTCCCACACGCCTGCCCCGGCCGGCACGCGCAGCCGGAGATAGCGCGTCGAGACGTTCAGCGGGAGGACGATCGGCGAGCCACTGGCCCCCTTCCGCACAGCAGCGGGCCACCAGTGCAGGCCGTCGGACGAGGAATCGATCACAAGGTCATAGGCGCGGCTGGCATATTCCATGCGCAGCCGGACCTCGGACAGCCGACGGGTCTTGCCGAGATCGGCTACCAGCAACGGCTCGGCGCCGGGTGCGGGGCGCCATAGCGTCGCGTAATTGTCGTCCCCTGCCCGCCCGGCATCATGTGCTGCGTCCACCGCGTCACCGCGCAGCGTTACCGGAAGTCCGCGCGTACGGCGATTGGCGAACCCCGTCACGCCGCTGCCATGGCTTGGGGTGACCCGCGCGATGGTGCCGTCGTCGCGGATCGTCAACGGATCGACCGCGATCTGGCGGAGCGTGGCGTCGTCCCCTGCACGCGGCCAGGGCAGCGATTGGCGGTGGTAGAGGATGTAGGGCTGCTTGCCGACGCGGAAGATCGCGTGATGGCCGGGGCTGATCACGTCCCGCCCCCTGTCGGTGGACAGGATCGGGCTGTCCGGCCTCTCACGGAACGGACCGAACGGCGTGTCGCCGATGGCGTAGCGGACCTTGTACGTATCCTCCGTCGTCTTGCCGTCGCTATAGGTCAGCACATAATGGCTGCCCGCCTTCACCAGGAAGGGACCTTCGAAATAGTTCGCGGGGGTGACGTCTTTGGGTTCGCCGTCGAAGCTGACCATGTCCGGTTTCAGCTTCACGACGAAGCAGTGGCCGTTGGTCCAGTTGAGCCCCGAGCCCCAGTAGAGATAGGCGGTGCCGTCGTCGTCGACGAACGCCTCGGCGTCGATCATGTGATAGGCCGGTGCGAAGCTCTTGGCGATCAGCGGTTTGCCGCCGTTCGCGTCGGCCCAGGGCCCGGCCGGGCTCGGCGCGCTGCCCACCCACACTTCGGAGCCGACCGAGACATACATGTACCAGCGCCCGTTCGCCGCCTTCACCACCGAGGGGGCCCAGACCTTCGAGTCTCCCGACGTAGGGCTGGTTGCAGCGGCCTTGGTCGGCCAGGCCGGCGTCGAGAAGGTCCAGTCGCGGCCGTTGGAGGAGGTCCACAAGGCCAGCCGGTCGTCGCCCCATGGGTCGATCGTGGCGTAGAGGTACCATTTGCCGCCGTCGCGCACGATCGAGGGATCGGCGAAATAGCCGGGGAGCAGCGGATTGCCGTCCCCCGGCGTATCCCAGCGCGGAGCAGGGGCGTCTGCGGCGGCGAGCAAGCCCGCCGCCACCATCAGAAGAACCGCCTTGCTCACTTGATGTCGAGCATCACGATCGCCTTGGCCGGTACCTGCACCGTCAGCGTGCCGCCCGACAGGGTCGCGCCGGTGAACGCCGCCGGCCGGATCGCATCGGGCGCCTGGAAGTCGTTATGCGCGTCCACCGTGGCGCCGGTCAGGATCTTGCCCGTCACCTGCGCGCCGGTCACGCCGTCCAGCTTGACGGTGACGCTCGCCGGCTGGTTGGGATCGACGTTGACGAGGCCGACATGGACCACGCCGTCGCTGCCGCGTACCGCGCTGGCACTCACCGCGCGCATCGTCCACTGGTCCTTGTTGTACCAGCGGGACTGTACGTCGACCGGCAGCACCGTGCCGTCCATATAGTCCTTGTACAGGTCGAAGGCCCAATAGGTCGGCGTCTTCACCATCTTGGCACCGTCGGTCAGCAGCATCGCCTGCAGCACGTTGACCATCTGGGCGATGTTGGCGCCGCGCACGCGGTCGGCATGGGCCGCGAAGATGTTGAAGTTCAGCGCCGCCACCATCGCGTCGCGCAGGCTGTTCTGCTGGTAGAGGAAGCCCGGATTGGTGCCCGGCTCGACATCGTACCAGGTACCCCATTCGTCGACGAGCAGCGCGATCCGCTTCTTGGGATCATATTTGTCCATGATCTTGCCATGCTCGGTCAGCAGCTCTTCCATCTTGAGCGTCTTGGAGAGCGTACGCGCCCAGCTTTCCTCGTCAAAGCCGAGAGCCGGCCCCTTCTTCTCCCACGGTCCGGGCACGGTGTAGTAATGGACGCCGATGCCATCGATGGTGCTGCCCGCCTTGCGCATCATCACGTCCGTCCAGTTATAGTCGAACGAGTTGGCACCGCTGGCGATCTTCATCAGATTCTGCCCTTCCGGTACCTTGACGAAGGTGGCGTAGCGGCGGGTTACGTCGGCGGCATATTCCGGATGCATGTTGCCGCCGCAGCCCCACAGCTCGTTGCCGATGCCGAACATCGGCAGCTTCCACGGCTTGTCGCGGCCATTGGCGCGGCGCTGGTTGGCGATCGTCGAGTTGGTCGGCGAGGTCATGTACTCGACCCACTCGGCCATCTCGCTGGGCGCCGCGGAGCCGACATTGCCGGAGACATAGGCTTCGGCGCCCACCACTTCGGTAAAGTCCATGAACTCGTTAGTGCCGACGGCATTGTCCTCGGTCACGCCGCCCCAGTTGGTGTTCACCTTCACCAGCCGCTTGGACTTCGGCCCAATGCCTTCCCGCCAGTGATATTCGTCGGCGAAGCAACCGCCCGGCCAGCGGATCACCGGCACCTTGATTGCCTTCAACGCGTCGATCACGTCGCGGCGGAAGCCCTTCACGTTCGGGATCTTGCTGTCGGCGCCGACATAGAGGCCGCCATAGATGCCCGTGCCGAGATGCTCGGCGAACTGGCCGAACAGGCGCTTGTCATATTTCGCGCCGGGCTTGTCGCCGTGCACGGTCACGGAATCGCCGCTGGTCTGCGCGAGCGCAGGCATGGCAGCGATGAGCGCGATCGCGCTGATAAGGCTTCGCATCATTCTTTCTCCGTCGCGCGCGCCGGGCGCGCCTTGGCTGGGGTAGTGCCCTGGCCCGTGAAGGGCGTGAGGCGGAAATGGATCGAGGTGGGCACCAGCTGGGTGCGGTACTTCTGGAGCGGCTTGCCGAATTCGCTCCACTGGGTGTCGCCGCCGACGCCCCATTGCGCGGCGTCGATCAACAGCGTGCCTTGGGCCTTGGGCACCACATCGGTGCTCTTCCAGCTGCCGGGCACGTGCCGGTCGAGATCGGCATAGGGGAAGGCGAGCGCGTTCATCATCAGCGGCGCGTCGCCTGCCACGCGCAGGCCCGATCCTGCGCCAACCAGCTCCATCCAGCGGACATCAACCTTGTTGCCGGTCTCCTGCGGGCGGATGTAATCATGGTTCTGCTCGGCGATCGCGCCGCGCCACAGGCCGATCGGCGCCGAGGTCTTGCGATCGACATAGCTTTCGTGCGGACCGCGGCCATACCATTCGACCGTCTTGAAGCTGCCCGGCGTGGTGAAGGCGAGGCCGATGCGGAACGGCGGCGGCAGCTGCTTGGAGACCGGCTCGAACTTGCCATCGACCACAACCGAACCGTCGCTGGCCATCCGGTACACGCTGGTGAAGCGCACCGCCCCCGCGCCCATGGTGTAGGCGACGCGTATCTCGGCGCCGTCCGCGCCCAGATCCTGCACCTGCACCGCGTCGATGGTGCGGGTCTCGCTCATCTGCTTCCAGGCGGCGAGCTGCTTGGCCGTGCCGATGCCGATGTCGTTGTCGGTCACCGCCCGCCAGAAATGCGGCGCGCCGCCGCTGAGCAGCGTCTTGCCCTTTGCCGCATAGCGATCGACCAGCCCGGTCGCGCGGTTCACCACCAGCGTCGCCCCACCGGCCGAGAGGGTGATCGTCCCCTGCCCGTCCTGCGCCGTCACCCGCCCCTTGGGCACCGCGACCTCGGCGGTGCGATAGGCGGGATCGAGCGCGAACTGCTCCCAGCCGATCACCGTGCCGCCCGGCACCAGCGGCACTGCATCGGCCTTGGCCCGCGCGCGGATCGTGACGAAATACTCGGCGCCCGGCTTGCGCGTGAGGCCGGCGAGCGGCAGCACGATCGTGCCCGCGCCGTGCGCCGCCACATCCGGCGTCGCCAGCGTGCCGTTGGCCACCGCAACGCCGTTCTCCTGCACCTCCCAATCGAAGGTGAAGCCCGACAAGTCGCGGAAATCATGCCGGTTGCGCACCGTCACCGTACCGCCCGCCGCATCGAACCCGTCGAACTGGACCGGCGCATAGACCTTGCGGAGCTCATACAGCTGCGGGTTCGGCGTGCGATCGGCCTGGAGCAGCCCGTCGCCGAACTCGATGTCGCCGCCGGGGTTCGGACCGTACTCGCCGCCGTCGCCCCAGTAGCGCTTGCCGTCCTTGGCATAGCGGTACATCGACTGGTCGACCCAGTCCCACGCGAAGCCGCCCTGCAGCTTGTTCGGATGGGCGTAGATCGTGTCCCAATATTCCTTCAGATTGCCACCCGAATTGCCCATCATATGGGCATATTCGCACTGGATCACCGGCTGCTTGAAGTTCCAGTTGGTGGCGTAATCTTCCAGCTTCACCGCCGGATCGTACATCGGCGCGTAGATGTCGGCGTAATAGTTGGGCCGGTGGTCCTGGATACCGTCCCACGTACCCCAGCCGAGATAGGAGACCAGCCGGCCCGGATCGACCGCCTTTGCCGCTGCGGCCGCGGCCTCGAAGTTCGGGCCGATCCCCGCCTCGTTGCCCAGCGACCAGAAGATCACCGAGGCGTGATTCTTGTCGCGCTGTACCATGTTGACCACGCGGGAGACGTGCGCGTCCTTCCACGCAGGGTCGAAGCCGACCTGCAGTTCGGCCCGCCGCTCGCCATGCTTGTTGGCGTAATCCATGTAGGCGTGGCTCTCGATATTGGCCTCGTCCATCACATAGAGGCCGTAGCGATCCGCCAGCTCGTAGAGATAGGGGTCGTTCGGATAGTGCGAGGTGCGGATCGCGTTGACGTTCGCCCGCTTCATCAGCTGGATGTCGTGCTCCATCGACGCGCGGCTGACGACGTGGAACGTCTCCGGATCATGTTCGTGGCGGTTGACGCCGCGGATCGTGATCGGCTTGCCGTTGACGCTGACCAGGCCGTTCCGGATCTCCACCGTGCGGAATCCGATGCGCTGCGGCGTGGCCTGCACCACCTTGCCCTCGGTATCGACCAGCTCGACGAGCAATGTGTAGAGGTTGGGCGTCTCGGCGGTCCACGGCCGCACGCCAGGCACGTCGGCGGCGAGCGTCAGCTTCTGCGCCGGGCCGGCGGCGACCGGCGTCTCGCGCACCAGCACGGCCTTGTCGCCATCGAGCAGCGTCATCCGCGCGGTGAGCG
Source organism: Sphingomonas pituitosa NBRC 102491 (assembly GCF_001598435.1). GTDB lineage: Bacteria > Pseudomonadota > Alphaproteobacteria > Sphingomonadales > Sphingomonadaceae > Sphingomonas > Sphingomonas pituitosa. The sequence continues at coordinate 401,561 of NZ_BCYY01000001.1, forward strand.
GCGAAGTGCGATCGGTAAGCGTCAGTTCGGTCGAAAGCCTGCCGTCGCGGTAGGCGGCATCGAGCCCGGCATGGACGAACAGGTCGGCCACGCGCGCCTTCGGCACCGCCGCCAGATAAACGGAGCGCTCGATCCCCGAGACGCGCCAGAAATCCTGGTCCTCGAGGTACGATCCGTCCGACCAGCGATGGATCTGGATCGCGATGGTGTTGCGGCCGGCATGGACCAGCTTCGTCACGTCGAATTCGGACGGGAGCTTCGAATCCTCCGAATAGCCCGCTTCGACGCCGTTCACCCACACGCGGTACGCCGAGCCCGCCGCGCCGATATGCAGGATCACGTCCTGGCCCGACCAGGTCGCCGGCAGCTGCACGTCGCGGCGGTAGGAGCCGACCGGGTTGGTGCCATGCGGAATCAGCGGGCGATTGGCCGGGAACGGATAGGTAATGTTGTTGTAGCGCGCCTGGTCAAACCCTTCGGTCTGCCAGTCGGCGGGCACCTTGATGCGCTTCCACTGGGCGACATCGTACTCCGGCTTCTCGAACCCGTCCGGCACCGCGTCCGACGAGGGCGAGAAGTGGAACAGCCACTGGCCGTCGAGCAGCAGGTAGCGGTTGGACCTGGCGGGATCGCCGGCCAGCGCGGCGGCGCGGCTCTCATAGGCGAAGTGGGTGGCGTTGGCGGGCATCTTGCCGCGCGCGAACACCGCCGGGTTCTCCCAATCGGGGCGGCGCGGATCGACCTGCACCGGCTGGACCTGCGGCGCATCGCCGATCTTCGGCCCGTCCTGCGCCAGTCCCATGCCGTAAGTAAGCGCCAGCGTCGCGCCGGCAGCCAGCAAGCGGACCTTGCTCACGCGACACGCCTCACGGCGGCGGCTTGCAACTCGCCACTCGAAAGCGCACGATTGCACAATAGTTGCGGAACGCGCGTCGCCTGCATTTCCCCTCCCCCTTTGGGCGCTGCAATTTTGTCAGACAAACATACTGGTCGAAGGCGTGGAGGCAAGCCGCTTCCGCTCGCGGGGCAATGTAATTTTTTGTGACTGGACGCGGATCGTCTGCATTAGGTTGGCGAGGCCCGATGCCGCCTTCGCCCCACCTCCGGATCGCGCGCAGCACGCTACGGCATCATTGACCCCTCCGCTCCCCGTTTCTAGTCTGACAATATTCGAGGGGAGAGTGAGATGCCTGATTTCCGAAACGACAGCGCGGGGATCGGCCGACGCGCGTTGCTGCAGGGCGCCGCGGTACTTGGCGGCGTTGCCGCAACCGCTGGGCGCGCGACGGCACGACCTGCCTCGCTCGCGCCCACGCCGCCGATGGGCTGGAACAGCTGGAACAGTTTCGCCACGACGATCACCGAGGCGCAGGCGCTGGAGACCGCGGCGATCCAGGCGCGCGAGCTGCTGCCGTTCGGCTACGACATCTTCACCATCGACATCCAGTGGTATGAGCCGGAAGCGGCCAGTTACACCTACAACGCAAAGCCGGTGCCGACGCTGGACGGCCATGGGCGCCTGCTTCCTGCGCCCAACCGTTTCCCCTCGGCAGCGAACGGCAAGGGCTTCGCGCCGATCGCTGCCAAGGTCCACGCGCTCGGCATGAAATTTGGCGTGCACCTGATGCGCGGCATCCCACGGCTGGCGGTGGAGCGTAACCTGCCGGTGCTGGGCGCGAACGGCATCGGCGCGGCCGATATCGCCGACACCTCGAGCATTTGCCCGTGGAACCCCGACATGTACGGCGTCGACATGCGCAAGCCGGGTGCGCAGGCCTATTATGACAGCGTGTTCGCGGTGCTCGCCTCCTGGGGCGTCGACTTCGTCAAGATGGACGACATGAGCCGCCCCTATGACGCCCATGCGCCCGAGATCGAAGCCGCGGCAAAGGCGATCAAGGCGAGCGGTCGGCCGATCCTGCTCAGCCTTTCGCCGGGTGAAACCCCCGTTCCACGGGCCGAGCACGTCGCGCGGCATGCTCAGATGTGGCGCATCTCCGACGACTTCTGGGACGACTGGAAGATGCTGGAGGCGCAGTTCACCCGGCTGGAGAATTGGAGCCCCCATGCGCGCCCTGGCGCCTGGCCCGACGCGGACATGCTGCCGCTGGGCCGCCTCGCGCTCGGCCAGCGCGACACCAAGTTCACACCCGACGAACAGCGCATGCTGATGTCGCTCTGGTCGATCGCGCGCTCGCCGCTGATCATGGGCGGCGACCTGCGCCACCTGGATGCGCCCACCCGCGCGCTGCTCACCAACCGCGAGGTGCTCGCAGTCAACCAGGCGAGCAGCGAAAACCGACCCTGGTTCGTCGCCGACGATCGCCGCGTCTGGACCGCGCGCGCTGCCACGGGCGGACATTATGTCGCGCTGTTCAATACCGGCGACAAGCCGGGCGAGGCGGCATTCGACCTAGGGCTGCTGGGCGCCAAGGGCGCGGTGCAGGTGCGCAACCTGTGGGAGGCAAAGGACGAGGGCCCCGGTCCGGTCCGCCTCGCCCGCACACTGCCGCCGCACGGCGCCGGGCTGTACCGGGTGACGGCGGCATGATCCGCGCGCTCGGCCTGTCGCTGCTGCTCGCAGCCTCCCCCGCTGCGCTCGCCCAGACCAGCGCACGCCCGCCCGTTACCGAGCCGGCGGTCACGCTCACGCTGCGGCCGGATCTCCAGCGGCCCGGCCAGCCCTTTGAAGGCTGGGGCACCGCGCTCGCCTGGTTCGCGCACGTCACCGGCGGCTATCCTGATCCGGTGCGCGAGAAGCTCGCCGACCTTTTCTATGGACCGGATGGGCTCGGCTGGACGATCGCGCGCTACAATATCGGCGGCGGCGATGCGCCCGAGACCAAGCCCTATCTCCGCCCCGGCGCCGACGTGCCCGGCTTCTGGCGCCGCCCGGCGGGCGCTGCCGGCACGGACTGGTGGAACCCCGCCGATCCGGCGATGTGGGACTGGTCCGCCGATGCTAGCCAACGCTGGTGGCTGGATGCGATTCGGCACCGCGTGAAAGCGCCGATCTTCGAGGCCTTCTCCAACTCGCCGCCCTGGTTCATGACCGTCAGCGGGCGCGTGTCGGGCGCCGAAAAGGGCACCGACGACAATCTCCGCCCGGGCCAGGAGGCGCGCTTCGCGGAATATCTGGCGACAGTGGTGGAGCGGCTGCAAAAGGCACATGGCATTGCCTTCCGCACGCTCTCCCCGGTCAACGAGCCGAACACCCCTTATTGGTTTGCCGCCAACACCCAGGAGGGTGCGCACTGGAGCCCGGCACGACAGGCGATGATGATCGACGCCGCCGATCGCGCGCTCAAGACGCATGGGCTGAAGACCGTGATCGCTGCGCCGGACGAGACCAATTCCCACCTCTTCGTGCGCGACTGGCAAGGCTACCCGGCGGCGACACGCGCGCGAATCGGCCAGCTGAACGTCCACAGCTACGGCACGGTGCACCAGACGGCGGTGCGCGACATCGCACGGGCGCACGGCATCCGCCTGTGGATGAGCGAGAACGACACGCCGCTCGACAAGGACCCTGAGGATTTTAACGGCATCGCCACCCCGCTGACCTTTGCCGAGCATGTCGTCCACGATCTCAAGCAGCTGGAGCCGGTCGCCTGGGTGTTCTGGCAGGCCGTGGAGCGACGGGGCGACGGCAGCGGGGACGGCACCGGCGGCGGCAGCAACTGGGGGCTGGTGAAGATGGCCTACACGCCTGCCACGGCGGCCGAGCATCCGATCCACGTCACCCGCAAATACTGGGCGATGGCGCAGTTCAGCCGCTTTATCCGGCCGGGCTATCGGCTGGTACCGGTGGACGATGCCGATACCGTCGGTGCGGTATCGCAAGACGGCAAACGGCTGGTGCTGGTCCATGTCAACGCCGGCGTGGTGCCGCGACGGCTGATGATCGGTGTGGCCGGCGCGAAGGTGGTGGAGCGGGTCGTCACCGATGCGACGCGAAACGCGGCCGCGGTAGCCGCGCAGGCGCTCGCCGAACCCGAGGCGATCACCACGCTGATAGTGGCGCTGCGCTGACGGTTCGGGTGCGGCCTTCGACTCAAGCGAGCGCTCCCCTCCCGCCTGCGAAAAGGGGATAGATAGCAAAAGGGCCGGAACTTTCGTTCCGGCCCTTCTCAAATCACTCCGCGTCGGTCTTCTTCTTGGCCGCTGCCTTTTTCGGCTTCGGCGCGGCTTCCTCGCCTTCGCCTTCAGCCTTCGCGGCCTTCTTGGTCGCCTTCTTCACCGGCTCGGCATCGCCCTCGGCGGCCGGAGCCTCCTCAGCCTTGGCCTTCTTAGCAGCCGGCTTCTTGGCGGGCTTCTCTTCACCGGCCTCGTCCGAAGCGTCGGCCTTCTTGCCGGCCTTCTTCTTCGGCTTGTGGTTGTCGTGGTCGTGGACGTGGGTGCCCGACGAGAAGCCGTCTTCGCTCTCGATCGCGGCTTCCAGCTCTTCCTTGGTCACTTCGCGATCGGTGATCTCGGCCTTGTCGAACAGGAAGTCGACGACCTTGTCCTCGAACAGCGGCGCGCGCAGCTGGGCAGCCGCCATCGGCTCCTGCTGGACATACTGGATGAAGCGCTGGCGATCCTGCGGGCCGTACTGCTGCGCGGCCTGCGCGATCAGGCGGTTCATTTCCTGCGCGGTCACTTCGACGCCGTTGGCGGTGCCGATCTCGCTTAGCAACAGGCCCAGGCGCACGCGGCGCTCGGCGATCGCACGATATTCGTCGCGCTCGCCTTCGAGCTCGGCGAGGGCCGCAGCCGGATCTTCCTCATGCTCGGTCTCGTGGACGAGCTGGTGCCAGATCTGGTCGAACTCGGCTTCCACCATCGACGGCGGGACCGGGAAGTCGTGGCCGGCGGCGAGCTGGTCGAGCAGCTTGCGCTTCATGTGGGTGCGGGTCAGGCCGTTGAGCTGCTGCTCGATCTGGCCCTTCAGCAGGCCGGTCAGCTGCTCCAGGTCCTGGAGGCCGAACGCCTTCGCCATGTCGTCGTCGATCACGGTCTCGCCGGCGGTCTGCACCGCGGTCACCTTGACGTCGAAGGTCGCGGCCTTGCCGGCCAGGTCCTTGGCGCCGTAATCGTCCGGGAAGGTGACGTTGAGCTGCTTCTCGTCGCCGACCTTCACGCCTTCGAGCTGCTCCTCGAAGCCCGGGATCAGGCGGCCCGAGCCGAGCTCGACAGCCATGCCCTCGCCGGTGCCGCCATCAAAGGCGACGCCGTCGACCTTGCCGACGAAGTCCATCACCACCTGGTCACCCGTGGTGGCGGCATGGCCCTCGGCCGCGTCGTCCCAGCGCTTCTGCTGGTCGGCGAGCTGCTTGAGCTGCTCCTGGACCTCATCGTCCTGCACCGGCACCGTCAGGCGCTCCAGCTTCAGGCCGTCGATCGACGGAGTCGGCACGTCCGGGAGCACTTCCAGCTCGACCTTCACTTCGGCGTCGCCGCCGGGGGCGTATTCGCCCTCGAGGCTGACCGAGGGCTGCATCGCGGGACGCAGCTTGTGGTCGGCGATCAGCTTCTGGATGCCTTCCTGGATCGAGCTGTTCAGTGCGTCCTGGGTCAGCGCCTCGCCGTGCATCTTGCGGACGAGGTTGATCGGCACCTTGCCGGGGCGGAAGCCGGGCATGCGAATCTGCGGAGCGACCCGCTTGACCTCGGCATCGACCTTCGAATCGATGTCCTGGGCGGTGATCTTCAGCGTGAAGGCGCGCTTCAGGCCCTCGTTCAACGTCTCGACAGTCTGCATTCTCACGCCTTCTAATAGAATCGGAATTGCGGTGTACCACACATCAGTCGCGAAGGACTGGTGCGGGCGAAGGGAGTCGAACCCCCACATCTTTCGATACTGGAACCTAAATCCAGCGCGTCTACCAGTTCCGCCACGCCCGCAGGGGACACCGCCGGTCGGCGGGCTCTATAGCAGTCATGGGGTTCGGGGCAAGCACGAAGCAACGATTGGGCGCCGCAAGGCGTTGGGGCTGAAACGAACAGGAGATCCCCATGCCGGTAGAGCCCCCCATCCAGCCGACAACGCCGCCGTCCGAAGTGCCGGCGCCCGATCCCGGCCAGCCCGGCGGCCCGCCGCCGGAGATCGAGCCGCCCGGCCCCGACATCGACGTCCCCGCGCCCGAGACCACGCCGAGCATCGATCCCGGCATCACCCCCGGCCAGCCCGTCGCCTGAACCTGGAGAAGACACCATGCCCGATATCACGAACGACCGCGAGGATCCCCGCTCCGACCTTCAGCAGGCGGTGGAAGCCCGCTCGGATGCCGCCGATGCCGCCGCCAAGGAAGGTACACCGCTCAAGCGCGCGGTGCCGCTGGGCGCCGGTGGCGAGAACGGCGCCGACGGGGTCGTGAAGAACCAGGACCTCAACCAACAATAGCCCCCACCCCGAACCTGCGACGGCGGCTACCGCATTTTTACCCTGGTGGCGCCGCCGCCATCCGCTGGAGCCATAACCCGCAATGATCGAACGTCACCTGCTGAAACTCCGGCTCCGCGACACGATCGACGCAGCGGAAGAGGCTGCGCTGCGCGAGACGATCGTGGATACGGTGAGCCATCCTGCCGGCCGCACGATCGTCCGCGCCGGCGAGGAACTCAACTATTCCACCTTGCTGCTCGACGGGCTGATCGGACGCTACAAGGATCTCAAGAACGGCCAGCGCCAGATCACCCATGTCCATGTCGCGGGGGATTTCGCCGATCTGCACGGCTTCACCCTGAAACGGCTCGACCATTCGCTGCTGGCGCTGACGCCCTGCACGATCGCGCGCGCCGCACATACGCGACTGCGCGAGATTACGGAGAAACATGCCCATCTCACCCGGGTGATGTGGTTCTCCACCAATGTCGACGCGGCGATCCACCGCGAATGGGAAGTGTCGCTCGGCCGCCGCTCGGCAATCCAGCGCGCCGCCCACCTGTTTTGCGAGCTGCATGTCCGGCTCGGCACCGTCGGCCTGGCGGACGCAGAGGGCTACAAGCTAGCGATCAGCCAGGCCGAGCTGGCCGAGTGCCTCGGGCTCACCCCGGTGCATGTGAACCGGGTTCTCCGCGAGCTTCGGGAACGCACGCTGGTGGAGTTCCGGAACGGCAGGGTGTCGTTCCAGGATCTCAGCGGCCTCAAGCGACTCGCCGAATTCGATCCCGGCTACCTCTATCTGGACCCGCATCCGCTCTGACCCGCCCTAGGATGCGATCCGGCGGGCCGAGACGATCTTCACCGGCGCTTCGGGCACCTCGCCCTTGAAGCTTCCCATCAGCGTCTTTGTCGGCGAGGTCGGCGCATCGAAGATCTTGAGCAGCGCGTCCTGTCCCTCGATCACCCGGCCGAACGCGGCATAGCCCAGATTGTCTCCCGGCTTGCTCATATCCGCATCGAAGGACGGCTGGTCGCCGATCATGATCGTGAATTCGCCGCGAGCGGTCCCCGGCGCGAGGCGCGGCAGCGACAGCGTTCCGTCCAGATGCTTGATGCCCGTCTCGCTCGTCGGTTCGTGCTTGATTGCGGGGAACATCTTGGTCTGGGCATTCTGCACGCCGAACTGGACGAATCCGAAATGCTCCGCAGGCTTCACGGTGCGGTAGAACACGACCCCGTCCAGCCGCCGCGCGTCGACATAGCGCAGGAAATTGCGCGCGGAGACCGGCGCCTTGTCGAGATACACCTCCACCACCATCCGGCCGGCGCTGGTCTCGATCGCCACCCGGGGATTGGCTGCGGGAGCGGCCGGTGTGGACCCGGTCTGCGCCGCAGCAGGCAACGCCAGCGCGACCGCCATCATCCAAGCCAGCATTCTCGACATCATCGCTTGTCTCCGCTTCTTCGGTGGGAAGATGCGAAGCTGCGCCCTCCTTGGCAAGCGAGCATTGCTCGCTCGTCTTTCAGAAGGTTGTTTCGCATCGGCAATCATCCTATGCTCCTCACAGCGGACGGAGACCGCGTGGAGAGGGGGAATTCTTACGTGATCGGATCGCATTCCTTGCGTCTGGCGGCTGCCGGAGCGCTGGTCTTTTCGGTGCAGGCACATGCGCAGACGGACGCGGCATGCGAACTCCATGTCTGGCCGGCAACGATGCCGATGAACCTCTATCTCGGTTTCGGGCACGGCGGCATCATCGACGGGAGCACCAAGGGTCGCGAGGGCTATCCCGCCGCACCGGACAATCCGCTGTCCGCCGAGCGCCAGGCGCAGCTGCTGTCCGAGGCGGGTCTACCCGATCTGCTGAAGCTGCCCGGCTATCGCGTCACCCTGCACCCCCAGCCGCTCGATAGCCGGACCATCCGCACCACGCGCGGTCGCATCGCGGAGAGCACTGCCCCCTGCTATGCCGAGCTGATCGTCGACGATCTGATCCTGAACCAGAACACGATCAGCGGCAGCAACGGCCTGCGCGGGTCGTTCCGCTTCCGCACCTTCGGTACCGCACCGGAGCCGAGCCGCGCATTCGGCACCTGGACGCTCGTCAAGCTCACGGCCTTTCCGCCCAAGCCGGGGGATGCCCCCGACAAGGGTGTCGCCGAGCTCGTCCAGGCCTTTCGCACCAGCCTTGTCCAGTTCGCCGAGGCCGTGAACAAGCCGCCGCGAACGAAGCGCTGAGCGCCCGGCGGCAACCGTATTTCAACGCGTACCAACAGGGGAACACAAGCATGTCGAAAAAGGGAATGCTGGCCGCCGCCGTGGCAGCCAGCCTGTGGATCGGTGCGGGCACCGCAGCAGCACAGACGGCGCCGTGCGAACTGCACGTCTGGCCCGCGGAACGGATGGTCTCGATGACCAGCGGACTTCTGGGCGGCGGCCTGCTCGATGCGGCGCTTCACGGCAAGAAGGATGCCCGTAACAAGGCGCAGCTGGCGAGCGCGCTCGACAGCCCGACCCAGCTGGACTCGCTGCAGTCGCTGGACCTGAAGGCGCTGCTGTCGCTGCCCGCCGACACGCAGATCGTTCGCCATGAGCAGCCGCTCGAGCGCCACAGCATGAACAAGGTGAAGACGCGCCGCTCGGATTCGAAGGCTGCGTGCTATTCGGAACTGATCGTCGCCGACGTGTTCTACCAGAAGGCCGCGATCTACGGCCGTTCGCTCAAGACGCTGTTCATGGTCCGCGACTTCGGCAACGACGACAAGATAGACTTCGAATACAAGGCCTGGGGCGGCAACGGCCTGAAGCTGTTCCCGCCGAAGGAAGGCGAGGACGCAATCGCCGCGCTCGATGAGCTGGGCGTCGTGTTCAAGAAGAATTTCGAGGAATTCGCCAACAACGAACGCAAGGCGGTTGCCGCCCGCCGCAAGGTCGCTGCGAAGTAAGTCGGACGGGTTCCCGGCGACAACGCCGCCGGGAACCCCTTCTCTCAGCTCAACGCCTTCTTCAGCAGCTCGTTGACGACCGCCGGGTTGGCCTTGCCAGCCATCGCCTTCATCGTCTGGCCAACGAAGAAGCCGAACAGCGCCTCCTTGCCGGCGCGATACTGCTCGAGCTGGTTCGGGTTCTTGGCCAGGATATCGGCGATCACCGCCTCGATCGCGCCGGTGTCGCTGGTCTGCTTCATGCCCCGCTCTTCGACGATCTTGCCCGGCGCATCGCCGGTCTCGAGCATGATCTCGAACACCTGCTTGCCCAGCGTGTTGGAGATCGTCCCGTCGGCGACCAGCGCGAGCAGCTCGGCGCCCGCCTCGGGGCTGACCGGGCTCTCGTCGATGCCCTTGCCCAGGCGGTTGAGCGCCCCGTACAGGTCCGAGAGCAGCCAGTTGGCCGCGGCGCGCGCGACTTCCTGCTCGCCCTTCTTCTGGATCCGCGCGCTTTCGGCGAGCAGCGCCTCGAACCAGCGCGCCGTCTCCGCCTCGGCGGTCAGCACCGCGGCGTTATAGGCGGACAGGCCCAGCGACTGTTCGTAGCGCAGACGCTTGGCGTCCGGCAGCTCGGGCAGGCTCTGGCGGCATTCCTCGAGGAAGGCGTCGTCCAGCTCCAGCGGCAGCAGGTCGGGATCGGGAAAATAGCGATAGTCCTGCGCATCTTCCTTCGAGCGCATCGACCGGGTCTCGCCCTTGTCCGGATCGAACAGGCGGGTTTCCTGGACGATGCGGCCGCCGCTCTCCAGCACCTCGACCTGGCGCCGCGCCTCATATTCGATCGCCTGCATCACGAAGCGAACCGAGTTGACGTTCTTGGTCTCGGTGCGCGTGCCCAGCGGATCGCCGGGCTTGCGGACGCTGACGTTGACGTCGGCGCGCATCGACCCCTGGTCCATGTTGCCGTCGCAGCTGCCGACATAGCGCAGGATCGAGCGCAGCTTGGCCAGATACGCCCCGGCTTCCGCCGGCGAGGCCATGTCGGGCTTGGACACGATCTCCATCAGCGCCACGCCGGCGCGGTTGAGATCGACATAGGAGCGCGTCGGATGCTGGTCGTGCATCAGCTTGCCGGCATCCTGCTCGACATGGATGCGCTCGACGCCGATCGCCTTCACCTCGGCCTCGGGATCCTTCTCGTCGAGGCTGATCGTGATCTGCCCCTCGCCCACCAGCGGATGGTAGAGCTGGCTGATCTGGTAGCCCTGGGGGTTGTCGGCATAGAAATAGTTCTTGCGATCGAACCGCGACCATTTGTTGATCACCGCACCGATCGCCATGCCGCTGCGCACCGCCTGGCGGATGCATTCGCCGTTCAGCACCGGCAGCATGCCCGGCATCGCCGCGTCGACCAGGCTCACCTGGCTGTTCGGCTCGGCCCCGAACGCCGTCGCCGCGCCGGAGAACAGCTTGGCCTGCGACGTGATCTGCGCATGGACCTCGAGGCCGATCACGACCTCCCATTCGCCGGTGTCGCCCTGGATTCGGTAGCTCGATGCAGTCTTGGTCGCCATGTGCTCTTCACAAGGTAATGGGAATATGCGTGGCCCTGCCTATCGCGCGTCACGGCGTTCAGGTCCAGCGGGCAATTGAAACCGCCATGCCGCGACCCCGTCGCGCTCCCGCGGCGCCTTGAATCCGCGTCGATCTGGGCCGAGGCGCCGTCCGTTCCGCATTGCACAACGATGCCCAATCCACTACCCAACCGGGCAACATTGGACCTTTGCACGCGAATATTGGGGGGTAGCATCATGTCGCCGCAAGACACCACAGGCACCGGGCGCTTCGCCGGGCTGAAAATCGCCGTGCTGCTTCCTTGTTACAATGAAGAAGTCGCTATCGGCAGGACTGTCGCAGCCTTCAAGGCGGCGCTTCCGGAAGCAACTGTCTATGTGTACGACAACAACAGCCGCGACCGGACTTGCGAAGTTGCGGCCGAGGCAGGTGCCATCGTCCGCTCGGAGCGAATGCAAGGCAAGGGCAACGTCGTCCGCCGCATGTTCGCCGATGTAGAGGCGGACGTGTATGTCCTCTCCGACGGCGACCTGACCTATGACGCCGACGCCGCACCGGAGCTGGTCGATCGCCTGATCGACGAGCAGCTCGACATGGTCGTCGGCGCGCGCAAATCGGAGATCGAACTCGCCTATCGCCGCGGCCACCGCTTCGGGAACGCGATGCTGACCGGCATGCTGGCCCAGCTGTTCGGCCGCAGCTTCACCGACATCCTGTCGGGCTATCGCGTCTTTTCGCGCCGCTTCGTTAAGAGCTTCCCGGTGCTGTCGGCGGGCTTCGAGATCGAGACCGAGATCAGCATCCATGCGCTCGAACTGCGCATGCCGGTATCCGAGATCGTAACCAACTATGCCGCGCGTCCGGAGGGTTCGACCTCCAAGCTCTCCACCTACCGCGATGGCTGGCGCATCCTGCGGACGATCGTGAACCTGTTCCGCATCGAGCGCCCGGTGCTGTTTTTCGGCATTCTCGGCGGCATCGCGCTGCTGCTCGCGATCATCCTGGCGATCCCGCTGGCGATCACCTACGCGCAGACCGGCCTCGTGCCGCGCTTCCCAACCGCCGTGCTCGTCACCGGCCTATCGATCGTCGGCCTGCTGAACATCTTCACCGGCCTGATCCTCGACACCGTGGTGCGCGGCCGGCGCGAAATCCGGCGGCTCGCCTATCTCGGCGTGCCGGCGCCGCGCGCCTGACGGATCGGATCTTCCCCGCCGCGCCGCGCCGATCACAAACCGGAGCGGGTCGCGGCGGCGGGTTTCGACGTTAAGCGCCGCGGGCGACGGACTTCGCCGACAAGCGCGCACCGTCTGAACGAAGGGGATCTACAAGGGGGATGACGTCGTGAATCTCAAGGCATTGTCGGAACACCGCTACGCCCGCTTCCTGCCGGCGGCGATCTTGGCGCTCGGATTCTTCATCCGCCTCTTGAGGCCGCTGACGAAGGGTGTGCAATATGCGATGGGCGAAGCGCCGAACGCAGCCCTGTCCTGGGCACGCGACGGCACCATCGCCGACGTGTTCGCGCGCGGCAGTGGTCTCACGACGCATATCAACCCCATATTGCCGATGTTCGCCGGCACCATCTATCGGCTGTTCGGCGTCCGCAGCGCGCCGTCCGAATGGATCCTCGCCCTCATCGCGATCAGCATTGCCATCGGCACCGCTGCGCTCTTCTACCGCGCGGCCGCGTTATCCGGCATTCCGCGGCCGCCGCGCCTGGCCGGATTAGCCATCTTCGCGTTGATCCCGATTTATCCCGATCTGGAAACCACCGTCTTCCGTATCTGGGAGGGCGGGCTGGCGATGCTGCTCGGTACCGTCGTGTTGCTGCTCACGCTGCGCGCCGATGCCGGAGGCCAGCTGACGTACCGTAGCACCTTCTTCCTCGGTCTCACGGGCGCGTTGCTGTTCTTCATCAATCCGGCGCTGGGCCTGGCGGGATATGCGATGATCGGGCTGCTGCTGCTGCGCAAGGCGCCGCTGCGGAGCTGGATCGCCCATGGTGCACTGCTCGCCGCGCTGCTCGTCGCGGTACTCGCGCCGTGGACGATCCGAAACTATGAAGTGTTCGGTCGCTTTCTACCGCTGCGCGGCAATTTCGGCCTCGAACTGGCGATCGGCAACCATCCGGCGGCGCTGGGCTCTCAGGATCGCGAGATCTTCACGAGCCGCCTGCGCACCATCCACCCGCTCGAAAGCCAGGCGGCGTTCGACCGGATGCAGGCAATGGGCGGCGAGCTCGTCTATGCCAACGCGATGGGCGATGCGGCAAAGGCTTGGATCCGCGCGCATCCCGGCGACTTCGCGCGTCTCTGCGTCAAGCACGCCTTCCAATATTATTTCCCGCCCCGCTGGCAGTGGGCAATTTACACCGAGAAGGTCGAGCGCAGCGTCCCCGTCCGCCAGGCACTGCTCTGGACGTTCACCGCGCTCGGCCTCGTTGGCGCGTTCGCCGCCCTGTTCACCTGGCGCACGCGACTGATCTACCTGGCGGCGATGGCGGTGGTGCCAGTGCTGCCGTACATCGTCACCCAGCCGGTGCCGCGCTATCGCTATATCGTGATGCTGCCGCTGCTCTTCCTGGGCATGGACATGGCGTACAAGCTGTACCGCAAGCTGCGGCCGGCGCCCGCCGAGACCGTCACGGTCGGCTGACGCAAAAAAAGGCGGGGCGACGGCTGCGCCGTCGCCCCGCCCTCCCTGTTTCTTACCACCAGGCCTTGGGACGCGCGGTGAAGCCCGCGCGCTGCTCGATCGCCAGGCCGGCGTTGAGCACGCCCTGCTCGTCGAACGGCTTGCCGATGATCTGCAGACCCAGCGGCAGACCCGAGGCGTCGAGCCCGCCCGGCACGCTCATCGCCGGCACCCCGGCCAGGCTCGCCGGCACGGTGAACACGTCGTTGAGGTACATCGCCAGCGGATCGACCTTCTCGCCCAGCCCGAACGCCGCGCTCGGCGCGGTCGGGGTGAGCAGCAGGTCGCACTGGCTCCAGGCATTGTCGAAGTCGCGCGCGATCAGCGTGCGCACCTTCTGCGCCTGGGTGTAATAGGCGTCGTAGAAGCCTGCCGAGAGCACATAGGTGCCGATGAGGATGCGGCGCTTCACCTCGTCGCCGAAGCCGGCGGCGCGGGTGGCGGCGTACATGTCCTGCAGGTTCTGGCCCTCGGCCAGTTCGCGCAGGCCGTAGCGCACGCCGTCATAACGGGCGAGGTTCGACGAAGCCTCGGCCGGCGCGATGATGTAATAGGCCGGTAGCGCATATTTGGTGTGCGGCAGGCTGACCTCGACGATCTCGGCGCCCGCGTCCTTCAGCCAGTCGATGCCCTGCTGCCACAGCGCCTCGATCTCGGCCGGCGTGCCGTCCATCCGGTATTCGGCCGGGATGCCGACGCGCTTGCCGCGCAGATCGGCGGAGAGACCCGCCTCCCACTGCGGTACGGGCATGTCGAGCGATGTCGAATCCTTCGGATCGAACCCGGTCATCGCCTCGAGCAGGATCGCGCAGTCGCGCACGTCGCGCGCCATCGGCCCCGCCTGATCGAGCGAGGAGGCGAACGCCACCACGCCCCAGCGCGAGCAGCGGCCATAGGTCGGCTTGATGCCCGAAATGCCGGTGAACGCCGCCGGCTGGCGGATCGAGCCGCCGGTGTCGGTGCCGGTCGCCGCCGGGCACAGCCGCGCGGCGATCGCCGCCGAGCTGCCGCCCGAGGAGCCGCCGGGCGCGAGCGGCGTGGTGTCGCCCTCGCCCCGCCGCCACGGCGAGATCACGTTGCCGAAATAGCTGGTCTCGTTCGACGAGCCCATCGCGAACTGGTCGAGGTTGAGCTTGCCGAGCATGCCGGCGCCGGCTTCCCACAGCTTGTGCGAGACGGTCGATTCATAGACCGGCGTGAAGCCTTCGAGGATGTGGCTGGCGGCGGTGGTCTGCACGCCCTTGGTGGCGAACAGGTCCTTCATGCCGATCGGCACGCCGGCCAGCGGCTTGAGCGTCTCGCCCGCGGCGCGCGCCTTGTCGGCGGCGTCGGCGGCAGCGAGCGCGTGCTCGGGAGTCTTGACGATAAAGGCGTTGAGCGCGTCGGCGCCGGCCACGGCGGTGTTGAACGCCTCGGCGACCTCGCGCGCGGAAAACTCGCCGTCGCGCACGCCGTTGCGGATGGCGGCGACGCCCAGATCGGTCAGCGTGCTCATTCCACCACCTTCGGAACCGTAAAGAAGCCGTGGTCGCCCTGCGGCGCGTTCGCCAGCACCGCGTCGCGCTGCTGGCCATCCGTGATCACGTCCGCCCGGAGGCGCAGCGTGTTGGGCATCACGGCGGTCATCGGCGCGACATCCTTGGTGTCGACTTCGCCGAGCTGCTCGATCCAGCCCAGGATGTTGTTGAGTTCGGGCGCGAGGCGCTCGGCGTCGGCGTCACTGATCGCGATACGCGCCAGGTTCGCCACTTTCTTCACGGTTGCGGTGTCTACGGACATGACTTGCGCCTATCAGCCGAGCCGCGCCCCTTCAAGCGCCCCGATCACGCTTCGGCACTTGCGGTCGCATCCTTCGCACGCGACACTGGCGGGACGCGATTGCGTCGCCGCCCGTTTACGCTGCATTGCACAATGGAGAGGCCGATTGGCCCGGAAGTTTCTTTATGCGGTTGCGATCCTGATCATGCTCGGCGTTGCATCCCTGTTCGCCTATCGCCTCTACGGCATCCAGCTGATGCGCCAGTTCATGGTGCCCACCGGCGATGCCTCGGATCTCCCGCCCGCCACCCCGCGTGATTATGCCAGGGCGGAAATGTGGATCGCGCGGCCGGACAAGCCGGGTAACCCGGCCTTGTGGACGCCGGCAGGCCAGACGGCTGCCGCCGCCCCGCGCGCCGCGCTGTTCTTCATCCACCCGACGTCGTTCCTCGACACCAAGCAGTGGAACGCGCCGCTGAACAACCCCGACGCCAACGCCCGCGCCGAGCTGTTCCTGCGCGGCCAGGCCAGCGCGTTCAATGCAAGCGCCGCGATCTGGGCGCCGCGCTATCGCCAGGCGACGTTCGGCGCGTTCCTGACCAGCAAGGCGCAGGCGCAGAAAGCACTCGATCTCGCCTATCGCGATGTGGCCGCGGCGTTCGAGGCGTTCCTGCACGAAGCCGGCGACCGGCCAATCCTCCTCGCCGGGCACAGCCAGGGCGCGCTGCACCTTGCCCGTCTGCTTGCGGAGCGAATCGCGGGCACGCCGGTCGCGAAGCGCGTGGTCGCCGCCTATGTCGTCGGCTGGCCGGTCTCGCTCAGCGCGGACCTGCCGAAGATGGGTCTTCCCGCCTGCACGGGGCCGGATCAGGCGGGCTGTATCCTGTCCTGGCAGAGCTTCGCCGAGCCTGCCGACCCGGCCCTGATCCTCGACACGTTCGATGCGACCACCGGCTTTACCGGGCAGCCGCGCGCAGGCACGAAGATGCTGTGCACCAACCCGATCACCGGCAAGCCGAACGATTCGGCGCCGGCGAGCGCCAATCTCGGCGCGCTGATCCCGGACGCGAACTTGCAGTCCGCGCATCTCGAGCCCCGCCGAGTCCCTGCGCGCTGCACCGGGCGCGGCATTCTCACGATCGGTACCGCCCCGCCGGACTTTGGCCAGTATGTGCTGCCGGGGAACAACTATCACGTGTTCGACTACAGCCTGTTCTGGGCCAATGTCCGTGCGGATGCGGGGCGCCGCCTCGCGACGTTCGAGCAGCGGCCCGGCTGAGCCTCAGGCGGGAACCCGGGCACGCACGCGGCCCGTAGCGATCGCGGCCCGCGCCAGGCTGTCGGCGGCGACATGCGGCGGCATGCCCTTTGCTTCGGCATGGTCGAGCACGGCGGCGAGACGTTCGCCGGTCGACTCGACCCGGAACGCCACCTCCTCCGATGCCCAGCCGAGATACTCGCCGGCGACGTTGATGATCCCGCCGGCGTTCACGACATAGTCCGGGGCATAGAGGACGCCGCGCCGGGCCAGCCGCTCGCCGTCCGCCGGAGTCGCCAGCTGGTTGTTCGCCGCACCGCAGACCAGCGGGGCGCGCAGCACTTCCACCGTTTCCGCGTTCAGCACGCCGCCCAGCGCGCAGGGTGCGAAGATGTCCGCCTGTGCCGACAGGATGCGCGCCGTCGACGCGACTTCCGCGCCGGTCTCCACCGCCACCCGCGCCACCCGCGCCGAATCGACGTCGGCGACGATCAGCCGCGCGCCCGCGCCGTGCAGCAGATGGGCCAGTGCCTCGCCGACATGGCCGACGCCCTGGATGGCGACGGTGCATTCGCCGAGCGACCGCCCGAGCCGGCGACGGGCGGCATGCTCCATCGCCACGAAAACGCCGAGTGCGGTATGCGGCGACGGGTCCCCGCCCGGCCGCCCGGCCCGCTGCGTCAGACCGGCGACATGGCGCGTCTCGCCCGCCACCACTTCCATGTCGGCGACGCTGGTGCCGACATCCTCGGCAGTCACATAGCGCCCGTCCAGCCGCGCGACCGCCCGACCGAAGGCGCGGAACAGCGCGGCCCGGTCGAAATCGCCGTGCGGCCGCCGCAGCACGGCCTTGGCGCCGCCCAGCGGCAGCCCGGCCATCGCGTTCTTGTAGCTCATGCCCTCGGCCAGCCGCACGGCGTCGGCAAAGGCAGCCTCGCCATCGGCATAGTGCCACAAGCGGCACCCGCCTGCCCCCGGCCCGAGCACCGTGGAGTGGATCGCAACCACGCCGTCCAGCCCGGACGCGCTGTCCTTCAGCATCACCACTTCGTCGACCAGGCTATTGCCCTCCACTTGCAGCACCATCTCGCTCACTCCCTGATTTCGATGGCGATCAATCTGACAGGGCGGCACGGGTGATGCTTGCCTCAATGACGCGGCGTGGATGCAATTCTGGGTGAATCTTTTCGAGAATGACGATAGATGCGCAAAATATGACCACCCTGGATCCGTATGAGCGCAAAATTCTCCACGAGCTGCAGCGCGACGCCAGCCTGACGACTGCGGAACTGGCGGAACGGATCGGCCTGTCACCCTCGCCCTGCTGGCGCCGGGTGGACCGGTTGGAGCGCGAGGGCGTGATCCGCAAGCGCGTGGCGCTGATCGATCGGCGCAAGGTGGGGTTGAACGCCCATGTCTTCGCCCAGGTTAAGCTGAACGCGCATGGCCGCGCCAATCTCGACGAATTCAGCGCCGCCATCCGCGGCTTCCCCGAGGTGCTCGACGCCTATGTGTTGATGGGTACCATGGATTTCATGCTGCGGATCGTCGCCGAGGACATCGACGCCTATGAACGTTTCTTCTTCGACAAGCTGAGCAAATTGCCCGGTGTGCAGGAAATTAATTCGATCGTGGCGCTGTCCGAGATCAAGTCCACCACCGAATTGCCCATCTGACCCTCGCGCCCGGCGGAGGACGCGGGTATAGCCCGCGCGTGATTACTACCGTTCCCAGCGACTTTCGCGCCGTCCTGCCGGAGGGCGGGCGCCTGATCGGCCTCGATGTCGGCACCAAGACGATCGGCACCGCGCTCTGCGATGCCGGCTGGAGCTTCGCCAGCCCCGCCGAACTGATCCGCCGCACCAAGTTCAGCAAGGACAAGGCGCGGATGGTTGAGCTGATCGCCGCCCAGCATGTGCGCGGCATGGTGATCGGCCTGCCGCTCAACCTGGACGGCACCGACAGCCCGCGCACCCAGTCGACGCGCGCCTTCGCCCGGAACTGCGAGGACTTGGGGCTCCCGATCCTGATGTGGGACGAACGCTGGTCGACCGTCGCGGTGGAGCGTACGCTGATCGAACAGGATGCCAGCCGCGCCAAGCGCGCCGAGCTGATCGACAAGATGGCGGCCGCCTATATTCTTCAAGGCGCTATCGATGGTCTCGTAAACGCCTGACTTTTTCTTACTTCAACCTGCCTTGCTACACGATCCGTTTACCCTGGTTCAGCTACGATGCGCGATCAGCAGGGGGAATCGGAAGATGCTGTCGATTTTGACCAACACCGGCGCAGCGGATGCGGTACGTGCGCTGAACGCCGCCACCGCCGACGTGCAGGTGCACCAGGAGCGGGTGGCGACCGGCAAGCGCGTTAACGGCACCAAGGACGACAGCGCCGATTACGTGACCGCGCAGCAGCTGCGCAGCGATGCCGATGTGCGCCGCGCAATCGGCTCCAGCATGGCACGCGCAGGGTTCGCGCTCGACGTCGCCAATATGGGTGCCGAGCAGATCAGCAACATTCTCAACAGCATCCGCGAGAAGGCGCTAAGCCTGAGCGGCAATGACGCCGGTTCGAAAACTGCGCTCTCAAGCGACCTCAAGGCGCTGGTCGACCAGATCGACACCATTGCCAAGAACAGCAATTTCAACGGCATCAACCTGCTAACCGGGCGACCGGCGACCGTTACCACGACAAGGACGACGACGACCCTGTCGCCGTCCCGGTACGCCCCCCCGGCCCTGCCGACGATGGCAGCCCTCCCGCCGGGCTCCACGCTCACGCCCAGCGGCACCGGCAGTGTGGTGGAGACGATCACCACCGGCGATCCGCTGCCGAGCTCGGGCGATCCCGAGCTGGCCGCGAAGACGCTGGGCACCCCGCCGGAAAATGCCAGCGCCAGCTACACCGTATCCGGCGGCACCCAGGCCGGCCGCATGGATGTCGCGTTCAATGCGTTCGGCGGCGGCGACGTGATGGAGGTGTGGCAGAACGGCGCGCGGATTGCCGCCACCGGCCAGGCCTATGCCGCCGGCGGCGGCGCGGTATCCGCCGGCAAGGCGGTGCGCGGCGAGAACATCGTCAGCTTCGACTATGATCCGAACAAGGGCGACCTCAGCTTCCGCTTCAATCCGGGCGGCGCCGATGCCGGGACCGCCTGGGCAGTGACCGGGATCGCGCTCAACGACACCGGCGCGCCGATCGCCAGCAGCTCGACCAGCTCGACCACTAGCCAGGCGAACGGCGCGGTGCCGTTCAGCTATACCGTGATGACGGGCACGAACGGCGAGAAGATCAGCATCGGCTCTCGCGACCTCTCCTCCAAGGGGCTGGGCCTTGGCGCGGTCGACTGGCTCGGCGCCCTTACCGGCGCGATGGGGGCGGTGGACGGCGCGAAGGGCCGCGTGAACGAAGCGCTCAGCCATTTCGGCAGCAAGGCCCGCGCCTTCGGCATCGCCAGTCTGTTCAACACCAAGCTCGGCGACGTGCTCGACATTGCGGTGGGCAACATCGTCGATGCCGATCTCGGCGTCGAATCGGCCAAGCTCCAGTCGGCGCAGATCAAGCAGCAGCTCGCCGCCAAGGCGCTCTCCATCGCGAACGATCAGCCCAGGATCCTGCTCTCGCTGTTCGACAAGAAGGCCGCTTGACGCGCGCGGAGCGGAGTCGCAGCCTTGCCTTGGGGCCGCCCCCGCTCTAGGCGGCGGCTTTAATGCACACCTCCGATCATCGCCCCGGTGCCCAGATACAGGGCAGCGCCGTTTTCCCGCACCGGCACCTCACCGGCATTTCGGGACTCCAGCCGCACGAGATCATGTTCCTGCTCGACGAAGCGGAACAATGGGTCGACGCCAATCGCAGCCGCGCCAAGAGCGACAAGCGCCTGGAAGGCCTCACCCAGATCAATGCCTTTTTCGAGAATTCGACGCGCACGCTGCTGTCGTTCGAGATCGCCGGCAAGCGGCTGGGCGCCGACGTCGTCAACATGCACGCCGCGCAGAGCAGCGTGAAGAAGGGCGAGACGCTGATCGACACCGCCGTCACGCTCAACGCGATGCGCGCGGACGTGATCGTGATCCGCCACGCCAGTTCCGGCGCGGTGCGGCTGATCGCCGACAAGGTCGATTGCCCGGTGCTCAACGCCGGCGACGGCTGGCACGAACACCCCACCCAGGCGCTGCTCGACGCGCTCACCATCCGGAGACGTCGTGGGAACGTGGCAGGTCAACGCGTGGTGATTTGTGGCGACATCCTCCACAGCCGCGTCGCCCGCTCGAACATCCTCGCGCTCACCGCGCTGGCCGCCGAGGTCCGCGTCGTCGCCCCCTCGACGCTGATGCCGCCTGCGATGGACCGGATGTTCGTCACCCCCTTCACCGATTTCGACGCCGCGCTCGAAGGCGCCGACGTGGTGATGATGCTCCGCGTCCAGAACGAGCGCATGGACGGCGGCTACATCCCTTCGACTCGCGAGTTCCACATGCGCTACGGCCTCACCCCCGAACGCCTCGCTAGGGCCAAGCCCGATGCGCTGGTGATGCACCCGGGCCCGATGAACCGCGGCGTCGAGATCGATTCGATCGTCGCCGACCATCCCGAGCGCAGCGCGATCACCGAACAGGTGGAGATGGGCGTGGCGGTCCGCATGGCCTGCCTCGACGTGCTGACCCGACGATCGCGCGGCGTGGAGGGCTGGGCATGAGCAGCATCCTCTTCCGCAACGCCAGGCTGGTATGTCCCGAGGGGGGCCTGTCCGAGGGCGACCTGCTGGTCCAGGGCGACACCATCGCCGCCGTCGGCCAGGTAGATGCGCCTGCCGATGCCGAGATCGTCGATGTCACCGGCAAGATACTTGCCCCCGCGCTGATCGATCTCGGCGTGTTCGCGGTCGACAAGGGTGCCTGCCGCTTTGGCGGCATCGCCCGCGTCGGCCTGATGCCCGATCAGTCGCCGGTACTCGACGATCCCGGCATCGTCCGCCGTGCCGCCGTCTCGGGCAAGCCGCAGCTCTGGGTCCACCCGCTCGCCGCCGCGACGCAGGGTCTCAAGGGCGAGGATCTCGCGGAGATCGCGATCAACGCCTCGGCCGGCGCGCGCGCCATCGCCACCGGCCGCCGCTGGATCGCCAACGCCGGCACGATGCGCAAGACGCTGCTCTATGCGCGCGACCTCAACCTCACCGTCGTCACCCATGCCGAAGATGGCGGGCTGGCCGACGGCACCGTCGCTACCGCCGGCGAGACAGCCGCGCGGCTGGGCCTGCCGAGCGCGCCGGCGATCGCCGAGCCGCTCGCCATCGCCCGCGACCTGATGCTCGCCGAGGAAACCGGCGCCAAGCTCCACTTCCGCCAGGTGACGACGGCGGCAGGCTTCGACCTGATCCGCGCCGCCAAGCGCCGCGGCGTGCAGGTCACCTGCGGCATCACCCCCGCGCACCTGCTGCTGTCGGACATCGCGATCAGCGACTTCCGCACCTTCGCCCGCCTGTCGCCCCCCTTGCGCGACGAGAGCGATCGCCAGGCGGCGCTGGCGGCGGTGGCGGATGGCACGGTGGACGTGATCGCCTCCGGCCATGATCCGCGCGGCCCGGAGGCCAAACGCCTGCCCTTCGCCGATGCAGAACCCGGCATGGCGGGTGCCGAGACGCTGCTGGCCCTGTCGCTCACGCTGGTGCGCGACGGCAAGCTCAGCCTGGACCGGCTGTTCGCGCTGCTGGCGGCCAACCCGGCGAAGATCCTGGGGCTGAAGAGCGGCGCGCTCAAGCCCGGCCTGCCGGCGGACCTGATCGTCCTCGATCCGGAAACGCCCTGGGTGATCGATGCGCGCAAGATGAACGCGCGCGCCGGCAACACGCCGTTCGATCGCCTGCCCACCCAGGGCCGGGTACTGCAGCTCTACAAGGGCGGCGCGCTGGTCTGAGCGATCAGCGCGCGGCGACGCCGATGCGGGAGGCGGGCTTATACCAGCTCGCCACCGCGTCGCCCGCCGCCATGCGCACGAAGCAGCTGCCGCCGCCGGTCTTCACCGCCCGGCACAGCGAATCGGCATCCGGGCGGGCAAACCCGCCGACCGACAGCCGGTAGAGGCTGGTGGCTGCGCTCGGCACCGTCGCACCCTGCGGCTTGTGGCGGCCAAGCGCGGCAACGCGGCCGCTCAGCTTCTGCCATGCATCGCGCGCGGCGCCGGCGTTGGCAAAGGCGCCCAGCTGGACGACATAGGGTCCCGCTACGACGCGTACCGGCGCCGGCTTCGGCGGCAACGGCTTCGCAGGCCTGGCAGCGGCCACCCGGACCGGTGCGGGACTAAAGACGGGCGTCGGCGCCGCATCCTGCGCCGGCATGATTGCGGGCTCGACCTGGGGCTCGGGTTGCGGCTCCGGCGCAGCCAGCGGTGCCGGCGCAGGCGCAGGCGTCAGGGCCGCAAGGTTGGGCTGCCGCGCCAATGCAAGCGCAACGGGCTGGCCACCGTCCTGCACCGCCTGGACGCCGAGCAGCGCGGCCACCTGGTCATAGGCATTGGCTGGTCGCGCGAAGTTCGCCCATTGCAGCATGCGGGCATTGAGCTGGTCCGGTGCGACATCCATCGCCGCCACGGCTTTCGCTTCGCCCCAGCGGCCGGAGAGCGCCAGCGCCAATGCGAAATTCTGCCGGGTACGCGCGGTCGCATCGGGCGCACGCACGGCCGGGGCCAGGATCTCGACAGCGGCATTCGGGTTCCCCGCCAGCGCAGTAGCGAGACCCAGGTCGGTGGCCGGGATGCGCGCCGCATGGGCCTGAAGCAGATTGCGCGCGCCGCCCCAATCGCCGGTTCCGATACTGGCAAGCGCAAGGCTCAGTGCCGCGCGGCCATCCTCCGGGTTGAGCACCAGCGCATCGCGAAGCGCCTCGGACGCCGAGGCGAAGCGGCCGGCAAGCAGATAGGCCTGGCCCAGCAACGCGCGATAGTCGCCGCGCTGGGGGTCGTTCGCCACCGCCTGCTCGGCATGGGCAACGGCCGCCGCCGCCTTTCGTGCGGCAAGTGCCTTCTGCGCCGAACGGGCTTCACGCGCGGCCTTCTGCGCGTTCGGCGCCGCCGTGGCGAAAGCGGCCCCGTGCACCGCCATCCCGGTGGCGCCCGCACTGCCGAGCGCGAGCAGCACGGCGCCGATCGAAAGCAAACTACGCGACTTCATATCTGGCTTCGTCCTTCGATCGCGGCGATTCGGCGCACGAGCGGTTCGAGCTCGGCCATGTCATCCAGCATCATGTCGATCGCGTCGGTCACCAACTGCTGGGCCGAGCGTCCCGTAACCGCGGCGGCCAGCCGCAGCCGCAGCCGGCGCTCCGCATCCAGCCGCAGGGTGAATGCCGCCCTGCCCTTCGTCGCACGTGCGGTGCGGACGAGCCGCTCCGCCAGCGCATCGGACGGCGCAGCAGCGTCGTCCTCGACAAGGGCGAGCACCGGCCTGCGTGCGATCCCCTTGCGGGCGAGCAGCCCTCCGCTCAGCGCGGCGACGGGCCTGGGAAGGTCGTCGGCCGGCTTCACGGCACCACCCGGCGACCGAAGCCGCCCACCGGTCGCGCTGCCGCGAAGGTCGCAGCAGCTGCAGGCGCCGCGAACACGGTGCGTCGGAAATTCTTTTCGAGCCGGTCCGACACATAGGCCCAGAGGCCCTCCACCTCGGCGGCGGACTTGCTGCCGGCGTCCACCTCCATGACCGTCCGCCCGTCGATCATCGATCCGGCGAAATCGGTGCGGTGGTGCAGCATCATCGGCGCGACCGTGCCGTGCTGGGAGAGCGCCAGCGCGGCCTCGGCGGTGATCCGCGCGTTCGGCGTGGCGGCGTTGACGACGAAAAGGAGCGGCTTGTGCGCCCGCTCGCACAGCTCCACCGTGGCCCCCACCGCGCGAAGGTCGTGCGGGCTTGGCCGCGTGGGGATGACGATCAGTTCGGCGACCTGGATGACGGTGAAGATCGCCGGCGTGATCGCCGGCGGCGTGTCGATCACGACCAGCCGGAAGCCCTGCTGGCGCAGCACCTCGATGTCGGCGGCCAGACGCGCGATCGTCGTCTGGGCAAGGGCAGGAAGCTCGGCCTCGCGCTCGTTCCACCAGTCGGTCAGCGAGCCTTGCGGATCGAGATCGATCATCGCGACCGGGCCGGCGCCGCTGCGCTGCGCCTGCACCGCCAGATGGCCGGACAAGGTCGTCTTGCCCGATCCACCCTTTTGCGAAGCCAGCGCCAGAACGCGCATCCACCCTCTCGAAATCGACGGAAACTCGCGCAATGCTTGGCACAAGCGCGGATAAGATCGAGTTAACGGGGGGACGCTAAGCGGCTAAGCCACGGAGCGCCGTACAAAAGGGCGAACGAACAGGGGATTATTACGTCATGCGCATGGCTGCCGCATTGCTTCTTCTTGCTGGTCTGGGCGTTCCAGCCGCCGCCCGTGCGCAGGACGCCGCCGTGAAGGCCGGCGTGGAGGCCTATGACCGCGGCGACTATGCCGGCGCGATGCGCGCCTGGCGATCCGCGGCGGAAAAGGGCGATGCGGACGCGCAGTACAATATCGGACAAATCTACAAGCTGGGCCGCGGCGTGCCCGTCGATATGGTGGAAGCAGAGAAATGGTACCGGCTCGCCGCGCTCCAGGGCCATGACCTGGGCGAGGCGAATTACGGCATGATGCTGTTCGAGAATGGCAAGCGCGAGGCCGCGGTGCCGTGGCTCGAGCGTGCCGTCGGCCAAGGAGAGCCGCGCGCGCAATATCTGCTGGGGGTGATGCTGTTCAACGGTGACGGTATCGCGAAGAACTGGGTCCGCGCCTATGCGCTGATGCTGCGCGCCTCGGCCGGGGGGCTGGAGGCTGCCACGCGCACCATCGCCCAGATGGACCAGTTTATTTCGGCCGCCGATCGCCAGGCCGGGCGCAGCCTCGCGCAACGGTATGAAAACGACGCCCGCATGGCGGCGAAGCCTGTTCCTGCTAGCGCTTCCGCCCGGCATGGCCCGGCCGCTCCTGCGCCGGCAAGCGCGTCGAAGGCGCCTCCTGCCCCCGCCGGTGCGCGAACGCCCCAACCGGCAGCTTCGACCGCGCCCAAGGCCGCGGGCCCCGTACCGCGCGCAATCGGCAACTGGCGCGTGCAGCTCGGCGCCTTCGCGACCCCGGGCAACGCCGAACGGCTCTGGGGCCAGATCCGCGCGCGCTTTCCAGGGCGCCAGCCCTTCTACCCCAAGTCCGGCCAGATCACCCGCCTGCTGGTGGGACCCTTCGCATCGCAGGCCGAAGCCCAAAAAGCCTGTGGCGCTATCAAGCCCTGCATGGCAGTCCGGCCCTGACAGGGAGACAGATGATGCAGCGATCCATCCTATGCGCGGCCGCTCTGCTGGTGTTCGCCGCGCCGGCGCACGCCCAATCCGAGGGCGAGAACGCGCCGCGGCGGTATCGCATCGCCATCGGCGCGCAGGTCGTGCCGAGCTACCCGGGCGCCGACCACAATGCCGTGCGGCCGCTACTCGACTTCGCCACGGCGCGCGGCGATGCGCAGTTCAAATATGAAGCGGCCGACGAAAGCCCGAACATCTCGCTCTACGATCGCGGCGGCTTCGAGGCCGGAATCGCGGTCGGGCTGCAGAGCGCGCGTACCCGGCAGCGTGTCGGCGCCGATCTCAGCAAGGTCGGCTTCTCGGTCGAGCCGGGGATCTTCGCCAGCTATTATCTGGCCCCGCAGATCCGCGCCTATGGCGAACTCCGCCAGGGCGTGAGCGGGCACAAGGGCGGCGTCGCCATGCTGGCGCTCGACTATGTGCAGCGCGATGGCGATCGCTGGCTGCTCGCCATCGGCCCGCGCGTGAACCTGTCGGACGCGAAATATCGTCGCGCGTATTTCGAGGTCACGCAGCGCGACGCGACCGCGGCGGGGATTCCGGTCTATAAGGTCGGCGACAATGTCGTGCACAGCGCGGGCCTTGCCGCCACCGGCACCCGCCAGCTGACGGCGCGCTGGGGCCTCTACGGCTATCTCGGCTATGAGCGGCTGACCGGCGACGCTGCCCGCTCCCCGGTGACCCAGCGGCTGGGTTCGAAGAACCAGTTCTCCGGCGGCCTGGCGCTCAGCTACACTTTCGGGCGCGGAGTGCGCTGAGGCCTCAGCCGGTGACCCAGTCGGCGCGGGCGATGCCCTGGGCATAGAGCAGCGCCGTCAGGTCGCCATGGTCGATCCGCGCACCGGCGGCCGCTGCGACGATCGGCTTGGCATGATAGGCGACACCCAGCCCCGCCTTGCGGATCATCGCGAGGTCGTTGGCGCCGTCGCCCACCGCCATGGTCTGCTCCGGCGCGAGGCCCAGCTCCGCCATCGCGCCGAGCAGCGTGGTCTCCTTGGTGCCGCTGTCGACGATCGGCCTGGTCACGGTGCCGGTGAGCTTGCCGTCCTCGATCTCCAGCACATTGGCGATCCGCCGGTCGAAGCCGATGCGGGTGCCGACCGGCTCGGCAAAGCGGGTGAAGCCGCCCGAGACAAGGATGGTGTGGGCGCCGCGCGCGCGCATCGTCTGCACCAAGACCTCTGCACCCGGCATCAGCCGCACACGTTCTTCGAGGCAGCGATCGATCGCGCTCTCCGGCAGGCCCTTGAGCAGCGCCACGCGGGCATCGAGTGCCGAGGCGAAGTCCAGCTCGCCGCGCATCGCCCGCTCGGTCACCTCGGCGATCTGCGGCTTGATGCCGGCATAATCGGCCAGCTCGTCGATGCATTCGACGGTGATCATCGTCGAATCCATGTCGGCGACGAGCAGCCTTTTCGTGCGATGGGCCTCCACCTGCACGATCACGTCGACACCGGGGAACGCGCCCTCCAGCGCCGCACGCGCCGCGTCGGGCTGCGCCGCAAAAGGAAGATCCGCCGAGACGCCCTCGTCGAGCCAGCGACAGCTACCGGGTGCGCACCCCGCTGCCACGAGGCGATCGGCGGCCGTGTCCAGCTGCCCTGACGAAAGACCTTCTGCTATCAGCGTCGCAATGAACATGATTTCCCCTGGGCTACCGCGCGTCGCGCTCATTGCAGGGCCGACGGCCAGCGGCAAGTCCGCGCTGGCACTCGCGCTCGCCGAAAAGCATCGCGGCACCGTGATCAACGCGGATTCGATGCAGGTCTATGCCGATCTCCGAATCCTCACCGCCCGCCCGCCGCAAGAAGAGGAAGCTCGCGCCCCCCACCGCCTGTTCGGCCATATCGACGGCGCCGAGGCCTGTTCCGCCGCCCGCTGGGCCGCCGAGGCCCGCGCCGCGATCGCCGAGGCGCATGCCGAGGATCGCCTGCCGATCCTGGTCGGCGGCACCGGGCTCTATCTGCGCACGCTGATCGAAGGCATCGCGCCCATCCCCCAGATCGACCCCGAAATCCGCGCGGAGGTCCGTGCCCTGCCGGTCGCCGAGGCGCATGCCGCGCTCACCCTTGCCGACCCGGCCGCAGCCGCACGATTGAACGCCGCAGACACCACGCGCGTCGCCCGCGCGCTCGAAGTCGTCCGCTCGACGGGGCGCACGCTCGCCGACTGGCAGGATCGCCGCGAAGGCGGCATCGGCGATGCGATAGAGCTCGCCGCGTTGATCCTGCTGCCGGATCGAGCGTGGCTGGGCGAGCGCATCGACCGCCGCTTCGCCATGATGCTCGCCAGCGCGGAGGACGAGGTTCGCGCGCTGCTCGCCCGCACCGACGTGCCGGACGACGCACCGGTACTCCGCGCCATCGGCGTGCACGAGATCGGTAAGGTTCTTGCCAGCGAATGGAGCGAGGAAACCGCCCTGGCTGCGGGCGCGACCGCCACCCGCCAATATGCCAAGCGGCAGTACACCTGGTTCCGCCGCCAGACTCCAGGGGGGGCGGAGCTGACGACGGAGACAGATACGTACGAAAACTTAGCGCGAATTGAAAGGAAATTATTTCCTTAGGGGTTGACCTATCATATTCGTGCGGTTAGCAGCCCCTCTCCGACGGGAGCTTTCCGTTGTGTAACCCATTTTACGATTGCGTGGAGGCAAAGGTGACCGAGAAGAGCGGCGCAGACATCCTGATCGAGGCACTGACCGACCTCGGGGTGGAAGTCGTGTTCGGCTATCCCGGCGGTGCCGTGCTCCCGATCTACGACGCCCTGTTCAAGCAGGACAGGATCAAGCACATCCTGGTCCGCCACGAACAGGCCGCGACCCATGCGGCGGAGGGCTATGCCCGCTCGACCGGCAAGCCGGGCGTCGTCCTCGTCACCTCGGGCCCGGGTGCCACCAATGCGATCACCGGCATCACCGATGCTCTGATGGATTCGATCCCGATGGTCGTCATCACCGGCCAGGTCCCCACGGCACTGATCGGCACCGATGCGTTCCAGGAGGCGGACACCGTCGGCATCACCCGCCACTGCACCAAGCATAATTATCTGGTGAAGCGGCCGGAGCTGCTCGGCGCGACCGTCCACGAGGCGTTCCATATCGCCACCTCGGGCCGCCCGGGCCCGGTCGTGATCGACATCCCCAAGGACGTCCAGGTCGCCACCGCACGCTACGAGGCGCCGGGCCCGATCCAGCACAAGACCTATCGCCCCCAGACCGAGCCCGACGCGGCGAAGATCCAGGAAGCGGTCGACATGCTGGCGGCCGCCGAGCGCCCGATCTTCTATACCGGCGGCGGCATCATCAATTCGGGCCCCGAAGCCACGCGCCTGCTGCGCGAACTGGCCGCGCTCACCGGCGCGCCGGTCACCTCGACGCTGATGGGTCTGGGCGCCCTGCCCGCCTCGTCGGACCAGTGGCTCGGCATGCTCGGCATGCACGGCACCTATGAGGCCAATATGGCGATGAACCAGGCAGACCTGATCATCGCCGTCGGATCGCGGTTCGACGACCGCGTCACCGGCCGGCTCGACGCGTTCGCGCCGAACAGCCGCAAGGTGCACATCGACATCGATCGTTCGAGCGTGAACAAGAATGTCCGCGTCGATCTGCCGATCATCGCCGACTGCGCCCGTGCGCTCGACGCGATGGTCGAAAGCTGGAAGGCGCGCGCCCATCCCAAGCCGGATCTCGGCGAATGGTGGAGCCGCATCAAGGGCTGGCGCGCCAAGCAGTGCCTCGACTTCCCCGAATCCGGCGAGACGATCATGCCGCAGCGCTCGATCCGCGCGCTGTACGAGGCGACCAAGCATCGCGCGCCGATCATCACCACCGAAGTCGGCCAGCACCAGATGTGGGCCGCCCAGCATTTCGGCTTCGAGGCGCCGAACAAGTGGCTGACCAGCGGTGGTCTCGGCACGATGGGCTATGGCCTGCCGGCGGCGATCGGCGCGCAGCTTGGCAATCCCGATGCGCTGGTTATCGATATCGCGGGCGAGGCCTCGATCCAGATGAACATCCAGGAACTTGCGACCGCTACGCAATATCGGCTGCCGGTGAAGATCTTCATCCTCAACAACGAATATATGGGCATGGTCCGCCAGTGGCAGGAGCTGACCTACCAGTCGCGCTACTCCGAGAGCTATTCGGACGCCCTGCCCGATTTCGTGAAGCTGGCCGAGGCCTATGGCTGGAAGGGCATCCGCATCGAGAAGCGTTCGGAGCTGGACGACGGCATCCAGGCGATGCTCGACCATGACGGCCCGGTGCTGGTCGATTGCCGCGTGGCAAAGCTGGCCAACTGCTTCCCGATGATCCCATCGGGCGCCGCGCACACCGAGATGCTGCTCCAGGCGAGCGAAGTCTCCGGCGAGATGGACGACGAGGCCAAGGCGCTGGTTTGACCGGATTTTGGATCCTCCCCGAACGGGCAGGATCGAAGGGGTAGAAATGCACATCAAGGAAGAAGCCATCGAGCGCCACACGCTGGCGGTCATCGTCGACAACGAACCCGGCATCCTCGCGCGGATCGCCGGCCTGTTCACGGCGCGCGGCTACAATATCTCGTCGCTCACCGTTTCCGAGGTCAGCGACGACGATCTGATCAGCCGCATCACCATCGTCACCTTCGCATCGGCACCGGTGATGGAGCAGATCATTGCCCAGCTCGATCGGCTGGTGCCGGTCCACAAGGTGGTCGATCTCACCGCCAAGGGCGAGCATGTCGAGCGTGAGCTGGCGCTGATCAAGGTCGTCGGCACCGGCGATCACCGGATCGAGGCGCTGCGGCTCGCCGAGGTGTATCGCGCGCGCGTGGTCGATGCGACCATCTCCAGCTTCGTGTTCGAGGTGACCGGCACGATCGACAAGATCGACAAGTTCGTCGAACTGATGCGCGAAGTGGGGCTGATCGAGGTCGCCCGCACCGGTATCGTCGCGATCTCGCGCGGCCGCGAAGCCGCCTGAACTTTTCCGCGCACCCGCGCACCGCAGATTTGAAAGGGAAGAACAACAACATGCGTGTCTATTACGATCGCGACGCCGATCTGAACCTGATCACCGACAAGAAGATCGCCATCCTCGGCTATGGCAGCCAGGGCCATGCGCACGCGCAGAACCTGCGTGATTCGGGCGTCAAGGACGTCGCGATCGCACTTCGCCCGGGTTCGGCCTCGGCCGCCAAGGCCGAAGCGGCGGGCTTCAAGGTGCTGCCGAACAAGGAAGCGGCCGCCTGGGCCGACATCCTCATGATTCTGGCGCCCGACGAGCACCAGGCCGCGATCTACGAGAACGACCTCAAGGGCAACCTGAAGCCGGGCGCGGCGCTCGCCTTCGCGCACGGCCTCAACATCCATTTCGGCCTGATCGAAGCGCCGGCGGACATCGACGTGATCATGATCGCGCCGAAGGGCCCGGGCCACACCGTGCGCAGCGAATATGTCCGCGGCGGCGGCGTGCCCTGCCTGATCGCGATCCATCAGGACGCCTCGGGCAACGCGCATGACGTGGCGCTGGCCTATGCTTCGGGCGTCGGCGGCGGCCGTTCGGGCATCATCGAGACCAACTTCCGCGAAGAGTGCGAGACCGATCTGTTCGGCGAGCAGGCCGTGCTGTGCGGCGGCGCAACGGCGCTGGTGCAGGCCGGCTTCGAAACGCTGGTCGAGGCGGGCTATGCCCCCGAAATGGCCTATTTCGAGTGCCTGCACGAGCTCAAGCTGATCGTCGACCTGATGTATGAGGGCGGCATCGCCAACATGCGCTACTCGATCTCGAACACCGCCGAGTACGGCGACATCAAGACCGGCCCGCGCATCATCACCGAAGAAACCAAGAAGGAAATGAAGCGCGTGCTCGCCGACATCCAGTCGGGCCGCTTCGTCAAGGACTTCGTGCTCGACAACCGCGCCGGCCAGCCCGAGCTGAAGGCCAGCCGCATCGCCGCCAAGCGCCACCCGATCGAGCAGGTCGGCAGCGAACTGCGCGCGATGATGCCGTGGATCGGCGCGAACAAGCTGGTCGATCAGTCGAAGAACTGATCACGGGCGGAAACTTTAGGTTGCCGGCTGCGCACTAGTATTGCGCGGCCGGCGGCCGCATTACGGGAGCGACGCAACCACCCGAAGGGATCCATCATGCGCGCTCTTATTGCCCTCGCTCTTTTTGCGACCGCCCCGGTCGCCTTCGCCCAGGAACTGCCCGGCCAGGCCGACGCTTCGCGCGTTCCCGCCGGCACCTATGTGGTCGACACCGGCCACACCCAGGTCGATTTCCAGGTCAACCATTTCGGCTTCAGCCAGTTCACCGGCCAGGTCGGCGGCACCACCGGTTCGCTGACCATCGATCCCGCCAAGCCGAACGACGCCAAGCTCGACATCACGATCCCGACCAGCGGCATCGTCACCACCTCCACGGCGCTCGACAAGCATCTGGCGTCGCCGGACTTCTTCGATTCGGCCAAGTACCCGACGATCCGCTTCGTCTCGACCAAGGTCGTCGTCAGCGGCACCAAGGCGCAGATCACCGGCGACCTGACGCTGCACGGCGTCACCAAGCCCGTCACGCTGGACACGTCGCTGGTCGGCGCCGGCACCAACCCGATGATGAAGAAGCTGAACTTCGGGTTCGAGGCGACCACCACGATCAAGCGCAGCGAGTTCGGCATGGACAAGTACGTCCCCTTCGTCTCGGACGAAGTGAAGCTGCACATCAACGCCGCATTCTCGGCCAAGTAACCCTTGGTCTAGTTGCCCTGCCCTCCTGCCTGCGCCACCACCGGCGCCAGGCAGGAGGACGGACATGCAGGACCAGGAAGGCCGCGATGGCGCCAAGCGCGTCGAGGCGTTTTCGGATGGCGTGATCGCCATCATCATCACGATCATGGTGCTGGAACTGCACGCCCCCGAGGCTCCGGGTTTCGGTGCGCTGGTGCGGCAATGGCCCGTCTTCCTCGCCTATGGGCTCAGCTATGCCTATGTGGCGATCTACTGGGTCAATCATCACCGGCTGTTCCAATTCGCCACCCGCGCCGGCAACGCGCTGCTCTGGTCGAACATCCTGCTGCTGTTCACGCTGTCGCTGATCCCGTTCGCTACCGCCTATCTCGGCGAACAGCATTTCGGGGGCGAGGCGACGCTGCTCTACATGCTGGTGATGCTGCTCCCCTCCTTCGCCTATAACTGGCTGCAGCGCGTGATCCGCCGCACGGGCGCCGTCTCGGCAGAGGCGCAGCGCTATCACCGCCGCACACTGCGCAAGAGCGCCCTTGCGTGCGGCCTGTATCTCGCCGGCCTTGCCGTCGCCATCGCCTCGCCGGCGGCGGGTCTCGCCTGCGCGGCGCTGGTCGCCCTGCTCTGGTGCCTTGCGGACGGCCCGCTCGATAGCCTGTTCGAACGCTGATCCTCCCGCGGCTTGCGCCGCCCCGTACTTTGCTGTTTCTGCGGTCCGACCCGCCCTGTGCGGTGAAAGGACAGACCGACATGCACGATCATCACGATGGCCCCGAAGACGGTGACATCGTCGCCCCCCCGCCGAAAATTCCGGTGCCGGACCATGTGGCGGAAGCCATCCGCACGCTCATCCGCTGGACCGGCGACGATCCCGATCGCGAAGGCCTGCTCGATACGCCGCAGCGCGTCGCCCGCGCCTGGCGGGAATATTGCGCCGGCTATGGCGACGATCCGTCGCACCACCTCTCCCGCGTGTTCGAGGAAGTGGGCGGCTATGACGAGATCGTGCTGTTGAAGGACATTCCCTTCCAGTCACATTGCGAGCACCACATGGCGCCGATTACGGGCAAGGCATCGATCGCCTATCTGCCCAGGAACCATGTTGTCGGCATTTCCAAGCTCGCGCGCGTCCTCCACGCCTTTGCCCGTCGCCTGCAGGTGCAGGAACGGCTCACTGCGGAGGTGGCCGACTGCATCTGGAACCACCTGCACCCCCAAGGCGTCGCGGTGGTGATCGAGGCGCAGCATGGCTGCATGACCGGCCGAGGCGTGCGCACGCCGGGCGTCGGCATGGTCACCAGCCGGATGATGGGCGTGTTCCGCGAGGACGAGCGAAGCCGGGCCGAAGTGCTCAAGCTGATGGGCTATTGATGCCGGGACGGGTGCTGGTGACGGGCGGCGCGCGGCGGATCGGTGCCGCGATCAGCCGGGGCCTGGCCGCGCGCGGCTGGGCTGTGGCGATCCATCACCATCACTCGCCGGAGGAAAGCGAAGCATTCGCCGCCGAGCTGCGGGCGACCGGCGCGAGCGTGGCGATCGTTTCCGCCGAGCTGGCCGATCCCGCTGCGCCTGGTGCACTGATCGACGCCTGTCGCACCGCGTTCGGCGCGCCGCTCGATGCGGTGGTCAACAATGCCTCGCTGTTCGCCTATGATCAGGCGCCGATCGCCTACCATGCGCTGCTCGACCGGCACATGCATGTGAACCTCGCCGCACCGGTCGGCCTCGCCATGGCGCTCGCGGCGCAGCCGGATCTGGCCGAGGGCGCGGTGGTGAATTTGCTCGACCAGAAGGTTGGCAATCTAAATCCCGACTTCTTCAGCTACACCTGCTCCAAGCTGGCGCTGCACGGCGCGACTCACATGCTGGCGCAGAAGCTTGCCCCGCGGGTGCGGGTGAACGCGGTTTCCCCGGGCCTTACCCTCCCCAGCCTCGACCAGACCGAGGCGGAATTCGCCCGCACCGGCACGCAGAACCTGCTCCGCCGGCCGGTCGATCCGGCCGACATCGCCGCTACCGTCGCGCACCTACTCGAATGCCGCAGCATCACCGGGCAGAATGTCTACGTCGATTGCGGCCAGCATTTCCTCGCGCGCGACAGCGACGTGATGTTCGAAGGGCGAGAGCACCGACCCGATGCCTGATTATGTGATCCATCTCGAAGCGCTCGAAGTCTCGATGGGGCTCGGCATCCATCCGGAGGAACGCGCCGCGCCGCAGCGCGTGCGGATCGACGTGGC
The DNA here is from genome assembly GCF_001598435.1 of Sphingomonas pituitosa NBRC 102491. Classification (GTDB taxonomy): domain Bacteria; phylum Pseudomonadota; class Alphaproteobacteria; order Sphingomonadales; family Sphingomonadaceae; genus Sphingomonas; species Sphingomonas pituitosa. The sequence continues at coordinate 436,477 of NZ_BCYY01000001.1, forward strand.
GATGACCTGCCGCTACCCCGCCGTGCCCGAGGACCGGATCGATGCGGTGGTCGATTACGACTTCCTGCGCGCAGGCATCCATGCCCTTGTCCGCTCGCGACATTTCGAACTGCAGGAAGTGCTGTGCGAGGAGGTGGCGGCACTGGCCATGCGCGATCCTCGCGTGATCGAGGTCCGCGTTCGCTCCGCCAAGCAGGATGTCTACCCGGACGCTCGTGTCGGTTGCGAAATCATCCGTATTCTTACGAATATGCAGCAATAATCCCGAGTCGGGGCACTCGCCGCCGCCCTCTCCCCTATAATCTACGAAGCGGCCTTCTCCCGCGAAGGCCGGCCAAGGGGTACGTGCGCCTGTCGCCAGAGGATCGTCGATGTCGATTGCAAGTTTCGTTCGCAACAGCGCGTTGGCCATGATGGCCCTTCTGGTCGCGGGCGGCCTGCTGGCGGCCTGGCGGCTGGACCGCATTCGCATGGGCGGCGACGTGCAACTGCATCAGCAGGTCAACGCGGACCTCATCGCGGACATCCTTCCCCCGCCCGAATATATCATCGAGCCCTATCTCGAAGCCACGCTGATCGCCCGCGCGCCCGATACGGTGAGCGCGCATGCCGAGAAACTGGAAGGCCTGCGGAAGCTCTATGCGGAGCGCAACAGGTTCTGGCAGACCGCGCGCATCGACGAGAACCTCCGCACCCAGCTGCTCCAGCAGGCGCATCCCGCCGCACAGGCGTTCTGGAGCGAGCTGGAACAGGGTCTTGTTCCCGCCGCCCGCAAGGGCGACCGCGCGGCCGTTGAAGCCAGCTATGGCAAGCTGACCGGCCTGTACGGCCAGCATCGCGCGGCGGTGGACAAGCTGGTGGGAATGGCGCGCAGCGAACAGCAGCGCATCGAGGCGAACGGCGCGTCGGAATTCTATCTGGCGATCGGCATCGTCGTGGTGCTGGCGCTGGTGGTCGGCGGCCAGGCCGCGCACTTCTACCTCACCATGTATCGCCGGGTTCTCGAGCCGGCGGGCACGCTGTCCGCCCTCACCGACCGGCTGGCCCGCGGCGAAGTGGCGACCATCCCCTACCAGGATCGCACCGACGAGATGGGCCGCATCGCCTGCGGCCTCGAGCATTACCGCGCCGCCGCCGCCGCGCAGAGCGAAGCCGATGCGCGCAAGCTGGCCGAGCAGCGCGAAGTCACCGAAGTGCTCGGCAACGGCCTGCTGGCGCTGCGCGAGGGCGACCTCACCCGCACGATCGACCGGCGCTTCCCTGCCGAATATGAAGTGCTGCGGCAGAACATCAACGAAGCGATCGCCTCGCTGCGCGCACGGGTCCAACTGGTCAGCGACAGCGCCGACAACATCCGCAACACCTCGGCGGAAGTCGCCCAGGGCTCGGAAGACCTGGCGCATCGCACCGAGAAGAGCGCCGCCAATCTGGCCCAGGCTACCGAGGCCTTGAGCAAGATCGAGGAGCGCCTCCGCGCCACGATGATCGCCGCCGACACCACCGTGAAGCGTGCGGGCGAGGCGACCACCGCCGTGCGCGACGGCCGCGGCACGACCGCGCGGGCCGTCGAGGCAATGGATCGGGCGAGCGGCAGCGCCAAGAATATCGACGGCGTGATCGAAGGGCTCGACAAGATCGCCTTCCAGACACGCGTGCTTGCGATGAACGCCGCGGTCGAGGCGGGCCGCGCAGGGGAGGCCGGTCGCGGCTTCATGGTCGTGGCCGATCTGGTCGCCGCGCTGGCACTGCGTGCCGAAGACCAGGCCAAGCAGGCGCGCGACATGCTGACCGAGGCACAGGCGGACATCATCCAGGCCGCCGACGCCGTGCACGAGACGGACACCGCGCTCGACACCATCTCCGGCGACGTCGAGGCTGTCCACAACCTGATCTCCGCAATCGACCATGACAATCACGCCCAGTCGGCGGCGGTGAGCCAGGTCTCGACGGCGATGAAGGGAATGGACCTGGTGACGCAGCAGAATGCGGCGATGGTCGAACAGACCTCGGCGGCGATCCGCAATCTTTCGAGCGAGGTCAACGCCCTCGCCCAGCGCGCCGGCGCGTTCCGCTTCGACCGCAGCGGCGGCACGCGGCAGGCAGCCTCGTCCGAGCGGACGCTCGCCTCGGTCCACTAGCCCCCTGCCTTCGCGCCGCGGGAGGAGCTGAGTCCAGACATGAAAAGGGGGAGCGAAGCACACCGGTGCTCCGCTCCCTTTCTCGTTTGCAACAGTCCGGCGCAGCCTGCGCCGGCACGATTTACGCCCGGTTGGCAGCGCTCAGTACCGCGCGCACCGACGCGGTCGCGATGTCTGCATCGACCCCCACGCCGAACACGGTGCGCCCGTCCTCGGTGCGGCATTCGACATAGGCCGCCGCCTGGGCATCCGCGCCGCCGCCAATGGCGTGCTCGCTGTAATCCACCACGTCGAGGCGCGGGCCGGTCGACCCCGCCAGCGCATCGACCACGCCCGAGATCAGGCCGTTGCCGCGTCCCGAAATCGACTGCGCCGTGCCGTCGATCGAAATGCGGCCGACGAACACCCGGCTGCCCGCGCCGCCGGTTTCCTCGTAATCGACCAGCGCGATCCGATCCTTGTCACCGGGCAGGTACACGCGCTCGAACAGGCTCCAGATGTCGACTGCGTTCAGTTCGCGGCTGGTCTCGTCCGCCAGCGCCTGGACGTGCTTGGAGAACTCCGCCTGCATCCGCTTGGGCAGCTTCAGCCCCTTGTCCTGCTCGAGCACCCAGGCGACACCGCCCTTGCCCGACTGCGAATTGACGCGGATCACCGCCTCGTAATCGCGGCCGAGATCCTTGGGATCGATCGGCAGATAGGGTACGTCCCAGACCTGGTCGTTGCGCGCCGCCTGCGAGGTAAAGCCCTTCTTGATCGCATCCTGGTGGCTGCCCGAGAAGGCGGTGAACACCAGGTCGCCGGCATAGGGGTGGCGCGGGTGGACCGGCAGCTGGTTGCAATATTCGACCGTCTGAATCACCTCGTCGATGTTCGAGAAGTCCAGGCCGGGGTTCAGCCCCTGCGTGTACATGTTGAGCGCCAGCGTCACGAGATCGACATTGCCGGTCCGCTCGCCATTGCCGAACAGGCACCCCTCGACGCGGTCTGCACCGGCCAGCAGGCCCAGTTCCGACGCCGCGACGCCGGTGCCGCGATCGTTGTGGGTGTGGAGGCTGATGACGACGCTCTCACGATTCCGGATGTTGCGGCAGAACCACTCGATCTGGTCGGCATAGACGTTGGGCGTCGCCGCTTCCACCGTAGCCGGCAGGTTGAGGATCAGCGGGCGCTCCGGCGTCGGCCGTAGGATGTCCATCACCGCCTCGCAGACCTCGACCGAGAAATCGAGTTCGGCGGTGGAGAAGGTTTCCGGGCTGTACTCGAAATGCCAGTCCGTGTCGGGCTGCTTGGCCGCCTCGTCGCGGAGCACCTTGGCGCCCTCGATGGCGATCTGGCGCACTTCGTCGCGGCTCATGTTGAACACGATGCGGCGCCACGCCGGTGACACCGCGTTGTAGAGATGGACGATCGCCTGCTTGGCGCCCTTCAGCGACTGGAAGCTGGTCTCGATCAGGTCGCGGCGCGACTGGGTGAGCACCTGGACGATCACGTCGTCGGGCACCTTGCCCTCGCGGACCAGCCCGGAGATGAAATCGAATTCGGTGGCGCCCGCGCTCGGGAAGCCGACTTCGATCTCCTTCAGGCCCACCTTCACCAGCAGTTCGAAGAAGCGGGTCTTCTTCTCGCCGTCCATCGGATCGATCAGCGCCTGATTGCCGTCGCGCATGTCGGTCGAAAGCCAGCGCGGTGCCTTGGTGATGGTGCGGCTGGGCCACTGCCGATCGGGCAGATCCACCTGCGGGAAGGGACGATATTTGACGCTGGGGTCGCGCAACATGTGCCGTGTCTCTCTTCAAGGTCTGGCCGCGCCTAGCGCAGCCGTGATGCGATAGGGAAGGTCCAGTTTGCCCTTAGGGGAGACGCGCGCGTGCGAAATCGGCCCCTAAGGGCGGATAAGTCGCAGGGTAAGGCGCAGGGCGTCGATCACCCCGCTGTAGTGCCGCAATTATACGATCTTGTCCAGCTCGGACTAAATATCTGCAAAATAAGGGAGCTTTCAACATGTTGATCTGTTATTAACCCCCATACGCCGAAGAAGCGTGCTCGCAGGAGAGGAATTCATGCTGCAGCTCGTCTATATCAGCTCCGCCAATCCGGCCGCGCCCTGCCCGACCCAGGACATTCTCACGGTCTCCCGCCGCAACAATGCGCGCGATCGGATCAGCGGCCTGCTCTACGCCGATGGTGGACGCTTCCTTCAGGCGCTGGAGGGTCCAGAGGACGCCGTGGAGGCCGCCTACGCCCGGATCGCGCGGGACGCGCGCCACCGCGCCATCGTGCTGCTGTCCCGCAGGACCGTCGATCGTCGCGAATTCGGCCATTGGGAAATGGCGCACCGCGCCCCCGGCGCCGACGCGGCCAGCTTCCTGGCGGATGTGCAGCGGCTGACCGCCGACGCCGCCCCCGACGTCCGCGGCACGTTTGACGGGCTTGTGCGCACCCGCGCCCTTGCCTGAACGCGCAACTTTACTACGCCGCTGTGCCAAAGTGTTGCGCCACTGCACCACCGCAGCGCCGCAAAGTGACGGTTCGGCGTACTTAGGTGCGGTCTGCGCTGGACAGAAGCCCATTCCCGCGATCAAAGGCGTACAGGGGCGTGCATCACCGCACGAACCGCAGTACATCGTTGGTTGCGACAAGGGGGAGGAAGCCTCTCGATCCCGAGGCGCTGACGAAGGAATAGCCCCACTAAGGGGTACGAACAGGAGTTAGACACGATGGCCGAGACCAAAGCACGCGGTGGCATTGCCAAGCCGGTTACCCCTTCGCCCGAACTGGCGAAGATTGTGGGCACCGCCGATCTGCCGCGCAGCGAGATCGTCAGCAAGGTGTGGGAATACATCAAGAAGCACAATCTGCAGAACCCGGCGAACAAGCGCGAGATTCTGGCCGACGAGACGCTGAAGCCGATCTTCGGCGGCGACAAGGCCACCATGTTCGAAATGAACAAGCACCTCGCCAAGCACGTCAAGTAAGCGAGGTCGTCGCGGTCTTTTCGGGCCGCGCGAACAACAAAAGGGGCAGGCATCCACGATGCCTGCCCCTTTTTGCTGCCCGCACCCATCCGGGTGCGGTACGATTCGCGCCGATCAGTGGGCCAGAACCAGCGGCACCGGGCTTTCGGCCAGCATCCGCCGGGTAACGCCCCCGAACGCCGCCTCCCGGAAGCGGCTGTGGCCGAACCCGCCCATCACCAGATAAGCTGCCTTCAGCGCATTGACGACGGCCAGGATCGCATCGCTCACCGTGTCGGTTTTGGGAACCACGCGTACTTCCGGCCGGATGCCGTGGCGCGACAGATACCCCGCGGCCTCTGCCGCCGGCAGTCGCAACTGCCCCTCGTCCACCACCAGCAGGGTCACCGTGCCCGCATGCTTGAGCAGCGACACCGTCGCCTGGAGCGCAGCCTCGGCAGTGCGCGAACCGTCCCACGCCACCACGGCATGCCCGTACAGGTCGAAGCCCAGCGTCTTCTCCGGCACCGCCACGATTGGCTTGCCGGTCTTGAGGATCGTGTCGCAGATCAGGTCGCGCATGTCGGGATAGTCGATCTTGTCGAGCTCGCGGTTGAGCACCACCAGGTCCGCGAGCGCGCTGGCATCGCGCAGGCATTCGCGCGCGAAGCCGGTGGCATCCACCCAGTCATAGGGCACGTCCTCGCCCTTCAGCCGGCCTTCCATGCGCAGGCGATTGGCGGCCTCGCGGGTCTGCTCGTCGGCAAGCAGCGCGGCGCCACCGCCGAAGTCCACATAGTCGCCGACATAGGCCGGCACGATCGCGACATCGATACAGCGAAGATGCCCTTCCAGCCCTCGGGTCAAGTCGACAGCCGCCTGGAAGCGCGCTTCCTGCCCGGCGTCGTCATGCATCAGAACGAGTATATTCTTCATGGTCGCCTCCATCGGATCCAAGTCTTCTTACCGGATGCGTACAGGCTAGGCAGATGCACTGGAGACCGACATGCGGTTAGTTACGGAGTCTCGGCGGCAAGTGTTGCAAGTGCATCAGCGTCCAGAATGACGAAGCTGCGCAGGTCCGGCAGCGCGATCACCCCGTCCCGCTTCATCGCGGTGAGCTTGCGGCTGACCGTCTCGATCGTCAGTCCCAGCAGTTCCGCCATTTGCTGGCGCGTAAGCGGCAATGAAACCGGCGCGCCCGGGCTGCAGGTGCCGCGTGCCGCGAATTGCAGCAACAGGCTCGCCACCCGCTCTTCCGCCGACTTGCGCCCGAGCAGCAGCATCCAGCGACGGAGCTGGTCCAGCTCGTCATAGGCGCGGGTGAGCAGCGCCTGGCCGATCTCCGGATGCGCCTCGACCAGCGCCGGGAGCGCGCTGCGCGGAAAGACGCACAACTCGGTTTCGGTGAGCGCGGTGACGCAGTGGCTCGACGGCCGCTCGCCGATCGCGCCGACGAAGTCCGCCGGGAAGGCCAGGCCCAGCATCTGCTCGCGGCCGTCCTCGAGCGAGGCCGAAAGCTTGACCAGGCCATGGTGCAGGATGCCGACCTGTTCCGCGACATCCCCTTGCCAGATCAGCGCCTCGCCCCGGCGCAGCACGCGCTTGCGACCGATGCGATTAAGCGCCTCCAGCGCCGCCGCCGGGATTCCGCCGCACAGCGATGCCATCCGCACGCCGCAGGCAGCGCAGCGCGTCGGCAGCGACCATTCCGCCGCGCCCAGATCCGGCTGGTTTCGATCCATGTACATATCCGCCTCCGCACGCTGCATGCCCCGCGCGCGCGTAGCCTGTCGTTACGTATAGGTCCGCAACGCCCCCCTGGGAACATTACCTACGCGGAACGTTGCGCCCGATCAAAACGGCGCGCGGATCTTGGGCGTACCCGGTGCCTCGTCGAACACGAGGAGAAATGAACCATGCGTACTTCGCTTTTTGTCGGCCTGGCCGCTGCCGGCCTGCTGGCCTCGACCGCGAGTGCCCAGGCACAGGACAAGGCGGGCATTGCGGCCGGTGACTGGCTGGTCCGCCTGCGCGGCATCGTCGTCGCCCCCAATGAATCGTCCGGCGGCATCACGCCCGGCATCCCCACCGGCAAGGTCGGCGTGGGCAATGCGGTGATGCCGGAAGTGGACTTCACCTACATGGCCACCGACAATATCGGTGCCGAGCTGATCGTCTCCAGCACCCGCCACGACCTCCAGGGCCGCGAGGCGATCTCGTCGCTCGGCAAGGTCGGCCACACCTGGGTGCTGCCGCCGACGCTGACGCTGCAATATCATTTCATGCCGAAGGCGGCGGTGCGCCCCTATGTCGGCGCGGGCGTCAACTACACCACCTTCTATTCGGCGAAGACCAGCGACTCGCTGAACAAGGCGCTGGGCAAGACCAGCCTCTCGCTGAAGGACAGCTTCGGCTATGCGCTGCAGGCGGGCGTCGACATTGATTTGAACAAGAAGTTCTTCCTGAACCTCGACGTCAAGTACATCGACATGAGCACCACCGCCCGGCTCGATACCGGCGGCGTGATCAACCAGACCAAGGTCGACATCAACCCGCTGGTGTTCGGCTTCGGCGTGGGCACGCGCTTCTGAGGCCGAATTTCCTCCGCCTGTGATGCCTCACCCCTCCGGCGGGGGAAGCGACTGGGGAGCCGCGATCGAGGGTTGCGGTTCCCCTTTTCTTTTGAAGTCCAGTACGCCGTCGATCATCGGGTGGGCGCCTCAGTAGCTCTTGCGTTTTAGGTGATGGGCTATCAGCATCTGAGAAGATCTCGGGGAAATCTCCATGCTCATCACACTGCTTTCTCTAGCTCAGATTGGTGCCATGCAGCCTTCGACTGCCGCACCAGCGCTTCAAGATGAGATCACGGTCATAGGCAGGAAGCTTCGAGACTGGCGGGTTCGTTGACGACGAAGGCTGGTACGACACGCTGCGGCACCAAGAGATCGACCAGCGACCGCGACATCGACAAGATCGCTTGCGACGCGATGATAGCGTGCATCCCTCAATATGAGCGCGAATTCAAAGCCGTACTTTCCGCTCAAGGCGATAATCTCGCACGGGATCGTATTAACGCGGACATCAACCAACGTCTTTCGGCTTGCGTCGAGAAACGTCACGAAAAGTTTACAGAGGCTCTTGCGGATCGGCGAGCGGCAGAGCGTTCCCGGTAACGGAAGCCGACACGGTTGCAGTGCCATAAGGCGATTTCTTTTCTTTGGAAGCCAATTGCTCGAAGCCACGCTACCAATAACCCTCGCGGGTGCCGCAGAAGCTGATCTTCAGCATCGCCCCCCTTATCACGCCCCGGAAGTTCGCACACAATACGGGTCAGGGCGGACGCTTACGTGCCAGATTCAGCAGCTCTTTAGACAGCAAGCCCCTCAAACCTCACAAAAGTAGCATCTAATTCGCAGTAATTTTAGGAAAAATGCGACTTTACAGAAGCAGGATTGACTCACCGTCAGAATAATCGAGATTAGATCTAAGTGCTGCGTACAACATCATCAGTTGTAGGAGTTACTATGATTCGGAGGATTTCGGGGACCGTTGCGCTGGCAGCGCTTCTCTCCAGTTGCGCCGGCGGCGGGGCTGGCCCGCTCGGATTAGGCGCAATATTCGGAAAGCGCACCCTCGCCGCCGCTGAGCCGCTATTCAGTCACGAAGAAGTAAAATGTTTGAATAGCGCCAACGGCCTACTGTCCGCTACTTTTCAATCTCATGGGACCGATGGATCCGAATGTGGAGGAGTGTTCACGGCGATCAAAGCACTGGCAACGCCAAGTACTAAATCAGCCAGCGCCATTGGATACGATAAGCGCGCGCGGAACGAAATTATCGACGGGCTAATAGCAACCTCAAATTATAAATGCGGAGAGTACACCTCGTTACTAAAGAATGCTGATGGCGCGGTAAATGTCTCACTGAGTATTGGCTCAATACTTACTGGTGGCTTGGGAGCTTTTGTAGGAGGACCCGGGGCAGCAAAGGCACTATCGGGGTCAGCGGCGATCCTCAGCGGATCCCGAGCCGCAGTCAACGAGGTCTACCTAACCAATCAAACCATACACGTGTTGACCGCCGCTCTTGAGAAAGCCCGAGCCAAACAACGCGATCGCATTACAGACCTCGAGGACTGTCCAGAGGACAAATACACTCTTATGCGCGGGATTGAAGATGCCTTCGCGTACCATAACTCCTGCTCACTGGTAACAGGGCTCGCTGAAACTGTTCTGGCAGTAGAAAGAACTGATAACCCTGGCCTTGATGCCATGCGGAAGTCGCTTGCCGACTACGCATTGCTGATTCGCCAAGCCAATGACGTCGCGAGTGGCGCAATGCCGACTCCAATGACGGGCAACTCTGCGGTGGGTGATGTCGGAGCGCTCAAAGCTCTCACTGAAAAAATCACACTGGCTCAAACCGATCTTGCGAAGCGGACAGAGACTCGCCTTCAGACGGAAGCCGCGATTGCAACAAAGACCGGATCCTTGGCCGCGATCGAGGACGTCGCCCAGAAGACCGCCTTAGAAAATACAATCAAAAATCTTAAGAATGATTTGCATGCCATCGTCGAAAACGAAACAAACGCTAAATGGCTCGTCGTCGGCCTTGAAGGAGAACTCCAGAGAACTTTGCAGCTGATGGCAAGCAGGGTTAGCCCTGCAAGCATTCAATCTCGACCGGAATCTCGTAAGTGCCCCTACGCCTGATATATCTTCATGAATTCTTTTGTACGTTAATTTTGCATCGTCTGGTTTTATTGAATATCGGTGAAGCCAGCAAAATTGATATTTATAGATCGAACCAATAATGAGATTGGGCGGGGCTCACGAGGCCATATCCACCATTATCTGCTACCCCATGCTCTATTACCGCTTACTTCAAATATAGCAGGATATCAGTTCGCCTGCCCCTAAGCCGCGTCGCGCGTAGCCTTCACTTCAGCCCACTATCGCTGCCAGCCAAGGAACCCGGCGGTGTTCCGTTCGGCTTACGCGAGGAAGGCAAGAACTTCGTCACACGCGGCGGCAAAGTTATCGCGGCAGGAGGAGTCGGAATTTTCGGCGACTCGCGCCGCGCCGCAACCACCTTGATCGGCTTGGGCCGCTGCAAGTTCGCGCAGGCGCTGAGCAGCGAGAGCGCGGGAAGCGACCAGCTCAGCCTGGACGCGATCGTGTTTGGCGAGAACATCGGACGAAACCTCCTGGTTGATGCGCGTGTCGTTGCGCTCGACGGAAAGGGCGTGGTTGCTGTCGGCCAGCGCAGCCTTGATCTGCGCCTTGCGGGCGTCGTCGACGGCGCGACGGCGTTGCCGAGGATGGCGATCTGCGCGATCGCGGCGCGCACGCCGGTCAGCGCGCGAGGAGGTTCATCACAGCCGGGGTGGCTGGGTTCGCTGTGCAGTCTCCACCTCTCGATTCCTCGAGGCTCTTGCGGCAGGAGCCACCGGCAGCGGGGACGATTGATGTTAGATACAAATCGCGCGCGCCTGGCGGTGGCGCTCTCCGTGGCATACTCGCCGTCAGTTCAGCCGGGATTTGGGTATCTCTCGATCGGGAGAGCGCACAGTGGCATGCTTCGTGGGAAGCAAAGTTCTGCGAGCCTTTGGTGCAGGATGACATCGTGGGGAACGGCGACCGGCAGAGCTTCCTCGACCGACGGCATGGCGGAGGCAGTGCCACCATGATTTGTCTAACCTCGTCGCTTCACGTTTGCGCAACCGCGAAACAAAGCTAATTAAAACAGCATCATAGGCAAGTAGATGGTGACCCGGAGAGGATTCGAACCTCCGACCTCTCGATTAGGAATCGCTTGCTCTATCCTGCTGAGCTACCGGGCCACGGAAACGCTCGTACCGGCCTGCGCCGACCAAATCAATTGCGCGCCTCGGGTGGGACGACGGGAACCAGCAGCGGCGCAACCGGAACCCCCTCCTCCACCAGCGCCTTCGCCTCCTGCAGCGTCGCCTGGCCGTGGATCGGCGCCTCGGGCACGTCGCCCTGGTGCATCGCGCGCGCCTTTTCCGCGAAGGCCTTGCCGACCCATTGCGAACTTTCGAGCTGCTTGGCCTGGAGCTGCGCCATTGCGGCGAGCGCCGCCTTGAACGCCTCGGCGCCGGGGGGCGCCTTTTCCACGCCCTGATTGCCCTTGGCCGCGACCGCGGGCGCCATCACCGCCTTGGTCACCGCCACATCGCCGCAGAAGGGGCAGGCGATCAGACCCTGGGCCCGCTGTTCCTCATAGGCCCCGCTCGACTTGAACCACACCTCGAACACATGATCGCCGCTGCACTTCAGGTCGAAGACGATCACGCCGCCGTCGCCTCCGGAATGGCACGGCGATGGCGCAGCACCGGCACGCGCGTCCGCACGTCGGCGATCCGCGCCGGATCGACGTCCGCGAAGCCGAGGCCCGCGGGCGCCCCCATGTCGAGCAGGACCTCGCCCCAGGGATCGATGGCGAGGCTGTGCCCGTACGTTGCGCGACCGTCCGCATGCTCGCCGGTCTGCGCGGCGGCAAGGACGAAGGCCGCCGCCTCGATGGCCCGCGCCCGCAGAAGGACGTGCCAGTGCGCTGCACCGGTCGGCCGGGTAAACGCAGCCGGCACGGCAAGGAGGGTCGCGCCGGCATTGCTGAGGGTCCGGAACAGGTCCGGGAAACGAAGGTCGTAGCAGATCGCCAGGCCCAGCATGCCCAGCGGCGTCTCCACCACCACCGGCGCTTCGCCTGCCGTGTAGCTGTTCGATTCGCGCCAGCTTTCGCCCGTGGGCAGGTCGACGTCGAACAGATGCATCTTGTCATAGCGCGCGCGGACTGCGCCGCTGTCGTCGATCACGAAGGCGCGGTTGGCGAGTTTGCCATCGCCGCGCAGCACCGCAAGGCTGCCCAGATGCACCCAGGTGCCATGCTTCGCCGCGGCGTCGCGCACCGCAGCGAGCACTCGATCCTCGTCCTCGGCCCGATAGTGCGGACGGGCGCGCACACGGTCGCCGTCGAGCAGGCCGGACATTTCGGGCGTGAACAGCATCGCCGCCCCGCCCGCTTTTGCCTGCGCCACGGCATCCACCAGCGTAGCCGCATTGGCAGCGGGATCGACCCCGCTCGTCATCTGGAGCAGCGCGGCGCGGCTCATGCGGCGAGCAGCGGGTCCAATCCACCCTTGCGATCGAGCGCGGCGAGATCGTCCGAGCCGCCGATATGCTGGCCGTCGATGAAGATCTGGGGAACCGTGGTGCGGCCCGGCGCCCGCTCCAGCATCTCGGCGCGCTTCGCGCCGCCCATGGTGATGTCATATTCCTCGAACGCCGCGCCCTTGCTGGCGAGGAGCTGCTTGGCGCGCGTGCAATAGGGGCAGAACGCCTTGGTGTAGATTTCGACCTTTGCCATAATGTCTCCAGAGGTGTGCGCGGGGCCCCGGCTTGTCAATCCGCGGGATCGTCCGCAAGAACGCGTGCCCAGCAAAGAAGGACAACGCGCGAAGCCCCGCCGCGTTTGAGCAGCCGGGCGCAGGCATCCCCCGTCGCACCGCTGGTATGGACGTCGTCGACCAGCAGCACCGTCCGCCCGCGCAGTCGCGCAGGTGCATCCGGCGCCAGCGCGAAGGCGCCCGCCACCGCCCTGGCCCGGGCACGCCGCCCCAGCCCCTGCAGCTTGGGCGTGGCCTTCACGCGGCGCAGCAGATCGGTCTCGAGCCGCAGACTGCGCTGCCTTGCCACCCCACGCGCGATCAACACGGCCTGGTTGAAGCCGCGCGACCAGAGCCGCCAGCGGTGGAGCGGCACCGGCACCAGCAGATCCACGCCTTCCGGCACCAGCCGCGCCATCGCCCGCGCCATCGTCTCCGCCGCCGCCAGCCGACCGCCATATTTGAGCTTGAGCGCCAGCCGCCGCGCCACCTCGCCATAGGCGACCGCCGCCCGCACCCCGTCATGGGGCGGCGGATGCGCGAGACAGTCGCCGCAGCGCGCGCCCTCTCCGCGATCATAATCGAACGGCAGGTGGCAGCCGGCGCACCAGGGCGGCCCCAGGAAGTGCAGGCTGTCCCAGCAGCCAGCGCAGAAACGGTGGTCGGCCTCCACGATCACGCCGCACCCCGGGCAGCGCGGGGGCAGCGCCAGGTCGATCAACCGGAGGAAGGGCGCGCGCGGATCCACGCCCTCTTGTTCCAAGCCCCGCGCCGCTGCACAAGCGCGCGTGTGTCCGAATCCGAAATCTTCGACCGCGCGCTGCGCCGCAAGCGCCGGGATCGCGCCGCGCGCAGCTACGAAAGCTTCCTGCGCGACCATATGCTGGACGGCCTGTACGAACGGCTGGAAGGCGTGAAGCGCACGTTCCGCACGGTGCTCGACCTCGGCAGCGCCGATGGCAGCTTCGTGTGGCCCGGGGCGACGATCACGCGGCTGGAGGCCGGCGCCGCCTTTGCCGCCACCACCGGGGCGATCCACGCCGACGAGGACATGCATCCGTTCCCGGAAGGCAGCTTCGACCTGGTGATTTCCGCCGGGGTGCTTGACACGGTGAACGACGTGCCGGGGGCGCTCGCCCTGGCACGACGCGCATTGAAGCCCGACGGCCTGTTCCTTGGCGCGTTCCTGGGCGGCGGCAGCCTCCCGACGCTGCGCGCCTGCCTGCTGGCCGCCGAAGCCGACCGGCCGGTAGCGCGTTTCCATCCGCAGATCGACGTACGCGCCGCCGGCGACCTGCTGTCCCGCGCCGGCTTCGCGTTGCCGGTGGCGGACGTGGAGACGCTGACGGTACGCTATGGCGGGTTGGGCGGCCTGATCCGCGACCTTCGCGGCATGGCGGCGACCAACCTGCTGCCCGACACCCCGCCGCTCCGCCGCGAGACGCTGCTCGGCACCGCCGCCGCCTTTGCGGAGCGGGCCGATCCCGACGGTCGCACGCCCGAGAAATATTCGATCGTCTACCTTACCGGCTGGGCGCCCGACCCTTCGCAGCCCAAGCCCGCACGGCCGGGCAGTGCGACGGCGTCGCTGATCGATGCGCTGAAGCTGAAGGACTAGGATCGGTGCCATCGGCGCCTGACGGGGAAGAAGACGCCTCTGCAGGCTGGGACGCCATTGCCGATCGCTTCATGGCGGTGCGCTCGCCCGCCGGTGCCGATATGGTCCTGCGCTGGTCCCGATGCCTGCCGCCGGGCGGCACGATCCTGGATCTGGGCTGCGGCAGCGGCGTGCCGATGGCGACGGCGCTGGCAGCACGCGGGTTCGTGCTGTTCGGGGTCGATGCATCGCCCCGCCTGCTCGCAGCGTTCCGCCAGAACCTGCCCGGCGCGCTGGCGGCCTGCGAGCCTGCCGAGCGCAGCAGCTTGTTCGGCCGGCGCTTCGATGGCGTGCTGGCGATCGGGTTGCTGTTCCTTCTGCCCGAGACCGCCCAGACCGAGCTGATCGCGCGAGTCGGGCTGGCGCTGATCGACGGCGGCCGCTTCCTGTTCAGTGCCCCGCACGCGCCTTGCGCCTGGCGAGACACGCTGACGGGACGCGAGTCGCGATCGCTAGGCGAGGAACGCTATGCCGCGCTGATCGCCGGCGCCGGGATGCAGGTCGTCGCTACCTTCCTCGACGAGGGCGGCAACCATTATTTCGATGCCGTCGCGCTGCCCCGGGCGGCGGCTTGAGCCGGCTCCAGGATGCGCTCCAGCACCTGGAGAAACGGCAGATCTGCCGGCGGCATGGGCAGTTCGCGCAGCATCGCCAGATCGGCCCAGGCGAGCGCGCTGGCGTGGCGGGGCTCCGGCACGCCTTCCCACCGGTCCAGCCGGTAGAGCAGCAGCAGCAGGTGCCGATCGGTCAGCGGCTCGCTCGCGAAGGTGAGCGGCGTCAGCGTCGCCGGGTCCACCCGCACGCCCAGTTCCTCCTCGAGCTCGCGGACCAGCGCCGCCTCCGGGCTTTCGCCGGGCTCGATCTTGCCGCCGGGAAACTCCCACAGCCCGGCCAGCGCGGTGCCTGCAGGGCGTTGCTGCACCAGCACCCTCCCCTCCTCGACCATCGCTGCCGCCACTACCAACAGTATCGCGCGTCCTTCGCTAATCACTTCGCAACCAAATCCTGAGAAAATCCAAGCCGCTTTTGTATGAGATTGGTTGACGATGCGAGCCCTGATCCACGCCTTGCGCGCGCTCCGACGCGCTGATCGCGGTGCTACTGCCGTGGAATATGGCCTGATCATCGCACTGATCGTGCTGGCGATGGTGGGCGCGCTCAGCGTCTTCGGCGGCACCACTTCCTCGATGTGGAACAATGTCTCGCAACAGGTCCAGCAGGCTGGCCACGAGACGCCGTAAAGCTTTCGCTAAGCACGGGATTTAGCCGGTTCTTAACCGGTCTTCTCTAGGGTCGCCGTGCTGCGTCGGAGTGCCGACCGGCCGGTGTTTGAAGTTTCTGGGACGATGGAGACGGCTATGCTT
The DNA here is from genome assembly GCF_001598435.1 of Sphingomonas pituitosa NBRC 102491. Lineage (GTDB taxonomy): Bacteria > Pseudomonadota > Alphaproteobacteria > Sphingomonadales > Sphingomonadaceae > Sphingomonas > Sphingomonas pituitosa. The sequence goes on from NZ_BCYY01000001.1 coordinate 452,004, forward strand.
AAGATTCGCAAGTTCATCAAGAATTCCAAGGCCGCGACGGCCATCGAGTACGGCCTGATCGCCGCCCTGATCGCCGTCGCCGCGATCGCCGCCATGCGTGGTCTGGGCAGCAGCCTCAACACCACCTTCAGCAACGTCAGCTCGAACATGAAGGGCTAAACCACGGTTCGCCGATTTGCGTTGACGGAGGCGCTGCCGGGCATCTCCGTCATCCTGGTTTTCGAAGAGGAGACGTTTCGCATGAGGATGATTCGCAAGCTGGTAGCGAACCGCAAGGCCGCCACCGCAATCGAATATGGCCTGATCGCCGCGCTGATCGCCGTTGCCGCGATCGCCGCCATGCGTGGTCTGGGCAGCAGCCTGAACACCACCTTCAGCAACGTCAGCTCGAACATGCAGCCGTCCTGACGGACGCTTTTCCTGCTGGCTAAAAAAAGGGGCTGCGCATCGCGTCAGCCCCTTTTGCGTGTCAGATGCGGCCCATCGCCAGGAACTTGGCGCGACGCGCCTGGCGCAGCGATTCCGGCGACATGCCGGAAAGCCCTTCCAGCGCCTTCTCGATCGCGTCGCCCAGCGCCTGCACCGCCTGGCCCGGCGCACGGTGCGCGCCGCCCATCGGCTCCGGCACGATGCCGTCGATCACCTTCAGTTCCTTCAGATGCTGCGCGGTGACCTTCATCGCCTCGGCGGCGTCGGCCGCCTTGTCGGCGGTGCGCCACAGGATCGAGGCGCAGCCTTCCGGCGAGATCACCGAATAGACCGCGTGCTCCATCATCAGCACCTGGTTGCCCGCTGCCAGCGCCACCGCGCCGCCCGAACCGCCTTCACCAAGGATCGAGGCGACCAGCGGCACGCCGAGCGCGAGGCATGCCTCGGTGGAACGGGCGATCGCTTCGGCCTGGCCGCGCTCCTCGGCCTGCACGCCGGGGAATGCGCCCGAGGTGTCGACCAGCGTGATCACCGGGATGCCGAAGCGATCGGCCAGCTTCATCAGGCGGATCGCCTTGCGATAGCCTTCGGGCTTGCCCATGCCGAAATTGTGCTTGAGCCGGCTGGCGGTATCGTCGCCCTTCTCGTGGCCGATCACCATCACCCGGCGCCCGCGGAACCGGCCCAGACCGCCGATGATCGCATTGTCGTCGGCAAAGGCGCGGTCGCCGCCCAGCGGCATGAAGTCTTCGATCAGGCCGGCGACGTAATGCTTGAAGTGCGGGCGCTCGGGATGGCGGGCGACCTGCGTCTTCTGCCACGGGGTCAGCCGCGCATAGGTGTCGAGCAGCAGCTTGTCCGACTTGGCCTGGAGCGGGGCGATTTCGGCGGCAATGTCCACTTCGCCGCCCTGGGCGGCGCTGCGCAGCTCGTCGATCTTGCCCTGGAGCTCGGCAATCGGCTTCTCGAAGTCGAGGAATGTCGTCATGCGCGTGGCGCTACGCGGAGCCGCGCTTCGCGTCAACGAGGGCCTCGCCCAGCGGGTGTCTCTCGTTGACGAGTTCGACCAGCCGGCGGCTGTCGACATGGGTGTAGATCTCGGTCGTCGCGATATCCGCATGGCCGAGCATCGCCTGGAGCGCGCGCAGGTCCGCCCCGCCTTCCAGCAAATGGGTCGCGAAGGCATGGCGCAGGACGTGGGGACTCACCCGTTCGGGCGGGATGCCGGCGATCCCAGCGAGCGCGCGGACGATCTGGTAGAGGCGGACGCGCGTCAGGTGCTTCTTGCCCGAGGGGAACAGCCAGGGGCTGTCCGGCGGCACCTGCCCGCGCCAGACCGCGACGGCAGCGCGGGCGCGGTCCGAAATCGGCACCAGCCGCTCGCGTCCGCCCTTGCCCTTCAGGATCAGGAACGGGCGATCGGGATGAATGGCGTTGCGGGGTAGCGAGACGAGCTCGGTCGCGCGCAGGCCCGAGCCGTAGAGCAGCTCGATCAGCGCGGCGAGCCGCAGGTCGAGCGGATCGGGCGGCACCCGCGCCTGGCGCTCGGCGATCGCGGCGAACATCGCGTCGACATCCGCCGTGCTGAGAATCCTGGGCAGACGGCGTGCCGTGCCGGGGCGCGGCAAGGCGTTGCCGGGGTCGTCGGCGCGGTGCCCCTCCTCCGCGAGGAACGCGAAGAAGCGGCGCAGCGCCGCCGATTTGCGCGCGACGGTGGACCGGGCGAGCTCCGCCCAGCCGCCCGCAAGCCGCTCGATCTCCTCCCGGCCGGCACCCGCCAAGTCACCGCCGAGTGCCTCGGACGCGAGCCGCAGGTCGGTACCGTACGCCGCCACCGTGTTCGCCGCCGCACCCGCCTCGGCGCGGAGCATCTCCAGGAAACGCTCGATCAGGTCGCGATCGGCGCTCACGCCGCGCGCGTAACCGCTTCCACGGCAATCATCCGGGCATAGTTCGCCATCCCCGCCGCCCGCATCGCCGCGACGATGTGGTAGAGCGCCTCGGGCGTCACCTGGTCCCAGCGCGGCGACTGCATGCCCACGCCCGCCAGCAGCGCCACCATGCCGGGCTGGTTGCGCGCGCCTGCGCGATCGATCGCCTGGGTCCAGCTGTTGACGCCCCCGATCGACACCTGGGTTGCCGCGGCGCCGCGCTGCGCATCGGCCGGCGACAGCCGCCCCAACCCCGCGAGGCCGGCCAGCAGCATCGCCGCCTTGCGCGGGCTTGCGGACCCGGCATAGCGCTCGAAATCGCCATATCCGATCGTGCCCGAAGCCTCGGCCAGCGCGAGCAGCGCCCAGCCCTCCCCGCCCGGCGCAACCACGCCGCGCCATTGCAGCGCCGCCGAATCATAGCCGGCGGAAAGCATCGAGGCGATCAGCCGGTCGGGCTCGGCCGCGTTCTTGTTCGCCGGGATCCAGGCGGCAGCCTTGGCGGTCAGCACCAGTCGGGCATAGCGCAGGCGCGGGCTTTCGGCCGCGTCCCACAGGCCCTTCATCGCCTGCACCCGTTCGGTGGCCGAGCCGGTATAGGCGCTGCGCAGATCGCGCACCGTCTTCTGCAGCGGATCGGGCACGTCGCTCGCCTGGTCGAGCTCGGCATAGAGGTCGACCAGCGCGGCATTGGACAGCACGCCCGCGGCTGCGGCCAGTTCCGCCGCCCCGACGCGGTTCACCGGCGACACCGCCGGCGACAGCGCCTGCCAGTAGCGGAATTCCGGACCGACCGTGGCGAACAGATTGTCGGGGATGTCCACGCCCGCCGCCGTCGCCATACCGAAACGCCACGCGGAGAGCGCCGGCACGCCGACCCAATCGATCGTCACCGCACGGCGCGAATCGGCGCCCAACCCCACCACCTTGGTGGCGAGCAGCGTGTCGAGATCGTTGCGCGGCCTGCCCTTGCCCGCGGCATCGAGCCGCTGGTCGGCCTCGCTCGGCTTGCCGGCAAGCCCGGCGCAGATCGCCTGGGCGAGCGACCAGCCCCGATCGGGAATGGCGGAAGCGGCGTCGTCGACGATCGGGCAGACGGAGGCGGGATCGCCAGTCGCGAGTGCGACCTGCATCGCCACCCGATCGAGCGCATTGGTATAGTCGTCGATATCGACATAGCTGACCAGCCCGCGCGCAGCGGTCGCCTCGCCCATGCGGAGCAGCAGCCAGGCGCGCTCGGCGGCATAGTCGGCACCGTCCAGCCCGCGCGGCGTATCGAGCGGCGACATCAGCGCGCGGCGGAGCGCGATCGACACCCAGCGCGATGCGACCGGCGCATCGAGCCGGCGCATCAGCGTCACCTGCGTGGCGCCGGATACGTCGCCGAACGCATCGGCCGGAAACGGCGCATTGCCCGCAGCGAGGATGCCGACGCGGTTCAGCGGCCGGCGCGCCCCCTTGGGCAGATCATATTGCGAGAGGTCGATCGCCGGTGCCGCGACGACGCTGGCGGTGCTCTCCTCCACGTCGAAGGCATCCGGCCCCATGTCGCCGCCGACGGGCGCCACGTCACCGCTTGGTGATGGCACGGCTGCCGGCGCGGCGCTGGGCGTCGGGCTCGGGCGCGGCGAGGGCTGCGGTCGCGGTGCCGGCTGGTCGAAGCCGGGCGGCAACAGCGATTCGGGCGCTTTCTGCTGCTGGCTGAACGCGGGCACGCCGATCGCAGCGAGCAACCCCGCCGCGATCGCGAGCCGGGACGCCCTAGTTGGCGAGGTTTTCAAGCGCGACCGCCTTCTCCATGCGCACCGGCTCCTTGACGGTGTTGCGGCCGGCCAGGGCGAACATGCCACCGATCAGAACCACCAGAATCACGAGCAACACGACAAGCATACGCGGCATGAAAAACAGTCCAATCCTTGAGCGGTAAGGGCCTTTTGCCCGAGACGGTCCCTCGCTGTATAGCCCTTCGCACGATGTTACAAACGCATGCGCAACTTCCACACTGGACCGGCAAGCCGATCGTATTGGTCGGGCTGATGGGGGCCGGAAAAACCACGGTAGGGCGCCGCCTTGCCCAGCGCCTGCGGCTCCCCTTCGTCGACGCGGACGCAGAAATCGAATCGGCGGCGGGCATGTCGGTCTCCGACATTTTCGCCAAGTTCGGCGAACCGCATTTCCGCGACGGCGAACGGCGGGTAATCGCCCGGCTGGTGGACGGCACGCCCAAGGTGATCGCCACCGGCGGCGGCGCGTTCATCAACGACGAGACGCGGGCGCTGATCCTCGGCCAGGCGATCTCGATCTGGCTCGATGCCGAGCCGGCGGTGCTCGCCGATCGCGTGCGGCGGCGAGACACGCGGCCGCTGCTGCGCGGCAAGGACCCCCTGGCGACGCTGACCGACCTCGCCAAGGCGCGGAACCCCTATTACGCGCTTGCACAGATCCGCGTGCCCAGCGTAGCCGCACCGCACGAAACCACCGTCGAAGCGATCCTGAAGGCTCTCCGCAAGTGACCACCATCTCCGTTGCCCTGGGCGCACGCAGCTATGACGTGCGCATCGAACCCGGTTTGCTGGCGCGCGCGGGCGAAGTCCTGGCGCCCCTGTCGCGCGGGCGCCCGATGCCGATCGTCACCGACACGAACCTGGCCGCCCATTGCGAGACGCTGGTCGCCAGCCTCGCGGCCGCCGGTGTTTCCGCGCCGGTCCTCACGCTGCCAGCGGGCGAGAGCACCAAGAGCTGGGCACAGCTCGAAGCGCTGACCGACTGGCTGCTCGCGCAAGGCGTGGTGCGCAGCGATCACGTGATTGCGCTGGGCGGCGGCGTGATCGGCGATCTGGTCGGCTTCGCGACCAGCATCCTCAAGCGGGGCTGCAACTTCGTCCAGATCCCCACCACGCTGCTCGCACAGGTCGACAGCTCGGTCGGCGGCAAGACGGCGATCAACTCGAAGGCCGGCAAGAACCTGATCGGCGCATTCCACCAGCCGGCGGTGGTGCTGATCGATCCGCAGGTGCTCGACACGCTGCCCCAGCGGGAGCTGCGCGCGGGCTATGCCGAGGTCGCGAAATACGGGCTGATCGACGATGCGGGGTTCTTCGCCTGGTGCGAGGGCAACGCCGCCGCGCTGTTCGCTGGCGATCCGCAGGCGCGCGCGCACGCGATCGGCCATTCGGTCGCCGCCAAGGCGCGCATCGTCGCCGCCGACGAGCGCGAGACCACGGGCACCCGCGCGCTGCTCAACCTGGGCCACACCTTCGGCCATGCGCTGGAAGCGGAGACGGGCTTTTCCGACAAGCTGCTCCACGGCGAAGCGGTGGCGGCGGGCATGGCGCTGGCCTTCGCCTTCTCGGCCGAACAGGGCCTGTGCCCGGCCGAGGATGCGGCGCGGGTGGCGGCGCATCTCCGCGCCGTGGGTCTGCCGGACGGGCTTGCAGCAGCCGGCGTGACCGCAGACGGCGCGACGCTGGTCGGCCATATGCTCCACGACAAGAAGATGGAGGGCAGCACCCTGCCCTTCCTGCTCGCGCGCGCGATCGGACGGACCTATCTGGACAAGACCGTGGACCTGGAAAAGGTCGCGGCATTCCTGGACGGGCAAACCGCTTAAACGCCTCCCCGGCACGGGGAGGCGTTTAGGGGAGCCGCTCGATCACCGCGGTCACCAGCGCGATGCGCTCGACATCGGCATAGGCCGCCGTCTCCAGCTCCTCGCCGAACACGTCGGGATCGATTTCCTCGTAGCGCAGGCGGCAGCCCTCCGCGGCGGCCAGCTCCATCAGGCGGCCGCGCAGCGCATCCGCGCCGCCTACGATCGCGCTGCCGGTGTAGAGCAGGAACCGACCACCCGCCGACAGCCGCGGCACCGCCTCGCGCGCCATCGCCAGCGCGACGCCCGCGCCGTGCAGTTCCCCGCCGTCGCGATAGGCGCGGCCGGCAGGGTCGATGATATAGGGCGGGTTGGCCAGCACCAGATCGAGTGCGCCTGAAATCCCGGACAGGTCGTCGCCCTGCACGAACCGCGCGGGGACACCCGCCGCCTGCGCGTTGACCCGCGCGAGCCGCAGCGCCGCAGGGTTGATGTCGGTCATCACGATGTCGACCTTGGGGCAGCAATGCGCGGCGGCGATCGCCCCTGCTCCGGCGCCGGTGCCGATGTCCACCAGCGTCGCACCTTCGCGCTCGGGGCAGCAATCCAGCTCCGCCGCGATGAAGCGGGCGAAGCGATAGCTGTCGGGGCCGAAGAACACCGCATCTCGCTCGTCCGTGGGATAGGCGGAATGCACGAGCAGGTCCGGGCCCAGAGTCGAGACGCGCACCTTGCTCCGCAGCGCTGCCCCCGTCCTCTCGACCAGGTCGGCGGCTTCGAGCGCATCGCGCAGGGATGCGTCGAGCAGGCCGGCGTCGAAGGGAAGGCTCCAGCCGAAGATGTCGCGCAGATCGGCCGCACGCTGCCGGTCCGGCCGCGCGAGCACGCGCGCATGGGTCGCTGGCGTCGGGGTGATGAAACGATAGTCCCGGGCCTTGAGGAAGGCGATCAGTTCGTGCAGCGCCGCCCCGGCGTCCGCCGCTGCAGCAGGTCGTTCCGCCACCAGCAATCCCATGCATATCCCCGATTGTTTGACCTTCGATCAACGCGGGAGGAGCGATGGAAGCTCCACGGCGGGCGGCGGTTAAGTGACTGATCCAGGGCAAGCGTTCGTCCGGGGCAGGCGTGCGCCCTCCCCTTGCCCCCCGCCGCGCCAGGGCCTAGCTCGATGCCATGCGCATCCTGACCCTGGCTCTCGCCGCTTCGACCATGCTCGTCTCTCCCACCCTCGCCCTGCAGACGGCACACGCGCCGATCCTCACCACGCCCGAGGCGAAGGACGTGTGGACCTATGCCCGGCCGGAAGTCGCCCGCGTCACCCATGTCGCGCTGGACCTGCGCGCGGACTTCGCGACCAGGACGCTGCGCGGCACCGCGACGCTCGACATCCTCGCCGCGTCGGGCGCGGCGGAGATCGTGCTCGACGATGATGGGCTGGTGATCGCCAAGGTCACCGATGCGGCGGGCAAGCCGCTGCCCTTCACGGTCGGCGCGGCCAAGCCGGATCTCGGCGCGCCGCTGACCGTGCAGCTGCACGGCGCGCACAAGATCGTCGTCCATTATGCCACCGCGCCGGGGGCGTCGGCGCTGCAATGGCTGGCGCCCGCGCTCACCGCCGGCAAGAAGAAGCCGTATCTGTTCAGCCAGGGCCAGCCGATCAACAACCGCAGCTGGATCCCCACCCAGGACAGCCCCGGCATCCGCCAGACCTGGTCCGCGACCCTCACCGTTCCCGCCGACCTCGTCGCGGTGGCGAGCGGCACGCGGCTCGATGGCGCCAAGGGCGTGCCCGCGGGCAAGGGCTGGCACCGCTTCCGCTTCCGCATGGACAAGCCGGTGCCGCCGTACCTGATCGCCTTTGCGGTCGGCGACCTCGCCTTCCAGCCGGTAGGCCCGCGCGCCGGCGTGTGGACCGAACCGAGCATGCTCGCCGCCGCGGCACGCGAAGTCGCCGATGTCGAGAAGATGATCGACGCGGCGCAGGCGCTCTATGGCCCCTATCGCTGGGGCCGTTACGACATGCTCGTCCTGCCGCCGAGCTTCCCCTATGGCGGCATGGAGAACCCCACCCTCACTTTCCTGACGCCGACGATCATCACCGGCGACAAGTCGAACGTCGACGTGGTGGCGCACGAGCTGGCGCACAGCTGGTCGGGCAATCTCGTCACCAACGCCACCTGGTCGGATTCCTGGTTGAACGAGGGCTTCACCACCTATTTCGAAAACCGCATCATGGAAGCGGTGTACGGCAAGGAGCGCGCCGCGACCGATGCCGATCTCGAATGGGACGGCCTCCAGCGCGACATCGCCGATGCCGGGGGCATGGAGGCAGCCACGACCCGCCTGCACGGCGATCCGGGCGCGACCTTCGGCCAGCTCGATTACTTCAAGGGCTCGACCTTCCTGCGCACGATCGAACGAACGGTGGGGCGTGCGCGGTGGGACGTGTACTTACGCGGCTATTTCGACCGGCACGCCTTCCAGCCGCAGACCACCGCCGGCTTCCTGGCGGACCTGCGGGCAAACCTGGTGAAGGGCGATGCCGGGCTCGAGGCCAATCTCCAGCTCGACAAATGGGCCTATGCCGCAGGCCTCCCGAACAATGCGGTGCACGTGCAGTCGGCGACGCTCAAGGCGGTCGATGCGCAGCTGGCGGCGGTCAATGCGGGCGGGCCGGTCTCGGCGGTGCATCCGCAGGGCTGGGCGACCCAGCAATGGCTGCGGTTCCTGAACGGCCTCGACCGCAAGCAGACTCCCGCCCGGCTGAAGGAATTGGACGAGGCGCTGGGGCTGTCCGCATCGAGCAACGCCTATGTCCGCTCGGCCTGGGGGGAATTGGCGATCGCCAACCGCTACGACCCGGCGGTGCCGAGCATCGGGAAGCTGGTCGGCAGCGTCGGGCGGGGCTTGCTGATCTATCCGATCTACAAGGACCTGATGGCGCAGGGCGACTGGGGCAAGCCGATCGCACGGCGCTTCTATGAGGCGTCCAGGGCGAGCTACCATCCCACCGTGGCGGCGAGCGTCGCCAAGATCGTCGGGGTGGAGTGAGCCCGTGCCGCGCGGCGTCGCCAAGCGGGACCTGCCCACCAAGACCTGCCCGGTCTGCCAGTGGCCGTTCGCATGGCGCAAGAAGTGGGAGCGGGACTGGGAGAATGTGGTCTACTGCTCGGACCGCTGCCGGCGGGCGGGGAAGTAGAGCCACGCGATCCAATCCCCTCCCCTGAAGGGGAAGGGGCCCGCGGCATGCCCCTTACTGATACCGCAGCGTCTTGCCGAACCCCGTATTCGTCTTCGTCATCTTGGCGAGCTTGCGCAGATAGGCCTTCACCTCGCGCTCGAACCGCTGCTCGCTGCGCACACCGGCGCGGTAGAAATCGTCCTTCGCCAGCAGCGCCTTCAGCGCCTCGCCGAGCCTGGCCTGATCGTCCACCGCATCGCTGTGCCGGAACTGTTCGCAGACCCATTCCTCGGCCGCGGCCTTGTCATAATCGTCCTCGCGGTCGCGGCCATAGCGATCGGCGACGTCCTGGTCCGAACGCGCCGCCTTGATCCGGCGCTCCAGCCACATGCGGACCTGCGCCGGGTTCCAGTCTTCCTGCGCCCCCGTCACAGGCGAACCTTCGATGCCAGCGCCCAGGCCAGCCACAGCCATCCGGCGATCATCGCCGCTCCGCCGATCGGCGTCACCGCGCCCAGCCAGCGCGGCAGGCCAAGCGCCATCAGATACAGCGTGCCCGCGAACACGAAACCGCCGCCGACGAACAATGCCGCCGGTCCGCGCGCGCCCAGTTGCAGCGCGACCAGGGCCGCCACGGCATGCACCAGCTGATAGTGACCGCCGGTCTTGAGCCACTCGACGGCCGCCCCTTGCGCGCCGTGCGCGCCAAAGGCGCCTGCCGCCACCGCCATCGCGCCCGACAGCGCCGCCAGCACTGCGATCCAGTTCATGCCCCTGCTCCCAACTCAGCCATCCCCCCGGTCCTGCACCGCAGCCGCCGCGGCGGCCGACTGGCTGAACATGCCGTCGCGCCCTGCGTAGAGGTCGCCGGTCTCCTTCTGCTGCTTCAACCGCTCGATGTCCCGGCGGCGATACTCCGCCTCGGTCTTGTCGATCTCGGCGCCGTCGACGCCCACCGCGTCCATCGCGCGGCGCGCCATCACCACCGCGCTTTCCATCACTTCGCGCACAACGCCCGCGATCGGTGCGCCCTTCAGCTTCATGATGCTGCGGCGGTCATACGCCCGCGCGAAGATGCTCGCATTCGGGAAGGCAGCATGCACGCCCTCCATCATCTCAGTGTCCATGCCGTCGCCATCCTGGCAGAAGAGCAGCAGCTCAGCCTGCCCCGCTCCTGCCTGGCGCAGCAGATCGATGCGGGTGCCGTCGCCATAATAGACCTTCATGCCGAAGGTGCCGGCCGTCTCGATCATCTCCACGTCGCGATCGATGATGGTGACGGGAATGCCCTGCGCGATCAGCATCTGCGCGACCGTCTGGCCAAATCGGCCATAGCCGACCACCACGGCATTGGCGCCTTCCTGTCGCGGCCCGTCCGGAAGCGCGCCTTCGCGGAGCGGTTCCGTGCGCAGGCGCCGGGTTGCCATTATCAGGAAGGGCGTGGTCGCCATCGACACCGTGACGATCGCGCTGAACACGCTGGCCGCCTGCGGCTCGACCAGCAGCGCCTTCTGGGCCTGGGCGAACAGCACGAAGCCGAACTCGCCGCCCTGGCTGAGCAGCACGCCCAGCGCGAACGCGCCGCGCGGCTTCATCCCGAACAGCAGCGCCAGCCCCATGATCAGCACCGTCTTGGCGGCGATCAGCGCTAGCGCCATGCCGGCCACGAAGAAGGGACGCTCGGCGATGGCGTGCAGGTCCAGCGTCATGCCCACGGCGACGAAGAAGAGCCCGAGCAGGATCGAGCGGAACGGCTCCACATCGGCCTCCAGCTCGTGGCGGAAGGGCGAATCGGCCAGCATCACGCCCGCGATGAACGCCCCCAGCGCGGCGGAGAGGCCCAGCGCCTCCATGACCGCGGCGCTGGCGGTTACGGTCAGCAGCCCGGCGAAGACGAACATCTCGCGCTCGTCCAGGTTACCGATCAGCCGGAACAGCGGCCGCAGCAGGAAGCGCCCCGCCAGGATGAGCCCGACGATCGCCCCGACGGTGTAGAGGCCCAGCAGCCATCCCGGCGGGCCGCCCTGATCGGCCGGGTTGCGCGACATCGCCGCGACGATGGTGATCAGCGGCACGATCGACAGATCCTGGAACAGCAGGATCGCGAAGGCGCGCTCGCCGAACGGGGTGCGCAGTCGACCGGCCGACTGCAGGAGCGGCAGCACCTGCGCCGTGGAAGAAAGGCCCATCGGCAACCCCAGCGCCAGTGCCGCGCCGAGGGTGGAGCCGGTCGCGAACCAGACGATCGCCGCGATCGCGACCCCGCACAGGCTCACCTGCAGAAGGCCGAGCCCGAAGATGTCCCGCCGCATCCGCCACAGGCGCGACGGGCTCAATTCCAGCCCGACGAGGAAGAGGAGGAGCGCGATGCCCAACTCGGCAATGCCCATCTTGCCCTCGGCATCGCCGACCAGGCGCAGCACGTGCGGGCCGACCAGCGCGCCGGCGACGAGGAAGCCCAGCGTCGCGCCCAGCCCGAGTCGTCGGAACAAGAGGACGAAGAACAGCGCGAAGCCGAGCATCGGCACCGCATCGGCGAGCAACGAACCGTCTGCCGCATGCGCCATCAGCCGCGCGCCCCTGCCGCCTGCGCGGCCGCTTCGGCCGCCGCCTCGAACGCCAGCCGGATCGAGGCATGCCTGCCCCGATGCGGCAAGGCCGGGACGAACAGCGCCATGCCGGGCCAGTCGGGTGGTGTCTCGCGCTCGCCGGCGAGCCACGCGGTCAGCGCATCGCGGGCGGTGGCGAGCTCCGCTGGCGTGCGACCGACGATCGCCTCGCCCAGCAGCGCCGCCGATGCCTGCCCCAGCGCACAGGCGCGGACCAGCATCCCCACCTGCTCGACACGCCCCGACTCGTCGACCGTGATGTCCACCGTCACCCGGCTGCCGCAGACCGGCGAGCGTTTCTCGGAAGTGCCGCCGGGCTCCGCCAGCCGCGCATGATGGGGGATGGCCGCTGCCAGGCGCAGGATTTCCATATTGTAGAGCGGGGCATTCATACTCCCGATCTAGGGTAGGCGCCCGGCAGTTGCGAGCGCGAATTACCCTTCCATGGTATGGGTTGCGCGCGGACCCATACTCTCGGCACGGCGAGAATCAGTCCGCCTTGCGCCGGCGCGGGAGGCCCTGGTCCGTTCCCGCCCCGTCCGCGCTGGCATTGTCTCCGCCAAACACCGGCTCGCCCTTGCGCCGCCGATCGACGAAGTCGCCGATCGCGGCGCTGGTGGTGTCGAGCAGCGGATAGGTGACCGACCTGGTGATCCACTTCGGGCGGTGCGCCCGCCCACCCTCGAAGGTGTCGAGCACCAGCATCAGCACCAGGAAGCCCATGCTGACCAGGATCAGCCCCTTGGCGACCCCGAAGCCGACGCCCAGCGCACGATCGATCGGCCCCAGCATCGAATTGCGCATCTGCCCGCCAAGCGTGTTGGCGATCAGCCGCCCGCCAAAATAGCTTAGCCCCGCGAGCACCGCGAAGGCGAGCACCGCCGCCCCGCCCTCGGTGCCGATCATCGGCGCGAGCAGGGCGGTGAAGCCGGCGTGGAAGAACTTCACCGCCACGACAACCAGGATCCAGGCGAGGAACGCCAGCACCTCGGTGGTGAAGCCGCGCAGGAAGCCGAGGATCGCCGCGCCGGCGATGATGAGAAGCGTGAGGATGTCGAGCCCGGTCATATGCGCTCCATAGCAGCGTGGCGACGGCGGAGAAGAGGCGCCGTGCGCGCGACTTGCAAGGACCACGTTCCCTTTTCGTTTCCACTTTGCTACGGCCCGCGCATGGCAAAACTCCAGAAGCGCTATGTCTGCCAGGCCTGCGGCTCGGCCACCTCCAAATGGGCGGGGCAATGCGCCGATTGCGCGGAATGGAACACGCTGGTCGAGGAAGCCGGCGGCGCGCCTACGCCGTTCCAGGCCAAGCATCATCTGCAGTCGGGCGGCCGCATGATCCTGCTCTCGGGGCTCGACACCGAAGTCGCGTTGCCCGAGCGGATGCCGAGCGGCATCGCCGAATTCGATCGGGCGCTGGGCGGCGGCTTCGTAGAGGGTTCGGCGACGCTGATCGGCGGCGATCCCGGCATCGGCAAGTCGACGTTGCTGCTCCAGGCGGCCGCGAAGATCGCCACCCGCGGGCTATCGGTCGCCTATGTCTCGGGGGAAGAGGCGGCGGACCAGGTGCGGCTGCGCGCGCGGCGACTAGGCCTTGGCAACGCGCCGGTGCAGCTCGCCGCCGCCACGTCGGTTCGCGACATCCTGACGACGCTGAGCATGGCAACGCCGCCCGACCTGCTGATCATCGATTCGATCCAGACCATGCACTCCGATCTGATCGAGGGCGCGCCCGGCACGGTGAGCCAGGTCCGCGCCAGCGCGCAGGAGCTGATTCGCTTCGCCAAGGAACGCGGCACCGCGCTGGTGATGGTAGGGCACGTCACCAAGGACGGGTCGATCGCCGGGCCGCGGGTCCTGGAGCACATGGTCGATACCGTGCTCGCCTTCGAAGGCGAACGCAGCCATCTCTACCGCATCCTGCGGGCGGTAAAGAACCGCTTTGGCGGTACCGACGAGATCGGCGTTTTTGCGATGCAGACCGAGGGGTTGGCCGAAGTGGCCAACCCCTCCTCGCTCTTCCTGACCCAGCGGGACGAGAGCGTGACCGGCACGGTCGTCTTCCCGGCGCTGGAAGGAACCCGCCCGGTGCTGGTGGAAGTGCAGGCACTCACCGTACGGCTGGGATCGGGCGCGACGCCGAGGCGATCGGTGGTCGGCTGGGATTCGGCGCGCCTGTCGATGGTGCTGGCGGTCCTGGAGGCGCGCTGCGGCCTCAGCTTCTCGGCGTGCGAAGTATATCTGAACATCGCCGGCGGCTACCGGGTCCAGGATCCAGCTGCCGATCTGGCAGTCGCGGCCGCGCTCGTATCCGCATTGTCGGAGCGGCCGATCCCCGCCGATGCCGTGGTTTTCGGCGAGATCGCGCTTTCCGGCGAAGTACGCCCCGTCGCCCATGCCGCCCTGCGGATGCGGGAATCCGCGAAACTGGGCTTCGAACAGGCACTTGCGCCTGCGTCCCCGCACGCTAAGGGCGGCGAGGCTCCGCCGCTGCGGGTGGCGGATTACCGAAATCTCGGCGCGTTCGTAGAACAGCTGCTGGGGAGATAGCTCCATATCTGCATAAATGCGTATTTATGCTGGCATGCGCAGCGTCGTTTTGATACATGCGGTACATATCTGGAGGGCCAGGTTTGCAGCTTAGTCGTTGCTGCAATCCACCCCCGGGAACTATTCGATGACCTTCACGGTTTAATCGTGTTAAGTATTTTCCTGGATTGCGAATAGTTAACACATGCTGGTTATCCCAGCGAAATGGGGCGGGAGCACTGACTTGAAAGTGGGAAAGGACTCTCTGGGGAGACACCCCTTGGGCAAGCTGGGCGTTGCAGCAGCGGCTGTTACCCTGCTCTCGGCGACCTCTGCGGGAATCGCGGTTCCGCCGGTTGCCGCTGCGGTGCAGGAAGTCTCCAAGGCCCTTTCCGTCCTTACGGCACGATCGCCGGGTAAGCGGGAAGCCGGTGCGCACAGCCTTAAGGGCAAGCGTAAATATGGCTCCGTCGCCAAAAAGGGCCCGCGTGACGGGATGACGCCCGACTCGCTCGCGAACAATGGCGTGGCCTACCCCAAGGCCTTCGATCTTTCGGCGGATCAGGCTCCCGTGCCGGCTTCGCTGCCGCTGCCCGCCGACGTTCCGCTCGACGGAATGATGGCGCTGGCCTCGAGCTTCGACACGCTGTCCCCGTTTGCGGACATTGTTCCCGCGCCAGGGCCGGCCAGCTTCGGCGGCAACTCCATCGTACCGAGCGGCATGGGCGGGGGCGGCGGTGGTGGCGTGCCACCGATCGGAATCGCGACACCGGAGCCGACGCCCACTCCGACTCCAACGCCGCAGCCGACGCCGACGCCGACGCCGACGCCGCAACCCACTCCGACGCCGACACCGACACCGCAGCCAACACCAACGCCGCAGCCCACTCCGGAGCCGACGCCGCAGCCAACGCCGACTCCGCCGCCCCCGCCGCCGCCCCCGCCGGCTACGCCGACGCCGGTGCCGCCAGGGGTTCCGGAGCCTTCGCAGTGGCTGATGCTCGTCACCGCGTTCGGTATCGTGGGCGGCATCATGCGCCGGCGGAACCGGAGCGAAGCCTCGGCCTGATGCGGGTGCGGCCTCAACTCGGCCTTTGGATCTCGTTGGGCGCATCCTCGCTGCTGCTGGTTACGCTCGCGGCCAAGGCGTTCGTGCCGAAACCCGTGAAGCAGCATGCTGCCGCGAGCAGGTCCGTCCAAGGGCCAAGTAGCGACCGCATCCGCTTCTCGGATGGCGATCAGCAGCAGCTACGGCTCGGCGACGGCAGTACGCGGGTGGTGCGCAGCCTCCTGCAGGTGCCGAATCGCATGCAGTTCGGCGAGTTTGTCTGGAATGACGCGGGGGTTCCCCCGGGGAGGATCTGGCTGCGCATAGACCTGTCGCGCCAGATCCTCTCGGTGTTTCGCGGCGAAGACGAAATCGCCACCAGCGTCATCCTGTACGGTCAGGACGAAACGCCCACCCCTATCGGCAACTTCCCGATCCGCGGGATGGAACGGAACCATCGCTCGAACGCCTACGACGCCATGATGCCGTTCACGCTGTGGCTGACCAGCGACGGCGTCGCGATCCACGGCAGCAACGTCCGCCAGGGCCTGGCCACCCATGGCTGCATCGGTGTGCCGGAGGCATTCGCCCAGCGCCTGTTCGGGGTGGTGAAACGCGGTGACCTGGTATCGGTGGTGCGCTGATCGTCGGGGCTTTTGGTCGTTGACCGTCAGGGCTCGAGCGCACTGACCGCCGAGGCTTTTGGCGCGTCGCCACGCAGTGGACGGTGCGGTGACGCTCCTCAGCGTTTGCCCGTCGGGAGCGCAGCACGCTCCTCGTTCTGGGCGAGGGCGGCGTAGACCGACATCCCATTGCGGGTGCGGGCGACATCGATGACGCACATATGGCCATAGGCGCTGTGGCTGCCGCAACCGACGCCAGCATAGCGAAGTTCGCGGTTGAACAACAGCTCCCGGTGGCCGCGGTCCGGCACGCCATCGTCGATCACCAACTGGCGGACGACGTCGTCGGCATCGGCATAGCCGTAGGAAATATCTTCTCCCACCAGCCTGCCGCCGCCCCGCCGCTCGACGCGATCCCCGGGCGATGCGCCGTCCGGCGAGAAATGGCCCCGCGTGCCGAGCGCGCCCTGCACCACGACATGATCGCGCGCCGCCAGCCCAAGCAATTCGCCGCGGCTCAAGGGCGGCAGCGGCGTCTGCAGTTCGAGGAACGCAATTGCTTCCTCCACGGCATCGACGCCCTCGCGGGTGATCTGCCCACGCGCGCGGCCCGGCAGGTACAACGTGTTCCCGCGAAAATGCGCGCGAAGTTGGCGCAGGCGCTCGGCATAGGCGGCGGGATTCTGGCGAAGATGGTTGATACGCTCCAGAACCTGATCTTCAAGGCTCGGCACATCACTCGCCGCAATCAGGAGGAACGCGCCACTCGCCAAGATGGCGCGCAATACCATACGCACACCAGCCACAGGAAACTCCACGTATTTCGACCGTGGTTCGGCCGAACAGATGGGCCTCTTGTGCGGGAGGGCGGACAAACATCTGGTTTAGGGTCTTGGTTATCGAGGGTGGATAACCGCTTGTTAACCGTATATTCTTGGGCTGTTACGGTAGATTAGGCACGGCATTCCGGAATTTCCCCATGCCGCCGCCCGTCGCATTCGGACGAGGCTGTTCCTGGCGCCGTCTCGATGGCAGAGCATCGGGCATGTCGCCCCCCGCCCCCGCCCCGTTCCAATCGCGTCACCTCGCGCAGGCCCTTGCGCTCCAGTCCCGGGCGTATCCGGCGTTCCTCGTCGAGCCTGAGCCCGCCTTTGCGAGCCGCCTCCACGTGGCAGCCCCCTTCAACCTGGTCGTCGAACGGGACGGCCACCTGCTGGCCTATCTCCTCGCCCATGGCTGGCCGCGCGAGTCGCCGCCCCCGGTCGGCGCTGTGCTTGACCCGATGCGGACCGGAGACACGCTCTATCTGCACGACCTCGCCGTCTCCCCTAACGCCCGCGGGATGGGGATCGGCCAGGCACTGGTGGCGCATTGCTTCGCCCTTGCCGCGGCCGGCGAGCTGGAGCGGGCCGAACTGATCGCCGTGGAAGGCGCAGCCGACTTCTGGCGGCGGCTCGGCTTCCGCGCGGAAACCCCCTCGCCGGCGCTCGCGACCAAGGTCGCGCGATATGGTCCGGCCGCGCAGTGGATGTGGCGACCGCTGGGACCTGCAGGATAGTGGATTTGGCCGGCGCGTGGCGCTAGGCTGGCCTACCAACATTTCGGGGGATCCATTCTTGCGCCACCGCATCGTGATCGCGGCATCGTTCGCCGCCATTCTTCTCGCGCCGCCGGCCCTCGCACAGGACAAGAAGGCGGACGCTGCCGCGGAAAAGGGCGATGACAAGGCCGACAAGGCCGAACTGCCGCCGCTGCCCGCCGACAAGACGATCGGCCAGACCGCCGTGATCGGCGGCAAGGCGATCCGCTACCAGGCGACGATCGGCAAGCTGCCGGTCTATGATTCAAAGGGCAAGAAGATCGGCGAGGTGGTCTATACCGCCTATGTCGTGCCCGGCGGCGGACCGCAGCGGCCGGTCACCTTCGCGTTCAACGGCGGGCCCGGTGCCTCCTCGGTGTATCTCAACCTGGGTGCCGTGGGACCGAAGCGCGTCCAGTTCGGCGACAAGGGCGATGCCCCCTCGGACGCGCCGCTGCTGGTAGACAATCCCGCCAGCTGGCTGGACATGACCGACCTGGTGTTCATCGATCCGATCGGCACCGGCTTCAGCCGCAGCCTGGTCGACGAGGAAGCTACCAAGAAGGCCTTCTACGCCAACGAACCGGACGTGAAATACCTGTCGCGGATCGTCTATGACTGGCTGGTCAAGAACGAGCGGCTGCGGTCGCCGAAATTCGTGATGGGCGAAAGCTATGGCGGCTATCGCGCACCGCGCATCGCCTATGAACTGCAGACCCAGCTCGGCGTGGGCGTGAACGGCATCGTGATGGTGTCGCCCTATCTCGATCCGGCGGCCACCGCCGGCTCGGATGCGCTGTCGCCCCTCCCCTGGATGATCGCCCTGCCGTCGATGGCTGCCGGGCATCTGGAACGCCAGGGCAAGCTTACCCCCCAGGCGATGACGGGCGTCGAGGCCTATACGCGCGGCGCGTTCGCGACCGATCTCCTCGCCGGCCGATCAGACCCGCAAGCCACCGCGCGGCTGAGCGATAAGGTGACAGAGCTCACGGGCCTAGACCCCAAGCTGGTCCGCCGCCTCGATGGCCGGATCGACGAGGGTACCTATCTGCGCGAAGTCCACCGCGAGGACGGCAGGATCGGCAGCGTCTATGATTCGAACGTCGATGCGTTCGATCCCTTCCCCAATTCCGCCGAGCGCAAGTCCGGGGATCCGATCCTGGAAGGCATTATCGCGCCGACCACCAGCGCCATGGTCGACTTCATCACCCGCGAGGTCGGCTGGAAGACGGAAGCGCGCTACAATGCGCTTTCCTTCTCGGTCAACGCGGCGTGGGACCGCGGCACGCCCGACGACGCGCCGGTCAGCGAACTGCGCAAGGCCGTGGCCAACGATCCCAAGATGGGCGTACTGATCGTGCACGGCTATAACGATCTGTCCTGCCCCTATTTCGGGTCCAGGCTGATCATCGATCAGCTGCCGCGCTTCGGCGTGGAGCAGCGCGTGAAGCTGGGCGTCTATCCCGGCGGCCACATGTTCTATTCGCGCAAGGCCAGCGCCGAGGCGTTCAAGGCCGATGCGCGGGTGCTGTATACGCGGTGATAGGTATCGGGCTCCTCCCAGACGGGAGGAGCTCTCCAGCCTCAGTCGGCGTGCAGCTCGCTTTCCAGCTTGAGCGCCCTGCCCCCGTCTTCCTGCTCCACCAGATAGGCCGGATTTTCCTTCGTTCCGTTGCGCACGATCTTTTCGCCCTTGATCGTGCGTTGCACGCGACGCTCGAACCGCTCGGCCACCTTGCCATGCGCCTGGTTGCCGCCCCAGTTCCAGCGCACCGCGGCGCCTTTCGCGAAATGCTTGCTCATGCAGCGACAATCGCGCGAGTTAGGACGGTGTTCCGGGACCGGGACACGTCGTCCGCTTGCCGGGCCCGCTTCAGCCGATTAAGGCCCGAAGCCAAATGCAGCCCTCCGATCTTCGCGTCGCGCTCTTCAGCGGCAATTACAACTATGTTCGCGACGGTGCGAACCAGGCCCTGAACAAGCTCGTCGGCTTTCTCCTCGATCAGGGCGTGACCGTTCGCGTCTATTCGCCGACGACCGATACCCCTGCCTTTCCGCCCACCGGCCACCTGGTGAGCGTGCCGGCATGGCCGGTGCCCGGCGGCCGCGCCGAGTACAGGTTCGCCACCGGACTGCCGAAGAGCATCCGAGCCGACCTGGCCGCGTTCGCGCCGAACATGGTGCACGTCTCGGCCCCCGAATTCCTTTGTCACGGCGCGGTGAAATGGGCGCATGGCAACGGCATCGCCACGCTGGCGTCGCTCCACACGCGCTTCGAAACCTATCCCGCCTATTACCATCTCGGCTTCGTCGAACCGTTGCTGATCAAGATGTTGACGCGGTTCTACAATCGGGTTGACCAAGTGGTGACACCCGGCAACTCCACCGCAGAACTGATCCGCGGCTGGGGCGTCACCACGCCGATCCGCATCTGGTCGCGCGGCGTCGATCATGATCGCTTCAACCCCGCCCGCCGCAGCCTCGAGTGGCGCCGCTCGCTGGGCATCGGCGATCAGGAATTCGCGGTTGGCTTTCTCGGCCGCCTCGTCCTTGAAAAAGGGCTCGATATCTTCGCGCAGGTCTGCAACCGGCTGACGGAGCGCGGCATTCCGCACAAGGTGCTGGTGATCGGCGAAGGGCCGGCACGGCAGTGGTTTGCCGAGCATGTACCGGGCGCGATCTTCACCGGTTTCCAGCGCGGCGACGATCTTGCCCGTGCCGTCGCCTCGATGGACGTACTGTTCAACCCGTCGGTTACGGAGACGTTCGGCAACGTGACGTCGGAAGCGATGGCCTGCGGTGTTCCCATCGTCGCAGCGCGCGCGACAGGCGCGATCGACCTCGTCGAAGAGGGGGTGAACGGGTTCCTGGTACCCCCGCGCGACGTCGATGCCTATGCCGGTGCGATCGGCCGATTGATCGCGGATCCGGCGCTCGCCGCATCCGCGGGCGCGGCGGGGCACGAAAAGGCGCAGGCCTATGTCTGGGACCGCGTGAACCGCGCGGTGCTGGACAGCTATCTGGAAGTACTCGCTCGG
This sequence comes from Sphingomonas pituitosa NBRC 102491, assembly GCF_001598435.1. Classification (GTDB taxonomy): domain Bacteria; phylum Pseudomonadota; class Alphaproteobacteria; order Sphingomonadales; family Sphingomonadaceae; genus Sphingomonas; species Sphingomonas pituitosa. Next base: position 472,560 of record NZ_BCYY01000001.1, read on the forward strand.
CGCGCCTAGACGCACGCGTCCCGAACGGCGAGGACGAAGCGGAGCTTGGACCCGCCCTGCTCGCCGGTTTGGAGGTCGAGCGCCGTCTGGTGCGCCTCCAGAATGCGCCGGGTGACCGTTAGGCCGATCCCCTGCCCGCCGCTGCTTGAGCTCCCACGCTCGGGAAAGGCGCCGCCGGGGAAGCCCGGCCCATTGTCGGCGACAGCGATCTCGACGCCGTCGCCCACCGCACGGGCGGAAAGGACGATCCTCGGTTGCTCGACATCGCCCAGCGCCTGGGCGGCATTGCGCAGCAGGTTCGCGAGCACCTGGCCGATCTGCACCCGGTCGGCAAGCAATGCCCCCAGCCCTGCTTCGATCTCCACGTCGATCATGGGCGCCGGACCGGTCCAGGCCGCCTGGAACAGCTCCAGCGCCTCCTCGAACAGCATTTCGGCCGCCACGAACTCGGCATGGAGTTCGCCGCGTTCGACCAGCGTTCGGGTCCGTGCCACGATCTCCGACGAGCGACTGATCTGCGCCCGTGCCCGCGCCAGTTGCCGGAGGACATCGGGCCCGCCGGTGCCGCGCAGCGCCATCTCCACCGTGGCGATGTAGTTCGATGCCGCCGATAGCGGCTGCACCATCTCGTGCGCGAGCATCGCGGCGGTCGCGGCCTCCTCTTCGACGGCGCTGCGCGAGATGCTGCCGATCAGCGCCCGCTGCGCCTTTTCCAGGGCGTCGCGCGCCTTCATCGCCGCGAGCATCTCCGCCTCCACCAGCAACCGGTTTTTGGCGACGGCGACATAGCTGCAGATCGTGCGGAGGAACCGCAGTTCGATTTCGGTGAAGGGCACGCCGCTGCGACGCCCGAAGCCCAGCGTGCCGAGCAGCACCTCCCCGTGCAGCAGGGGCGTGCAGGCGTAGCTGTCCAGCCCCACGTCGCGGATGAAGTTGGTCATCGGGTTCTCGCTGCCCTGCACCTGGGCGACGACACGCGGCGTCCGATCGCGGGCGACCATGCCGCACACCGCCTGCCCGAACTGCAAGCGCGCGCCAGCCGCCTTCTGCGCTTCGGTGAGCCCGCCGCACGCTTCGAGAACCAGAAGGTTGTCGGGTTCGGCACGGTAGTGGAAATAGACGTCGAGCAGCAGTTCGTCGCGCACCATGGCGAACAGATAGTCGATCATCGCGGTGGGATCGGACGCGCCCAGCATCTTGCCCGCGCAATCGGCGAGCAGGCCAAGCAGGCGCACCTCCCGCCGCTCGCTTTCCGTCGATTCGCCTTCCGCAATTCGCAGTTCGATCACCTGCCCACTCCTGGCTTCGGCTGTATCCGCCTTCCTTTTGAAGCCATCATAACGATAAATCGTTATCGACTAAACAGATCCTGCCGTGTCTTCACAAGGCGAATGGCAAACGATTCCAGCCTCCGTCTGGTAAATGCGCGCCTGCGGATCGGTACGCAGATCGTATTTGTACCTACGCTCAGGATTTCAATCTCTTAAGGTGCCTCGCGCCATTCGACTCCCCGACACACAAATCAAAGAGGGGTTCCCCATGTCGCATCGCCTTCGCCTGACGCTCGCCGCCTCGTGCGCGCTGTTCGTCGTTCCCGCCCATGCCCAGGAGGTCGCCAAGACCCCCGCGCCGACGACGCGCGATGCAGCGCCCGCCACCGCGCCGGCGCCCAAGCAGGCCTTCACCACCGGCGTCGCCAAGGGCCGCGACCTGCTCGATTCGGCGATTTCGGCGAGCTCGATCGACGAAGACCAGATCCAGAAGATCGGCACCCGCTCGATCGCCGAAGTGCTGGGCAACATGCCGGGCATCCGCGCCGAGACCGCCGGCACCGACGGCCTGACCGCCGTCACCATCCGCGGCCTGCCGATGGCGGCGGACGGCTCCAAGTTCCTGCAGATCCAGGAAGACGGCCTGCCCGTGCTGGAGTTCGGCGACATCCATTTCGCCTCGACCACCGCCTTCCTGCGCACCGATCTCAGCCTGTCGCAGGTGCAGGCGATCCGCGGCGGCTCGGCCTCGACCTTCGCGTCGAACTCGCCGGGTGGCCTGGTCAATTTCATCTCGAAGACCGGCGAAGAAGACGGCGGCACCCTGCAGCTCTCGTCGGGGATCGACCATGAACTGGGCCGCGCCGACTTCAACTATGGCGGTCATCTCAGCAAGACCGTGCGCTTCAACATCGGCGGCTTCTACCGCCAGGGCGAGGGCCCGCGCGCGACCGGCTACGACGCCTTCAAGGGCGGCCAGATCAAGATGAACGTCACCAAGACGTTCGCCAGCGGCTATATCCGCGTCTACGGCAAGTATCTCGACGACCGCGAGCCGAACTATGCGATGGTGCCGGTGGCGGTGCGCGGCACCAATGCCGATCCGACGTACAGCACCATCCCGGGTTTCGATCCGCGCAAGGACACGCTCTATTCGCGCTACAAGTCGTCGATCCTCGCGCTCGACGGCAACAACAAGGTGACCAATGTGGATCTGCGCGACGGCAACCGCAGCAAGGTCGCCTCGATCGGCCTGGAGGCGCAATTCGACATCGCCGGTTGGACTTTCAGCGATCGCATGCGCTATGCCGCCATTTCCGGAACGTACAACGAGAGCAGCTCCATGGCGTTGCTGCCTGCCGCCGCGCTTGCTCCGGCCTTTGCCGGGCCGGGTGCCACGCTGCGCTACGCCACGGGGCCGAACGCGGGCAAGGCGATCGCCAACCCGGCGACGCTGAACGGCAACGGGCTGCTGATGTACGGGCTGGAGATTCACTCGGATCTTGAGAAGCTCGACAACTTCACCAATGATTTCCGCGGCAGCCGCGTGTGGAACGTCGGTGACGGCAAGCTGACCACCACCGCCGGCTTCTACGCATCGTCGCAGGCGATGGCGCAGAACCTGCACCTGCTGACCGACGTGTTCGACATCGCCGGCGGCGGCAACTCCGCTTATGTCGACGTGCTCACCGCTGGCGGCGTGCCGGTCACCCAGGGCGGCGTGCTGAACTACGGGATCCGCGGCAGCGCGGGCTATCGTCGTCGCTACGACCTGCAGTACCGCGTGTTCGCACCCTATGGCTCGGTGAACTACCAGATCGGCGCGCTCTCGGTCGGCGGCAGCCTGCGCTATGACTTCGGCAAGGTCAGCGGCACGCTGTACGGTGCCGATCTGGGCGGCGGCCGCGTCGGCGTCGCCCCGGTCGACATGGACCGCGACGGCACCCTTTCGCTGCCCGAGCGCAGCGTCGCGGTCCTGCCGCTGTCGCAGCCGGGCCAGGCCGATTACAGCTACCGCTACGCGTCCTACTCGGTGGGCGTGAACTATCGCATCGCCGAGCCGCTATCGGTGTTCGCCCGCTACAGCCGCGGTGCGCGTGCCAGCGCAGAGCGCCTCTATTTCTCCCCGGCGGTGAACCCCGCCTCGGGCGCGCTGACCGATCCGGCCATGGCCTATGGCCCGGTGAAGCAGGCCGAAGCCGGCGTGAAGTTCCGCAAGGACGGCGTGACGCTATTCGCCACCGGCTTCTGGGCCTCGACCTCGGACAAGAACCTGCAGATCGGCGCAGACGCCAGCGGTGCCACCGTGGTGCTGCAGATCGATCGCGACTACAGCGCCAAAGGCGTGGAAGTCGAAGGCCTGTTCGAGCACGGCCCGCTGAGTCTGCGCCTGGGCGCCACCTACACCAAGGCGAAGATCGACGCCGACAAGGCGGACAAGACGCTGGTCGGCAATACGCCGCGCCACCAGCCGGACCTGATCTTCCAGGCAACCCCGCAGTTCGAAGTGAAGCGCTTCACCATCGGCACGAACCTGATCGGCACCACCAGCAGCTTCGCGCAGGACGGCAACCTGTTGAAGCAGCCTGGCTACACCATTGTCAGCCCGTTCGTGCAGTTCCGTCCGGTGAACGGCCTGCAGCTCGGCCTGAACGTCTACAACGTGTTCGACAAGCTGGCCTTCGTCTCGGTGAACTCGGCAGCGGTCCCGGCTTCGGGCGTCGCCACCGCGCAGACGCTGACCGGGCGCACCATCACGGCTTCGGTCCGCTTCAGCTTCTGATCCGGACGACCGAAAAGGAAGGGGCGGGAACCGCGTGTTCCCGCCCTTTTTCGTGCCTATTGCCAGTCGAACTGCAGCTCGCCCTCACGGAAGGCGAAGCGGTCGAGGTGCCGGGCGACCGCGCCCTTCAGCCCTTCCAGCTGCTCCTCCGAGGTTGCGTCGATCCGCACCTCGAGCCCGGTTTCGGCGACGTCGAACGTCACCACCGCATCTCCCGGATGGTCCGCACCGCGCGCATCCTTGGGGAAGATCACCGTGCCGTTCTCGGGCGTGAACTCCACCTGGAGATTGTGCTGCCAGTGCTTGCACAGCTGCTGAAGGTAGCGGCTGGCATGCTCGGTAGGGACGAGCGCGTGGCTGGTGTAACGGGCAATGGTCATTCGTTTCTCCTTGGCGGCGGCGGGGGCGAGGCCCAGACGCCGGCGTAACACCTCGATCCGGGGCATCGTTGCCTAGAGCCGCTCGATCTTGCGCGCGGCTTCGTCGAGGATCTCGGCGATCGCGTGCAGCCGCTCGGGATCGACTTCCTCGTCGAACACGCTGGCGGCGAGCACGGTCTTGAGGTTGTGCATCGCCCGCCGGACCGGCCCGCCGCTGGTACGGGCATGGCGCTCGCCCAGGTCGGCCAGCCGCTGGAACAGCGCTTCGACTTCCGCGGCATTTTCCGCGAGGTGCGCGGTGCCGGCCTCGGTGATCGCGAACTGCTTCTTGGCGCCCTCGCTCTTGTGCTCGGCGATCAGGTCCATGTCGTCGAGCATGGTCAGTGTCGGATAGACGACGCCCGGGCTCGGCGCATAGGCGCCGTTCGAGCGCGCCTCGATCTCGCGGATCAGGTCATAGCCGTGGCGCGGCGCCTCTTCGATCAGCTTGAGCAGGAGCAGGCGCAGCTCGTCGCCGCCGAACATTCGGCGCCCGCGCCCGCCCTGCCCGCGCTCGCCCATCGCGAAGGCCATTTCGAAGCCGCCGGGAAAGCCCCCGCCCCAGCCGCCGCGCCCGCGGGGGCCGGAATGCCGTTCATGGTGGCGATGACGGCTATGGCCGTGATGTCCAAAGTGGAAAAACATGCAAATTCTCTTTCTCGTGTGAGTCGTGATGCGCACAAGATATATCTTGAAAGAGATCATGCAAGAGGGTTCCCGACCTTTTCAGCCCCTCCCCCTTTTTTGAGGAGGGGCTCAAGGCCGGATCAATGGGTCAGCATCGCCCGCACCGTGGGACGCACGAAGGGCAGCCCGGCCCCCAGCCGCAGCATCGCGTGCCGCATCGCCCGCGCCGGCAGGCGCTCGTCGGTGAACAGCCGCACCAGCAGGTTCGTCCCCGTATAGAGCGGCTTGCACGCAGCGCGGTGGCCGTTCTCGAACCGGCGCAGCGCCGCGGGCAGCTCGGGATCCATGCTCCGCCGCACCGCATCGCACACCTCGGCCGCGAGCAACGCCTGGCCACTCAGCCCCAGGTTGAAGCCATGCGCGGTCACCGGGTGCATGCCCACGGCCGCATCGCCGATCAGCGCCGCGCGGCCGCTGACGAACTGGTGCGCCCAGGTGGTGACGAGCGGATAGACGTTGCGATCGCTCACCACCTCCATCCGTCCAAGCCGTTGACGGAACCGGCGGGTGAGGTCGCGGCCGAGCGCGGCGTCATCGAACGCCGCCACGCGCCGCGCCGCGTCTTCGGGGAGCGTCAGCACCGCACCGGCAAGGTTGCCGTTCAGCGGCAGCAGGGCAAGCGTCTGGCGGTGATCGAACCATTCGAGCGCGGTCGCGCCGTGCGGCAGTTCGTGCCGGACGCGCACGACCATCATAGACCGACCCAGCGGATTGATGTCCGCACCGATCCCCAGCGCCTCGCGCGTCGTGGAGAGGCGCGAATCGGCGACTACCAGCAGGCGGGCGCGCACCACCTCCCCCGAGGAAAGCAGCACTTCGGCGCGCGACCCCGTCGCGCCGGAGCGGGCATGCACCACCTCCGCGCCGGTGATCAGCCGCAAGCCGGGCTGGTTCCGCGCGGCATCGTACAGCGCCGCACGGATGCGGTGGTTCGGCACGAGATAGCCAAGCTGTGCCTCTCCCTCGCCCGCCGTGAAGTTTAGCGAGAAGGGAGAGTCGCCGTTCACCACCTTCGCCGCGTGCATCGGCGCAATTTCGTCCGCCGGCAGCCGGTCCCAGGCGCCGAGCTGCTCGAGGATGCGCTTCGAGCCGTGGGTGAGCGCTATTTCCCGCCCGTCGAACCGGGGCGTCGCCAGCGCTTCCAGCGGCGCGCGTTCGAGCAGCACGATGCCCAGCCCGCTGTCTTCCAGCGACCGCGCGAAGGCGAGACCCGCCGGCCCTCCCCCGACGATGACGACGTCGCAGTCCATGTCCGATCCTCCGCTACTCGCCCCTCCTCGCCTTGACGCGGTTGAGGGGCCGCTTCACCCCACCCGCCGTCATCCCGGCGAAAGCCGGGATCCAGACGCTTCACCGCGTCGGCTCCTGCTGCACCGGAGGGGCAAATGGATCCCGGCTTTCGCCGGGATGACCAGCGGTTTGGCGGGGCAGACGCCGCCGAGCCTTGCGTCCGATCAACCGCCGGGATGCAAATTGCGTCGCGTCCGCCTATCTTGCAGCCGATGGCCGACCTTTTTGCCGCGCACGAGCCGCCCGCTTCCGATTCCACGCCCGCCGGCGGACCGCTGGCCGATCGGCTGCGCCCGCAGCAGCTCGACGAGGTCGTCGGGCAGGAGCATCTGACCGGCCCGCAGGGCGCGATCGGCCGGATGGTGGCGGCGGGGAAACTCAGCTCGATCATCTTCTGGGGGCCGCCGGGCACCGGCAAGACCACCATCTCCCGGCTGCTCGCCGATGCGGTGGGGCTGCGCTTCGTCGCGATCTCCGCCGTGTTTTCGGGCGTCGCCGACCTCAAGAAGGTATTCGCCGAGGCGCGCGATCATGCCCGGATCGGCAAGCGCACGCTGCTGTTCGTGGACGAGATCCACCGCTTCAACCGCGCCCAGCAGGACGGCTTCCTGCCTTATGTCGAGGACGGCACGGTTACGCTGGTGGGTGCGACCACCGAGAACCCGTCGTTCGAGCTGAACGCTGCGTTGCTCAGCCGCGCGCAGGTGCTGATCCTCCACCGGCTGGGGCACGAGGCGCTGACCCAGCTGCTCGACCGCGCCGAGGCGCTGGAAGAACGCCCCCTCCCCCTCACCCCCGAAGCCCGCGACGCGCTGGTCGCGAGCGCCGACGGCGACGGCCGCTTCCTGCTCAACCAGGCCGAGACGCTGTTCTCCGTCCAGTTCGAGGAACCGCTCGATCCCGCCGGGCTCTCCGCCTTTCTCCAGCGCCGGGTCGCGGTGTACGACAAGGATCGCGAAGGGCATTACAACCTGATCTCGGCGCTGCATAAGTCGGTGCGCGGCTCTGATCCGCAGGCCGCCCTCTATTATCTCGCGCGGATGCTCACCGCCGGCGAGGAGCCGCTGTACCTGCTGCGCCGCCTCGTGCGCATGGCGGTGGAGGATATCGGCATGGCCGATCCCAATGCCCTGGTGCAGTGCATGGCCGCCAAGGACACCTATGATTTCCTGGGCTCCCCGGAAGGCGAGCTGGCGATCGTGCAGGCATGTCTCTACCTGGCGACAGCACCCAAGTCGAACGCGGCCTACAAGGCGCAGAAGGCGGCGTGGAAAGTGGCGAAGGAAACCGGCTCGCTGATGCCGCCGCAGAACATCCTGAACGCACCGACCAAGCTGATGAAGCAGATCGGCTATGGCAGCGGCTATACCTATGACCATGACGCCGAGGGCGGCTTCTCGGGCGACGATTACTGGCCGGCCGAGATGGAGCCGCAGACCTTCTACACGCCTACCGATCGCGGGCACGAGAAGCGCGTGTCCGAACGGCTCGCCTGGTGGGCCGCGATGCGGGAGCAACGGCGCGATGGATGACTGGGAGGACGCCTGCGCCTTCGCGCTCGGCCTGCCGGGCGTGGAGATGGCGTCCTGGTGGGGCAATCCCTGCCCGAAGATCAATGGAAAGGGGCTGATCGCGCCGAGCCGGGAACCCGGCAGCTTCGGGCTGATGATCCGGCAGGACGAAAAGTCGCTGCTGCTGGAGACCGATCCCGAGACCTTCTGGCAGACCGACCATGACCGCAACTATCCGATGCTGCTGGTCCGCTACGGCACCCCGGCGCGCGAGCGGATCGCGCTGTACATCCAGCGCGCCTGGTGGGAGCGCGCGAAGAAGCCGCAACGCCTCGCCGCCGGGATGGGGACGCGGCCCTGAGCTTTACCGATTTCATCGCGATCGACTGGTCCGGCCAGGCCGTCGAGCGGCCCAAGGGCCTCGCGGTAGCGCATGCCCGATTCGGCGATGTCGCCCCGGTGCTGATCGATCGGCCATGGTCGCGGGCGGACATTCTAGCCTTTCTGGACGCGCTGGCCCGGGCGGGGACGCGGGCGCTGATCGGGCTCGACCTTTCCCCGGCCTTTCCCTTTGCCGATGCCGGCGCCTATTTCCCTGGATGGGAGGCGAGCCCGGCCGACGGGCCAGCGCTATGGGCGCTCGTCGATCACCTCTCCGCGGCCGATCCGCACCTGGCCGCGACCAGCTTCGTCCAGCACCCCCAGGCGCGCCGGCATTTCCGCCAGATGGGCGATTGCGGCGATCTTTTCCCCGGCGGGCGCGGCCGTTTTCGGGTCTGTGAGGTGGGGCAGGAGACAATGGCGCTTTCGCCCTACAGCTGCTTCAACCTGGTGGGGGCCAGCCAGGTGGGCAAATCGAGCCTGACCGGCATGCGCGTGCTGCACCGGCTGCGCGGGCGGATCGGCCTGTGGCCCTTCGATCCACTGCCGGAGAGCGGGCCGGTGCTGGTGGAGATCTACACGTCGCTCGCCGCGCGGCTGGCAGGGATGCGCAAGGGTATTTCCAAGATCCGCGACGCCGCGACGCTGGATGCCATGCTCGCCGCCTTCGGCTCGGCGCCCCACGCCCCCCTGCCGCGCTATGACGATCATGCCACCGATGCGATCCTCAGCGCGGCCTGGCTGCGGGTGGCGGCGCGGCAACCCGGCCTGTGGGAGCCCGCCGCCCTCACCCCCGAACTGGCGCACACGGAGGGCTGGACGTTCGGCGTGCTCTGAGGAATAGGACTTTTCTAGAACCTTCCGTACGAGGCCGAATACCGCATGCGTCGATTGCTCGAAGTCTGTGTGGAAGACGTTGCCGGAATCGAGGCGGCGGTCGCCGGTGGCGCGCACCGCATCGAGCTGTGCGCGGCCTTGGCGGTGGGCGGACTCACGCCGCCTGCGTCGCTTATCGCCGTCGCGTCGCAGGCGCCGATCCCGGTCCATCTGCTCGCCCGGCCGCGCGACGGAAACTTCACCTATACCGCCGCCGAAGCGGCGCTGGTCGCCGCCGACATCCACGCGGCCGCGGAGGCCGGGCTCGCCGGCGTCGTGATCGGTGCCAGCCGCGCCGATTACCGGCTGGATGCCACGATGCTCTCCGACTGGGTAGCGGTAGCCCGCGGAACCGGGCGTCCGCTGTCGCTGACCCTGCACCGGGCGTTCGACCTGTGCCCCGATCCCCTGGCGGAACTAGAAATTGCGATCGGCCTCGGCTTCGACCGAATCCTCACCTCCGGCAGCGCGCCGAAGGCGATCGACGGACGCGAGACGCTCGCGGCGCTTGTTCGGGCAGCCGGCAATCGCCTGACCATCCTCGCCGGCAGCGGGATCGACGCGACGACGCTGCCGCCGATCCTGGAGACCGGCGTGCGCGAGGTCCATGCGTCCTGTCGCAGCGCGCAGGAGAGCGCCGGTGCGCGCGAAACCGCCTTCAGCTTCCAGGCCGGCCCGCGCCTCGCCACCGATGCGGCGAAGGTTTCCGCGCTGTGTAAATTGCTCGAAACGCAACCTAGCGCTTGAACAATACCAATATGTAACTTATCCCTGACTCGGTCATAGCCAGTGGAGGCAGTGGGGGACATGATCGCTGAAATCGAAAAGCCCGCGGGCGGTGCGACGCTGATGGCGTCGGAGGCTGCCGAAGCCGGTGCAGCGGTCCGCCGCCTGCTCGACGCCAACGGCCCAGCGATCGCCGCGCTCGCGCGCGAGCTGCGCGCCAACCCGCCGGCGCTGGTCGTCACCTGCGCCCGGGGTTCGTCGGATCATTCGGCGACCTATGGCAAATATCTGATCGAGACGATGATCGGGGTGCCCGTGGCATCCGCGGCGCCGTCGGTGGCGTCCGTCTTCGCGGCGCCCGTCTCCACCGCCCGCGCGCTGTGCATCGCGGTTTCGCAGAGCGGCCGCAGCCCGGACCTGCTGGCCACGGTGAAGGCCTATCAGCAGGCCGGTGCCCGCGTGGTGGCGTTCGTCAATGACGAGGAGTCGCCGCTCGCCGAGATGGCAGACACCACCATTGGCCTGAAGGCCGGGCCCGAGCGCTCGGTCGCGGCGACCAAATCGTACATCACGGCCCTTGCCGCCTTCGCCGCGCTGGTCGCCGAATGGGCGCAGGACGAAGCCTTGGGCGCGGCCCTGACAGCGCTGCCCGAACAGCTGGAACAGGCGCGCGACTTCGACTGGAGCCCGGTCGTGGACACGCTGCGCGACGCAACCAACCTGTTCGTGATCGGCCGGGGCTACAGCTTCGCCGTCGCGCAGGAAGCGGCGCTGAAGTTCAAGGAAACCTGCAGCCTGCACGCCGAGGCATTCAGCGCCGCGGAGGTCCGCCACGGCCCGATGGCGATCGTCGGCGACGGCTTCCCCGTACTGGCCTTCGGCACGTCCGACGCGGCCGGCGACAGCGTCCGCGAAGCGTCGGCCGAGTTCGCCGAGCGCGGCGCCCGCGTTTGCCTCGCCGACGCCAAGGCGGGCGATGCCTCGCCGCTGCCGGTGATCGTCGGCCACCCCGCACTGGAACCGATCCTGATGGTCCAGAGCTTCTACCCGATGGTCAACGCGCTGTCGCTCGCGCGCGGCAACAATCCCGACGCACCGCTGTATCTCCGCAAGGTGACCGAGACTCGATGAGCAGTTTCCGCTTCGTCAACGGCCATATCGTCACCGCTGCCGGCACGCTGCCGGAGGCGGTTATCGAAGTCGATCAGGGCCGCATCGTCTCGATTTCTCCGGACGGCGCCGGCACCGACACGATCGACCTCGACGGCGGCTGGATCGTCCCCGGCTTCATCGACGTCCAGGTCAATGGCGGCGGCGGCGTGCTGTTCAACGACGCCCCTACGGTGGAAGGCATTGCCGCGATCGGCGCGGCGCATGCCAAGTTCGGCACCACCGGCTTCCTGCCGACGCTGATCAGCGACGTGCCCGAAGTGATCGGCAAGGCGCTCGACGCCGCCGATGCCGCGATCGAAGCCGGCGTGCCGGGCGTTGTCGGCGTGCATATCGAGGGCCCGATCCTCAACAAGGCGCGCAAGGGCATCCACGATGCCGACAAATTCCGCGGCCTGGATAGCGCGATGGTCGAGCTGCTCAGCCGCCCGCGCCGCGGCAAGGTGCTGGTGACGCTGGCGCCCGAGATGGTCGACCTTGCCAATGTCCGCCGCCTGGCGGAGGCGGGCGTGCTGCTCGCGATCGGCCATAGCGACGCCCCCTATGAAACTGCCGTGGCAGCGTTCGATGCGGGCATGACCGGCGTGACCCATCTCTACAACGCGATGTCGCCGCTGCTCCACCGCGCGCCCGGCGTCGTCGGCGCGGCGCTGGAGAACCAGACCGCCTATTGCGGCATCATCCCGGACGGCTTCCACGTCCATGACGCGGCGCTGCGCATAGCCCTCGCCGCCCGCCCGCACGATCGCTTCCTGCTGGTCACCGACGCGATGCCCAATGTAGGCTCGGACATGACGTCGTTCGACCTGCACGGCCAGCATATCCGCGTCGAGGGCGGCCGTCTGCTCGGCGTCGACGGCACGCTGGCCGGTTCGGCGCTCGATATGACGGGTGCGTTCCGCCACATGGTCACCCGCGTCGGCACCTCGCCCGAGGACGCCGCGATGATGGCCGCCGCCAGCCCCGCCGCCTTCCTCGGTCTGTCGCACGAACGCGGCACGCTTGCCCCCGGCCAGCGTGCTGACTGGGTGCAGATGACCCGCGACTTCCAGCCCGCCGGGTGCTGGATCGGCGCAACCCGCTTCCCCTGAGCCCTCGGAGACCCGCCCTGAGCACGATCGCGCCGCCCTCTTCCCATGACGACGCCACGGCCGGGGCCATCGCCATCGGCGCGCCGATGGCCGGCTGGCTGATGCCGCTGGAAGAGGTTCCCGACCCTGTCTTCGCCCAGCGCATGCTGGGTGACGGCGTGGCGATCGACCCCACCGAGGGCTGCCTCTACGCGCCCTGCGACGGCGAAGTGACGGTGCTGCAGCCCACGGGCCACGCGATCACCCTGCGCGCCGGCGACGGCGTGGAACTTCTGATGCATATCGGCATCGATACGGTGCAGCTGGCCGGCGCAGGCTTCGATCCGCAGGTGAAGGTGGGCGATCAGGTGCGCGCGGGCGACGTGCTGATCCGCTTCGATCTCGACGCGGTGGTATGCGGCGCACCTTCGATCGTGACGCCGGTGCTGCTGATCAGCCAGGACGGCCTGAACCTCACGGCCAAGCGCGGCAGCGGCCTGGTCGCGCCCGGTGAGCCGATCTTCACGATCCAGCGCAGCGTCGTGGCGACCGAGGCGGCCACCGACATCGTGGGTGAAATCGCGACGCGCACCGTGATCGTCCCGCTCGCGCACGGCATCCATGCCCGCCCCGCCGCCAAGCTGCGCGAAGTGCTGGTGCCCTTCGCCGCCAAGGTGACGATCAGCAAGGGCGATCAGCGCGCCGACGCGCGCAGCCCGGTGCGGCTGATGACGCTGGGCATCAAACTGGGCGACACGATCCGCATCACCGCCGAGGGCGGCCGCGCCGACGAGGCGGCGGCGACGCTCGCCGCGCTGATCGAGAGCGGCATGGGCGAGAAGGCCGACCCGGCTGCCGTGCCGGCGCCCGCCGCCGCGATTCCGGTCGCCGCGCCGGTTTCCGACGAGCCGGGCCTGCTGGCGGGCGTCCCCGCCGCGCCCGGCCTGGCGATCGGCACCGCCCGCTTCTTCCGGCTGCCGGAACTCACCATCGATCCGATCGGCAAGGGCACAAGCCTCGAGCGCGCCCGGCTGGAGGACGGCCTTGCCCGCGTCGTCCGCGCGATCGAAGCCGATCTGAGCCATGCCGCCGGGCCGATGCGCTCGATCCTCGCCGCGCACCGCGCGATGCTCGACGATCCGGAGCTGCTGGAAGCCGCACGCCAGGCGATCGTCGATGGCGCCAGCGCCGGCCAGGCGTGGCGCAAGGCGCTTCGTCCGCAGGCCGAGCTGTTCCGCCAGAGCGGCGACGCGCACCTCGCCGAGCGCGCCGACGACATGGTCGATCTGGAGCGCCGCGTCGTCTCCGCCATCGAAGGCGTGCAGGACGCGCCGCTCGTCTTCCCCGACGGTACGATTCTCCTCGCCGACGATCTGCTGCCGTCGCAGGTCACCGCACTCGATCCGGCACAGGTACGCGGATTCTGCACCGTGCGCGGCGGTCCGACCTCGCACGTCGCGATCCTCGCCGCGAGCCTGGGCATCCCCGCGCTCGTCGCGATGGGGTCGCCGCTGCGCGCCATCGAGGAAGGCGAGACGCTGATCCTCGACGCTGGTGCCGGCACGCTGCGCGTCGCGCCCGGCGAGGCCCAGCGCGCCGAGGCGCAGGCCCGCGTCGACGCCCGTGCCGCCGCGCTCGCGGCCGCCCGCGCGGCCGCAGGCGCCGAGGCCAAGCTCGCCGACGGTACCCGCATCGAAGTGTTCGCCAATCTCGGCTCGGTCGGCGATGCCGAGCGCGCCGTGGCCGCGGGTGCCGAGGGCAGCGGGCTGCTGCGCACCGAATTCCTGTTCCTCGATCGCGAGACCCCGCCCAGCGTCGCCGAGCAGACCGCCGAGTATCAGGCGATCGCCGACGCGCTGCAGGGCCGCCCGCTGATCATCCGCCTGCTCGACATCGGCGGGGACAAGCCCGCGCCCTATCTGCCGATCGCGGCGGAGGAAAACCCGGCGCTGGGTCTGCGCGGCATCCGGGTCGGCCTCGCCCATCCCCAGGTGCTGGAGGACCAGCTCCGCGCGATCCTCGGCGTGCGCCCGATCGGCGTCGCCAAGATCATGCTGCCGATGATCGCCAGCGTCGGCGAGCTGCGTGCCGTCCGCGCGGTGCTCGACCGATTGCGCGGCGAGCTCGGCATCGAGGAGAAGGTGGAGCTCGGCATCATGGTCGAGACGCCGGCCGCCGCCGCGACCGCGGATCTGCTGGCGGCCGAGGCCGACTTCCTGTCGATCGGTACCAACGATCTGACGCAATACACGCTGGCGATGGACCGCGGGAACCCGGCAGTTGCCAGCGGCATCGACGGGCTGCACCCGGCGGTGCTGCGCCTGATCGCCGACACCTGCCGCGGCGCCGCCGCCAAGGGCCGCTGGGTCGGCGTGTGCGGCGGCCTCGCTTCCGATCCGCTGGCGGTGCCGATCCTGATCGGCCTTGGCGTTACCGAGCTTTCCGCCACTGTCTCGGTGGTGCCGGAGGTGAAGGCGCTGCTTTCCACCCTCACGCTGGAGCGCGCCCGCGCCCATGCCACCGCTGCGCTGGCCTGCGCCACCGCTGCCGACGTCCGCCGCCTTGCTCGGGAATTCACCGCATGAAGCAGATCCTCGAAACGCTCCAGCCGCTCGGCCGCGCGCTGATGCTGCCGATCGCGGTGCTGCCGGTGGCCGGCCTGCTGCTGCGCCTCGGCCAGCCCGACCTGCTCGACATCGCGTTCGTCAGCGCCGCCGGCGACGCGCTGTTCTCGCATCTGGGCCTGCTCTTCGCGATCGGCGTGGCGACCGGCTATGCCAAGGACGGCAACGGTGCCGCCGCACTCGCCGGCATCGTCTGCTTCCTCGTCTCGACCGAGGCGGGCAAGAGCCTGCTGGCCGTGCCTGCCGATGTCGGCGCCGGCCTCGCCAAGGACCAGGCGGCGCTCGCCGTCGCGGCTTGGAAGGCCAAGGCGGTCGCCCGGCTGGACGTGCCGATCGGCATTGCCTCCGGCCTGATCGGCGGCGTGTTCTATAACCGCTTCTCGGCGATCAAGCTGCCCTCCTATCTCGCCTTCTTTGGCGGCCGCCGCTTCGTGCCGATCGTCAGCGGGCTCGCCGGCCTTGCCATCGCGGTGGTCGTCGGCGTCGGCTTCCCGCACATCAGCGCGGGCGTCGACGGGCTGAGCCGCGGCATCTCGGGTGCGGGAAGCTTCGGGCTGTTCGCCTTCGGCGTGCTCAACCGCGTGCTGCTGGTGACCGGCCTGCACCACATCCTCAACAACGTGTTCTGGTTCGTGCAGGGCGATTATAACGGCGCGACGGGCGACCTGCGCCGCTTCTTCGCGGGCGACCCCAGCGCGGGCGCGTTCATGGCCGGGTTCTTTCCCGTCATGATGTTCGGCCTGCCCGCGGCCTGCCTCGCCATGTACCGTGCCGCGCTCCCGGAGCGTCGCAAGGCGGTTGGCGGCCTGCTGTTCAGCCTCGCGCTCACCTCGCTGCTGACCGGCGTTACCGAGCCGATCGAATACAGCTTCATGTTCCTGGCCCCCATCCTCTACGTCGTTCACGCGGTGCTGACCGGCGTGGCGATGGTGGTGATGGATCTGCTGGGCGTGAAGCTCGGCTTCGGCTTCTCGGCCGGCCTGTTCGATTATGTGCTGAACTTCGGCAAGGCGACCAAGCCGCTGCTGCTGCTCCCCGTCGGCCTGGTCTATTTCGCATTGTACTACGGCATCTTCGCCTGGGCGATCCGCCGCTTCGACCTGAAGACGCCCGGCCGCGAAGCCGAGGCACCGGTGGCCGTGGAAGCCGCCAGCGGTGCCACCCCCTCCAGCCGCGGGGAAGCATTTGCCCGCGCGCTCGGCGGTTCGGCCAATCTGGTGGAAGTGGGCGCCTGCACGACGCGCCTGCGCCTGATCGTCGCCGATCAGGGTACGGTCGACGATGCCGCGCTCAAGGCGCTCGGCGCCCATGGCATCCTGCGCCCCTCGGAGCGCGCGCTGCAGGTGGTGCTGGGCCCGATCGCCGATGTGGTGGCGGTCGAGATCCGCGACGCGACCGCGCGCGGCGGCGTGGCGGCACCGGTTGCCCCGGTTGCAAAGGCGCCGGCGCAGGACCTGCCGATGGCGCTGCAACCGGCGGCGCTGGCAGCGCTGGGCGGAGCGAGCAACATCGTATCGGTGAGTGCCCACGACCATCGCCTGCGCATCGAGCTGACCGATCCGGCGGACGTCGATGGCGACGCGCTGCTGGCACTGGGCCTGCGCGGGGTTGCCCGCCCCACGGCGAAGGTACTGCACCTGCTGGGCGACGAGGCGGCGCTGGCGGCGCTGCGGGGGTGATCGGCCGGTCCGCGCCACTGCCGATGAGGCGGAGCGCGGACCTTGCTGCGCCCGCTCACGCTGCTACGCTTCTTCACAACCAGTTTCTGGAGAAGCCGGATGCGTACATGGGTGGGCGGCGTTGTGGTGGTCACGCTTCTTGCTGCCGTCGCGATATACGCAGCCTTTCCGCACCCGGCCCATGATCAAGCGGAACTGCGGGCCATCGCTGCGGAATCCCGACATCTTCTGGCACGCTACACAGACCGTCCGGGAGCCGTCCCGAAAAGCCAATGGCCGCACGAGATCGCAGCGCTGCACCCCGCCAATGTCATTGTGCGGGAAGGAGCGGTTGAGATCACCACCAAGCGATATTTCGACGGCGGCTCGGGGTATGGTTTCGCACCGGATAAGCGGGATCTTGGGATGCTGCCCGCCTGCTGGTCATCGCTGGGGCAAGACATGTACTGGCACGGGCCCTGCTGATCGTAGCTAGGGCAAGATAGGTCATCGGCACAGCGCAAGTCTCTGCACGCGCGCGCCTTCCACCACGCTCGAAGCGACGGCGACGGAGGTAGGAAACGCGACGCCAGCGTTCGCGCATCCTCCCCCTCCGCGCCGCTGTGCGGCACACCTCTCCCTGGCGGGGGAGGATATACCCGTCCACTTACCGCGGCGTCAGCGTCACCTTGCCGAGCAACCCGCTCGCCTGCCCCGCCGGCGCCTCGACCATCAGTTCAACCGTCCGCTGCCCTGCCCCGGCCGGGAACGCGGCCTCCAGCGGCGCCGGGGCCGGATCGGTCTTCTCGGCGAGCTTCTTGCCATCCACCCACAGTTCCGCGCGGCCGCCGATGCCGGCGAAGCGCAGCGTTCCGCCCTCGGCCGCGATGCGCTTCCAGGGAGTGAGGCGGTTGTTGTAGACGCGCCAGCCCGGCTGCGGCTCGGCGGGTGTCGGCATGGCGCTGCGCAGGAACGCCCAGCTGTTGTTGTCGGGCACGAGGCCAGGCCTGGGCTTCTCGGCCGTCACCGCGGAGCGCCGCCAGTCGCCCAGCACCATCAGCGGCGGCGTCACGCCCACCTGCGCGCGCGGCGCGATGTCGGCGCGGTCGATCGTCAGCAGCGCCGGCTTCAGCCCCTCGGCGGTCGCCCGCACGGCGATCTTGCCGCGACCGGTGCCAGCCTGCACCAGGATCTGCGCAAGGCCGTTGAACAGCGAGCGGGCGTTGCCCTTCTCGGGCTCGTGGCAGTTCGGGTCGCCATTGCCCACGCCGATGATCGCAGCGCCATCGACCGTGAAGTTGGTCATCAGATTGGCCGTCGGCACATGCCGGCCCTGTGCATCGACCGCGTCGATGGTGATCGGCTGCACGTCCTCGTCATCGCCCGCCATCACGGTGCGGGCAGGCGTGAGCCGCAGCGCGACCGGCTTGCCGGCGGTCTCGTGCACCATGCGCGCCACGACCTTGCCGCCGCGCATCGCCTGCGCCTCCAGCCGGCCCGGCGCATAGGGCACCTGCCATTCATTGCCCTGCAGCCGATCGACCTTCTGCGTGCCGATCACCTTGCCGTTGAGCAGCAGCGTCACGCTATCGGCGTTGGAGGCGACGAACACCTTGATGGTCTGCCCTTCCCTGCCCGGCCAGGTCCAGTGCGGCGCCAGCCACACCACCGGCGCATCGTCGATCCAGGCGGCGCTGTGGATGCCGAACGCGGTCTTGGGGAAGCCGCACAGGTCCATGATGCCGAAGAAGCTGGCGATGGTCGGCCATTCATAAGGCGTCGGCTCGCCGTGATAGTCGAAGCCGGTCCACACGAACCCGCCCGCGATGAACTCGCGCGATGCGATCAGCTGCCACGCCTTGCGATGGGTATTGCCCCACGGCGCCGGCTCTTCGTCGTACGAGGTGATGACATGCGCGGCGGGATCGCTGGCGAAGGCGCCGCGCGTCTCGAACGCGCTGGTATCCTCGGAACTGGTGCTGGGCCGCGCGGGGTTCAGCGCGTGCCACTTGTCGTACTCGCCCTGGTAATAGTTGAAGCCCATCACATCGACGACCGAGGAGACGTTCGACGGATTGTAGAACGACCCGTTCATCGCCGAGGTCACGGGCCGGCTGTCGTCGAGCTTGCGCACCGCGGCTTCCATGCGGCGGACCATCTCGATGCCGGATTCGGTGCCCTGCATCGGCTCTTCGTTGAACACCGACCACAGGATCACGCTGGGATGGTTGCGATCCCGCCGCACCATCCAGGCAAGCTGGGCGAGGTAATCGGGCGCCGGGTTGAAGTGGCGGTTCTCGTCCATGACGAGGAAGCCCATCCGGTCGCACCAGTCGAGCAACTCGGCCGTCGGCGCATTGTGCGACATGCGGATCGCGTTGCAGCCCATCGCCTTCAGCCGCTCGAGCCGCCAGCCGAGCAGCGCATCATACTGCGCCACGCCGGTGCCGGCATGGTCCTGGTGGATGCACACGCCCTTTAGCTTGACGGGCTTGTCGTTGACGAACAGCCCCTTGTCGGCATCGAACCGCACCGTGCGGAAGCCGATCTGCGTCCGGCGCTCGTCGACGAGCTTCGCGTCGCGCAGCAGCCGGGTGTGGACGGTGTACAGCGTCGGCGCCTCGACCGACCAAAGTTGCGGGTTGCCCGCCGGAATCGTCAGCGAGGCCTCGACATGGTCGAGCACCAGCGCAGTGGCGGCGGTGGTGGCAATCGCGACGCGCTTGCCCGCCGGATCGAGCAGTTCGGCCTCGATCGTCACCCCCACCGGCGCTCGCTCGATATTGCCGAGCGTGACCGTCACCGGCACCTGCCAGCCATTGTCGGTCTTGCGCGGGTCGCAATGTACCCCGTCGGTGACGATTGACACCGGCGCGCGGCGCACCAGCCAGGCATGGCGATACAGGCCTGCGCCTTCGTACCACCAGCCTTCCATCGCCTCGGCATCGACGCGGATCGCGATCACATTGTCCTCTTCGCCGAAGCGCGCGAACGGCGTCATGTCGATCAGGATGCTGGCGTAGCCGGACCAGCTGTGCGCGACGACGCTGCCGTTCACCCACACGGTCGCGTTGGTCGCGACCCCATCGAGATGCAGCTCGATCGTCTTGCCGTGATCGGCGGGGTCGAGCGTCAGGCGGCGGCGGTACCAGCCGATGCCGCGCTTGCGATAGCCCTGCGAGACATTGGCGGTCTTCTCGAAGGGCTGGAACGAGGCCCAATCGTGCGGCAGCCGCACCTCCGGCCAGTCGCTGTCGTCATAATCGCGCGCAGCGGCACCGCGGGCATTGCCGGCCTTCACGCTGCCATAGGTATCGTCGTGGTCCTTGAGCGGCGCCGGCGCGACATCGCCCTCATGAAAGCGCCAGCCGCGCTCGATGCGGGTGCGCGTGGGGTCGCCGTCCGGCAGGCGCGGCAGCAGCGCGGTCCCAGGCGCGGGCATCGGGAAGCCGTCGCCCTCCACCGCGCGCGCGGCCGCCTCGGCCTCGGGCATGCCCATCGAGGCAAGCACCCCCAACCCCGCGCTGCCGAGCAGCAACTGGCGACGATCCATGCAGCAATCTCCAAATCAGGCTAGGTGGGCAAGCTCAGACGTCGCTGAGTTCCGCCACAAAATCATAGGCATCGCCCCGGTAATAGGAGCGGGTCACTTCGGCCGGGCGGCCGTCGCGCAGGAAGGCGCGACGCTCGATCAGCAGACCGGCATGGCCCGGATCGACGCCGAGCATCTTGGCGTGCTCGCCGAGGAACGGCACCGCGCGCAACCGCTGGAGCGCGCGCACCGGACGGTTCCCGGCGGCTTCGAGCGCGGTGTAGAGCGAGTCCCCCACCGCATCGACCGAGGCGAGGCAGTAGCCGGCGATGGTCGAGAATTCGAGCGCCATCGGCTCACCGTCGGCGAAGCGGATGCGCGAGAAGCGCAGCACGCCGGCGCCCGGCGACAGGCCCAGCGCCATCGCCTCTTCGGGCGTCACCTGGCCTGCCGAGCGCGCAATCCAGCTGCTGCTGGCCGCGCGGCCGCGCGCGGCCATGTCCTCGGTGAACGACGACAGCTTCGAGAAGCTCTTCTCCACGCGTTCGGCAACGAAGGTGCCGGCCCCGCGGCGGCGGGTGAGCAGGCCATCCTCGACCAGCCCGCCGATCGCCTTGCGCACGGTGATGCGCGACACGTCATATTCCACGGCGAGGTCGCGCTCCGGCGGGATCGCATCGCCCTGGCTCAATATCTTGCTGCTGATCGCCTCGCGGATCAGTTGCTGCAGCTGCAGATAGAGCGGCGACGGATTGCCCTCGCGAAACCGGCCGATCTGATCCGAAAACGTCATCAGTCCTCCCCCCTTGCCTGACACCGGTGCCCAGCCGGAGCAGCCGTGCCTAGCGCAAGTTTCCCGCAGCGCAAACGTTCGCCTACGGACCTACATTGGTACGATGATACCAACAGCCTCAAGCGACTTGGTCAAGGGGTTAATTGCAAAGAACTATGTCGCCCCGCGCAAGCCTGTTGCCCGATAGGATCTAAATTGGTTACACCCTTGCTCCGGCCCCGTTCGGCGGCCGTACGAGAGGGGAGTTTCCGATGCGCGCGTTTCTGAAGCAGGCAAGGCATTCCGGCTGGGCAGCGTTGCTGCTGTCCTCCACGGCGATCGCCCAGACCGTGCCGCCGCTCACCCCCCTCCCCGCCAGCGTGACGCTGGGCAAGGGCAGCTTCACCGTGGCGAATGGCGCCGCCATCGCCGTACCGGCAGGCGACACCGCCGCCGCCGCCGCGGCAAAGCTCCTCACCGCCCATGTGAAGGTAGAGCGTGGTCTTACCCTGGGAGCACCCGGCGAGAGCGGCGCGATCCGCTTCGAGCGTGACGCCGCGATCAAGGGCGACGAAGCCTATCGGATGACCGTCGACGCCAAGGGCGTACGCATCGCCGCCTCGGGCGACCGCGGCCTGCTCTACGGCGCGATGACCCTGGCCCAGTTGCTCAGCCCCGATCACGGTTTCGGAAAGCCGGTCAAGCTGCCCGCGCTGAACGTGGAGGACGCCCCCCGTTTCGGCTGGCGCGGCTTGATGCTCGACATCACCCGCCACTTCCAGCCGATCGCGTTCGTCTACGGCGTGGTCGACCAGATGGCCTCGGTGAAGCTCAACACGCTGCACCTCCACCTCACCGACGACCAGGGATGGCGCTTCGAGGTGAAGCGCTACCCGAAGCTCACCGAAATCGGCGGCTGGCGCACTCCGCCGAGCACCGGCGGCGCGCCGGGTCCGAAGGTCGGCGGCTTCTACACCCAGGAGCAGCTCAAGGCGCTGGTCGCCTATGCCGCCGAGCGCGGGGTGACGATCGTGCCGGAGATCGACCTGCCCGGCCACGCCCAGGCGCTGGTCGCCGCCTATCCCGAACTCGGCATCTTCGGCGACCAACCCGAAGTGTCGCACGACTGGGGCGTGAACCCCTATCTGTTCAATCCCGGCCCCAAGGGCATCGCCTTCGTCAAGGAAGTCCTTGACGAACTGATGGCGGTGTTCCCCGGCACCTACATCCATCTCGGCGGCGACGAGGCGGTGAAGGACCAGTGGGAGCGCTCGCCGGAGGTGCAGGCGCAGATCAAGGCACTGGGCCTGAAGGACGAGAACGGGTTGCAGAGCTGGATGATCGACCAGTTCGGCGCCTATCTGGAGCAGCATGGCCGCCGCCTGATCGGGTGGGACGAGATCCTCGAAGGCGGTCTGCCGCCCTCGGCTTCGGTGATGTCGTGGCGGGGCGAAAAGGGTGCGGTGGAAGCGGCCAATGCCGGGCATGACGTGGTGCTTTCCCCGGCACCGACCCTCTATCTCGACAGCCTGCAGAGCGACCGCCGCGACGAGCCGCCCGGCCGCCTCTCGATCCAGACGCTGGCCGATGTGTACAAGTACGAGCCGATGCCGGTCGGCATCAATGCGGACAAGGCGAGCCACATCCTCGGCGCGCAGGGCAATGCGTGGAGCGAGTATCTGATCACGCCGTACCAGGTGCAGCACGTGCTGTTCCCGCGCGCGGCGGCGATCGCCGAGATCACCTGGTCGGGCAAGGAGAAGCGCGACTTCACGTCGTTCGTCAGCCGCCTCCAGCCGCAGATGGCACGCTGGCGCCGCTCGGGCATGGAAGTCGCCGACAGCGCCTTCGCCATCGACTACAAGCTGCAGGGCACGCGCGGCGAGGCGCTGCGGGCGAACCAGGCCAAGGTGGCGCTGTCCACCCAGACCGGCTTCGGCACGATCCGCTACACGCTCGACGGCAAGCAGCCGACGGCCAAGTCGCCGGTGTACAAGGCGCCGCTGACGCTGAAGCCCGGCACGACGATCACCGCCGCGGCCTTCGATGCGTCGGGCGTGACGACCGCGACGCCGCGCACCTTCGACACCAGCCGCGCCGCGCTGCTCACCCGCACCAGTTCGGACATGGTCGCCTGCCCCAGGGGCGCGCTCGGCCTGCGCGTGCCGCTGAACGCCGAGGCGCAGGAGAATGCGCCGGTGTTCAACGTCAACCTGTTCGACACCTGCACCGCCTATCCGGCCGCGCCGCTGGACGTGGCGACCGGCTTCACGGTGGATGTCGCCCGCACGCCGCGCAACTATGGCCTTGCGCACGACTTCAACAAGGTGCGCGCGCACTACAACGTCAGCACCTATGGCGAGCTGATCGTCAGCGCCCGCTGCATCGCCGCGAGCAAGGACAAGACGATCAAGCCGATCGTCGTCGGCACCTTCCCGTTGCCGGATCCCGCGCATTCGCCGCAGCAGTTCCGCTTCACCGGCACGCTGCCCAAGCTGAACGGCGACGAGGATCTGTGCTTCCAGTTCACATCCCCGCTCAGTGATCCGTTCTACACGGTGGAGCGCGTGGTCCTGACGGAGGCGGCCAAGTGAAGGCTCGCTCGCTCGCCCTCCTTCCACTGCTTGCCCTCGCCGCCCCGGCATGGGCCGATCCGCGCCAGTCGCTGTCGCTCGACGGCGCGTGGGAAGTCCGCATCGACCCCAGCGATGCCGATGCCGCCAAGGCGCATCCGAAGGAAGCCGTCTGGTTCCCGGCCAAGGTTCCCGGCAGCGTCCAGCAGGACCTGATCGCAGCGAAGCGCGTGCCCGATCCGTATAAGGGCATCAACGAGGCACCGATCCAATGGGCCGGCCTCACCCGCTGGCAGTTCCGCCGCACGCTCACCGTCACGCCCGCGATGCTGGCGCGCGACCATCTCGACCTGGTGTTCGAAGGGCTCGACACCTTCGCGACGGTGACGCTGAACGGCCAGAAGCTGGCTGAGACCGACAACGCCCATCGCCGCTGGCGGGTGGACGCCAAGGATGCCCTGAAGGCCGGCGCGAACGAGCTGGTCGTCACCATCGCCTCGCCGATCAAGACGCTGCAGCCGATGGTGCTGGCGGAGAAATTCCCGCTCCCCGGCGAATATGATTCCGCCTTTGGCGACGAGCCCAAGGGCAAGCAGACCTCGCCTTACATCCGCAAGCCCAAGTACGATTACAGCTGGGACTGGGCGCCGCGCCTCGTCAAGATCGGCCTGTGGCGGCCGGTGCGGCTGGAGGCATGGGACGATGCCCGCATCGACGGTTTCCGCGTCGATCAGGAAGCGCTCAACCCCGCCGAGGCGCGCCTCGTCGCGCGGTGGAAGCTGCTCGGCGACCGCGAACGCGCGGTTACCGTCCGCACGCGCGTCACCGGCCCCGACGGCCAGACCGTCGAGGCGAGCCGCACCCTCACCATCGGCGCGGGCGAGAACGCCGTCAGCGTGCCGCTCACCCTGCCCAAGCCGCAATTGTGGTGGCCCGCCGGCTATGGCGCGCAGCCGCTCTACAAGGTCGAAGCCACGCTGGAGGAAGACGGTGCCGTCAGCGACCGTGTTGCGCAGCGCATCGGCCTGCGCACCGTCGAACTGATCACCCAGGGCGGCGGCTTCGGCTTCCGCATCAATGGCTTGCGCATCTTCGCCAAGGGCGCAAACCTGATCCCGTTCGACATGTTCCCGACCGCGGTGACCGAAGCGCGGATGCGCCGGATGCTCACCGATGCGCGCGACACCAACATGAACATGATCCGCGTCTGGGGCGGCGGCTATTATCTCGACGACGCCTTCTACGCCGCCGCCGACGAACTCGGCCTGATGGTGTGGCAGGACTTCATGTTCGGCGGTTCGATCACCCCGCCCGATGCGGCGTTCCGCGAGAATGTCCGCATCGAGGCCGAGCAGCAGGTCGCCCGGCTCCAGCCGCATCCGTCGATTATCGGCTGGAACGGCGGCAACGAGATCCTGTCGGGCTGGGAAAACTGGTCCGATCGCAAGGCGTTCAAGAAGAATGTCGGCGCCGACGAACAGGAGCGGATCGGCGCGGGCATGGCCGTGCTGTTCGATCGCACCCTGCGCCAGGCGGTCGAGAAGGAAGCGCCCGGCACCACCTATTGGCCGGGCTCGCCGTCCACCGATTACACCGGCCCCACCGACACCGACGCGAACGGCGACCGCCATTTCTGGGACGTCTGGTCGGGCTCCAAGCCGGTCGAGCGCTATCTCGATAGCTGCACGCGCTTCATGTCCGAATACGGCTTCCAGGCGATGCCGAACCTGTCGACGATCCGCGGTTTCGCGGGCAACGGAGCGCTGGCGATCGACAGCCTGGTGCTCAAGGCGCACCAGAAGTTCCTGGCCGGCGAAGGCAATAGCCGCCTGCAGCTCTATCTCGATGCCCGGCTGCGCAAGCCCGCGGATTTCGCCGATCTGGTCTACCTCACCCAGGTGAACCAGATGCAGGCGATCGGCATGGCCGCGCGCCACCACCGCGCCTGCGCGCCGATCACCATGGGCTCGCTCTACTGGCAGCTCAACGATGCCTGGCCGGCGATCAGCTGGGCAAGCATCGACTATGACGGCCAGTGGAAGCTGCTCCAGTATGAGGCGCGCCGCTTCTTCGCGCCCCAGGCGATCGTCGCCGAACACAAGGATGGCGCCACCCGCCTCGCCGCGGTATCCGACGCAACGAAGCTGATCGCCGCCGAATGGCGCGTGCGCGGCTTCGCCATGGACGGCAAGCCGCTGGGCGAAAAGGCGGCGAGGTTCGATCTCTCGTCGGGATCGCTCGAACTCGCGAAGATCGCCGATGCCGATCTGTTCGGCGCCGCCGCGCCAGCGCAGAGCTATGCCGTTGCCGAGCTGTGGATCGACGGCAAGCCGGTCTCGCGCCAGATCGTCGAGCGGCTCGCCCCCAAGGACATGGCCTATCCCGCCCCGCGCCTGTCGGTCCGCTGGCAGGGCAAGCAGGTGACGGTCACCGCCGGCGCGCTCGCCCGCGCGGTGATGCTCGATTTCGGCACCACTGTCGCACAGCCGAGCGACAACGGCTTCGACCTGCTGCCCGGCGAAAGCCGCACGCTCACCGTCACGTCCGAGGCGAACGCCGCTGCGCTCGCCCGCGCCCTCACCCTTCGCACGCTGGGACCCCGTTGATGCCCCTCCTTCCCCTGCTCCTCCTCGCCGGCGATCCCGATCCGGTTACCGACGCCATCGCCAGGATGACGATCGAGCAGAAGGCCGCGCAGCTGCAGAGCACCGCGCCCGCCGATCCGGTGATCGGCCTGCCCGCCTATGACTGGTGGAACGAGGGCCTGCACGGCCTCGCCCGCGACGGCTATGCCACCGTGTTCCCCCAGGCGATCGGTCTCGCCGCGACCTGGGACGTGCCGCTGCTCCACAAGGTCGGCGACACCGTCGCCACCGAGGCGCGCGCGAAGTTCAATGCGCGACCGGTGACCGCCGATCGCAAGATCTATGAAGGGCTCACCATCTGGTCGCCCAACATCAACATCTTCCGCGATCCGCGCTGGGGCCGCGGCCAGGAAACATACGGCGAGGATCCGTTCCTCACCGGCCACCTCGCGATCGGCTTCATCCAGGGACTGCAGGGGCCAGACCCGGCGCATCCCAAGGTGATCGCCACGCCCAAGCATCTCGCGGTGCATAGCGGCCCCGAGGCCGGCCGCGACGGCTTCGACGTCGATCCCAGCCCGCAGGATCTGGAGTCTACCTACACCCCCGCCTTCCGCCTCGCGCTTACCGAGGGCAAGGCGCAGTCGGTAATGTGCGCGTACAACTCGATCCACGGCACGCCCGCCTGCGCCTCGGGTGGGCTGCTCAACGATCGGCTGCGCAAGGATTGGGGCTTTACCGGCCTCACCGTGTCGGACTGCGACGCGGTAGCGAACATCCACCTGTTCCACCATTTCAGCCTCGATGCCGCCGAGGCATCGGCCGCCGCGATCAAGAACGGCATGGATCTGAACTGCGGCACCACCTATGCCGCGCTTCCGCAAGCGGTGAAGCGCGGGCTGGTGAGCGAGGCGGAGATCGACGTGGCGCTGAAGCGCGCGCTGGATGCCCGCCGCGCGCTGGGTATCGCCTTCGGCGGCGCCAATCCCTGGGGCAAGATCAAGCCCAGCCAGCGCAGCACGCCTGCCGCCCGCGCGCTGGCGCTGGAGGCCGCGCGCAAGGCGATCGTACTGCTCAAGAACGACGGCGACCGCCTGCCCCTGACGCCGGGTGGCCGCATCGCGGTGATCGGCGCCAATGCCGACGATATCGGCGTGCTGGAGGGCAATTACCACGGCACCGCCAAGGATCCGGTGACCCCGCTGGACGGCATCCGCCGCCAGTTCGGCGCCGACAAGGTGGTGTACGCACAGGGCTCGCAGCTGGCCGAGGCCGGCGCGGTGATCATGCCCGAAACCGCCTTCCGCGCCGACGGCAAGGCTGGCCTGAAGGCCGAGTATTTCGCCAGCCCGACGGTAAGCGGCACGCCCGTAGCCACCCGGCAGGACCGCCGCATCGACTTCAACTACACCCGCGCCGCGCCGCTGCCGGGGCTGAACCCTACCGGCTTCGCGGTGCGCTGGAACGGCGAATTCACGCCCCCGGGCGCGGGCGAGTACGAGTTGGAGATCGACATCCCCGCCTGCTGGAAGGACTGCACCACGCACGACGCGGTGCGGCTGTGGGTCGATGGCAAGCTCCTTCACGATGGCCCGCTCGGCAAGGCGCGCGTGGCAGTGAAGCTCGCCAGCGACGGCCGTGCGGTGCAGTTCCGCATGGAGATCGACCATCGCAGCGAAGATGGCGGCGTGCGCCTGATGTGGCAGCCCCCGGCCGAGCCGATGCTTGCCCAGGCGCTGGCGGTGGCGAAGGACGCGGACACGATCGTCGCCGTGCTCGGCCTGTCGCCCGATCTGGAGGGCGAGGCGCTCAGCGTCTCGATCCCCGGTTTCGTCGGCGGCGACCGGACCGACATCGCCCTGCCCCGCCCACAGCTCGAGCTGCTCAAGGCGCTGCGCAAGACCGGCAAGCCGCTCGTCCTCGTCCTCACCAGCGGCAGCGCGGTGGCGGTCGATCCGGCGCTGGCCGATGCGATCCTCGAAGCATGGTATCCTGGCGAGGAAGGCGGCACCGCGATCGCCGAGACGCTGGCCGGCAAGAACAACCCCTCGGGCCGCCTGCCGCTCACCTTCTACGCCTCGGTCGACGACCTGCCGGCGTTCGTGGATTACGGCATGAAGGAGCGCACCTATCGCTACTTCACCGGCAAGCCGCTCTGGGGCTTCGGCCATGGGCTGAGCTACACGAAATTCGCCTATGGCGACGTGGCGGTGAAGGCCGCCGGCATCGGCCAGCCGGTGCAGGTCAGCGCGAAGCTCACCAATGCGGGCAACCGCAGCGGTGAAGAAGTGGCCCAGGTCTATGTCGTCACGCCGGATGCGGGCAAACCAGGTGGGTTCACCACCCCGGTACTCCAGCGCCAGCTCGCCGGCTTCCAGCGCGCGAGCCTTGCGCCGGGCAAGTCGGCCAGCCTGTCCTTCACGCTCGATCCGCGCAGCATCAGCAGCGTCGCGCGCGACGGCACCCGCCGGGTGCTGCCGGGCACGTACCGCGTCTGGATCGGCGGGGGTCAGCCGGGTGACGGCGCCGGTGGGTGGGCCGAATTCAGCCTGAACGGCGACGCGCAGGTGCTGCCGAAATGATCGATCGCCGCACCCTGCTCGGCTCGGGCCTGGCGCTCGCCGCGACGCCCGCCTTTGCCACCGCCGGGAAGCCCGACCTTGTGAGCAAGCGCCCCGCGCCGGCTGACCGCCGCTTCGTCAGCAAGGCGGTCGAGCGTGAAATCGCACGCGTTTCCAAGCAGATCGCCGATCCCAAGCTGCGCTGGATGTTCGGCAACTGCTATCCCAACACGCTCGACACCACGGTGAAGATGGGCGTGGTGGACGGCAAGCCCGATGCGTTCGTCATCACCGGCGACATCGATGCGCTGTGGCTGCGCGACAGCTCGGCGCAGGTGCGACCCTATCTGCATCTTGCGAAAGACGACGCGGATCTGCGCCGTCTGTACCAGGGCCTGATCGCCCGGCAGGCGCGGTGCATCCTGCTCGATCCCTATGCCAACGCCTTCCTTGAAGAAACCAATGCCCGCACCGAACTGAGCTGGGCGCTGCACGACAAGACCGAGATGAAGACCGGCGTTGCCGAACGGAAATGGGAGATCGACAGCCTCTGTTATCCCATTCGCCTGGCACACGACTATTGGAAGGCGACCGGCGACACCACGCCGTTCGACGCGCAATGGGCGGAGTCCGCGCGCACCATCCTCCGCACCTTCCGCGAGCAGCAGCGCAAGGACGGGCCCGGCCCGTACCGCTTCCTGCGCAGCAGCGACCGGCCGACCGAGACGCTGATGCTCGACGGCTATGGCCCGCCCAGCCGTCCGGTCGGGCTGATCCATTCCGGCTTCCGCCCCTCGGACGATGCCTGCGTCTATCCCTTTCTGATTCCGTCCAATTACTTCGCCGTCGCGACGCTGCGGGAACTGGCCGTACTGGCGATCGCGGTGCGGCAGGATGCAGCGCTGGCGAACGACGCCAAGGCACTGGCCGACGAGGTTGCCGCGGCACTCCGCGACTATGGCACGATGCGGCTGCGCGACGGTCGCGAGGTGATCGCGTTTGAAGTGGACGGCTTCGGCAACGCCATCTTCATGGACGACGCCAATGTGCCGTCACTCTCCAGCCTGGCCTATCTGCGCTGCGTCGATCGCGACGATCCCTTGTGGCAGCGCACGGCAGCCGCGGCGTGGAGCGATGCCAACCCCTATTGGTCACGCGGCAACGTGGTCGAGGGGATCGGCGGGCCGCATGTCGGGTTGGGGCACGTCTGGCCCATGTCGTTGATCATGCGCGGTTTCAGCCATGACGGCGATGTGCGAACGCTTCGCAATATCTTGCGAATGCTTAGCAATAGCGATGCAGGCACCGGCTTCATTCACGAGGCGGTGGACCAGAACGACCCCGCCAAATTCACCCGCGACTGGTTCGCCTGGGCCAATGGCCTGTTCGGCGAACTGCTCCTCCATCTGGCTGCGGTCCAGCCCAAGCTTCTTCAGGAAACGCTGTGATCCTCTCCCGTCGCCGCCTGCTCGCCACCAGCGCGATCGGCCTTGCCGCTGCTGGCGTTCCGCGAACCGCCTTGGCGAAATCGGCCGGCAGCACCACACCCAATCTGTTCATCGGCACCGGCGGGACCGGCCATACCTATCCGGGCGCGACCCTGCCGTTCGGCATGGTGCAGCTCAGCCCGGACACCGGGGTAGAGCGCTGGGAAACCTGCTCGGGCTATTATCACAGCGACGGCTCGATCCTCGGCTTCTCGCACACCCATCTGTCCGGCACGGGCATCGGCGACATGCTCGATCTGCTGGTCGCCCCCGGGCGCGGCCCGGTGATGCTGCAGCCGGGCACGCGCGAAAAGCCGGAAAGCGGCTATCGCCAGCGCTACCAGGACGAGCATGCAGAACCCGGTTATTACCGGGTCGCGCTGGCGAACGGCGTGCAGGCAGAACTGACCGTTACCGAGCGAACCGGTTGGCATCGTTACACTTTCCCGGCCGGTGCAGGCCATTTGCTGCTTGACCTGTCGCATCTGGTACTGGACAGTTCGGACAGCCCGCCGCTGATCGCGGACGCAATGATGGAAGTGGCGCCGGACGGCACGATCACCGGTCAGCGACAAGTCTTCCGCTGGGCAAAGGGGCGCAAGATCTTCTTCGCGCTCCAGCTTTCGCGCCAGCCGGATCGCATCACCTTTTACGGCGATGACGATGCCGCGCAGCCCGCGGGCAGCAAGAAGGTCACCGGGCGGCGATTGAAGGCGGTGCTCCACTATTCGGATGCCGGAAACGGCCCGATTCTCGTGCGTTGCGGCATCTCCGGGGTGGATGTCGCCGGGGCGCGCGCCAATCTGGTCACCGAAGCGAGACATTGGGACTTCGATCGCACCCGCCGCGAAGCCACCGCCCGGTGGCAACCGGCGATCAACGCCGTCCGCGTCGAAGGCGGCACGGCCGACCAGCGAACCATCCTCACGACCGCGCTGTACCATTCCCAGCTCGCCCCGACGCTGTTCTCGGACGTGGACGGCCGCTATCTCGGCATGGACGGGCAGATCCACACGGTGCCGAAGGGCGGCGCGGCCTACAGCAGCTACTCGCTGTGGGACACCTACCGGGCGCTGCACCCGCTGCTCACCCTGATCGCGCCGGATCGCACCAAGTCGCTGGTCGACGACCTGATCCGCCAGACCGCCCAGTCCCCCTATGGCCCGCTCGTCTGGCCGCTGCAGGGCAAGGAAACCGGCACGATGATCGGCTGGCACGGCGTGGTGCCGCTCGCCGAGGCGCAGGCCAAGGGCATCGCGGCCGATTACGCCGCCGCGTGGCCGGCGATCCGCCGCCGCAGCTTCGATTTCACCGCGCCGGACAAGGACAACAGCAAGGGCCGCGATCTCTACGATCGCATGGGCTATGTGCCTGCGGACAAATGGTTCGAGAGCGTCAGCCGCACCCAGGAATATGCCTATGACGACTGGGCATCGTCGCATCTCGCCGCGGCGATCGGCGAAAAGGGCGATGCCGATCGGCTCGCCAAGCGTTCGGGCAACTGGCGCAACGTGATCGACGGCAGCATCGGCTTCGCGCGCCCGCGCTTCGCCGACGGCAGCTGGTGGGCGCCCTATGATCCGATCCAGCTCGGCCACATGCCCAAGCCCTGGTGGCGCGACTATACCGAGGCGAATGGCTGGCAGGCGACCTTCCTCAACCAGCACGACGTCTATGGGCTGATCGCGCATATCGGCGGCGACCAAAAGTTCGAGGCGAAGCTCGACGCGCTGTTCAACGCGCCCTCGACGCTGCCCGACAATGCCCCGCCGGACATTTCGGGGCTGGTGGGCCAGTACGCCCATGGCAACGAGCCGGACCAGCACGCCGCCTATCTCTACGCCTATGCCGGCGCACCCTGGAAGACGCAGGCGATGGTGCGGCGGCTGTGCACCGAGATGTACAAGAACGATCCGGACGGCATCATCGGCAACGACGATTGCGGCCAGATGAGCGCGTGGTTCGTCTTCTCGGCGCTGGGCTTCTATCCGGTCGATCCGGTCCAGGCGGTCTATGTGTTCGGCTCGCCGCTGTTCGAGCGGGCGGAAGTAACCGTCGGCGCGGGCAAGAAGCTGGTGATCGAGGCGCCCGGCAACCGCGCGGACACGCCGTATGTCGCCGCGGTCACCTGGAACGGCAAGCCGTGGCGCAAGAGCTGGATCGCGCACGCCGATCTGGTGAAGGGCGGTACGCTGCGCTTCACCATGTCGGACAAGCCCAACCCGGCGTTCGGGCGCGCGCCGGCGGACCGTCCGCCCTCCAACGGCCGCACGCCGGCCTGATGCTGCTCGCCGCCGCGCTCCTGTCGACGGCGCCCTGCGTCGCCGCCGGCGCCGGTGGCGAGGTGGCGGCCGAACTGCTGCGCACGCGGCTGGCCGAGCGGCAGGCGCCCTGCGCGCGGGTGCTGCTCGCGCCGCTGGCAAAGGTGGAAGCCGCCCTCCCCGCGTCCCGCCGCAAGGCCTGGCGGACACTGGCCCCGCAAAAGCTGCCCCGCGAAGGCTTCGCCGTCCGCAGCCTGGGCGACACGCTGGTGATCACCGCCCGGGGCACACGCGGGCTGGTCTATGGCGCCGGCTGGTATCTGCGCACCGGGGCCCGCCCGCTGCGCTATGACAGCGCGCCGGCGCGGCCCGTGCGGCTCACCCAGATCGGCTATCGCGCCAAGAACAACAGCTACGATGCCTGGACGCAGGCGATGTTCCGTCGCCGCGTCGAGGATTTCGCGCTGTGGGGCGCCAGCGGCGTGCAGGTGATTGCCCCGGTTTCCGACGACGACGCCACCAGCCCGCTCTTCCCCGCCCCGCCGCTGGAAACGCTGCGCGGCATCGGCGCCATTGCGCACCGGCTGGGGATCGACTTTGCGCTCTATTATCCGAACCTCCACGACTATGCGACGCAGGCCGAGCGCGATGCGGAACTCGCGCGCTTCCGCACGCTGCTGGACGAATTGCCGCGCGTGGATGCGCTCTACGTGCCCGGCGGCGATCCCGGCCATGCGGCCCCCCCCAACCTCTTCCCGCTGGTGGCAGCGCAAGCCGCGGCGCTGCGCACGCGCAATCCCGCCGCCAGTGTGTGGATCTCCACCCAGGGCTTCGATGCCGCAGGGCTGGACGCCTTCTACGCCCAGCTCGCCCGCCGCCCCCGCTGGCTGACCGGCATCTTCGCGGGACCGCAAACGCGCGATCCGGTGGCCGTCCAGCGGCGGCATCTGGCCGCCGGCTACCAGCTGCTGCTCTATCCCGACATCGCACACACGATGCACGCGCAGGTGCCGGTCGATCGCTGGAGCCCCGCCTTCGCGCTCACCGAGGGGCGCGAGCCGATCAATCCGCGGCCTCGCGCGATGACCGCGCTGTTCCGGCATCTCGATCCCGGCACCAGCGGCTTCGTCACCTACTCCGAAGGGGTGAACGACGATGCGAACCAGTTCCTGTGGTTCCGCCTCGGCTGGGACCCGCAGGTCACGCCGGAGGCGTTCGCGCGGGACTATGCGCACGACTTCCTCGGCGATCCCGCAGGTGCCCGGACCCTGTTCGCACTTGAGGACAATTGGATCGGCGATCCCGCCGTCAATGCCGGGATCGACGCGACGCTGGCGCTGGTCGACGGTCTCAAGCCCGCGCCCTGGGCCGATTGGCGGATCGACGCGCTGCGCTACCGGGCGGTGTATGACGCCATCGTCCGTCACCGCCTTATCTCCGCGCGCGCCCGCGAGGCCGCGGCGCTGGCAGCGCCCGACGCCGCCGCTGCCCGTGCGCTGCTCGCCAGGCCCGATCCTGCCCCCGCGCCTGCGCTCCGCACCCGCCTGTTCGCGCTGGCGGACCGGCTGTGGCAGGGGGCACGGCTGCAGCTCAGCGTGAAGCTGTACGGCGCCTCCAACATCGAACGCGGCGCCAATCTGGATCGCGTGGATGTCGATCTCAACGACCGCGTCTGGATCGAGCGCCAGCTCGCCACCCGCACGCCGGCGCAACTGGCGGACCATGAACGCGCCCGCGAAGGCGCGCTGTACGACGATCTCGGCGACCCAGGACACGCCCCGCACCTCGTGCGCGGCAGCAGCCCGATCAACGATCCGCTGCGGTTCGACGGCGCCGTGGAAGGCATCGCCGACCGCGTGCCGAACGACGGCTGGCGGATGTCATGGATCAGCTATGCCGAGAGCCTCTACGACGCGCCGCTGCGGCTTCGGTACACCGGGCTCGACCGCAAGCGCCGCTACCGCCTGATCGCCACCTATGCCGGCGAGGACTATTGGCTGCCGATGCGCCTCGTCGCCAATGGCCGCATAGAGATCCACCCGCCGCTCGATCGCACGACCAACCCGATGACGGTGGACTTCGCCATCCCCGCCGCCGCCACGCGCGGCGGCACGCTCGATCTCGCCTGGACGCGGCCCCCTGGCATGGGTGGCAGCGGCCGCGGCCATCAGGTCGCCGAGACCTGGCTCATTCCCGAACCCCTCTCCGGAGAACGCAAATGACGACCCTTTCCCGCCGCGCGCTCGTCGCCGCCAGTCTCGCCACCCCGGCGCTCGCCCAGGCGGCCACCACCGCCGCTGGCAAGACGCCCGCGCCCAAGCCGTTCGGCGCCACCCCGTCGGCGCGCCAGTGGAAATGGCACCAGCGCGAGCAATATGCCTTCATCCACTTCTCGATGAACACTTTCACCGACAAGGAATGGGGCTATGGAGACGAGGATCCCAAGACCTTCAATCCCAGCGACTTCAACGCCGACCAGATCGTCGCGGCGGCCAAGGCGGGCGGGCTGAAGGGCCTGATCCTGGTCTGCAAGCACCATGACGGCTTCTGCCTGTGGCCGACCACGCTGACCGAGCACTCGATCCGCAACAGCCCCTACAAGAACGGCCAGGGCGACATCGTCCGCGAGATGTCCGATGCCTGCGCCCGTGCCGGGCTGCCGTTCGGCGTCTATCTCTCGCCCTGGGACCGCAACCATGCGGAGTATGGCCGCCCGGGCTATATCGCCTATTACCGCGCGCAGCTCACCGAGCTGTGCACCCGCTATGGCAAGCTGTTCGAAGTGTGGTTCGACGGCGCCAATGGCGGCGACGGCTATTACGGCGGCGCGCGCGAGACGCGGAAGATCGACGCCCCGGCCTATTACAACTGGCCTTCGATCGTCGCCCTCGTCCACCAGCTCCAGCCCGATGCCTGCACCTTCGATCCGCTCGGCGCGGATATCCGCTGGGTCGGCAACGAGGACGGCGTGGCGGGCGATCCCTGCTGGCCGACCATGCCCAACCACCCCTATGTGCAGAGCGAAGGCAATTCGGGCGTGCGCGGGGGCGCGCTCTGGTGGCCGGCGGAGACCGATGTGTCGATCCGCCCCGGCTGGTTCTATCACGCCGACGAGGATTCGCGGGTGAAGAGCCCCGAGCGTCTGGTCCAGCTGTACGACGAATCGGTCGGTCGGGGCACCAATCTGAACCTCAACCTGCCGCCCGATCGCCGCGGCCGCATCGCCGACCAGGACGTGAAGATCCTGAAGAGCTTCGGCGACGCGATCCGCGCGACCTTCGCCAAGGATCTCGCCAAGGGCGCAGTCGCCCATGCCAGCGCCACGCGCGGGCCGGGCTTCGAAGCCGCCCGCGTGCTCGACGGCAATCGCGAGACCTATTGGACGACGTCGGACGGCGCCGCCACGCCGACGCTGACGCTGGACCTCAAGCCCGGCACCCGCTTCGACGTGATCCGCCTGCGCGAATATCTGCCGCTGGGCGTGCGCGTCACCCGTTTCGCGGTCGACGCCGAGATCGACGGGAAATGGCAGCAGCTCGCCGAGAAGGAATGCATCTCCGCCCAGCGCATCCTCCGCCTGCCTCAGCCGATCGCGCCGCGTCGCGTACGCCTGCGCATCCTCGATGCACCGGCCTGCCCGGCGATCAGCGAGTTCGCCCTGTTCCGTTCGGTCGCGCCGGTACCGGTCGCGCCGATCGTTTCCTCGGACCCGACCGTGATCGACACCCGCAACTGGAAGATCGCCGCCGCCCCCGCGCCCGGCGCCGAGAAGCTGCTCGATCGCGACCCGGGCACGATCTGGACGGTCCCCGCGCCCAAGGGCGGCGCGCCGGTGGAGGTGACCATCGACCTCGGTGGCGAAACCACACTTGCCGGGTTCAGCCTCACGCCGTCGCGGCATGTGATGACCGATTCGGCCCCGCCCAAGGGCTATCAGGCCGAGACGAGCCAGGACGCGACGCGGTGGGAGCCGGCCGCCGACGGCGAGTTCGGCAACATCGCCTATGCGCTGTCGACCCAGCGCATCGCCTTCACGAACGCCCGGCCCGCGCGCTATCTGCGGCTGCGCTTCGCCGAAACCGCGCTCCCCCAGCCGAAACTGGCGATCGCCGAGATCGGCGGGTTCACCGCACCGCGCTGAGCCCGGGACCACGCTGGCTGACCGGTTCGCGCCGGGGCTCGCATCCGCCGAGCTCCGGCGCGTTGCGTTTCAGCAACAACCTGGAAAAAAAGCGGAGCCGATGAGACCATAGGCTACCATATGTAAAACCAGGTTCTCTATTTGGTATTGTATACCGATGGGACCTATGACAGCATCCCTTCGAAGCGGTGACAGACATATGACGCGCCGCCTTCACTGAGGAGAGCGGCGCAGCGCGCCACATGGGGATGCATCGATGGGACTGGATCGACGCGAAGCATTGAAACTGGGGTTGGCCGGCGCAGCTGCGCTGCCGGCCGGAGCGGCGCTGGCACGCGCCGAGACGCCACGTGCCCTCATCGTCTCCACCTGGGACTTCGGCGCAGCGGCCAACGCCGCCGCCTATGCCCAGTGGAAGAAGACCGGATCCCTGATCGACGCCGTTGAGGCCGGCGGCTGGGTACCCGAGGCGGATGCCGAGAACCACTCGGTAGGCCTGGGCGGATATCCCGATCGCGACGGCCATGTCACGCTGGACGCGATCATCATGGACGATCGCGGCAATGTCGGCGCGGTGGCGGCGCTGGAGGACATCCTCCACCCGATCTCGGTGGCCCGCCGCGTGATGGAAAAGACCCCGC
Source organism: Sphingomonas pituitosa NBRC 102491 (assembly GCF_001598435.1). Lineage (GTDB taxonomy): Bacteria > Pseudomonadota > Alphaproteobacteria > Sphingomonadales > Sphingomonadaceae > Sphingomonas > Sphingomonas pituitosa. Next base: position 509,578 of record NZ_BCYY01000001.1, read on the forward strand.
ACACCTTCCTGGTCGGCGAAGGCGCACGCCAGTTCGCGCTCGAACAGGGCTTTCCCAAGACGCGGCTGCTCACTCCCGAGGCGGAAGCGGCGTGGCGCGAATGGCTTAAGACTGCCCGGTACAAGCCTGTAGCCAATATAGAAAATCAGCGCGGCTCGGCGCTGGACCATGACACGATTGGTATTGTCGCCTGTGATGCCAATGGTCGTCTTGCCGGCGCCTGCACCACCTCCGGCATGGCGTTCAAGCTGCGCGGCCGCGTGGGCGATTCGCCCCAGGCCGGCTGTGGGCTGATGGTCGAGCCCGGTGTCGGCGCGGCGACCGCCACCGGCGTGGGCGAGGAAGTGACGCGGATCGCCGGTTCGGCGCGCGTCGTCTCGTCGATGCGCGCGGGCATGGACCCGATGGCGGCCTGCCGGGAGGCGGTGCTGCACATCGCGAAACTGCGCGGCGATGCGGTGAAGGACGCCCAGGTCGGGTTCCTCGCCATCGACCGCCACGGCCGGGTCGGCGCCTATGCGCTGCAGCCGGGCTTTACCTATGCGGTTACCGACCTCGTCGGGAAGACCTCCGTAATTCCCGCGCAGAGCCTGCGGCCTGCAGCGGGCCACGCACAGTAAATCAAAAAAGGGATGTCCAGCATCATGCGTACTAAGCCGATCACGTTGAAGAATTCCTCCTGCGCAGCGGCCCTGCTCGTCGCTGCATTCACCGCGCCTGCGTTCGCGCAGGACGCCGCGCCGCAGCCGGCGCAGAGCAGTGCCGACACCGCCAGCGGCGGCGACGAGATCGTCGTCACCGGCATCCGCGGCAGCTTGCGCCGCGCGATCGAAGTGAAGCGCAATGCCAACGCGGTGGTCGACGTTATCTCCTCCGAAGACATCGGCAAGTTCCCCGACCGTAACGTCGCGGAATCGCTGTCGCACATCCCCGGCGTCAGCATCGATCGCCGCTTCGGCGAGGGTGAAAAGGTCGCGATCCACGGCACCGATCCGGCGCTGAACCGCATGCTCCTCGATGGCCACGGCGTCGCCTCGGCCGATTGGGGCGGCAACGACAACGACCCCAGCAGCCGTACCTTCAACTATTCGCTGCTCGCGCCCGAACTGGTCGAGCGCCTCGAAGTCTACAAGTCGCCGGAAGCCCGCCTGGAAGACGGCAGCATCGGCGGCAGCGTCATCGTCCGCACCCGCCGCCCGCTCGATCTCAAGGCGAACACGCTGTTCGGCTCGGCCGGCTATTCGTACAATGATCGCGCCGAGAAGGGCAACATCCGCGGCTCGGGCCTGTACAGCTGGAAGAACGATTCCGAGACGTTCGGCATCCTTCTCGCCGGCACCTATGACAAGCAGAACCTGGTGCGCGGGGGCGTGGAATTCTTCGGCTACTCGTCGGGCAAGGACTTCTTCCAGACCGATGCGAACGGCACCGTCCTGAACGACGCCAGCGGCCAGCCGCTGCTGAAGAACCCCAACGCGACGATCAACGGCGGCACCCGCCAGGACCTGCTGAACGCGCGCTATCCGTTCGGCATCAACCACGCCTTCTTCCAGCAGGAGCGCGAGCGCACCAGCCTCTTCGGCGCGGTCGAGTACAAGCCGACCCCGAGCACCCGCATCACGATCAACGGGCTGCACATCGACGGCAACTACAACAACTACAGCCAGTCGCTGTACGTGATCCCCGGCGCCTGGTCCGGTGCGCTCGCCCAGTCGCTGACGATCGATCGCGGCCTGGTCACCGCGGGCACCTTCGGCGCGGCCGACCGCAACGTGACCCAGAACGCCCAGCTCGACACGCTGGTCCGCAGCACCAAGCTGAAGACCGACAACTATAACGGCGTGTTCGAATGGACCGCGCCGGACGGCGGCAAGATCACCGTCGGCGGCGGCTGGAGCAAGGCGACCGGCGGCAAGACCCCCGAGTATCTGTTCGACACCCAGGTCGCCCTGCCGTACAGCTATGCCTTCACCGGCAGCAGCGCCAACGTGAACTTCACCGGCGACCTGAAGAACCCGGCCAACTACTTCAACAGCAACGGCGTCGAGGCGCAGACGATCGACGGCGTGCCGATCGTCGTCAACGGCACGCAGCTGGTGGCGGCCCGCAGCGGCGGCGTCGACATCAGCAAGACGACCGATGAAGACATGTACGGCAATATCGACATGGAGTTCCCGGTCGAGCTGGCGTTCTTCAGCAAGGTGCGCGGCGGCCTGAAATATGTCCACCACATCAACCGCCAGGATGCCGGCGGCAGCAACACCTACCGCGCCAACCCCTACACCGTCGCGGACCTGGGCGTGCCGACCTCGGTAACCCCGGACGGCGTCTTCGGCGGCCTCAACGCCACCGGCAACGCCACGGTTTTCCTGAACCTGCCGCGCCAGTCGGTGATCGACATCCTGAACAATTCGATCACCATCCCGGTCGCGAAGCCGACCGCGACCTACTATGTCTCTGAAAGCACCGCAGCGGGCTATCTCCAGCTCGACTTCGACCAGGGCGGCTTCCGCGGCAACCTCGGCGGCCGGCTGGTCTACACCCAGCAGGTCTCCAATTCGACCAGCCAGATCAACCAGGGCGGCACGCCGATCTTCGTGCCGAGCTCGGTCTCGCACGACTATGTGAAGTTCCTGCCTGCGTTCAACATCGCCTATTCGGTGCGTCCGGACGTGGTGGTGCGCGGCGCGGCTGCCAAGGTCATCGCCCGTCCGCGCTTCAGCGATCTGGCCGGCTCGTTCAGCCAGAACGACGTCACGCTCGACGCCGGCGGCGGCAATCCGGACCTGAAGCCCTACGAATCGACCAACTACGAGCTCTCGGCAGAATATTATCCGCGCCCGGGCGCCGTGCTCTCGCTCGAGCTCTTCCGGCGTGAGATCGGCTCGTACATCATCAACACCCGCCAGGAAGGCGTGCAGCTGTTCAACAGCCTGACGCAGCGCTTCGCATCCTATGGCGTGTCGCGGCCGATCAACGGCGGCAACGCCAAGGTGAACGGCGTGCTCGTCGCGGGCCAGGCGGAAATCTGGGGCGGGTTCGGCCTGCAGGCGAACTACAGCTATGCCGATGCCTCGACCGACAACGGGCTCAACATGCCCTATCTGTCGCGGCACACCGTCAACGTGATCCCCTATTACGAGAAGGGGCCGATCCAGGCGCGCCTGAGCTACAACTACCGCTCGTCCTACTTCCGGACGATCGGCCGCCTGAACTCGATCGACATGGTCGCGCCGTACAGCCAGCTTGATTTCTCGGCCAGCTACCAGCTGACGCCGCAGATCTCGATCAGCGTCAACGCGCAGAACCTGCTCGACGAAACCTACTATCAGTACAGCGGCGATCGCCGCGCGCCGACCGCCTTCTACAAGAACGGCCGGACCTTCGCGGGCAGCGTCAGCTTCCGCCTGTAAGCGATCCGCTGCGCTCCCGGGTGCAAGCCCGGGAGACGGCAATCGAACGACGCAAGAGCCGTCCGCCAGCACCAGCCGGCGGGCGGCTTTTTGCAAGCAGGGAAAGAGGCTTTCCTTCCCGCTTGACCCGTCGCCGCAAACCGCGCAGATGCGTGCCCAGCCTTTTTGCGGCGAGCCAAGGGCCGGTTTAGCTCAGCTGGTAGAGCAGCGGTTTTGTAAACCGAAGGTCGCGGGTTCGATTCCTGCAACCGGCACCATCCACCTTTCCGCAGGCATCCAAGGGCATCCAAAATTGGCGGATTTGCGTGGTTTTTGACGGCATCTGATCCACCCAGATCCGGGTCAATCCATTGGAACCCGCGGCCCCTGACGGTATATTTGACGGTATCAGCACTGCGCCAGCGGAGGAGATACCGTCATGCTCACCGATGCAGCCGTCCGTCGAATCAAACCGCGGGACAAAGCGTTCAAAACCCAGGACATGCACGGCATGTACCTCCTCGTTCAACCTGGCGGTGGTCGGTACTGGCGATGGGACTATCGTCACGACGGCAAGCGCGGCACGGTGGCGCTGGGCCTATATCCTAACGTCTCCCTAAAGGAAGCACGCGAGCGCCGGGAGAACGCTCGGAAACTGCTCGAGAAGGGCATTAACCCCTCCTCCTACGGCAAACTGACGCGCGGCGTGGGCAGCATTTCGGCCGGAGATACGTTCGCCACCGTCGCCGACGAATGGCTGAAGAAGATCGAGGCGGAAGGGCGAGCTGCGAAGACCCTCGAAAAGCTGCGCTGGCTGATTGCGTTCGCCAACCCGCTGATCGGCACTCGACCGATCGGCGACATCAGCGCGCCAGAGCTGCTCACCGTATTGAGGACAGTGGAGGTTCGGGGCCGCTATGAGACGGCACGACGCCTCCGCAGCAGCTGTAGCAGCGTCATTCGCTACGCGATCGCCACCGGACGGGCGCAGCGAGATGTGACCGCCGATCTCCAGGGCGCCCTGATCACGCCCAAGGTCAAGCATCATGCCGCGATCATCGAACCCGACAAGGTCGGCGCACTCTTGCGCGCCATAGACGGGTACGAAGGTCAGCCATCAGTTGCCCTGGCGCTTCGGATCCTCATCTGGAGCGTTCGCGCCAACGGCTGCTTTCCACTGCCACTCCTGTCCCGCCATATCTCTACGGGGCTCAAGGCGAGCAGATGCCTAACGCTTTCTGCCACGGACTGGCTGACTATGGCGCGGTCAAGGGCATTGACGTGCTCCCCTGAAACTCCTCCATTTATAAGTAGAGTCCTCGACTAAGGAGGACGGAGATGAAGCGCAGCAGGTTTACGGAAGAGCAGATCATCGGGATCTTACGCGAGCAGGAGGCCGGGTCGTCGACGGCAGACGTGTGCCGGAAGCACGGTGTAAGCAGCGCGACGTTTTACAAGTGGAAGGCGACGTACGGCGGCATGGACGTGTCGCAGGCGCGCAAGCTGAAGGTGCTCGAGGACGAGAACGCGCGGCTGAAGCGGCTGCTGGCCGATGCGATGCTCGACAATGCGGTACTGAAGGAAGTTGCCGCAAAAAACTGGTGAAGCCTGCCGCTCGCCGAAGGGCTGTCGAGGATGTGCGGCAGGCCTTCGGCATCAGCGAGCGTCGGGCATGCGCCATTCTGAGCGTGGATCGGTCGTCGATGCGCTATGCGCATCGGCGTAGTGATGATGGCGACCTGCGGTCGCGGCTTCGCGAGATCGCGCTTGAGCGCCGTCGGTTCGGCTATCGGCGGCTTGGGATCATGCTGGCCCGAGAAGGGATCGTCATGAACCACAAGAAGCTGCTGCGGCTGTATCGCGAGGAGAATCTGCGGGTGCGTCGTCGCCGCGGCCGCAAACGGGCGATGGGCACGCGGGCGCCGATGGCGCACCCGCAGGGGCCGAACCAACGGTGGAGCCTGGACTTTGTGAGCGATACGCTGGTGTGCAGCCGGCGCATCCGTATCCTTGCCGTCTTCGACGACTTCACGCGGGAGAACCTGGCGCTGGTGGTGGATACATCGCTGTCGGGCGCTCGTGTTGCTCGCGAGCTCGACGCGATCATCGCGGTGCGCGGCAGGCCCCTGATGATCGTCAGCGACAACGGGACCGAACTGACGAGTCTGGCAATCCTGCGCTGGGCGCAGGACCGGCAGATTGAGTGGCATTACATCGCGCCGGGCAAGCCGCAGCAGAATGGCTATGTCGAGAGCTTTAATGGTCGCTTGCGCGACGAATGCCTGAACGAGACGCTGTTTGCCTCGCTGAGCCATGCCCGCTCGGTGCTGAGCAACTGGCGAGACGACTACAACCATGTGCGGCCGCATAGCGGTATAGGCGGGCTGACGCCCGCCGATGCCGCCAGACGCGTTGCGCAAACCCACCCGCCAGGGCATCCTGGCAGCCCCGGACTCTACTTATAAATGGAGGAGTTTCAGGGGAGCACGTCAGCCGCGCGCCGGGCCGAGATTCGACACCGCGCGTGGCTGGAGGAACAGGAGAAATGCCGCCGCCGCGAGGACGAGCGCAACATCGCCAAATCTTACGAGGAAAGCCTGACCTCCCTGCAGAGCGCTATCCAGCGATGGTCAAGGGTAATGGAGATCGAACAGTTCTTCTCCCAAGCCGAGCAACGCGCAGCAATACTGCCCAGCGAAGCCCGAACGAACGTGTGGAGCGGGTCAGCCTTGCCCGAGACCTGATCGGTAATCAGGACCCCCTCGACCTCCTTCGAGAATGGAGGTCGCCCGCCGAACTCTATAAGCCGCTATTTGCCGAATCCGCGAATGCAGTGCGGCAGCAAATGCGCAGAAAACTCTGACGGCCGCTATAGCTGGACGTCCCCTAGGTCTCAGCTCGGCTGGATGTAACCCCAAATCGGCGGCAGCATCCGACCAGCTCCAGCCATTATTGTTCAACTTGAGGATGGCCGGTTTCAGAAACTTCTGCCGTTCGGGCGGCAATTGCCGTCGTTAAAATGCCGTGCTCCAATCACCGAAGCGCTCCGGCAGATTGCACCACGGGCTGCCCGTCGCGCGATCCGCAACACCGCCTCCAAGAATAGCCGACTGCCCCGACCGCTTCGGCCCGTCAGTCCGCTTGCCCAGACAATGCGGCTCGATCGCCACTGGGCCTCCGGCAGTACGTCTCGGTCCATCCACAGCGTGAATCACATCAGCGCCACTGCGTGAATCCTCACGATCCCTGATCGCCCTGCAACCACTCGACCCGCCGAGAATATTGCTATTGCATATCGTTCGCTATAACAGACAACCGTGTATCTGTCTCATCCTTCCATGTCCGAACGATCCGGCGCCGCGACGCTGACGGCGTCGGTTACCGCCGCGCTCCTCGGTGCGGTCATCACACTGTCGCGACTGGGCGAGCCGGTTCCCTCCGGTGGCGGCGCAATGCGGATATTCGACGTCGTGGGCGTAGCGCCAGCCGATGCCACGCCTGATTCGATGGCCAAGGCGCCCGACGAACCGCCGCGATCGACGCCGCCCGCTGCGACTCCCGCCCCGGCGATACAGGACCCGCCCGAACCCAAAGTCGAAGCCGCCATCGTTTCAGCCCCTGCGTCCGCACCCTCCGCCCCCGCGCTGCGAGCGGAAGGAACGACGTCGCCGCTCTCGGGAGCGGCACAGGCGAGCACGATAGCCGTGTCCGAAGCCACTCCGGGTGCAGCGCGCAGCAGTGTATCCCCTACGCAAGCGGCAGCGGATGCCGATTTCTATGGCCGTCTCGTTTTCCGCGAGATCCGTGCCCGCCAGACATTTCCGCCCGAGCTGGCGCGCATGGGTATTGGCGGCATCGTCGTGGTGGAGTTTCGCGTCTCGCCGCGCGGCCGGATCATCGCGGCTGCCGTTTTTCTTTCCTCTCAAAGCCGGCAGCTCGACACGCTGGCGGTCGCCCAGGTCCTGGCAACGCCGCTCCCCGCACCGCCACGGGGAGAGGCGCGGACGTTCCGTATCCCGATGCGCTACCAGCTGGACTGACGCTCACAGGATCTCCAGAAAGGCAACCAGAGCGGCGCGCTCGTCGGGAGTCAGCGCCAGCTTCTGAAGTTGCGGATCATGGCGCGGCGGCGGCGCACTGGTCGTGGCGCTCTGCGCTGCCCGGTCCACACCTCCGCCCGCAACATAGAGGTTCACCACACCCGCCAGGCTGGGAAAAAGGCCGTTGTGCATATACGGGCCGGTCCGTCGCACCGCGCGCAGCGACGGCGTCCGGAACCGACCGACATCGGCGGGGTCGTGCGTTATCCCGTAGCGACCGATGTCCTCCCGCCGCCGGCCGTAGAAGCTGATGCCCAGATTGTGGAATTTCTGGTCGGTCAGCAACGGGCCGTTGTGGCAGTTGGCGCACCGCGCCTTGGTGCGGAATAGGTGCAGCCCCTGCAGTTGCTGGTCGGTCAGGACCTCGGTACCGCGGGTGAAGACGCGGTCCCATGGGGTCTGCGGCGGGCGCAAACTCCGCTCGAAGCTCGCCAGCGCTCGCGCTACTTCCGCCATCCCGATGCGGGGGACGCCGAACGCCGCCCCAAACCCCCGCCGATAGGATTCGTCGCGGTTGATCCAGCCCTCGATCTGCCTAGGATGACCTGCCATTTCAATGGGATTGGCGATGGGTTGCAGCGCCTGATGCTCGAGCGTGGGGCTCCGACCGTCCCAGAACAATGTGTTCTGGAAGCCCACAGTGTACAGACCCGGCGCGTTGCGCTGGCCGCGACGGCGGTCATGCCCGAAGGACGTGCGCAGCCCGTCGCCGAAGCCTAGCTCAGGACTGTGGCAGGACGCACAGGCGAACTGCCCGGTAGCCGACAGGCGCCGTTCGTCAAACAATCGCGCACCAAGTGCAATCCGCTGTGCTTCGATGGTATCGGGCGGCAGCAGCGCGGGCAGCGGCCCGAACTCGACAAAGTCCACCCCCGCATCCACTTCGGCACGCGGCCAGCCGGATACGGGGCCGGAATAGGCGCGACGAAGTTCTGAAGCATCCATAGACTGCCGCAGCCCCGCCGCGGTGAGGAACAGCAAGAATGCGCCCAGCAACGCGAGGTGAAACACGCGGTGCATCGCGTTCAGAACCGATAGGCCAGGCCGAACCAGGCCGATCGCCCCATCTGATAGGGATTGGCGGTCAACGCAGAATCCTGCACCGGGACGCGGTTGAGCAGATTGGCGATACGGGCATCGAGCGTGAGCGTGCCTGCGCGGCTGCGGATCACGTCGAATTGGGCATTGAGGTTCACGTCCAGACCCGACGCATAGTGCCGAAGCGCCACGACATCATAGCGTGCGCCGTTAACCGTCTGCCGCTCACCGGTCACTTCAATGCGATCGAAACCGTTCCGATAGCGCGCATTGACGTTGGTGGTCAGCCGATCGCTGAACCAGCGGCCGGTCCAGGTGAGATTGGCGAGGAACGGCGAGGCAAATTCCAGCCGCTGGTTCTGTTCGTTGATCGACGAGGCGGAAACCAGTGCGCCGTTGTAGACGTAGAGCACGGCCTCGTCCTCCACGTCGTCGCTAGTCACGAAATAGTCGGTGTTGCTGGTGAAGGCCTTTGAATAATTGACGTTCGCAGCGATGCTTTGTTTTCCGAAGGCTCGGGTCCATTCAAGAGAGGCGCCGCGATAGCGGCTGCGCCCCTCGTTGTTGGGCGTATAGAGGGTGTAGGTTGTCGTCGCGCCGGTCGCCAGCGTCCCGGTGACGCGCGTTGCAGACGATCGCGAAAATTCGTCCTTCGCCCAGCGGAACACCCCCTTCAAGCGGATCGTGCCGCCCAGCACCCGGCCGGTGATCGCCCCGGTAAGCTCGTCCGAATAGGGCGTCTTGAGATTGGCGTTCGCATAGCTGGTCGAGTGCGAGGTGTCGTACAGCGTCCAGCCGGCGTCGGAAAAAACCAGACTGCTGCCGGAACGAACGCCCGCACGCCGATAGATGAAATTGTCGGGATATTGCTCTCGCAGCGCATAGCCCAGCATCGACCGGCCATAATAGCGGTTGGCACCCGCCGTAGCTGCCCAGCCCTGCCATGGCAGGGCCACGGTCGCCGAAAGGCGCGGCGCAAAGTTGTGGTTGCCCAGGAAGCTTTCATAATCGTACCGAAGCCCGCCCCGAAGATCGACCGGGCCGGCCTTCACCGCATATTCCGTCCAGGCCGAAACGCTGTCCAGCCCAGCGTTCGCCCGATAGGCGCGGTACTCGCTGTACTGGGTCAGCGCATATTGGCCGCTGGCGCACAACAAGCTGTCGCCGCTGCCGCAGACGATATTGGTAGCGCTCGTGCCGCGCGAATAGGCGTTGTTGGTCTGCGGACGGCTGCGCATCGCCTCGAAGCGTTGGTAGTCGACCCCGCCGCGAAGCTCGCCGGCGCCAATATCGCGCGCTGCGGTGAAGGTCAGCGCGAAATTGTTCTGCCACTGATCGACATTGCCAAAACCGCCGATCGTGCAGTTGGTGCTGCTGCACACGTTGCCATTGGTGGAACTGGAAGGAATGGAATAGTTGTTCGGCGAAGCAGTACGGCCTGAATCATTATGACTGAACCGTGCCTTGAGCGACCACCGCGTCATGCCGCTGCCGTCCAGTTGCAACTGCCCCGCGAGACCACCTCCCTTGGAAGTGACGAGATTGTCGATACCGTTCGCCGCGGAGGACTGGCTTTCGTAGGGTGCATAGGTGAGCTGGCCGGTGAGCTTGATGCTCGGCGAAAGGTCCGCCACGCCGCGCAGCATCAGGTTGTCGCTGACGCTGCGTTGCCCATAGGGGGTGCCGCCATAGGCCGCCGCGCGCTGATAGGTGACGTCCGCGCGTGAGCGATTGGCCGCTACGAGCACCGCGACATTCTCCGAGAGCGGCACATCCACGCTGGCGCCGAACCGCCACTTGCGGAAACTGGGCCGCTCCGGCAGCGCCCCGGTGCCAAGTGCCGCGCGGGAGGCATCGGAGATCCGATAGTCCACCAACTCGTCGGACGTGTAGCTCAGGCTGGCATTGCCGCCGAACCGGCGCTTGGGATCGCGGGTGCGGATGTCGAGCGCACCGCCGGTGAACCTGCCGAACTCTGCCGACACGTTCGAATCGCGCACCACGATCTCGCCGATCAGGTTGGAATCAAGCCAGAGGTTCTGTGCGGCGTTGCCGGCCGGCTCGGCGAAATGTTGCGGATTGTTCTCCGTGACGTCGAGCCGGGTGTTGGCATCGATGCCGTCGATGGTGATCAGGTTCTCATAGATGCGCCCGCCCGAGATCGAGATGTCGGCGGGTCGGATGTCCTGGATGGCCTCCCGCGATGCGAGCCCTGCCCGGCGATCGAACTGGACAGTGGGCAAGGCTTTGAGCAGTTGGTTGACGTCGCCGGATCCGGGAACGCGGGCCCTGATCTCTTTCTCACGGATGATCGTTGTCCCTGTGTCGTTGCCGGGCTGCAGTTCGTAGCTGGGATCCGCCTTGTCCCCCGTTGCCACGGTCTCCGGTAGCATCTCGGTCTGCTGTGCCATCGCCGTACCAGCCGACATCAACGCAATGGCGGTAGCCGCTGCGGAGCAGCAGAAACGAACGTGCATGAACGACCCCCTTTGTGATTAGGGTGCGCCCCATAGCAGCCAATAACGCTAATGCAAATGATTCGCACAATCATGTGCGGTGGCGCACTGCTTGACGCCTCCATTGCCGCACCGCGATAGGAAGACAGCTTCCTTTGAAACCAGACGTAGCGCGCCAAAGTCTCGAACGGCCGCTTCGTCCCAATTTCAGGCGCTAGCAGGTCGAAGGCCTCACCATTGAACCGGGAGCGAGATCACAAACGAGGCGCCTGCCGCGTCCGACGCATCCAAGTCGATCTTCCCACGGTTCGCGTCGAGCAACGAGCGCAGGATTGGCAGGCCAAGGCCGGTACCACCATCCGAGCGGCGCGTGGTGAAAAACGGCTCAAAGATGCGATGGCGATCCCCCAAAGGCACCCCTGGACCATCGTCCCTTACGGTAACCGTGACACCTGCGGTCGCTGATCGGGCTGCGAGCGTCACCTGCGTGGCGCCTGCCTGCTTGCTGTTTTCAATCAGCCCCACCAGCACCGCTTCCAGCACGTTGGAGGGAATTGCGACCAGCGGCACAAAGTACTCCGAAATGTTGACAGCGAGCCCAGCGCCCTCGTGCCCATAGGCGTCGGCGAGGCAGCGCATCACATGGAGCACATCGGTCCGCGCCCCCTCCTCTGCCGTCGCCATGTCTGCACGGGCCAGATCGAGCAGCCGGCTGACGAGCAGATTGAGCCGGGCCGCGTCGCCAGCGATATTGGAGAGGAAACGCTCGCGATCCGCGGGGGCCATGTCCCCATGATCCTGCAGCAGCTCGACCGCGCCTCGGATGCCCGCCAGCGGCGTCTTGAATTCATGGCTGACCGCATGGGCGAAGTCCCGCAGGTAGCGCGAGCGCCGCTCGATTGCCTCGGCCATGCTGCCGAAGTCGCGGTACAGCGCCTGGATTTCGATCGCGGCGGTCGTGGGCGCCTCCGGCACCGCCCCGCCCCCCTTTGCGACGGCGCGGGTCGCCTCGCCCAGCGCCTCCACGGGCCGTACGATGCCGCGCGACAGCAGGCCACTCAGCACCACCAGCGTGGCGAAGATCACGACGATGCCGAAAAGGATTTTGCCCCGATCCTCATAGATGCCGACGAATAGCGCGCGCGGCGAGCGTGCGAGCAGCAGCACGCCGACCACCCGGCCATCGACGACGATCGGCTGCGCATGGTGGAGGCGCAGGTCGGAGGCACGGCTCAGCCACTCGAGCGCATAGTGCGGCCGGTAGGCGCCGTTGCGACGCAGCGTCGTCACCGCGCGACCGGCCAGCGCCGCCTGCAGTTCCGGCATCGCGCCATAGGCCAGGCGGGCATCGCCGCCTGCAAGAATGCGCCCTTGCGGGTCGAGTAACTGGATCGACGCAAGCGTCGTGTTTGCCGTCGCACGAAGGACAGGGGCCAAGCGCGTTGCCCAAGCTTGCGTCTCCGGATCGGCCGAGCCTCTTCCAGCGATCGGCACGGGGCGTTCGGGAAAGACCGACGTCAGGCGCAGATCAAGCGTGGACGCACTGGGCATAGTGCCCATGCTCTCCGGCATCCCGTGCGCACCAGGCCATTCTGCAGCGCCCGCCGCTGCCAGCGCGACACTCTGCGCGACCAGCGCGGCCTCGGTCTGGCGCAGCAGGCTGTTCTCATAGACCCGCAGGAATAGCGCCCCGAAGCCCGGCAAAGCCGCCACGAAGACGAAGGTCAGCAGCAGGATCGTGCGGAGCCGCAGGCGCGGCCAATGGCGCCGCACGACCGCCTTGAACCGCTCGATCATCCCGCCCCGCAGGTGCCGAGTCGATAGCCGATCCCGGCGCGGGTCTCGATCACGTCCTCCGCGCCGATCCGCGCGAACTTGCCCCGCAGGTTGCGGATGTGGCTGTCGATTGTGCGATCGGTGATGGCGAAGCCCGGCCCATGGAGCCGGTCGATGATCGCGTCGCGGCTGAACACCTTGGACGGCATCGCCGCCAGCGTGCGCAGGATGCCAAACTCGGTGACGGTGAGCGGCACCGCCTCCCCTGCCCAGCTCGCCTGCCAGCCATCGGGGTCGAGCGTCAGGCGTCCATGCTGGAGCGGCCCCGCCGCCGCGGCGACGTCCGGCGGGCGGCTGCCCACCCGCCGCAGGATCGCCATCACCCGCGCCACCACCTCGCGCGGCGAGAAGGGCTTCACGACATAATCGTCCGCGCCGAGCTCGATGCCGACGACGCGATCGATCTCGTCGTCTCGGCTGGACAGGAACAGGATCGGCAGATCGCCACTGGCGCGCAGCTGCCGGCAGACCTCGATCCCGTCCATCCGCGGCATGTTGATGTCGAGCACGATCAGGTCCGGCGCGTGGGACGCGACCGCGGCCAGCGCCGCCTCGCCATCCTCGGCCTCGATCGCATCGAGCCCGGCCTTGGCCAGCGCGAACACCAGCAGTTGGCGGATGTGCGGATCATCGTCCGCGACCAGGATCGTCCGGGGCATGGGGCACTGGATCATGGCGCGCGCCGCCCCCGTCAAGATCGGACTTGCGGGGGAATGATGCTGCCGTCGCACCACTCCCGGCTGTAGTTGGCAGTCAGCGGGCGCGGCGCCCCCGGTCCGACGAGCGCGCGGGCCGCTGCCAGGCGGCGCGCGCCATGCCATGTCCAGTACCGTCCATCCGCCTGCCGCGTCTCGAGATCCCGGAGGAGCTCGGCGCGCACATAGCGCACGCGGTCCAACTTCTCGGCGTCCATCGGCCGGCGTTCCAGCGCAATCAGCGGCAGCAGGGCACTGTCCCCACTGCGATGCAGATAGCAGAGGTCGATCTTCGCCGGGTCGGCAGCCTGCACGTTCCAGCGGGCCGCAATCGCTTCGATGTCGACGAAACAGCAGGCGGTCAGCACAACACCGGCAGCCAGCACGTTGCAGTTGATCAGCCAGCGCGCACTGCGCCCGCGGAGGATGCGCCAGCAGATCAGCACCAGGCCGAGTGCAACCAGCGCCATCCACAGCAGCGCCGCGATCCGCCAGGAGGTGAGCATCGACTCTTGGATATACTGCACCGTCCGTAGCGCGCTGGAGGCGACGAGCACCAGGTTCTGCGCCACCCACAGGGCTACCATCCGCCGCGCCCAGGGATCTCGTTCGCTCGCACTGCCCGGCCGCAGCATGGCCAGCGCCATCGCGCCGGCGATCAGGGCCGTGACGATTAGCGGATAGGCGCCACGATGCACATAGTCCGTCCGGGTCATGCCGTCCGGCAGCGCGCCTCCGCTCCAAAGGAAAGCGATGTCGAGGGCATTCTGGACCGCGAAGATCAGGTTGAAGAGCGCGAGGGCAATCAACACCGACGGCAGCGACGTACCGGGAAGGATCGGCTCCAGATCCGGCACGCGACGAGCAACGCGCAGCGCGAGCGCGCCGGGCCGCAGCATCGGCCAGACGCAGCAGGCGACGAAGGTCCACAGCGCGAGCTGCCACAGGCTGGGCAGCTGGATGGAGGCGAAGGCATGCTCGATCAGCGGGTTCGCCGCCGCGAAGAGGATCAGGAAGACAATGCCGCCGAGCAGCGGCAGGGCCAGCGTAGTCGCGAGCAGGCGCGGAGAAGCGCCGACGCCCCGTCGTTGCCCGGCGACGCGGCGCAGGTCGGCGAAGAGCCACAGGAAGCCGGTGGCGCCATGGAGGAACAGGCGAACACCCCAATGCCAGGCATCGTCGAAACGCCCAACTCTGGGCGCCACTGTGGCGAACGCGATCGCGCACCAGAACATCGACCATGCCAGCACCCCCGGCTCGTCGAACAGCGATGCCGCGAAAAGCGCCGCCAGCGCGAGCCCAGGCCAAGCGGATCGCGCCCTGCCGATGTCCGGCCGGGTGGCGATGATGGCGAGCAGCCAGGCGCCGGCGAACACACCGACTCTCGCCCCGCCGAAGCTGTCGGCAAAAAGCCTGTCGAACAGGATGATCAGGGCCAAGGCGGCACCGGCCTTGCGGACGAAACTGAAGCGCACGTGTTGCTCCCTCTTGCACAGGAGCAGCGTGGATATGCGATGCTGGTCCATCGCTAGCGCTGGCGCTGAGGAAATTCATGGGAGTGCCTGTGCAGGACCGGTGCAGATTGCTGCCTTCGCTACCGTCGCGGCTGAGACCGTTTAGCGCAAAGCGGTTAGATTGTTGGCCGCATATCACTGGCCGGGCGCAGTAAAATATTTCTCCTTATTGCTTGAATTTGCATCGCTGCGGGCAGATTCACCATCTCTCGCAGCGCGATTGGGCCAACGCGAACCTGAAATCATCGGCTAGTTTGGAATCGAACCCGGCAAGACTTTCCCGGTGACGGTACTTCGCACGGTACCGAGACTGACGGTATCAGCTTAGATGCTTGAATTATCTTTCGGTTTTCGGCGCAATTCGATTCCTGCAACCGGCACCATTTCTCCCATCCCTTTGGCCATCCGACTCTGCCGGGAGGGTCAAGAGAGTTGCCCCTTGATCGGATTGGCGATCGGGCTTTGGACCGCCGCACATCCGGGCTCCCCGCTTGTCAGGAGCACCACGATGTCGCCTCCCCGGACGGAGCTGATGGAAAGTCAGCAAGTCCCCGGCGTCGACGCGCTTGCGCGCCTCGCAGGAGAGGCCGCGGAAGCACGGTTACGCGCTCAGGAGGACGCCGCGCCGGCAAAATTGATCAAGTCCCGGGTTGTAGACCGCAAAGGTCAGGTCGGCCTCCGCGTGCAGCGGGGGAACCCGCAAACGCCCTTCTGGTCATCCTTTTCCGGAAGAAGTGGGAGCGCGACCGCTTTCGCGAGTGGTTCGATGGCAGCGGCATCGCTTCGCCGGATGGGCCGAGGCAGCTTGGCGCGAGCTTTAGCCGATCGCGCGGTGCAGCATCAGATAGGCGATCGCGAGCAGATAGATGCCGAAGATCGTCTTCAGGGGCCGGGACGGCAGCTTGTGCGCTGCCGCCACGCCGTAGGGCGCCGTCACGATCGACATGGCCGCTACCGCCGCCGTCGCGGGCAGGTTTACATAACCGAGCGAGCCCCAGGGCAGCCGCTGCTCGTGCAGCCCGATCAGCACGAAGCCCAGCGTCGTCGGGACCGCGATCAGCGTGCCGACGCCCGATGCTGTCGCGATCGCGCGATGAATGGTGCGCCCGCACAACGTCATCAGCATGATCGCGAGCGTCCCGCCGCCGATGCCGAGCAGCGAGGAAAAGGTCCCGAGTCCGGTTGCGAAGCCTATCCGGAGCATGCCGCCGGGCATCGTGTCGCGCACCACCTTGTCGCCCAGCTTGGGGACAAGGAAATTGATCGACATGAGCCCCACCCCGATCCCGAAGATCAGGGTCAGCACGCGGCCGTCGATCCGGTCGGCGAGCAGCACGCCCGCGCCGCAGCCGAGGACGATCCATGGCGCCCAGCTGCGCAGCGTATCGAATTCCACGGCGCCGCGCTTCGCATGCGCGCGAAGCGACCGCAGCGAGGTTATGATGATCGTCGCGGCCGAGGTGCCGATCGCGACATGGGCATAATGATGCGGATCGCCGCCCAGCAGCGGCAGCACCAGCAGCAATGCGGGAACGACGACAAAGCCACCACCGATCCCGAACAGCCCGGCGGCGAACCCCGCCGCCAGGCCTGCTGCAAGCAAGGCGATCCCGGGAAGGAGCAAGGCCATCAGCGCCCGCCCTCCACCTTCTGGCGCACCACCAGTCGGGTGCCGGCATAGCGCCGCGGATCGACGTTGCGGATCGCCTGCGTCCTGCGGCCCTTCGGCGTCAGGAACGTCACCTCCACGGTGACCGGCGCGATTCTGGACAGCCCGAAATGCACCGGCAGCGCGCTCTGCGTGTTGTAGCCATCGCCGGTACCCAGTTGTCGGGTGGCGAGGATCTTTCCGGCCGCATCGCGTAGCCGCACCTCGGCGCCGGCGCGGGTGAAATGCCCCTTGGCGTCGAGCACCAGCACCTGCAGGCTGCGTGCCGCGACGCTTTTCGGCGAGGTGTTGTGGAAGACGAAATGGCCGCCGACCGGGCCATAGCCATCGGTGATCGACAGATCGAGCGCGCCGTCGCCGTCATAATCGACCCACTGCACGCCGTGATCGCCGGCATTGACCGGGCTGGTGCGCGGCAGCACGTTGACGAAATGGCGGCCGCCCTTGCCATCGGGCTCATTGTGCATCAGCGCGTTGGTCGGCACCTGCTGGCCGACCGGGCCCTCATAAGCCATGATCGACAGGTCGATCCAGCCGTCATTGTCATAGTCGCCCCAGGCGGCACCGACGCCGTGGTTCTCGAAGCCAAGGCCCGCTGCGGCGGAGACATTCTCGAACGTGCCGTCACCCTTGTTTCGGTACAGCGCGTTGGCGCCGTAATTGGGCACGAACAGGTCGAGGTGCCCGTCATTGTCGAAATCGCCGACAGCGCAGCCTACGCCGCCTTCCTCCTTGGTGCGGGGCGGCCCGGCGACGCCCGCCTGGACGGCAACGTCGGTGAAATGCCCGCCATCGTTGCGCCACAGGGCATCTGCCGCGCCCGACTGGTTGGCGAGGAACAGGTCGAGGTCGCCGTCCTCGTCATAGTCGAACCAGCATGCGCCCACGGTCGGGCGCGGGTCGGTGATGCCGTCGCCGGCCAGGATCTGGGCGAACCGGCCTCGGTTGTTGGCGAACAGCTTGTTGGGGCCGATCCGATCGGCGGCGTACACGTCCAGGTCGCCGTCATTGTCGAAATCGACCCAGCTGGTCTGCCGCGCCGAGCGGCCGGAAAAGCCCAGCCCGATCGCCGCGCCGACTTCCTCGAATTTCCTGCCGCCAAGATTGTGGAACACCAATGTCGCGGTCTTGGGATCGGTCGCGCCGCCGAGCAGGTCGAGCCAGCCGTCGCCGTCATAATCGCCCCAGCTCAGGCCGCGCAGTTCATAGCCCTTGGTCGGCAGCCCCATCGCCGCACCGATGCTGACGAAGGTGCCACCGTCGTTGCGGTAGAGCCGCAGCTCGCCGCTCTTGAGCGATACCGCCAGATCGGCATCGCCATCGCCGTCGAAATCGCCCCAGGCGTTGGAAAGCGAGCCCGCGACGCCGAACAGTTCGGGCTGAACCGACTGGAACGGCAGCGGCGGCGCATCGGCGGCGGGCAGCGGCACGCCGTGTTCGTCCTGCACCGGCGCGGCGGCCAGCAACAGGGCGAAGGGAAGCAGGGGCAACAGGCGAACGCGTGCCATCGGCATTACCTTTCGGGATCGGCGCCATCCGCGGCCATCTGGCCGCCGGCGCGGGTTTCGGGCATCAGGAAATAGGCGATGAGCGACAGGGCGATCAGCGCCGAGACGTACCAGTAGAAGCCGTTCTCCAGCCCTTCCCGCTTCAGCCACAGCGCGACATATTCGGCGGTGCCGCCGAACAATGTGTTGGCCAGCGCATAGGGCAGCGCGACACCGAGCGCGCGGATATGGGCGGGGAACATCTCCGCCTTCACCACCGCGTTGATCGACGTGTAGCCGGTGACGAGCAGCAGCCCCGCCAGCACCAGCAGGAACGCCGCGAACGACGAGGTGACATGCTCCAGCCGGGTGAAGATCGGCACGGTCAGCGCCGCGCCGCCGATGCCGAACAGGATCAGCAGCGGCTTGCGCCCGATGCGATCGGAAAGGCCGCCCGCCAGCGGCTGGGCCAGCATGTAGAGGAACAGCGCCGATGCCATGATCGCGGTGGCGGTCTGGCGGCCGAACCCGGCCGAGTTGACCAGGAATTTCTGCATGTAGGTCGAGTATGCGTAGAAGGCGAGCGTGCCGCCGGCGGTCATCACGAACACCGTCAGCGCCGCGCGCGGATGGTGACGGAACAGCACCAGCGCCGCCGAACGCGGGCGATCGGCCCGCGCGGCGCTGTGCGCGAAAGCCTCCGTTTCCTGCAGCCTACGGCGCAGCACATAGACGCCCACCGCCATCACCGCGCCCACCGCAAAGGGAATCCGCCAGCCCCAGGCCTCCAGTTGCGCCTCGCTCAGCACGCCCTGGAGCAGCAACAGCACGCACAGCGCCAGCAGCTGGCCGGCGATCAGCGTGACATATTGGAAGCTGGAGAAGAATCCGCGCAGGCCCGGCCGCGCCATCTCGGACAGATAGGTGGCGCTGGCGCCATATTCGCCGCCGACGGAAAGCCCCTGCATCAGCCGGGCGAGGAGCAGCAGCAGCGGCGCGGCGTTGCCGATCGTCGCATGGCCCGGCGTTGCCGCGATCAGCGCCGAGCCGCCGCCCATCAGCGCTACCGAGAGCGCGAGGCCGGCCTTGCGCCCATGGCGATCGGCATAGATGCCCATGATCCACGCCCCCAGCGGCCGCATCAGAAAGCCGACGGCGAAGATCGCCGCCGCGCTCAGCAACTGCGCGGTGCTGTCGTCCGACGGGAAGAAGACCGGCGCGAAATAGAGGGTGAACGCCGAATAGACGTACCAGTCATACCATTCGACGAGATTGCCTAGTGAGCCGCCGATGATCGAGGTCAGCCGCCGATCTGCCTTGGCGGCTACGATCGGTGCGTGGTCTGCCGTTGAACGCTGCTGTGTCGTGAACTCCATGTCGCCGGAAACGGACCGCGCGACGCTTTCTGCTACTCGGCCGGGCTATTCCGCCGCCGGCATCAGCAGCAGCGATCCATCCGCGCCGGGAAGGGCGCGGATGCCGAAGCTCTGCTCCAGCGCATGGGCGAAATCGTCGGAGCGATCCGAGCGGAAGGTACCACCGATGCGCAGGCCGCTGAGCGCCGGATCGCCGATCACGATCGGGCTGGTGCGGTATCGGTTGAACTCCTCCACCGCCTGCGCGAGCGTGTCGCCGTCGAAGCTGAGCCGCCCCTGCTGCCAGGCGAGGCGGCGGGCGATATCGCGACCGGCGAGCGGCGTCACCGCGATCGCGCCTTGGCGCACCGCGGCGGCATTGCCTGCCGTCACGCGCCGTCCGGTCGCCTGCGCATCGCGCACCAGCACCACGCCCTGGGTGACGGTCACTTCGGTCAGGTCGGGGCGCAGCCGCACCGAAAACGCCGTGCCGACCGCGCGCACCTTGGCGCCGTCCGCATCGACGATGAACGGCCGGGCGGTATCATGCGCCACGTCGAAGCTCGCTTCGCCGCGCAGCAGCCGGATCGCGCGCTCCTTCTTGCCCAGCGCGACCTCGATCGAACTGCCGGTGTTGAGCCGCACGACGCTGCCATCCGCGAGCCGGACGACCCGCTTTTCGCCGATTTCGGTGCGATAGTGATCCACCGCATGATCGAGCTGGAGCGCCACCGTGCCGCCGATCGCCACCGCCAGCACGCTGGCGGCAAGGGTACCGGCCAACATCCGGCGGGTCGGCCGCCACGGCGCGGTTTTCGGCACGACCGGATCGGCCGCCAGATTGGCGTCCCGCCCGCTCAGCGGACAGCGCGGGTCCGTGGGAGCGATCTCGCCCAGCCGCTCGGAGAGTTCCCACGCCGCCTCCACCTTGGCGAAGGCATAGCCGTGCGCCGGGTGCTCCGCGACCCAGCCGAGCGCTTCCTCCCACGCCGCGTCAGTGTCGGCGGCGCGCGCCTTCAGGAACCGCCGCGCTGCCTCGGCCTCGATCGCCTGCCGTTCCGCTGCGCTTGTGAAGGGACCACCCAAAACCCGAACCCTCAAACTCGCCGATCGCCTGCATGATCTTCAGTGCGGCCCGCGCAAGATGCTTGTCTACAGTGGAAACGGACAGGCCCATCTCCTCTGCTATCGCTGTCACCGGCCAATCATAGACGCGCCGCAAAAAGAAAGCACGCCGGCACTGGGGCGGCAACGTATCCAATATGGCCTGCAAGTGGCGCAATTCATCGCGCGCTTCCAGCCGGGCATGCGCGCTATCGTCCACCCCGATCAGTTCCAGGTCGGCGATCACTTCGAACGATACGATCTTGCTGCGGCGCGCCTCGTCGATCACCAAGTTGCGCGCGATCTGGAACAGATAGGCGCGGCCCGACTGCGTCCGATCGATGTCCCCGTTCGCATAGGCGCGCGTCATCGCCTCGGCCACCATGTCGTCGATGTCATAGCCATCGGGCAGGACGCGACGGAGGCGTGCCCGCAAGGCTCCCTCATGCGGCAGGATACACCTTTTATACCAGTCCAGTCGTGCCCGAACGGAATCCATGCGACGCTCCCCCCTTTTCTGTGGGGCATCCTCTCCTGCGGATTCGTGGTTGGCCGGATACGAACAGGTAAGCGGGGGCGTGTCCAGCCACGATGAAATAAAAGTGACACGCCGATTAGCAGAATATGTCGCGCCGTCCGTCTTCCCCAGCAGCAAACATCTTCTCTGGGGGGGCAACCCATGACATCGACCCTGCTTCGCACCTTGATGGCCAGCGCCACCGCCGTGGTCGCGCTTCCCGCGGCCGCACAGGCCGAGCGCGACGTGACCTTCGACATTCGCGCACAGCCGGTGCAATCCGCCCTGGCGCGCTTCGCCGAACAGACAGGCATGCAGATCCTGTATCCCTATGATCGCGTGGCGGGCCTGCGCACCGCCGGCGTGCAAGGCAAGATGGCACCGCGCGCCGCGCTCGACCGGCTGCTCGCCGGGACCGGGCTGCAGATCAATCGTGCCGGCGGCGGCGTGATCGCGCTCTCGCTTCCCAAGGCCGTTGCCGCCGCGAAGCTGGTACGGACCGCCAGCCTCACACCGATGGGTCTTCCCGCCGCGCCGCCGGCGAACGCGACCCGGTGGGCGCAGGATGCGCAGGATAGTGCGGTGCCAGCGGCTGCACAGGATACCCCCGACAAGGAGATCGTCGTCACCGGCAATCGCGGCCTGCCGCGGACGGTAGCGGACAGCCCCACCCCCATCGACGTCATCGGCGCTGCGGAGTTGCAGCGCACCGGGCGGGCGGGCGTGTTTTCCGCGCTGAACACGCTGGTGCCGTCGTTCAACCTCCCGACCCGTGCCGGCGGCGGCACGTCGACCGTGATCGCCACCGGCGGCCTGCGCGGCCTGAATCCGGACCAGACGCTGATCCTCGTAAACGGCAAGCGGCGCCACAAGACCTCGCTGATCAACGCGGTCTCGTCCTATTACAACGGCTCGGTTCCTGCCGACCTCGACCTGATCCCGACCTCCGCCATCGACCATATCGAAGTGCTGCGCGACGGTGCCGCCGCCCAATATGGCTCGGACGCGATCGCCGGCGTGATCAACATCATCCTGAAGAAGGACAAGTCGGGCGGCTTTGGATCGTTCACCGCCGGCCAGAATTTCGACCGGAGCGACGGGGAACTGTACCAGGCCGACGCCAATATCGGCTTCGCGCTGGGGCAGAACGGGTTCCTCACCCTCTCGGTCAGCGCCAAGAAGCAGGACCCCTCGAACCGGGCGGAGCCGATTTCCTCCTCGATCCGCCTCTATCCGCTCGTCAGCGGCGCGCTCGATCCGCGCGAGGCGACAATCAACCGGCTGGTGACCAGCAACTATGGCGCGATGCCGCAACAGGGGATCAATACCGGCTACAACGCCGGCTACGATCTGGGCGGCGTGGAGCTGTATTCCTTCGCCACCTACAGCCAGCGGCGATCGGACCTGAACTACACCTATCGCGCGCCGACCAACGCCAATGCCCTGCCCCAGCTCTTCCCCAACGGCTTCCGACCGCGGCTGGTGATCGCCGAGGAGGATTATGAAGTCGCGGTCGGCGCGCGCGGCACGCTGGCCGGCTGGAAGTGGGATCTCAGCCAGACGCTGGGCCGGAACCGGGCGCGCCAGAATGCCGACAACACGCTGAATGCCTCGATCGGACCGACCAGCCAGACCGAATTCTATGTCGGTTCGCTGATCTCGCAGGAAGCGGTCACCTCGCTCGACGTGACGCGCGGCTATGCGGTGGGTGGCGGCAACCTCCAGGTGTCCGGCGGGCTGCAGTTCCGTGCCGAGCGCTACGAGGTGAAGGCAGGCGAACCGGCCAGTTACACCGCCGGTACCTATACCAGCAGCCTCGGCCGGCCGACGCCGGGCGCATCGGGTGCCGCCGGCTTCACGCCCGCGGATGCAGGCTCGCTGAAGCGCAACAATCTCGCCGCCTACGGCGATGTCGTCTGGGATCCGACCACCAAGCTGACGCTGGGCGGTGCGGTCCGCTACGAACATTATAACGACGACAGCGGCGACACGCTGATCGGCAAGTTCAACGGCCGCTACGCGATGACGCCGTGGATCGCGGTGCGCGGCGCGGTGAGCACCGGGTTCCGCGCGCCGGCGCTGGCGCAGCAGATCTATGCCTCCACCACCGGCCAGTTCCGCAACATCGGCACCCCGCCGGTGCTGAACCTGCTGCAGATCAAGACGCTGCCGGTGGGATCGCCCGCCGCCCGCGCGCTGGGCGCCGAGCCGCTGACGCCCGAGAAATCGACCAACTTCAGCGCGGGCATCGTTCTCAACCCCTTCGCGCGGTTCAGCCTCACGGTCGACGGCTATCAGATCAAGGTGAAGGATCGGATCGCGATCACCTCCACCCTCACCGGCAACGCCGTGTCCGCGATCCTGGTCGCCAACGGCCTGTCGCCGGATATCAGCGCCCAATATTACACCAACGCCATCGACACCCGCACCCGCGGCGTCGACGTGGTCGCCACCTATCAGCACCGGGTTGCCGGCATCGCGAGCATGGCGTGGAACCTCGGCTACAACTACAACCAGACCGTCATCACCCACATCAAGCAGAACCCGTCCGAGCTGGCCTCGCTGGGGGCCGATTATGTGCTGTTCGACCGGCTGTCGCGCAGCAACATGACGGTCAACCTGCCCGAGACGAAGTTCTTCCTGGGCAACGTCACCACCGTCGATCCGTTTACGCTGTCGACCCGGCTGGTGCGGTATGGCGCGTTCAGATCCTATGGCAACGCGGTGGTCAACGATCGCACCTTCGGCGCGAAGTGGGTCACGGACGTCGAGTTTTCCTGGAAGGCGAACGATGCGGTTACTCTCGCTGTGGGCGCGAACAACCTGTTCAACGTCTATCCCGATCGCGACGATACGCTGATCAACGTCAATACCGGCGCGGGCTTCTATTCCACCGGCGGCGCCTATGGCTTCACCGGCGGCTATTATTACGGCCGCCTCGCGGTCAAGTTCTGAGGGGCGACAGATATGCGTATGAAGATGCTCTGTGGATTGCTGCTGGCCGGTGCCGCGGCCGCCCCCGCCGCCGCGCAACCGACCAATGGCGGCAAGGGGGAGATCCTGTGGGACAGCTTCGGCGTGCCCCATGTCTATGCGAAAACGGAATCGGGCGCGTTCTGGGGCTTCGGCTATGCGCAGGCGCAGAGCCACGGCAACCTGCTGCTCAAGCTTTATGGCGAGGCGCGCGCGAAATCGGCTGAATATTGGGGCGGCGCGGCCAACGAGGCGCAGGATCGCTGGCTGGTCGCCAACGACGTGCCCGCCCGTGCCGCGCGCTGGTTCGCCGCGCAAACCCCGCAGATGCGCGCCGATCTGGACGCATTCGCCGCCGGCATCAATGCCTATGCCGCCAAGCACCGCGAAGCGATCGATCCGGCGATGCGGCGCGTGCTGCCGATCACCGGGCTGGACGTGATGGCCCATGCCCATCGCCTGATGAACTATGTCTACATCGCCTCGGACCGGAAGGTGCTGGCCGATCCCGCGACCAACGAGGCCGGCGGATCGAATGCCTGGGCAGTGGCGCCGTCGCGCTCGGCCAGCGGCAAGGCGATGCTGCTCGCCAACCCGCATCTGCCCTGGGCGCCGAGCATGCTGACCTATTACGAGGCGCATCTGAACGCGCCGGGCTACAGCGTTTATGGCGCGACGCAGGTGGGGCTGCCGGTGCTGCGCTTCGCGTTCAACAACGATCTGGGCTTCACCAACACGGTCAACACGATGCTCGGCTATTCGAGCTACACGCTCACCCTGGCCGACGGCGGCTATCGCTATGACGGCAAGGTGCTGCCGTTCCGCACCGAGCAGAAAAGCTACAAGGTCCGCCAGGCCGACGGTTCGCTGAAGACCGTGACCTTCACCCAGCGCTATGCCGTGCAGGGCCCGGTGTTCGACATCCCCGGCGGCACCACCATCGCGCTGAAGGTGGCGGGGCTCGATCGCCCGGGCGTGCTCAAACAGTATCTCGACATGGGCAAGGCGCACAATTTCGCGCAGTTCCAGGCGGCGCTGCGCCAGATGCAGGTGCCGATGTTCAACATCGTCTATGCCGATCGCGCCGGGCATATCCTGTATCTCGACAACGGCATCCTGCCCAGGCACACCGACGGCGATCTCGCCAAATGGTCCGCGCCGGTGCCGGGCGATACCTCCGCAACATTGTGGCGCGACGTGCACGGCTATGACGATCTGCCCAAGGTGATCGATCCCGCCAGCGGCTTCGTCCAGAACGCCAATGATCCGCCCTGGCTCGCCACCTGGCCGCGCGTGCTCGATCCCAAGGCATTTCCCGCCTATGTCGCGCCGGTCGGCCCGGTCAGCCAGCGCGCGCAGATGTCGGTCAAGCTGATGACTGCGACGCCGAAGATCTCGTTCGACGATTTCGTGGCGCGCAAGCTCGAGACGCGGGCGCTGATGGCCGACCGGCTGCTGCCGGAGCTGATCGCCGCGGCGAAGGACAGCACCGATCCCGAGATCGTCGAAGCGGTACGCCTGCTCGGCGGCTGGGATCACCGGTTCGAGGCGGATGCC
Organism: Sphingomonas pituitosa NBRC 102491; assembly: GCF_001598435.1. Lineage (GTDB taxonomy): Bacteria > Pseudomonadota > Alphaproteobacteria > Sphingomonadales > Sphingomonadaceae > Sphingomonas > Sphingomonas pituitosa. Next base: position 535,271 of record NZ_BCYY01000001.1, read on the forward strand.
CGCGGCGCGCTGCTGTTCGAGACCTGGGCGGCGATCTTCGCGCCGAAGAACTTCACCGACCAGAGCAACTATGCGGTGAAGTGGACGCTCTCCGATCCGCTGGAGACGCCGCGCGGGCTGAAGAATCCTGCTGGCGCGGTCGCGATGCTCAAGGCGGCGGTGGCCAAGACGCGGCAGCTCTACGGCGCCGTCGATCGCCCGTATGGCGAGGTTTCGCGCTTCCATCTGGGCGATGTGAGCCTGCCCGCCAATGGCGGCTTCGGGAATACCGGCGTGTTCCGCACGATCACCTGGGGCCCGATGAAGAATCGCGAGCGCACGCCGATGCACGGCGAGACCTGGGTCTCGATGATCGAATTCGGCACGCCGATGCGCGCGGTGGGCATGATGAGCTATGGCAACAGCAGCCAGCCGGGATCGAAGCACAATGCCGATCAGCTGCAGTTCCTCAACAGCAAAACCTTCCGTACGCTGTGGACCGACCGGACCGAGGTCGAACGCCATGTTGAAGAACGGACCCCCTTCTGATGCGCACCCTTGCCACGCTGCCGCTGCTCGCGCTGCTCGCCACGCTCCCTACCCTCGCCTCGGCGCAGACCGCGCGGAAGGTGCATGACGACGCGATCGTGCTCGACACCCATTTCGACACGCCGGCCAATCTCGGCCGGCCGGGCTGGACCATCACCGATCGGCACGACACCGCCAAGGACGGCGACCAGGTCGACGTGCCCCGCATGATCGAAGGCGGCGTCGATGGCGGCTTCTTCGCCATCTACACCGCGCAGGGCCCCCGCACGCCCGAGGCGCGGCGCGCCGCGCGCGATGCCGGCTTCGTCCGTGCGGTACAGATCCGCGAGATGGTGGCGCGCCACCCCGACGTGTTCCAGTTCGTCACCACGGCGGAGCAGGCCCGCGCCGTCGCCGCTTCGGGCAAGCGCTTCGTGTTCATGAGCATGGAGAACGGCACGCCGGTGGAAGCCGACGTCTCGCTGCTCTCGACCTTCCATGCGCTGGGGCTGACGATGGCCTCGCCGGTGCACTTCAAGAACAACGACCTGGCCGACAGCGCCACCGACAAGCCCGAATGGAACGGCCTGAGCCCCGCCGGGCGGACCTTTGTGGCCGAGGCCAATCGGCTGGGCATCCTGCTCGATGCCAGCCACGCCTCCGATCAGGTGCTGGAACAGATGATCGCGCTGTCCAAGGCGCCGATCATCCTGTCGCATTCGGGCGTGCGGGCGATCTATAACCACCCGCGCAACGTCAGCGATGCCGATCTGAAGCTGCTCGCGGCCAAGGGCGGGGTCGTCCAGATCAACGCGTTCAGCGCCTATATGATCGACCAGCCCAAGATCCCCGAGCGCGATGCGGCGATGCAGGCGCTGATGGTCAAGGCGGAAGCCATGCGCGACATGACGCCGGAGCAGCGCGGCGCGCTGATGGCCGAACGCAAGGCGATCCTTGAACGCTGGCCCGCACCGCGCGCGACCTTCGCCGATCTGATGAAGCATCTCGAACATGCGATCCAGGTCGCCGGCATCGACCATGTCGGGCTGAGCGGCGATTTCGACGGCGGCGGCGGGATCGAGGGGTTCGACGGCGTCGCCGATTTCCCGAAGGTCAGCGCGGCGTTGCTCGAACGGGGCTATTCGGCAGCGGACGTCGCCAAAGTGATGGGCGGCAATGCCCTGCGCGTGCTCGCCGCGGCCCAGGCGGCCGGCGATCCCGCCGCGCGCGTCACCATTCCACAGACCAATTGAACCAAGGGGGCCGGAACCATGCTCGACAAGGATGCACGCAACGATCTGATGGAACGCGGCTATTCGCGGCGGCAGCTGGGCCGCATCGCCGCGCTGGTCGGCGGCGGCGCGGCGCTGGCGCCGTTCGCGCCCTCGGCCTTTGCGCAGAGCCAGGCCGCGCGCGGCGTGAAGGGTGCTGTGCAGATCGGCGCCAATGAATGCTGGACCGGTCCTTTTCCCGCTGCCGTAGCGGCCGGCGCCAGCATCCTGGCGCAGGGCAATCGCTACGACCCGGATGACCTGCGTGGCAAGCTGATCAAGACGGTCGCCACCGTCGAGCACCTGCCCGAAGAGCGCGTGATGCCCTGGCCCGGCTCTGGCGACCCGCTGGTGCGCTCAGTCATCACCTTCTGCTCGCCGAGCAAGGGTCTGGTGACCGCCGATCCCACCTTCGAATCCGCCTGGCGCGCCGCCGCGTGGCTGGAAGCGCCGCTCGCCAAGGTGCCGATGGCGCCGGGCGCTGGGGCAGATGTGCGCAAGATGCTCGCCGCCAATCCGAATGCGGGTCTCTATTACATCTGCACGCCCAACAACCCGACGGGCACGGTCACCCCGCTCGCCGATATCGAATGGCTGCTCGCCAACAAGCCGGCCGATTCCGTGCTGCTGATCGACGAGGCCTATCTGCACTTTTCCGAGGCGCCGAGCGCCGTCCCGCTGGCAGCGGCGCGCAGCGACGTGATCGTGATGCGCACCTTCTCGAAGCTGTTCGGCATGGCCGGGGTGCGCCTCGGCCTCACTTTCGCGCACCCCGATCTGCACAAGCGGATGATGCGCTATGACGGGTTCCAGGTGACGGGCACCCTCCCCATGCCCGCCGTCGCCTGCGGTACGGCGGCCTACACCATGGCCGACGCGATCCGCGCCCGCCGAGCCGAGATGGTGGCGGTGCGCGAGGCGACCATCGCCCAGCTCAACCGGCGCGGACTGCAGGTGCACCCGAACAGCCAGGCGAACATGATCATGGTCGATTGGAAGAACCGCCCGGCCGCGGAAGTGCAGAAGGCGCTGCTCGCCCAAAATGTCCAGATCGGGCGCAACTGGCCGATCTGGCCCAACGTCTCGCGCGTGACGATCGGCTCTGCCGACGACATGATGAAGTTCTGCGCGGCGGTAGACAAGGTGCTGGCCTGAACATCGGTACCGACAGGAGATCGTGGGAGCACCCTTCCACGATCTCCCTTCTTTAGCGGGTCTGATGATCGCGCCGCGGCAAGGGACGAGCGCACCAGGCGTGCTCGACGCCTCGTCACAAAGCCCGGACGACAACCTTTCCCTTGGCTCGGCCGGTTTCGACATAGGCAAGGGCATCCGCCGTCTGCGCGAAGGGGAAGACCTTGTCGACGACCGCGCGGATCACGCCGCCGTCGATCAGCTTGGCGATCTCCGCCAATTGCCGCCCATCGGCGCGCATGAACAGGAAGGCATAGTCGACCCCCCGGCGCTTTGCCTTTTTCACGATGCCCCGGCTCAGCATCCGCATTACGAAGCGCAGTACCGGGTTCAGCCCCAGGGATCTGGCAAAGGCAATATCCGGCGGACCGGAGATGGAAATCAGTTTTCCACCAGGCTTCAGCACGTTCAGGGACTTTGCCAGCGTCCGGGCATCCTGGCTGTTGAGCACCAGGTCGTACCCGGACAGCAGCTGTTCGAAATCCTGGGTCTTGTAATCGATCACCACATCCGCGCCGAGGCTCCTGACCAGTTCGGTATTGGCGGCACTGGTGGTGGTTGCGACGGTGGCGCCGAGATGCTTGGCCAGCTGAATGGCAAAGGTGCCGACACCGCCCGAACCGGCCTGGATGAACACCTTCTGGCCGGGCTTGAGCTTGCCCAGCTCGACGAGCGCCTGCCAGGCGGTCAGGCCGACGAGCGGAATCGACGCGGCCTCTTCCATCGACAGGCTTGCCGGCTTCAGCGCGAGGTCCGACGCGTCCACCGCGATCCTTTCCGCGAAGGTGCCGACGCGACCGTCACGCGGGCGCGCATAGACTTCGTCGCCTGCCTTGAACTGCTGCACATTGGCGCCGGTGCGGAGCACCGTCCCCGCCAGGTCGTGCCCCAGAATGAAGGGCGGGCGATAGGGCAGGAACAGCTTGAACGCGCCGTCGCGAACCTTCGAATCGAGAAGGTTGATCGCGGCGGCGTGCATGCGAACCAGCACGTCATCGGCGCCGATCTCGGGATCGGGCATGTCGGCCAGACGCAGCGGGCCGCTCTTCTTGTACTTGTCGACGACAAAGGCTTTCACGTGCGGTCTCCAGCGTGGAACAGTGTCACGTCAGTCAGCCAGGAAAGCCAGGGCTTTCGAGACGAACGCGCCATGGTATTGGAAGATGCCGCCATGGCCGGCATCGGGGTAGATCACCAGTTCGGCATCGGGCAGACGCCGCGCCATGTCCCGGCTGTTCGCGGTGGGCACCATGATGTCCTTGTCTCCATTGGCGACGAGAACCGGGATGCCGATGCGCCCGAGATCCTGCGGGGCCTGACGCCCCCAGGCCTTGATCGCGGCAAGCTGGCGCAGGAAAGCGCGCGGCGTCGGCCCCTTGTCCCGATCCGCCTTGCGTTCTTGCAAGCGCGCCATGAAGTCCTTGGCCGCGCGGCGGCCATTGGCGGTAGCGGTGAAGAACAGATAGGTCTTCGGGTCGCGCGCCGTCAGCAACCCCTTGAGGATCAGCGGCCAGGAGATGGCGCCGACCCGATCGATGCCGGCGCCCCCCGCAGGGCCGGTGCCGGTAAGGATCAGCTTGCGCACCAGGCCGGGCGCGTTGAGCGCGACATCCTGGGCCACGAAGCCCCCCAGCGAGAAGCCCAGCAGATCGACCTTGGTGAAGCCGAGCTTGCCGATGACGGCCTGCACATCGCGCGCCATCTCCCCCACGGTCATAGGCGCCGACCCGCCGGAAAGACCGATCCCTCGATAGTCCAGCGCGATCACGTGGTGCCCGGCCGCGAGGCCGTCGACAATCCGGGGATCGAAATTGTCCAGCACCGCGCCCCAGTGGTTGAGCAGGACCAGCGGCGTCCCGCCGCGCGGGCCGAGTTCGCGGTAGGCGAACCGGATCTTGTCCACGGTCACGAAGCGGTTGGGGGCGTCGCGATAGTGGCTTGTCGATGCGGTCGGGAGGGGTGCGTGGGTCATGATGGGCCTGCTTTGCCCGCGTGCGGGCCGATGGGAGGACAAGGTCTTTCAGGCGATGTTGAACTGCTTGCGCAGGGTGCGATCGAACAGCGCGCGCGGCAGAAAGCGCCGGGCAAAGGCCGTTTGTCGCGCCGCCTTGCCCGAGGGGTAACGCAGCTGCGGCTTGCGGGCCTGTGCCGCGGCAACAATGGTTTCGGCGACAGCTTCCGCGGTATCGCCGCTCGCCATGGCTGCGTCGAACGCGGCCTGATAGCGGGCAAAAGTCTCGCTATAGTCCGCGACGGGCTGGTCGCCGCGCGGCGAATTGGCTTCGATGGACGTCTTCGTCGCCCAGGGCTCGATCACGGCGACGCGGATGCCGAACGGTCGCACTTCATGGTCGAGCGATTCGGAATAGCCTTCGATGGCGTGCTTGCTCGCCGTGTAATGGGCGCCGAAGGGACCAGGGATCAGCCCCATGACCGAGCCGATATTCAGGACCCGCCCGCCACCCTGACGGCGCATGATTGGCAGCACCGCGTTCGTCACCCTTAGAACGCCCAGATAGTTGGTGTCGAACAAGGCGCGGACCTGCTCGATCGAACTCTCCTCCGCCGCGCCCGAAACGGCATAGCCGGCATTGTTGACCAGCAGGTCGATGCGGCCGAGTTCGGCGTGCGCCGATGCCACTGCGGCAGCAACGGAGGCGTCCGATGTCACGTCGCACGCAAGCATGCGAATGCCGTCTCGAACCTCGCCGGGCGTCGCCTTGCGGCTGGTGCCGATCACCCGGTAGCCCGCATGGCTGAGCGCCAATGCCGCCGCTTTGCCGATGCCGCTGGAGGCGCCGGTCACGAATGCTGTCTTCGATGCTTTGGATGCAGAGGTGGCCATGGCGTTGGTCTCGATCTGGCGTACGGCATCGGCCGCGCTGCCGTTGATGGTGAGGGAATGCGGATGACGGGAGGGTCGGGGCGCCCCCCGGCGTGGTGCTCAGGCGGGCGTGCGATACCGTTCGGCAGGCAGGGCGTTGACGATGTTGCCGAGCATGGCCTTGCGCGCGCCATCGAAAGCCTCCCACTGGCCGTCGTCGTGCAGCGGCGGGATGGTCACCGGTTCGCGGCGGTCGAAGCCGACCAGGGCGGCATCCACCAGATCGCCCACTTCCATGACATTGCTCATCGCATTGACGTCGGCACCGACATGATCCCAGATCTCGGTGCGCGTCGTGGCCGGCAGCACCGCCTGGACATAGACGCCCTTCGGCCCCAGTTCCTGCGCGAGTCCCTGCGACAGGAACTGCACGAACGCCTTGGTCGCGCCATACACCGTCATGCCGAATTCCGGCGCGACGCCGACGACCGAACCGATGTTGACGATCGCGCCCTCGCCGGCTGCGGCCAGACGCGGGGCAATGGCGCGGGAAAGCCGCACGAGCGCGGTGGCGTTGAGCGCGACGAGCCGGGTCATGGCATCGACGTCCTGGTCGAGGAAGGTCCCGCCGATCGCCGCTCCGGCATTGTTGACCAGGATCCCGATGCGCGCATCGTCGCGCAGCCGGGTCTCGACCTTGGCAAGGTCCGTCGCCTGGGTGAGATCGGCCGGCAGGATGTCGATCGCCACGCCGGTTTCCTCGCGCAGGCGCACCGCAAGCGCCTCCATCCGCGCTTCGTCACGCGCGACCAGCACGAGATCGTGCCCGCGGCGGGCAAAGCGCTCGGCATAGGTGGCGCCGATGCCGGTGGAGGCGCCGGTGATCAGGACTGCAGGAATTTGCGTCATCGGATTGCTCTTTCTATCAGTGGCCTTATATTCATGACAATGATCATGATTGGCTAAATATGATAGCCATCATCTAAATGTCAACGGCGCGTGCGGAGAAATTTGAACATGAAGGTCAGCCGAGAGCAGATGGCGGAAAACCGCCGCCGGATCCTGGAGGTCGCCGGCACCTTGTTTAAGGACAAGGGGTTCGAGGCGGTCAGCGTTGCGGAGGTGATGAAGGCGGCAGGCCTCACCCATGGCGGCTTCTATGGGCACTTCCGCTCGAAGGACGATCTCGTGGCGCAGGCGCTGGCGCACGCGCTCGCGGCGGACAGTTTCGACGAGGGCGGGTTCGGCGACTTCGTCCGCGCCTATCTGGCGCCGCGGCACCGGGACAATCCGGACAAGGGGTGCCCGACGGCGGGTCTCGCCGCTGCCATTCGCCACCAGACGCCGGCAGCGAAAGCCGCAATGACGGAAGGGTTGCGCGCGCAGATCGCGCGCATCGAACAGGCGCTGCCGGCGTTGCCCGCAACCGAAAAGCGCAGCGCGGCTATCGGCAGCTGGGCGGCGATGGTGGGGGCCGTCATCCTGGCCCGGGCGGTCGACGATCCCCAATTGTCGGACGAGCTTCTCGAGCAGACGCGGGCCTGGATCGACGCCTCCGTCAGCTAGGCACTGAACCTATTGGGCGCGATCACGGCGTGCCTCGCCTCGAGCGCGTCCAACTGCGCGTCGGGAAGATGCCGGTGATCGAACTGCGCGAGATCGTCGCCGGGCAGCCAGGCATTGAGCAGGCTCTCGACAACCGCGAGCCTGCCCTGCCCTGCCTTGCCCTGGACGGCGATCGGTCGGACGTCTGCCGGCGACAGCGCCAGCGGCGCGCGCGGGGTTGCGATCGGCGATGGCGTGGATCGATCGTCAGGGTCTGCGCGGAGGCGGATCCGGCCGCCAGCTAGAGCATGCGCGCCAACAGGCTGTCGTTCATGCGATGCTCCTCAGAGAATGCCGATATTCTTGGGCGCTGTCTTGGGTGTTGCCCGGTCATTCACAGGAATGCGTGCTTCCTATTCGCAGCGCCCCGGCCGCACCGCGACGTCTGGATGCGTTCAACGGGCATTGTGCGCAGCTTCAAGTACAGCGGACTGTTGCGCCCGGGCGCCTGTCACCCCCGCGGGTCGTTCGTCGGCGCTGGCGCTGTCTTGACGGCGATTGGCGGGGATCGGCAGCCCCAGATGCCCGCGCAGCGTTGTATGTTCATACTCCCGGCGGAACAGGCCGCGTGCCTGGAGCAGCGGCACGACTTCCTGGGTAAAGCGTCGGAACTGGCTGGGATGGCCGGCATGGACGTTGATGCCGTCGAAGGCCCTGCCCTCGAACCAGCGTTCGATTTCGTCGGCGACCGTCTTGGCCGATCCGACGAAGGGGCTGGTGAACTGGTCGCGCTGGTGCTCCACCGTTTCGCGCAGCGTCAGGCCGCGCGACGCCGCCTGCTCCGTGATGGCCTTTGCCTGGGTGTAGAAACTGCTCCTGGCATGTTCCAGCGCCTGGACCGGAAACGGCGCGTCCAAATCATACTGGCGGAAATCGTGCCAGCCGAAGGCGCGGCCGAACTCGGCCAGCGCCTGGTCGAAGCTCTGGTCGATCCGGCGAAGCTCGCGATCGATCGCCCGCGCATCCTCGTCGGTATCGCCGATCGTGATCGAAAAGCCGGGGAGGATCACGATGTCGTCGGGATTGCGGCCCAGCGCAGCCGCGCGTCCCTTGATATCTGCATAAAAGGCCTGGCCCTGCTCGATCGTCCGGGCATGGGTGAAGATCGCATCCGCGACCGTCGGCATCTATCAACTGGCCGCCGAACAGCCCGGCGCGCGGGTGCTGCGCGACGGGGATGGGATCAATACCGGCCTGAGCCTGATCGCGGCATCGAACGACGCGCTCGGCGATCCTGCCCGCCGGGCGGCACTGCGCGACGTGATCGCCCGTCTGCGCCAGTCCAGTCGCTGGGCACAGGCCCACCAGGACGCCTACACCCGCATCCTCGCGCAAAATACCAAGGCAGACATCGCGCTCGCGAAACTGGTGGTGGAACGGCAGAACCCGCTCCTTGTCCCCGCCGATGCCAGCGTCATCGTGCCACTCCAGCGCATCGTCGATCGCTTCTACGCGGACGGCGAACTACCGGCCCATGTCGACGTCGCCGCGATCGTCGACCCCGGCATCCTTCCTGCGTGAACGGAGCGACGAGCATCGGTAGCGGCTGAGGCCGCTACTGCCGAACCATCTATTGGCATCGCTCGCGCTCGCATCGCGCCGCCCGCTAACCCCGCTTGCCGACAAGATGAAGGCACTTGGAGCGCATACTGCGCGGGGTGGTGCCGCCGGGCGCTTGCCCGGCGGCCTGGTCCGTCACTTCAGAAGCTGAAGCGCACCGACCCCGTGATCGTCCTGCCGTTCATCACCTGGGCGTTGGCGACACCGCCGGCGGGAACTGCCGCCGAGCCGACCTGCACGAACGCCAGCTTGTCGAACACATTGTAGACGTTGAGCCCGAGCTGGATGCGGTCGACCGGGCGAACCTGGAGGAACGGGCTCACGATCACATATCCCGGCTGCTTCAGCAGATTGCTGTCCTGCGCGAAGCTGCTGGTGGTGCCGAGAATGTTGGCGCCGATCGAGAAAAGCCGCGACTGATATTGCGGCATGGCCTGGAACATCAGGTCCGGCTGGTGCCGCGGCGTGTTGCCGACGGCGGTGGCATCCGCCTTGTCGCTGTCGATCTTGGCCTTCGTATAGGTGGCGCCCAACCGCAGGCTGAGCGGCCCGCGTTCCACCAGCGCCTCCAGCTCGACGCCCTTGGCGCTGTACGCACGGTCGATCGGGAGGACCACGGTGTTGCCGGTGGCGTCGGCGGCGATCTGGTAGTTCTTGTCGGTGGTCGACGCCCAGAAGCCCGTCACGAACAGCGAAAGGCCGTCGCGGCGAAACTTCGCGCCCACTTCGGCCTGCTTGACCGGGCTGTTGCGCAGGGCCGGATCGGTAAGCTGGCCGGTGCTGGCGTTCAGCGACGGCGGGAACAGCACCCGCTCGGCACTCGCGCGCCCGCCGCGGCTGTAGCGGGCGAACACCGAAAAGGCATCCGCGACACGATAGTTCGCGCCGACCGAGTAGGAGGCGTAGCCATAGTCATAGTCGACCGGGCCGGGCCGGGAGAGCGGCAGCCATCCCGTCAGGCTTTCGGCCGGCGAGATCACGCCGTCGCGGTTCAGATCCGTGGCGGTGGTGCTGGCGCGGCCGCCGCCGAGGTCACCGCCATAGACAGCGCCGGTGACCTTCCCGAAATCATAGCGCAGGCTCGCCCCCAGCGAGAGGCCGCCCAGCTGGTAGTTCACCGAGCCATAGGGGGCCAGCGTCCGATAGTTGACGTCATAATATTGGTGATAGGACGACGGCCCGAGCTGCAGGCTGTAGAAGAGCATGCCAGTATCGGTGACAGGCGACCCATTGGGTGCGATCAGGTCGACCAGATGGCTGTTGCCGCCGGGGGCGACATCGGTGATCGGCGACAGGAACGTCCACATCATCCCGATATCCTGCGACGATGCATACAGGCCGGCGGTGGTGGTGATCTTTGCGCTGCCCGCCTGCCAGACGCGGCTTGCGCGGAAATCGTTGGTGACGTTGTTGAGGCGGTTGAAGTCCGAGTTGATGTACAGGCCCCGCGCCAGCAGGCCGTTGCCGTTCAGCGTCGCCGGGTTCCCGATCGACTGGCCGGTGTTCGGACCCGAGGCAAAGCGGGCCGTGGTTCCGGGGCCAGCGCCGAAGGCGATGGGCAGGATGGCGGCGGGAAGCGTGATCACCGGCAGATTCTCGTTGTAGGTTCCGGAAATCTGGGCGTAGCGGAGGCGGTTGGAGAAGGTCCATCCGGCGACGTCGAACTGCGCTTCCAGGCCGATCGACTTGACCTGCGCCCGATTGCCTTCGTGCACGTCGATCCGGTGCGGATTGTTGTTCCGGTCCAGCGCGAGGAATGACGGGATGTACCGCGACGACATGGTGTCGCGACGCGGATCGAAGCCGGGCAACGGCGCGTAGCTGGGATTTTCGTTGGTGCCGGTCACCTGCACCGGCACGAGGCCGTAATTCGGTTCGCGATCGTCGAGCAGCTTGGCATACAGCCGCACATAGCCGCTGCCGAACGTCTTGGTGATGTTGAACTTCACCTGGCCGCCCTTGAAGGCATCATAGCCTGCCGCGCGCGGGCCTTCGCCCTGGCGGTAATAGCCGCCGATGTTGAAGCGCACGCTGTCGCTCAGCTTGGCGCCGTAGTTGAAATCGGCGCGCCCCAGTTCGTGATCGATGCCCGAGGAAAGCTGCAGCGTACCGCCGGTTTCCTCGCCCGTTTTGGAAATGAAGTTGACGATGCCGCCGGGCGAGTTGGAGGCGAAGGTCGAGGCTGAACCGCCGCGGATCGCCTGGACCTGGGCAAGGCTCAGGTCCGCGCGGAGAAAGGCGGTGGTCGAGCCGAAATGGATGTCGCCGAATTCCAGGACCGGCAGGCCGTCTTCTTGGACCTGCAGGAACTTGGAGCCGTCGGCCGACAGGGGCAGGCCGCGGATGGTGACCGCCGTCATTCCGTCCGTGCCGGCGGTTTCGGCGCGAATGCCGGGAATGTTCGACAAAATTTCCGCGATCGAGCGCGTGCTCGTCTTCTGGATTTCAGATTCGTCCAGCGTGCTCGCCGAGATCGCGGAATCCAGCATGTCGCGCCCCTTGGCGACGCCGGTGGTGAAGGATTGCTTGGCGGGTTTCGCCTGATGCGCGCCGACGGGCGCGGGTTCCCTGTCTTTGCCAGTGGACTGCTGCGCCCAGACCGGCGTTGCAATCAGGGCGCAGGATACGAACAACGACTGGCGAACATGGTGCTTCACAACAACCCTCTCTCTCGCTTCTGTTATAAGGCCCCGCCTAGAAGCGAACTATTTACAGTTAGTCGCAGCCATGTTCCGCAAATATACGTGCATCAACGATGCACTGTCGCGCCTCAGCACGTTTAACCAAAGTACAATATCGGCGTAATACACATATATTGGCGCTATCGACTTAAGAATTATACGCCAAAATCAAATGTATGGCGGTATTTCCTGCCACGTCGATCCAGCATCGCCTCCGGAACATGCTGCGCGAGCGCCTGCGCTGTCGTTTTCGGGTGGGACGTTGCCGAACATTCCTGGACCCGCCTTCCCTCGCCGTCGCCTCGAGCGACTTGCCCTGGTTGCGCAGTGCCCCGATCCCGCCGACGGGACCCGAGGCACCGAGAAATCTCATGAGAATCCAGGCAAGGCTCGGCATCACGGGACTGCAGGCGTCGAAGCGATGCGCATGATCATGATGTGCAGGATCACGAGTTCCAGCCGAAAGCCGAAGATCGCGACCTGCGTCATGCCGAACGGCCTCTTTGTGAAGCTAGGATGCCTGCTCTCGCCGAACCGAGGCTATTCGCCCTGCCGGTTGGCCATCGTTGAATCATCCTGTCCGAGCGGCGTGATCCGCGAGGCTGGCGCGATGTATCGACGTTTGGAGCTTGAGCCCGCCTCCATAGACTGATTAGGCGCTTGCCGAACAAGGGAGGAAGCATGGCCGCTGACAACGATACCACCGCGCTTGGATCGCTAGACTCGTTCGTCGGCTATCACATGCGACGTGCGTCCGCACGGATGTCCGCCGATTTCAGTGCGGCGATGGCGGACACCGGAATCCGACAAGTTACTTTCGGCGTCCTTTCGGTCATTGCGGCTAATCCCGGTATAAACCAGGGCCAGATCGGCCGCGCCCTCGGGATCCAGCGCGCGAACATGGTGGCGCTGATCAGCGAACTGACCGATGCGGGCTATATCTCGCGTACCACCTCGCCGGAGGATCGCCGTGCCTTCGTGTTCCAGCTGACGGACTTCGGCTCGGCCGCCGTCGCGGACGGCCTGGCCCGCATCCGCCGCCATGAAGACCGGTTGCTGTGCACCCTGTCCGCGGAAGAGCGGGATACGCTGATAGCGCTCCTGAAAAGGATTCAGGCCGCAGAAGCCGAATGACGCAAACCGCCTTGCGGCCCCCTTCCCATTAAGTTATGTGAGATAACAATCTTGGGAGAGGGACGATGTCGATCGTCATCGAGCAGGCGACAAAATTCGCCACATTCAAGCGCTTGAACCCCGTTACCGGGGAAGTTGCATCCACAAGCCCGGCGGCCGGCATCGCCGATGCCGACATCGCGGTGGAGCGCGCGGCCACGGCCTTTGCCAACTGGTCGATCCTGGGGCCCACCGCGCGCCGCGCCGCATTGATGCGGGCCGCCGACGCGCTGGAGGCCCGTGCAGACGCCTTCGTCGAGGCGATGATGGGCGAGATCGGCGCCACCGAGGGCTGGGCCCGCTTCAACCTGATGCTCGCCGCCAACATGGTGCGCGAGGCGGCGGCGCTCACCACCCAGATCGGCGGCGAGGTGATCCCTTCGGACAAGCCCGGCTGCATCGCCATGGCGGTGCGCGAGCCGGTGGGCGTGCTGCTCGGCATCGCGCCGTGGAACGCGCCGATCATCCTGGGCGTGCGCGCGGTCGCGGTGCCGCTCGCCTGCGGCAACACCGTAGTGCTCAAGGCCAGCGAGCAATGCCCGCGCACCCACAGCCTGATCGCCGAAGCGTTCGCAGACGCCGGGCTGCCCGACGGCGCGGTCTCGATCGTCACCAACGCGCCGGAAGACGCCGCCGAGATCGTCGGCGCGCTGATCGACCATCCCAAGATCCGCCGCATCAACTTCACCGGCTCCACCCATGTCGGCAAGATCATCGCCCAGCGCGCGGCCGGCCATCTGAAGCCGGTGCTGCTCGAGCTGGGCGGCAAGGCGCCGCTGATCGTGCTCGACGACGCCGATCTCGACGAGGCGGTGAAGGCCGCCGCGTTCGGTGCGTTCATGAACCAGGGCCAGATCTGCATGTCGACCGAGCGGATCATCGTGCTCGATGCCGTTGCCGATGCGTTCGTCGAGAAGTTCGCCGCCAAGGTCGCGACGCTGGCCGTCGGCGATCCGCGCGAGGGCAAGGCGCCGCTCGGCGCGGTGGTCGATCGCAAGACCGTGGGCCATGTCCAGTCGCTCGTCGCCGATGCGGTGGCGGACGGCGCGGTGCAGGTCGCCGGCGGCCCGGCGGACGGCGTGCTGATGCCGGCGCATGTCGTGGATCGCGTCACGCCCGCCATGCGGCTGTTCCGCGAGGAGAGCTTCGGACCCGTGGTCGGCATCATCCGCGCCGCCGACGAGGACGCGGCGATCGCGCTGGCCAACGACAGCGAATACGGCCTGTCCGCTTCCGTCTTCACCCGCGACACCGCGCGGGGCTTGCGGGTCGCGCGGCGGATCCAGTCGGGCATCTGCCATGTCAACGGGCCGACCGTGCACGACGAGGCGCAGATGCCGTTCGGCGGCGTCAAGGCCAGCGGCCATGGCCGCTTCGGCGGCAAGGCCGGCATCGATTCCTTCACCGAGCTGCGCTGGATCACGATCGAGACCCAGCCCGGCCATTATCCGATCTAAGCAAACCTAAGGACTGCACATGACCGAGACGAGCAGCAACGGCGTCGTGGCCTACGACGTCGAAGGCGGAATCGCGTGGGTTCGATTCAACCGCCCCGAAAAGCGCAACGCCATGTCGCCGACGCTCAATCGCGACATGATGGAGGTGCTCCACGCCCTCGAATTCCGCGACGATGTCGGCGTGCTGGTGCTGAGCGGCGAAGGCGCCGCCTGGTCGGCCGGCATGGATCTCAAGGAATATTTCCGCGAGACCGAGGCTGGCGGCCTGGGCGCGGTGCGCCAGGCGCAGCGCGAAAGCTATGGTTGGTGGCGCCGCCTGCGCTGGTACCAGAAGCCGACGATCGCGATGGTCAATGGCTGGTGCTTCGGCGGCGGCTATGGCCCGCTGTTCGCCTGCGACCTCGCCTTCGCGGCGGAAGAGGCGCAGTTCGGCCTCTCCGAGATCAACTGGGGCATCCTGCCCGGCGGGGGTGCCACCAAGGTGGCGGTGGAGCTCGCCTCGTTCCGCAACGCGATGTACCACGCGCTGATGGGCGAGAATATCGACGGCCGGAAAGCCGCCGAATGGGGCCTTGTCAACGAGGCGCTGCCGCTCGACCAGCTCAAGGCGCGCGTCGCCGAAGTGGCGAACGTACTGCTGAAGAAGAACCCGGTGGCGCTCAAGGCAACCAAGGATGCGGTCCGCCGCGTCTCGATCATGAGCTATGACGATGCCGAGGATTATCTGGTCCGCGCGCAGGAAGCCGCGAACAGCTTCGACAATGAAGGGCGCAAGGAAGGCATCCGCCAGTTCATCGACGAGAAGAGCTACAAGCCCGGTCTCGGCGCGTACGACAAGGATCGCACCCGCGCCTGATCTTCCCCTGCCCTTTTGAGAAACGGACGCCAGCAATGGATCTCGCCCGCCTGCTTACCCCCCGTTCGGTCGCCATCGTCGGCGCCTCCGAAAAACCCGGCGCGCTGGGCGCGACGGTGCTCGCCAACCTCGTCCGCCACGGCTTCGCGGGCGATATCCACCTGATCAACCCCAAGCGGGAAACGATCGAGGGGCGGCCCTGCCTCGCCTCGATCGACCAGCTCCCGCACGGGGTGGACGCCGCCATCCTCGCCATTCCCGGCCCCGCCGTGCTCGACGCCATCCGGGCGCTGGCCGCGCGCGGCGTGGGCGCGGCGATCATCTTCTCGGCGGGGTTCGCCGAGGGCGGCGCGGACGGGCTGGCGGCGCAGGCCGAAGTGGCGCGCATCGCCCACGAGCACGGCATGGTGGTGGAAGGGCCGAACTGCCTCGGCCTGACCAACAACGTCGCCGGCGTCCCCCTCACCTTCGTCGAGATGCCACCGCTCGACGTGACGGGCCTCCCCTGCGTCGGCATCGTCTCGCAGTCCGGCGCGATGGCGGCGGTGCTCGGTACCACGCTGACGGCCAAGCAGCTCGGCGTCTCGGCCTGGATCTCGACCGGCAACGAAGCGGCCTCCGGCGTCGAGGATTATGTCGCCTGGCTGATCGACGAGCCGAACACGCGCGTGATCGCGATGATCGTCGAGCAGTTCCGCAAGCCGGCGCGCTTCCTGGCGCTCGCGGCGCAGGCCAAGGCGGCGGGCAAGCCGATCGTGCTGCTCCACCCCGGCACGTCGAGCGCCGCGCGCGACAGCGCCGCGACGCACACCGGCGCGATGGCGGGCGACTGGTCGCTGATGAAGACCAAGGTCACCCGCGCCGGCGTGGTGGTGGTCGAAAGCCTGGAGGAGCTGGGTGACGTCGCCGAGATCCTCGCGCGCACCCCGCCGCTGCCGCAGGGCGGCGTGGCGGTGCTGGCGGAATCGGGCGCGTTCAAGGCGCTGACGCTCGACCTCGCCGAGCGGATCGGCATGCCCCTGCCGGCGATCGGCGGCGCGACCCATGACGCGATCCGCGCGACGCTGCCGGACTTCATCGGCGTTTCCAACCCGATGGACCTCACCGCCCAGGCCCTTGTCGATCCCGACCTGTACCGCCGCACGCTGGATCCGCTCCTTGCCGACCCGGCCTATGCCGCGGTCGTGCTGGGCATCATCCAGACCGATGCCGGCACCTGCGCGCGCAAGTTCCCGCCGATCACCGCGGCGGTGCGGACGCTGGCCCCGACCAAGCCGGTGATCTTCGCCGGGCTGGACGAAGGCGCACCGGTGCCGCCGGAGATGATCGCGGCGCTGCACGCCGAGAATGTCCCCTATTTCCCCACCGCCGACCGCGCCTTCCGCGCGCTGACGCGCCTGCTCGAACCCGAGCGGCACCAGGCGGTGGAGGCCGCGACGCCGGTGGCTATCGCGCTGCCGCGCGGCGTGGTGCCCGAATATCTGGCGAAGCGCGCGCTCGCCCCGCTCGGCATCCCGTTCCCGCCGGGCGACTTCGCCCAGACGCCGGACGAGGCCGTCGCGATCGCGGAACGGGTCGGCTATCCGGTTGCGCTGAAGGCCCAGGCGGTAGCGCTCAGCCACAAGAGCGATGCGGGCGGGGTGATCCTCTCCATCGCCGACGAAGCGGCGCTGCGGGCGGCGTGGCGAAAACTCTACGCCAACGTCGCAGCCTATGATGCCGGCATCGTGCTCGACGGCGCGGTGGTCGAGGCGATGGGCGAACGCGGCGTCGAGCTGATCGTCGGCGCGCGCAACGATCCCGAATGGGGGCCGGTGATCCTGGTCGGGCTGGGCGGGGTAACCGCCGAGCTGATGAAGGACGTGTGCCTGCTGCCCCCGGACCTCACCCGCGAGAGCATCGTCGCGGCGCTGCGTCGCCTGAAGGGTGCGGCGCTGTTCGACGGCTATCGCGGGGCACCGGCGGTGGACCTCGATGCGGTGGCGGCGATCGTGCAGACGCTCGGCCGCCTGCTGGCAGGCACGCCCGCCATTCGCGAGATCGACCTCAACCCGGTGATCGCCCGTCCCGACGGCGCGGTGGCGCTCGACGCGCTGATCCTCACCGCCTGAATCCCCCCGGGGAAGGCCGTCGGCACGGGCTCCCCTGTCCCGTGCCGACGGCCAAACACCGTTAGGTCGAATCCGCGCCGCGGTGGAGCAGACCATGGGCAACGGCCCAATCGGCAATCGCCGCCGCCGTCGCCTCGGGCGCCTCGACCGGCAGCATGTGGCCCGCGCCTTCGACGATCCGGAGCGTGGCCTGCGGTGCGAGCGCATGCATCGCCGCGTGCTGGGCAGGCGGCGACCAGCGGTCCTGATCGGCCGAGAGCAGCAGCACCGGGCCGCGATACCCCGCCAGCACCGGCCCCGCATCGGTACGGCCGAGCAGCGCGGTGATCTGGCCGAGATAGGCCTGCAGCAAATACCCCTCCACCATCGCGCGCAGGCCCGGCATCAGCGCCGCCACCCGCGCCGGCGCTGCGCCCATCATCGGCGGCAGCCAGGCCTCGGCAAGCGCCGCCATCCCCTGCCCCTGGGCGATATCGATCAGTCGCTGGCGCCCTGCCCCCTCGCTTTCCGCGGGCGGATGCACCCCGGTATTGGCGAGCACCAGCCCCGCGATCCGATCGGGCGCCTGCCGCACCGCCTCCAGCGCGACACGCCCGCCCATCGAATGACCGACCAGTACCAGCGGGCCAGCCGTGGCGGCGAGCACCGACTCCGCCATCGCCGCGAGCGAATCAAAACCCGGAAATGCGAAGATCCGGCCCGGCAGCGCCTCCGCCACCGGCGCCCATACCCGCGCATCGCTGAGCAACCCGCAGAGAAAAACGAAGCTGGGCAACGGCTTGGACATAGACAACTCTCCTTGCGGGCAGATCGAACGCTGCCCCTTCCCGAACGGCTTATTGTATGCCAATGATACATTCAAACGGCAATCGATGGAGAGGTTCGGATGATCACCAAGGACGGCGTTTCGTATCGCGTCGAGGACCGCATCGCATGGGTCTATTTCGCCCGGCCCGAAAAACGTAACGCGATGAACCCCGCGCTCAACCGGCGCATGGCGGAAGTGTTCGACGAGCTGGAATTCCGCGACGATGTCGGCGTGCTGGTGCTGAGCGGCGAGGGTAATGCCTGGTCCGCCGGCATGGACCTCAAGGAATATTTCCGCGAAACCGAAGCGCAGGGACTAGGCGGCATCCGCCGGTCGCAGCGCGAAAGCTATGGCTGGTTCCGCCGCCTGCGCTGGTTCCAGAAGCCGACGATCGCGATGGTCAATGGCTGGTGCTTCGGCGGCGGCTTCGGCCCGCTGTTCGCCTGCGACCTGGCCGTGGCAGCCGACGACGCCAAGTTCGGGCTGAGCGAGATCAACTGGGGCATCCTGCCGGGCGGCGGCGTCACCAAGGTGGTGGTCGATCTGCTGCCGATGCGCGACGCGATGTGGCTGACGCTCACCGGCGACCTGATCGACGGCAAGCAGGCCGCCGCCTGCCGGCTGGTCAACGAAAGCGTGCCGCTCGACCGGCTGGAAGCGCGCACCCGCGAAATCGCCGAACTACTGCTCAAGAAGAACCCCGTAGCGCTCAAATTCGCCAAGGACGCGGTGCGCCGCGTCGGCAACCTGACCTATGACGAGGCCGAGGACTATCTCGTGCGGATGCAGGAAGCGGCCAACTTCCACGACAAGAGCGAAGGCCGCAAGGAAGGCATCCGCCAGTTCATCGACGAAAAGAGCTACAAGCCCGGGCTGGGCGCCTACGACCTCAATCGCAGCTGAGCGGTTCGTGGATCCGTTGCAGCAGCTGGAGCAGCGCGGCATGTTCGGTTCTGGACAGATCGGCGAGGAGCGGCGCCTCGGAATCGCGCAGCCGCGCGATCATTTCGGGCAGCTGCGTCTCGCCTTCACCGGTCAGGTGCAGCGCATGGCTGCGCAGGTTGCGCCCCGCGCGCCGCTCCACCAGCCCGCGCTCCACCAGCAGGTTGACCAGCTTCATCGCGCTCGCGCGGTTGATCGACAGGGCCCTGCCGAGCGCCGACTGGTCAAGGCCCGGCTGGGCGCGGATCAGCGCCAGCGCCGTCACCCGCGCGGGCGAGATGCCGTACGGCGCCAGCGCGGCATACGCGGCCTCCATCAGTCGCAGGCGCGCCATCTGCAGCTGGTAACCGATGAGCGCGTCGAGTTCGGGATCCTGGGGAGCGGGCTTGGTCATCTTGTCCGGTTGGTATGCCTGGGATACATTTTATCAAAATAGAAGATCCGCCGCAGCGAGTCGCGGCCTGTTTTAGGAGAATGGCATTGGAACGCACCTTCAAGCTGTTGATCAATGGCGAGGCCGTGGACGGCGCATCGCAGTTCGACGTGATCAATCCTGCCACCGCCCAGCCGTTCGCGCGCTGCCCGAAGGCGGACGCCGCGCAGCTCAACGCCGCCGTCGCTGCGGCCAAGGCCGCCTTCCCCGCCTGGGCCGCGACGCCGATCGAGGAACGCGCCGCCAAGGTCGAGGCGGTCGCCGCGCGGCTGCAGGAGCGGTTGAGCGAATTCGCCAGCCTGCTCACCACCGAACAGGGCAAGCCGCTCGACCAGGCAACGGGCGAGGTGATGGGTACGGTGTTCACGCTGCGCGCCTTCACCGAGATGCGGCCTGAAACCAAGGTGCTGCGCGACGAGGGCGGCAATCGCGTCGTCGAGCATCGCACCCCGCTGGGCGTGGTCGCGGCGATCACGCCGTGGAACTTCCCGATGATCCTGGCGGCGAACAAGATCGGCCCGGCGCTGGTCGCCGGCAACACCATGGTGCTCAAGCCCGCGCCGACCACCCCGCTCACCTCGCTGCTGCTGGGCGAGATCTTCGCCGAGCTGCTGCCGCCGGGCGTGATCAACATCATCTGCGACCAGAACGACCTCGGCGCGCTGCTCACCACCCATCCGGACGTCGCCAAGGTCGCCTTCACCGGCTCCACCGCGACCGGCAAGAAGGTGATGGCGAGCGCCGCCGAGGGCGTGAAGCGCGTGACGCTGGAGCTGGGCGGCAACGATGCCGCGATCGTGCTCGACGATGTCGAGCCGGCGCTGGCCGCGAAGAAGGTGTTCCAGGGCGCGATGTACAATGCCGGGCAGATCTGCGTGGCGGTGAAGCGCGCCTATGTGCCCGAGGGCATGTACGAGGAATTCTGCACCGAGATCGCCCAGCTTGCCCGCGACGCGGTGGTCGACGACGGCGCCAAGCAGGGTGCCAAGGTCGGCCCGGTGCAGAATGCGATGCAGTTCGAGAAGGTGAAGGCGCTGATCGAGGATGCCAGGCAGCGCGGCACCGTGCTGGCCGGCGGCGACGCGCTCGATCGCCCCGGCTATTTCATCCCGCCGACGATCGTCCGCGACCTCGACGACGATGCCCCGCTGGTCCGCGAGGAACAGTTCGGCCCGGTGCTGCCGGTGCTGAAGTATCGCGACATCGACGAGGTGATCGCCCGCGCCAATGATTCCGACTATGGCCTTGGCGGCACGATCTGGGGCCGCGACGTCGCCCGCGCGACCGAAGTGGCAATGAAGATCGACAGCGGCACGGTGTGGGTGAACCAGCATCTCGCCATCGACCCGCGCATTCCGTTCCGCGGATCGAAGCAGTCGGGCCTGGGCGGCGAGCTCGGCCAGGCGGGGCTGCACGAATATACCCAGGCGCACATCGTCAACGCCGTCGAGCTGGAGCCTTCGGCCTGAGCGCGGTCGAACATTTCACCACCCAGGGGGTGCCGCTCCAACGGCGGCACCTCTTCTGGCGCGACATCGTCGCCGAAGCCTTTCCGGGCATGACCGCCATCGCCCCGGAAGGCATCCGCGCCGATCTCGCCCGGTGGAACCTGGGTCCGGTGGGCCTCGCCCGCGCCCGCAGCGGGCGGGCGCAGGTACGGCGCGAGGTCAATCGCGACGGGCATAACGTGCTGCTCCATCTCCAGCGGCGCGGGCGGCTGACGATGCTGCACGGCGACGCGGCCGTCTCCGGGGGCATGGGCGACATCCTGATCGCCGACGACAGCCGGCCCTATGCGATCGACATTTCCGACGCGAACGAATGCCTGATCCTGCAAGTCCCCTCCGCACTGCTGGGCGACGGGATCGGGCTGGGCGCGCTGCATGGCCGGCTGCTGCCGGGGCAGGACCCCCATGTCGCCTTTCTCAACCATATGCTGCTGGGGCTCTGGGACCAGCGCGCGATGCTCGGCGCCGTGGATGACGGCGTGGGCGAACTGCTGGTCGACGCGACGCGGCTCGTCTGCCGCCAGCAGCGTAACGCGCCGTTCGTCGCAGGCGGCGCCGAGACGCCGGTCGCCTATGCGCTGCGGCACCTGAACGATCCCGAGCTCGGCACGGCGAGCCTGTGCGCCGCAACCGGCCTGAGCCCCCGCGCCGTCCAGAAGGCGTTCCTGCGCGAGACCGGGCTGACGCCCACCGCCTTCGTCACCGAACGCCGGCTCACCCGCGCGGCCGAACTGCTGGTGGCAGAGCCGGGGCGCAGCGTGACCGACATCGCCTTTGCGCTCGGTTTCAACGACGCCGCCTTCTTCAGTCGCTGTTTCCGCCGCCGCTTCGGTACCACGCCGCGCGAATGGCGCATGGCTGGTGCGCGTCCGTCCTGATCGCGGTGCGCGCCCGTCCAAGACGGGTCCGCGGCGAAGCGCTAGCCTCCTCCCATAAGACGCCAAAAGGCGTGTCATCGGGAGAGGAAAATGCGCATAGGTCTCGCCACCGCCCTGCTCGCTTCGGCGGCATGGACGGCGCCCGTCTGGGCCCAAACCACCGAACAACCTGCCCAGCCGGAATCCAAGCAACAGGATAGCGGCATCGCCGAAATCGTCGTGACGGCGCAGAAGCGCGCCGAAAACGTCCAGGACGTGCCGATCGCCATTTCGGCCTTCGGGGCGAACACGCTGCAGGAGCGCGCCGTCGGCAGCGTCGCCCAGCTTTCGGCACTCGCGCCCAACGTCAATCTCGATGCCGGCACACCCTTTTCCGGATCGCCCGCCGTACTCTCCGCCTATATCCGCGGCATCGGCTCGGACGATTTCGCCTTCAACATCGATCCCGGCGTCGGCCTCTATCTCGACGGCGTCTATCTCGCCCGCACCGTGGGCGCGAACCAGGACCTGATGGACGTGGCGCGCGTCGAGGTGCTGAAGGGCCCGCAGGGCACGCTGTTCGGGCGCAACACGATCGGCGGCGCGATCTCGATCGTCACGCGCGATCCGGGCAAGAATTTCCGCGTCCAGGGCGACGTGACCACCGGCAGCTACAAGCGGCTTGGCGTGCGCGGCGCGATCGACATTCCGATCACCAGCGAGCTGGGCACGATCCTCAGCTTCGGCGTGCAATCGCGCGACGGCTTCCTCAAGCGCATCCCCTATCCGGACCAGCGCGCCAACAACACGCCGTCCTACACCGCCTTCTCCGCCGCCGGATACGGCAATTCCCCGCGCGAGGGCGGCAACGACAACTGGAACCTGCGCGGCAAGGCAAAATGGTCGAACGGCGGGCCACTTACCCTCACCCTCTCGGGCGATTACAGCCGCGACAAGGGCACCAGCGCCAACAAGCTGATCGCCACGGCGGAGACGGTCCCCGGCAATTTCGCGGGCACGGCCAACCTGCCCGGCACCGGGTTCGATCCCACCGGCACCACCGGCTTCAACTTCGCCGGACTGTACAATTTCTGCATCGGCGCCACCCAGGCCCAGATCGCCGCGCGCGGCGCCTCGGCGCTGTGCGGCACCTCCGGCACCCAGTTCAACCCGCGCTTCCAGGTGCCGAGCTATGCCGGGGTGAATGTCGACAGCAATCCGTCGAACAATCGCCTGCCCTGGGACAGCCGCTACCTGATCGCCGATCCGGACAAGAGCTATGCCACCGGCAACGCCTTTTCCGACCTGAAGAACTGGGGCTTCTCCGGCGTGATCGACTATGACCTGAGCGATGCGATCGCGCTCAAGTCGATCACCGCCTATCGCCAGCTCAACTGGAGCGCAGGGCTCGATGCGGACGGATCGCCGCTCAACTTCCTCCAGCTCAGCTTCACCATGCGCCAATGGCAGTTCAGCCAGGAAGTGCAGCTGCTCGGCAAGGCGCTGGACAACAAGCTGAACTACGTGCTCGGCGGCTATTACTTCAAGGAAGCCGGCAACCTCCATGATTACGTGACCTTCGCCGAGGGCCAGGTCCAGGTCGACGGCCCCAATCGGCTCGAGACCGCCAACTATGCCGCGTTCGGGCAGGTCGACTATCGCGCGTTCGACTGGCTCGGCCTCACGATCGGCGGCCGCTACACCAGCGAGAAGAAGCGGTTCGAGGGCGGTCAGCAGGAGCTGAACGGCTTCAACTACAAGCTGTTCGGCTGTTCGGATGCGAACGGCAACATCACGCCGAACGGCCCCTTCCCGCTAGCGCCGATCCCCTGCCAGGCAGGCCTTGGCTATCCCGATCCGAACAACCCGGTGCGCGTCTATGTGCCCGGCATGAACCGCAAGACGTTCAGCGACTTCTCGCCGAAGTTCGGCGTGCAGCTGCATCCGAACGACGACGTGATGGTCTATGGCAGCTGGTCGCGCGGCTACAAGACCGGCGGCTGGACGACCCGGCTGACCAACCCGCAGGGCAATGTCGCGCCCGACTTCAACGAGGAAAACGCGACCACCATCGAGGTCGGCGTGAAGTCGTCGCTGTTCGATCGCAAGCTGCAGCTCAACGCCGCTGCGTTCACCACCGACTACAAGGACATCCAGCTCAACATCCAGATCGGCACCTCGCCCACCATCGCGAATGCCGGCGATGCGCGGATCCGCGGGTTCGAGCTGGAAGCGATCGCAGCCCCGGTGCGCGGTCTCACGATCAACAGCTCGATCGGCTATATCGACGCCTATTACACCCGCGTCTCGGCCGCCGCCGCCGCGGTGGGCGGGCCGAGTCCCTTCCAGGCGGGCACCGTGGTCGGCGCGCCGCTGCCCAAGACGCCGAACTGGAAGATCAACATCTCGCCGCGCTACGAAACGCGGATCGGCAATGGCGGTTCGGTGACCCTGCTCGCCGACTGGAGCCACGCCAGCAGCGTGTGGAACGATACCCAGCGCACCTTCGTGCTTCGGCGCGCGGCGGTGGATCTGGTCAACGCCAGCATCGCCTATCAGGAGCCCGGCGACCATTGGACGCTGACGGTGGGCGGCACCAACCTCACCGACAACCGCTACCTCACCTCCGGCGGCGCGAACATCGCCGACGGCACCTTCTTCGGCACCTATAGCCGCCCGCGCGAATGGTATGCGCGCTTCGGCTTCAAATTCTAGGGGAAGCACGATCATGGACATCCAGGCGGCCGTTACCGAGACGGCAGGCGGCAGCTTCCGGATCGAGACGCTGCGGATCGACGCGCCGGGCACCGAGCAGGTGCTGGTTCGGATCGTCGCCTGCGGCGTCTGCCATACCGACATGGTGATGCGCGACGGCGCGCTGCCGGTGCCCTTTCCTGCCGTGTTCGGGCACGAGGGCGCCGGCGTGGTCGAGGCGGTGGGACCGGGGGTGACGGGCCTCGCTCCCGGCGACCAGGTGCTGCTCAGCTTCGACAGCTGCGGCGCCTGCCCGGCCTGCCACGACCATCAGCCCGGCTACTGCCCCGAATTCTTTCCGCGCAACTTCCTCGGCGCGCTCGCGCCCGAACAGGGCGGGCTGTGGCGGGGCGCGGATCGGATCGGCAGCAACATCTTCGGCCAGTCCGCCTTCGCCACCCACGCACTCGCCCATCCGCGCAACGTGGTGAAGGTGGATGCCGATCTGCCGCTCCACCTGCTCGCCCCGCTCGGCTGCGGCATCCAGACCGGTGCCGGTACCGTATTGGAGACGCTGAAGGTCGACGCCGGCCAGTCGATCGCGGTGTTCGGCGCCGGCGCCGTAGGGCTGGCGGCAGTGATGGCGGCGGCGATCGCCGGCGCAGGGCGGATCGCGCTGCTGGACCGCCACGCGCACCGGCTCGAGCTCGGGCGCGAGCTGGGCGCGACCGACACCGCTACCGGTCTCGAAATGCTCAGCGGGCCGTTCGACCATATCGTCGACACCACCGGCGTCCCGGCGCTGCTCGGGCCGGCAGTCGGCCTGCTCGCCGCGCGCGGCACGCTGGCGCTGGTCGGCGCCTATCCGTCCGATCCCAAGCTCGCGATCGACGCGTCCGCGATCATGAGCCTCGGCCGGCGGATCGTCGGCGTGGTGGAAGGCGGCATCGATCCGCAACGCTTCATCCCCGAGCTGATCGAACATTACCGGGCCGGCTGGCTGCCGATGGAGAAGCTGGTCCGCACCTATCCCTTCACCGCCATCGCCCAGGCCGTCCACGATTCGGAAACCGGCGCCGTCATCAAGCCGGTGCTGCTGATGGAGCAGGAAATATGAGCGCAGCCACGCCGCGGCCCGACGTTGCCGCCTTCCTTGCCTATCTGGCGGAGAACGTCGCTCCGCCGCTGTCTGCATTGCCGGTCGAGGCAGCGCGGCTGGTGATGCGGGCGAATTGCGCCGTCGCCGATCTGCCCCCGCTCCCGCTGGCGCGGGTGCAGGATT
This sequence comes from Sphingomonas pituitosa NBRC 102491, assembly GCF_001598435.1. Taxonomy (GTDB): domain Bacteria; phylum Pseudomonadota; class Alphaproteobacteria; order Sphingomonadales; family Sphingomonadaceae; genus Sphingomonas; species Sphingomonas pituitosa. The sequence continues at coordinate 561,034 of NZ_BCYY01000001.1, forward strand.
GGACGGTGCCGGGCCCCGCCGGGCCGATCGCCGCGCGGCTCTACGATCGGCGGCTCGATCGCCTGTCCGGTCCGCTGGTCCTGTTCTTCCATGGCGGCGGCTTCGTGATCGGCGATCTCGGCACGCATCACAGCTTCTGCACCTGGCTGGCCGACACGCTGGATCTGCCGGTGCTGGCAATCGACTATCGTCTGGCCCCCGAACATCGCTTCCCCGCCGCTGTCGAAGATGCCGAAGCCGCCGCACGCTGGATCGCGCAGGCGCCCGACATCTTCGGCTTCCAGGTGACCGGCATCATCCCCTGCGGCGACAGTGCGGGCGGCAATCTCGCCATCGTGACGACGCAGCAGCTGGCGCGTCGGCCCGCGGAGGTGCCCGTGCTGGCCTGCTGGACTCTCTATCCCTATGTCGGCGGGGGAACCGACTGGCCCTCCCAGCGCGCCTTTGGCCAAGGCTTTTTCCTCAGCACCGAAGACGGGGCCTGGTTCAACCGGCAATATGATGCCGCGATCGGCGATCCGCGCCACGATTGCCTGGACGGGCCGATCCCCATGGTGCCGCTGTTGCTGCACACCGCCGCGCTCGATCCGCTGCACGACGCGGCCCATGCCTATGCCGACCGGGTGGAAGCGCGCGGCGTTCCGGTACGAAGGCTGGAGGCCTCGGGCATGATTCACGGCTTCGTCAATTTCCGCCAGGCACTTCCGTCCGCGCAGCAGGACTGCGCCGCCTTCGCGGCCGCCGCCACCGAGATGCTCGCGACGCTTCGGCACGAGGCCACGCTTGACACCGCGCCCGCTTGAGCTTCTATTGGATCCAATAATGGAGAGTACGCATCATGCTCGGGCAAGCCGCCACCCCGCCTAGCGATTCGCAACCCTGGCCCAAGGATGCCTGGTACGTTGCTGCATCCGCCGGCGAACTCACCGATCGCCCGCTCGGCCGCACGATCTGCGGGCAGCCCCTGGTGTTCTTCCGCGGCGCGGAAGGGCAGGTCGTCGCCCTGGAGGACTTTTGCCCGCATCGCGGCGCGCCGCTGTCGCTGGGTTTCGTGCAGGACGGGGCGCTGGTGTGCGGCTATCACGGCCTGGTGATGGGGTGCGCCGGACGCGCGACCTCGATGCCCGGCCAGCGGGTGGAGAAGTTCGCCGGCATCCGTCGCTTCGCCGTCATCGAGCGCTATGGCTTCATCTGGGTCTGGCCCGGCGAGGCCGAGACCGCCGATCCCGCCAAGCTCCACCATCTCGCCTGGGCCGAGAGCCCCGAATGGGCGTATGGCGGCGGCTATTACCACATCGCCTGCGACTATCGCCTGATGGTCGACAACCTCATGGATCTCACCCACGAGACCTATGTCCACAGCACCAGCATCGGCCAGAAGGAAATCGACGAGGCGCCGGTGGAAACGCTGGTCGAGGACGGGCAGGTCGTCACCCGCCGCTTCATGGACGGCATCGAGGCCCCGCCCTTCTGGAAGATGGCGCTGCGCGGCGCCGGGCTCCCGGACGACCAGCCGGTCGACCGCTGGCAGATCTGCCGCTTCACCCTCCCCAGCCATGTCCTGATCGAAGTCGGCGTCGCGCTCGCCGGCAAGGGTGGCTACCACGCCGAGGATCGCTGGAAGGCGTCCAGCACGGTCGTCGACTTCATCACCCCGGAGACCGAGACCTCGCACCATTATTTCTGGGGCATGGCGCGCCGCTTCGCGGTGGCCGACGAGGCGCTGACCGACACCATCCGCGCCGGGCAGGGCAAGATCTTCGGCGAAGACCTGGAGATGCTGGAGCGGCAACAGGCCAATCTGCTGCGCTATCCCGAACGCCGGCTGATGAAGCTCAACATCGATGCCGGCGGCGTGCGTTCGCGGCTGATGATCGAGCGTGCGATCGCGGCAGAGCGCGCGCCCGAGGCGGAGGTCGCCGCCTAACCCCTTGCCCGGCGCCGCACCGGTGCTTTAACCCCGCGCGATGGAAAAGCCTGCCAAGCCGGGCCAGCAGGTGCTGGTCGCGCTCCGCCGGATGATCGCCGACGGGACGATCAAGCCCGGCGACCGGATCGCCGAGATTCCCACGGCCGAGGCGCTGGGCGTCTCTCGGATGCCGGTGCGCACCGCCCTGCGCGCGCTGGAGCATGAAGGGCTGGTCGTGAAGCTCGGCGCGCGCGGCTATACGCCCCGCCCGGTGGATGCCGATGCGATCACCGGCGCCATCGAGGTGCGCGGCGCGCTGGAAGGGCTGGCGGCACGGCGCCTGGCGGAACGCCGGCCGACCGCGCAGGAGGAAGCGCGCCTCGCCGCGATCCTGGCCGACGGCGACGCGCTGTTCGCCAAGGGCTATCTGGAAAACGGCGATCTCGACGGCTTCTATCGCTACAACCTTGCCTTTCACGATCTGCTGATCGCCGCGAGCGGCAATCCGTCGATCGAACTGGCGCTGACGCGCAACAACCACCTGCCCTTCGCGTCCGCCGCAGCGCTGGCGCTGGACTGGGACGACCTGGAAGGCGAATATCGCCACCTGCTCGCCGCGCACCGCGAGCACCATGCAGTGTTCCAGGCGATCCGCAGCGGCGATGCCGACCAGGCCGAGCGGCTGATGCGCGGCCATGCCGGCGCGGCGATCGCCAACCGCAAGGCATTCCGGATGTTGACGGCGTAGCCGGCGGCTAGAGCGTTTTCACGTTGAGTGAAGACGCTCTAGGTTTCTGATTGCCGCAATTCCGAGCCGTCGACCGTAAACGGTCAACTTGAAAATGCGCTAGGAGGCGAGCGGCTCGTCGGCCCAGGTCTCGGTATCCACCTGCGTCTGGGCTTCGCGGGCATAGCGCGGGCCGGCGGCGGCATTGGGCGGGAACAGCGCATCCACCTGCGCCAGCGCCTCGACCGGCACCGGGTGCGCGAAGGTGCCGAGCAGGTCGTCGAGATGATCGATCCGGGTGGTGCCGGGGATCGGCACGATGAAGTCGCGCCGCGACAGCACCCAGGCCATGCAGAGCTGCGCCATGGTGCAGCCGGCGGCCTCGGCGATCGCGCGGAAACGGGCGGCCATCGCCAGATTGTGGGCAAGATTGTCGCCCTGGAAGCGCGGCATGCCGCCCCGCAGATCGCCCTGCGGCACGCCTTCGGCGCCCACCCCGCCGGCGAGCAGCCCGCGTGCGACCGGCGAGAAGGCAACGAAGCCGGTGCCCAGCTCGGCGCAGGCATCGAGCACGGCGATCTCGGGATTGCGCGTCCACGGCGAATATTCGGTCTGCATCGCCGCGATCGGATGTACGGCATGGGCGCGGCGCAGCGTCGCCGCCGACATTTCGGAAAGGCCGATCGCGCCGATCTTGCCCGCCTCCACCGCGCGGGCGAGCGCGCCGACCGATTCCTCGATCGGCACGTTCGGATCCAGCCGGTGCATGTAATAAAGGTCGATATGCTCGGTACCCAGCCGGCGCAGCGAATCCTCCAGCGTGCCGGTGATCGCCTCCGGGCTGCCGTCGATCCCGCGCTTGCCGTCCGCCCCTCCCAGCACGCATTTGCTCGCCAGCGTGAACTCGGCGCGGCGGTGCATCACGCTGCGGCCCAGCAGTTCCTCGTTCGCGCCGAAGCCATAGAGTGCCGCGGTATCGAGGAACGTCACCCCCGCATCCAGCGCGTGGAGCAGCAGCCGCGCCCCCTCGGCCGCATCGGGGCGCGGCAGATAGGCGTGGCTGAGGTTCATGCAACCGAGCCCGATCGCGGAGACGGTGAACGGGCCGATGGTACGGGTGGGCAGCGTCGTCATGGTCAGAGCGGCAATCCTACATAGTTTTCGGCGATCGTCGTCTGGGCCGCGCGCGACGTGGCGATATAGTCCAGGTCGGCCAGCTGCATCCGGCGATCGAACGCATCGCTATCCGGGAAACGATGCATCAGCTTGGTCAGTTGCCACGAGAAGCGCTCCGATTTCCAGACCCGTGCGAGCGCCTTTTGCGAATATCCGCCGATCGCGTCCTGATCCCCCGCCTTGAAGTGGCGGACCAGCGCATCGGACAGGTAATGCACGTCCGAAGCGGCCAGGTTCAGCCCCTTCGCGCCGGTGGGCGGCACGATGTGCGCGCTGTCGCCCGCGAGCAGCAGCCGGCCATGGCGCATCGGCTCGAAGACGAAGGAGCGCAAGGGCGCGATCGACTTTTCGATCGCCGGGCCGCGGGTGAGGTTCGCTGCCGCTTCGGGCCCCAGGCGCACCGCCAGCTCGTCCCACAGCCGGTCATCGGGCCAGAGGCCGATATCCTCGTCCACCGGCACCTGGATGTAATAGCGGCTGCGCGTCGCCGAGCGCATCGAGGCGAGCGCGAAGCCGCGATCGTGGTTGGCGTAGATCAGCTCGTGGTGGCAGGGCGGCACGTCGGCCAGGATGCCGAGCCAGCCGAACGGATAGACCTTCTCATAGGCGGTGCCGACATGTCCCGGGATCGCCTTGCGCGAGGGACCGTGAAAGCCGTCGCAGCCGCAGAGGAAATCGGCGTCGATCCGTTCTTCGCGGCCGTCCCTGGTGTAGGTGAGATAGGGCGCATCGCTGTCGACATCGTGCAGCGCGACGTCCGCCGCGCCGTAGACCACCTGGAGGCCGCGTTCGGGGGCCGCTTCCATCAGGTCGCGGGTCAGTTCGGTCTGGCCATAGACGAGCACGTGATGGCCGGTGAGCTCGGTGACGGGAATGCGGATCAGCCGGTCGCCATCGGCCAGCGCGAAGGCGTCGTGCGGCAGGCCTTCGCGGTGCATACGGTCTGCCAGCCCCACCCGCTCCATCAGCATGGTGGCGGTGCGCTCCAGCACGCCGGCGCGGATGCGGCCAAGGACATAGTCGGGCGTCGCGCGCTCGACGACGACGACCTCGATGCCTTCCGCCCGCAGCAGATGGCCGAGCAACAGGCCAGCGGGACCCGCACCGATGATCGCAACCTGGGTTCGCATATGCGCCTCTCCACATGTTTTCGTTGGCGGTGATGCTGCCGCAACCGGGGGCGCCGCGTGAGGGAGAGATCAACCTTTTACTTGGACGATTCGCCCGGTCGTGCAACAACTATCCGATGCGCGAGCGCAGCCCCGTCCCCGCCTTCTACCTCTATGGCGAGCCGCAGCGCGGCGTGACCGAGGGGTTCGTGCACGTCGAGAGCCTCGACGATCGCTCGCGCCCGAGTGAATGGACGATCCGCCCGCACCTCCACCGCGATCTCCACCATGTGATCCTGATCGCCGAGGGCGGCGGATCGATGACCGCCGAAGCCGAGACAGTGGTGTTCGACGCGCCCGCGCTGCTGCTGGTGCCGGCGGGGATCGTTCACGGCTTCACCTGGCATCGCGAGTCCCGCGGCTGGGTATGCACCATCGCCGACAGCTATTTCGCGCAGCTCGCCACGCGCGACGCGGCGCTGGAAGCGCTGTTCCGCACGCCCCAGGCGCTGTCGCTCGCGATGCCCGAGCGCGACGCGGTCGCCGCGCTGCTTGCCGAGGTGCAGCAGGAACTGAACTGGTCCGCACCCGGCCAGCGCGCGGCGGTCGAGGCGGCGCTGCTCGCCATCCTGGTACGCAGCCTGCGCCATGCCCGGCCGGCGCACGCGGAAGGCACCGGAAACCGGCGCGAGGCGGAGATCGTCGCGCAGCTGCGGGCGCGGATCGAGGAGCGGTTCCGGTTTCGCGAACCCGTCGGCGTGCACGCCCGGGCGCTGGGGGTGAGCGTCACCGCATTTCGGCTCGCCTGCGCGCGGGTCGCCGGCAGCAGCCCGGCCGCGATGCTCGATGCCCGCGCACTGCTCGAGGCGCGGCGGCTGCTGCTCTATTCCAACCTGTCGGTGGGCGAGATCGCCGACGCCGTGGGCTTCGAGGATCCCGCCTATTTCTCGCGCTTCTTCGCGCGGCATGTCGGCATGTCGCCGCGCGCCTTTCGCGAGCGCGCGGCCACGAAGGCTCAGCCGGCCAGCTGCGCTTCCAGCTCGCCGAGCACGCGGTAGCAATCGAACACCTGCGCCACCGAGCTGTTCGGATCGCGCCCCTCGCGGATTGCGGCCACGAACTCGCGGTCCTGCAGCTCGATGCCGTTCATCGACACGTCGACCTTGCTCACGTCGATCGGCGCTTCCTTGCCGTCCACCAGATCGTCGTAGCGGGCGATATAGGTGCCGTTGTCGCAGATATAGCGGAAGAAGGTGCCCAGCGGCCCGTCATTGTTGAAGCTGAGCGACAGCGTGCAGATCGCGCCGCGCTCGCTCTTCAGCTGGATCGACATGTCCATCGCGATGCCGAGTTCGGGATGGATCGGCCCCTGCACCGCATGCGCCTGGACGATTCGGCCCGCCTGATAGGCGAACAGGTCCACCGTATGTGCGGCGTGGTGCCAGAGCAGATGATCGGTCCAGCTGCGCGGCTGGCCCTTGGCGTTGATGTTCTTGCGGCGGAAAAAATAGGTCTGCACGTCCATCTGCTGGACGGCGAGCTCGCCCGCGGTGATGCGGTTGTGCACCCATTGGTGGCTGGGATTGAAGCGCCGGGTGTGGCCGACCATGCAGACCAGCCCCGTCTCCTGCTGCTTGGCCAGCACCGCCTGCGAGTCCGCCCAGCTGTCCGCCAGCGGGATCTCGACCTGGACGTGCTTGCCGGCGTCCATGCAGGCGATCGCCTGTTCGGCGTGCATCTGGGTGGGGGTGCAGAGGATCACCGCGTCGACATCGTCGCGGGCCAGCGCATCCGCGAGCTCGGTCGAATGGTGCTTTGCGCCGTATTTCTCGGCGACCGCGGCGGCCTGCTCGCCGGTGCGGCTGATGATCGAGGTGATCTCCACCCCGTCGATCTTCTGCAGGCCATCGAGATGCTTTTCGCCGAACGCACCGGCGCCGGCCAGGGCAATACGCATGGAGGTCTCCTGTAAGTCTTGGATCAGCGGACGGGTTCGAGCACGAGATGCCCGACCGCGGTGTTGGAAGCAGGCACATGATAATGGCGGTGCAGCGCCCGCACGTCGCGCCCCAGCGCGCCGCGCATGATCAGCCACATCACCATCTCGATGCCTTCGGACCCGGTCTCGCGCAGATATTCGATGTGCGGGATGGCGCGCAGTTCAGGCCCATGCGGCCCGCTCATCATGTCGAGGAAACGGTTGTCCCACTCGGCATTGATCAGCCCCGCGCGCGGCCCCTGGAGCTGGTGGCTCATGCCGCCGGTGCCCCAGACCTGTACGTTGAGGTCTTCCGGATAGCTGGCCACCGCCCGCGCGATCGCCTCGCCGAGCAGCCAGCAGCGATTGCCGGTGGGCGGCGGATAGGTGACGACGTTGACCGCGATCGGCACCACCTGGACAGGCCATGCCTCGGGCTGGCCGAACATCACACTCAGCGGCACGGTGAGGCCGTGATCGACCTGCATCTCGTTGACGATGGTGATGTCGAACTCGTCGAGGATGCAGCTCTGCGCGATATGCCAGGCAAGATCGGGATGGCCGATCACGTCGGGCACCGGCCGCGGACCCCAGCCCTCGTCGCAGATGCCGTAGCGCTCGGCGCAGCCGATGGCGAAGGTGGGGATCACCCGCATGTCGAACGCCGAGGCATGGTCGTTATAGACCAGGATCACGACATCGGGCTTCTCCTGCGCGATCCAATGCTTGGACCAGTCGTATCCGGCGAACACCGGCTGCCAATAGGCGTCGGCGGTCTTGCCCAGATCCATCGCTGCCCCCACGGCGGGAACATGGCTGGTCGCGACGCCCGCGGTAATCCGTGCCATCATCGTTTCTCCCGGATCGATCGGACGCCCACGGGCGAACGCCCGCCGGCAACCATCATCGCCTGATAGTCCTGCGTGCTCATTCCCGTCATCGTGCCCACCGCCTGGAGGAAGCTGAGGCCGTCGGTCGAGAAGAGCTTGGCGAGGAAATAGATGTTGCCGCCCAGATCGAGGCAGCGATTGTAATCGCGGTCGAGCAGCGCCTGCTTCTGCTCTTCGCTGAGCGGCCATGCATCGAGATAGGCGCGCTCGTCCGCCTTGAAGCGCTCGCGGTTGTCGGCCGTCATCAGGCTCATCGCGAACTGGTTCATCCAGTACCCCTGCCGCGCCCGCGCAGCGGTGTAGACACGGGTGCCGGGGATGTCCTCCAGTTCCGCCAGATATTCGTGGATGTCGGTATGGCCGCTCATAGCCCCCTCGCCTTCAGCTGCGCGTCGAGCCGCGGGAAGACGCGGCGGGCATTGCCCTCGAAGATCGCGTGACGCTCCGCCTCGCTGAGCGGCAGCGCGTCGATGTAGCGTTTGGTATCGTCGAAATAGTGGCCGGTGGTGGGGTCGATGCCACGCACCGCGCCAACCATCTCGGAGCCGAACAGGATGTTCTTGTTGTCGATCACATCGGCCAGCAGGTTGATGCCCGGCTGGTGATAGACGCAGGTGTCGAAGAAGATGTTGTGCATCAGATGCTCGTCGAGCGACGGCTTCTTCAGCATGTCCGCCAGCCCCCGATAGCGCCCCCAGTGATAGGGCACCGCGCCGCCGCCATGGGGCACGATGAAGCGCAATGTCGGGAAATCCTTGAACAGGTCGCCTTCGAGCAGTTGCATGAACGCGATCGTGTCGGCGGCGATGTAATAGCCGCCGGTGGCGTGCATCGCCGGGTTGCAGCTGCCCGAGACGTGGATCATCGCCGGCACGTCCAGCTCGACCATCTTCTCGTAGAAGGGGTACCAGTAACGGTCGGTCAGCGGCGGATGGGTGAAGTGGCCGCCGCCGGGATCCGGGTTGAGGTTGCAGCCGATGAAGCCGAGTTCGGTGACACAGCGCTCCAGTTCCTCGATCGAGCCGGCCATGTCCGCCTTGGGGCTCTGCGGCAGCATGCACACGCCGACGAAGACGTCCGGATACAGGCCCACGACGCGCGCGATCAGGTCGTTGCAGCGCCGCGCCCATTCCCGCGCCACACCCTCGTCGCCGACATGCGGCGCCATCGCCGATGCACGCGGCGAGAAGATCGTCAGGTCGGCGCCGCGCTCCTGGATCAGGCGCAGCTGGTTGGCCTCGATCGTCTCGCGGATCTCGTCGTCGCTGATCTCCGGATAGGGCGGCGGCGTCTCGCCGGCCTTGAAGGCGGCCTTTTGCGCCTCGCGCCAGGCATCATGGCCCTTGGGCAGCACGGTGTAATGGCCGTGGCAGTCGATGATCATCGTCATGCGGATTTCGTCCTCTCCTCGATCGCGGCGAGCTTGGCCCCCAGCCCGTCCGGCGGGGTGCCGAGCCCGAGCGTGCCGATCGCGCGCTGGCGCGCGACAGTGCCGCGGGTCATGGCGGCGCCGGTGCCCAGCGCCTCCAGCGTCTTGACCACTTCTTCCATCTCGGCGGCGCGGCGCAGCCCGTGGATCATCATGCGGTCGAAATTATAGTCGGCGCGCGCGTCCCACGGCCGCGGCTTCTCGCTGGCATCCAGCGAGGCGAGCACCGCGTCGCGCACCCCCGCCGCCTCGGCCGCGAGCATGCACTCGGCGGTCAGCGCCTCGATGCCCTTGACCATCACCGACCGGATCATCTTGATAGACGAGGCCTGGCCGACGGTGTCGCCGACCACGCGGATATTCTGGAAGCCCAGTGCGGCCAGCGCCGCCGCCGCCGCTTCCGCCTGCGCGCCGCTCAGCAACAGCGGCACGGCAAGCCGCGCGGGATCGACCGGCGCGAGGATGGCGAGGTCGACATAGTGCGCGCCCGCCGCCTCCACTGCGCGGGCGGCCGCCTGCTTGGTCTGCGGGGCGACGCTGTTGCCGTCGCAATAGAGTGCGCCCGGTGCCAGATGCGGCGCGGCAGCCTCGGCCGCGGCCAGCGCCTGGTCGGCGGTGACGAGCGACAGGACGAGCGGCCGGCCGGCCAGCGCCTCGGCCAGCGTCGCGGCGCCCTCCACGCCGGCTTCGGCATAGCGTTCGCGCATCGCTGCGGCGTCGTGGGTGTCGGTCTTGCGATCGAACACGCGCGCCGCTTCCCAGCCGCCGGCGCGGGCGAAGGTGGATCCAGCCTCTCCAAAGCCGATCAGGGCGATCGTATCGGTCATGGCGGCGGCATGGCCGAGCCCGGCAGCGGCGGCCAATCGAATCCGCCGGCCCGCTATAAGTTTTTACGTATAGAGGGCCGTGGCCGAAGCCTGGATCGTCGCCAGGAACGCCGCCTGGGCACGGGTCGGCCGCCAGTCGGCGCGGTGGGTCACGCCGATCGTGCGGGTCACCGCACCCGGCGCCGGGCCCAGATCGACCAGCATGCCGCTGGCCAGCTCCACCGACAGCTGGTCGACCGAAAGCAGCGTGAGTTCGTCCCCCGCCTGGAGCAGTTCGCGGATCGTCATCACCGAACCGCATTCGATCGGCACCGGCGGCAGCGGTCCGCCGATCGCCGCGAACAGGTTTCGCCACAGCGTGCGCAGCGGCGTGCCCTCGGGCGGCACGATCCAGCCGTAGCGGTGCAGCGCAGCCAGCCGGTCCGCTTCGCCCGCCAGCGGGTGCCCTGCGCGACCGATGATCGTCGGTCGGTCGTCGAACAGGCTTGTCTGGACAAGGTCCGCCCCCAGCGTCGCGGGATCGCGGACGGCGCCGATCATCAGATCGATCTCGCCGTCGCGCAAGGGGCCCACCAGTTCGCCATGCGCCCCTTCGTGGATCAGCAGGTCGATGCCCGCATGGTCGCGCCGGAACGCATTGATCGCATGGGGCAGCAGCCGTGCCCGGCACAGCGGCATCGCGCCGATCGAGATGCGGCCCGACGCCCGCCCGAACAGCTCGCCGAGATCCTCGACGCCCGCGCGCAGCTCGGCCAGCGCGAGGCGCAGCCGCCGCGCGACCTGCACGCCGTGATGCGTCAGTACCAGCCCGCGCCCGCGCCGATCGACCAGCCGCTGCCCCAGCGCCAGCCCGAGATCGCCGACCGCACGGTGGAGCGACGAAACCGTCACCCCCGCGCCCTGCGCCGCCGCCGGATAGCTGCCCTGCTGTGCGAGCGCCACGAAGGCGCGGAGCTGCGCCGCCGTCACCCGGTTGCTGCCGATCAGCCGCAGCGCCGCCTCGACGCGCGGCACCAGCCGCAGTGCCGCCTCGGTCGGCGTCATCCCGGTGGCGCGCCGCTCGAACAGCGCAAGGCCCAGCTGCGCTTCCAGCTTGGCGATGCCCTGCGTCGCCGCCGGCTGGGTGAGGTGCACCGCCTCCGCCGCGCGACTGACGCTGCCCAGACGCACCGCGGCGGCCATCACGGCGAGATGACGGATATTGAGCTGATCGACCTGCACCCAGCACGATTAGCAAAAACTAATGGCCCTGCCATCCTTCCGATTGGCTCGCCGCGACGGACGCGCGCACCTCCCCGGCAAAAGAAGCCAGAGGAGCTGCCATGTCGGGCATCGTCGTCCAGAATATCGAGCGCGCCGATCCAGCGGTGATCGACGGCCTCGCCCATGCCGGCGTGGCGACCGTGCACGAGGCGCAGGGCCGCACCGGCCTGCTCGCACCGCATATGCGCCCGATCTATGCCGGGGCGCGGATCGCGGGCAGCGCCGTCACCATCTCCGCGCCGCCGGGCGACAACTGGATGGTGCATGTCGCGATCGAGCAGCTGCGCGAGGGCGACATCCTGGTACTGGCGCCGACCAGCCCGTGCACCGACGGCTATTTCGGCGACCTGCTCGCCACTTCCGCCCAGGCGCGCGGCTGCCGCGGGCTGATCATCGATGCCGGGGTGCGCGACATACGCGACCTGACCGCGATGGGCTTTCCGGTCTGGTCCAAGGCGGTCCATGCGCAGGGCACGATCAAGGCCACGCTCGGTTCGGTCAACGTGCCCGTCGTATGCGCGAACGCGCTGGTCAACGCAGGCGACGTGATCGTCGCCGATGACGACGGCGTATGTGTCGTCCCCCGCGCCCAGGCCGCCGCCGTACTCGAAAAGGCGCAGGCCCGCGAGGCGCTGGAGGAGGCCAAGCGCCAGCGGCTGGCCGCCGGCGAACTCGGGCTCGACATCTACGCCATGCGCCCGAAGCTCGAAGCGATGGGGCTGAAATATGTCTGAGCCACTCTCCGCCCGCGTGATGTGGATGCGCGGCGGCACCTCCAAGGGCGCGTTCTTCCTCGCCGACGACCTGCCCGCCGACACGGCCGCGCGCGACGCCTTCCTGCTGCGGATCATGGGCTCGCCCGATCCGCGCCAGATCGACGGCATGGGCGGCGCCGATCCGCTGACCAGCAAGGTCGCGGTGGTCAGCAAATCCACCCGCGACGGCGCCGATGTCGACTATCTGTTCCTTCAGGTGTTCGTCGACCAGGCGATCGTTTCCGACGCGCAGAATTGCGGAAACATCCTCGCCGGCATCGGTCCCTTCGCCATCGAACGCGGGCTGGTCGAGGCACAGGACGGCGAAACCCGCGTCCGCGTCTATCTGGTCAATACCGGCCAGCGCGCCGAGATCCTGGTGCAGACCCCGCAGGCCCGCGTCACCTATGCCGGCGACGCGCGGATCGACGGCGTGCCCGGCACCGCCGCCCCCATCCCGCTGGAGTTCCGCGACACCGCCGGCTCCTCGTGCGGCGCGCTGCTGCCCAGCGGCAACGCGGTGGACGTGGTGGAAGGCGTGCTCGTCACGCTGATCGACAACGGCATGCCCTGCGTGGTGCTGAAGGCAGCGGATGTCGGCGTCACCGGCTATGAGGATCGCGACACGCTCGACGCCGATATCGCGCTCAAGGCCCGGATCGAGGCGATCCGCCTCGCGGTGGGTGAGCGGATGAACCTGGGCGACGTGCGCGAGAAGTCGGTGCCGAAGATGATGCTGGTTGCGCCACCCAAACACGGCGGTGCGGTGACGGTGCGTAGCTTCATCCCGCACCGTGCGCACGCCTCGATCGGCGTGCTCGGCGCGGTGAGCGTCGCCACCGCGTGCCTGCTCCCCGGCTCGCCCGCCGCCGAGGTCGCGGTGATCCCGGCGGGGCGGCGCAAGACGCTGTCCGTCGAGCACCCCACCGGGGAGACGACCTGCGTGATGGAACTGGACGAAAACGGCGCAGTGGTCACCGCGGCAATGCTGCGCACCGCGCGAAAGCTGATGGACGGAGAGGTTTTCGCATGAGCCGCATCACCAGCTGGCACGCCGATCCCAGCGTGCCGCGCTTCACGCCGCCGCCCGGCGCCGTCGACGCGCACTGCCACGTCTTCGGGCCGATGGCCGAGTTTCCCTTCAGCGCCAAGGCCAAGTATCTGCCCGAGGATGCCGGGCCCGAGATGCTGTTCGCCCTGCGCGATCGGCTGGGCCTTTCCCGCAACGTCATCGTCCAGGCGAGCTGCCACGGCACCGATAACGCGGCGACGCTCAGCGCGATCGCCAAATCGGAAGGCCGTGCGCGCGGCGTCGCGGTGGTCGATCCCGCGATCGGCGATGCCGAGCTGGAGGCACTGCATGCAGGCGGCATCCGCGGCGTGCGCTTCAACTTCCTCAAGCGCCTCGTCGACGATGCCCCCAAGGACAAGTTCCTGGAGATCGCCCGCCGCATCCAGCCGCTCGGCTGGCATGTCGTCGTCTATTTCGAGGCGGACATCCTTGCCGAGTTGCGTCCCTTTCTCGACGCGATCCCCACGCTGCTGGTGATCGACCATATGGGCCGGCCGGACGTAACGCAGGGCCCCCACGGCCCCGACATGCGGGCGTTCCGCGCGCTGCTCGACAGCCGCGACGATATCTGGACCAAGGTCACCTGCCCCGACCGGCTCGACGCCAAGGGGCCGCCCTGGAACGACTTCGCGGCCGCCGTCGCGCCGCTCGTCGCCGATTATCCGGATCGCGTGCTGTGGGGCACCGACTGGCCCCACCCGAACATGCAGGACACGATCCCCGATGACGGCGCGCTGGTCGACATGATCCCCCGCATCGCTCCCACGCGCGCGCTGCAGCACAAGCTCCTGGTCGCCAATCCGACGCGGCTCTACTGGCCGGAACAAGCCGTCTGAAAACCTCAAGGGCCCTGCGTAGGTTGAACGCACGGGAGCTGCGCGACCTACCTTTCGGATGACGCGGAGAGAAGTTGTGGATCACTTT
>NZ_BCYY01000002.1 GCF_001598435.1 Sphingomonas pituitosa NBRC 102491
CTTTTGAGGTCAATGCGGCGTTTTGCCGGGCCTGCGGTGCGGAAGCGCCAATTCGGCATGCGATAAGATGCAAGGTTGCACGGTGCGGCGGCTGTGTTGCTGCGAGGCCGCAGCAGAAAGCCGCCAGCCTTTGGGCCAGCGGCTCCCTCTTGTTGTGGTGGGGGAGATCAGGCGAAGCGGACGGTCGTGTTCGCCGCCCGACGGCGGCGGAGCGCGCCACCTGCCATGCCGACGCCGGCAATCATCATCGCCCAAGCAGTGGGTTCTGGGACCGCGGATGCGGTGGCAATCTGCTGTACGCCAGCCTGAGAGATGCCACCCCCGAAGTTCTTAACAGTGATGCTGATGCGGTTGTAGCTGCCGCCGCAGAGAGCGCTGCCGGTATAGCAGAGAAAGTTGATGGTCGAGCCAACCTGCGGGTTCTGGAACAGAACGGCCCCGGAGCCGGAGAAATCGAAGAACAGGCCCGTTGCCGTTGCGGTCAGCGCGGGGGCGTTGAAAAACAGAAGTTGTGAATTGGAGGGGCCATTGATCAGGAACGATCCGCCGGCGTCCGTGAGGTTAAACTGCCAGTCGAGGACGTTGACGCGCGCGAGAAGGCCCAGCGTCCCGTCGGTCTCGATAGAACCTGTTGCGCTGACGCCGTTGCCCGACACGTTTACGATGTAGGTGGCCGCAGAAGCAGGCGTGGCCATCGCCATCGCCGTCGCTGCCGCAAATGCAAGCATCTTGGTCTTCATCATGCCTATCCCCTCCAAAACGGGTTATGTTGCCGTTGCAGGATATATTTAACGAAGTCCGCGCACGTATAATAGTATGAAGTTTTTGGAATAGTCACAGAGTCCCGAATCGGGACTTTAGTCAGATATCGAGTTAGATTTACGCTAGCGGCACAAGAACTTAGCACCCGTATTTGAAATTTCCGGATTTGGATGTCCAAACGATGTAAAGACAAATGTCGACATACAGGAATATGTCAACGACCGCACTGGGCAGGAGGCGCTAGTGTGGAATTGCTGATGCCGAGCACCACCGCTGCGCGACCCATCAGGACTGCCATCGGCCGGTTTCAGCCCAAACGGTCGTTCTTACCCGTTTATGGGAACGGCTTAAGTTGGTCGACTGCGGCCTCCGCGTGCTGCTGATCGGCAGTGGCGGCGTTTCCCATACGACTAACCTCGATTGTCAGCCGCTTGTCCGAACTTTCCGTTCAACACCTTCGCACCGTCGCGCAGGAAGTCGAGGTGGTCGGACCAGTGCTGCATCATGCGCACGCGTTCGTCCCAATATTCGCCTCGGGTGTAGGCGCGGCGGACGGCATTGTTGTCGCAGTGCGCGAGCTGTCGTTCGACGGCGTCGGGGTGCCATAGACCCATTTCGTTGAGCAGCGTGGCCGCCATCGCGCGGAAGCCGTGGCCGGTCATTTCGTCCTGCGCATATCCCATTCGGCGGAGTGCCGCATTGATCGTGTTCTCCGACATCGGCTTTCGGACGGATCGGAGGGATGGGAAGAGATAGCTGCTATAGCCTGCGTCGTGCTCGATCGAGGCGAGGATCGCGAGCGCCTGGCGGGAGAGGGGGATCGCATGCGCTCGCCGCATCTTCGTCTTGTGCGGCGGAATGGTCCAGATCGCCCGTTCCAGATCGAAGTCCTGCCATTCTGCGAAACGTAGCTCGCCAGGGCGGACGAAGACGTGTGGCAGGAACCGCAGCGCCGCGAGGGTGTTCGGCTGCCCCTGGAATCCCTCTATGGCCCGCAGAAGCTCTCCTGCGGCCTTTGGCGTGGTAACTGCGGCACGATGTGCTGGCTTGGGCGCGATCAGTGCGCCGCGGAGGTCGGCGGCGACGTCACGCTCGGCGCGTGCGGTCGCAATCGCGTAGCGAAATACCTGCGAGCAGGTACTGCGGAGCCGCTTTGCCGTCTCGTAACGCGCGTTGCCCTCCATCTTCCGCAGCATCAGAAGCAGTTCCTGTGCGGAGATCGCAGCGATCGGACGTTTGCCGATCGACGCGTTGATGAAACCGAGGAGCCAGCGAAGCTTCTTCATCGTGACCGGCGAACGGCCTTCTTTTTCGACCTTGGACAGCCATTCGTCCGCAACCGCTTCAAAGCTGTTGGAGGCAGCCACGGTCGCCGCTACCCGATTGAGTTTGATCCGCTCGGCGGGATCTTCGCCGCGGGCCAGCACCTTCCGCGCGGCATCACATTCGGCGCGTGCTTCTGCCAGACCGGTGTCGGGCCAAACGCCGAAAGCGAGGGTCTTTTGCTTCCCGTAATGCCGATAGTTCATGCGCCAATAGCGTCCGCCGGATGGCGTCACGAGCAGGTAGAGCCCGTCTCTATCACTTAGCTTGTACGCCTTGCCGCGAATCTCTGCGGCTTTGATGGCAACCACCGACAGCGCCATGATGGTATCTCCCGTCGAAGCGACCGGCACATGCCATCAAAAATACCATCAGCTTGCTGGTATGTAGTGGGATTCTGCCAGCTTGAACGAGAGACTTATACCACCAAAAAACCGCAGAAAACAGCCAGTTATGGCATGCTCTGGAATGCCTTGGGAAGGCAATTTGGTGACCCCTACGGGAATCGAACCCGTGTTTCAGCCGTGAAAGGGCCGCGTCCTAACCGCTAGACGAAGGGGCCAACTGCGTGGCGTGGAGCGGCCGAATAGGGGGCGATTCCAAAGCCGTCAAGCACTCATTCTGCCCATGCAGCATCTTCTATGTGCAATTCTGCTGCCGGGCGGCTCCCCCAGGTGTCCACCTTGGCGCGGCCGGCCAGCCACAGGCGGCGGTGCGACGGGGCGGAGAGCAGCGCCTGGCCCAGCTCCGAATCGGCTTGGCGGAAGGCGACGGCCTTCAGGCTCTGCCCGTCCGGCCCGGCGACGATCACGCGGACATGGCCACCCGAGCCGACCACATCCGCCTTCAACACCCGGACCGGACCCGCCGCGATTCGCGGTGCCGGCCAGCCCATGCCATATGGCCCGCCCGCTTCCATCGCCTCGACCAACGACGGGTTCACGCCCGCCGGGCTCAGCACCGCATCGAGGAGCAGGGCGCGCTCGCCCCGCGCCGCGGCGATTCGCCCGGCAAGGCGCTCCTCAAGAAACGCCGCCAACGCTTCCACCTGGTCGCCCGCTACCGTAACGCCGCAGGCCATCGCATGGCCGCCGCCGGCGATCAGGAGGCCGGCATCCTTGGCCGCGAGCACGGCCGCACCCAGATCGACGCCGGGGATCGATCGACCCGATCCCTTGCCGATCCCGTCCTCGCCCAGCGCGATGACCAGCGCGGGCCGGCCGAACTTCTCCTTCAGCCGTCCGGCGACGATGCCGATCACGCCTGGATGCCAGCCGTCTCCGGCGACCAGCGCGACCATCCGCTCGCCGCTCGCCATGCACAGCGACTCGGCCGCGGCCTGCACCTCCGCCTCGATCGCCCGGCGCTCCTCGTTGAGCAGGTCCAGTTCGGCGGCGATGGCGCGCGCCTCGGCGGGGTCGCGGGTGGTGAGCAGGCGGACGCCGAGATCCGACTTGCCGACCCGCCCGCCGGCGTTGATTCGGGGGCCCAGCGCGAAACCCAGATCGGTGCAGGTCGGCGCGCGGGTAAGGCGCGAGGACTCGATCAGCGCGGCGATGCCGATGTTCCGGCGCTGGGCCATGACCTTGAGGCCCTGCGCCACGAAGGCGCGGTTCAGCCCCTTGAGCTGCGCCACATCCGCGACGGTGCCGAGCGCGACGATATCGAGCAGGTCGAGCAGGCGCGGTTCGGCCCGGGTGGCGAAATAGCCGCGGGCCCGCAGGGTGCGCACCAGCGCCGCGCCGAGCAGGAAGGCGACGCCCACGGCGGCGAGGTGGCCATGTTCCGCGCCTTCGGTCTCGTCCAGCCGGTTCGGGTTCACCAGCGCGTGGGTGACCGGCAGTTCGGTCGTGCATTTGTGATGATCGACGACGATCACATCGGCATTGGCATCCCGCGCCATCGCCAGCGCCTCGAATGCCTGCGCGCCGCAATCGACCGTGACGATCAGCCCGTGGCCCTGTTGCTTCAATCGCACCAGCGCCTCGCCGGACGGGCCATATCCCTCCATCAGGCGATCGGGGATGTAGGGGGTCGCTTCCAGTCCCAGATCGCGGAGCAGCAGGATCAGCAGTGCGGCGGAGGTGGCGCCGTCCACGTCGTAATCGCCGAAGATCGCGACCTGTTCGCGCCCCTCGACGGCGTCGGCCAGGCGTTCGGCGGCGCGGTCCATGTCGCGGAAGATCGAGGGGTCGGGCATGAACGCGCGGATGCTCGGGGTGCGGTGCCGCTCGAGGTCGGCGCGGTCGACCCCGCGGGTCAGCAGCAGCTGGGTGACGAGATCGTCGGGAGCGAAATTCGGGTCGCGCGCGTCGGCGGCGAGACCCCGCCAGCGCCAGGGCTGACCGAGGATCGAACAGTGAACATTTAGAGCTGGGGACATGGCCCTGATGTGGCCGGGGGGGTGCCGAATGTCGAGGGGGCGCATCGAAACGCCCGCCCGGCACGCGCCGCGAAACGGCGTGCCGGGCGGGCAGGCTGTTCAGGCGGCCTGGAGCATGTGCTCCAGATCGGTGCGGGCATCGCCGGTCGGGCGGATGTCGAACTTGTCGATCAGGATGCCGAGCACTTCGGGGGTGAGGAACTGCGGTAGTGTCGGGCCCAGATGGATCCGGCGCAGGCCGAGGTGCAGCATGGTCAGCAGCACGGCGGTGGCCTTCTGCTCGAACCAGCTGATCGCGTAATGCAGCGGCAGGTCGTTGACGCCGACGTTCAGCGCCTCGGCAACGGCGGTGGCGATGCGGATCGCCGAATAGGCGTCGTTGCACTGGCCGATGTCCAGCACGCGGGGAATGCCGTTGATGTCCCCCAGATCCTCCCGGTTGAAGCGGAACTTGCCGCACCCGAGGGTAAGCACCAGGCTGTCCTTAGGCGTCGCCATGGCGAGGTCGTGGAAATAGTTGCGCCCTGGCCGCGCACCGTCGCAACCGCCGATCAGGAACAGGTTGGTCACCTCGCCCCTGCCGATCATGCCGAGCAGCGTATCGGCCACGCCCATCACCGTGTTGCGGCCGAAGCCGATGGTGATCGTCTGCTCCGGCGCGTCTTCCGCAAAGCCGGGCTGGCTGAGGGAGCAGGCGATGGCAGGTGCGAAATCATGGTCCGTCAGGTGCGGCAGGCCGTTCCAGCCTACCGGCCCGGCAGTGAAGATACGGCCGGCATAGCCCTTCAGGTTCGGGTTGATCAGGCAGTTCGAGGTCATCACGATCGCGCCGGGGAAGGCGTCGAAATCCTTCTGCTGGTCCTGCCAGGCGCCGCCATAGTTGCCGGCAAGGTGGCTATACTTCTTCACGCCAGGATAGGCATTTGCGGGAAGAAGCTCACCATGGGTGTAAACGCGGACGCCGGTGCCTTGCGTCTGCTGGAGAATGGCTTCCAGATCGCCCATGTCGTGGCCGGAAACCAGCAGGCACTTGCCGGCGCGCGGCGTCATCCGCACGGCGGTGGGCTCCGGGTGGCCGAAGCGACCGGTGTTCGCCGCGTCGAGCAGTTCCATCACCTTGAGGTTGAGCGCGCCGATGGCAAGCGCGTTGCCGAGCAGCGCGTCGACATCCGTGGGATCGGTCGCGAGGAAGGCAGCGATGCGGTGGAACTCGGTGCTGATGGCGCCGTCTTCGAAACCGAGCACGCGGGCATGCTCGCCGTATGCGGCCGTGCCCTTGAGGCCATACAAGATCAGGTTGCGCAGGCCGACGATGCTCGGGCCGTCGCGGTCCATGTAGCGCTGGATCGCTGCGAACGGCGCCGCGGCGGCGAGCTCGGACGGCGTGGTGCCCGGGTTCCAGGTCGCCGGCTCCGGCAGGGCGGAGAGATCGGCGCCGGCATTCTCGGCCAGCGTACGCGCATGGGCCCGCATCGCCAGGGCCTTGGTGATCAGCGCCACGAAGCGGGTGTCGTCGAAATTGACGTTGGTGAGGGTGGTGAACCAGGCATGCGGCGTGAAGGCATCCACTGCTGCATCCCGCGCACCACGGGCCGCCGCGCGATCGGCATAGACCGACACGCCCTGCATCACCCGCAACAGCACGTCCTGCAGGTCGGCGACCTGCGCCGTCTTGCCGCAGGAGCCCATTTTGGCGGCGCAGCCACCCTTGTTCGATTGTTCGCACTGGACGCAGTACATCGCCGGTCTCCGGTAAAGCTGAATTGCAAATTCCGGTTATGCCGCGTTCAAGCTCCGCTCTTTGACCGGCATCAAACCCTAGTAGATGTCCCAGGTGCATCTGCACGTTTCGACAGCTAGGGAGCGGATGTCCCATGCAACTGACCCGCCATACCGATTACGCACTGCGGCTGCTGATCCACCTGGGCAGCATGGCAGAGCCGCGTATCGCCATTGCGGCGGTAGCGGAGGTGCAGGGGATCTCGGCAACGCATCTCATGAAAATCGCCAACGGCCTGGCCCATGCCGGCTTCATCGAGGCGTTGCGCGGCCGGGGCGGCGGCATTCGGCTGGCGCGCGATCCGGCAGAGATCAATCTGGGCGCCGTGCTGGAGGTCACCGAGCCACGCTGTGCACTTGTCGATTGCACCGGCTGCCGCCTCGCGCGGCGCTGCAGCTTGCCAGGGGTGCTCGACGAAGCAAGGCGCGCCTTCATGGCGGTGTTGCAGCGCTACACCCTGGCAGACGTTCTGCGCGGCCGTGTTGCCGGGATTATCGCGCCTGTAGCCGCGTAACGCTCAGTCCGCGTCGGCGTCGACCACGCCCGAACGATAGGTCTGGATCGGCGCCTTTATCCAGGCGGCTTCACGGAACCACTTGGTGATGATGTACTTGGTGCCTTCCACCACGCGCATGCCCTCGTGCAGCGTGTCGTAGTTGGGACTGCCGTCCGGGAGCATGTTGTTCCACATCACCAGCAGCCCGCGCTTCGGCTTGAAGCGGATGCCGGCGCGCGGAAACCAGGTGGCGCCGCCCTCCTCGACATTGTTGAGATACGCCATCGCCGTCCAGGTGCGCTGGCCGCCGGTTTCCAGCATCTTTTCCCAATAGACGCTGTCTTCGTGGAAATAGTCGCAATGCGCGCGGAACTGCTGGTTCTCCGCATAGCGCTGGCCCTGCATCGTTTCGGCATTCTCCACGGGAATGCCGAGCAGATCGGCGATCCGGTTGTCGACCGCCAGCACGTCCGGCGACCAGCGGTACAGGTCGGAGCTGTGGCTGGTGCGGTATTCGGGATCGTCCGTTGCAGCGAGCAGGGTAGAGGGGCGCGCATTGCTGTCGATCAGCGCCATCAGCATGTCGCAATCGGCGTCGCTGAAGAAATCAGGATAGGTATAGACCTGGGCGCGCTCCACCTTGGCGCGCCGCACGTTCGGATTGGCATCCAGCCGCGCCGCCACCTCACGCCCGATCCTCGCCCGTTCGGGGGAGGGCGACCCCTTGCTGTTGCCGTTCGTCTTGCTCACGGCAAAACTCTTTGCCGTCCACTTCGACGATTGCAAGCGGGAGCGGACGGCATCGCGGCCGCCCGCTCCCCTCGCTCACCAGAAGATGCCGTAGATCACGTCGACGACTTCGCCGGTATCGACGTCCACCAGCAGCGCATCGTCGTAATAGCGGACCCAGCGATACGGTCCCCAGACCTCCGGAAGGCGGTAGGAATAAGGATTGCCGATCCAATATTGCTGCGCGAACAGGAAACTGTCGAGCCGGTAGCCGATCGAGAACCGGCGGTATCCGTAGTTCCAGCGCGCCGGCGGGTAATAGCGCGGCAGGCGGTACAGGCTGCGGTTATAGTCGCGATAGCCGCGCCAGTCATAGCGGTGGTCGTTCCGCCAGCCATTGTTCCACACACCGCGGTCGCCTCGCCACCGATCGCCGCGATCCCAGTCACGGCGATCGTTCCAGCGACGATCCCCATCGCGACGTCCCCAGTCGCGGCCGCTGTTCCACTGGGTACGCGAACGATCGTCCGTGCGCCTGTCCTGCCAGGACTGCGGGCTGCGCACATCGCCGCGGTTTTGCCAATCGGGTCGCTGTCCGCCGCGCCAGTCACGCTGCGGCTGGACGGGGGCGGGGGTGCCCTGCGGCTGCTGAAAGGCCGGCCGGGGCTGGCCTTCGGGCCGGCGCCAGTCGCCGCGATCCATCGCCTGCGGAGCGCCCTGCGGGCGTTGCCAGCCGGGATTGCCCTGCGGTCGCTGCGCCGCGCCGCCATCCTGTGCCTGCGGCACCCCTTGCGGACGCTGCCAGCCCTGGCCGCCCTGCGGCCGCTGCCAGTTGCCGCGATCCTGCCCTTGTGCCTGGCCGCCACCCCAGCGCTGTCCGTCGCCGCGCGGTCCCTCGGGCCGGCTCCAGCCGCCGCGATGCTCGCCACGCTCCTGCGCGAGCGCGGCGGCGGGAACCAGCGCGGTTGCGGCGGCGATTGCCGCCAACAGCATCCTCTTCATCGAACCATTCTCCGGTGGCAGCAGCGAAGTCGCCCTGCCGATGCTGCTCTGATACGCGCGAAAGGCTGAGCCGGTTCTGAACTGCCCCGTCAGCCGATTGAAAGCTTTCATCCACCTTCCGCAGGGTCGCCGCGGGCGATGCGGGCCGCGTCCTGGATCGCGGCGACCAGTCGCGGATAGATCCCGCAGCGGCAGATATTGGGAATGCCCTGGCGAATGTCTTCCTCGGACGGGTTGCGATTGGTGCGGATCAGTACCGACGCCGCCATCACCATGCCGGGAATGCAATAGCCGCACTGGACGAGGTTGGCGGCAAGGAAGGCCTGCTGCACCGGGTGGCTGCGATCGGGCGACAGGCCTTCGATGGTGGTGACGAAGGTCCCCTCGATCGCGCCGATCGTCTCGCGGCAGGCGAGCCGCGCCGCCCCGTCGATGTCGACCGTGCACGCGCCGCAATCGCCGGTGCCGCAGCCATATTTGGTGCCGGTGAGGTTCGAGGCGTCGCGCAGCGCCCAGAGCAAAGGCGTCTGCGGATCCATGTCGTACTGGACCGGCTGGTTGTTGACGGTGAACCGAGTCATGGCGGCGACCCTAGCGGGAAACGACGGGTTTCCGAAACCGGCATTGTCGTGGGCGGCGGCGCGAGCGACATTCCGGCCATGACCTTACCCGCGCTCTTCCTCCCCCATGGCGGCGGCCCCTGCTTCTTCATGGACCCCGCCGGCGGCCCGCCCGATCCGATTTGGCAGCCGATGCAGGCCTATCTCGCCGGGCTGATCGGCAGCCTGTCCGAACACCCGCGCGCCATCCTGCTCGTCTCGGGCCATTGGGAAGAGCATGACGTTACGGTGCATGTCGGAGATGGTCAGCCGCTGCTGTTCGATTATTACGGCTTTCCCGAGCACACCTACCACCTGCGCTGGGACGCGCCCGGCGCGCCGGACATTGCGATGCGCGCCAAGGCATTGCTCGACGCAGCCGGCTTCGCCACCGGCGTCGAGCGCGAGCGCGGCTGGGACCACGGCGTGTTCGTGCCCATGAAGGTCGCGGTGCCGGGTGCGGATATCCCGCTTGCCCAGCTGTCGCTGCGCGCGGACCTGGACCCGGCCACGCATGTAGCGATCGGCAAGGCGCTCGCCCCCTTGCGCGACGAAGGCGTGCTGATCGTCGGCTCGGGGATGAGCTTCCACAATCTCCGCGCCCGTGGGCCGCAGGTGACGCCCTATGCCGATGCGTGGGACGATGCGCTCGTCGCGGCGGCTACCGATCCTGACCGAGCACGACGAGAGCAGCGGATCGTCGCCTGGCGCGAGTTGCCCTATGCCGAGTTCGCTCATCCCCGCGAGGAGCATCTTCTGCCGCTGATGGTGGCGATGGGCGCGGGCGGCGAGGGCGGCGAGGGCCCTGCAGTCTGCGATTACCGCGACCATGTGTTCGGCTGGGCAGTGAGCGGCTTCCGGTTTGGGTAAATGACCGAGTGCCTGGCGCTGCTACTTGGTCAGCCATACCTCTGAGACAGCACCATCGCACTTCGCGATATGAAGCGAAAGTTGACCGCCGCCGTGCGTGATGCGCATCTCACCATTCGGCAGCTTCTCTGGCGGTCGCGAGCGATACACGGACCAGTAGGATCCATGATCGACGGCCTTCACGGCCGGAAAACCATGCTTGTCCGGTTTGATGCTGAAGTCGTCAGCGATGGCCGTGTAGATCGCCCTCGCTGTCGCGGCGCTTTTCACAAGCGGTTCACCGGGTTTGCCCCATCGTTGCGGGCACATCACAGGTTCTGGGTTAGGCAGCCAGACCGCGACAATCAGCATCGGCAAGATCATAGGAACCTCTCGTTACCCAGCCTGAAAGTTGCACGCCCAGCGCCTCTCAGCAACTCAGGCGTATGACGCCTGCCGATTACGCCTACAGTCTAGTCCCGCCAGCTGCGATCGATGCGATCCACCAGCCGCACCATCGCCGCGAAGTCCGCAGCACCTGGGCCGCCGGGCACCTGCGCCATGTGCACGTCGCGCTGGTGGACGGCGACGACCTCGGGCGAAATCTCGATCGGCTGGCCCATGCTCATCGTCGCGACCTGGATCTCGCAGGCGCGCTGCAGCGCCCAGTGCTTGACGAACGCCTCGGGCAGCGTGCGCCCCATGGCGAGGATGCCGTGATTGCGCAGCAGCATCATGCGCTTGTCGCCGAGATGGGCGAGCAGCCGTTCGCCTTCCTCGTCGCGTACGGTGACGCCTTCGAAATCATGGTAGGCGATCTGACCGATGAAGTTGCACGCGTAGAAATTGGTTGCTCGCAGCCCGCCTTCCAGCGACGCGACCGCCATGCCGGCGGTGGTGTGGCTGTGCATGATGCAGTGCGCGTCGGGCAGATGCCGGTGGAACAGCGCGTGCTGGACGAAGCCCGCGCGGTTGACCGGATAGGGCGACTCGTCGAGCTTGTTGCCGTCGATGTCGATCTTGACGAGGTTCGAGGCCGTCACCTCGCTGAAGTGCAGCCCGAACGGGTTGATCAGGAACGCGCCTTCCTGGTCCGGCAGCTTCACCGTGATGTGGTTGTAGATCATCTCCGACCAGCCGAGCATGTCGAACACGCGGTAGCAGGCGGCGAGCTGCCGGCGCGCCTCCCACTCGGCGTCGCTGACCTGCGAAGTGGGGGCGAGCGCGGTTGCCATGGAACCTCTCCGATATCTTTTTAGAGGTTCGGGTATGCCATGAAGCGCCGGGCGCCCGCAAGCGTCAGCGAAAGCCGTAGGGCACGGCGCGGCGGCGATCGGGATCGATCTCGATCACCGATCCGGCGGGCGGGAAGGCGCGCTGGTCGCAGTCGAGTCGCGGGCAGATGCGGCACGATGCGCCGATCGGCGTCGCCGCGCCGCCGGTGCGCAGCGCGTCGGCATAGACGAAGTCGGCGGCGTGGGCCTCCTCGCAGCCCAGCGCCACCGCGTAGCGCCGCGGCGGGCGGGCAAAGCTGCCCGAGGGTTTCACCAGCCCCTTGGCCATCGAGACGTAGCGTGTCCCGTCGGGCATCTCGGCGAGCTGGACGAGGATGCGGTCCGGGATCGCCACCGCCTCATGGACGATCCAGAGCGGGCAGGCGCCGCCCAACGCCGCGAACTGCAGCCGCGTCGCCGAGTGCCGCTTGGTGATGTTGCCCGCCATGTCGACGCGGCAGAAGAACATCGGCAGCCCTTGCGCGCCGGGGCGCTGGAGCGTGGAAAGCCGGTGGCAGGCCTGCTCGAAGCTCACCGCGAAACGCTGGCGGAGGCGGTCGATGTCGTGGCGCACTTCATAGGCGGCGGCGCGGAAGCGGCCATAGGGCATCAGCAGCGCCCCCGCGGCATAATTGGCGAGCCCGACGCTCAGCAGCTCGCGCGCGGCGGGTGAGGCGAGGCCGGCGCGATCGATCACCACGCGCATTTCGTTGGCGAATTCATAGCGTACCAGTCGATGCGCGAGCAGGAAGGCGCGGCTTTCGGGCGGCAGCGCGTGATTGAGCGCCAGCGTCCGCGCGGCCTCGTCGAAGCGGCTGAGCTCGCTGCCGTCGCCTTGCGCGCCGATCACCCGCACGCCGTGCCACAGCCGCAGCCGGTCCTCGAACGCGCGGACGACATTGTCGTCGTCCAGCGCCAGCGCGTCGGCGAGCCCCTCGGCGGAACGATCGATCGCGTCGATATAGTTGCCCTCGGCCTGGAACCAGTCGCGCACTTCCTCCCAGGGCAGTGGCGCGGCGTCGCTCGAGCCGGTGTCGAACCGATCGTCGAGCACGCGCAGCTGCTCCTGGCTGCGGCGATAGGCGTCGTGCAGCGCGACCATCCGCCGCGCGAGCAACGGCTGCTGCTCGATACCGCGGCGGACATCGGCTTCGTCGATCCGGTCGGCGGCGACGCTGCTGTCGGTCGCCGCGTCGATCGCGCGGAGCAGCGCGGCGGTGCCGCCCTCGCCATTGATCTCGGCGGCCTCGACCGGAAATTCGCGGGCCAGCGCCAGCAGTACCCCGTCGGTGATCGGCCGGTCGTTATTCTCGATCTGCGAGAGGTAGGAGACGGAGATGCCCAGCCGCTGCGCCATCGCGGCCTGGGGGATGTTCAGACGGCGTCGCAGATCGCGCAGCCGAAAGCCTTCGAACAGGCGGCGGCGCGGGAGCAGGGGGGCGTGGCTGGCCATGGGTTCGCATAGTCTGCAAACCTCAAGCCCGCAACTTTGCAACATTGCATTTGCAGGGCTGCCGTGGCCCGGTGCAGAAGCCGCGTCCACGGAGAGAGATGCCGATGTCGTCGACGATCGAGGAACTGGAACACCGCCGTGCCGCTGCCCGCCTGGGCGGTGGCCAGAAGCGGATCGACGCGCAGCACGCCAAGGGGAAGCTGACGGCCCGCGAGCGCCTCGACGTGCTGCTCGATCAGGGCAGCTTCGAGGAGCTCGACATGTATGTCGAGCACAATTGCACCGATTTCGGCATGCAGGATCAGGTGATCCCCGGCGACGGCGTGGTCACCGGATCGGGTACGATCAACGGCCGCCTCGTCTTCGTGTTCAGCCAGGATTTTACCGTGTTCGGCGGGTCGCTTTCGGAGCGGCACGCGCAGAAAATCTGCAAGATCATGGACATGGCGATGAAGGTCGGCGCACCCGTGATCGGCCTCAACGACAGCGGCGGCGCGCGGATCCAGGAGGGCGTCGCCTCGCTCGGCGGCTATGCCGAGGTATTCCAGCGCAACGTGCTGGCCTCGGGCGTCGTTCCCCAGCTCAGCCTGATCATGGGGCCCTGCGCCGGCGGGGCGGTGTACAGCCCCGCAATGACGGACTTCATCTTCATGGTGAAGGATTCGTCCTACATGTTCGTCACCGGCCCGGATGTAGTGAAGACCGTTACCAACGAGATCGTCACGCAGGAGGAGCTGGGTGGAGCGGTGACGCATACCACGAAGTCGGGGGTCGCGGATGTGGCCTTCGAGAACGATATCGAGGCGCTGCTCGCGGCCCGCGACTTCGTGGACTTCCTTCCCGCCTCGAACCGCGAGGTGCCGCCCGAACGCGCCAGCGACGATCCCTGGGACCGGATCGACGAGAGCCTCGACACGCTGATCCCGCCGAGCGCCAACCAGCCGTACGACATGCACGAGCTGATCCGGAAGACGCTCGACGAAGGCGAATTCTTCGAGCTTCAGCCAAGCCATGCCGGCAACATCCTGATCGGCTTCGGCCGGATCGAGGGGCGCACGGTCGGCGTGGTGGCGAACCAGCCGATGGTGCTGGCGGGGTGCCTCGACATCAATGCTTCCAAGAAGGCGGCGCGGTTCGTGCGCTTCTGTGATGCGTTCGAGATTCCGATCGTCACTTTCGTCGACGTGCCGGGCTTCCTCCCGGGCGTCGGGCAGGAGCACTCGGGCATCATCAAGCACGGCGCGAAGCTGCTGTTCGCCTATGCCGAGGCGACGGTGCCGAAGATCACGGTGATCACGCGCAAGGCCTATGGCGGCGCCTATGACGTCATGGCGTCGAAGCATCTGCGCGGCGATCTCAACTATGCCTGGCCGACCGCAGAGATCGCGGTGATGGGTGCCAAGGGCGCGGTGGAGATCATCTTCCGTGGGCGTACGCCCGAGGAGATCGCCGAGCGCACCGCGGAGTATGAAGCGCGCTTCGCCAACCCGTTCGTGGCGGCGAGCAAGGGCTTTGTCGACGAGGTGATCATGCCGCACTCCACACGTCGGCGGATCGCGCTGGGTCTTCGCAAGCTGCGCAACAAGCAGCTCGAAAATCCTTGGAAGAAGCACGACAACATCCCGCTGTGAGGGTTCATGGCTAAGCTAAGTACGAAGATTGTCGGTGCAGCAGGCCAACACTTCGTTATGTACGAGCTGCTTCGCCGGAACTTTGTGGCAGCACTTACGCCGGAGGGTGTTCCAAGCGTAGATATTCTTATCTCCGATTTGGATGGTGGGAACTTGGCATCTCTTCAGGTAAAAACAGCCAGCGCCTCCAGGTCAACATGGACACTTGGGGCGAAGAACGAAGCTTTGGTGGCAGCCCGCTTATTCTATTGTTTCGTTATGCCGCGGGATGAGGAGATGGCATCACCAGACTGCTGGATAGTGCCACGCAGCGTTGTTGCGGAGCACGTACGGGTATCGCACAGAACCTGGCTCGAGGGCCAACCGAAGCGCGGACCATCGAGGAATGATAGCGACCGTCGAGCGATGCATAAAAGCTGTGAGCCTTTAGACCGGTATCCGGTCGGGTGGCTCGATCGATACAAAGATAACTGGGAAATCCTCAGAAAATGAAACTCGGCCGTCTCAACCATGTCGGCGTCGCCACGCCGTCAATCGAAGCGTCGATCGCTTTCTATCGTGACGTGATGGGCGCGACGGTAATCCGGGAACCCTTTGACCTGCCGGCGCAGGGCGTGAAGGTGTGCTTCGTCGATACGCCCAACAGCCAGATCGAGCTGATCGAGCCGCTGGGTGAGGGGTCGCCGATCCATGGCTTTCTCGCCAAGAACCCGGCCGGCGGCCAGCATCATCTCTGCTACGAGGTGCCCGACATCCACGAAGCCAAGGCATGGTTCGAAGCGAAGGGCTGCAAGGTCCTCGGCGAGCCCCGCATCGGCGCGCATGGCACGCCGATCTTCTTTGTCCATCCCAAGGACATGGGCGGTATCCTGACGGAAATTATGGAGACGCCGCGTGACGCGCATTGATCCTACCCGCGCTCCTGCGAAAGCAGGTGCCCAGAGCCACGGGCGATGCGCTTGCAACCCTGCGCTCCTGCTTTCGCAGGAGCACGTGGCGTGACCGATAAGCCGACGCTCGACCGATGGTCCGCCGCCGCTTCGAAAGAAGTGAAGGGCAAGGACCTCACCTGGCAAACGCCCGAAGGTATTGCCGTCAAGCCACTGTATACCCAAGAGGATGTTGCAGGCGTCGATCCCGGCCTGCCGGGCTTTGCGCCGTTCACCCGCGGCGTGCGCGCGTCGATGTATGCCGGTCGCCCATGGACGGTCCGCCAGTACGCCGGCTTCTCCACCGCCGAGGAATCCAACGCCTTTTACCGCCGCAATCTTGCCGCCGGGCAAAAGGGCCTGTCGGTCGCCTTCGATCTCGCGACGCATCGCGGCTATGACAGCGATCATCCGCGGGTGGTCGGCGATGTTGGCAAGGCGGGGGTGGCGATCGACAGCGTCGAGGACATGAAGATCCTGTTCGACGGCATTCCGCTCGACCAGATGTCCGTCTCGATGACGATGAACGGCGCGGTGATCCCGGTGCTGGCCTTCTTCATCGTCGCGGGCGAGGAGCAGGGGGTTCCGCAGGAGAAGCTCGAAGGCACGATCCAGAACGACATCCTCAAGGAGTTCATGGTTCGGAACACCTATATCTATCCGCCCGAACCGAGCATGCGAATTATCTCGGACATTTTCGCCTATACCAGCCCGAAGATGCCGAAATTCAACAGCATTTCCATATCCGGCTACCATATGCAGGAAGCCGGCGCGACGCAGGTGCAGGAGCTCGCCTTCACCATCGCCGACGGCATGGAGTATGTGAAGTACGGCGTCGCCAGCGGGCTGGATATCGACGCGTTCGCAGGACGTCTGAGCTTCTTCTTCGCAATCGGTATGAACTTCTTCATGGAAGTGGCCAAGCTGCGGGCCGCGCGCGTGCTGTGGCACCGAGTGATGACTCAGCTCGGCGCGCAGGACGAGCGTTCGAAGATGCTGCGCACGCACTGCCAGACTTCGGGCGTGTCGCTCACCGAGCAGGACCCGTACAACAACGTCGTCCGCACCACGATCGAGGCGATGGCGGCGATGCTGGGCGGTACCCAGAGCCTCCACACCAACGCGCTCGACGAAGCGATCGCGCTGCCGACCGACTTCTCCGCCCGCATCGCCCGCAACACCCAGATCGTGCTGCAGGAAGAAACGGGGATGACCAAGGTCGTCGATCCGCTCGGCGGCAGCTATTATGTCGAGAGCCTGACGCAGCAGCTGGTCGACAAGGCCGGGGAGATCATCGCGCGGGTCGAGGCCGAGGGCGGCATGGCCAAGGCGGTCGCCGCAGGCTGGCCCAAGGCGATGATCGAGGAAGCAGCGGCCGCGCGCCAGGCGCGGGTCGATCGCGGCGAGGACGTGATCGTCGGCGTCAACAAATATCGGCTGGCGAGCGAGGATCTGCTCGAAACGCTCGAGGTGGACAACGCAGCCGTGCGCGAAGGCCAGATCGCCCGTATCCGGCGCGTGAAGGAATCGCGCGACGAGGCGGCCTGCCTGGCGGCGCTCGATGCCCTGCGC
Organism: Sphingomonas pituitosa NBRC 102491; assembly: GCF_001598435.1. Classification (GTDB taxonomy): domain Bacteria; phylum Pseudomonadota; class Alphaproteobacteria; order Sphingomonadales; family Sphingomonadaceae; genus Sphingomonas; species Sphingomonas pituitosa. The sequence goes on from NZ_BCYY01000002.1 coordinate 16,783, forward strand.
GAAGGCGCGCGAGGCGGCGACAACCTGCTCGAACTGGCCGTCGTGGCGGCGCGCGCCCGCGCAACGCTTGGTGAAATCAGCGCGGCGATGGAGGACGTGTTCGGCCGTTACGCGACGCAGCCGACGCCGGTGAAGGGCGTCTACGCCGCACCCTATGCCGAGGACAATCGCTGGGCGGAGGTCGTGCGCGGCGTCGAGGCGGTCGAGCGTCGGCTGGGGCGCAAGCCGCGCCTGCTCGTCGCCAAGATGGGGCAGGACGGGCATGATCGTGGTGCGAACGTCATCGCCTCGGCCTTTTCCGACATGGGGTTCGAGGTCGTCAGCGGGCCGCTGTTCCAGACGCCGGAGGAAACCGTGGTGCTGGCGCTCGACAGCGGCGTCGACGTGGTAGGTGCCTCCAGCCTGGCTGCCGGGCACAAGACGCTGGTCCCCGAGCTGATCCGCGGGCTTCGCGAGGCCGGGCGGGGCGACATCAAGGTGATCGCTGGCGGCGTGATCCCACCGCAGGATTATGAGATGCTGCGCGCGGCGGGCGTGCAGGGCATCTATGGGCCGGGTTCGAACGTCGTCGAATGCGCGGCGGACGTGCTTCGGCTGCTCGGCCACAACATGCCGCCGATCGAGGCCGCTGCCGAATGAGCCTGGGCTTCTCCGTCGAGGCGCTGATCCCGCGCGCCCGCGGCGGAGGGCCGCTGCGCATGGGACTGGTGCGGGTGCCGGAGGCCGCGTGGCTGACCCCGGAGGCGGACCTGACGGCGCGGGCGGCGGCGTTCGCGGCGGTGCCGGATTGTGTGCAGGTGCTGCCGGAGGCGGAAGCGGCGGTAGAAGAAGTCGCGGCCATGCTCCCATATCAAACTCGCGCCCAAAGCCGTCATCCCGGCGGAAGCCGGGATCCATTCGCGTCACCGTCTGACGATAGAGCCGAACCGCAGCGGGCAATGGATCCCGGCTTTCGCCGGGATGACGGCCTAGAGGGAAAGCGCCCAATTACCGACGTGCTGCGTGCCGCCGCTATGTGCGTGTGGGAAGACCTGTGCATACTAACCCCGGACGCTTCCGGGCAATACCGCCTGACCGCCGCCGCGCTGGCCTTTCCCACCGACTGGCACCTCGCCGAAAAGCTCCGCCAGGCGCTCACCCCCATCCACGCCCCGATCCACGGCTATGCCGAGCAGCTTGCCGCGGGCGTCGACCATTTCTTCGCGACGCTCCAGCCGGGCCCGATCTTCGGTCGCACCAACTGGTTCGTCGTGGCGAGCGATGCGTGGCGCTATCTGCCGCAGGGCGACGCGCAAACCCGCTTCGCGCATGTGACCGCCGACAATGCCGGCGCGACGCTGTTCGTCCGCTGCGAACGCCAGACGCTGCGCCGGCTGCCCCAATCTGGTGCAGTGCTGTTCACCATCGGCATCCATGTCGAGCCGCTCGATCGCCTGAGCAGCGCGGCGGTCGCCTGCGTGGCCCAGTCCGTCGGGGCGATCGGCACCGGCGAACACGAACGCCGCGCCGCGCCCTTTTACGCCGAGGCTCTCACCCGCTATGCCGAGCGGCGTAACCGAACTCCGGAGTTGATTGCTTGACCCTCGAATCCACCCCCGTGCGCACCGACTGGACCCGCGACGAGATCGCCGCGCTGTTCGACCTGCCGTTCACCGAACTCGTGTTCCGCGCGGCCGAAGTCCACCGCGCCAACCATCCGGCGAACCAGGTCCAGCGCTCGACCCTGCTCTCGATCAAGACCGGCGGCTGCCCCGAAGATTGCGGCTATTGCAGCCAGTCGGTGCATGCCGATAGCGGCCTCAAGGCGACCAAGCTGATGGATCCGCGCGCGGTGCTGCAGGCGGCGGCGCAGGCCAAGGACCATGGCTCGACCCGCTTCTGCATGGGCGCCGCCTGGCGCAATCCCAAGGATCGCGACATGCCCGCCATCGTCGAGATGGTGAAGGGCGTCCGCGCGATGGGCATGGAAACCTGCATGACGCTGGGCATGCTCACCGACGGCCAGGCGAAGACGCTCGCCGATGCCGGGCTCGATTACTACAACCACAATATCGACACCTCTCCGGAGCGGTACGGCGAGGTGATCACCACCCGCAGCTTCGAGGAGCGGCTGGAGACGCTGGAGCATGTCCGCGAGGCGGGCATCAACGTGTGCTGCGGCGGCATCGTCGGCATGGGCGAGACGCGCGGCGACCGGGTAGGCTTCATCCATGCGCTGGCGACGCTGCCGGTCCATCCGGGCAGCGTGCCGGTCAACGCGCTGGTGCCGGTGAAGGGCACGGTGCTGGGCGACATGCTGGCCGACACGCCGCTCGCCAAGATCGACGATATCGAGTTCGTCCGCACCGTGGCGGTGGCGCGCATCACCATGCCGGGCTCGATGGTCCGCCTCTCGGCCGGGCGCGAGAGCATGAGCGATGCGACCCAGGCGCTGTGTTTCCTGGCGGGCGCCAACTCGATCTTCACCGGCGACAAGCTGCTGACCGCCGGCAATGCCGGCGACGACAAGGACGCCGCGCTTTTCGCACGCCTCGGCATCACGCCGATGGCAGCGGAGTGCAAGGTGGAGCTGGAGGCGGCGGAGTGAATTTACCTCGCAAGCTGGCATTGGCGGGCTTTGTTGTTCTTACCGTTTGCTCGCTTGCGTATATTCCGCTTCTTTGGATCTCAATGAACCTGTTGAGCTATCCTTGCGAAGATCCGGCAGGCCAGCTGTCTTGCCAAGAAGTCGTGATCCGGGATTTTGCCTACCAGGTAGTTCCGCTTCTTCTGTTTTGGTTGGCCCTCGCATGGCTTTCATTCCGCAAATGGGGAAAATAGTGTTCAAGAAAATCCTCGTCGCCAACCGTGGTGAAATCGCGTGCCGGGTGATGCGGTCGGCCAAGAAGATGGGCATCGCCACGGTCGCGGTCTATTCGGATGCGGATGCCCGCGCGCCGCATGTGCGGATGGCGGACGAGGCGGTGCGGCTCGGGCCCGCGCCGGCGGCGGAGAGCTATCTGCGGGCGGACCTGATCCTGCTCGCGGCCAAGGAGACCGGCGCCGACGCGATCCACCCGGGCTATGGCTTCCTCTCGGAGCGGGAGAGCTTCGCCAAGGCCTGTGCCGAGGCGGGCATCGCGTTCGTCGGCCCGCCGCCGGGGGCGATCGCGGCGATGGGCGACAAGATCGAATCGAAGAAGCTTGCCAAGGAAGCCGGCGTCAACGTCGTGCCCGGCTTCCTGGGAGAGATCGCCGATACCGAGCATGCGGTGCGGATCGCCACCGAGATCGGCTATCCGGTGATGATGAAGGCCTCGGCCGGCGGCGGCGGCAAGGGCATGCGGCTTGCCTTTAGCGAGCAGGACGTGCGCGAAGGCTTCGAGGCGACCAAGCGCGAGGGGCTGGCCAGCTTCGGCGACGACCGCGTGTTCATCGAGAAGTTCATCGAGAGCCCGCGCCATATCGAGATCCAGGTGCTGGGCGACCAGCACGGCAACATCGTCTATCTCAACGAGCGCGAATGCTCGATCCAGCGCCGCCACCAGAAGGTGGTGGAGGAAGCCCCGTCGCCCTTCGTCACGCCCGAAATGCGCAAGGCGATGGGTGAGCAGGCGGTCGCCCTCGCACGGGCTGTCGGCTATTACAGCGCGGGCACGGTCGAGCTGATCGTCTCGGGCGCCGACAAGACCGGGCAGGGCTTCTACTTCCTCGAGATGAACACCCGGCTCCAGGTGGAGCATCCGGTGACCGAGGCGATCACCGGGCTCGACCTGGTCGAGCAGATGATCCGCGTCGCCGCCGGCGAACCGCTCGCCTTCGGGCAGGACGGGGTGAAGCTGGACGGCTGGGCGATCGAGAACCGCGTTTATGCCGAGGATCCCTATCGCGGCTTCCTGCCGAGCACGGGCCGGCTGGTGCGGTATCGACCGCCAGCGGCGGAGAATGCAGGGCAGGGGTACATTCGCGTCGACGACGGTGTGACCGAAGGCTCCGAGATCAGCATGTTCTACGATCCGATGATCGCCAAGCTGATCACCTGGGCGCCGACCCGCGACGAAGCCGCCGACCTGCAGGTGCGGGCGCTCGACCGCTTCCGCATCGACGGCATCGGCCACAATATCGATTTTCTCTCGGCGATCATGCAGCATCCGCGCTTCCGCTCGGGCGAGCTGACCACCGGCTTCATCGCCGAGGAATATCCGGAAGGCTTTCACGGCGCACCGGCGGACGAGGGCCTGGTGCGGCGCCTCGCAGCCGTCGCGGTGGTGCTGGACCTTGCCCGCACCGCGCGGGCTGCGGAAATCTCCGGCCAATTGGGCGGCCATGCGGCGCTTTCCACCGAACGATCCGTGCGGATCGGCACGCACCACTTCGACGTGACGGTGGACGGCTGCGCGACCGGACTGCTGGTCAACCTGTCCAGCGACGAGGCGCCGCTGGAAGTCTCCGGCCACTGGCGCGCGGGAGACCCGCAGTTCGTCGCGCGCATCGATGGGGCGGAATTCGCTACCGCGGTCGACCGGACCCGCACCGGCTGGAAGCTCACCGCGCACGGCGCCGCGCATTTGGTTGAGGTGCTGCCGCCGCACGTCGCGGAGTATCGCGATCACATGATCGAGAAGGTGCCGCCGGACATGAGCCGCTTCCTGCTCGCGCCGATGCCGGGGCTGCTCACCCGGCTGCACGTCCAGCCCGGTGACAAGGTCGAGGCGGGGCAGGCGCTGGCGGTGATCGAGGCGATGAAGATGGAGAACATCCTCCGCGCCGAGCGTGCAGGCACCGTGAAGCACGCCCATTTCGGCGCCGGAGACAGCCTGGCCGTCGATGCCGCGATTCTTGAATTCGAGTGACTTAGGATCGATACGTCTCACATCGATACGACGTCGTATCGTTTTTGCAATTGCCCTCCTTCTGTTTCCGGGCTTGTGGGGTTTGGTAAACTCGTGTCTCAATCGCGGTACAAAGGACACGATCGACGGCTCACCCCGAAGACCGCAAGCCCTCAGAGGATGGCAACGTGCAGGAAGAGGATGGCTTCACCCGCTGGATCGAGGCGTGCGCGGCGGGCGAGTTGCTCGGCATCGGTGCTGCCGCATTGTGGTGGGTTACCGTCGATCGCTTTGACCCCGTGCCGGTGGGGGCAGCGGCCGAGTGGCTGGTATTTTTCGGCAAGGCCCTGAGCGGATTGATCCAGGGATTGATGCTCGGCCTGCTGCAAGGCTGGGCGCTCCGGCGCCAGTTCCCTGCACTTAACCTGCGTGCCTGGGTGGCGGCGACGTCGCTGGTCGGCGTTGCCGTGTGGTCGATCGCGGCCTGGTATTCGGTATTTCCGCCGCTTGACGGCGATCCGCTGCTGCCGCCGGTGGAAACGCTGTTCCAGACCGCTGTTGCCTCGGCCGGCTTCGGGCTTGGGCTGGGCATCCTGTTCGGGGCAGCGCAGGCGCTGGTGCTGTACCGTGCGGCCGGCCAAGTGCATTGGTGGGTGGCGGTGAGCGCGATCGGCTGGGGCGCGGCCTTGCCGTGCATCTATGTCGCCGCCTCGGTCGGCAGCGCCCAGCCGAACAGCCTTGAGATTGCCTTGCGCGGGCTCACCGGCGGCGTCGTATCCGGTGTTGTGCTCGGCACGATCACCGGCCTGTCCTTTGCGGTGATGCCGGCGCGCCGTCTCGCCTGAGCCGCTCAGCCCAGGTGCGGCGCGAACAGTTCGAGAAGCCGTCCGTACAATGCGCGCTTGAACGGCACGATGAGGTCCGGGAGGTCGGCTGGCTCGGCCCAGCGCCACGCGCGGAACTCGGGATGCGCCGTGGCGATGTCCACGTCCGCATCCTCGCCCAGGAAGCGCAACAGGAACCAGCGCTGCCGTTGGCCGCGCCACTTGCCCTTCCACACCTTGCCGATGAGATCGTCGGGCAGGTCGTACTGCAGCTCTTCGGGCGCCTCGGCGATCAACTCGGCATGGTGCCGGGCAACGCCGGTTTCTTCCCACAACTCGCGGAACGCTGCTTCCAGCGCTTCCTCGCCGGGATCGATCCCGCCCTGCGGCATCTGCCACGCCTCCAGCGTCGAATCGAGCCGCTGGCCGACGAACACGCGGCCGTCGCGGTTGAGCAGCATCACGCCGGCACAGGGACGGTAGGGGAGCGAAGCGATATCGGTCATGGGCCGACCCTAGGGCGGCGAACGACCTGGCGGAAGGGGCGTCTTTCGATCGCGATCACGGCTTCCTAGATGGTCGGCGTGATACCCGTCGTGCACCACCCCGATTATGTCGCACCGGCCCCGGCGGGCAGCGCCTATCTGTGGAACAAGAATGGTCTGGTGCGCGACCTGCTGCAGGCCGAAGGGGGCCGCATCGCCTGGCATGTGCCCGACGCCATGCCGCCGCACTGGCTGGAGGCCGTCCACGATCCCGATTATGTCGCCGAGGTGCGGGACGCGCGGGTGCCGGCGCACAAGACGCGGCGGATCGGTTTTCCCGTCACCCCCGCGGTCGCGCGGCGATCGGAGCGGGTTCCGGGCGGGACCTTTCTCGCAGCGCAGATCGCGCAAGCCGAAGGCTATGCGGCGAACAGCGCGGGTGGCAGCCACCATGCACTGGCCGATACCGGTGCGGGGTATTGCGTGTTCAACGATCTCGCCATCGCCGCCGTGCGGCTGACCGAGGAGGGCCATGCCCCCCGCGTGCTGATCGTCGACTGCGACGTGCACCAGGGCGACGGGACGGCCGCATTGACCGCCGGCCGGCCGGAGATCGCCACCTACTCGATTCATGCGGAGAAGAACTTCCCGGTGCGCAAGGCGCGCTCGACGCTCGATGTCGGGCTCGCCGACGGTACCGGAGACGATGCGTATCTCGAAATGTTGGAGGCGACCTTGCTCCCGCTGCTCGCCCAGTTCGATCCGCACCTGGTGCTCTACCAGGCCGGCGTGGATCCGTTCGCGGACGATCGCCTGGGTCGGCTCGCGCTCAGCGGCGCAGGGCTGGTCGCGCGCGACCGCTGGGTGGCGGAGACGTTGCGGCGCCGCGGCATCCCGTTCGCCAGCACGCTGGGCGGTGGCTATGGATCGGACGCGCTGGAGGTGGCGCAGCGGCATGCCACCTCGATCCTCACGCTCGGCACGGCGGCGCTTGGCGACGCTTGCAACCTGCGCAACCAAGGCGCATCTGACGCCGCATGAGCCAATACCCCGCGCTTCGCCTCCGCCGCTCCCGGGCTTCGGCCTGGAGCCGTCGCCTTCATGCCGAAACGGTGCTCACTCCGGCCGATCTGATCTGGCCGGTATTCGTCACCGACGGCGAGGACGAGGAGCCGATTGCGGCGCTTCCCGGAGTGTCACGCTGGGGGCTGAAGGGCATTGTCGACCGCGCGCGGGAGGCGCGGGATCTCGGCATTCCGTGCCTAGCGCTGTTCCCCAACACCCCGCATGCGCTGCGGACCGAAGATGGGCGGGAGGCGCTCAACCCCGACAACCTGATGTGTCGCGCGATCCGCGCGATCAAGGATGCGGTGCCGGAAGTCGGCGTGCTGACCGACGTGGCGCTCGATCCCTATACCAGTCATGGGCATGACGGGATCGTCGACGCCGCCGGCTACGTCCTGAACGACGAAACCTCGGCGGTGCTGACCGAGCAGGCGCTGGTCCAGGCGCAGGCAGGCGCGGACATCGTGGCGCCCAGCGACATGATGGACGGCCGCGTCGGCCAGATCCGCAGCGCGCTGGAGGCGAACGGCCATGTCAACGTGCAGATCATGGCCTATGCCGCCAAATATGCGAGCGCCTTCTACGGCCCGTTCCGCGACGCGGTCGGCAGCCGCGGGCTGCTGAAGGGCGACAAGAAGACCTACCAGATGGATCCGGCCAATGCCGAGGAAGCGCTGCGCGAAGTGGCGCTGGACCTCGCCGAGGGTGCGGACAGCGTGATGGTCAAGCCGGGGCTGCCCTATCTCGACATCGTCACCCGCGTGAAGAGCGCGTTCGAAGTGCCTGTGTTTGCCTATCAGGTTTCCGGCGAATATGCCATGATCGAGGCCGCTGCCGCCGTCGGCGCGGGGGATCGAGAGGCATTGGTGCTGGAGACGTTGATGGCGTTCAAGCGGGCGGGTTGTTCGGGCGTTCTCACCTATCACGCGCCGCTGGCGGCACGGCTGCTCGGCGCGTGATCGAGACGGAGCGGCTGCTGTTGCGGCCGCCCGAGCCGCGCGATTTCGAGCCGCTGCACGCAATGTGGAGCGACCCGGAGGTGATGCGCGACCTTGGGCCGGTGAAAACGACCGCGCACAGCCGGGCGACGATCGCCCGGCACCTCGGCTATGGGCCTAGCCACGGGATAGGCTTCCACGCCGTCGAGCGGCGCGAGGACGGCGCGGTGATCGGCTTTTGCGGCCTCAAGCCCGGCGCCCCCGATACGCCGATCGCGGATGAGCTGGAGATTGGCTGGATGTTCGCGCGTGCCTGCTGGGGCAAGGGCTATGCCCGCGAGGCGGCCGCAGCGTGGCTCGACTGGGCCTGGCGGCACCGGGCAGAGCCGCGCGTCGTGGCGATCACCGCCGCCTGCAACCTGCCCAGCCAGGCGCTGATGGCGCGGCTCGGCATGCGCTGGCTCGTCGATTTCGAACATCCCGTGCAACCGCAGGGGCATCGCTTGCGCCCCAGCGTCGCGTTTGCGATCGACCGACCATGATCGAGACCGAACGACTATTGCTGCGCGGCTGGACCGACGCCGACCGTGCGCCGTTCCACGGGATGTGCAACGATGCCGCGGTGATGGCCTTTATCGGCCCGCCGCAATCGCGCGCGGAAAGCGATGCCGCCATCGACCGGCAGTTGGGCTTCCTTGCACATCAGGGCCATTGCTTCTGGGCGATCGAGCGGCGGGAGGACGGCTTGTTCCTCGGCTTCTGCGGATTGAAACCCGGAGCGGCGGGCACGCCGATCGAAGGCGAGATCGAGATCGGCTGGCGGCTTGCCGCCGCGCATTGGGGCCAGGGCTATGCGCAGGAAGCCGCGCGCGCCAGCCTCGCCTGGGGCTGGCAGCATCTCACAGTGCCCGGCATCGCGGCGATCGTCGCGGAGGGGAATGCGCGCAGCTGGGGCCTGATGGAACGGCTCGGCATGCAGCGCGCGATCGACGGCGATTTCGATCACGCCGCCGCCATCCCGGCACTGCGACGCCATCGTACCTATCGCATTTCGCGTCCGTGAACGAGACGAAGCTGGCCCCGCGCGCCGACGGCGCTGCACGCCGTGCGATGTTCGTGGCGGCGATCCTGGGGGGATCGTTCCTGCTGTTCCTCGTTCAGCCAATGGTCGCGCGCATGGCGCTGCCGCGGCTGGGCGGAGCGCCGGCCGTATGGAACTCGGCGATGCTCGTCTACCAGGCGCTGCTGCTGCTCGGCTATGGCTATGCGCACTGGCTGGGGCGGTTTCGCGTTCGGACGCAGGCGGGTCTGCACCTCGGCCTGCTGGCGCTCGCCGCGCTCTGGCTGCCGATCGGCCTGGGGACGATGCAGGTGCCCGTCGGCGCGGAGCCGGCCCTGTGGGTACCCTGGCTGCTCGTTGCCGCGATCGGCCCGCTGTTCCTTGCGATTTCGGCGCAGGCGCCGCTGCTCCAGCGCTGGTTCGCGGTGGCCAGCCACGGGCGTGACCCCTATGCGCTTTACGCCGCGTCCAACATCGGAAGCTTCGCCGGTCTGCTCGCCTATCCCCTGCTGGTGGAGCCACTGCTGCGGCTGCACCAGCAGAGCTGGCTGTGGACGCTCGGCTATGCCATCGTCGCACTGCTCGTGCTCGGCTGCGCAAGCCGACTGCCGCGGGACGATACCCCGCCGAAGCCGCGGACGGATCGCCCGGCCACAGTGGCGCGGGACTGGGTCGGCTGGATCGCGCTGGCGCTCGTTCCTTCGGGACTGATGCTGGCGACGACGACCTTCCTCACCACGGATATCGTCGCTGTTCCGCTGCTCTGGGTGTTGCCGCTGGGGCTGTATCTGCTGAGCTTCCCCGTGGCCTTTCGCAGCTCCGCATTGCTCGACGACCTGCTCGAGCGTTGCGTGCCGCTGGTCCTGCTGCTGTTCGGCGCGACGCTGGTCGCAGGGGACTCGCGGCTCGCCTATGTCAACGCGCTGATCGGCCTCATACTGCTGTTCGCGGTTGCGGTTGCCTGCCACGCCCGCCTCTACGCGCTTCGACCACCGCCGGAGCGGCTGACCGGCTTCTATCTGGCGATGGCGGTCGGCGGGGCGCTGGGCGGCGTGTTTGCCGGGCTCCTCGCGCCGGTGCTGTTCGACTGGACCTATGAATATCCGTTGCTGATCCTGGCGGCGGGGCTGCTGATCCCCCAGCGCGCGCTCACCCGCGAGTTCACCCAGCTGTGGGCGAGCCGCTACCGGCATCCCGCAGCGGCGGCGCTCTGCTTGCTGGTGGCGCTGATCGTGTGGGCGGCCGTGGACGAACGGCTGTTGGGCCCCATGCATGTCCAGCTCGGCTTCGTCGCGGTCGCGGTGATCGGGCTGGTCGCGGTCGGCGCGCGCTGGCCCTTCACGGTGGCGCTCGCCGGCGGGCTGTTCCTGTTCGGCGGCTACAGCGCCATCCAGACCTCGCTGAGCGGCGCACGGACCCGCAGCTATTTCGGCGTCTACACCGTCGGCGACAAGCCGGACCAGCGCCGCCTCGCGCATGGCACCACGGTGCACGGCATCCAGCTGAAGGGGCCCCGAGCGCGGCGTCCCACCACCTACTATCAGGCAGGATCGGGCGTCGGGCAGGCGATGCTCGCGGCGCCATCGCTGTACGGCGCCCATGCTCGGATCGGCGTGGTCGGGCTGGGGACCGGCACGCTGGCCTGCTACGCCCGACCGGGGCAGGACTGGCGCTTCTTCGAGATCGATCCGGCGGTGGTGCATCTCGCGCGCGATTCGGGCGCGTTCAGCTTCCTGCGGCTGTGTGCGCCGCAGGCGCAGATCCTGGTGGGCGATGCCCGGCTGCGGCTGGTCGAACTGCCCTCCGGCGGCCTCGACCTGCTTGCGCTCGATGCCTTTTCTTCGGACGCGGTGCCGATGCACCTGATGACGGCCGAGGCCTTCGCCGCCTATGGCCGTGTGCTGTCGCCCGAGGGGCTGCTGCTCGTCCACATCTCCAACCGCTTCCTGGCGCTGGCCCCGGTCGTCGCCGGGGCCGCCAGGGCAGGCGGCTGGCAGGGGCTGCGGCTGGTCCATGTGCCGAGCGCGCTGGAGCGGCAGGACGAAGGCGCGGTGTCCGACTGGATCGCGCTGAGCCGGTCGCCCCGGGCACTCGCAGCGCTCAAGGCGCGCGACGGGGAGTGGCGTCCGCTCGTTGCCCAGCCCGGTTTCGCGGGCTGGACGGACGATCATGCCTCGCTGGTGCCGGTGCTGCGGCTGTTCCGCGGGAGTTCGGAGTAGGGGATCAGTCCTTGCGGCCGAGTTCGCGCGCGATCGCGACGAACTCGGCGACGCTGACCGTCTCGGCGCGCCGGCTGGCGTCGATCCCCAGCGCCTCCAGTGCCGCGAGCGCACCGGGCACCGACTTGAGGCTCTGGCGCAGCATCTTGCGGCGCTGGCCGAACGCGGCGGCGGTCACCGCTTCGAGCAGGCGAAGCCGGACGCCCTCCGGCACGTCGCCGGGGACGACGTGCACCACCGCTGACATTACCTTGGGTGGCGGGGTGAAGGCGGAGCGGTGGACGTTCATCGCGATCCGCGGCGTGCTCCGCCACTGGGCGAGCACGGCAAGACGGCCATAATGTTCGGTACCCGCCTGCGCGACGATGCGCTCGGCGACTTCCTTCTGGAACATCAGCGTCAGGCTCGCCCACCAGGGCTGCCACTCGGCCGAGAGCCAGCCGATCAGCAGCGCGGTGCCGACATTGTAGGGAAGGTTGGCGACGACGTGCGGCTTGCCCGCGAACAGCGCCGGCGCATCGACCTCGAGGGCATCGCCCTCGATCACGCGGAGCTTCTCGGGAAAATAGCCGCCCAGTTCCTCCAGCGCGGGGATGCACCGCCGGTCGCGCTCGACGGCGGTAACCTGCGCGCCGGCCTGGAGCAGCGCGCGCGTCAGGCCGCCGGGGCCGGGCCCCACCTCGAAGACCTCGGCACCGGCGAGGTCGCCGGGCACCTTGGCGATGCGACCGAGCAGCTGGCCGTCGAACAGAAAGTTCTGGCCCAGCGCCTTGCTGGCGCTCAGTCCATATTTCGTAATGACGTCACGAAGCGGGGGAAGCACAGTCACGCGGAAGCTTCCATCCTGCGCTGCGCCGCAGCGGCAGCCATCTTGATCGCCGCGATCATCGCACCGGGATGCGCCGCATCGCGACCGGCGATACCGAAGGCGGTGCCATGGTCCGGCGAGGTCCGCACGATCGGAAGGCCCAGCGTCATGTTCACGCCGTCGTCGAAATGCAGCGTCTTGATCGGGATCAGCGCCTGATCGTGATAGAGGCACAACGCCGCATCATATTCGGCGCGCGCACGGGCATGGAACAGGGTATCCGCGGCGAACGGACCGGCGGCATCGATACCTTCGGCACGCAGCCGCTCGATCGCCGGGATCAGCACCTCGATCTCCTCGCGACCGATCGCGCCGCCTTCACCTGCATGGGGGTTCAGCCCGGCAAAGGCGAGGCGCGGGCTGGCGATGCCGAAGTTGCGTTGCAGCCCGCGCGCCGTCACGCGCCCCTTGGCAACGATCAACTCGACGCTGATCAGCGAGGGGACCTGCGCCAGCGGCACATGCACGGTGATCGGCACTACCCGCAGCGTCGGCCCCGCGAGCATCATCACGGCATTGTCCGCGGTGATGCCGCAGCGCTCCGCGACAAATTCGGTCTGGCCGGGATGGGTGAAGCCGATCGCGTAGAGCTGCGCCTTGGACACGGGGCCGGTCACCAGCGCACCCGCGGCACCGGCACTGGCGAGACCGGTCGCGACCTCCAGCGATTGCAGCGCAATATGCGCGGTGCCCAGCGACGGCGTGCCGGGGATCACCGGGCCGGTATCGCCGATCGGCAGGATCGGCAGCGCCTCGGCAAACAATGCGCGTGCTTCGCGGGGGTCGCCGATCGGCGCGATGGGCCCGTTCCATACTGCCCGAACGGCCTTGGGGTCGCCCACGGCGAAAAATGGCGCGAGGCCCTCAGCCCCGCGCGCAGCCCACGCCTTGGCAGTGATTTCCGGCCCGATCCCCGCCGAGTCGCCCATGGCGACGGCGAGCGGAGGCAGGGTAGCGCCTCCTGCCGTCACGTCAGCGATATTCGATCAGCGCGTCGCGGCGCAGGTCGCGCAGCATCCGCTCGGCGCGAAGGTTGACGCGCTGGTCTTCCAGCTGCTCCTGCACCTGCTCCACCGAAGGGGTATTGGCGGCGGGCGGATCGTCGCGGCCGCAGATCACCAGCACGCGCACGCCGTCCTCGATCGAACCGAAAGGCTGGGTCGACTGGCCGACCTGAAGCGGCAGGATCAGGTTCTGCAGCGCGGGCGGCAGGTCCTTGATCACGATGTTGTCGCGGTCGACGACTTCCGCGCCCTCGGCGGCCGCGACCTTGCTCACGTCGCCGCAGCCGCGGATCGCCTGGGTCGCCTTGGCAAACGAGGCAGCGCGGCTGCTCGCCTGCGCCTCGGTGGTCCCCTTGGTGAAGGCGAGCGAGAGCTGGCGGAGGCTCAGCTTGGCGTCCCGCGGGTCAGAGATGCCGACCTTGTGCTTGTCCGCCAGATACACGATCGAGAACCCGGCCGAGAGCGGGATCGGCCCGGCGACCTGGCCCGGCTGCATTTCCTGCACCGCCTGGGCCAGCGCCTCGGGCAGCATGGCAGGCTGGATCCAGCCCAGATCGCCGCCGCGCGCGCGGGTCGAGCTCTGCGAATAGGTGCGGGCAAGATAGTCGAACGGCGTGCCCGAGCGCATCTGCTCGATCATCTTCTGCATGCCGCCGGAAACTTCCTGCGCCCGATCGGGCGTGGCGTTCTGGTAGATCTCGTAGACGTGATACTCGTCGGTGCCCTTCTGTGCGGTGAGGCGATCGATCATCGCCTTCACCTCGGCTTCGCCGACATTGACGTTGACGCGGCGGCGCAGCAGGCGGCTCCAGGCCAGTTCCGCTTCGATCTGGCGCTTGATCGAGCGCTCGGACGAGCCGATCTCGCGCAGCCAGGCGCGCATCTGGTCGGGCGTCTTCTGAAAGCGGGTGCCGACGCGACTGAAGCTGTTCTCGACCTCGCGCGCGTCGACCTTGATCTCGTTGGCCTTGGCCTCCTGGATCTCCAGCGTCTCGTCGATCAGCTGGCGGAGCATGGCAAGCTTGAGCTGCTCGCGCTCCTCGGGCTTCAGCGTCAGCTTCTGCATGCCGGTGACCAGCGCCACGCGCTGATCCACCTCGGTACCGGTGATCACATAATCGTTGACGATCGCGGTGGGCTTGCGGACGTTCGGGTCGGCCTTGCCGAAGATTTCCAGCGTGCTCGGTAGATCGAGACCGTTGTTGACGCTCCCCTGGCTATCCTGCGCAGGCATGGTCTGTGCGACCGCCATCGTCGCCAGGGCAGCAATCCCTGCGCCGGCCAGCCACTTCGCACCCGTTCCCGCAATCCTGCCCAAACCCATCATCACTTCAGAACGACCCTTATCTCAAACGGGAAGCAGCGCTTATAGCGCAATTGTGCCTGAACCAAGGCTGAGCGCCGAATCCCCCAAGCGGGTTCTTCTAGCGCCCGAGGTTCTTGAAGGCGAGGGTCAGCAAATACGAGTTGCCGCGCTGCGCGTCGCCGGTGGTGGCATAGTCACGCCGCCAGGTCGTGCCGATGCGCAGGCAATCGTCTTCGTAGAACAGGCCGATGCGGTGCCGGATCGGCTGGAAGCCGTTGGACAGCGAAAGGGGATCTTCCTGCTTGTCGGTCAGGTCGATCAGGGTCGAACCCGACAGCGACCAGAAACGCGCGAACTGCACGCGGGCGCCGAGGCGGAGTTCCTCGCGGTCCTGCAGGTCCTCCAGCGTCGGATCGACATTGCGGTTGAGCCGCAGATAGCCAACCGTGACATAGGTCGCGCGTGAGCCGAGCGACATGTCGATCTCGTTGCGGCGCACCGCCAGCCCGGTCTTGTCGAGCCGGTACCGGTGGGTCAGGCTGAGGAAATCGTGGAAGCGGATCACGGTCCGCCCGACGATGTCCGACATGCTATCGGTGAGCCCGGTGCCGTTGGGGAAAAGCGAGGGCCGGTTGGTCAGGCGGTAGCTCTGGCCGACATTGGCCTCGACGCTGAAGCCCGGCAGGTAGAGCGCATAATCCAGCCCGTAGGTGAAGCGGGTCGAATCCTCGAAGCGATCATAGCCGGCGAAGCGGTTGAGCGCGAAGAGGTTGGAATCTTCAAGGTCGACGGCGCGGGCGTCCTCGTTGGGCACGTCGATGTTCGCCAGATGGGGCGCCGCGACGACCTGGACCCGCGGGGTGATGCGTTGCGTTCCGCCCAGGAAGTCGCCGACAAAGGGCCACTTCACATCGAGCGCGCCGGCGGCGATGCCGCGAAACCGGAAGCCGTTCTCGCCGCGATAGCTCGCCACCGTCGTCGCGAGGGCGTCCGACGTGTTGTAGACGTCGCCGCGGGTATAGGCGGTGAGGCTGACTTCCTGGCCCCAGTTCGTCAGGCGCCGGATGCTCCACTGCGCGCTGGTGAAGGCGCGCTGGGTATCCTGGCCGCCGGTCCGGGTGAGCGCCAGCGTGTTGACCTGGAAGTCGAACTTGCCGCCGAGCAGCCCGTCGTCGAGCCGGCGGCGATAGTCGATCTCCGGCAGCGCCACCGGTTGCAGCCCCTGGCGATCGCCGACCCGCAGGGTCTGCACGGCCCAGGCGTTGATCACGAAATAGCTGTCGGCGTCGATCCGCTCGATCGCGACGTTGTTGCGCAGCCGGTCGTCGCGCGAGATGTCGTAGCGGCGCAGGAAGGTGCGGTCGCTCGCCACGCGCAGCGAGGCGCGCACGTCCCAGCTGGGGGTCAGCTGGTATCGCCCGATCAGGTCGAGATAGCCGCGGAAGTCGTTGCGCAGCGTGGCCGGTGTCGGCGCGACGGTCAGGTCGTCCGAACGGCGGCTGTACGTGCCATAGGCCTGCACCCGGAACGAACCCAGGCTGTTCAGCTCGCGATAGTCGGCCTGCAGCATCGGCAGCGCGCCCGTAAACACGCGCGGAGTGACGGTCAGGTCGCGATTGGGGGCGATGCTGAAGAAATAGGGCAGGGCGACCTGGAAGCCGTTGGTGCGGCTGTAGCGGGCATCCGGCGTCAGGAGGCCGGAATCGCTCTGGCCACCGGCCGGGTGCGAGAAGGCCGGCAGCGGGATCGTCGCGAACCCGAACACGGAGATGCGCGCGCCCTTGTAGCGCAGGCGGTGCTTGGCCGGATCATAGACGACGCGGTCGGCGGTGATCTTCCAGGAAGGCTCCTTCGGGCAGCCCGAGCTGTCGGTCACCGAACAAGGGGTATAGGCGGCATTCTCGACCGTGATCACGCCGCCGTCACTGCGCGAGCCACGTTGCGCGGCGATACGGCCGCCGGCCTCGAGCACCACCAGCATGTTGTCGACCACGCCGTCCTTCAGCGTGTCGGTAAGCTCGATGCTGTCGCCATAGGCCGCGTCGCCCTGCGGGTTGGCGACGACGATGTTGCCGGTCGCCATCACCTTGCCGGTACGACGGTCCCAGGTGACCTTGTCCGCACGGAGGCGATTGCTCTCGCGGTAGAGGCGGACGTCGCCGCTCGCGGTCACGACATCGCTGTTCATGTCGTAATCGAGCTGATCGGCGGTGAACTGCACCTGATTGGGATCGTCGGACAAGCCGCCCGGCGGGGGCGGGGCGGGCTCGGCAGGCCGATCCTGCAAATTGGCGGCCGGCACCGAAGCACCGGCGGCCTGATCGGCGGGCAGGGGGCGCGAATCGGGCGCCTGCTGGGCACGCGCCTGGGCTGACAGGCACAGACCGAGCGCGGCCGGAAAGAACATGGCCTTGCGCTTCACGAAAACTCCCACCTTTATCGTCACTCCCCGGCAACGGGCATCCTCGTGCCCTATCGCAGCGATTGCGCCACCGCAACGGCAGCCGCGTTGGCCCCAACGCACATCCGGGCTAAGGAGCCCCGCATGCAGGTTGATTTCTATCATCTCACGCTAGCGCCGATCGATCGCGTGTTGCCCTCGATTGCCGAACGCGTGCTGGGTAGCGGCGGACGGCTGCTGATCGTGGCCGGGGATCCGGCGCTGCGCACCCGGATCGACCAGCTGTTATGGAGCTATAACGCCGCGAGCTTCCTCCCCCATGGCCAGGCGGGCGAGGACTGGGATGCCGAGCAACCCGCGCTGATTGCCGACACTGTGGCACCTGCCAACGGTGCACGCAACGTGGCGCTCGTCGACGGCATGTGGCGCGACGAGGCGCTCGCTTTCGAACGCGCCTTCCACCTCTTCGACGAGGAAAGCATCGGCGCCGCGCGGGTCGCATGGCGTGCGCTGGGGGAGCGCGAAGGCGTCGAGCGGCGCTATTGGCGCCAGGACGAGAATGGCCGCTGGGCGCAAGTCGCCTGAGCTTGCATTGAAGACGTTGCGGGACTAGGGAGCCGCGACTTCCTTTCATCACCAACTACAGGAGCCGCACGGCCATGGCCGCGACCCGGACCTTTTCGATCATCAAGCCCGATGCCACCCGCCGCAACCTGACCGGCGCCGTCACCAAGATGCTGGAAGAGGCCGGTCTCCGCGTCGTCGCTTCCAAGCGCATCCAGATGACCCGCGAGCAGGCCGAAGGCTTTTACGGCGTCCACAAGGAGCGCCCCTTCTTCAACGACCTCGTCTCGTTCATGATCTCGGGTCCGGTCGTGGTGCAGGTGCTCGAGGGCGAGGACGCCGTGCAGCGCAACCGCGACATCATGGGCGCGACCAACCCGGCGAACGCCGAGCCGGGCACGATCCGCAAGGAACTGGCCGAGTCGATCGAAGCCAATTCGGTTCACGGTTCGGACTCGGAAGAGAATGCCGCGACCGAGATCGCCTTCTTCTTCAAGCCGGAAGAAATCGTCGGCTGAACCGCCGACGATTTTCGGAAACAAGTGGGCTGCGCTTCTCTAGGGAAGCGCGGCCTTTTTGTTGCCGTTCCAGGCCACCCCTGAGCCTTTCTCAGGGTAGAAAGGGGCACTCACCGCGGCAGCGTGATCGTCGCGATCAGCCCGCCGCCGTCGCGGTTCACCAGCGCGATCGTCCCGCCCGCATCGTTGACGATCGCTCGCGCCAGCGCCAACCCCAGCCCGATCCCGCCGGTATCGCGATTGCGCGATTGTTCCAGCCGCGTGAAGGGATTGAACACCGCCTCGAGCTTGTCTGGCGGGATGCCGGGGCCGCGATCGCATACCTCGATCGTCACCCGTTCGCCGGCCGGGATCAGCCGCACTTCCGCGCCGCCGCCATATTTGACGGCATTCTCGATCAGGTTGCGCACGGCGCGGCGCATCAGCGTCGGTCGCAGCCGCATCTTGAGCCGCTCGGGCTCTTCGAAGGTCACGTCGTGATCCAGATCACGAAAATCCTCGACCACGGCATCGACCAGTGCGCCCAGGTCGACATCGGTATTCGGCTCGCTCGGGCGGCCGAGCCGCGCCAGCGAGAGGATGTCGTCAAGCGTGCGACTCATCTCGTCGACGGTGTCCACCATCCGTGCACGATCGTCTTCGTCCTCGACGGACTCGATCCGCACCCGCAGCGCCTGAAGCGGCGTGCGCAGATCATGGCCGATCGCGCCGAGCATCCGGTCCTTCTCGTCCAGCATCGACGTGACCCGGCGGCTGAGGGCATTGTAGGCGGCGATCAGCGCGCGCACGTCGCTGGGCCCCCGCTCGCGGATGGGGGCCGTGTCGTCACCGGGGCGGAAGGTGCGGGCGGCATCGGTCAGCGTCCGCAGCGGCCGCGCGATCCGCCCGCCGACCAGCAGCACGGGCACCAGCACGACGACGTAGAGGATCAGCGTCTGGGCGGCGAGCTGCCAGATCAGGTCCAGATCCGTGCGCGGCCAGGGCGTGGCGAGCGTGAGCCAGCCCTTGCCGGGCAGTTCGACCGCCACCAGCATCTCCGCGCCCATGCGCCGCAGCCGCTCGGCGCGAAGCGGGTCCAGCTTGGGGTCGAGCAGCCGCTTGGGATTGACCGGGCGCAGCGCTGCCATGATGGCGCCCGCGCGCAGCCCCGCATCCTCCAGCCCGCGCCGCAGATCGCGCTCGACATCGGGGCGGCGATGCTCGGTTTCGCCGGCAAAGGGATTTTCCGCATGCAGCCGTACATGCGTGCGGGGATCGGAAAGGAACCGGTTCTTCGCCGCGCCGGGCTGCAGCGGCGCTTCCCGCTGCAGCGCGAGCAACCGTTCGGCCGCATCGGCCAGGCGGGTGGTCGCAGGCACGATCACCAGTGCGAAGCGGGCCTTTTGCCGCTCATGCAGGAGCAGCCCGAAGTTGATCGCCTGCGCCACGAACAACGCGGCAGCCACCAGCAGGGCAATGCGCGCGATCAGGCTGGTGGGGAGGAACCGCCTCAAAGCCGGGTAACCTCGGCGGCAAGCGTATAGCCGCCGCCCCACACCGTCTTGATGATCGAGGGGTTCTTCGGATCCGGTTCGATCTTCTTGCGCAACCGGCTGACCTGGTTGTCGATCGCACGGTCGAACGCCGCCGCCTCGCGGCCCTGGGTGAGATCGAGCAGCTGGTCGCGGGTGAGCACCTGGCGGGGCCGGGTGACCAGCGCATGCAACAGATTATACTCGCCGGTCGAGAGCGGCACCGACACGCCCTCGCGGTCCACCAGCGTGCGTTCGCCGGTGCGCAGCACCCAGCCGGCAAAGGCGAAGGAACCGGTTTCCGGCCCATGCTGCTTGGCGCCGCCTGCCGACCAGCGCCGCAGCACCACCTTGATCCGTGCAGCGAGTTCGCGCGGGCTGAACGGCTTTACGACATAATCGTCCGCGCCCATCTCCAGCCCCACGATACGGTCGGTTTCCTCGCTACGCGCGGTGAGCAGGATGACCGGCGTCTCGCTGGTTTCGCGGATATGGCGGCACAGGCTCAGGCCGTCCTCGCCCGGCATCATGATGTCGAGCACCACCAGATCGATCGCATAGGCGTTGAGCCGAGCCCGCGCGCTCTCGGCATCGCCCGCCTGGGTGACGCGGAAGCCCTGCTTCGTCAGATATTGCGCGAGCGGCTCGCGGATCGAACGCTCGTCGTCGACGAGCAGCAGGTGCGGGATTTCGGACATGGTCGACAACGTAGCGCCTTTGCCAGCGGGGAAAAGAGCCGGGCGGGAGGGAGGAGATCCGCAAGCGATCGCGGGTAAGCGACAGGGGAGGCGCTAGCGATCCCGACGGGGACGGGATCGGCGATGCCCGCGGCCTCCCGCCCGGCTGCTCCGGCTGGCGTCAGTTGCCGCCGGCCGGAGGAGGGGGAGGCGGGGGCATGTCCCCCGACGGCGGACCCTGGCGGCCGCGCCAGCCGCCGCCACGCATCCGCATCATGCGATCCGCCGCGGCCTTGCGCTCGCCGGTGTCGATCTTGCCGTCATGGTTGGTGTCGACCATGTCGAACATGCGGGTAGCGCGGGCCTGCTCGTCCGCAAGCGTCAGTTCACGCTTCGGCGCCATGCGGGCGCCCATGCCGGTACGCTGCTGCGCGCCAAAGGCTTCGCGCTCCTCGGGCGTCACCTTGCCATCGTGATTGGCATCCATCGCGGCGAACCGCTTCGCGATCCCCGCGAGCATCTCGTCGCGGGTAACGACACCGTCCTTGTTCTGGTCCGCCATGGCGAGCGGATCGCGCCGGTGGCCGCGCGGACCGTCCTGCGGCTCGGCCTGGGCAGCGAATGCAGAACCCGCGAGCAGCGAGGCTCCGAGCGCGGCGATGGTGAGACGTTTCAGCATCGGAAACTCCTGAAAGAGGGGCGCCAGGAAGCGGGCCGGCCCCGCGGCACGTCCTTCGTTTCGCGGATGCGTGTCGCACCCGTTTGTCACACCGGCGCCAAAGTGTCGCAAATTGTCGCCTAGGGCGTGCGCGCCGCCTGGACGCGCGGCACGACTTTCCACTCGATCAGCAGCAGCGCGCCGAACGCGAGCAGCGCGGCGACGGCGAAGTTGCCGCCCTGGAAGCCGCGTTCCGCACCGAACGCGAGTGCCTGGCTGAGGACCAGCGGTCCCACGATCAGCGCGACGCTGCCCAGCGCCGCCATGCCGCCCTGCAGCGCACCCTGGCGGGACGGATCGGTCATGCGGGAAAGCAGGGCGTTGACCGACGGGAACGCCAGGCCCTGGAAGGCGCCGAACGGGATGATCGCGAACACCATCCAGGTGTCGCGCGCGAAGCAATAGCCGAGAAAGGCAAGGCCGCCGGCCAGCATGCCCAGCACCACGGTCCGCTCCTCGCCCCACGCGGCGATCGCGCGGCCCGTTACGAAGCTCTGCACGAGCGCCATGCAGATGCCCGATGCGGCGAGCGACATCCCGATCATCCGTTCGTCCCAGCCGAGCGCGATCTCGCCGTAGAACGCCCAGGTCGCGGGATAGACCATATGGGCAAGCTGCCACAGGAACGCCGCAAGCAGCAGCGGCTTCGCCTTGCCGGCCGCAAACAGCGGCCCGAAGGCGGCGAGAACATGGGCGTCGCGCAGGCGGAAGGGGCGACGTCGCTCCGGCACCATGGTTTCGGGAAGCAGGAACAGGATCCACAGCGCGTTCAATCCTGCAAGCGCCGCGGCGGCGATGAACGGTGCGCGCGGGCCGAAGCCGGCAAGGAGGCCGCCGATGGCGGGCCCAAGGATGAAGCCGATACCGAACGCCGCGCCCATCAGCCCGAAGGTTGCGCCGCGCTTCTCCGCCGGCGTCACGTCCGCCAGCACGGCGTTGGCCGGGCCATACACCGCCCCCGCGATCCCTGCGACGACCCGCCCCAGAAAGAGCCAGCCGATCGTCGGCGCGGCAGCCATCAGGAGATAGTCGATCGCGAACGCTGCCATCGAGAACAGCAGCACCGGCCGTCGACCGATGCTGTCGCCGAGCGAGCCCAGGATCGGTCCGGCAAGGAACTGCGCGACGGCGAATGCAACGAGCATGTATCCGCCGATCCGCGCAGCATCGTCCAGGCTGGCATGCGACAGTGCGACGATCAGCCGGGGCAAGACCGGCAGGATGACGCCGAAGCCGATCGAGTCGATCAGTACGGCCGCCAGCACGATCGGCACGGCGCGGTGGTGAAATGTCATGCATGACCTCCCCAGAACACCGGTCTTGTACAGCAGGCAGCGCGCTGGAGCCACTGTCCACCCGATTTGCGAAGGCGCCAACGGTCAACCCTTTACCTGCCCCGCCTGTGACGCGCCGTTTGCGAAGCGCCGATCCGGTTCGGCAACACTGTGCCTTTCCTGCAACGATGGAATTCAAGTGGCATTTTGCAACTTTAGTTTTGCTTGACGACGCTGACGCGAAGGCGTGTATTCGAGGTTCGGGTATGGAGCGGAAACACAGCTCCAACCTCGGTGGAGAGGATAGATATGCGGCTACGCCTTATGTCGGCCTGTGCAGTGCCGGCACTCGTGATGGCGCTTGCAGCGCCCGCGCACGCTCAGGAAACCCCTCAGGATCAACAGGACACCTCGACGCCGTCGATGCAGTCCGATAACGAGATCATCGTCACTGCGCAGGGCCGCGCCCAGGCGCTGGCGGATGTCCCGCTGGCAGTGTCCGCCATAAGCTCCGACACGCTGCAGCAGACGGGCGCGAACGACATTCGCGCGCTCAACCAGGTGGCACCGTCGCTGCTGGTCTCCTCGACGGGCAGCGAGGCTAATGGCTCGGCCCGTATTCGTGGTATCGGTACGGTCGGCGACAATCCGGGTCTGGAAAGCTCGGTGGCCGTGTTCATCGACGGCGTCTACCGCTCGCGCTCGGGCATTGGGCTCAGCGAACTGGGCGATCTCGAGCGGATCGAGGTGCTGCGCGGCCCGCAGGGGACGCTGTTCGGCCGCAATGCCTCCGCCGGCCTCATCAACATCGTCTCGAAGATGCCGCAGTCGACCTTCTCGGCGGGCGCGGAGGCGACCTACGGCAATTACGATACGATCCGCCTGCAGGGCTTCGTCAACGTGCCGCTCAGCACGAGCGTTTCGGGCCGGTTGGACGGCGTCTACATGAAGCGCGACGGCTTCTACCGCGACGTCACCAACAATCGCGACGTCAACAATCGCGACCGCTATTTCCTGCGCGGTCAGCTGCTTTTCGAACCGACGAGCGACCTGCGCATCCGGGTGATCGGCGACTATACGCATCGCAACGAGGAATGCTGCGGCGCCACCTATGTCGACTCGTCGATCAACCCCTATATCGGCAATCTGAACAGCCCGACCTCCAACAACATCGTCCGCGTGCTGCGCGATCTCGGCCAGCCGATGGCGGCGTTCAGCAATCCGTACAGCCGCAATCTCTATGTCTCTTCGGGGCGCAGCTATGGCGGCATCACCGAGGATTGGGGCGGCTCGGTCCAGCTCGACTGGAGCCTGGGCAATGTGAAGCTCACCTCGATCACCGGCTATCGCAACTATTTCTCCAGCCAGGGCGCGGATACCGACTATAGCGCGGTAGACTTGCTCTATCGCGCCCCCAACGCCAATTCCTCGCGCGCGTTCGAGACGTTCAGCCAGGAGCTGCGCCTGAACGGCACTGCCTTCGGCGAGAAGCTCGACTGGCTGGTCGGCGGCTATTATGCCAATGAAGACCTGACGTTGGTCGACAACCTTCGCTTCGGTACGCAATATGGCCGCTTCGCCACCTGCCGCATCGTCTCGGGCAGCGCGCTGTCGGCGCTGTACAATCCGGCTGCTGCCGGCTGTCTTGCAGCACGCCCGGCGCTGTTCGGCGCCGCGTCGTCGTCAATCTACGCCGCGTTCGACCGGCTGGACGGCATCAACGACCGCGGAACCACGCGCGACCTGTTCAAGCAGAACAGCCGCAACTGGGCGCTGTTCACCCACAATATCTTCCATGTCGCCAAGGGCTTGGATCTGACCGTCGGCCTGCGCTACACCAATGAGCGCAAGCGCCTGAACGCAACGTTCGGCAACGACAACACCGCCTGCGTCGCAAACCAGAGCGCGCTGCTGCCGCTGCGGTCGGTGGCATCGCTCACTGCCACGATCGACGGCATTCTGGGCCTGTCCTGCCAGGGGAATTCGACGGCCGAGCTCAACGGCGCATCGATCCGCGACACCCGCAAGGAAGACCAGTTCACCGGCACCGCGATCCTTTCGTACAAGCCGACCGACGACGTGTTGGTCTATGGCAGCTATTCGCGCGGCTACAAGGCAGGGGGCTTCAACCTCGACAAGTCTGCCCTCAAGGTGCCGATCCTGCCCTTCGCATCGGTCGGTGGTGCACAGGCGCTGGTCAGCAACCTGCAGTTCGCGCCGGAGACGAACAATGCGTTCGAGATCGGCCTGAAATACTCGACCCGCAAGTTCAGCCTGAACTTCTCGGCGTTCCGCCAGCAGTTCAAGAACTTCCAGCTCAACACGTTCAACGGCACCGTTTTCCTGGTGCAGAACATCAACGGCTGCACCGCGAACCTGAACGGCGGCGATCGCGACCAGAGCAAGTTCAGCACGGCCACCAACTTCAACGCCGCGGCCTCGGCGACCGGCGTCTGTTCCTCGTCCAACGTCGGCTATGGCGTCGTGTCGCAGGGCGTCGAACTGGAAGCCTCGCTGGTCCCCGTCCGCGACTTCCGGGTGGGCCTGGGCCTGACCTATGCCGATACCCATTATCGCAACCAGCTGGTCGGCAGCGACAGCGGCGCACCGCTCGATCAGGCGCTGCGGCTGCTCCCTGGCAAACAGCTCTCCAACGCGCCGGAGATCGTCACCACGGCGTCGGTCGCCTGGACGCCGAAGCTCGGCAATTCGGGCCTCAGCGGTCTCATCTATTTCGACGCGCGCATGACCGGCGACTATAATACGGGATCGGACCTGTTCCCGCAGAAGATCCAGGACGGCTATACGCTGGTCAACGGCCGCATCGGCATCCGTGGGAAGGACGAGCGCTGGGCAATCGAGTTCTGGGGGCAGAACCTGCTGAACCAGAACTACACGCAGGTGGTGTTCAACTCGCCCTTCCAGGAAGGCGCCGCCAGCGCGCCGTTCACCGATCCCAACTATCCCGGCGGCCGCCAGATCTTCTCGGCCTATCTGGCCGAGCCGCGCACCTACGGCATCACGCTGCGCACGCGCTTCTGACTTTCCTGGGGAGGAAAGCACTGGGCCGGGGGAGCGATCCTCCGGCCCCTTTTCCTTGCACCGGGTGACGTGCGCAGGTCGGTCGGGTCAGGCGTCCTCCGCGCGCTGCTCCGTCAGTGGAGCAGGGCCGCGTCCGAAGCGCCGCCGCTTGCCGCCGCCCGCGTCTGAAGCAGTGGTGCCTTCGCCGCGCGCAGGATCTCGGTCGCGCGGTCCGCGCTTACCGCCGGGGAGAACAGATGTCCCTGGCCAAAGGCGCAACCGATGCTGCGGAGCCGTTCGGCCTGGAGTTCGGTTTCCACGCCCTCTGCGATCACCCGCATGTCGAGTTCCTGCGCGATGTGCAGCACGCCTTCGACAATGGCGCGGCTGGCGCTGTTCTGCAGCAATTCGTCGGTGAAGCTCTTGTCGATCTTGATGAAGTCGACAGGCATGGTGAGCAGGTGGGTCAGCGAGGCATAGCCGGTGCCGAAATCGTCCAGCGCCACCAGCAGGCCCTGCGCCCGGAACCAGCGGAGCGTGTCGGCGACGACCGTGTCCCCCTGGCCGAGATAGACGGTCTCGGTAATCTCCAGCGTCAGATGGTGCAGGGGAACGCCGTATCGCCCGAACGTCTCCGGGATCATCTCGCGAAGCCGTGCGCCATGAAAGTCGCTCGACGAGAAGTTCATGCCGACATGCGGCGGCGCGATGCCGAGGTCGCACCAGCGGCGAAGATCGGCGGCAACGCGGTCGAGCATCCGGGCGGTGATCGCGCCGGCGACCTTTCCGTCGGTCGTCGCCTCGAAGAATTCGGCGGCGGAGACGATCCGGTCCGCGGTCCGCATGCGGCATAGTGCCTCGAAACCGAGGATTTCGCCCGTCTTCAGGTCGAACAGCGGCTGGTAATGGGGGAGCAGCCGATCCTCGGCGAGCGCGCGCTCCACCGCGTGGATGGCGTCCAGCCGGCGGGCCATGCGGGTCGCGATACCGGGGACGTAGCGGACATAGCTGCCGCGCGCGGTCTCCTTGGCGTGATAGAGCGCGAGATCCGCATTGAGGCGGACCTGCTCCGCCGTTTCGCCTTCGCCTATCAGCGCGCCGCCGGCGGTGGCGCGGGGAACCACGTTGCGTTCACCGTCTTCCATCGGCTGCGCAAGCGCATCGAGCAGCCTGCGCGCGGTTTCGGCGGGATCGGCAAGGGCCGCGGGGCTTTGCAGCAGCACCGCGAACTCGTCGCCACCGAGGCGATAGGCGCGATCGGGCGCCGCCGCATCGGCCAGGCGGCGCGCCGCCTGGATGATCAGCCCGTCGCCGGCGACATGCCCGAAGGTGTCGTTGACGATCTTGAGATTGTCGAGGTCGAGGAGGATCAGCCCCCAGGCCCCCGGCTCGGCGCAGTCGAGATCGCCGAGCGAGGTGGTGAAGGCGGAGCGGTTGGGAAGGCCGGTGAGGCCGTCGAGCTGCGCACGCCGCACCTGCTGGGCACGCCAGATGTCCTGCTCGATCGCGATGGCGCAGAGATGGATGCAAACCTGAACGATCCGCTTCTCCTGCGGCGTCGGCCCCCGCGGGACGCGATAGTAGAAGGCGACCACCCCCGTCACGTCGCCGCGGCCGTTCTTGATCGGGTTCGACCAGCAGCCGCGCATCTCGAGAGGCCGGGTCAGGTCGAGGAACTTGGTCCAGTTGGGGTCGGTCTCGATGTCCGTGCTGACATAGGGCTGGCCGAGATAGGCCGCGGCACCGCAGGAGCCGACTTTGGGGCCGATCATCAGCCCGTCGATGGACTGCAGATAATATTCGGGCAGGCTGGGCCCGGCGACCGGATGCAGACGCCCTGCGACATCCACCCGCAACACCGTGCAGCGCACGTCGGGCAGCCGCAGCTCGACTTCGCGACAGAGCCTGTCGGTTGCCGATGCAAGGTCAACGCCTTTGGCGACCAGCTCCAAGATGTTGTTCTGAAGCGAGATGTCCACGCCGGTCGTTACCTTCTGCAACTCGGTGCACCCTGCTCTGCGGGGGCTTGCCCGCTGGATAACAAGCATGCCTGTATAAATACGTAGAAATGTAAAGATGCGCGGTTAGGAGGCGCCATGTTCACGATCCTCAACCTCCGGGGCGCTTGCACGCGCCCACGCTCCGCCGGCCGTGCATGGAGGGTCGCATGATCCGCGCGGGCATGGCAGCCGTGCTGTCGCTGGTCCTGGCGGCGACACAGGCCGGCGACACCCACCCGTACCTGACCGCCGATCAGTATCCCGACGGAATGGCAATCCTGCCGCCCCCGCCCGCGGCGGGAAGTGCCGCGGCGCAGCTGGACATGGCCGTGTTCCGCGCGACACGAAAGCTCCAGGGGAGCGCCCGCTGGCGGATCGCCGCCGACGACGTCACCAACGATCCGCTCGGCCGGAACGCCTGCGCCATGCAGATCGTGCTCGATGCGGCGCGCGCGCCGGTGCTGACGCAGTTGCTGGCGCGCGTCGGGACGGGCCCGGTGGTGGGGAAGGTAAAGGCCGCGTACCAGGTGCCGCGCCCCTATCTGCGCGAAGAAGGCCCGATCTGCGAAGCGAAGACCGCGCACCTTGCCGGCAATGGCGATTACCCGTCCGGCCACACCGCCAATGGCTGGCTGGAAGCGCAGATCCTTGCGCAGGTGATGCCGGACAGGGCCTCCGCCATCCTGGCGCGCGGCCGCGCCTATGGCGAAAGCCGGGCCATCTGCGGGTCGCACAGCAAGAGCGCGGTGGAGGCCGGCTATCTGGCAGGCGCATCGGTTTTCGCGGTCCTCCAGACCTCGCTCGCCTACCAGCGCGATCTGGCAGCAGCCCGCCAGGAGGTTGCACGGCTTCGCGCCACGGCACCGCGGCCCGACGGGGCCGCCTGTGCCGCGGAAGCTGCGGCACTTCGGGTCCGCCCCTGGTGAGGGAGGCGCCGTTGACTGCGATGTCATGAAGCCGTCGCGCATGCAGGGCACAAGCGCGGCGATTTCTTGAGGAAGTGAGATGGACGGTGACGGCGCGCCTGCCCGGGCGCAAACCGCTTCGGGCTTGGCGCTGTTCCTGGGCGGCCTTGCGGCGTTCGGCGCCTATTTCGCCATGTACGCGTTCCGCAAGCCGTTCGCGGTGGGCACCTATGCGGATGTCGCCGGCTGGCATTTCGCCGTCGATTACAAGGCGGCGCTGCTGATTGCCCAGGTGATCGGCTACGCCCTGTCCAAATTGATCGGCGTACGCGTGATCTCCGAAACAGGCCGGCAGGGCCGCGCCCGCATGATCCTGGCGCTGATCGGCACGTCGTGGATCGCGCTGGTCCTTTTCGCGCTGATGCCGGCACCGTGGAACGTCGCCTGCCTGTTCCTCAACGGCCTGCCGCTGGGGCTGATCTGGGGCCTGGTCTTCAGCTATGTCGAGGGGCGGCGTGCGACCGAGCTGCTCGGCGCGATGCTGTGCGCCAGTTTCATCCTGTCGTCGGGCGTGGTGAAATCGGTGGCGATGCTGCTGATGGGAGCGGGCGTGGCCGAACGCTGGATGCCCGCCGCGACCGGGCTTGCCTTCGCCCCGCTGCTGTCGATCGCCTTGTGGCAGCTCGAGCGATTGCCGCCGCCCGATGCGCGGGACGAGGCGGAGCGCACGGTCCGCGTGCCGATGCATGCGGCCGAGCGGCGGGCCTTTCTGCGCGCCCATGGCTCGACGCTGGTGATGCTCGTATTCGGCTATGTCCTGCTCACGGCCTTGCGCGACCTGCGCGACAACTACGCGACCGAGCTCTGGACGTCGCTGGGCTATGGTGGCGAGGCGGCGGTGTTCTCCGCCAGCGAATTGCCGGTGGCGCTGCTGACGCTCGCTGCGCTGGCGCTGCTGATGCTCATCCGGGACAATCTCCGGGCGCTCCTGGCGATGCACGGGCTGATCCTGCTGGGTGCGGCGTGCCTGGGCGGATCGACGCTGGCCTTCCAGGCAGGCCTGCTGGCGCCGCTCCCTTGGATGATCGTGGCGGGCGCGGGGCTGTACCTGGCCTATACGCCGTTCAACGCGATGCTGTTCGATCGCATGATCGCGACGATCGGCACGGCCGCCAATGCCGGCTTCCTGATCTATATCGCCGATGCCTCGGGCTATGTCGGCAGCGTGGCGCTGCTCCTCGTCCACAGTCTCGGCGTGCCGGACGTGCGCTGGCTGACATTCTTCATCGCCTGCTGCTATGCGGCCGCGGTCGCGGTGGGGATGCTCACGCTACTTTCCGCGCTGCACTTCCTGCGGGCGGCGCCGAACGGTGGCCTGCCGCTGCGGCGGGCGGGACTTTCGCTCTAGGCCGTGGTTGATCCGATCCGGGTGTTGTCCTACCAAGGCAGGATGATCGCGCCGGTGCCCCGACGAGGGGCTTAATCGGGAATGCGGTGCGGGAGCCTGGGCTCCCAAATCCGCGGCTGTCCCTGCAACTGTGAGCGGATAGCGCGATGCACTGGCCTCCACCCGAGGGGCAGCCACTGGGCCGATCCGGCCTGGGAAGGCGTGCAGCGCGCCGTGACCCGCAAGCCAGGAGACCTGCCGGCGTCCGGTCGCTCTTGCCCTGGCCCAGGGGATGGCCGCGGCACGGTGTACTCCGTCTGAGCGACGCTTGAGCGGCGGGGGCCGTTCGTGGTCGCGTGGCCCGGTCGCTTGGGAAGCGTCCGGCCGGGGTGCACGACCGGCCGTTCGCGGTGGGCCCCGGCCAGGTCGCACGACGCCGCCGGAGTGCCCTCGCTTGTCTTTCCTTGCCCTGCGTGGCCGCGTGGCGCTGCTGTTCGCAGCCCTGGTCGCGGCCAATCTCGCCGCCTGGGGCTGGGCCTTCGCCCTGTTCCATGCCCAGCCCTTGATGCTCGGCACGGCATTGCTTGCCTGGGGGCTGGGCCTGCGCCACGCCGTCGACGCCGACCATATCGCCGCGATCGACAACGTTACCCGCAAGCTGATGAACGACGGGCAGCGCCCGATCGCGACGGGCCTGTGGTTCGCAATTGGCCATTCGGGGATCATCGCCATCGCCTCCACGGGCATCGCGCTCACCACCAGCGCGCTGGCGGGCATGGGCGCGTTCAGGGAGGTGGGCGGCGTGGTCGCCACCTGCGTATCCGCGCTGTTCCTGTTCGCGATCGCGGCGATGAACCTGATCATCCTGCGCTCGGTATGGAAGACGTTCCAGCATGTCCGTGCCGGTGGCGCCTATGCGGAGGACGATCTGAACCTGCTGACGGGCTCACGCGGGCCGCTGTCGAAGCTGTTCGGGCCGATGTTTCGGCTGGTCAGCAAGAGCTGGCACATGGCGCCGCTGGGTTTCCTGTTCGGCCTGGGCTTCGACACCGCGACCGAAGTCGCGATCCTGGGCATGTCGGCAGGACAGGCCGCGCACGGCGTCTCGCTCGGCACGCTGCTGGTGCTGCCGGCGCTGTTCGCCGCCGGCATGGCGCTGGTCGACACGCTCGACGGCGTGGTGATGCTGGGGGCCTATCAATGGGCATTCGTGAAGCCGATCCGCAAGCTTTACTACAACGTCACGATCACGCTCATCTCCGCGCTGGTCGCGATCGTGATCGGCGGCATCGAGACGCTGGCGCTGGTCGGCGACAAGATGGGCTGGACGAGCTGGCCGTTCGGGCTCGCGGTCGATCTGGGGGCGCATTTCAACGGGCTCGGCTTCGCGATCATCGGCCTGTTCGTCGGCTGCTGGCTGATCAGCTTCGCCATCTATCGCTGGCAGAGGCTGGACGAGATCGAGGTGCGCGTATAGAGCCGGGGGCGAAGGCCCGGCTTGGGCCCTCGAAGATCGCGCCGGTGCCCCGACGAGGGGCTTAATCGGGAATGCGGTGCGGGAGCCTTAGGCTGCCAAATCCGCGGCTGTCCCTGCAACTGTGAGCGGATAGCGCGATGCACTCGCCCCTCGGGGCTGCCACTGGGCCGATCCGGCCTGGGAAGGCGTGCAGCGCGCCGTGACCCGCAAGCCAGGAGACCTGCCGGCGCAACGGTCGCTCTTGCCTTGGTCCAGGGGATGGCCGCGGCACGGTCTTGCTTCCGTTCGAGCGACGAAGCTGTGCGGCTGGGGCTGCACGGTCGCGTGGTGAGGGGTGCCTTCGCGCCCGCCCGTCGTCGCGCGCCGGCCGGACGTTGTTCCGGGAAGCCCAGCCCGTTCGCTCCGGCGCGGGGGGAAGACTGTTCATGACCGACCTTGCCAAGGTTCCCGTCACCATCGTCACCGGCTTTCTGGGCGCCGGCAAGACCACGCTGATCCGCCACCTGATCCAGAATGCCGGCGGCCGTCGCCTGGCGGTGGTCGTCAACGAGTTCGGCACGCTGGGCGTCGACGGCGAGATCCTCAAATCCTGCGCGATCCCCGATTGCCCGGCGGAGAACATCGTCGAGCTGGCCAATGGCTGCATCTGCTGCACCGTCGCCGACGATTTCATCCCCACGGTCGAGCGCCTCCTCGCGCTCGAGCCGCGCCCCGACCATATCCTGATCGAGACCTCGGGCCTGGCACTGCCCAAGCCGCTGCTCAAGGCGTTCGACTGGCCCGCGATCCGCAGCCGCATCACTGTCGATGGCGTCCTGGCGCTCGCCGATGCCGAGGCGGTGGCCGAGGGCCGGTTCGCGCCCGACCTGGAAGCGCTGGAAGCCCAGCGTGCCGCCGATCCGGGCATCGACCACGAGACGCCGCTCGCCGAAGTCTTCGAGGACCAGCTCGCCTGCGCCGACATGGTGCTGCTCACCAAGGTGGACCTTGCCGGACCCGAGGGGGTCGCCGCCGCCCGGGCGGTGATCGCCGCCGAGGCCCCGCGGCCGGTGCCGGTGGTCGAGATCCGCGAAGGCGCGATCGACCCGCGCGTGATCCTGGGGCTGGGCGCCGCCGCAGAGGACGATCTCGCCGCGCGCCCCTCGCACCATGACGGCACCGACGATCACGAGCATGAGGATTTCGACAGCACCGTCGTGACCTTCGGCGAGATCGCCGATCCCGCCGATCTGGTCGCCCGGATCGAGCTGCTGGCGCGCGAGCACAAGGTGCTGCGGGTGAAGGGCTATGCGGCGGTGACCGGCAAGCCGATGCGGCTGCTGGTCCAGGCGGTCGGCGCGCGGGTGCGGCATCAATATGATCGGCCCTGGCGGCCGGGGGAGCCGCGCAGCACCGCGCTGGTCGCGATCGCCGAGCATGACGACGTCAGCCCCGAAGTCTTCCGCGCGGTGCTGGCCGGCTGAGGCAGGCGGGCGATGCACGTCCTTTTCCGCGAGACGCACGGGCTGGAGGAGAACGCCGCGCCCCAGGATCTCGGGCAGGCGCCCGCGGACCTGGTGGTGCTGTCCTTCTCCGACAGCGATCTCGGTGCGTTCGCGGCTGCCTGGCGTGCAGGGCAGGGGAAACGCCCCTCGCTGCGATTGGCGAACCTGGCGGCGCTGATGCACCCGCTTTCGGTCGATACCTATGTCGAGCGGACACTCTCGGGCGCGAAGGCCATCCTGATCCGCCTGATCGGCGGCATGCCCTATTGGAGCTATGGGCTCCAGCAGGTCGAGGCGCTGGCGCGCGAACGCGGCATCGCGCTGGCGGTGCTATCGGCGGACGGTCGCCGCGACGAACGGCTGGAGGCCGCGTCGACGGTCCCCGGCTCCGTGCTGCGCGAGCTGGCGCTACTGTGCGACGCGGGCGGGGCCGAAGCGGCGCAGGCGGCGCTGGGGGTCTTGGCCGAGGCAGCGGACCTGCCTTCGGCTGCGCGCGCGCCCTACACGCCGTTGCCGGCATTCGGCTTCTGGCATCCGGCGCTCGGCGCTTACCGGCCCGACAATCTCCAGCCCCGCGAAAGCGCGCTGCGGGTGCCCCAAGGCTGCCCGTGGCAACGTGCGGACAAGCCGCTGGTGCTGATCGTCTTCTATCACTCCTATCTTGCGGCCAGCGACGTCCAGCCCTTCGAGGCGCTGCACCACGCCTTCGAGGCGCGCGGCTTCGATACGCTGTCGGTCTTCGTGCCGTCGCTCAAGGCGCCCGATGCGCGCGCGCAGGTCGAGCAGTGGGTGCGCGATCTCGCACCCGCCGCCATTGTCAACGCCACTGCCTTTTCCGCCCGCGACGAACAGGGGCGATCCCCGCTCGACGCGGCGGGCGTGCCGGTGTTCCAGCTGGCGCTCGCCACCGCTCCCCGTGAGGCATGGGCGGGCTCGGATCGCGGTTTGTCGCCCGCCGATCTGGCAATGCACGTCGTGTTGCCGGAGATCGATGGCCGCATCTTCGCCGGCGTCGCCAGCTTCAAGCGGGCCGAGGCACGTGACGCCGATCTCGGCTTCGCCCGCACCATCCACCGGGCCGAACCCGAGCGGATCGCCGCCATCGTCGAGCGCGTAGCCCGCTGGATCGCCCTTGCCGTGAAGCCCGCCGCGGAACGCCGCGTTGCGCTCTTGCTCTCCACCTATCCCGGCAAGACCTATCAGCTTGCCCATGCCGTGGGTCTCGACGCGCTCGCCTCCGCCGAGGCCATCGCGGCCGATCTGGGCGAGGCTGTGGCGGGACTGGCGACGCGCTTGCAGTCCGAGACGCTGGACTGGCCCCTGCGCGACTATGCGCAAGCGCTTGCCCGTCTGCAGGAACCGCTTCGCGCCGCTCTGGTCGATGCCTGGGGCGCCCCGGAGGCGGACCCCGCCGTCATCGACGGGGCCTTCCGCTTTCCGGCACTGCGCGCCGGCAGGATGCTCGTCGCGCTTCAACCCGAGCGCGGCGACACGGGCACCCGCGAGGACAGCTATCATGACGTCACGCGCGTGCCCCGTCATGCCTATGTGGCCTTCTATCTGTGGCTGCAGACGCAGGGGATCGACGCGCTGGTCCATGTCGGCGCGCACGGGACGCTGGAATGGCTGCCGGGCAAGGCCGTGGCGCTGTCGGACGGCTGCTGGCCCGAGGCGCTGACCGGCAGCCTGCCGATCCTCTATCCGTTCATCGTCAACGATCCCGGCGAGGCGGCGCAGGCGAAGCGGCGTACCGGCGCGGTGACGATCGGCCATCTGCCACCGCCGCTGAAGACCGCCGGCACGGGCGCGGGCCTGGCGCGGATCGAGGCGCTGCTTGACGAATTCTCCAACGCGGTCGGGCTCGATCCCGCGCGGCGCGACCGGCTGCAGGCCGCCATCCGGGACGAGGCCCGCGCTGCAGGCGTGGAGGCCGAGCTTGGCCTCGACACCGCCATGAGCGCCGCCGAGGCGATCACCCGTATCGACCGGTTCGTCTGCGACGTGAAGGAGGGCCAGTTCGGAGACGGGCTGCATGTGTTCGGCCGCGGCGCCTGCGGTTCGGCGGAGCGGGACGGGCTGCTGACGGGGCTGGCGGGCAGGCGCGTCGCCGCGGGACCGGCGGGGTCGCCCCATCGGGGACGGACCGACGTGATGCCCACCGGCCGCAATCTCTACGCGATCGATCCGCGCGCGGTGCCGAGCCGCGCCGCGCATCTGCAGGGCATCGTGCTCGCCGACGAGCTGATCCGGCGGCACCTCCAGGACCATGGCGATTATCCGCGCGGGCTGGTGGTGGACCTTTGGGGCTCCGCGACCATGCGCACGGCGGGCGAGGAGTTCGCGATGGCGCTGCACCTGCTGGGCGCCGCGCCCGTCTGGGACCCCGCCTCGGAGCGGGTCACCGGCGTGGAGATCCTGCCGCTCGC
Organism: Sphingomonas pituitosa NBRC 102491; assembly: GCF_001598435.1. Taxonomy (GTDB): domain Bacteria; phylum Pseudomonadota; class Alphaproteobacteria; order Sphingomonadales; family Sphingomonadaceae; genus Sphingomonas; species Sphingomonas pituitosa. The sequence continues at coordinate 51,726 of NZ_BCYY01000002.1, forward strand.
CATGCTGGACCGGCCGCGCATCGACGTGACGCTCCGCGTGTCGGGCCTGTTCCGCGATGCCTTCCCGACACTGCCGCAGCTGTTCGGCCAGGCGGTGCGCGCACTCGCAGGCCGCGAGGAGGCGGCGGAATGGAACCCGTTCGTCGGCCGCGACGCTGCCCCGCGCGTCTATGGCCCCAGGCCGGGCAGCTATGGTCTCGGGATGGGCGAAGCGGCCGACACCTATACCGACGAGGCCCGTCGCCGCGCGGGCGAGGCCTGGCTGGCGGCTTCGGATCACGCCTTTGACGGGCAGGAACCGCAGGCGGATGCAGACGGCATTCGCGCGCGGGTCGCGGCTGCGGATGTGTTTGTTCACCTCCAGGACCTGCCCGAAACCGACCTGCTGCTCGCCGCCGATTACCCGGCGCACGAAGCCGGGTTCGCAGCCGCCAAGGCGCTGGGCGGCGGACGTGCCGCGCTGTACCATCTGGATGCGCGGGACGTGACCAGGCCGGTCGCCCGCCCGCTGACCGAGGAGATCGCCCGCGTCGTGCGCGCGCGCGCCGCCCATCCGGGCTGGATCGCGGGCATGTGCCGCCATGGCTTCCGTGGTGCCGCGGAGATCGCCGCGACGCTCGATCATCTCGGTGCTTTCGCCCATCTGGCGGGCGCGGTGCCGCCGCAGCTGTTCGACCTCTATCACGATGCCACGCTTGGCGATGCGACGGTGCGCGACTTCCTGGCGCGCGAGAACCCGGCGGCGCTGGCGGCGATGGAGGCCCGCTTCGCGGCCTTGCACGCCGCGGGCCTGTGGCAGACGCGCCGCAATTCGATCCTCGCTGGCCTGGGAGGCGCTGCATGAGCGGCTTCGCGGTACGCGGCTGGTGCCCCGATGCGTGGCGGCCGATGGCGGCCGGCGACGGGTTGCTGGTACGGGTGAAGCCGCGTCTGGCGCGGCTCACGCAACGGCAGCTGCACGGCCTGTGCGAGGTATCGCTCGCGCATGGCAACGGGCTGATCGATCTTACCAACCGGGGCAATCTGCAGCTGCGCGGCGTTTCGGATGCTGCCTGGCCGCTGCTGATCGAACGGTTGATCGCGCTCGATCTCGTCGATGTCGATCCGGATATGGAGCAGCGCCGGACCTTCCTGGTCGCGCCCGACTGGCGCGTGGGCGACGACACGCACCGCATCACCGGCGACCTGCTCGCGAGGCTCGATGCCGTGCCGGCGCTGCCGGGCAAGATCGGCTTCGTGATCGATGCCGGCCCGGAGCCGCTGCTGCGCGACGCGCCGGGGGATTTCCGCATCGAGCGCAGCGGGGAGGGGGCGCTGATCCTGCGGCTGGATGGAAGGACCGCCGGAACGGAGCTGTCGTTCGGAGACGAGGCGAGCGCGCTCGTCCGGCTGGCGCGCTGGTTCGTCGAAAGCGGCGGGCTCACGGCCGGGCGAGCAGCACGGCACGATGCAGCGCTGCCCGACTGGGCGCCTGCCCAGCTGCCGCCCGCAGCCGGAGGGGCGCCGCTGCGACCGGGGCCGCACGCGCTCGGCGCAGTGCTCGGCGTCGCCTTCGGGCAACTCGATGCGCGGCAGTTGCTCGGCGGCGGGATGGACAATCTTTCGCCGGTGCGGGTCACGCCCTGGCGCATGCTGCTGATCGAAGGCGCCGCGCCCGTCGATCTCGCGCTGATCACCGATCCGGCAGACCCGCTGCTGCGCGCCGATGCCTGTGTTGGCGCGCCGGCATGCCCGCAAGCCACCGTCGAGACGCGCACCCTCGCGGCCCGCCTCGCCCCGCTTGTCACGGGGCGGCTGCACGTCTCCGGCTGCGCCAAGGGATGCGCCTGTGCCCGCGTCGCCGATGTGGTGGTGACCGGACGCGAAGGGTTGCTCGATCTCGCCTTTGCCGCGCGCGCCGGGGGAACGCCCGCGCATGCCGCGCACACGCCCGACGCCCTGCTTTCCCTCTTCGGAACCACCTGATGCCCCATTGCTACGAAACCGATGGCGCCGCCATCTATCGCCAGTCCTTCGCGACGATCCGTGCGGAAGCCGATCTCGCGCGCTTCTCACCCGAGGAGGAGCCCGTGGCGGTGCGGATGATCCACGCGGCGGGGATGGTGGAACTGGCGCCGTACATCCGATTCTCGCCGGGCTTCGTGGTCGCGGCGCGCGCCGCGCTGGCAGGCGGTGCGCCGATCCTGTGCGATGCGCGGATGGTTTCGGAGGGGATCACCCGGCCGCGCCTGCCTGCCGACAACACCGTGCGCTGCACGCTCCACGATCCACAGGTGCCGGAACTGGCCCGCGCGATGGCGAACACCCGTTCCGCCGCGGCGCTGGAGCTGTGGCGGCCGCATCTGGCCGGGGCAGTGGTGGCGATCGGCAACGCGCCGACGGCACTGTTCCACCTGCTCAACATGCTGGAGGACCCGGCCTGTCCGCGTCCGGCGGCGATCATCGGCTGTCCGGTCGGGTTTGTCGGCGCGGTGGAATCCAAGGCGGCGCTGTGGACGGCGGCCCCGGTGCCCTGCTGCATCGTCGAGGGGCGGCTGGGCGGCAGCGCGATCACCGTTGCCGCGGTCAACGCACTGGCAAGCCGGGCCGAATGAGCGCCGGGACCATTCACGGCGTCGGGCTCGGGCCGGGCGCGCCGGACCTGCTGAGCGTCCGCGCCGACCGGCTGGTGCGCGGGGCCCGTCACGTCGCCTATTTCCGCAAGGCCGGACGGCCAGGCCAGGCGCGGCGGATCGCCGACGGCATGCTGCGCGCCGACGCGATCGAGCTGCCGATGGAGTATCCGGTCACCACCGAAATCCCGCTGACCGATCCGCGCTACAACGCTATCCTCTCCGCCTTTTACGCCCAATGCACCGATCGGCTGCTCGCGCTCGCGCAGGCGGGCGAGGATGTGGTGGTGCTGTGCGAGGGCGACCCGTTTTTCTACGGCTCGTTCATGCACCTGCACACCCGTCTCTCGGGTCGCGTGCCGGTGGCGGTGGTGCCGGGGATCACCGGCATGGCGGGCGCTTGGAACGCCACCGGGCAGCCGATCACCTGGGGTGACGACGTGCTGACCATCGCGATGGCGACGCTGCCCGAGGAGGAACTGGTCCGCCGCATCCGCGATACCGACGCGCTGGTGGTGATGAAGATCGGCCGTAACCTGGCCAAGCTGCGCCGCGCCGTGGCGGCGGCTGGGCGCGAAGACGAGGCCTGGCTGGTCGAGCACGCCGCCATGCCCGAGCAGCGCGTGACCCCGCTCGCCGAGGCGACACACGTCACCCCCTATTTCTCGATCCTGCTGATCCACGGCCGGGGGCGTCGTCCATGAGCGGCTGGCTCGCCGTTGCCGGGCTAGGGCCGGGGGACGCGGCGCTGGTGACGCCCGAGGTCACCGAGGCGCTGGCGCAGGCGACGGACGTGATCGGCTACATCCCCTATGTGGCGCGGGTGGCGCCTCGGGAGGGACTGGTGCTGCACGCCTCCGACAATCGCGTCGAACTCGATCGCGCCGCACTGGCGCTCGGTCTTGCCGCCGAGGGCCGCCGGGTGGTGGTGGTCTCCTCCGGGGACCCGGGCGTGTTTGCGATGGCGTCGGCAGTGTTCGAGGCGCTGGAGGCGGGCCCCGAAGCCTGGCGCGCCATCGACATCCGCGTGCTGCCGGGAATCACCGCCATGCTCGCCGCGAGCGCACGCGCGGGGGCCCCGCTCGGCCATGATTTCTGTACGATCAACCTCTCGGACAATCTGAAGCCCTGGAGCCTGATCGAAAAGCGGCTGCGACTGGCTGTCGAGGCCGATTTCGCGATGGCCTTCTACAATCCGCGTTCCAAGGCGCGGCCGCACGGCTTTGCGCGCGTCCTTGATCTCCTGCGCGCGCTGTGTGGAGCCGATCGTCCCATCCTGTTCGCCCGCGCCGTCTCGACCCCGGAGGAGGCGCTGCACGTCGTGCCGCTGGGCGAGGCGAGGCCCGAAATGGCCGACATGCGGACGATGGTGATCCTCGGCTCCAGCACCACCCGCCGTATCGAACGTCCGGCGGGGCCGATCCTCTACACGCCGCGCTTCGCCGGAGAGGGCGCATGATCGAGCCAGGCCAGCACCGCATGCGGATCGGTGACCTCGGCGCGCGGCGGCAGCGCTGGGCGCTCGATCATCACCACCGGGACGCCCAGCGCCCGGGCGGCGGCCAGCTTCGCCGCGGCACCGGTGCCGCCCGCATTCTTGCACACCACCAGATCGATGCCGTGCCCAACCATCAGCGCGCGGTCGCCTTCCACGGTGAAGGGGCCGCGGTCGACGATCAGATGGTGATCGGGCAGGGCGGGCGGCGCCACTGCGGCATCGACGAAGCGCAGCACATAATGGTGCTGCGGTGCGGCGGCGAATGCCGCGACATGCAGCCGGCCGAGCGCGAGCAGGATGCGCCGCGGCCGGCCCCCAAGTGCCGCGACCGCGCCCGCGATGTCCGGGACATGGGTCCATCGGTCACCCGCCGCAGGCAGCCAGGCGGGGCGGGTGAGCGCAAGCAGCGGCACGTCCGCGGCGCGGGCAGCCGCTACCGCGTTGGCGCTCATCGTCGCGGCAAAGGGATGGGTGGCATCGACCAGATGCGTCACCCGTTCGTCGCGCAGGTAGCGCGCCAGCCCGTTGACGCCGCCAAAGCCGCCGATGCGCATCGGGATCGGCTGCGCCCGCGGCTTTTCGGTACGTCCGGCATAGCTGAGCGTCGCAGCTACGCCGCGCTCGGCAAACAGCCGGGCCAGCGCGCTGGCTTCGGTGGTGCCGCCCAGCAGCAGGACGTTCGGCATGGCTGATCTTCCCTGGCTGACCATCGTCGGACTGAGCGAGGCTGGCGCGGAGGACCTCTCCTGCGCTGCCCGGCAGGCGCTGGAGACGGCCGAACTGGTGCTCGGCGCCGCCCGCCACCTTTCGCTGCTGCCGGGGCTTAGGTGCGAAGTGCGGGAATGGCCAGTGCCCTTTGCCGACGGCGTGCCGCTGCTGCTGGCCGAGCGCGGGCGACGCGTGGTGATGCTCGCCTCGGGCGATCCCTTCTGGTTCGGCGCGGGCACCAGCGTCACGCGGCATCTGGCCCGCGACGAATGGATTGCGCATCCGGCGCCCTCCAGCTTTGCGCTGGCCGCCGCGCGGCTGGGCTGGGCGGTGCAGGATGTCGATTGCCTGGGCTTGCACGCCGCGCCCTTCGCGCGGCTGCGTCCGCACCTTGCACCCGCGCGGCGCCTGCTGGTGCTGGTGCGCGACGGGAGCGCCGTGACCGAACTGGCGGGATATCTGTCGGAGCAGGGCTTCGGGGCCTCGACGCTGCACGTGCTGGAGGCGCTGGGCGGCACCCGCGAGCGGGTGCGGGCAACGCAGGCTGCCGCGTTCGCCCTGGACGACGTCGCGCATCCGGTGGCGATCGGGATCGACGTGGCGGGCGCAGGCGCGGTGCTGCCGATCGCCGCAGGGCGACCCGACAGCTGGTTCGATTCCGATGGCCAGCTCACCAAGCAGCCGGTGCGCGCGCTCACCCTGTCGGCCCTGGCGCCGCGACCGGGCGAACTGCTGTGGGACATCGGCGCCGGCTCCGGCTCGATCGGCATCGAATGGCTGCTGGCGCATGCCGCCAACCGGGCGATCGCGGTGGAAGCCGACGCCGTCCGTGCCCAACGCGCCCGCGCCAACGCAGCGCGGCTGGGCGTCGAGCGCCTGGACGTTCTGGAAGGCCGCGCACCCGGCGTCCTGCCCGAGGGCCGGGCCGATGCCGTGTTCATCGGCGGCGGCCTGTCGCAGGCGATGCTCGAGGCCCTGTGGGCGCGTCTGCCTGCAGGCACGCGGCTGGTGGCGAACGCGGTGACGCTCGAGTCCGAGGCGCTGCTCGCCCAGTGGAACGGCGCGGCAGGCGGCAGCCTGTTGCGCATCGAACTGGCTGACGCGGTGCCGCTCGGCACCCGCCATGGCTGGCGCGCCCGCTATCCGGTGGTCCAGTGGAGCGTCACGCGATGATCGTCGCAGGCTTTGGCTATCGCACCGGCACGACCGCCGCCTCGCTGCGATCGGCACTCGCCCTGGCGCAGACCGGCGTGCCGCCCGTAACCCATGTCGCCACGGCAGCGGACAAGCTGCCGCTGCTGGCCGCGCTCGGCCTCCCGATGATCGCGGTAGAGGACCTCGCAGCCGTGGCGACGCCCACCCGATCGCCTGCCAGCCTCGCCGCGCGCGGCACCGGCAGCGTCGCCGAGGCGGCCGCGCTGGTCGCCGCCGGCCCCGATGCGCGGCTGCTCGTCGCGCGACAGATCTCCCCCGATCGCATGGTGACCTGCGCCATCGCTGAAGGAACTTCCGAATGACCGTTCATTTCATCGGCGCCGGTCCCGGCGCACCCGACCTGCTGACGCTGCGCGGCCGCGACCTGATCGCGGCGAGCCCGGTGTGCCTCTATGCCGGCTCGCTGATCCCGGAGGCGATCCTCGCGCATTGTCCGCCGGGCGCGCGGATCGTGAACACCGCGCCGATGGACCTGGACGCGATCCTGGCGGAGATCGTTGCCGCGCATGCTGCCGGCAACGACGTTGCCCGGCTGCACTCGGGCGATCTTTCGGTATGGTCGGCGATGGGCGAGCAACTGCGCCGGCTGCGCGCGCTGGGCATTCCGTTCACCGTCACACCGGGCGTCCCGTCCTTCGCCGCCGCCGCCGCCGCGCTCGAGGCGGAGCTGACCCTGCCCGAGCTGGGCCAGTCGCTGGTCCTCACCCGCACGCCGGGGCGCGCCAGCCGCATGCCCGAGCGCGAGAGCCTGACCAACTTTGCCGCGACTGGCGCGACGCTGGCGATCCACCTGTCGATCCACAATCTGGCGACGCTGGTCGCCGATCTGCTGCCCGCCTACGGCGCGGACTGTCCCGTCGCCGTCGTGTGGCGGGCGAGCTGGCCCGACCAGCGCATCGTTCGGGCGACGCTGGCGACGATCGAAGGCGCGGTGGCCGGTAGCATGGAGCGGACCGCGCTGATCCTGGTCGGGCCGGTGCTGGCGGCGGAGGACTTTGCCGAGAGCAGCCTCTATGCCGCCGGCTACGACCGCCGCTTCCGGCCGCAGGACGCGTCCTCGCCGTTCGCCGGGCGCAGCGAATGAGCCCGCCCGGCCTGATCGTCGCGGCGCCGGCCTCCGGCACCGGCAAGACCACGGTGATGCTGGGCCTGCTCCGCGCGCTGCGGGACGAGGGCATCGCTGTGGCGCCGTTCAAGAACGGCCCCGATTATATCGACCCCGCCTTTCACCGCGCCGCCTCCGGACGGCCCTCCCGCAACCTCGATAGCTGGGCGATGGACGGGGCGCTGCTCGACGCGCTGGTCGGAGAGGCGCGGGGAGCCGATCTGGTCCTGGCCGAGGGATCGATGGGCCTGTTCGACGGCGTGGCCCAGCGCGGCGCAAGCGGCACCGGGGCAACCGCCGATCTCGCCCGACGCTATGGCTGGCCGGTGATCCTGGTGGTCGACGTGTCCGGGCAGGCGCAGTCGGCCGCGGCGACGGCGCTGGGCTTTGCGGGGCTGGATCCGGACGTGCCGTTCGCCGGCGTGATCCTCAACCGCGTCGCCAGTCCCCGCCACGAGCGGCTGGTCCGCACCGGCATGGACGCCGCCGGCATTCGCGTGCTCGGCGCCCTCCCGCGGCGTGCGGATCTCGTCCTGCCGGAGCGGCACCTGGGGTTGGTGCAGGCGGTGGAACATCCCGACCTCGACCGCGTGATCGGCGACTATGCCGATTTCCTGCGCGAGCATGTCGATCTCGCCGCAGTGCGCGCGGCAGCGCAGGCGTCGGCGCAGATGGGCGCGGGGGAGGCGGGGGCCGGCGGCCCGCCGCCGCCCGCACAGCGGATCGCTATCGCCCAGGATGCGGCTTTTTCCTTCCTCTACCCGCATCTGCTCGAGGGCTGGTTGCGCGCGGGGGCGGAGATCCTGCCCTTTTCGCCGCTCGCCGACGAAGCGCCGGCGAGGCATGCCGACCTCGTCTGGCTACCGGGCGGCTATCCGGAGCTGCATGCCGGCACGATCGCGGCAGCCGGGCGCTTCCTCGGCGGCCTGCGCGCCCATGCCGAGACGCGGCCGGTCCACGGCGAATGCGGCGGCTATATGGTGCTGGGCGAGGCGCTGGTCGACAAGGCCGGCGAAACGCACCGCATGGCGGGGCTGCTCGGCCTCGTCACCAGCCATGCGCAGCGCCGGATGCATCTCGGCTATCGCCAGGCGATACTCCACGCACCCGTCGCGGGCCTGCCGGCGGGGGCCCGGCTGACCGGCCACGAATTCCATTACGCCACGATCGTTTCGCAAACCGATGCGCCGCTGGCCGACGTGCGCGATGCGGACGGCAACCTCGTTCCGGAAACCGGGTCGGTGCGCGGGCGGGCGACCGGCAGCTTCTTCCACCTGATCGCGGCGGCGGCATGATCACCCTCCAGCTGATCGGCATCGGAACCGGCAATCCGGCGCACCTGACGGGGGAAGCGGTCGCTGCCCTCAACGCCGCCGACCTGATCCTCGTGCCGCGCAAGGAAAACGCGCCCGATCTCGCCGATCTGCGCCGATCGATCTGCGCGGCGGTGCTCACCCGCCCCGTGTCGATCGCGGAATTCGACATGCCGGTGCGGGCAGGGGAGGACTATATCCAGGCGGTCCATGATTGGCACGACGCGATCGCCGCCGCCTGGACCGCCGCCTTCCACGCGCATCTGCCCTGCGGCGGCACGGCCGCGCTGCTCGTCTGGGGCGATCCGTCGCTCTACGACAGCACGCTGCGGATCGCGGCGCGGCTCGCCGGTGCCGCCGTGCGGGTCGTGCCCGGCATCACCAGCATCCAGGCGCTCACCGCCGCACACGCCATTCCGCTCAATCCGCTGGCCGGTGCCGTCACCATTACCACCGGCCGCATGGTGCGCAGCCATGGCTGGCCGCCGGGCGCCGATACGCTGGTCGTGATGCTCGACGGCGGCTGCGCCTTCCAGACCCTCGATCCACAGGGCATCCGCATCTGGTGGGGCGCCTATCTGGGCATGGAGCAGCAGGCGCTCGACCACGGCCCCCTCGCGGAGGCTGGGCCGAGGATCGTTGCGGCCCGCCCCGCACTGCGCGCGCGCCATGGCTGGATCATGGACGTCTATCTGCTTCGAAAGGAACCCCTATGACCCGCGACGACGCCGCGCATGCCGAGAAGATGCGCAAGATCCAGGCCGCGCGCGCCATGATGATGGAGAGCAAGACCGAGGAAAAGGGCCTGCTGATCGTCCATACCGGCAAGGGCAAGGGCAAGAGCAGCGCCGCGATGGGCATGGTCGTCCGCGCGATCGGCCACGGCATGAAGGTGGGCGTGGTCCAGTTCATCAAGGGCGCGATGATGACGGGCGAGAAGGCGGTGTTCGATGCCTTTCCCCGGCAGGTGGAGTTCAAGCCGATGGGGGAGGGGTTCACCTGGGACACGCAGGATCGCGCCCGCGACATCGCCGTGACCCGCACCGCATGGCAGGAAGTGCAGCGGATGATCGCCGATCCTTCCTATGACATGGTGCTCGCCGACGAACTGAACATCGCGCTGCGCTATGACTATCTGCCGCTCGACGAGGTGCTGGCGACGCTCGCCGCGCGTCCGCCGATGAAGCATGTCATCGTCACGGGCCGCAACGCCCCCGATGCGCTGATCGAGGCGGCGGACCTCGTCACCGAAATGACGCAGGTGAAGCATCCGTTCCGCTCCGGCGTGAAGGCGCAGCGGGGGATCGAGTTCTGAGCGGACCGCCCATCTTCGACGCGGCCTTTCTTGAACGCTTCGACACGCTGCTGCGCTGGCGCCGCGACGTGCGCCATTTCGCCGCGACCCCGATCGCCGAGCGCGACCTGCAGACCTTGCTCGAAGCGGCGGCTCTCGCGCCGTCGGTCGGCAATGCGCAGCCCTGGCGGTTCGTGCGCGTGCGGACGCCCGCGGTGCGTGCGGGGCTCGCGGCCCATGTCGATGCCGAGAACGCCCGGGCGGCCGGCGGCTTCGCGGACGAGGCGCGGCGGGAGGCCTATCGTGCCCTGAAGCTCCACGGGCTGCGCGAGGCGCCCGAGATGCTCGCCGTCTTCTGCGACGAACGCCCCGCCGCCGGCCACGGCCTGGGCATCGCCACCATGCCGGAGATGCTGCGCTATTCCTGCGTCACGGCGATCCACACGCTGTGGCTCGCCGCGCGCGCCCGCGGCATCGGGGTCGGCTGGGTATCGATCCTCGATCCCGCTGCCGTCGGCACCCTGCTGGACGTGCCGCAGGACTGGACGCTGATCGCCTTGCTCTGCCTCGGCTATCCCGCGGCGCCTTCCGAAACCCCCGAGCTCGAACGTCGCGGCTGGCAGGCGCGTGAGCCGCTCGCCGACCGGCTGTTCGAACGCTGATCCCCAGGAGAAATCAATGCTTACTTCCGTAGAAGACGGCCCCGCGATCGTCGTGTGCAACACCTGCCGCTTCAGCACCGAGACGCGAGAGGATGCGCAGGGCCGCCGCGGCGGTGCATTGCTGGCGGATGCGCTGACCACTGCTCGCGACGCCGACCCGCGTTATGCCGGCATCGCGATCCAGCAGATGCCGTGCCTGTTCGCCTGCAACGATCACTGTACCGTGCACCTGCGGGCGCCGGACAAGGTAGGCTATGTCCTGGGGCGCTTCACGCCCGACGCCGAGGCGGCCGGCGCGATCCTCGACTATGCAGCACATTATGCGGCGAGCGAGCATGGCCGGGTGCCGTTCGCGCAATGGCCGAAGGGCGTGAAGGGACATTTCATCGTCCGCGTGCCCCCGGCGGGCCAGGTCGTCGAAAGCTGAGGGCTGACACGCGCGCGGCTGTCGGTCGCGCGATCCACCGATGGTCGCAGCGCGCGCGACGGCAGCATCGACCGCGAGAGCGGACGGGCAGCTCGCGCCCCACTTGCGGACATTCAGCGTGCACTGTCGATCATCATCCCGCCATCGGGCGAGAGGCTGTAGCCGGTCAGGAACTGCGCATCGCGACTGGCGAGGAACAGGACAACGGGAGCGATGTCCTCCTCCGGCGATCCCAGCCGCGCGAGCGGGGTGTTGGGAGCGGGCACCCCCGCCTCGGTCATTTCGTCATAGGTCGCCGCCACTGGCAAAACGTTGTTCACCGTGACACCGTACGGCCCCCATTCACGCGCGGCGACTCGAGTCAGTGCCCGGATCGCTTCCTTGGCCATTGCGTAAGGCCCGTAGGGTACCATCCCGTGGACGCCGGCCACCGAAGCGAAATTGATGATCCGGCCCTCGCGGTTTGCCTTGAGGTGCGGGAAACAGGCCTGCATCATGCGCAGGTGGGCGATCGGCCCGGTGTCGAAATTGCGCTGCAACTGCTCGACCGACAGCTCGATGATCGGTGAACTGACAACCGAGGGATCGAAGGCGTTGTTCACGAGGATGTCGATACGACCATAGGCAACGATCACCTGGGCGACCGCAGCCTCGATCTGCTGCGGATCGCTCACATCGCAAGTTACACCAATCGCTTCACCGCCAGCGTGCTCGATGTCCGAGACGACGGTCGCGACGCTATCGGCGGTGCGCGCGAGCACCGCAACCTTCGCACCTTCGGCGGCAAACAGCTTGGCGGTCGCGCGACCGATACCACGGCTGGCGCCGGTGACGATCGCGACCTTTCCTTCGAGACGGGGCATGAACTTATCCTTTCGCGTGCGCGGCCGAGGCCGGGGAATAGGGGGAGATGCCGTCGCGCACGGCGTTCTGCGTCATGAAAGAGGCAGCGAGGAGCGCGAGACCGACGATGGCAGGGATTGCACCTTGAGGTTTGCGCACGCCAAGATGCGCCATCGCCGAGAGCAGCAAGTGGAAGAACATGCCGGCGTAGGCGAGGTCGCTGAGCGGCAAGCTGACGCGCGACAGGATCGCTGCTGGAGCCAGCAATTTCACCACGACCAGAAACTGTACGAGGTGCGGGACCTGATAGCCGAGATCGGCCTGCGCCTGGCGGGCGAAGGCGGGCTTCGCCACATACAGCGCCGCTGACGACAGGTAGAGCAGCGACAGCAAGGCTGTGCTAATCCAATAGACGTACGTCGAAGACATGATCTTTCCTTCTGCGCTGCCTCGGGCCGCTGTGTTCCCAGACGTCGCAATGCCCGAGGCGGGCATTCTCAGCGATACCGGGAACGTGTAGGAAGATGTCGTGCTGGACGATTCGCCGCAAGTAGGATGAATTATTGACAGCTAGTATGGAAAACCCGACTAATGACTGATGGCGACTTCACGATGCAGGACGAGATGCGGCGCGCCTTCGCCTTGCTTTCGGGCAAATGGAAGCTCGAGATAATGTGGCTGCTGCATCAGCGGATCCACCGCTTTGGCGAGCTGCGGAAAGCAATTCCGGGGATCACCCAGCACATGCTCACGGCGCAGCTGCGCGAACTGGAGGCCGATGGGCTGATCTCGCGCACCGTCTATGCCGAGGTGCCGCCGCGGGTCGAATATGAGATGACGGCGAAGGCGCGCGGGCTTGGGCCGACGATGGAAGCCCTCGCCGCGTGGTGGGCAGAATACGGAGCCTCAATTCCGACCAGAGCGACAGCTCGCGGCCGAAAGCCTGCATAAAGCAGACGGTCCGCTCTCCACCACCTTCGGCCGTTCATCCGATCGGCCGCGCCGAAAGCCGCCACTCCAGTGAATTGAGGAAGCTTGCTCCAGCAGATGACCGAAGGTGGTGGGGAACGGACGTTCACCGCCGATGCATGGAAACCACCGCGACGGAAGTTAGTAAGCTGACCGGCAAGGCAACGATCGTCATACCGAGCACTCCAACCAAAAGCATGCCAGCTGCATCTGGCGAGTTTTCGGTGCTCATCAACACGAACGCTAAGAATCCCAAGGCGAAGACGACAGCGGGGAGCGCCAATGCCGAAGTGATGGCGACGGCGGCACTACTGGCGTTAGGTCGCGCGCGTCGCGTAGAAATCGTTATGGCAGCAGTAAGAGTGGCGATCACTGCAACGAAGCCTAACAAGAAAGGTATGTCCCCGCTGTTCGCAAACCCCGACATGCAACCTCCAAGTATAAGGTTTAGCGGTAGCCGACCAGGCGAACCTACACAATTGGGGCGCGAGCGGATAGATGGGCTTCCATCAGCTACCGGTTCCGACGCCCCCAGGAGAGCAGGAAGCCCCGGCGGGTCGAATCCGCTTGAGCTTCGGCGTGCATAGCGTTCTGCGGTCGATTTTCGGTTCCGCAGGGGTAGGGGCCGCGAACACGCCTACCGACGTCGAACTGCGTACCGGCTCGCTGTTGTTCCGCTTGCGGTGGTGCGGCCTCGCCGCCTGCAACGCCTGCGCCATAGCGAGGGCCGCGCCGAGACGCTTGTTCTCGACGATCTCGGCCTGGTTCACCCGCTGCATCTTGTCGTAGACGCGGTAGGGCAGGACCACTTCGCCGTGCCGCACCTCGATGCGGCCGTCGGGAAACTCGCAGACATGGACGCGCTTGCGGGCCAAAGTCCGCGCGAGTGGCGTCGGCTCCAGGATGAACATCGCCTTGTTGTAGTGCAGCGCCAGGGCGCCGGTGACGGAGCGCTCGACGCGCCAGACCAGCTCGGCCTGGACATTCTCGTGTGGCGCCAGCGGGCGATGCGCGTCCTGCGGATCCGCCGGCACGCAGGCGAAGCGCGCATTGTGCTGGGCGAGGTAGGAGGGGAGGAAGCGATTGGCCTGCGCGATGCTGGAGACACCCTCGAGCCGCATCGCCTTCACCAGCCTGTCCTGCAGCGTGCTGTTGGCGCGCTCGACCCGGCCCTTGGCCTGCGGCGAGTTGGCGCAGATGATCTCGATGTCGAGCGCATCCAGGGCGCGCCCCAGATGCGTCATGCCGTCGCTATCGGCCGAAGCGCGGTTGTTGCGGAACACGCTGTGCTTGTCCGAATAGAAGGCAATCGGCTTGCCGTGCCGCTCCAGATAAGTGCGGGTGGCCTGCATGTAAGAGAGGGCGGTCTCAGACTCGGCCATCTCCAGGTGCATCAGCTCACTGGTGGCATCGTCGATATAGACCAGCAGGCTGCAGCGTGGGCCGCGACCCTCGAACCAGTCATGGTCCGAGCCGTCGACCTGGATGAGTTCGCCGCGGCGCTCGCGCCGGTTGCGGGTCTGGTGGAGCCTGGCGCGCTTGGCAGCCTTGGCCTTCCACAGGCCGGCGCCGATCATCAGCTGCCGCAGCGTCTCGTGCGAGAGCGTGCTGCGCTCCAGCCTCAGCAGCTGCATGGCCTCAGCGGGCCGAAGCTCGCCGCGGTCGAGCCGCATCAAGGTGTCGAACCGGGAGATCTCGGCATCGCTCATTGCCATCACCGCCATCACTGCACGCCCTCATTTTCGAGAGCGTCCATGGACACGATCGGCTCAGCGGACGCACGCGTGTGCCATCTCTATTTTGCTGAGCTGTGCCATTTGTACGTTGCGCTTACAAACGGTCAGGGCAACTGTTGCCGCCAGTTAGAAAAGGCACATTCCGCCGCAAGATAGAAATGGCACAAACGCTGTCGGCAGCGGGGGCTGCGTGGAGCCCTCCTCATAGCGCAGCGCTGCCCCCGCTGATGCCCCAACCTCCCGGCTCCTGCCCCGGACCCGCTGCGCACGCAGTGGGCCCGGTCACACCGCCTCAACGATGCAGGTCGTGCTATCGGGTAGGGCGTCGACGGCAGCTTCGGCGGAGAAAGCGGCCTGTCCGTTCTCGCCCCAATTACGGTCGTTCCGACCGACCATGAGCGACCACCGAAACGGCCGTTGTGAGGTTGGCCAACGGCAAGGTTCGAACTTGCAATCTGCCGAGGCAGGGCGGTTGTAACCGGCGGGTCTACCAATTCCCCAACGCTGGCCGCGAGCGGCATATCGCCGGAATTCGACCAGTTCAATGAGCAGGCCGCTGCCGCCCCAGTAGCGGACATTGCGGCGGAGCTTTTGACACATTAATGCTCTCGATATGTGGTCGTTCGGCTCATCTTGGCGGCTGTTCCCGCGCTGGTTGAAAGCAGTGACGCTTTTGATTGGCCTTCCAGCATGGCTTGGCTTTGCGGCTATGATCGTGACTGGTTCGATCCTCGAACACCAGACCACGACGCTAACGCTCTTTGGTGCCGTCGTGTTTGTAGCCGTCTGCCAAACGACCTTCATGGCTCGGGCGGCTTGGCGGAACGATCTCTAACAAACGTCCGCTCCCCACCACTTTTGGACGTTCAGGCGAGCTGCCGTGCCAAAAGCCGCCATTCGCCGCTCGCCCAAGGAAACGTCCGCTTTTTGCTCGAACCCCCTCGGCGACGGCCGAGATTGGGTGGCTAGCTGCCGTGCGCCAAATCATCAGCGCTCCCGCCATGCGCGAGGAAGAGAAGCGACAGCAGACTGGCTCCAGCAATCGGCAACGGAGAGAACGGCATCAAAATGCCCAACCCGATGTTGGCTCCTCCACCTTCATACGGGCGGGTGATCACGTAGGCATAGCAGGCCCAGAACGCGAAGGTGAGGCTCAACGCCACGACCCAAGGCCGCCGCGCCCGAACTCCAAGCAAAGCCAACAAGATAAAAGGCGCGCTCGCGATTAAGATCTGCATCGGGCTGGCATCGTCCCAGAGCGAAAAAAGGGGAAACCCTGCCGTGATCGCGCAGATGGTGTTGCACGCCCCTACGACCGCAACTCCGATGATCGCCGCGGCGAAAAGGCCGGTGAACAATCGCTTCAAATACGTCTTTGAAAGGTCCGTCATGCGCCCAGCTTAGCGGCACGACGAGCGTCCGCAACTGGGCGGGAGCAGACCGGCAGCTTTTCCATCATCAGCGGACAGCCTGCTTTTCTTCGGCGGCGGTGTCCAGTTGACGCTTGACGCGGGGGAGGGGCGGTCTTCCCCGTCGCTTTGGTAGCTCGTTTCCCAATCGTCCCTCATCCAGCACCACCCGCGGCGCAGCGAAAACGCCCACCGACTGTGAGCTGCGAGCTGGCGCATTGTTGTTCCGCTGTCGGTGGTGCGGGTTGGCGCTTTGCAAGGCCTGCGCCATGGCCAGGGCCGCGCCAAGCCGCTTGTTTTCGACGATCTCGGCCTGGTTGACCCGCTGCATCTTGTCGTAGACGCGGTAGGGCAGGACCACTTCACCGTTCCGCACCTCAATGCGTCCATCGGGAAATTCGCATACGTGGACGCGCTTGCGGGCGAGCGTCCGCGCCAGCGGCGTCGGCTCCAGGATGAACATCGCCTTGTTGTAGTGGAGCGCCAGAGCGCCGGTGACGGAGCGCTCGACACGCCAGACCATCTCGGCTTCCACATTCTCGTGCGGGGCAAGCGGCCGATGCGCGTCCCGAGGATCCGCAGGTGGGCAGGCGAACTGAGCATTGTGGCGCAAGAGGTAAGAGGGGAGGAAGGAGTTGGCTTCCTCGATGGAGGAGATGCCTTCAAGCCGCATCGCTTTGACGAGGCGGTTCTGGAGCGTGCTGTTGGCCCGCTCGACCCGCCCCTTGGCCTGGGGCGAATTGGCGCAGATGATCTCCACGCCGAGCTTGTCGAGCGCGCGGCCGAGGTGTGACATGCCATCGCCGTCGGCCGTCGCGCGGTTGTCCCGGAAGGCGCTGTGCTTGTCCGAATAGAAGGCGATCGGCTTGCCGTGGCGCTCGAGATAGGTGCGTGTCGCCTGCAGGTAGGAGAGGGCGCTCTCGCTCTCCGCCATCTGCTCGCTCGTGGCATCGTCGATATAGACCAGCAGGCTGCAGCGCGGGCCGCGGCCCTCGAACCAGTCATGGTCCGAGCCGTCGACCTGGATGAGCTCGCCGCGGCGCTCGCGCCGGTTGCGGGTCTGGTGGAGCCTTGCGCGCTTGGCGGCCTTTGCCTTCCAGAGGCCGGCGCTGATCATCAGCTGCCGAAGCGTCTCGTGCGACAGCGTGATGCCGTGGCGCTCCGCGAGGTACTCGGCCGCCAGCGTCGGGCCGAAATCGGCATAGCGCTCGCGAACGACGCCGAGGATCTGCTCGCGGTGGGTCTCGCTCAACCGGCGGTTGCTCGGCCGACCGCGCTTCCGGGATATCAGGCCAGCAGCGCCGTCAGCGCGGAACCGGTCGAGCAGCCGGTACACCTGGCGCCGGCAAAGCCTGAGGAGCTCGCCAGCCTCGCTTGCGGTGATCTCGCCGCGCTCGATCCGCTGCAGCGTTTCGTACCGTGACAACTCGCTCCGGCTCATCGCGACCACCGTCATCAGCGTGCCCCCAATTACTCGGGCGGCATGCCACTCGGAAAGCGCCGACCAGAGATTGCGACATCTCTATCTGGCGGATGAGTGACATTTGTACGTTGCGCTTACAAACGGTCAGGGCAACTGAAAACGATAATATTGATTATGTAAAATATAAGCCAACCCGATGCTGTGCTCGATGACCCGGTGCCCTATTTCGTGGTCGTCGGCGCTTTGGGTTCCAGCACGAGCACATTGCCTTCGACCCGCCAGCTGTGCAGCCGCGACAGGAAGTTCATTCCCAGCACGTCGAGGTCGCCGAAATTTTGCGACACCACCACGCCGATGTCGCGCATCGTGAGCGGGCCCAGGGACACCGTGCCGATCCGCCCGCGCCGCGCAGCGACACTGCCGTTGGCCGTCTCGATGATCGCCGGCAAGCCATCGGCGGACTGGATATCGGCCTCCTTGGCGGTTCGCTCGGAAATCGCGGTGATCGTCGCGCCGCTGTCGATCAACATCCGGCGCTCCACGCCGTTCAGCGTCACGCGCGCCCAGAAATGCCCGTCAGGGCTCATCCGGATGCGCACGGTATCGCCCTCGACCCGCTGATCCTCGATCCCGAGCTTCGCGCTCAGCGACGACCAGGCTGCCGCCAGTTCATAGCGGTGGCCCACCGCGAGCACCACCAACAGCACGATGGCGGCCCAGCCGAGCAGCGTCCGCACGAACACCCCCAGGCCGATCCGGCGGACGGACAAGGCGCTGACCACCAGCACCAGCGCCCCGACGAGCCAGACCATGTTGACGCCGTCGAACCCGTTCACGCGTGCAGCTCCAGCCCGTCATAGCCCGGCTCGACGCCCGCCGGCAGCTCGGCGGACAGCGTAGCATAGTCCATGGAGTGATCCATATGAACCAGCGCGGAGCGGCCCGGCTTCAGATCCGCGATCCAGTCCAGCACGTCGCTCAGATGCGGGTGCGTCGGGTGCGGCGCACGGCGCAGGGCGTCGACCACCCACAGATCCAGGCCCGTGTACAGCGCGCGCATATCCGACGTCATTTCATGAAAATCAGTCGCATAGCCAATGACCTTGCCACCGCATTCGAACCGCAGTCCGGCAGAGGTGATACCGCCATGGGGCTGATCAACGACGCTTACGGCAATATCGCCGATTAGAAAGGCGTCCGACATCACCTCGAGCGCGACAACGGGCGGGTAATATTTTCCTCTGCCTTCAAATATATAGGGAAAGCGCTTGCCGAACTGTTCGAAGGTGAACGGCCGCGCCATGCCGCGCACGGGGGTGCCGCCCCGCGCGTGCATTAACTGGCGCAGATCGTCCATGCCGTGGCAATGATCGGCGTGATCATGCGTCCAGAGCACGGCGTCGACATCGGACAGGCGCGCGGCGATCAACTGCTCGCGCATGTCCGGGCTGGTATCGACCAGGATCGTCGTTGTGGCGCTGCGCACCAGCACCGAGGATCGGGTCCGCCGGTTGCGCGGCTCGGCCGGGTCGCAGGCGCCCCAGTCGGGGCCGATGCGGGGCACGCCCGAAGACGTGCCCGAGCCGAGAATGCGGATGCTCAGCACGAGCGTCTGCTCCCCTGCCCGGTCACGCCAGCGCCTTGGCGAACAGCGTGTGGAAGTTGGCGCGGGTCGCCGCCGCCAGCGCCTCGGGATCCTCGCCGCGGAGCTGGGCAAGGAAGCGGCACGTATCTGCAACGAAGGCAGGCTCGCCGGTCTTGCCCCGGTGCGGCACCGGCGCGAGGAACGGCGCGTCGGTCTCGATCAGCAGCCGGTCGAGCGGCAGCGCGGCGGCGGTTTCCTGCAGGTCCTTGGCGTTCTTGAACGTCACGATACCGGAAATCGATATGTAGAAGCCAAGTTCCAAGGCGATTTCGCCGAACGCGCGGCTGGCGGTGAAACAATGGATGACGCCGGGAAAGGCGCCCTTCCCCATTTCCTCGCGCAGGATCTCGGCGGTGTCCTCCTCGGCATCGCGGGTATGGACGATGATCGGCAGCTGCGTCTCGCGCGCGGCCGCCAGATGCGCGCGGAAGCTCGCCCGCTGGCGATCACGGTCGCTATGGTCGTAGTAATAATCGAGCCCACTCTCGCCAATGCCGACCACGCGGCGGTGCTGCGCGCGCTCGACCAGCTTGGCGGTGTCGACATGGGGGTGGGTATCCGCCTCGTGCGGATGGATCCCCACGCTCGCCCACACATCCGCTTCGCGCTCGGCCACGGCGATCACCTGATCCCACTCGTTCTCGCGCGTCGAGATGTTGAGCATCGCCACCACGCCGGCATCGCGGGCGCGCGCCAGAACTTCGGGTTGCTGCTCGCCGAGACCCTTGTAGATCAGGTGGCAATGGCTGTCGGCGAGCTTCATGCGTCCTCGGAAGCCTGGAGTTCAAGTCGCGGAAAGATGGGGGTTGGCGGGGCAATCTTGAAGTCCGCGTCGCCCTCGGGGCCCAGCTGGGCGAGCAGCTTCGCCGCCGAGGTCGGCACCACCGGCTCGATGGTCACGCCCAGGCGGCGGATCGCCTGGAGCAACGTGCCGAGCACCGCGTGCATCCGCTCGGGATCGGTCTTGCGCAGCGTCCAGGGCGCCTGCGCGTCGATATACTGGTTGCAGGCGAACACGCCGGCCATCCACGCCTCCAGCCCCTGGCTGAGCGCCAGATCCTGGAACGCGCGGGTGAAGGCGGCGCAGGCGGTTTCGACCTCGGTCAGCAGCACCGCATCGGCATCCTCCGCGCGACCGGCCTGCACCGCGCCCTCGCAATTCTTGGCGATGAAGCTCAGAGTCCGCTGCGCCAGATTGCCGAAGCTGTTCGACAGATCGGCGTTCGCACGCGTGACGATCGCCTCGTCGCTGAACGTGCCGTCCTGGCCGAAACTCACGTCGCGCAGCAGGAAATAGCGCAGCGCATCGACGCCGTAGGTCTCCGCCAGCGCCATCGGATCGACGACGTTGCCGACCGATTTCGACATCTTCTCGCCGCGGTTGAGCAGGAAGCCGTGGCCGAACACCTGCTTGGGCAGCGCGATGTCGGCGGACAACAGGAAAGCCGGCCAGTAGACGGTGTGGAAGCGGACGATGTCCTTGCCGATCAGGTGCAGATCGGCCGGCCAGTAGCGCGCCAGCCGCTCGGCATCGTCGGGAAAGCCCGCGCCGGTCAGATAGTTGGTCAGCGCGTCGACCCATACATACATCACATGTCCGGGTGACCCCGGCACCGGCACGCCCCAGTCGAAGCTGGTGCGGCTCACCGAGAGGTCGACCAGCCCGCCCTCGACGAAGCGCAGCACCTCGTTGCGGCGCGATTCCGGGCGGATGAAGTCCGGATTGGCGGCGTAGAAATCGAGCAGCGGCTGCTGGTACTTCGAAAGGCGGAAGAACCAGGTCTCCTCCTTGGTCCATTCCACCGGCGTGCCCTGGGGCGAGAGCTTCTGGCCCCCTTCCCCTTCCTGCAGTTCCTTCTCTTCGTAGAAGGCCTCGTCGCGGACCGAATACCAGCCCTCGTAGCGATCGAGATACAGGTCGCCCTTGGCCGCCATCCGCTCCCAGATCGCCTGGCTGGCGCGGTAATGATCGGGCTCCGAGGTGCGGATGAAACGATCGCACGAAATATCGAGTTTATCCGCCATAACGCGGAAATAGCTCGACATTTCATCGGCAAGCTCGCGCGCGGTCATGTCGCGGCCGCGGGCGGTCTGCACCATCTTGAGGCCATGCTCGTCGGTGCCGGTCTGGAAGAACACGTCGCGGCCCTGCTGGCGCTGGAAGCGCGCGATCGCGTCGGCGGCGATCATCTCATAGGCGTGGCCGATATGCGGCTTGCCGTTGGGATAGTGGATCGCGGTGGTGATATAAAAGGGGTCAGCCATGCCCGCCGCTTTAGAATGCGGCGCAGCAACGGGCAACTGGTACGCTCAGCCCCCCCCTGTCAGCCTCTGGCAAGCCGCGCGAGGATGCCGCTCATTTCGAACACCGTGGCGGTCGCATCCAGCGAGAGCCCCAGCGCCGCCCCGGCAAGTTCGCGCGCGGCCGCATACGCGTCGAGCGCCGTCCGGAGCGCCTCGCCCTCCAGTCGCTTGGCGCGCGCAGCGATGAAGCTCGGCGTGCGCTCCAGAAACGCCTCGTAGCGCGGCTGCGCGGCCTTCAGCCCAAGCTGGCGGCCGAGCCGGGTGCGCAGCGCATTGTCGGGATCGCCATAGTCGGCGAGCTGCGCCATGTCCGCCTCCAGCGCCGAGAGGTCGAGCCCGGCGAAGCGCAACGCACGGCCCGGCGAACCCTCCGCAGCCTCGACCAGCGCGGCGATCTCGATCTCGCTGGCCTCCGGGATATGGCGGCGGAGGACCGTGGTCGTCTCGGCATCGGTCAGCGGCTCGAAACGGAGCAGCCGGCAGCGCGAGCGGATCGTCGGCAGCAGCCGGCCGGGCGCGTGGCTCACCAGCAGGAAGATCGTCCCCGCCGGCGGCTCCTCGAGGTTCTTGAGCAGCGCGTTGGCGCCGCCGCGCTCGAGATCGTCGATCGCGTCGATGATCACCACCCGGCGCGGGCTCAGCGACGGCTTGGTCGCGAACAGCGGCTGCAGGCTGCGTACCTGCGCGATGGTGATCGAGCGGGCGAGCGCCTCGTCCGGCTTGTCCGCGTCCTTGGGCAGCCGGGCGAGGATCTTGAGGTCCGGGTGGCTGCCGGCGGCGATCAGCGCGGTGGTGCGGCTGGTCTCCGCCACGTCCCAGCCGGGCAGCAGCCGATCGGGCTCGGACGCCTCCGCCAGCATCCGCGCGGCGGCGATGCGGGCAAAGGTCCCCTTCCCCACGCCCTCCGGCCCGGCGATCAGCCAGGCATGGTGCAACGCGCCGCTCGCCATGGCGGCGGCGAGCGCGTTGCGGGCGTCCTGGTTGCCGATCAGCGCGTCGACCAAGTCGATCAGGCCAGGTGGAGCAGCGACATCAGCCCCGCCCAGGCGCGACCGAAAAAGCCCGCCTGGCCGACATCCTCGGCAGCGACCAGCGGCAGCACCTGCTGCGGCATGCCTTCGCCTTCGATGATCAGATCGGCAACATGGTCGCCCTTCTTGAAGCCGGCCTTGACCGGCCCCTGATAGACGATCTTGCCGGCGAGCTTCGGGCTCAGCCCCGAGGGCAGCGTGATGTTGAGGTCGCGGGGTGCTACGACGGCCACCTTGTTGGCGGTGCCGCCCTGCACGTCGACGGTGCCGACGGTGCGGTCCTTCTTCACCACCGGCTTGGTGCTCCAGGCGGCAAAGCCCCAGCGCATGAAGCGCACGGACTCGTCGGCGCGGCCGCTATAGCTGTCGAGCCCGGCGACCACCATCACCAGGCGGCGACCATTCTGCTCGGCCGAGCCGGTGAAACCATAGCCGGCCTCTTCGGTGTGGCCGGTCTTGAGCCCATCGGCACCCGGCACCTTGCCGAGCAGCGGATCGCGGTTGCCCTGCTCGATCGCCGCGCCCGCGCCCAGCGTCTTGCCCCAGGTGAAGCTCGGCAGCGAATAGAAGGACTTGTAGAGATCCGGGAACTCCCGGATCGTGGCGGCCGCCAGATGCGCCAGGTCGCGCGCGGTCACATAGGTACGGCCCTCGTCCGGCCAGCCGTTCGACGTGCCGAAATGGCTGTTGGCGAGGCCGATCTTCTTCGCCCGATCGTTCATCAGGTTGACGAAGCCTTCCTCGGTGCCGGCGATGCCTTCGGCCAGCACGACGCAGGCGTCGTTACCCGACAGCGTGACGATGCCCTTCAGCAGGTCCGCCACGGTCGGCTGCTCGCCGACGCCGAGGAACATGGTCGAGCCCTGCGAGTGCCACTTCTTCCAGGTCTCGGGCCGCACCTCGATCTTTTGGTCGAGCTTCAGCTCCCCCTTCTTGATCAGGTCGAAGGCGACATAGACCGTCATCATCTTCGCCATCGAAGCCGGCGGCATACGGCGATCGGCGTCCTTGGCGAACAGCACCGCGCCCGAGGACATGTCTTCCATGTAGGCGATCGGCGCGGGCGTCGGGAAATCGGGGCCGGCGGCCTGCAGCGGCGCGGCGATGGCGAGCGCCAGGAACGAAATAGCGGCGAGCTTCTTCATGATGATCGGTCCAGAACGCGAAAATTAACCCTCTATCGGACCGAGGTGCGGCGCGCATCTCCGAACCCGGCCCGAACGGCCCCTTCCCGTGCCCGCTCCGCCGCCGCCTCCGTTGCGAAGGGACCGAGCTGGACACGATAGAGCCCGCCCCCTGCCTTTACGAAGCCCTTTAGCTTTTGGGCAAGCGCAGTCGCGCGCTCGGGCGAAGAAAGTGCGGCCACCTGCACCAGATAGCGGCCCTGGGCCGGTTTCGGGACGGCCCTTTCCGGGACCGGCCCGGGCTTCGCCGGGCGCACCTTGCTCCCGACGGGATGCGGGGTGACGTCGACGATCGGATAGGGCTGCGACGGAGGGGACGGTGGCGGCGGCAAGGGCTCGCTCGGACCGGTTGGTTGCGGCAGCTGCAGCCGCAGCGCGCGCAGCAGCGCAGGGGGCGAATCGATGCGGGGCTGCGCGGCGCCGGCGCTGCGGAGGGCAGCCTGGTCCTCGGCAGAGGGGCGCACCGCACGGATCCGCACCGCCACCAGCCGGTTGGAGGTCACGCCGAGCTGGCTGGCGGCGCCTTCGGAGATCGCGGCGATCGCACCCGGCACGTCCGCCGTCTCGGCAATGCGGACCAGGATCGTGCGGCCGCTGTCGAGTGCCGTAACCTCGGCATAGCTTTCGGCCGGGAGGTTCGGGCTCACCGCCAGGGCGGCGGCGCCCAACGGCTGCACCGCGGCATAGCCGACCGCATCGTACCGGCCATCGCCCGGCTGGCGCTGGGACGTACCAAGCGGCCCGCTCGCCGCAACGGTCGGATCCGTCTCCTGCGCATGGGCGGTCGCCGCGGCGAACAGCGCAAGGGCAAGCGTAATCGGTCTAGCGTTCCACTGCATCGGCCAGCAGGCCTACCGACAAAGCGTAAAAATTCGAGCAATTATAGTCGAGGATCACCCGGTAATTGCCGGTGAGCAGATAGGCGGTGGCGCCCTGCCCGTCCGGCTCGATCAACGTCGCCAGCACGTCGTCGTTCGGCCAGGCCCGCGCCTGCGGCACCACGCCCAGCGTCCGCCATTCCGCCATCGTCTTCCACTGGCTCTGGCGACCATGGACGCGCGAACAGCGCGGGCTGGTGGTGCGGTTGGCGATCATCCGCCGATCGAGCGACGCGGGTACCGACACCGCGAAGCCCCAGGGCACCCCGGCGCGCCAACCCGCGTTGGCGAAGTAGTTGCCGATCGACGCGAGCGTATCGGCATCGCTGTTCCAGATATCGGCCACCCCGTCGCCGTCACCGTCACGGGCGAGCCGCAGATACACACTGGGCAGGAATTGCGGGCCGCCGAACGCACCGGCCCAGCTGCCGACGAGCTTCTCGCGGGGCACGCCGCGGTCGATCATCTTCAGGGTCGCAATGAATTCGTCCGTGAACAGCGTGCGGCGGCGCCCCTCATAGGCGAGGCTCGCCAGCGCGCGCGGCAGGTCGAAGCTCCCCATCACCCGGCCATAGCTGGTCTCGTGCCCCCAGATCGCCACCATGATCGATTCGGGCACGCCCGTCTCGCGCTCGATGGCGGAAAGCCGACCGCGCGCCCGCACATAGGCGGCCCGACCGCGGATGATGCGATCGGCGTCGACATGGCGGGCCTTGTACGGCGCAAACGCCGGGATAGGCGCGTTGGGGCTGCTCTCCGGCTGCTGGCGATCCAGCTCGACCACGCGGGCATTATAGGTAAGCGCGGGGATCACCGCATCGATGGTGCGGCGACTGACCCCGGCGGCAGCCGCCTGCGACGCAAGCGTCTGGAGGTAGCTTTGAAACCCGGCTTCATCCTGCGCCAGCGCAGGGCGGACCGGCAGGGCAAGGGCAAGGGCAAGACCGGCGACCCCGGCAACATACGAGCGAAAACGCGACATGGCCCGGCTGTTGCACAGCGGCGCGCCGACAGAAAGCCCGGCCGCCGTCCCAACGCGACGAAAACGGCTCGGCGCGGCGACCAAAAGAAAAACACCGGCCGCGAGCCGCGACCGGTGTCCTTCCATCCAGCGCACCCGGGGGTACGGGAAACTTGGTTCAGGCGAACGCGACGCGCGCGGTGTTGCGACGACGCAGCGCACCGCCGACGAACGCGAAACCGCCGATCATCATCGCCCAGCTGGCGGGTTCCGGAACCGGGGCGAAGGTCGCCTGGGCGCCATACGAACCGTTGCCGCGCGACAGGCCCTTGATGACGATCGTGTTTTCCTTGCCGGCTGCGATCGGCACGTCGTTGGCGAACACTGCCTCGTTCAGGCTGCCATAGGTGCCGGTCAGCGCGACGCCGTTGAAGACGACCGAGAACAGGTCGAGATCGTTGGCTGCCTTGAGCCGCACCGCGCTGGTGTTGATCGAAGCGCTGCCCGTCAGATAGGCCGGCAGGGTGAAGGTGTAGATGTGCTCGAAGTTGCCGGACACGATGCCCGACTTGCCGAAGTCTGCCGAGTAGGTGCCGTCGGTGCCGAGCGCGATGTTCATGTTTGCGCCGGTATAGTTGGTCTTGGTGGTGATCACCGAAGCGGCCTGCGCCGGGGCCGAGAAGGAAACGACGGCGGCAATGGCGCCGAGTGCCGGAAGAAGCTTGTTGATCATGAACCCTCTGTTTCGCTGGTGTCGAACGGTTGCTGTAAGCCTCTTTCGAACTACTGATCCGGACGGCTGCTTCAACAAGTCGCTGGTCCCGAAGGGGGACCGTGTCTCGCGACGGAACAGGGCAGGATGGTTTGTTTACGATCTTTGTCGCTTTGCTCCGCGCGAATCGACAAAGACGCCTTGGTGAACGGCAGCATGCACGAGTGGATTGATCCGGGCGCAAACTCGGACTAGGCGCTGGCACCGCGCGGAGAGGTGGCCGAGTGGTTTAAGGCAGCGGTCTTGAAAACCGCCGTGGGTGCAAGCTCACCGTGGGTTCGAATCCCACCCTCTCCGCCAACACGCTTTTTCGTGTTGGCGCAGCCCATCGCCATATCGCCATATCGCCATATCGCCATATCGCCATGTCGGCATCGCGTGCGGCGTTTAGCTGAAGATTACCAAGGCATCGCCACCGGCAGCCTTGGACAAATCAACCAGCTGCATATCGAACATCAAGGTATTTAATTCGCGGCGATGGGCCGTCAGAACGAATGATCGGCCCATCACCGCACCATTACATTACCACGAGCTATAACATGGAGCAGGGCAATTCCAAGTTCCACCCGCTGGCGGAAGAGTGGAACTACCCGGATGAAGCGGCGCCTGGCCGGCCGGCGACTCCCCATTGGTCATACATACGTCGATCGCAGCCCTGTAGGCACTTGTGTACCGATCCCAGCCCGCGCGATCATTGGAGAAATCTGGCGCCCCTCCCGGAAACATCTCATCGAGAGCCTCATTTGCTTGATTCAAGCAGCGGGTGGTGATCGGGGTACTATAGGACTGCGCGTGTACCGCTGGGATCACGGGAATAGTAGCCAACACGAAAGCTGAAAATCCGATCAGATTCAGTGACTTAATCATGACGCTTACTCCTCGCGGAAACGACCTCCGCGAAGCCGATGATGCGCCAGACATCACAGCAGTCAACCGTAAAACTATGACTTCTATATGAAATCTTGGCGAATAAGACCGGCGTCATCGCCCCGGACTCATACCCGGCGTCGCACCCAAGCGGCTTGTCAAAGCGAGCATTCAGATGTTGCGCGTCATGCGATCAAGACTTGGGCGATAGGACGGTCAGCGCTGCGCAACTGAATGATGCGACGCGATTGATCGGCTACCTGATGTGCGTGCGTGGATCGATAACGACGGCACCGAGCCGCAATCGCTTAGCCTTCCGCATGCAAAAAGGCTCCCGGCGCACCTTCGTGCGCGGGAGCCTTTTCCGAAGCATTGGTCCGGGCGAGGTCGCCCGGCGCGCAGCTTACTTCTTGCCGAGCGAGAGACCGCCGAAGCGCTTGTTGAAGCGCGCGACCTGGCCACCCTGGTCGAGCAGCTGACCGCGACCGCCGGTCCAGGCCGGGTGCGCGAGCGGATCGATCTCGAGCTGCATGAGATCGCCTTCCTTGCCCCAGGTGGAGCGCGTCTCGTACACGGTGCCGTCGGTCATCTGCACCTTGATCATGTGATAATCGGGGTGGGTGTTCTGCTTCACATCGAATTCCTTGAGAAAAGCCGCCGGTTTCCGACCGGCAGCGGACGCGCGCGCCTAGCAAAGCATCGGCGTCGGCGCAACCTTATTGCGGGGCGGCGTAGCGCATTCCCCACCAGCGTCGCAGCGCGACAAGCGACCAGATCGCCTCTACCAGCCCGAACGGCCAGGCTCCCTGCAGAAAGCCATAGGCCGATCCGAGCAGGCAGGCCCCGGCAAAACCGAGTACCCACCCGGTCGATCGCGCCTCCAGCGCATAGGTGACGAGCATCGCCGTCACCGCGAACAGGCCGAACCAGGTCAGAGCGTCCACGGTTCGGCTCCTGCCCGCTTTACGCGCTGGGCGGATCGGCGATCATCGCGGTGAATTCGCATTCGGCCGCCAGTTCGCCGTCGATCAGCGCCTTGCCGGCGAATTTGCAGACGCGCGAACGCTTCTGCACGAACTCGACATGGAGCTTGAGCAGAACGCCCGGCTCCACCGGCTTGCGGAACTTCACGTTGTCGATCGCCATGAAGTAGACAAGCTTGCCCGAGCCGGCGAGCCCCAGCGACTCGACCGCCAGCACGCCCGCCGCCTGGGCAAGCGCCTCGACGGTGAGCACGCCGGGCATGATCGGACGGCCGGGGAAGTGACCCTGGAAGAAGGACTCGTTGATCGTCACCGCCTTCACCGCCACGATCGACTGGTCGAGGATCAGTTCCTCGACCCGGTCGACCAGGAGCATCGGAAAGCGGTGGGGCAGCGCCGCCATCACCCGCCCGATATCGAGCGGACCGATGTTGCTGCCCCCCTGCTCGCCCCCGCTCACCGCGGTTCGGGCTTCGCCGGCTTGGTGCCGGCAGCGGCCGGACGGGCTGCCGGAGCGGCTGCGCCCGGCGCCGCGGCGGCACCTTGCTGCTGCTGCTGCTGCGCGCGCTGGGCGGCGAGCTGATAGGCACGACGCTTCAGTTCGTTCACCTGCTGCTGGAACTGCACGGTGCGCTGCTGCGGCTGCCAGTTTGCCGGCGGCGTGATCGCCACGGTCGGCGTCTTGTCGAGCTCGGCGACGACGGCGTCGGTGATGTCCACCGCGTCGGGGGCGTAGACGATCGCTTCCGGCGTCAGGATCACGTTGACCTTGCGGGCGTTGACGACCGAGATCTGCGCCGCGTCATAGAGCGCCAGGATCTTCTCGAACGCGAACAGCTCCGCCAGGATCGACGGCATCTGCAGCTTCTGGATTTCCTCGTTCGCCTGGTTCTGCAGGGTCATGAGCTGGGTGTAGTTCGGATCCTTGCGCGCGGCTGCGGCCTGCTCTTCGGCTTCCGAAACCTGGCCGTCCTTGTTGGTGTCGATCGTGGTGATCAACGTGCGGGCATCGGTCTGGAACTTGGTCTGGCGGGCCTGGATCTGGTCGCGGACGGGCTTGAAGGTCGTGTCCAGCTGCGTCTCGGCAGTGGTGAACGCCTTGGCGCGGGTGATCGCTTCGATCGTGTTGATCGTGGCAATGCCGGCGACCTGCGCCGAAGCCGGCGCAGCGACGGCGATCGCCGCGGAGGCGGCAAGCGCCGCCGCGAATACACGGTTCTTCATCATTAGAACTGGGTCCCTACGTTGAAAGTAACAAGCTTCTTGTCGTCGCCGGGCTGGCTGACCAGCGCCTTGGCGACATCGATACGCAACGGGCCGAACGGCGAGTTCCAGTTGACGCCGAAGCCAACCGAAATGCGCGGCGACGCGGTGCTGCCGCGATATTGTTCGTAGAAGAGCGGCGTCGAGTTGAGCGCACGCGTATTGACCGACGTGCCGACGCAAGGCTGCCCGGCCGCCGCAGCATAACCGACGGTGCAGGTCGTGAAGCTGCCCTGGAACGTCCCGGTCGTGACCGTGTAGAGCGCGTTGCCGGCGGTGTCGTTCAGCAACCGCGGCGTCACCGACGGCGAGTTGAGCGCATCCTTGTTGATCCCCGGCAAGCCGGTCTGCGGATCGATATAAGGCGGGAAGTAGTTGTTGGTCTGGGGCCTGCGGATCGAGAACAGCGACCCCATCTGCAGATAGATCGAGGGGCGCAGGCCCAGTTCCGCCGCACCCGAACCCAACGGCAGCTCCAGCTCGGCCTTGGTCAGGTAATAGGCCTTGCCGCCCAGTGCGTCGTCGATGATCTGATCGCGGCTGGTGACGACCGCCTGCGTTCCCGTCGCCGGATCGCCGGTATACTGGTAGCGCTGCACGCGCGGGCCGACGCCGCGAATGTCGAAGCCGCGGAACTGCGGCTCGCCCAGGTAGAAGCGATCGGTGATGCGGATCTCGCTGCCGTCCAGGCTCTTGATAGCCCCGCCCTCGCCGGTAAGCGAGAAGACGAAGCCGCTGCCGAGGCCCCAATATTTGGCGCCGTCGAACCGCGCGCGCGCATAGCGTACGTCACCGCCAAGGCCCGCCACGTCCACGCCGAGCGACACCCGCTGACCGCGCGTCGGGCGCAGGCGGCTGTTGAGGCTGTCGTAGATCAGCGACACGCCGACCAGCGAGGTCAGGCGGTTACCCACCGCTTCGCAATAGTAGCGGCCAGCAAGGAACGGGTCGCACTTGCCATCCGTATAGAACTGGCTCTGGTCTAGCGTGACATTGTCCTTCGCCAGATAATAGCGCGCCGACAGCGTCCAATATTCGGTGAGTGGCAGGCCGGCAACCAGCTGGAAGCCGGTCGAGACCTGCTGGTAGGTGGTGTTGCGCGAATTGTTCAGGCCGTAGCTGAAGCTGTTGTAATCGCGCCGGAAGATGGTCGCGCCCAGCGCGATGTTGCTGTCGAACAGATAGGGCTCGGTGAAGCCCAGTTCGACCGACTTCGAATAGCTCGAATAATCGGCCGAGATGCTCGCCGTCTGGCCCATGCCGCGGAAGTTGCGCTGGCGGATCGACGCCTGGAGGATGAAGCGCTCGAGGCTCGAGAAACCCGCCGACAGCGTCAGTTCGCCGTTCGGCTTTTCTTCCACGTTCGCACCCAGCACGATGCGATCCGGGGCCGAGCCTTCCTTGCGCTCGATCTCGAACTTATCCTGGAAATAGCCCAGGCTGTTGATGCGGTCCTGCGAGCGCTTGACCAGGAAGGTGTTGAAGGCATCGCCCTCGGCCACGCGCATTTCGCGGCGGATCACCTTGTCCTGGGTCTGCCGGTTGCCCGTGATTTCCACACGCTCGACATAGGTACGGTTCGCCTCGCCGATGTGGAAGTTCATCGACATCGTCAGCGCTTCCTTGTTGCGCTGGAAGTCGGGACGAACGTCGGCAAAGGCGTAGCCGAACAGGCCGGCGGTCTCGCTCAGCTGCTCGACCGTGTCTTCCACGGCCTTGGCGTTATACCACTGGCCTTCCTTGATCGGCAGCGCGCTGGCGAGCTTCTTGTCGTCAAAGTCGCGGATCGCGCTGTCGACCGTCACCGGACCGAATTTGTAGCGGGGGCCTTCTTCCACCACGTAGGTGATGATGAAGTCCTTCTTGTCCGGCGTCAGCTCGGCCACGGCCGAGATCACGCGGAAATCCGCATAGCCCTCGGTCAGGTAATATTGGCGCAGCTTCTGCTGGTCATAGGCCAGGCGGTCCTGGTCGTAGGACGTGTTCGAGCTGAGGAAGTGCGACAGGCTCGCGACCTTGGTGGCCATCTGCGCGCGCAGCTTCTTGTCCGAAAACACCTCGTTGCCGATGATGTTGATCTGACGGACCTTAGACTTCGCGCCTTCGTGGATCTCGAAGATCACGTCGACGCGGTTCTGGTCGAGGCTGACCATCTTCGGCTCGACGCGCGCGGCAAAGCGGCCCTGGCGGCGATACAGCTCGATGATCCGCGCGATGTCCGCACGCACCGCGGTGCGCGTGAAGATCTGACGGGGCCTGAGCTTGATCTCCTTGTCGATCTTGTCCTGCTTCAGCCGCTTGTTGCCCTCGAACACCACGCGGTTGATCACCGGGTTCTCGCGGATGCGCGCAACCAGGTTGCCCGTTTCCACGCCTTCGAACACGACGTCGGCGAGCAGTTCGGAGGCGAGCAGGTCCTTGATCGCCTGGTCGATCGTCTCGTTCGTATAGCTGTCGCCCACGCGCAGGCGGGTGTAGCTGAGCACCGTCTCCGGCTCGATGCGCTGCGAGCCTTCCACCCGCAGCGACTTGATCGTCCGTACCGCCGCCGGTGCGGCCGCAGGCGCGGTCGCCTGGGGCTGGGCGGCGGCAGGTGCCGCGGGCTTTGCCGCGGTCTGCGCTTCCGCCGGCGCTACCACGCCCGACAGGATTGTCCCTGCCAACAGCGTAGCCGTCGCCCGCGCGCCCAAATTGCTTGCCTTGATCGCAGTCACCATCCCACCCCAGTCGGAATCCAAATATTGCCGGAACGCGCGCGGCTCATTGCCGCCCTGCACGAACCCCCTCAGCCGATCAAGCCGGCCAGATGTCTCCACACACCGAATGCACCCAGATCGTTGAGCGTAACGAACAGCATCAGCGCGAGGATCGCGAGCATGCCGCCCCGGAACGCCCATTCCATCACCTGCGGTTCCACCGGGCGCCGGCGGACCGCCTCAACGGCGTAGAACAAGAGATGACCACCATCCAGCACCGGGACTGGCAACAGGTTGATGAATCCCAGATTAATGGAGACGAGCGCGATCAGGAACGCGAACTCGATCGGCCCCATCGAAAGCCGTTCGCCCGAAACCTGCGCGATCTTCAACGGCCCACCAAGCTCGGATACCGAGCGGCGGCCGGTGATGATCTGGCCCAGCCCGTCCACCGTCATGCGGACGATGTCGACGGTGGTGCGCAGGCCCACCAGCGGCGCCTCGACGATGCTTACCGGGACCTGCGTCGATCCCGCCGCGCCGATGCCAAGCTGGCCGATGCGATACTCGTTGCCAAAGCGATCCCGCTCGCGCCGGGCGCCGATGACGGCATCGACGCTGCGCGCGGTGCCTGCGCGAACGAAATCGATTCGAACCGGCTCGTTCGGCCGCAGCTGGGTGAACTGCACCATATCGCCATAGTTCTCGACCGTGCGC
The DNA here is from genome assembly GCF_001598435.1 of Sphingomonas pituitosa NBRC 102491. Classification (GTDB taxonomy): domain Bacteria; phylum Pseudomonadota; class Alphaproteobacteria; order Sphingomonadales; family Sphingomonadaceae; genus Sphingomonas; species Sphingomonas pituitosa. The sequence goes on from NZ_BCYY01000002.1 coordinate 84,241, forward strand.
CCCCCGAGGCCGGTGATGCGATCGCCCGGCTGGAGGCCGGCCTGCGCGGCGGCACTGCCCTGCAGCACGGTGCCCACCACCGAGGGCGTGCGGTTCTCGCCGAACATGAAGGCAAAGGCGGAGAGTATGACGATGGCCACGAGGAAATTGGCGACAGGCCCCGCCGCGACGATGATCGCGCGCTGCCACAGCGGCTTTGCCTGAAACGTCCGCGCGCGCTCGCTCGCCGGCAGCTGCAGCCACTCGGGCGAGGGCTGGCTCGCCGGGTTCATGTCCCCCGCGAAACGGACATAGCCCCCCAGCGGCAACAGGCTGAACTTCCAGCGGGTGCCGCGGCGATCGGTGATGCCGGCGATCTCGCGGCCGAAGCCGATCGAGAATTCCTCGGCCTTCACCCCAAAGATGCGGCCGGCCAGATAATGTCCCAACTCGTGCAGGAACACGAGCGGCCCGATCACCAGCGCGAACGCCAGAATGGTGAGCAGGATGCCGGGGGATTGGATCAAGCGACGCAGTCCTTCACTCGCTCAGCCGCAAAGTACCGCGCCTCCTCGTCGATCGCCAGTACGGCATCGAGCGTTTCCGGAGCGGCCGGGTCATAGCGACTAAGCGTATCGGCAGAGATTGCGGCAATTTCAAGAAATCCGATCCGACCGGCAAGAAAGGCAGCCACGGCGACTTCGTTGGCGGCGTTGAGAATCGCCGGCCGCGCCCCGCCCGCCTTCAATACCTCCATCGCCAGCCCGAGCGCCGGGAAACGATCGAGATCGGGATTTTCGAACTCCAGCCGGCCCACCGCGGCGAGGTCCAGCGGCGGGCACGGCGTCTCCATCCGCTCCGGCCAGGCCAGCGCATAGGCGATCGGCGTGCGCATGTCGGGCGTGCCGAGCTGCGCCAGCACCGAACCGTCGACATATTCCACCATCGAGTGGACGACCGACTGGGCGTGCACCAGCACCGCCAGCTGATCGGCGGCGACCGGGAAAAGGTGGAAGGCCTCGATCAGCTCGAGGCCCTTGTTCATCATCGTCGCCGAATCGACCGAGATCTTAGCGCCCATCGACCAGTTGGGATGCGCCACCGCCTGCGCCGGGGTGATGCCGCGCATCGCGTCCTTCGGCGTCGAACGGAATGGACCGCCGCTCGCCGTGAGGATGATCCGGCGCACGCCCCTGGGTGCAGTCCGATCGAGGCACTGGAACACCGCATTATGTTCCGAATCGACGGGCAGCAGCGTGGCGCCGTGCGCGCGCGCCGCCGCCATCATCACCTCGCCTGCCGAAACCAGCGATTCCTTGTTCGCCAGTGCCACCGTGCCGCCGGCTTCCAGCGCCGCCATCACCGGCTTGAGGCCGGCGCTGCCGACGATCGCCGCCATGGTCCAGTCGGCGCCCATGCGCGCGACGTCGCACACCGAATGCGCGCCGCCCATCGGCTCGACACCCGTCCCGGCCAGCCGCTCCTGCAGCGCGGGCAGGCGCGTCTCGTCGGCAACGACCGCACAGCGCGCCCGCGTGCGGATCGCCGCCGCGGCGAGCTTCTCGACATCGCGGTTGGCGGTCAGCGCGACGACTTCGAAGGCGTGCGGATTTCGTTCGATCAGGTCGAGCGTCGAGGTGCCGACCGATCCGGTCGCCCCCAACACCGTAACGCGCTTCACCACCAGTATCCTCCCACAACCACCTGATGATGGATCGCAAAAAACAGGGCCGCAACCGGGGCCGCGAAGACCAGCCCGTCGAGCCGGTCGAGAATGCCGCCATGGCCGGGCAGCAGGTTGCTCGAATCCTTCACGCCGGCGACGCGCTTGAGATGACTCTCGTACAAATCGCCGACCTGCGACGCGAACGCGACCAACGGCGAGACGGCCACCAGCCACCATCCGATCGCGGTGCCCGGCGTCGCGGCGACGAACGCCGCCGAAAAGAGGACCGCGGCAATCAGGCCGCCGATCAGCCCCGCCCAGGTCTTGTTCGGGCTGATCGCCGGGGCCAGCTTCGGCCCGCCGATCGCACGGCCGGCAAAATAGGCGCCGCTGTCGCACACCCAGACGATCGCCATCGCCCACAGCGTCGCCGCAAAGCCCTGCGGATGGTCGCGAAGCAGCAGCAGCGCCAGCACCGGCAACCCGACATAAACCTGCCCCGCCGCCAGCTTCGCGTTGCGCGTGACGATCGCGACGAAGAAGAACGCGCCGAACACCAGGCCGAGCGCGAGAAATCCCGGCCCCGCCGCCGCCGGGCTCAGGATCGCCAGCGGCACCATCATCACATATTGGGTGAGCAGGCGCTTGGACGTGTCGCCCGCGAGCAGCGCCCATTCGCCGATCATCAGCACCGCCATCACGGTGATGACCAGCCAGAAGCCCCAGCCCCCCGCCCACAGCGCGGCGAGCGCGAGCCCGACCAGCGCGAGCCCGACGACGGCACGCTTGGGAAGATCAGAATTCTTGCTCACAGGCCTCCGAAACGGCGCTGGCGCCGCCCGAACTGGGCCAGCGCATCAGCAAGCGCGCGCTCGTCAAAGTCCGGCCACAGCGTGTCGACGAACAGCAATTCGGCATAGGCCGCCTGCCACAGCAGGAAATTGGAAAGGCGCTGCTCGCCAGAGGTGCGGATCATCAGGTCGAGCGGCGGCAGCCCTGCCGTCTCCAGCTCGCTCTCGAACCGCGCCTCGTCGATGGTGGCCGGATCGAGCGTGCCGTCGCGTGCCTGTTCGGCGAGCCGCCGCGCTGCCGCGAGCAGCTCCGCCTGCGCGCCATAGTTGAGCGCCAGCACCAAGGTCGGGCCGGCATTGGTCGCCGTCCGCGCGATGGCGGCATCGATCATCGTCACCAGATCGGGCGAAAGCTGCCGCCAATCGCCGATCACGCGCAGCTTGACGCCGTCGGCGACGATCTCGTCCAGCTCGCGCTCGAGGAACTGCCGCAGCAGCCCCATCAGCGCGCCGACTTCCTCTTCGGGCCGCCGCCAGTTCTCCGAGGAAAAGGCGTAGAGCGTCAGCACCTCGATGCCGAGCGTGCGCGCTGCCCGCGCGACCCGGCGCACGGCCTCCACGCCCTGGCGATGCCCGGCGACGCGCGGCAGCAGCCGCTTCTTCGCCCAGCGGCCGTTCCCGTCCATGATGATCGCGACGTGGCGGGGCGGCGGGCTTCCACCACCCGACGCGGAGGCCAGCTTAACGGCCACCGCGCCCTGCCCTTTCGGCCGCACCAGACCCCCAGGCACGGATCACTTGCCCAGGATTTCCTTTTCCTTCGATGCCGCCGCGGCGTCGATGTCGGCGATCGTCGCGTCGGTCAGCTTCTGCACCTCGGTTTCGTGGCGCTTGCGATCGTCCTCGCCGAACACGCCCTTCTTCTCGTCGGTCTTCAGGCTGTCCATGCCGTCGCGGCGCACGTTGCGCGCAGCGATGCGTGCCTTCTCGGCATATTGGTTGGCGAGCTTGGCAAGCTCCTTGCGGCGCTCCTCGGTCAGGTCGGGGATCGGCAGGCGCAGCGTCTGGCCGTCGACGATCGGGTTGAGGCCGAGGCCGGCCGAGCGGATCGCCTTGTCGACGGGGCCGACGTTCGACTTATCCCACACCTGCACCGAGAGCATGCGCGGCTCGGGCGCCGAGACGGTCGCCACCTGGGTGATCGGCATGTGCGAGCCATAGACCTCGACGGTCACCGGATCGAGCAGCGTGGTGGAAGCGCGGCCGGTGCGGAGACCGCCGAGATCGTGCTTGAGCGATTCCACGGCACCGGCCATGCGGCGCTCGAGATCTGCCTTGTCGTAAGCGGCCATTTACGGCTCTCCTTGAAGCTTGGTTGCGTTGGGTTACGCGGCGTTCGCATCCTGGACGATGGTGGAAGTCCCCTCGCCCCGTAGCACCGAAGCGAGATTGCCCTCGCCGCGGATGTTGAACACCACGATCGGAATATGGTTGTCACGGCACAGCGCGACGGCGGAGGCATCCATCACCTTCAGATTGTCGGCAAGGACGCGGTCGTAGCTGAGCGTCTCGTAGCGCTTGGCGGTCGGTACCTTCTTGGGATCGGCGTCATAAACGCCGTCGACCGAGGTGCCCTTGAACAGCGCGTCGCACTTCATCTCGGCCGCCCGCAGCGCCGCCGTGGTGTCGGTGGTGAAGAACGGCAGGCCGGTGCCCGCGGCGAACAGCACGACGCGGCCCTTCTCCATGTGGCGCTCGGCGCGGCGGCGGATATAGGGTTCGCAGACGCTCGCCATCGGAATGGCCGACTGGACGCGGGTTTCGACGCCCACCTTCTCCAGCGCGTTCTGCATCGCGAGCGCGTTCATCACGGTCGCGAGCATGCCCATGTAATCGGCGCTCGCGCGGTCGAAGCCCTGCGCGGCGCCCGCGATGCCGCGGAAGATGTTGCCGCCGCCCACGGTCATGCAGATTTCCAGGCCGCTTTCCTTGGCCTCCTTCACCTCGAGCGCGACGCGCTCGCAGGTCTCCGGATCGATGCCGAACTGGCCCTGGCCCATCAGGACCTCCCCCGACAGCTTGAGAAGAATGCGGCGGAAGGTCGATACGGTCATGGGGTTCCTGAAATCTTGAGAAGCGGACAGCGAAGCGGCGCGGACCCTAGAGGAGCCGCGCCGCGCGAACAAGCGGGGATGCCGGAGAAAGGCCGCCGAAACGGCCCCTCCCGGCGCGCCTGATTACTTGGTGAGACCGGCCGTCGCCGCCACTTCGGCAGCGAAATCGCTCTCTTCCTTCTCGATGCCTTCGCCGAGCTGGAAGCGGACATAGTCCTTCAGCACGATCGCCGAGCCCGAATCCTTCGCCGCCTTGGCGATGACGTCCGAAATCGGGGTCTTGCCGTCCATCACGAACAGCTGGCTGAGCAGCGCGTTTTCCTTGGCGAACTTCTTCACCGCGCCGTCGACCATCTTCTCGATGATCTCGGCCGGCTTGCCGCTCTCGGAAGCCTTTTCGGCAGCGATCGCACGCTCGCGGGCGAGCACGTCCTGGTCCAGGCCGCTCTCGTCGAGCGCCAGCGGGAAAGCCGCCGCGATGTGCATCGCCAGCTGCTTGCCGAGCGGCTCGAGCACGTCGACACCGGCGTCAGACTCCAGCGCGACGAGCACGCCGATCTTGCCGAGGCCGGGGGCCGCCGCATTGTGGACGTACGGGATCACCGCGCCATTGGCGACTTCGACCTTCTTGGCGCGACGCAGCACCTGGTTTTCGCCGATGGTGGCGATGTTGGCGGTCAGCGTCTCGTCGACGGTCTGGCCCGACGCCATCTTGGCACCCTTGATCGCATCGACGTCGTCACCGGCTTCGAGCGCCAGCGCGGTCGTCTCGCGGACGAAGTTCTGGAAGATCTCGTTCTTGGCGACGAAGTCGGTCTGCGAATTCACTTCGACGGCGACACCCTTGGTGCCGGCAACGGCGAGGCCCACCAGGCCTTCAGCAGCCGTACGGCTCGACTTCTTGGCGGCGGCGGCGAGGCCCTTGGCGCGCAGCCAATCGGCCGCTGCTTCCATGTCGCCATTGGTCTCGGAGAGCGCCTTCTTGCAATCCATCATGCCGGCGCCGCTCTTTTCGCGGAGTTCCTTGACGGCGGCTGCGGTGATCTCGGCCATGTCTCTATTCCTCAGTTAAAAGTCGGGCGGAGCAGTGCGTGTCGCCCTGCCCCGCCCCGATTACGGTTCGATGACGAGGCCGATCAGGCTTCGATCTGAGCCTCGACCGCTTCCTCGACCGGCGGCTGCTCGGCAGCACCGAAATCATAGCCCTGCTGCATCAGCGCTTCGCGGCCGCCACGGGTCGCGGCGATGGCGATGGCTTCGCAGTACAGGCGGATGGCGCGGCTGGCGTCGTCGTTGCCCGGAACCGGGAACGCGATGCCGTCCGGCGAAACGTTCGAGTCGAGCACGGCGACGACGGGGATGCCAAGGGTGTTGGCTTCCTTGATCGCCAGCTCTTCCTTGTTCGCGTCGATCACGAACATGATGTCGGGGATGCCGCCCATGTCGCGGATGCCGCCGAGCGAGAGCTCGAGCTTGTCACGCTCACGGGTGAGCTGCAGCACTTCCTTCTTGGTGAGGCCGTGCGTGTCGCCCGACAGCTGCTCCTCGAGCGTCTTGAGGCGCTTGATCGAGTTGCTGATGGTCTTCCAGTTGGTGAGCATGCCGCCCAGCCAGCGGTGGTTGACGAAGTGCTGGCCCGCACGACGCGCGGCCTCGGCGATCGGCTCCTGCGCCTGGCGCTTGGTGCCGACGAACAGCACCTTGCCGCCGGCGGCGACGGTCGAGCTGACGAACTCGAGCGCGCGTGCGAACAGCGGAACGGTCTGCGACAGGTCGATGATGTGAACGCCGTTGCGATCACCGAAGATGTAGGGCTTCATCTTCGGGTTCCAGCGATGGGTCTGGTGACCGAAGTGCGCGCCCGACTCGAGCAGCTGCTGCATGGTGACGACAGGTGCCGCCATAGGGATAACTCCTTCCGGTTGGTCCTCTGGGAAGCGGGAATTCGGAACATGTCCGAACACCGGGTTATGATGCTTCCCATGCGGGGTTGAGGCGGGCCGCTTAGTCGATTCCCATACGCCGCACAAGATGGAACATTATCGGAACATCGCTTGACGACGGAACAGGAATAGAACATACAGCGATCAGAACGCGATTGGCGGAACAGGCTGGACCCTCGGCAGTTCGAGGTTCTTGGGTTCCGCGGGGATCGGCGTTGAAGATCAGGAGCCGGGTAATGACTGGATTCGCTGTCTTTTTTCTGTTCGGGTCGTCGTTGGTAGCGGCATGCTGGACGCTCTATGCAAGCGTTCACCCGCAACTGCATCGTTTCGCCGAGCTGTTCGGCATGGCGCGGCCGGTAGCGCTTCCCGCCCCGTCGCCGCGCCTCTCGCGCGTCAGGGTACGGTCGGTTCCGGCGCGAATGCCGCGTCCTCACCCGCGGCGCGCTGCCGCCTGATCCGGCGGTAGGAACGGATGCTGAACGGGATACTGGCGAGATAGGCGATCGCGACGATCGCGAGTGTCGTCCAGGGAGCCGATACCAATGCCGCAGCGAGTGCGACCAGCACGGCGATCGCCTCGAAGCGGACATTCTGGCGCAGCCGGATCTTCGGGCCGAAGGTCGCGACGCTCGATACCATCAGGATGGCGATCAGCACCGTCCACACGGCAATGACGAGCGGGGCGCGCGTGATCGCCTCGCCCGTCCACAGCCAGAGATACACCGGCGTCAGGGCCAGCGCCGCTCCGGCGGGTGCCGGAACGCCGGTAAGGAAGCCCGCAGACTTGTGCGGCTGCTCGGCCAGATCGATCTGCGCGTTGAAGCGGGCAAGCCGCAACGCGCAGAACAGCGCATGGAGCAAGGCGACCAGCCAGCCGAACCGGCCGAGCGCCTGGAGCGACCAGAGATACAGGATCAGCGCCGGCGCGACGCCGAACGAAATGGCATCGGACAGGCTGTCCAGCTCCGCCCCGAAGCGGCTCTCGGCGCGCACCAGCCGGGCGATGCGGCCGTCGATGCCGTCGAGCACCGCGGCAGCGAGCACCATCAATACCGCCGCCTCCCAATTGCCTAGAATCGCGAAGCGAATGCCGGTCAGACCCGAACACAGGGCGAGTGCGGTGACGGCGTTCGGCAGGACTGCGCGCAGCGGGATGCCGCGCGGCAGTGCCGGCCTGCGCCCCAACCCGCGCCGGGTGCGCGGGTGTTGATCGATCATTGCGCCACCCCGGTGGCATTCGGGATGTTGCGACGGGCGATGATCGTCTCGCCTGCGATGGTGCGCTGGCCGAGGATCACCTGCGCGCCATATTCCTCGGGCAGGAACACGTCGACGCGGCTGCCGAAGCGAATCAGGCCGATGCGCTGGCCGGCAACGACCATGTCGCCGGGCTTGACGAAAGCAACGATGCGGCGCGCGACCAGGCCGGCGATCTGGGTGAAGCCGATGCGCAAACCGTCGCGATCCTCGACCACCATGTGCTGGCGCTCATTCTCGTCGCTCGCCTTGTCGAGATCGGCGTTCATGAACTTGCCGGAGATATAGATGACGTGGCGGATCGTGCCGGTGATCGGCGTGCGGTTCACATGGACGTCGAACACGCTCATGAAGATCGACACCCGCACCATGGGCGCGGTGCCGAGCGCATGCGGCCCGGCGAGTTCAGGGGGCAGCGGCACGCGCTGGATCATGGTGACGAGGCCGTCGGCAGGGGCGACGAGCACGCCCTCCTCGACCGGCGTCACCCGTACGGGGTCACGGAAAAAGGCGGCGACGCCGAGCGTCAGGAAAAGGAGCGGCCAGGTGAGGACGTCCCACACCCAGAGGGTGGCAAGCGCGATCGCGGCAGCGATCAGCACATATTTGCGGCCTTCGGGGTGGATATCGGGGAAACGCCACTTCACCGTCGAGGTACCGACCGGGGGCTTATCGAGCGATGTCATGCGCGCAGGTGTAACCGGCCGGGGACGGATTTCCTAGATACTCCTGCGCTCCGGGAAAATGCAGGGCAACAAAGTGGCTCTCCGGCGTTGTTGCCCTGGCCAGAATCGGGATGCTTTTCGACGACGGTCGCTTGCATATCCGCCGGAATTTGCGCAACCGATGTCCCCGAAGCGTAATATTTTCGTAAGGAAGCCCATGCCCCCTTCGACCGCCACCGCAAAGCGCCGCAGCGCCCGCCGCAGCCGCCCCGCCGGTGTGCCCTCGCCCACCATGTTCTTCCTGCAGCAGTTTCTGAAGCGGCCGGTGATGGTCGGCGCGGTGGCCCAGTCCTCGGGCCGGCTGATTCGCCGCATGCTGAGCAAGGTCGATTGGGCGAACACCAAGCTGTTCGTCGAATATGGCCCAGGGGTCGGCACCTTCTCCCGCCCGATCCTCGAGCGCCTCGGCCCCGACGGCAAGCTGATCGTGATCGACACCAACCCCGATTTCATTCGCTATCTGCGCCAGTCGATCGACGATCCGCGCTTCGTCGCGGTGCTCGGCTCGGCAGCGGACGTGCAGAAGATCGTGCGCGACAACGGCTTCGAGCAAGCCGACTATATCGCCTCGGGCCTGCCCTTCTCGACGCTGCCCGACGGCATCGGCGATGCGATCGCCAAGGCGACGCGCGACATCCTGCGGCCCGGGGGCGCGTTCCTGGTCTACCAGTACAACCCCAATGTGCGGAACTTCCTGACGCCGCACTGGGACAATATCGAGCATGAGATGGAGTGGTGGAACATTCCGCCCGCCCAGCTCTGGTGGGCCTGGAAGGACTGATCTCCCTTCGCAATCGCGCAAAAAAAGGCGACCCTGGTTTCCCAAGGTCGCCTTTTTGATGTCCGGCATGCAGGGCGGCGCGAAACCGCCCTTCCGACACTCACCAGTTCCACATCGTCCCGTCCTCGAGACGCGCGACCGGCAGATAGGCGGGCTTGTACGGATATTTCGCCGCCAGTTCCTCGTCGATGTCGACGCCGTGCCCCGGCGCTTCGCCGCAGAACAGATAGCCCTGATCGAAGTGATAATCGTGCGGGAACACCGCATCGGTCTCTTCGGAGTGGCGCATATATTCCTGGATGCCGAAATTCGGGACCCAGGTATCGAAATGCAGCGCACAGCCCATCGTCACCGGCGACAGGTCGGTCGCCCCGTGGCAGCCGGTACGCACCTGATAGAGGCTCGCCAGATCGGCCAGGCGGCGCAGATGCGTCAGGCCGCCCGCGCCGACTACGGTCGCGCGCAGATAGTCGATCAGCTGGTTCTGGATCAGGTCCTTGGCGTCCCAGATCGTGTTGAAGACCTCGCCCACCGCGAGTGGCGTGACGGTGTGCTGGCGGATCAGCTTGAACGCTTCCTGGTTCTCGGCCGGGGTCACGTCCTCCAGCCAGAACAGCTGGTAGGGCTCAAGCATCTTGCCCAGGTTGGCGGCTTCCTGCGGCGTGTAGCGATGGTGGCCGTCGTGCAGCAGATGGTGGTCGAAGCCATAGGTCACGCGCAGCTTCTCGAACAGCTTCGGCACATAGTTGAGCGCCTTGCGCGTATCCCAGCCGGTGACCGAGGGCAGCGCCGCATCGGCGGGCTCGTAATACATCGTCCCGCGGCCGACGCCGTACGCATCCTTGATACCCGGGACGCCGGTCTGCGCGCGGATCGCCTTGTAGCCGAGGTCGATATACTTGCCGACCGCCTCGACGGTCTGCTCGATATCAGCGCCATTGGCATGACCATAGACCATCACGCCGTCGCGGCTGCGGCCGCCCATCAACTGGTAGACCGGCATGCCGGCCATCTTGCCCTTGATGTCCCACAGCGCCATGTCGACCGCGGCGATCGCGCGCATCGTCACCGGCCCGCGGCGCCAATAGGCACCGCGGTAGAGATACTGCCAGATATCCTCGATGCGGCGCGGGTCCATGCCGATCAGGCACGGAATGACGTGATCTTCGAGGTAGGAGACCACCGCCAGCTCGCGGCCATTGAGCGTGCCGTCGCCGATGCCGTATACGCCCTGATCGGTGTGGATCTTCAGCGTCACGAAATTGCGGCCGGGGCAGGTTACGATAACCTTGGCCGAGACGATCTTCATCGAGCTACCTCTATAGGCTGTTTGTTGCTTCTGGCCTGACCAATCCCGCCACTCCTGTCAAGAGCTGCGGGATTGGCCAGACCGCCGGCACGTAGCCTAGAGGCGGCATGCTAATCATTTCTCAACACCGGCGAACGGCCACCGACGGCCAGGATGCTGCGGCGAAAGCTCAGAATGCCGGTTTGCCGAAGGCCTGCCGCGTGACGGGATGGCTGCTGCTCAGCCCGCCGTCGACGGCGATCGCCTGGCCGTTGACATAGCTCGCGGCATCGGAGGCGAGGAACAGCGCCACCTGCGCGATTTCCTCTGGCCGTCCTGCCCGACGCAGCGGATTGAGCTGGCCGAGCTTCTCTTCCTTGCCCTGTTCGCGGGCATGGTCGAACGCGCGCTGCGTCATGCCGGTTTCGATCAGACCGGGACAGATGGCGTTGACCCGAACGCCGGAGGTGGCGAGCTGCTGCGCCGCCGTCTGCACCAGGTTGATCACGCCCGCCTTGGATGCGGAATAGGGCGTGCCCCCCGCCCCCGACCGGAGCCCGGCGACGCTGGCCGTGCACAGGATCGCACCGCCGCCGCGCGCAACGATGCGCGGGGCTGCGTGCTTGATGGCGAGTGCCGGACCGATCAGATTGACCCGCAGCACCTCTGCCCAAAGCTCTGCACTTGCGTCGAAAATGCCGGCAGTGCCGCCGGAGATTCCGGCATTGGCGTAGAAGATGTCGATCCCGCCGAAGCGGTCGCATGCGGATTCGACCAGCCGCTGGACATCGCTTTCGTCACCCGCATCCATGGTAACGGCGAGCGCAGCCTCGAGGCCGGCGATCGTTTCCTGCACGTCGGCGGACAGATCGGCGGCGACCACCGCGGCACCTTGTGCGGCAAAGGCACGCACTGTTGCCCGCCCGATGCCGGAGGCGGCGCCGGTCACCACGGCCACCTTGCCGGCGAAGTTCGACATGCCGCTCATGCTCCAGCCCTCTGCGCAAAATGCCACGCGGCAGCAGCCAGCCCGGGCAGCCGTTCCACCGTGCTCGCGGCCTGGGCGCTCGAAGCATTGCCGTCCAGCATTCGCTTCTTGATGCCTTGCACGATGCCGGTCAGGCGGAAGAGGTTGTAGGCGAAATACCAGTCGAGGTCCGGCACGCCGTCGCGGCCGGTGGCCGCGCAATAGCGATCGACCATCGCCTCGATCGTCGGGATGCCGGTGGCGGGGCCCGCCAGCCCTTTCACGCCCGAGCGCCCTTCCGGTTCGGTCACCCAGTTCATCAGGAAATAGGAGAAATCGGCCAGGGGGTCGCCCAGCGTCGACAATTCCCAGTCGAGCACTGCCAGCACCTCCGGTCGATCGGTGGCAAAGATCATGTTGTCGATGCGATAGTCGCCGTGGACGATGCTGACCCGCGTCTGCGGCGGCACGGTGCGCGGCAGGAACGCGATCAGCGCCTCCACTTCGGGCAGGTCATCGGTCTGGCTGGCGCGATATTGCCGCGTCCAGCGTTCGACCTGGCGGGCGAAGTAATTGCCGGGCTTGCCATAATCGCCCAGCCCCACCGCCTCCGGCTCGATCCGGTGGAGCGCGGCCAGCGTATCGACGATCGCCTCGTAGATCGCCGTCCGCTCCGCCGGCGCCATGCCGGGCAGCGACCCGTCCCAGAACGTCCGGCCGTCCACCAGTTCCATCAGGTAGAAGGGCGCGCCGATCACCTGCCGGTCCTCGCACAGCGCATAGGGCCGCGCGACCGGAAAGCCCGCGGGATGCAGCGCGGCGATCAGCCGATACTCGCGCTCCACCGCATGCGCGGAGGGCAGGATCGTGCCGAAAGGCTTGCGGCGAAGCACATAGGTACCGCTGTCATTTTCAACGCGATAGGTTGGATTGCTCTGCCCGCCTGGAAACTTCGTGACCGTCACCGGCCCGGTGAAGCCGGGAACGTGCGCCGCAGCCCAGGCAGCAAGCCGGGTCTCATCGAGGTCGCTCATGCGAATTCGATCACCGAGCGGACGCTCGTGCCCTGGCGGAGCTTGTCGAGTGCCTCGTTGATCTGCGGCAGCCGGATCCGCTCGGCCACCATGGTGTCCAGATCGAGCCTGCCTTCGAGATAATGCTGGACCAGTCGCGGCATGTCGATGGGGAAGCGGGTGCTGCCCAGCAGCGAGCCCTGGATCTTCTTGCCGCTCAGGAAGCTGGGACCCGGCAGGCTCACCGACTGTCCCGGCGCGATCATGCCGAGGATCGTGGCGGTGCCGCCCCGTCGCAGGATCTGCCAGGCGAGTTCGGCAGTGGCGGGTCGCCCCACCGCTTCGATCGCATAGTGGACGCCGTCTCCGCTCACTCCCAGAACCTGCTTGGCGACGCCATCCACCATCGGATCGAAGCTGTGCGTGGCGCCCATCTTTTCGGCGAGTGCGCGCTTTTCCGGCACGGGATCGAGCGCGATAATCTGCCCCGCCCCCGCGATCTTCGCCGCATTGATCGCGGCAAGTCCGATCCCGCCCGCCCCGATCACCGCGACGCTCTCGCCGGGGCGCAGGCGGCTGTCGTTGAAGATCGAGCCCGCGCCGGTGATCACCGCGCAGCCGAGCAGGGCCGCGCGATCGAGCGGCATCTCCTTGCTGATCGCGACACAGGCATTTTCGTGCACCAGCATCATCTCTGCAAAGGCGGAGAGGTTGAGGAAGGGGGCGAGCGGCGCCCCGCCGGCGAGCTTGAGCCGGGGTTCGGCGCCCGGCGGGCGCCGCGTCGACGGATCGACGCAGAGCGAGGGCCTCCCCGTCACGCACATCTCGCAGGCGCCGCAGAACACCGTGAGGAAGGTGACGACATGATCCCCGGGCCGGAGATGCGCGACATCCGATCCCACTGCCTCCACCACGCCCGCAGCCTCATGACCCGGCACGGTCGGCACCGGATGCGGGAAGGCGCCATCGACGAAATGAAGGTCCGATCGGCACACGCCCACCGCGGCCGTGCGGATCAGCACCTCCCGCGGGCCCGGCCTGGACACCTCCACCTCCTCGATGACGAGCGGCGTCTTTGCTTCGAACAGGACGGCTGCTTTCATCCTCCGCCTCCTAGCGACTGACGCCGAGGTCGCCGGACGAGGCGCGATCCGCCTTGAAGTCGGCATATCTGCCGAACTCCGCACGGGCGATCGCGCGGGCATGGACCTCGTCGGGCCCGTCGGCGAGCCGCAGCGTGCGGATGCTGCCCCAGTTGTGCGCGAGATCGAAATCGTCGCTCACCCCGGCGCCGCCATGCGCCTGGATGGCATCGTCCAGGATCTGCAGCGCCATGTTCGGCGCCTGCACCTTGATCATCGCGATCTCGAGCTGGGCGGCCTTGTTGCCAGCCTTGTCCATCATGTCCGCCGCCTTCAGGCAGAGCAGCCGCGTCATCTCGATGTCGATCCGCGCCCGGGCGACGCGCTGTTCCCAGATCGAATGGTCCGCAATGCGCTTCCCGAAGGCGACCCGGCTGACGAGGCGCTTGGCCATCGCCCCGATCGCCTCTTCCGCGACCCCGATCGTTCGCATGCAATGGTGGATGCGCCCGGGCCCGAGGCGGCCTTGCGCGATCTCGAAACCGCGCCCCTCGCCGAGCAACAGATTGTCCGCCGGCACACGCACGTCGCGCAGCACGATCTCGGCATGGCCGTGCGGCGCGTGATCATACCCGAACACCGAAAGCATCCGCTCGATGGTCACGCCGGGGGTGTCGAGCGGCACCAGGATCATGCTCTGCTGGGCGTGCTTGGCGGCGCCGACATCGGTCTTGCCCATCAGGATGGCGATCCTGCAGCGCGGATCGCCCGCGCCCGAGGACCACCATTTGCGCCCGTTGATCACATAATGATCACCGTCGCGCTCGATCCGCGTCTCGATGTTGGTCGCGTCGGAAGAGGCGACCGCCGGCTCGGTCATCAGGAAGGCCGATCGGATCTCGCCGTGCATCAGCGGCGCCAGCCACGCGTCCTTCTGGGCCCGCGTGCCGTAGCGATGCAGCACTTCCATGTTGCCGGTATCGGGCGCGGAGCAGTTGAACACCTCCGACGCCCAGCCAACCCGGCCCATCTCTTCCGCGCACAGCGCATATTCCAGATTGGTGAGTTGCTCGCCTTCGAACACGAAGCTGTCGTCGACATGCGGTCGCCCGGATTGCGGCGGCATGAAGAAATTCCACAGGCCCGCGGCCTTGGCACGCGCCTTCACCTGCTCCAGAACCGGGTTGACAGCCCAGCGGTCCCCGGCGGCCGCGGCCGCGCGATAATCGGCGTCACGCGGCCGAACCTCGGCATCGATAAAGGCCTTCACCCGATCGCGGAAATGGGTCTCGCGCGCGTTCAGCGTGAAGTCCATGGCATCGCTCTCCTGTCACTCTTTGACCAAGGCTTAGCCCGTACCCGATATTCGGTAAAGGGTGGCCACCGATCAAATTCGCGACATACCCGCTTCAAAAAACCGTTTTGGCGCGCGACGGAAACGGCTAAGCTGGCGCGATGCAATCGCCGCCCAAGATCGAGACCACGAATACGAAACGGTTCCAGGCCAAGCGCGACGCCATCCTCGCCGCCGCCGCCGCCGCCATCAACGAGCAGAGCGCGAAAGGCATGACCTTCGCCGACGTCGCGCGGCGCGTCGGCCTCAACACCACGTCGGTAACCTATTATTTCAAGCGCAAGGAAGACCTTGCCGCCGCCGCGTTCGAGCAGACGCTGGCCTGGCTGGACGCGATCCTCGACCAGGCGCTCGCCGAGCCCACGCCGGAGGCGCGCGTCGCCCGCTTCCTCGCCACCAACATGGAACGGCTGGCGCGCATCGGCCGCGGCGAGGAACAGGCAGTCGCCATCCTCTCGGACCTGCGCGCAATGGAGGAGCCGCTGAAGGGCAAGCTGCTGACCGGCTGGCGCAATGTCTTCCGCAAGACGCGCAGCCTGTGGGGCAGCGAAGGCTCCCGCGCCGAGACCGACCTGCGTGGCGCACGTGCGCATGTGCTGCTGGAGAACAGCTTCTGGCTGAACGCGTGGATGTCACGCTACGAGATCGACGAATATCCGCGGGTCGAGGCACGGCTGATGGACGTGTTTCGTCACGGCATCGCCGCACCGGGGCAGGTCTGGACGCCCGAACTGTTCGAACTCGTGCACGAGGAGCCTGAGCCCGGCCGCGAGGCGTTTCTGCTGGCCGCCACGCGGCTGATCAACGAACTCGGCTATCGCGGCGCCTCGGTGCAGCGGATCGCCTCGGAGCTCAATGTCACCAAGGGAAGCTTCTATCACCATCTCGATGCCAAGGACGACCTGGTCATCGCCTGCTACAAGCGCAGCTTCGACATCCTTGCCGATGCGCAGCGGCTGGCGGAAAGCCACGCCGGCACCCAGTGGCAGCGCATCGAAAGCACGCTGGCCACGCTGCTCGACTACCAATTTTCGGAGCGCGGGCCGCTCCTCCGCACCACCGCGCTTTCCGGCTTGCCGCCGCATGTCCGCAACACGATGCTCGATCGATCAAACCGGATCGCGCGGCGCTTCGCCGGCATGCTGTCCGACGGCATCGCCGAGGGTACGATCCGCTCGATCGACCCGCTGGTCGCCAGCCAGGCGTTGATGGCGCTGCAGAACGCCGCGTTCGACATGCGCAAATGGGCAGGCACCATGCCGCGCGACCGTGCGGTGGCCTTTTACGCGTCCACCCTCGCCTTCGGCCTGTTCGACGATCGCGTGCTGCGCGGCTGAGGCCGCGGCCGCAGGCTCCCGCTAGAGGTGCTTCTTGTCGAGCTTTCGCGCCAGCGTTCGGCGATGGAGGCCCAGGCGCCGCGCCGCTTCGGACAGGTTGTAGTTGGTGTCCGCCAGCGTCTGGTGGATATGCTCCCATTCGAGCGTCTTGATCGAGGTAGGTCGCGCCTTGAGCTCGGTATCGACATCGCCGTCGACGCGATCGAACGCTGCTTCGATGTCGTCGGTGTTGGCCGGCTTCATCAGATAGTTGGTGGCCCCCAGCTTCACCGCCTCCACCGCCGTGCTGATGCTGGCGAAGCCGGTCAGCACGACGATCCGCATCGCCGCGTCGATCTCGTGCAGCTGCTTGACACAGGCAAGGCCCGAACTGCCACCGAGCCGCAGGTCCACCACCGCGCGATCGGGCTCGAACTGCCGGGCGAGCGCCTCCAGATCCTCGGGCCCGTTGCGGACCTCCACCGTGTAGCCGCGTCGCTCGAAGGACCGGCCCAGGGTGCGGGCGAAAACCACATCATCTTCCACGATCAATAACTTATGTGCGGTCATTCGCTTTCGTCCTCAAGTGCGAGAGCAGCCTCGGGCACGCGCAGCATCACCTCCGCACCGCCCGTTTCGCAGTTGCGCGCCGTCAGCGTGCCGCCCAGCGTGCGTAGTACATTATGGGTCAGGAACAGCCCCAGCCCGGCGCCCTGCATGCCCTTGCTGCTGTTATAGGGGTCGCCGATCCGCGGGAGAATGTCGGCAGGAAAGCCCCGCCCGTCGTCACGCACCGCCAGCACCAGTGCGTCGTCCTGCTGCGCGATCGACAGCCGGATGTGGGTCGCGCCCGCCTCCACTGCATTGTCGAGCAGATTGACGATCGACTGCCCCAGTGCGCGATCGGCGACGATCGGCAGGTCGCTGCCGAGGCGGTAGTCGAGGATCACGCTGTCGTTGCGCGGCCAGCCTTCCACCAGTCCGGTGACGAACCGCCGGAGCGTGGTGCGCTCGGGCGACTCGCCGCTGATCTCGCCCGCCGCGAACAGGATCCCGGCGACGATCGCCTTGCAGCGTGCGACCTCTGCCTGCATGTCCGCCACCTCGGCGCTGAGCTGCGGATCCTGCGCGATCTTCTTGTCCGCACGCCAGTCGCCCAGCGCGACGGAGATCGACGCGAGCGGCGTTCCCAGTTCGTGCGCCGCGCCGCTGGCGAGCAGCCCCATGCGCACGATATGCTCCTCTTCGGCCGCGCGCTGGCGAAGCTCGGCAAGGCGCGCGTCACGATCGCGCAGATTGCGCGCGATGCGGGTGACGAACTGGACGATCAGCGTCGCCGTCAGCGTGTAGTTGAACCACAGCGCGAAGAGGAACGGGCCCGAGAGCGATGTGGCGAGCATCGGCGGCAAGGGCAGCGGCCGGTGCACG
The DNA here is from genome assembly GCF_001598435.1 of Sphingomonas pituitosa NBRC 102491. GTDB lineage: Bacteria > Pseudomonadota > Alphaproteobacteria > Sphingomonadales > Sphingomonadaceae > Sphingomonas > Sphingomonas pituitosa. The sequence goes on from NZ_BCYY01000002.1 coordinate 101,948, forward strand.
ATCGCCAGCACCGCGAAGGCCGAGCTGGTGAGCAGCACCAACACCCAGCTCGATCCCGTTTCCAGCAGCACGGCACCCAGCACCACCTGCAGCAGGTAGAGCGAGACGAAGGGATTGGTGGCGCCGCCGCTGAGGTAGAGCAGCACGGTGAGGCATGCGACGTCCACCAGCAGCCCGGCCATGACCTGCGCATTGGTGGCGGGGCGCAGCGCGCGCGCCGGATACATCGCCAGGTTCAAGGCTACCAGCACGCCGACCGTGAGGAGCATCGGCACCAGCGGCAGGCGCACGCCGAAGAACAGATGGACGCCGAGGATCGTCGTCAGCTGCCCCAGCACCGCCAGCCAGCGCAACTGGACCAGCAGCAGCAGGTTGCGGCGGGCGGCTTCCTCCGGCGTCGCCGTGGTCATGCGTCTCCACGCCCGCGCCATGCCCACCATGCAAACCAGGCGGTCAGCAGGGCGAGGCCGAACCAGGTCAGCGCGTAGACGAGATGGTTGTTGGGGAAACGGACGACCGTCATGCCGCCCCGCGGCCAGCCATCGCCGCTACGATCGGCGTCGATGAAATAGGGCGCGAGCTGCGGAAGCCCCCGCCCCATTGCACCCACGTCGCGCGAATACCAGCGGTCGGCAGCGGGATCGTTGGCGCGCAGAAAGCCGCCCTTGGGTTCGCTCAGGCGCAGCAGACCGGAAACACTGACCGGCTTCGCGCCTGCCGACGTGCAGTCCGGCAAGGACCGGCCTTCCGGCAGGAACCCGCGATTTACGAAGACCGTAAAGCCCCGATCGGTGACGAGCGGTGTCATCACCCATTTGCCAGGACCGAGATCGGTGACAGCCTGCGCGAGCTTCGTGCGGCAGGGAAGATAATAGCCGGTGGCGCGTACACGGCGGTAGGTCGCCTCGGTGGTGATGCCTGCCCATTCGGCGGGCCCCGGGGCGGGACCCGGCGCCGTGGCCAGCCCCCGCTCTACCCGGTCGATCAATGCCAGCTTCCAGGCGCGTCGCTCGACCTGCCAGATGCCGAGGCCGAGAAGGATGGCGATCAGCGGCAGCAGCGCGATCGCCATCCCGTTGCGGGAAGCCGGCCGGCTCACATGCCGGCGCCGGAAGCCATCCCGGGCATCATGTTGAGGTTCATGTTGTACATCACCCACAGCGAGCCCGCGAGCGCGATGACGATGATGATGATCGTGAACACCAGCGCCATCAGGGTCCAGCCCTGCTCCGACTTGCTGTTCATGTGGAGGAAGTAGATCATGTGGACGACGATCTGCACCATCGCCAGCGCCGCGCAGACCGCCACCGCCACGCGGGTGTCGACGATCCAGCCGCCCATAACGATCCCGAAGGGGATCGCGGTGAGGACGACCGAGAGCAGGAAGCCGGTGATGTAGCCGCCGCGGGTCGAGTGCGGCGCGTCATGGCCATGATCATGCCCGTGGGCGTGGGTGTGGCCGGCGTGGCCGTGGGTGTCCGCGCTCATCGCATGGCTCCAAACAGATAGACGAAGGTGAACACGCCGATCCAGATCACGTCCAGGAAGTGCCAGAACAGCGACAGGCACTGCAGGCGACGGACGTTGGCCGGGATCAGGCCCTTGCGGCCGATCTGCACCATCAGCGTGAACAGCCAGATCAGGCCGAAAGTGACGTGCAGGCCGTGGGTGCCCACCAGGGTGAAGAACGAGGAGAGGAACGCCGAACGCCAGGGGCCGGCGCCCTCATGGATCAGCTCCGAGAACTCATAGAGCTCGATGCCCAGGAAGGCGGCGCCGAACAGCGCGGTCAGCAGCAGCCAGGCCTGGACGGCGCCCTTGCGCTGTTCCTGCATGGCAATCATCGCGAAGCCGTAGGTGATCGACGAGAACAGCAGCATCGCCGTGTTCACCGCCACCAGCGGCAGCTTGAACAGTTCGTGGGAGGTAGGGCCTCCCGCGAAGCTGGTGCCATAGACGCCCCAGGCCGCGAACAGCATCGCGAAGATGAGGCAGTCGCTCATCAGGTACATCCAGAAGCCGAGCAGCGTGCTGCCGCCGGGTTCGTGATGCTCCTCCTCGAGCTGGTAGAAGACGGGCGTGTCCCCCGTCGGTACGGTCGTGGCGCTCATCGCGTCAGGCTCCCAGGCGCGCGAGCACCGTGGTGCGCGCATTCTCGGTTTCGGTCACTTCTTCTGCGGAGATGTAGAAGTCGCGATCATAGTTGAAGGTATGGACGATCGCCGTGACGAGCAGACCCAGGAAGGCCGCTGCCGCGAGCCACCAGATGTACCAGATCATCGCGAAGCCGACGACGAGCGAGAAGCCCGCGAGGATGATGCCGGTGCCGGTGTTCTTGGGCATGTGGATCGGCAGATAGCCGGTGATCGGACGCTTCGCGCCGCGCGCCTTCATGTCGTACCAGGCATCCAGGTCGTGGATAACGGGCGAGAACGCGAAGTTGTAGGCCGGCGGCGGCGACGAGGTCGCCCATTCCAGCGTGCGCGCGTTCCACGGATCGCCGCTGTCGTCGCGCAGCGCCTCGCGGTTACGGATGCTGACGAAGATCTGCATCAGGAAGGCAGCGATGCCGACTGCGATGATCGCGGCGCCGATCGCGGCGACGACGAACCAGATCTGCAGGCTCGGATCCTCGAAGTGGCGCAGGCGACGGGTCACGCCCATCAGGCCGAGGACGTAGAGCGGCGTGAACGCCACCCAGAAGCCCACCACCCAGCACCAGAAGGAGACCAGGCCCCACTTCTTGTCGAGCTTGAAGCCGAACGCCTTCGGCCACCAGTAGTTGATGCCGGCAAACAGGCCGAACAGCACGCCGCCGATGATCACGTTGTGGAAGTGCGCCACCAGGAACAGCGAGTTGTGCAGCACGAAGTCGGCCGGGGGCACCGCGAGCATCACGCCGGTCATGCCACCGATCACGAAGGTCAGCATGAACGCGACGGTCCACATCATCGGCAGTTCGAAGCGGATGCGGCCCTTGTACATGGTGAACAGCCAGTTGAAGATCTTGGCACCCGTCGGGATCGAGATGATCATCGTGGTGATGCCGAAGAAGCTGTTCACGCTTGCGCCCGAGCCCATCGTGAAGAAGTGGTGCAGCCAGACGAGGTACGACAGGATGGTGATGACCAGCACGGCGTAGACCATCGAGGTATAGCCGAACAGGCGCTTGCCGGAGAAGGTCGAGGTGACTTCCGAGAAGATGCCGAACGCCGGCAGGATCAGGATGTAGACTTCCGGGTGACCCCAGATCCAGATCATGTTCACGTACATCATCGGGTTGCCGCCGCCGGTGTTCGTGAAGAACTGGGTGCCGACATAGCGATCGAGGCTGAGCATCGCGAGCACCGCGGTGAGCACCGGGAAGGCGGCGACGATCAGGATGTTGGTGGCAAGCGCGGTCCAGGTGAAGATCGGCATCTTCATCAGGCCCATGCCCGGGGCGCGCATCTTGACGATCGTGGCGACGAGGTTGACGCCCGACAGCAAGGTACCCACGCCCGCGATCTGCAAGGCCCAGATATAATAGTCGACACCGACGTCCGGCGAGTAATCGAGGCCCGACAGCGGCGCCATCGCCAGCCAGCCGGTCCGCGCGAACTCACCGATGAACAGGCTGGCCATCACCAGCGCCGCACCGGCCGCCGTCATCCAGAAGCTGAAATTGTTCAGGAACGGGAAGCTGACGTCGCGCGCGCCGATCTGCAGCGGCACCACGAAGTTCATCAGGCCGGTGACGAACGGCATCGCCACGAAGAAGATCATGATCACGCCGTGCGCGGTGAAGATCTGATCATAGTGGTGCGAATTGAGATAGCCTTCGTTGGCGCCGAACGCCATCGACTGCTGGAGACGCATCATGATCGCGTCGGCAAAGCCGCGCAGCAGCATCACCAGGCCCAGCACCATGTACATGATGCCGATGCGCTTGTGATCGACGGTGGTGAACCACTCCTTCCAGAGATAGCCCCACAGGCGGAAATAGGTCAGCGCGCCAACCAGCGCGATGCCACCGAGTGCGACGCCCGCGAAGGTCGCCACGACGATCGGCTCGTGGATCGGCAGGCTCTCGATGGAGAGCCGACCGAAGATCATCTTGATCAAGGTGTCAGACATGGGAGTGCTCAAGCCTCGCCCGCCGCCGCGCGACCGGGATAGGCCGGCGCGTCCATGCGGGTCATGTTACGGTTCGAATCCGCGCCGGGTTCGCTGTGGCCGGCGGGAGCTCCGTGCGGATGGGTCAGGTGCGGACTGGTCTTCATTTCATCCGGCGACTTCATCAGCGCGCCATCGGCGCCATCGCCCGAACGGTTGTTTACCGCAGGCGCAACTTCCTGGGCACCCGCACCATGGTGCATCATGTGGCCGCCGCAGGTCGTGCCGGGCTTCACGCACATCTGGACGATGCGGTCGAACAGACCGGCCTCGATCGCGCCGAAGTGCATCGCCGGCACCTTCTCGCTCGGCTTTTCGAGCGTGAGATACTGCGCAGCATCGAGCGAACCACCGCTGGCCTTGGTCTTGGCGACCCACTGGTCGAAGCCCGCATTGTCCACCGACAGGGTCGGGAAGCGCATGTCGGAGAAGCCGGCGCCGCTATAGTTGGCGCTCACGCCCTCGAAGGTGCCGACGCGGTTCATCACCGCGTGGAGCTTCGTCTCCATGCCCGGCATGGTGTAGATCATGCCCGCCATCGCCGGCACGTAGAAGGTGTTCATCACGCTCGACGAGGTCAGGCGGAAGCGCACCTGGCGATCGGCCGGCAGCACCAGCTCATTGACCGTGGCGACGCCCTGCTCGGGATAGATGAACAGCCACTTCCAGTCGAGCGAGACGACCTGGATCTCCAGCGGCTCCTGGCCGGCCGGGATCGGCTTGCCCGGGGCGATGCGGTCCAGCGGCCGATACGGGTCCAGCTGGTGCGTGGTCAGCCAGGTCAGCGCGCCGAGCGCGATGATGATCAGCAGCGGCGCCGACCAGATGACCAGCTCGATCCGCGTCGAGTGATCCCAGTCGGGCTTGTATTCCGACTCGGTGTTGCTCGCACGGTACTTGACCGCGAAAACCACCGTCAGGATCATCACCGGCACGATGATGAGCAGCATCAAAAAGACGGACCAGAGGATCAGATCGGCTTGCTGCCGTGCAACATCGCCGGACGGATTCATCACCACAAGGTCGCACCCGCCGAGGATCAGCGGGGCAGCGAGGGTAGCGATCAAGGCCGTCGGCCTGAGGGCGCGACGGAACGGGGTCATGGATCGAAACATAGCGGCCGCGAGTTAGGAGTGGTTGTGCGGGCGCGAAATAGGACAATTTGTCCCATGGCTGCAACCCGAGACTTTCCCTAGGTGCTTTCCCCAAAGCTTTGCGGTAGACATATCCCATGGCCAATGCTCAGCTTGGTTCGACGCAGATCGAACATGACGCCCGCCTGATCAACACCTCGCACGGTGAAGATCACCTCCGCCCCGGCGATATCGCCATCGGCGTGGTCATCGGGCGAACGTCCGAGTTTTTCGACTTCTTCGTGTATGCGATCGCATCGGTGCTGGTGTTCCCGGCGCTGGTGTTTCCCTACATGGATCGGGTGACCGGCACCCTCTGGTCGTTCGCCTTGTTCCCGCTGGCCTTCATCGCCCGTCCTATCGGCACACAGATCTTCATGCGCATTGACCGCCGTCATGGACGCGGCGCGAAACTCACCCTCGCGCTGTTCCTGCTGGGCACCGCGACGGTGACGATGGCATTCCTGCCCGGATACGCGCAGGTTGGCGCATGGTCGGCCATCCTGCTCGCCGCGCTTCGGATCCTGCAGGGCATCGCCTTGGGTGGCGCCTGGGACGGCCTCGCCTCGCTGCTTGCGCTCAACGCGCCGCCCGCGCGTCGCGGCTGGTACGCGATGGTGCCGCAGCTCGGCGCCCCGCTTGGCCTGATCGTTGCAAGCGGCCTGTTCGCCTATTTCCTCGGCGCGCTCGACTCGGCCGACTTCATGAGCTGGGGCTGGCGCTACCCGTTCTTCGTCGCCTTCGCGCTCAACGTGGTGGCGCTGTTCGCCCGCCTGCGCATGGTCGTCGCGCCCGAATATGTGAAGCTGTTCGAAAGCCGCGAGCTGACCCCGTCGCGTGTCACCGCGACGATCAAGGCGCAGTGGCGCAACATCATCATCGGTGCCTTCGCCCCGCTGGCGAGCTTTGCGCTCTTCCACATGGTCACCGTGTTCCCGCTCTCCTGGATCGCGCTCTACACGACCGAGGACATGACGCGCTTCCTGTGGATCGAGGTCGGCGCCGCCGCCTGCGGTCTGGTCGCGATCGTGATCTCGGGTATCCTCGCCGACCGGATCGGTCGCCGCTCGCTGCTCGGCTACACCGCCGCTGCGATCGCCGCCTATTCGGGCTTCGCGCCGCAGTTGCTCGAGCGCGGCAATGCCGGCGAAACGGTGTTCATGGTGCTTGGCTTCATCCTCCTCGGCCTGGCGTTCGGCCAGTCCTCGGGGGCGGTCGCGAGCAACTTCCCGAAGCGCGCCCGCTATACCGGGGCGGCGCTGACCTCGGACCTCGCCTGGCTGTTCGGCGCCGGCTTCGCGCCGCTCGCCGCGCTGCTGCTGGCCAGCAACTGGGGCGTGATCGCCTCGGGCCTGTACCTGCTCTCGGGTGCCGCCGGCACGCTGATCGCGCTCTACTTCAACAAGGAGCTCGGGCGCCGGCTCGACTGAGCTTGACCGTACGGCTTGCCTAAGCTGCGTGCGATCTCCAAAGGCCTCCTGTCCGCACCCGCGTTCAGGAGGCCTTTTTCATGACGTCCCCCACCGGCATCGATCGCCTGATCGCCATCATGGAACGGCTGCGCGATCCGGAACGTGGCTGTGAGTGGGACGTCGCCCAGACCTTCGAGACCATCGCGCCCTACACGATCGAGGAAGCCTATGAGGTCGCCGACGCGATCGAGCGCGGCGATATCGCCGAACTGAAGGACGAGCTGGGCGACCTGCTGCTCCAGGTGGTATTCCATGCCCGCATCGCCGAGGAATCCGGCCAGTTCGCGCTGGCGGACGTGGTCACCTCGATCAGCGACAAGATGGAACGTCGCCACCCGCATATCTTCGGCGACGTTGCCGAGGGCGGCCATCACCTGTGGGAAGTCATCAAGGCCGAGGAGCGCGGCGCCAAGGGCGCGTCGAGCGCGCTCGACGGCGTCGCGATCGGCCTGCCCGCGCTGCTCCGCGCCGAGAAGCTCCAGAAGCGCGCGGCGCGCACCGGCTTCGACTGGCCGGATGCGACGGGCGCGCGGGAGAAGATCCTTGAGGAATTGGAGGAGGTCGAGACGGCCGAGAACGACGCGCATCGCGCCGAAGAGGTGGGCGACTTGCTGTTTGCGGTGGTGAACTTCGCCCGCAAGCTGGGCGTGGAGCCCGAGGCGGCGCTGCGCGCGGCGAACGGCAAGTTCGAGCGGCGCTTCAAGGCGATGGAAGATCGCGCCGGCGAGGCGTTCGTGGGGCTGGACCTGGAGGGCAAGGAAGCGCTTTGGCAGGTGGTGAAGCGGGGGTGAAGGGGTTCGGCTCTCCCGGCCGCCTCAACCTCTTAGCTGTCATCCCGGCGAAAGCCGGGATCCATTCGCCTCTCGCTTGAAGCAAGAGCCTCGACGGAGTGCCAATGGATTGCGGCTTTCGCCGGAATGACGGCGTGAGATAAGTCTGCAAAAGCCAAGACGTCGAGAGCGTTTGCTCCCTACCCCCGCGTGACGAACCGCTCATAATCGCGCGGCGCCATCCGCACTTCGTACACCGCCTGCTCGTCTTCGATATGCTGCTCGATGACGTCGCCATGCTGGTGCAGCCATGCCGCCCCGGCGCCATCGGCCGGATCGAGCCGCAAGGTATAGCGGCGATGCCCCTCGGTAAGCCGGGCGGCCACGCCTTCGACCAGCGCGTCGACGCCCTCGCCCGTCAGCGCCGAAATCACCCGGACCTCGTCAGTGCGGCGTGCCGCAGTTGCCATGGCGTCCTCGCGCTGCTCCTCGTCGAGCAGGTCGAGCTTGTTCCACGCCTCGAAGCGCGGGGTATGCTCGGACACGCCGATTTCCTGCAGCACCTTCTCCACATCCGCGCGCTGCGCCTCGGTATCGGGATGCGCGATGTCGCGGACATGGATCAGCAGGTCGGCCGAGACCACCTCTTCCAGCGTCGCCTTGAACGCGGCGACCAGCTGGGTCGGCAGTTCGGAGACGAAGCCCACCGTGTCCGACAGGATCGCCTTGTCGATGCCGGGCAGCGAGATCTGCCGCAGCGTCGGGTCGAGCGTTGCGAACAGCAGGTTCTCCGCCATCACCTCGGCGCCGGTCAGCCGGTTGAACAGCGTCGACTTGCCCGCATTGGTATAGCCGACCAGCGCGACCACCGGCCAGGGCGCGCGCTGGCGCCGGTCGCGGTGGAGCGTACGGGTACGGCTGACCTGGTCGAGCTCGCGCCGCAGCCGCGCCATGCGATCACGGATCAGTCGGCGGTCGGCTTCGATCTGGGTCTCGCCCGGGCCGCCGAGAAAGCCGAAGCCGCCGCGCTGCCGCTCGAGATGGGTCCAGCTGCGGACCAGCCGACCCGCCTGGTAATCGAGGTGGGCGAGTTCAACCTGCAGCCGCCCCTCGGCGGTACGGGCGCGCTCGCCGAAGATTTCGAGGATCAGGCCGGTGCGGTCAATCACCTTGCAGCCCAGCGCGGTCTCGAGGTTGCGCTGCTGCACCGGCGTAAGGCCGGCGTCGAACACCGCGAGCTGGAGTTCGCCGTCGCGGACCGTCTCGGCCAGGGCTTCCACCTGACCCGAGCCGATCAGCGTACCCGGCTTGGGCTGGCGCAGTCGAACGGCGACCCGCTCGACCACGTCGACGCCGATCGCCGCGGCGAGGCCGGCAGTTTCCTCCAGCCGCGCCTCGGCGTCGCGCGAGCTTCCGCCCATGTCGGGATAGACGACAAGCGCGCGTGCGCCCCGCGCGAATTCGTCGGGGTCGCGCTCGAAACCAGTGCTCATGCGAGGATCAATCCTCGTCGCCGCCGTTGGTTTCCTCGGCGAGGTTCAGCGGATGCGCAGGCTGGATGGTGGAAACGGCATGCTTGTAGACCAGCTGGGCCATGCCCTCGCGCTGGAGCAGCATGCAGAACAGGTCGAACGCGGCAATCTGGCCCTGGAGCATCACGCCGTTCACCAGGAACATCGTGACGTTTTCCTGCGCCTTGCGCACGGCGTTGAGGAAGATTTCCTGCAGCACCGGGTTCTTGTGCTGATATTCGCCCGCCGCATCGAGCAGCGCGGCAAGGTCCATCGGACCCGACGGCATGATCGTCGAAATGGCGTGCTTGTAGATCAGCTGCGACTGGCCGTCGCGACGGAGCAGCACCGAAAAATTATCGAACCAGGTCACGATGCCCTGGAGCTTGACGCCCTTGACGAGGAACATCGTCACCGGCGTCTTCGACCGGCGCAGTGAGTTGAGGAACAGGTCCTGAAGCGAAGTCTGCTTCTCTGCCATATGGTGGCTCCACTTATTTTTGGCGGGATTTGTCCCGCGGTGCGCCGTTCCCGGCGTCAGGGTCGGCGCCACCCCGGCGCCGGGATCCAATCTAGGGTGTTCCGGCCTTTCCGTCCATAGTGGCTTAGTCGTCGCGCGCGTCGGTGATGCCGAGCAGCTTGAGCTTGCGGTGCAGCGCCGAGCGTTCCATGCCGATGAAGCTGGCGGTGCGCGAGATGTTGCCCGAGAAGCGGCGGATCTGCACGCGCAGATATTCGCGCTCGAAGCTCTCGCGCGCCTCCTTCAGCGGGGCACCCATGATCGCGCTGGAGGCCATGCCGCTGCCGCTGTCGCTCTGCCGGCCGAGCACGTCCGGCGGCAGCAGGTCGACGTCGATCCGGCCGATCCGATCGCCCGGCGCGAGGATCACCGTCCGCTCCACCACGTTGCGCAGCTGGCGGACATTGCCCGGCCAGTCATAGCTCTGCAGCGCCACCATCGCGTCGGCGGCGATCTCGGGCGTCGGCACGCGGCGCTCGGACGCGTAATGCGCGACATAATGCTCGACCAGCGCGGGAATGTCCTCGCGGCGATCGGTGAGCGACGGGATCGGCACCGGCACCACGTTGAGCCGGTAGTAGAGATCCTCGCGGAAGCGGCCGGCCGCGATCTCCGCCATCAGGTCGCGCGCGGTGGCGGAGACCACGCGCACGTCGACCTTGACGATCCGCGTGCCGCCGACGCGGCTGAAGCTCTGGTCGGTCAGCACGCGCAGGATGCGGGCCTGGGTCGCCACCGGCATGTCGGCGATCTCGTCAAGGAACAGCGTCCCGCCATGCGCCTGTTCCAGCAGGCCGGGGCGGACGAGGTCACCGCTCTCCTCGACGCCGAACAGCTCCTCCTCCACTCGATCGGGCGTCATCCGCGCCGCACTGACGATCACGAACGGTGCGTCGGCGCGCTGGCTCCAGCCGTGGAGCAGACGCGCCGCGACTTCCTTGCCGACACCCGCGCCGCCGGTGATCAGCACCCGGCTACCGGTGGAGGCGACGCGCTTGAGCGTGGCGCGGACCGTGTTGATCGCGGTCGACGTACCCTGCAGGTCGGTCCCCCGCCCCGCCACCGCGCGCAGCGAGGCGACTTCGCGCCGCAGCCGCTCGGTCTCGGTCGCACGGGCGACCATCAGCAGCAGCCGCTCGGCCTCGAACGGTTTCTCGATGAAGTCCGAGGCCCCGCGCCGGATTGCCGCCACCGCAGTATCGAGATTGCCGTGCCCCGAGATCACCAGCACCGGGATCGAGGGGTCGCGCCGCTTGATCTCGTCGAGCAGTTCCAGCCCGTCCAGCCGCGAGCCCTGCAGCCACACGTCGAGCAGCACCAGGCTGGGCCGGCGTTCGGCGATGGCCTCTAGCGCGGAGTCGCTGTCGGCGGCATTGCGGGTGGCGTAGCCCTCGTCCTCCAGCACGCCGGCTACCAGTTCGCGGATGTCGCGTTCGTCGTCGACGACGAGAATGTCCAGGCTCATGTTCTGCTTCCGGTTCGGGTGAGCATCGCCGGTCGCGCGTCCCTCGCGTCGTCCGGCATGTCGGTGAGCGCGACGCCGGCGAGCATCGCGGTGTCGAAGCACAGGGTCACGCACGTGCCGCCGCCCGGGCGATCGGCAAAGCTGATCGTGCCGCAATGCTCCTCGACGATCTTCTTCACGATCGCGAGGCCCAGGCCGGTGCCGCGGCTGCGCGTCGTCATATAGGGCTCGACGATCCGGTCGCGCTCGACCGGCAGGCCGACGCCATTGTCGGCCAGGGTCAGCACCAGCTTGTCGTCGGCCTCGGGCTGGATGGTGAGGTGCACCTCGCCCTGGGGCAGCGCCGCCCCCTGCCCGGCAGCCTCGTTGCGCGCCTCGATCGCTTCCACGGCGTTCTTCACGACGTTGGTCAGCGCCTGGCCGACCTGACGACGATCGCACACGAGCGACGGCGCGGGATCAGGGGCGTCGAGCGTGAACCGCAGCGCCGGGTGCGCCACTTCGTGCAGGAACATTGCCTGGCGCGCGATGTCGAGCAGCGACTCACGGCGGAACATCGGCTTCGGCATGCGCGCGAACGAGGAGAACTCGTCGACCATCCGCCGCAGATCGCCGACCTGACGCACGATCGTTTCGGTAAGCCGCGCGAAAACCCCGTCGCTCTGGTCGACCTGCTTGCCATAGCGGCGCTGAAGCCGCTCGGCGGCGAGCTGGATCGGGGTGAGCGGGTTCTTGATCTCATGTGCGATGCGGCGGGCGACATCCGCCCAGGCGGCGCGGCGCTGGTCGTTCAGCTGCTGGGTGATGTCGTCGAAGGTCAGCACCTGGCCGCCTTCGTCCGAAGTCACCTTCACCGCCAGCGTCCGGGCCTCGCTACCGCTGGCGACCTGTACGATACCCTCCCGGTCGCCGCTGGCGAGCATCGCGTCCAGCTCGGGAGCAAGCGCGCCGAGCGGCTGGCCGACGGCGTCCTCGGCCGTATGGCGCAGCAGCGCGTTGGCCGAGGCGTTGATCAGACGCACGCGGTGATCGCTGCCGATCGCGATCACCCCTGCGGAAACGCCGGACATCACCGCCTCGATCAGCGCGCGGCGGCTGTCGAGCTGGGCGTTGGCGGTGACGAGCGCGTTGGTCTGGTCCTGCAGCCGCTCGGTCATGCTGTTGAACGCGATGCCGAGCGTGGCGATCTCGTCGATCGTATCCGGCGTCGGCACCCGCGCGCTGAGGTCGCCGTCCGCCACCTGGCCGGCGGCCTGGACGAGTTGGTCGACCGGCCGTACCAGCCGGTCCGCCACCGCTAGCGCGATCCACGTCGCGATGCTGACGATCAACAGTGCGACGCCGAACAGCACAGCGTTGAACTGCAGCTGGAGCGATCGGGAGCGTGCGATCAGCGCCGCATATTCCTGCCCGATCCGATCCGACGCGAGGTTCTGGCGGTTGAGAAAATCGACATTGTTCGGCGTCGCCACATAGAGGAACAGGTTCGCCGACCGATCGACCGGCGTCACCACCCACACCATCTCGGAGTCATAGTTGATGTAGGTGTCCTCGTTGCGCAGGACGTTCAGCACCTTGCCCGACACACGCCGCGTGAAGGTAGGCGCGGACGGCGCCTCATAGGCATAAAGCGCGTCTACCCGCTTGCCGTCGACCACGCGGAACAAGACCGACTGGAAGAACTGACGGAAATAGGTCTGGCGCAGGAACCAGTCCTCGAACAGCGGCGAGCGTTCGGGCACCTTGGGCGCGGTTTCGAGCATGTCGCTCACCATCTGAAGCGCCTCGCGCCGCCAGCGCTGGATCACCAGCGCCTTGCCCTCGTTGGCGAGCGCCTGGGTGGAGTTGAGCGCGTTGCGCGTGCGCTCCGATCCCCAGAGCTGAACGCCCGACTGGAACATGATCGACGCCGCGATCACCGCCAGCACGATCGGCACGCTGGCCATCAGCGAGAACACCGCGACGAGGCGCACGTGCAGCCGTCCGCCGCCCGCCAGCGCCGAACGCGCCGTCCGCGTCAGCGCGATCCTGCGCCCGATCAGCACGATCAGCGCAACATAGGGCAGCAGATTGACGAGCAGCAGCGCCGCGGCGACGCCGGGGCTGAACAGCTGCTGGTGCGAGTGCTGCCGAACGAACCAGTAGGTTACGATGGGGGTTGCGATGGCCAGCGCCAGCACAAAGAATTCAATCAGCCGAAACGCCCTGCTGGGGCGCGACCAATCCTGCGGGCTATCGAGACTCGTTGGAGCTACGGCGACCATTGCCCCCTTGATACACAGGGATTGTGGCCAAAAGAACACATAATATTGCCGGATTGTCACTCCAATGCATCGATCCGGCGCATATCGGGTGTCTCAGCTGGCGTTTTCGTCTCCGCGTGCCGCTATTCCCAGCGTATCCAAGCGCTTGCGCAGCGTGTTGCGATTGATGCCCAGGGCGCGGGCCGCACGGAGCTGGTTCTGCTGGTGGCGTGCCAGCATCATCTCGATCAGCGGGCGCTCGACTTCGCCGATGATGCGATCGTAGAGCGTGCCGTCGTCCAGTGCACGCGGCTCCTCCAGCGCGATCCGCTCGAGGCGCGCCCGGATGGCCGCCTCGATCCCCGCATCGCCCGCCACGGGCGTGGTCCCGCCGCCTTCGCCCAGCGCACGGCGAAGGGCAGCGGCGTCGATCCACTCGTCGCGGGACAGCGCGGCGATACGGCGCATCAGGTTTTCGAGCTCGCGGACATTGCCGGGCCAGTCGAGCGTCTCGAGCAGCGCCACCGCATCCTTGTCGAGCTGCTTGCGCGGCAACCCGTCCTCGACGGCACGATCGAGGAAGTGGCGGGCGAGCAGCGGGATGTCCTGGCGGCGTTCACGCAGCGCCGGCAGACTGATCGGCACGACGTTCAGCCGGTAGAACAGGTCCTCGCGGAACTGGCCGGCCTGGACCAGCTGCGCCAGATCCTTGTTGGTCGCAGCCACGATGCGGACGTCCGCGCGGATCGTCCGGGCGCCGCCGACGGTGGTGAACTCGCCGGACTGGAGCACGCGCAGCAATCGCGTCTGGGCGTCCATCGGCATGTCGCCGATCTCGTCGAGGAACAGCGTGCCGCCGGCCGCCTGCTCGAACTTGCCGGCCACCCGCGCCTGCGCACCGGTAAAGGCGCCGCGTTCGTGGCCGAACAGTTCGGCCTCGATCAGCTCGCGCGGAATGGCGGCCATGTTGAGCGCGACGAACGGCGCGCGGCGACGCGGCCCGAGGTCGTGTATCGCCTTGGCGACCAGTTCCTTGCCGGTGCCCGATTCGCCGCTGATCAGCACGGTGAGATCGTTGGAGACGACGCGGGCAATTACCCGGTACACCTCCTGCATCGCCGGCGAGCGGCCGATCAGCGAAGGCCCGCCGCCCTGCTCGGCATCGGGCTGGTCCGCCGGGCGACGCCGGCCGCGCGCCATCGCGCTCTGCACGGCATGGGTCAGCGCATCGAGGTCGAACGGCTTGGGCAGATAGTCGAACGCGCCGACTTCGGTCGCGCGGACGGCGGTGGCGAGCGTGTTCTGCGCCGAGAAGACGATCACCGGCAGCGTCGGATGCTCGGCCATGAGGCCCGAGACGACGTCGAGCCCGTTCCCGTCGGGCAGCACCACGTCGGTGACCAGCACGTCGGGCAGGCCGGTGGTGAGCGCCCGCCGCAGCTCGGCGACGCTGGCGGCGGTGGCGACGCGGTGCCCCTCGCGCTTGAGCGCGGCGGCGACCACGGTGCGGATCGCGGCGTCGTCGTCGACGACCAGAACAGAGCCGGGCGTCATGCCACGGCTCGCGGCAGCAGGATGCGGAACACCGTTACCTCCGGTTCGCGTTCGCGGGCATATTGGACGATGCCGCCCATGTCCCGCACCAGTTTCTCGACGAGGGGGAGCCCCAGCCCCTTGCCCTCCGGCTTGCCCGAGACGAACGGCTCGAACAGATGCTCGGCGATGTCGGCCGGGGCGCCGGGCCCATTGTCCATTACGCAGATCTCGATCGGCAGCGGCCGGCGCGGCTGGCCGGGGCCGGCATTGACCGACATGCCGTGGCGGAACGCCGTCGACAGAATGATCCGCGGTTGCGCCAAGCCCTTCAGCGCCTCGGCCGCATTCTTGAGCAGGTTGATCAGCACCTGGACGAACGCGTCGCGATCGACCAGCACCGGCGGCAGCGACGGATCGAACCATTCCTCGATGACGATCCCGCGCGCGAACCCGGCCAGCGCGACGCGGCGGCCATGGTCGAGCAGCGGGTAGATGTTGGTCGGCACCAAGTCGAGCGGCCGGGTATCGGTGAAATCCTGCATCCGATCGATCAGGGCAGCGATGCGATCCACTTCCGTGGTGATCAGCCGGGTGAGTTCGCCGTTGCTCTCGGGATCGCCGCCGCTCTGGAGCAGCTGCGCCGCCCCCCGGATGCCGGAGAGCGGGTTCTTGATCTCGTGCCCCAGCATGGCCGCCGCGCCGATCGCCGCACGCGCACCGGCGGTTCGATCGAGCCCATGGCCCATCTTGCGTGCCTGGGGGGCGTGGTGGAGCGTCACGATCCGCCAGCCGGGATGATCGGGCACCTGGCTTTCCAGGAAGTCGACGCGCAGCCTTGTGCCGCGGACCGCCTCGATCTCGGCGTCGAACGCCGCGAAACCGCGCCCGTCGCGGCGGCCGGCATAATCCTCGGGCGGCAGCAGCACCGCGTCATAGGGCTGGCCGACCATGCTGGTCTCGCTATGGTTGAGCAGCACCTCGCACGCCGGGTTGGCATGGGCGATGCGCCCGTCCGGATCGAGCACGAGCACCGCCACCGGCAGCGCGCCGAACAGCTCGGCGAAACTGGGTCCTTCGGCGGTTTGCGGGCGGAACCGCTTCAGGCCGCCGCGCGGGAGAGCCACGGCTCGTAGAACTCCGCCAGCATGTCGAGCACCTTCACCGGATCGACGACCTGGTTCACCTTGTTCCGGAACTCGGCCGAGCCGTGCAGCCCCTTGGTGTACCAGCCGAGATGCTTGCGCATCATGTTGACGCCGACCTCGTTGCCGTAATGGGCGAGAGTTTCGACATAATGCTCGGTAAGCACGCGATATTGTTCTTCGATCGAGGGCTCGGGCTTGTCGCCCTTGCCGGTCAGCGCGTCCATCACCTGGCGGAGGATCCACGGCTTGCCATAGGCGCCGCGACCGATCATCACGCCGTCCGCGCCCGATTGCGCCAGCGCCTCGCGGGCGTCGGCCACCGAGCAGATGTCGCCGTTGACGATCACCGGGATCGACACCGCGTCCTTCACCCGCCGCACGAAGCTCCAGTCCGCGCTGCCGCGGTACATCTGGTTACGAGTGCGGCCATGGACCGTCACCAGCTTGGCGCCGAGATCCTGCGCGATGCGGGCAAGGTCGGGGGCGTTGAGGCTGTCATGGTCCCAGCCCATCCGCATCTTGACGGTAACCGGCGCGCGCACCGCATCGACGCAGGCGCGGATGATCGCGCCGGCATGGTCCAGGTCGCGCATCAGCGCCGAGCCGGCGTCGCCGTTGGTGACCTTGCGGACGGGGCAGCCCATGTTGATGTCGATGATCGCGGCACCGCGATCCTCGTTGAGCTTGGCCGCCTCGGCCATTTCGTGCGGCGTGCAGCCGACCAGCTGCATCGACACCGGCTCCTCGATCGGGTCCCAGGCCGCCTTCTGCACCGATTGCCGCGTCTCGCGGATCGCGGCGGCGCTGGCGATCATCTCGGTGACGTTGAGGCCCGAGCCGAAGCGCCGCACTGCCCGCCGGAACGGCAGGTCGGTCACGCCGGTCATCGGCGCAAGCAGCACCGGGGCTTCGACCCGCACGGGGCCGATCTGGATGGGGGCGAGTTCGCTCATCAATTCTGCCTGAAAATCAGGCACGCGATGTAGCGATGCGGGCACGGAAGGGCAAGGTCGCAGAAATCCGCGCCGCCGTGACATAGCGTTGCGCGCTCCGCGGGGCCCTACCGCCGGTCTGCAAACTTCGCTAGGCGGCAGCGATGACTGTCTTCAGGACCGCCGCCATCCTCGTCGCCGCCGGCAGCGGCACCCGCGCCGGGGGCAGCGTGCCCAAACAATATGCACTGCTGGGCGGCAAACCGCTGCTCGCCCATGCGCACCAGGCGCTCAGTAGCCATCCGAAGATCGATGCGGTGCTCACCGTGATCGGCAAAGGACAGGAGGCGCTGCTCGAAGCCGCCTTGGGCACCACGCCGTTCGTCACCGGCGGCGCCACGCGGCGCGAGTCGGTGCGGAGCGGGCTGGAGGCGCTGCTCGCCGGCAACTTCACGCACGTCCTGATCCACGACGCCGCCCGCCCTTTCCTGCCCGCTCGGGTGATCGATGACCTGCTGGCCAGCCTCGATGCATCGGGCGGGGCGATCCCCGCCCTCCCCGTCGCCGATACACTGGTGCGCGGCGAAGGTGCGCTGATCGGGGACACCGTCGCCCGCGACGCGCTGTACCGCGTCCAGACCCCCCAGGCCTTCGCCTTCGACGCCATTCTCGACGCGCATCGCCGCTGGCCCGCCGGGCAGGAGGCGACCGACGACGCCCAGATGCTGCGCGCGATAGGCCACCAGGTGGCGCTCGTCCCCGGAGACCCCATGCTCGAAAAGATCACCCACCCCGCCGATTTTGCCACTGCCGAAACGCGCCTTGCCGCCGCGATGCGCGTCCGCACCGCCACCGGCTATGACGTCCACCGCTTCGCCGAGGGCGAGGCATTGTGGCTCGGCGGCGTGCGCATTCCCCACAGCAAGGGCCTGTCCGGCCATAGCGACGCCGACGTGGCGCTCCACGCGATTACCGATGCGCTGCTCGGCACGATCGGCGCGGGCGATATCGGCATGCATTTCCCGCCGAGCGACCCGCAATGGCGCGGGGCGGCCTCGGCCCGCTTTCTCGAACATGCAGCCTCGCTGGTTGCGGCCGAGGGCGGCATCCTCGATTTCATCGACGTGACGCTGATCTGCGAGGCGCCCAAGATCGGCCCCCATCGCGAGGCGATCCGCGCCTCGATCGCGGCGATCCTGGGTCTCGATCCGGGACAGGTCAGCGTGAAGGCGACGACCACCGAACGCCTGGGATTCACCGGTCGCGGCGAGGGGATGGCGGCGCAGGCTGTGGCGACGGTACGCGTGCCTGCAAGGAACTGACTCGTACAACCGATCAACCGGTGGCAAGGGGGCGCCGCTATGGACACGATTCTTCCCACCGAACTCGTAGAAGCCGCGCGCAAGGTCATTGACGCAAACCGTCTTGCCGGTCGCCGCGTCGCCGTTGCCGAAAGCTGCACCGGCGGCCTCGTCTCCGCCGCGCTTACCGAGCTGCCGGGTTCGTCCGACGTCTTCGACGCCGGGTTCGTCACCTATTCCAACGACGCCAAGATGGACGTGCTGAAGGTGAGCCTCGACGTGCTCGAAACCTTCGGCGCGGTTTCGATCGCGGTCGCCTGGAGCATGGCGCAGGGCGTGCTGGAGCGCACCAAGGCTGATGTCGCGGTGGCGATCACCGGCATTGCCGGCCCGGGCGGCGCTACCGAGAACAAGCCGGTCGGCACCGTCGTCTTCGCCCAGGCGATTCGCGGCGCCGATCCCAAGCACGTCGTCGCCGACGCGCGCCATTTCGAGGACAATGGCCGCGGCGGCATCCGCCTTCAGGCGGCGTTGTGCGCGCTCGACTTGTTGATGCCGTCGCCGGCAGCGCCGGTCGAGGAACCCGAAGCCGCATAAAGCTTCGCCGCGCGCTCTTCGAATGCTCCGATCATCTTGCGGAGCGCGCGGTCGAATACCTGGCCGGCCAGCATCTCGAACACCCGGTTCTTGAACGCGAAGTCGACGCAGAAATCGACGTAACACCCGCCCTGCCCGTCCGGCCGGAACTTCCAGTCGTTCGACAGATGCTTGAGCGGCCCATCGACATATTCGACATGGACGGTATCCGGCCGCGCCTTGGTGACGCGCGAGGTGAACGTCTCGCGCAGCCCCTTGAAGCCGACGATCATGTCCGCGACCACCTGGGTGTCGCTCGACGAGCGCACGCGCATCGCGCTCACCCAGGGCAGGAACTCGGGGTAGCGGCCCACGTCCGCTACCAGATCGAACATCTGTTCCGGCGTATAGGGAAGGTGCCGGGTTTCGCTGTGCTTGGGCATCAGGCCTTGGCGCTCGCCTTCGCCAGCTTGGCCTCGCGGGCCGCGCGCATCTCGGCGAAATCCTCGCCGGCGTGATAGCTGGAACGCGTCAGCGGCGACGAGGCGACCTGGAGGAAGCCCTTGGCCCGCGCGATCGCGCCATATGCCTGGAACGCCTGCGGGGTCACGAACTCCTCCACCTTGGCGTGCTTCGGCGTCGGCTGGAGATACTGGCCCATCGTCAGGAAATCGATGTCGGCCGAGCGCATGTCGTCCATCACCTGGTGAACTTCCAGCCGCTGCTCGCCCAGCCCCAGCATGATGCCCGACTTGGTGAAGATCGACGGATCGAGCTTCTTGACCATCTCCAGCAGCCGCAGCGAGGCGTAATAGCGCGCGCCGGGGCGGATCATCGGATAGAGCCTGGGGACGGTTTCCAGATTGTGGTTGTACACGTCCGGCCGCGCCGCGACGATCGCCTCGACGGCGGCTTCGTGCTTGTTGCGGAAATCGGGCGTGAGGATTTCGATCGTGGTGGTGGGGCTCGCCTTGCGGATCGCCTCGATCACCTTGACGAACTGGTGGGAGCCGCCGTCCGGCAGATCGTCACGGTCCACGGAGGTGATGACGATGTGCTCCAGCCCCATCTGCACCGCCGCCTCGGCGACGTGCTGCGGCTCCAGCGGGTCGACCTTGCGGGGCATGCCGGTCTTGACGTTGCAGAAGCGGCAAGCGCGCGTGCAGACGTCGCCCAGGATCATCACGGTGGCGTGTTTCTTGGTCCAGCACTCGCCGATGTTCGGACAGGCGGCCTCTTCGCACACGGTGGTGAGGTTTTTCGAGCGCATCAGCGCACGGGTCTTGGCGAACCCTTCGGACGTGGGCGCCTTGACGCGGATCCAGTCGGGCTTGCGGAGGCGTTCGGGCCGGGCCAGCGGAGTCTGCTCGTTCATGGGGGGCAGATAGAGCGCCCGGACGCGTTTCGCCAGCCCCGGAAATTGCGCATCAAGGTGCAAGGAGCGTAAGCTGGCGCCGCGCGTTCGCGGCGTCGACAATCCCCACAAGGATGAGTAGGCGACGGACATGGCAGGATTTCAAGAACTGATCGGTGGCTACCACCGCTTCCGCACCGACGGCTGGAGCAGCCAGCGCGCGCGCTGGGCCGAGCTTTCCGAGGGCCAGAGCCCGAAGGTGATGGTGATCGCCTGCTCCGACAGCCGAGTCGACCCCGCGCAGATCTTCGATACCTCGCCGGGCGAGATCTTCGTCGTGCGCAACGTCGCCAACCTCGTGCCGCCGTACGAGACCGATGGCGGTCGCCACGGCGTCTCGGCCGCGCTGGAGTTCGCGGTGACGCAGCTCAAGGTGCAGGAGATCGTGGTGATGGGCCATGGCGCCTGTGGCGGCGCGCATGCGGCGCTCACCCAGCGCTTCGCCGATGCCGAACAGGGCGAAGGCGGCTTCATCGCCCACTGGGTCGACATGCTGGACGAGGCCCGGGACAAGATTCGGGCGGAATATGGCGACGGCCCCGAGGCCGTTCGCGCGATGGAGCAGGAAACGGTCCGCGTCTCGATCCGCAACCTGCGGACCTTCCCGTTCGTCGCCGAGCATGAGGCGTCGGGCGAGCTGACCATCCACGGCGCCTATTTCGCCATCGCCGACGGCGTGCTGCACGTGATGGGCGAAGACGAGACGTTCGCGGCGGCGTGACCTTATAAACTCCTCCCCGGCACGGGGAGGAGTTTAGGTTTAGAACTTCCCCAGCGCCTCGGTCGCGACCTTCACCACTGCCGGATCGAGCTCCGGCGGCACCATCGGCACATGCTTTTCCAGCTGCTCGGCGATCGCGGTCAACGCGGCAATTCGCGCGGCCTTCTTGTGGTTGCCGTCGATCACGGTCCAGCGCGCGTGCGGGGTGTCGGTTTCGTGGAACATCTCGTGCATCGCGTCGAGATAATCCGCCCGACGCGAACGGTTGCGGAAATCGTCCGTGCCGGTTTTCCAGCGCTTCCACGGATGGGTCAGTCGGTCACGCAGCCGCTTGTCCTGGGTCTTCTGCGTCACGTGGAGGAAGATCTTGACCAGCGTCGCGCCGTTCTCGACCTGCTGCGCCTCGAAATCGTTGATCTCGGCATAGCCGCGCCGCCACTCTGCCTCGCTGGCATAGCCCTCGACGCGCTCGACCAGCACCCGGCCGTACCAGGTCCGATCGAACACCCCGATCTGATGCTGTGCCGGCAGCCGCTGCCAGAAGCGCCAGAGGAAGTGGTGCGACAGCTCCTCCTCGGTCGGCGCGGCGATCGGCCAGACCTCGTAATAGCGGGGGTCCCATTCGGCGGTGAGGCGCTTGATGACCCCGCCCTTCCCCGCCGCGTCCCACCCTTCGAACGCCACGATCGCGCGGCGCTTGTGGATGATGTGCGCGGTCTGGATATGGCTCAGCCGCTTCTGCAGCCTGGCGAGTTCGGTCTCATAGTCGCCGTCGAGCGCTAGACCGTCTTCATAGTTCGAAAGGTCGATCGTCATAGGGCGGCTCAACGCGGTGGCGCGATCAAGGCTGCATCGACGCGGTTGGCGAGGGGCTTGCCTTCCGCAAAGTCGGCGATGCTGGACAGCGTCGTCTCGGCGATCGCCGACAGCGCTTCCTCGGTGAGGAACGCCTGGTGGCCGGTGACCAGCACGTTGGGAAAGGTGAGCAGCCGCTGGAACTGGTCGTCGCCGATGATCTCGTTCGAGAGATCCTCAAAGAACAGGTCCGCCTCCTGCTCGTACACGTCGAGCGCGACGGCGCGGATCTTGCGCGCCTTGAGCCCCTCGATCAGCGCGGCCGTATCGATCAGCGCGCCGCGGCTGGTGTTGACGATCACCAGCCCGTCGCGCGCCTCGGCGATCACCTGCGCGTTGATCAGCCGATGGGTGTCGGGGGTGAGCGGGCAATGCAGCGTGAGGATCTCGGCGGTGCGCAGCAGTTCCTCGCGCGGCACGTAGCGCACACCGATCGCCTCCAGTGCGGGATCGGCGTGGAGATCGCTCGCCAGCACGGTGCAGCCGAAGCCGGCGCACAGGGCCCGGGCGACCAGCGCGCCGATCTTGCCGGTGCCGATCACGCCGACGGTGCGGCCATGGAGGTTGCGGCCGATCAGCCCGTCGAGCGCGAAGTTGTTTTCGCGCACCCGTGCCCAGGCGCGCGGGATCTGGCGGTCCACCGCGAGCAGCAGCCCGATGGTGAACTCGGCAACCGCGTGCGGCGAATAGGCGGGCACGCGCACCACCGCGATGCCCAGCCGCTCGGCCGCGGCGAGATCGACATTGTTGAAGCCCGCACAGCGCAGCGCCACCAGCCGGACGCCCGCCCTGGCCAGCACGTCGAGCACCGCCGCATCGACGCCGTCGTTGACGAACACGCACACCGCCTGATGCCCGGCCGCCAGCGGGGCGGTCAGGACGTCGAGGCGGGGCTCGAGGAAGGTCAGGTCGTGGCCGAAGCGCGCATTGGCTTCGGCCAGGAAGCGGCGGTCATAGGCCTTGGTGTTGAACACCGCGACGCGCATGACCGCCGGCATCCGCTCAGCCGGCCTTGGGGCCGTCGACGCCCGGCGCCAGGCGGATGTGCAGTTCCTTGAGCTGCTTGTCGCTGACCGCCGAGGGCGCGTGCATCATCAGGTCCTCGGCCTTCTGCGTCATCGGGAAGGCGATCACCTCGCGGATGTTCGGCTCGTCGGCGAGCAGCATCACGATGCGGTCGACACCCGGGGCCGAGCCGCCATGCGGCGGCGCGCCGAACTTGAAGGCGTTGATCATGCCCGCGAAGTTCGTGTCGACATCGGCCTGCGTATAGCCGGCGATCTCGAACGCCTTGTACATGATCTCGGGCTTGTGGTTCCGGATCGCGCCCGAGGACAGCTCGATGCCGTTGCAGACGATGTCATACTGATAGGCGAGGATGTCGAGCGGATCCTTGGTCTCCAGCGCTTCCAGCTCACCCTGCGGCATCGAGAAGGGGTTGTGGCTGAAATCGACCTTCTTCGCGTCCTCGTCATATTCGAACATCGGGAAGTCGACGATCCAGCAGAACTCGAAGCGCTTCTTGTCGATCAACTCGAGCTGGTCGGCGGCGCGGGTGCGCGCGAGGCCAGCGAGCTTGGCCGCCTGCGCTTCCTTGCCGGCGGCGAAGAAGATGCCGTCGTTCGGGCCCAGGCCCATGGCTTCCGCCATCGCCTTCATGCCGTCCTGGCCATGGTTGTTGGCGATCGGACCGCCGAACACGCCGTCCTTCTGCGTCGCATAGCCGAGGCCGGGGAAGCCTTCCGACTGCGCCCAGCTGTTCATGTCGTCGAAGAACTTGCGGCTCTTCTCATGCGTGCCCGGTGCCGGGATCGCGCGGACGACGTCGCCGCCCTCGACGATCGAGGCGAATCGGCCGAAGCCCGAGCCCTTGAAGAAGTCCGACACGTCGGTGATCACCAGCGGGTTGCGCAGGTCCGGCTTGTCGTTGCCGTATTTCAGCATCGATTCGCGGTACGGGATGCGCTTGAACGGCAGCGCGCTGACGGTGCGGCCCATGCCCTCCCAGTCGGCGAATTCCTCGAATACGCCGTGCAGCACCGGCTCGATCGCGGCGAACACGTCGTCCTGCGTCACGAAGCTCATCTCGAAATCGAGCTGGTAGAATTCGCCGGGGCTGCGATCGGCGCGGGCATCCTCGTCGCGGAAGCAAGGCGCGATCTGGAAGTAACGGTCGAAGCCCGCGACCATCAGCAGCTGCTTGAACATCTGCGGCGCCTGCGGGAGCGCATAGAACTTGCCCGGGTGGACGCGGCTGGGGACGAGATAGTCGCGCGCGCCCTCGGGGCTCGACGCGGTGAGGATCGGCGTCTGGAACTCGGTGAAGCCCTGATCGATCATCCGGCGGCGGAGCGACGCGATCACGTTCGAGCGCAGCAGGATGTTCTTGTGGACCTTCTCGCGGCGGAGATCGAGATAGCGGTTCCGCAGGCGGATCTCTTCCGGATATTCCTGGTCGCCGAACACCGGCATCGGCAGGTCCGCGGCGGCGGACTGGACGGTCACTTCCGCCGCGCGGACCTCGATCTCGCCGGTCGGCAGGTTCGGGTTCACCACGCTGGCATCGCGGGCGACGACGGTGCCGGTGACCGTGATCACCGATTCGGAGCGCAGCGACTCGATCGCCTCGAAGGCCGGGCCGCTCGCGTCGGTGACGATCTGGGTGATCCCGTAATGATCGCGCAGGTCGACGAACACCAGGTCGCCATGGTCGCGCTTGCGGTGCACCCAGCCCGACAGGCGGACGGTTTGCCCCACGTCCGCAGAGCGGAGCTGGGCGCAGGTGTGGGTGCGATAGGCGTGCATGTGGCTGATCTTCTCACCTTGTCGTCATCCCCGCCAGGGCAGGCGGTGCCGGAACGGGCCGGCGCGACGATATTGAAACACTATGACCGCGCGCATTCCGGTCACACCCCACTTTTGTCAACCCGAAGACCGGTATATGGGCTTCGGATGCATATTCATGGTCTGATCGAAGACAGCGTCACCCTCGCCGATCTCTGCAAACGCCTCGCGCAGTCCGACTTCATCACGGTCGACACCGAGTTCATGCGCGAAAACAGCTACTGGCCCGAGCTTTGCCTCATCCAGGTGGCCAACGACAAGGAGGCCGCGGCGATCGATCCGATGGCCCCCGGGCTCGACATGGGCCCCCTGCTCGAGCTGATGACGAACAACGAGGACGTGCTGAAGGTCTTCCACGCCGGCGGCCAGGACATCGAAATCGTCTACAACCTCACCGGCAAGACGCCGCACCCTATGTTCGACACCCAGGTCGCCGCGATGGCACTCGGCCAGGGCGAGCAGATCGGCTATTCCAACCTCGTCGATACCTATCTCGGCATCGTCGTCGACAAGGGCGCCCGCTTCACCGACTGGGCGCGCCGCCCGCTCGACAAGCGCCAGATCGACTATGCCATCGCCGACGTCACCCACCTCTCCGCGATCTTCCCCAAGATGCTGGAAAAGCTGCGCAAGTCCGGCCGCGGCGTATGGCTCGACCAGGAGATGGAGCGGATCAGCGACCCCGAGAACTATCGCAACGATCCCGACCAGGTGTGGCAGCGCGTCCGCATCAACAGTCGCAAGCCCGAGGTGCTCGGCCGCCTCAAGGCGCTGGCCCGCTGGCGCGAGCTGGAGGCGCAGGGCAAGGATCTGCCGCGCGGCCGCATCGTCAAGGACGAGACGCTGGCCGACATCGCCGCCAACCCGCCGCGCAAGCAGGCCGATCTCGCCAAGGTGCGCGGTCTTTCCGCCGCCTGGGCGGGCAACGATATCGGCGGGCGGATGATGGCGGCCATAGCCGAGTCGAAGCCGATGCCGGCCGACGAGATGCCCGGCCGCGAGGAGCGCAAGCCGTCGCTCGGCAAGGACGGTGCGCTGGTCGCCGATCTGCTGAAGCTGCTGCTCAAGATCCGCGCCAAGGAAGTGAACGTCGCCCCGCGCCTGCTTGCCCGTTCGGAGGATCTGGAGGCGCTCGCCTCCGGGGTTCGCAAGGACCTGCCGATCCTGGAGGGCTGGCGCTATGAGCAGTTCGGCCGCGACGCGCTGGCGCTGGTCGAGGGCCAGCTCGGTTTTGCGGTGCGCAACGGCAAGCTCAAGATGAGCCGCACGGAAGACCCGGCGTGATGCGCGCTATCGTCTTCCTCGCGCTCGCCGGCGCCGCAGCCGGATGCGCGCAGCAGAGGAAGGCCGACCCGCTGCCCGCCATGGTGGAATGCGACGCCAACCGCGTGCTGGACCTCAAGGGCAAGCCGCGCTCGCCCGCCATCGAAGCCGACGCCCTCGCCCGCTCCGGCGCCAAGCGTATCCGCTGGATCGAGCCCGGCTCGGCGGTGACGATGGACTTCCGCGTCGACCGGCTGAACCTGCACGTCGACAAGGACGGCACGATCACCGACGCGCGCTGCGGCTGACACGCCGGTTGGAGCGGAGTCAGCCCCGCTTCACCAGCGTCACCTGGATCACGTCGATACCGCCCCCGCGAAACCCGCCTTCGCAGTACATCAGATAATAGCGCCAAAGCCGCACGAAGCGATCGTCGAACTGCGCTGGCAGCAGGCCTGCCGCCGCCGCGGCGTCAAAGCGCCGGCGCCAGCGCAGCAGCGTCTCGGCATAGTCCAGGCCGAAGGCGTGGCGGTCGCGCCATTCCAGGCCCTCCGCCTCGGCGAGCGCGCGAAACGCGTCTTCCTTCAGCA
Organism: Sphingomonas pituitosa NBRC 102491; assembly: GCF_001598435.1. Classification (GTDB taxonomy): domain Bacteria; phylum Pseudomonadota; class Alphaproteobacteria; order Sphingomonadales; family Sphingomonadaceae; genus Sphingomonas; species Sphingomonas pituitosa. Next base: position 128,394 of record NZ_BCYY01000002.1, read on the forward strand.
GCATGCCGCCGGGGAAGACATAGGTCTGGATGAAATCAACGTTGCGGGCATAGCCTTCGAACAGGGCTTCGTCGAAGGTGATGACCTGCAAGGCAGCGCGCCCGCCCGGCTTCAGCGCGCGCGCGATCGCGGCAACATAGACCGGCCAATATTCGCGCCCCACCGCCTCCGCCATCTCGATGCTGGCGACCGCGTCATATTCGCCGGTCACGTCGCGATAGTCGGTAAGGCTGAAGCGGGCACCTTCCATCCCCGCGGTGCGCACCTCGGCCCAGGCCTTCTGCTCGGCGGACAGCGTAATGCCGTGGATCTTGCGGCCTTGCCGCAGCGCGCGTTCGGCGAACGAGCCCCAGCCGCAGCCGATCTCCAGGATCACATCGCCGGGCTGCGTGGCCGTGCGGTCGAGGATCGCCTGCAGCTTGGTATTCTGTGCCGCCTCCAGCGCACCATCGCCATCGCGGAAGATTGCGCTTGAATAGCTCATGCCGGGATCGAGCCAGCGCATGTAGAAATCGTTGCCGAGATCATAGTGGAAGGCGATGTTCTTGCGCGCTCCACCGCGATGGTTGCGCCGCATCCAGTGCATCAACCGCCGCGGCAGCAGCGACAGCCCACGCGACCGCGCCTGCGCCGCCAGCCTGGCGCGGTTGCGGCTGAACAGTGCGAACAGCGGCACCGGATCGGGGCTCGACCATTCGCCCTTCTCCCACGCCTCGTACCAGCCCGCCGAACCGCCGGTCGCGAGCCGCACCAGCGCCCGCCAGCTATGTAGCGTCACCACCGCGGCCGGGCCGGGTGCGCTACCGCCGAGCAGCCGGGCCTGGCCGTCCGGCGTGAACACCTCCAGGCTCCCCTCGCCGATGCCGCGGTCCAGGCGGTCGAGCTGACGATGAAAGAAATAGCCGAAGAGAGCCAGCGGTCCGGAGCCGCGCGCTGCGACTCCGACGATATCCTGCTCCGGAGCGTTCATGCCCCGAATCATGCACGCCTGATCGCGTCGGGCAAGCCCCTCAGCGCACCGCCCGGCCTGCGGCGAGCGCGCGTTCGCGCGCATCGCGGTGGCTGATCCGCTTGCGCGGATACGCGCACGGACGGCACCCTGCCTCCTCCGGATCGTGGATCACGGCATCGGGAAGTTTGGCCAGCTCCGGCACCCATTGCCGGATATAGCCGGCGGCATCGAACTTCTCGGATTGGGACAGCGGCGCCATCACCCGGCTCCACTGGCTCGAGTCGACGCCGGAGCCCGACACCCATTGCCAGTTCACCGCGTTGCTGCCGTAATCCGCGTCGACCAGCGTGTCCCAGAACCAGCGCTCGCCCGCGCGCCAGTCGATCAGCAGATGCTTGATCAGGAAGCTGGCGGCGATCATCCGCACGCGGTTGTGCATCCAGCCCGTTGCCCAGAGCTGGCGCATGCCCGCATCGACGATCGGGTAGCCGGTCTGCCCGCGCTGCCAGGCCCGCAGATCGGCCTCGGCCTCCTCGCCGCTGCGCCAGGCCATGGCATCGAAGCCGGGGCGCCCGTTCTTGGCCGCATAGTCGGGATATTGGCAGATCAGGTTCTGGGCAAAGTCGCGCCAGCCCAGCTCGCGTAGATACTCCTCGACCTGGCCGCCCGCTCCCTCCAGCGCATGCCACACCTGAGCGGGCGAGACTTCGCCGAAGTGGAGGTGCGGGGAAAGGCGCGAGCTGCCTTCGATCGACGGCAGGTTCCGCGTGTCGTCGTAGCGCGCGGCATGATTCCTGAACCGCTGGAGCCGCTTGTGCGCGCCATCCTCGCCCGGCGTCCATTCCTCGCGAAAGCCGCCCGCCCAGTCCGGCGCGGTGGGCAGCAGCTTCCAGTCGTCCAGCGTGTCGCTCGATGGCCATTTCGCCGGCGCAGCGATGCCGTGCGGCGCCCGCAACGGGTCGGCCGGGGGCATGCGCTCGCGCAGCGTCCGCCAAAAGGGCGTGAAGATCTTGTACGGGGTGCCCGCGCCGCTCGTCACCGTACCCGGGGGCACCAGATAATTGCCGTCGTGGCAGCAGAGCGTCAGCCGCTTTGCCACCGCGCGCTCGGCATTGCGCCACCAGGGCTCGTAATGCCGAATGCAATGGGCCGTGTCCGCGCCGGTTTCTTCCGCCAGCCGGCCGAGCGCCTCCTCGCTCCGGCCCCGACGCAGGATCAGCCGCGAGCCCTTGTCGCGCAATGCGGCATCGAGCGCGGCCAGGCTGTGGTGCAGCCACCAGCGCGAGGCACCGCCCATCGCCCGGTGCTTCGCCGTCTCGTCATCCAGCACATAGACGGGGATGACCGCGCCCGCGCCCAGCGCCGCCGCCAGGGCAGGCTGATCGGCAAGGCGAAGGTCGCGACGGAACCAGAGGAGAACAGGCGCAGGCATAGGAGCACAAACGCGCAAGCGCCCCGCAAGGCGACCTGTCCCGAGGAACAGGGACTACGGACCCGACGGCAAGCCCGTGCGTTACGGATCCGTCATCAATCGAGGGGTGTTCATGCAGTTTCAATCGGCGGCGATGGTCGTCAACACCAAGTCCCGCCACGGCCAGGGCTGGTTCGACCGCGCCTGCGCGCGCTTCGACGGGCAGCCCATGGCCATCGACGCGCATGCCGTCGACGATCCGGACCAGCTCGAAGCCACGCTGGCGAAGGCGCTGGCGAAGAACCCCCAGCTGGTGATCCTGGGCGGCGGCGACGGCACGATCAGCGGGCTGGTCGACAAGCTGGTCGGCAAGGGCGTGACGCTGGGTGTGCTGCCCCTGGGCACCGCGAACAGCTTTGCCCGCTCGCTCGGCATCCCGCTCGACGTCGACGGTGCCGTCGATGCGATCCTGCAGGGTACGCCCAAGCGGATCGACCTGGGCATGATCAACGACGATTATTACGCCAGCACCGCCGCGATCGGCCTCTCGCCACAGATCGCCCAAACCGTGCCGCACAATGCCAAGCGCTGGTTCGGCCGGATGGGCTATCTCAGCTGGGCGGCGCTCCAGTTCCTGAAGTTCAAGCCCTTCACCGTGATCGTCGGCGAAGGCGCCGATGCCCAGCGCCTGCGCGCGGTGGAGGTCCGCATCTCCAACGGGCCGTTCCATGGCGGCACCGAACTGGTCGACGAGGCCGGAGTCGCCTCGGGCGAGATCGTCGTCCAGGTGGTGAAGGGCCATGTGAAGTCGCGACTGGTGCGCAACTGGGCCGCCTCGGTCCTGCGGCTCGAGGCGCGCAAGGAGGACACGGTCACCTTCCGCGGGCAATCGCTGCGGGTTGCGACCGAACCGCCGCTGCCGATCTCGATCGACGGCGAGGTGCTGGCCGAGACGCCGGTGACGGCGAAGGTGGCGGCGGCGGTGATCGACGTGATGGTGCCGCCCGCCGCCGCCTGACCGAGGCCGCCCCGGCTCCCGCCGGGGCGCTCGCTTCAGCCCAGCCGGGCCAGCGCCGCCGACAGCCGCTCGGCCTCGGCTGCCTTCTCGGCGTGATCCGCCCGCGCCTTTTCGACCGCCTCAGGCTTGGCACGTTCGACGAAGCTCGGGTTGCCGAGCCGGCCGGCCAGGCCGTCGCGCTCCTTTTCCGCCGCCGCGATCGCCTTGGTGAGGCGGGCGCGTTCGGCCTCGAGGTCGACGACGTCGCCAAGCGGCATCACGAAGGTCGCCTCGTCGACGACCAGCTGCAGCGCGCCGCCGGCCGGGGCATCGCCCTGGGCCTGATCGACACGGCCGAGCCGCGCCAGCGCCGCTTCCTGCCGGGAGAGACGGGCCACCGTCTCGGCCGACGCATCGCGGACGTGCAGCGCGAGGCGGGCGCCCGGCGGCACGTTGAGCTCGGTGCGTGCCGCGCGGATCTCGCTCACCAGCCGGATCAGCCAGTCGATCTCCTGCGCCGCCGACGGATCGAGCGCGCGGGCATCGGCCATCGGCCAGTGCGCGACGATCAGGTCATGGGTGCGCGGGCCCATCTTCGACCACAGCTCTTCGGTGATGAAGGGCATGAACGGGTGGAGCATGACGAGGATCTGGTCGAGCGCCCAGCCGGCGACGGCGCGCGTCTCGTCCGCCTCGGCGGCAGCGACGCCCTCGCCCTGCAGCACCGGCTTGATCAGCTCGAGATACCAGTCGCAGAAGCGGCTCCAGACGAACTGGTAGATGGTGTTCGCCGCCTCGTCGAAGCGCAGGTCGGCCAGCGCGAGGTCCAGCGCCTGCACCGTCGCGATGGTTTCGGCGATGATCCAGCGGTTTACCGCGAGCTCCGCAGTCGGCGCCTCAAGCTGCTTGCTCGCCGCGATGCCGTTGGACTGGCAGAAGCGCGCGGCGTTCCACAGCTTGGTCGCGAAGTTGCGATAGCCCTCGAGCCGCTTCTCATCCATCTTGATGTCGCGGCCCTGGCTTTCCATTGCCGCCATGAAGAAGCGTAGCGCATCGGCGCCGTACTTGTCGATCATGCCGAGCGGATCGACCGTGTTGCCCTTGGACTTGGACATCTTCTGGCCGTCCGCCGCGCGGACGAGACCGTGGAGATACAGGGTCTTGAACGGCACCTCTTTCATGAAGTGCAAACCCTGCATCATCATCCGCGCGTCCCAGAAGAACAGGATGTCGAAGCCGGAAATCAGCACGTCGTTCGAATAGCGCCCGCCCAGCGTGGGATCGGTGTTCTCGGGCCAGCCGAGCGTCGCGAACGGCCACAGTGCGGAGGAGAACCAGGTGTCGAGCACATCGGGATCGCGGGTGAGCGCAACGCCCTCGCCCGCCTGTGCCTGTGCCTCTTCCTCGCTCTCGGCGACATAGGGCTTGCCGTCGGCGTCGAACCACGCCGGAATGCGATGCCCCCACCAAAGCTGGCGGCTGACGCACCAGGGCTGGATGTTCTCCATCCAGTTAAAGTACGTCTTCTCCCAGCTCTTCGGCACGATCTTGGTCGCGCCCGAGCGGACCGCCTCGATCGCCGGCTTGGCGAGCGTGGCTGCGTCGACATACCATTGGTCGGTCAGCCACGGCTCGATCACCTGGCCCGAGCGGTCGCCATAGGGGGTCTGGATCGTGCGCGGTTCGGCGTCGTGCTCGGCGCCTTCCTTGTCGACGAAGGGCACGAGGAAGCCCTCGTCCTTCAGCCGCTGGACGATCGCCTTGCGCGCCTCGAAACGATCGAGCCCGATCAGTTCGGCGGGCACCAGCCCATCCTGCGTCTGGCAGATCGCGGCCTTGGCATCGAGCATGTTGAGCATCGCACCGGCTTTAATTCCGGCGCGAACACCCACCTCGAAATCGTTGAAATCATGTCCCGGCGTAATCTTGACCGCACCCGAACCCAGCGCCGGATCGGCATGCTCGTCACCGACGATCGGGATCAGGCGGCCGGTGATGGGCAGCTTGACCTGCTTGCCGATCAGCGCCTGGTAGCGTTCGTCCTCGGGATGCACGGCGACGGCCATGTCGGCCAGCATCGTCTCCGGACGCGTCGTCGCGACCTGGATGAAGCCCGAGCCGTCCGCCAGCGGATAGCGCAGGTGCCAGAAATTGCCGCGGACCTCCTTGGTCTCGACCTCGAGGTCCGAGATCGCGGTGCCGAGGCCCGGATCCCAGTTCACCAGCCGCTTGTCGCGATAGAGCAGCTTCTGGCGATAAAGTTCGACGAACACCTTGAGGACGGCCTTGGAGAAGCCCTCGTCCATCGTGAAGCGCTCGTTCGCCCAGTCCATCGAGCAGCCGAGCCGGCGCAGCTGGCGGGTGATCGCGCCGCCGCTCTCGGCCTTCCATTCCCATACCTTGTCGACGAAGGCCTCGCGGGTGAAGTCGGTGCGCTTCTGCCCCGCGGCGTTGAGCTGGCGCTCGACCACCATCTGCGTGGCGATGCCCGCGTGATCGGTGCCGACCACCCAGCGCGCATCCTTGCCCTTCAGCCGGGCGTGCCGGACGAGGATGTCCTGCAGCGTGTTGTCGAGCGCGTGGCCGATATGCAGGCTGCCCGTCACGTTGGGCGGCGGGTTGACGATCGTCCAGGGCTCGGCGCCATTGCGCTCGGGGCGGAACAGGCCTTCCTCTTCCCAATGGGCGTACCAGCGGGATTCGATTTCGGCGGGGTCGAAGGTCTTGGGGAGTTCGGTCATGATGACAGGGGCTTTAGCGTCGCCCCTGCCCTGCGCACAACCCTAAGCGACCGCACTCAGCTCAGGCTGCTGAGCACCTTGTCGACGCGGTCGAGCGTGAACGGCTTGGAGAGCACCGGCCGGTCGCGGTGCGATTGGGCGATGCTGTCGTCGGCGCCGCCGGTCGCGAGCACGAACGGGATGCCGAGTTCGGCCAGCTTGTCGGCCACCGGCCAGCTCTGCTCGCCGCCGCGCAGGTTCACATCGAGGATCGCTGCATCGATCCCGCCAGCCCCGATCCGATCGAGCGCCTCGGCGACATTGTCCGCGGTGCCCGCCGGCACCCGGTCCAGCGCGTCGAGGAAATCCTCGAGCATCATGGCGATCAACGGCTCGTCTTCGACGATGAGGATGTTACGCGGACCCTGCATATAGCCCCCTTTGCAGGAAAAATGGTTACGTGCCAAGCACTTATTTGGTCACCAATATCTCCTGAACAGCCTCCGCAAGTTGTTGCACGGAAAAGGGTTTAGGAAGAAAGGCGACATTGTCGAGATCGATCGAACGGCGCAATTGTTCCTCGGCATAGCCCGACATGAACAGGATCGGCAGGTCGGGCCAACGCTCGCGGACCTTGCGGGCCATGCTGGGGCCGTCCAGTACCGGCATCACCACGTCGGAAACGAGCAGGTCCGGCTTGTCCATTGTCTCGATCGTTTCAAGCGCGACTTCGCCGTTTTCTGCGGTCACCACCGAATAGCCCTGGCGGGTCAGCGCGCGCTCGGCGATCGCGCGGACCATGTCCTCGTCCTCGACGACAAGGATGGTGCCTGTACCCCACAGGTCGGCGGGCTTCTCCTTGGTGACGGGCAGCTTGGCGACGGCAGTCTCCGGCGCGGTATGGACCGGCAGATAGATGGTGAAGGCCGCACCGCCGCCCGGGTTGTTCTCGGCAAAGATATAGCCGCCGGACTGCTTGATGATGCCGTAGACGGTCGACAGGCCGAGCCCGGTCCCCTTGCCCACTTCCTTGGTGGTGAAGAACGGCTCCCAGATCTTCGGCAGGATCTCCGGCGGAATGCCGGTCCCGGTGTCGGAGATGCGCAGCGCGGTATAGTCGCCGACCGGCAGCACGTCGTCGTCCATCCGTCGCACGTCGGCGGAGGAGACCGCCAGCGTCTCGATCGTCAGCGAGCCGCCGCCGCTCGGGTTCTTGCTGAGCATCGAGTCGCGCGCGTTGACCGCAAGGTTGACCACCACCTGCTCGAGCTGGCCCGGATCGGCGCGCACCGGCCCCAGGTTGCGGCCGTGCTTCACGTCGAGCGACACCGTCTCGCCGAGCAGCCGCTTCAGCAGGTTCGAGACCTCGGAGATGATGTCCGGCAGCTGCAGCACCTGCGGCCGCAGCGTCTGCTGGCGCGAGAAGGCGAGCAACTGGCGGGTCAGGCTCGCGGCGCGATTGGAGTTGGCGCGGATCTGCTGGATGTCGTCATAGTCGCTGTCGCCGGGCGAATGGCGCATCAGCATCAGATCGCAATGGCCGATGATCGCGGTGAGGATGTTGTTGAAGTCGTGCGCGACGCCGCCGGCGAGCTGGCCCACCGCCTGCATCTTGGTCGCCTGGGCGATCTGGCGCTTGAGCTTGCCCTCCTCGCCCGAGTCCCGCAGGCTCAGCAGCACCGCGGCATCCCCGAGCCCCCGCGCGCCGGCAATGGTGATCGCCACCGGCTCCTCGGACGCATCCTTCAACCGGACGGTGATCTCCAGCGATTGCGGCGCCCCGCCGGCGAAGCGACGGACCGCATCGGCCAGCGTCGCCTTGTCCTCGCGGACTACCAGATCGCCCGGATAGAGCGGCGGCGCGGCCGGATGGACGCGCGCGGTACGGACGAACGCATCGTTCATCATCAGGAACCGCCCGTCGCGGTCGATCAGCGCTAGCCCGGTCGGCAGTAGCGAGATGAGCGAATGGACATGCGTCGAGGCGCTGCCCGCCAGCGCCGGGCTGGCGAGCACCGCCGGCTCCTCGTCGAGCAGGGCGACCAGCAGCGGCGCCTCATCGCCTTCGAGGAACGGGATCTGGAGCACGCGCAGCGGTGTGCCCTCGATCCCTTCGCGCTCGAAGCGGACCTGGCCTATCGAATCGGTGATCAGCATGCCGGCGAAGTCGCGACCGTCGACGACGGCGTCGGCACTTCCCAGCGCGCGGTGGCGAAAGACGCGGTTGGCCGAACGGATACGGCCATCGGGCGCAACCAGCACCACCATCACCCCCGCGCCGCCCAGACGATCCCCGGTCGGCCCGGCGAGCAGCCCCTGGACCTGCACGGCAAGGTCGAGCGCGTGGATGCCGATGAAGCGCCATACCAGCGATTCGTCGCCCACCCGGACGACCCGCACCGCCACCTGCGCGCCGAAAACCTGAACGTCGCTGCACCGGCTCTCGCCGTCCCGCCACGCCGCGCGCGCACAGGCGCCCAAGGCACGCTCCCCATCCTCGCCGATCGGCAGGTTCGGCGGCGTAGGCCAGCCTCCGAACAGTGCCTCGTAGCGCGGATTGGCGCAGACCAGCCGACCGCTGCGATCGGTTACCGCGAGCGCGTCATCACTGGCGGAGGCCAATGCATGGGCGATCGCCCAATCGGTATAGCGTTCAATGCTGGTACTGGGCGAACGAAACAGTCGCCCAAAGGCCAGCATTACCCCTGCCGCCAGCAACGCCGCGGCAAGAAACCCCGCAGCAATTGTGCGATCGTTCAGGCTGAACAGGATTGCGGCGGCAGCAGCGACACCGGTAACCACCACTGCCACGATCGGCAGCAGCAGCGAAGGCTTGGGCAGCTCGGCGTCGGGCAGACTTGCCATCGGTCACCGATGTTCCGTCGCCGCCGCAGCGTCAAGCACCGATCGCGTCGGATCGGACGCAGACCCGTTCTGGATCAATGCGCTGCGCGACGGAGGTGCAACCGGCGCTTGCGCTTGCGGACGATCCACCACCGCCACAGCAGCCCGCTGCCGAAATAGCCCAGGATGGCAAGCACCACCGCCAGGGTGACGAGCCCGGTCAGCAACGCGGGGCCACCCTGGTGCAGCAGCCAGTCGAGCCAGCCTGGTGCGCCGTCCTTGAGAACGTCTCCAGACAGGCCCGGCCCGAGCATCCAGCTGCCGAGCCAATAGGCGGCGACCCAGAGAGGCGGCGTGGTGAAGGGATTGGTCAGAAAGGTCGTCGCGGCTGCAGCCGGTATGTTTGCACGGAGCGGCAGCGCGAGGACGGCTGAAGCGGGGATCTGGCCCATCGGCACGAGAATGCCAGTGAGCATGCCCAGTGCCACGCCGCGCGGCACCGAGCGGCGTGTGAACCGCCACAGCGACGAATGCATCACCCGCCCGGCCACCGGCTTCAGCCAGCGATTGGTCTCGATGGACTCGCGGCTTGGTACCGCCTTGTCGGCCAGGCGGCGCAGGCGGCCCGCCGGCGGCATCTCAGCCGCGGTCGCGGAGGATTCGCGACTGCTCGCGCTTCCAGTCGCGTTCCTTGATCGTCTCGCGCTTGTCATGCGTCTTCTTGCCCTTCGCCAGCGCCAGCTCCACCTTCGCGCGTCCCTTGCTGTTGAAATAGACCGACAACGGGACCAGCGTCATGCCTTCGCGGGCGACGGCGCCGTGCAGTTTGTTAATCTGGCGCTCGTTGAGGAGCAGTTTACGCGGCCGCTTGGGCTCGTGGTTGAAGCGGTTGCCGTGGCTGAACTCGGGGATGTTGGCGTTGACCAGCCACACCGCCTCGTTCTTGATTTCGGCATAGGCCTCGGCGATCGAGCCTTCGCCGAACCGGAGCGACTTCACCTCGGTGCCGGTGAGGACGAGGCCGGCTTCATAGGTCTGCTCGATGAAATAATCGAAACGCGCGCGCCGGTTCTCGGCGACGGTCTTTACTTTATCGAATTCCAGGGGACGTGGACGGGCCATAAGACCGCGGGATGTAGGGATGGACCGGCCGGAGCGCCAGCCGTTTGTTGGCGCTCCGGCCCGTTCCTCAAAGAAGGCCGGCGAATTCGAGCGCGGCGTCCACCGCCTTGCGGCTCGCCTCGCCCGCTTCAGTCATCGGCAGGCGAATATCCTGCGGAAAGCCGGCGCGGACCCGGCCCATCGCGTACTTGACCGGCCCGGGCGAGGCATCGGTAAACATCGCGATGTGGAGCGGATAGAGCTTGTCGTGCAGCGCGAGCGCCCCGGCAGTGTCGCCCGCCGCCCAGGCGGCCTGGAAATCGGCGCAAAGCTTCGGCGCGATGTTCGCCGTCACCGAGACGCACCCCACGCCACCCATCGCATTGAAGGCCAGCGCGGTCTCGTCATTGCCCGAAAGCTGGACGAAGCCGGTGCTGCAACCCGCGCGCTGTTCGGACACGCGGCTGAGGTTGCCGGTTGCATCCTTCACGCCGATGAACGTCTCCGGAAACGCCTGCACGATCCGCGCCATGGTGGCGGGCTGGATGTCGGTGACGGTGCGGCCGGGCACGTTGTACAGCACGATCGGCAGGTCGGTCGCCTCGGCCACCGCGGCGAAGTGCCGGAAGATGCCTTCCTGGCTCGGCCGGTTGTAATAAGGCGGCACCATCAGCGCCGCGTCGGCGCCGGCCTGCTGGGCGGCATGGACGTTGTCGATCGCCACCTTGGTGTCGTTCGAGCCCGCGCCCGCGAGGATCTTCACACGGCCTTTGGCCTGATCGGCACAGACCCGCACGACGTGGAAATGCTCGTCCTTGGGCATGGTCGCGGCCTCGCCGGTGGTGCCGCAGGGCACCAGCGCGGCGGAACCTTCGGTGATCTGCCATTCGACGAGCGCGCGGAAATCCTCCTCCGCGAACGCGCCGTCACGGAACGGCGTTACGAGCGCAGGGATCGATCCTGAAAACATCGCGCGGAATCATCCTCTTTTTCGGTATAAACGGGGTGGCAGATACGGTGCGATCTCCTATCATGTCCAGCATGGTCGGTACGGTACTCAAAGGCGCGTTGGTGTTCGCCGGTGTTTCGGGACTGGCAGCCTCCTCGCAGGTGACGCCTGCGATGCTGGCGGCCCTGGCAGGCGGCTTCGTGCCGCAGGCGCAGGCGCAATATGATCCGGTGAGCACGGCGCTGGCCGAATGGAAGCGTCTGCAGCAGTCGGACAATTACGCCTTTTCCGATTATGCCAATTTCCTGCTCGCCCATCCCGGCTGGCCCGGCGAGAAGAGCAGGCGTGCCGCTGCCGAGACGATCCTCGACAGCGGCGGGTCGATGCCGGACCTCGCCGTCCGCTTCTTCACCCGTTTCCCGCCGATCACCCCCGCCGGCCGGCTGCGCTATGCCGAGGCACTCGCCGCCACCGGCCGCCGGGCCGAGGCGGAGGACCAGGCGCGGCGTGCGTGGCGCTCGGGAATCCTGCGCACGGTCGACGAAAGCAAATTGCTCGCGTCGTTCAGTACCGTACTGCGCCCCGCCGATCATGACGCGCGCGAAGACATGCTGCTCTGGCAGGGCGCGACCAGCATCGCGACGCGGCAGCTGGCCTATACCTCGCCTGCGTTGCGGCCGGTGTTCGACGCGCGGATCGCCTACCGCACCAATGCCGTCGACGCCGCGAGCAAGGCAGCCCTTGCCGATGCGCGCGGCCAGTTCGACCATGGCTATATCGCCGATCGCGCCCGTTGGCTGGGCCAGACCGGCCAGACCCAGCTGATGCGCTCGTACCTCGCCCAGCCGCGGCGGATGGCCGGTTTTCCCGGCGATCCCGAGAAATGGTACGAGGTGCTGCTCTCCGCCGCGCGCGGCGCGCTGGCGGACGGGCAGTACGATCTCGCCTATCGGATCGCCTCGCAGGTTGACGACGCCTTCCCGTCCGGCACCGACGTGAGCGACCTCTCGCTCGGCGTGCGCGACGACTATACCAGCATCACCTGGCTCGCGGGCACGGTGGCGCTCTACAATCTCGGCCGGCCGAATGACGCCGTCGGCATGTTCGCGCGCTACGGCCACGGATCGAAGACGCCGGGCACCCAATCCAAGGGCCTGTACTGGGCCGGTCGCGCCGCCGAAGCGGCCGGCAATGCATCCGGCGCGCGCGCCTATTATGCGAGCGCCAGCGGCTTCCCCGACCTGTTCTACGGCCAGCTCGCAGCCGAGCGGATGGGGCAGCCGCTGCAAGGGCCCCGCAACCTGGCCGGCAAGACCGCTGCGCCCGGCGCCCGCGATGCCTTCTACCGCCGCGAGCTCGTCCGCGCCGCGCAGCTGCTCGGCCAGATGGGCAATCGCAGCGACCAGAGCCTGTTCCTGCGCAAGATTGCCGAGGATGCGACGACCGAGGACGACCACCTCCTCGCCGCCGACCTCAGCCGCACGCTGGGCCGGCCGGACCTGGGCGTGATGGTGGGCCGCAGCGCGCTCCAGAACGGCCTGTCGGACTATAGCGCCGCCGGCTACCCTTCGGTGAAGGTGCCGGAGGGGCAGCGCGATTACTGGACCATCATCCACGCGATCGCCCGCCAGGAAAGCCAGTTCAACCGCGACGCGGTGAGCCGCGCCGGCGCGCGCGGGCTGATGCAGCTGATGCCGGGCACCGCGCGCGAGACCGCCGGCAAGCTCGGCATGGGCTACGATCCGGGCGCGCTCAACGCAGATACCGATTACAACATCCAGCTCGGCTCAAGCTATTTCCAGCGGATGCTGACCTATTATGGCGGCTGCTATCCGCTTGCCGTCGCCGCGTATAATGCCGGTCCGGGCAATGTGAACAAGTGGCTGCGCGCCTATGGCGATCCCCGGCTGCCCGGCGGCGACGTTGTCCGCTGGATCGAGCAGATCCCGATCTTCGAGACCAAGAACTATGTCCAGCGCGTACTGGAAAACGCCGTGGTCTACGATCTGATGAACCCCTCCTATGCCCGCAGCAAGGGCACGGCGAACCTCAGCTGGTATCTGGGCAAGAGCCGGCCGGGCTGATAGCGCTGGCGGCGATGAACGATCGCCCCAACTATATCACGCCTGCAGGCTATGCGACGCTCAAGGCCGAGTATGACCAGCTCTTCGGGCAGGAGCGCCCCAAGCTGGTCGACACCATCTCATGGGCGGCGGGCAATGGCGATCGCTCGGAGAATGGCGATTACATCTATGGCCGCAAGCGGCTGCGCGAGATCGACCGCCGGCTGGGTTTCCTCGCCCGGCGGATGAAGGCGGCCAAGGTCGTCGATCCCACCCGCCAGGAAGATCGCAGCGGCGTGTTCTTCGGCGCATGCGTGACGATCGCCGACGAGGACGACAACCAGCGCATCCTCACCCTGGTCGGCGACGACGAGGCCGATGCCGGCAAGGGGCTGGTGGGGTGGAACGCCCCGCTCGCCCGAGCGCTGCGCGGCGCGCGGGTGGGCGATCTGCGCCGCGTCACCCTGCCCGCCGGCGAGCGGGAATATGAAGTGATCGCAATTACGTATCCCTGACGCGCCGGGAACTGCACCGATTGCGGCGGACCGTGTTCGCTCTGTGCTTCCGATTTGTCCCAGACTGCTACAGATGGAGCGCGCCCGGATGGTCGGGCGAGTGTAAAGGGAGCGTATGGCGCAGCAGCGAATCCTGGTTTCGGGACGGGTACAGGGGGTCGGCTATCGCGACTGGGTGGTGCGGACCGCGCAGCGCGGCGGGCTGACGGGCTGGGTCCGCAATCTGCGCGACGGCAGGGTGGAGATTCTTGCGGCAGGCGAAGACACGGCGCTCGGCCTGTTCGTCGAGGCGTGCCGCGAAGGCCCGCCACTCGCCCGCGTGGCGCATGTCGAAAGCGAGGCAGTGCCCGAGGACAAGCCGCACAAGGGCTTCACCAAGCGCTTCACCGCCTGAACGAAGCGGCAGCCGGACACAGAAAAGGGGCCGCTTCGTATCCCGAAGCGGCCCCTTTCCTTTGCGGCTATCCGATCAGCGCGTCAGCTTCTTGTAGGCCAGCGCGGTCGGACGATCGGCGGCATCGCCCAGGCGACGGCGCTTGTCTTCCTCATAGGCTTCGAAGTTACCCTCGAACCATTCGACATGGCTGTTGCCTTCGAAGGCGAGGATGTGCGTGGCCAGACGATCGAGGAAGAAGCGATCGTGGCTGATGACCACGGCGCAGCCCGCGAAATTCTCGATGGCTTCTTCCAGCGCGCCCAGCGTTTCCACGTCGAGATCGTTGGTCGGCTCGTCGAGCAGCAGCACGTTGCCGCCGCGCTTCAGCATCTTGGCGATGTTGACGCGGTTGCGCTCACCGCCCGAAAGCTTGCCGACGATCTTCTGCTGGTCCGCGCCCTTGAAGTTGAACGCACCCACATAAGCGCGCGTCGACTGGTCGTGGCCGTTGATCTTCATGTAGTCGAGACCGTCGGAGATTTCCTGCCAGACGTTCTTGCTGTCATCCAGGTGGTCGCGGCTCTGGTCGACATAGCCGAGGCGCACGGTCGAGCCGATGTCGATCTCGCCGGTATCCGGGGTTTCCTGGCCGGTGATCAGCTTGAACAGCGTCGACTTGCCGGCGCCGTTCGGCCCGATCACGCCGACGATGCCGCCCGGCGGCAGCATGAACGAGAGGTTCTCGAACAGCAGCTTGTCGCCATAGGCCTTGGAGATGTTCCTGGCTTCGATCACCTTGCCGCCCAGGCGCTCGGGCACCTGGATGACGATCTGGGCCTTGCCCGGCGTGCGGTTTTCCTGGCTGGCGACCAGCTGCTCGAACTTGGCGATACGCGCCTTGGACTTGGTCTGGCGCGCCTTGGCACCCTGCCGGATCCAGGCGAGCTCGTCCTGGATCGCCTTCTGGCGGCCCGAGGCCTCGCGGTCCTCCTGCTCCAGGCGCTTGCCCTTCTTTTCCAGGTAGGTCGAGTAATTGCCCTCATACGGGAAATACTTGCCGCGATCGATTTCGAGGATCCACTCGACCACATTGTCCAGGAAGTAGCGGTCGTGGGTGATCATCAGCACCGCGCCGGCATACTCCTTGAGGTGGTTTTCCAGCCAGTTGACGCTCTCGGCGTCGAGATGGTTGGTCGGCTCGTCGAGCAGCAGGATCGACGGCTTCTGGATCAGCAGCCGGGTCAGCGCGATGCGGCGCTTCTCACCGCCCGACAGATTCTCGACCGGCCAGTCGGACGGCGGGCAGCGCAGCGCTTCCATCGCGATCTCGAGCTGGTTGTCGAGGCTCCAGCCGTCGACCGCGTCGATCTTCGCCTGGAGATCGCCCATCTCCTCCATCAGCGCGTCGAAATCGGTGTCGTCCTTGGGATCGCCCATCTCGGCCGAAATGGCGTTGAAGCGATCGACCATGTCCGCCACTTCGCGCGCGCCGTCCTTGACGTTCTCGAGCACGTTCTTGGTCGGATCGAGCTGCGGCTCCTGCGGCAGATAGCCGACGGTGATGTTCTCGCCGGGCCATGCCTCGCCGGAGAAATCCTTGTCGATGCCGGCCATGATCTTCATGAGCGTCGACTTACCCGCACCGTTCGGACCGACGATGCCGATCTTGGCGCCCTGGTAGAATTGCAGGTTGATGTTGTTCAGCACCGGCTTGGGGGCGCCGGGGAAGGACTTGGTCATGTCCTTCATGACAAAGGCGTATTGAGCGGCCACGGTGGCGGATCTCCGTTGCGAAAATTCTGAATGCTGGAAAGTCGTGCGGCATGTAGCGATGCGGGCGGAAGTTGGCAACGCAGGGGTTGAGCGGCGCCATCAAGCCTCTCCTCCTCGGAGGAGGCGTTGGGGGTGGAGGGATTGCAGAACGCCCGTCGGCTTCGGTGAGGCACGGCCTCAACCCAACCCAGTGTCAGGTCGGTCAAGCCCCCGGCCTGGCCTGAACCGCGTGGGCGCGTTTCACCTGACACTCCGGAAGGGGCGGAGCTTTCATAGTTCGCCGCCCAAACCATTCATCGCCCATTGCAATCGGTCTGGCGCTGGTTAGCATCCGCAGCATGACCAAGCGCCTCCTGCTCGCGGCCGCTGCCGCCTTCGCCCTGCCCGTTCCCGCTCTCGCCCAAACCGCCGCGCAGGTCGCGAGCGTACGTGATGCCGCGATGAAGGACGACGTCGCCTGGGACGTGGTGGAAGGCCTTACCACCGAGATCGGCCAGCGTCTCGCCGCGACCGAAGCCGAGGCACGCGCCCGGGCGTGGGGAGTGCAGAAGCTGACGGCGCTCGGCTTCAAGAACGTGCATGTCGAAACCTATCGCATGCCGGTGTGGGTCCGCGGCGTGGAGACCGCCGAAGTGCTCGGCGGCTCGGCGCAGAAGCTGACCGTGGCCGCGCTCGGCTATTCCGGCTCGACCGGCGCACAGCCGCTGGAGGCCGAGGTCGTCTATTTCGCCTCGCTCGCCGAGCTGCAGGCAGCGGCCGCCGGCAGCCTGAAGGGCAAGATCGCCTTTATCGACCATGCAA
Source organism: Sphingomonas pituitosa NBRC 102491 (assembly GCF_001598435.1). GTDB lineage: Bacteria > Pseudomonadota > Alphaproteobacteria > Sphingomonadales > Sphingomonadaceae > Sphingomonas > Sphingomonas pituitosa. The sequence goes on from NZ_BCYY01000002.1 coordinate 144,896, forward strand.
TGGTGCCGACGCAGGACGGCTCGCAATATGGCTATTACGGCGCGGTCCGTCGGGCCGGCCCCAGCATCGCGGCGACCAAGGGCGCCGCCGCCGTGCTGATCCGCTCGATCGGCACCGACCATCACCGCAACCCGCACACCGGCGTCACCACCTGGGCCAAGGGCGTCTCGCCGATTGCCGCCGCCGCGCTCTCGGTGCCGGATGCCGAGCAGCTAGTGCGGCTGGTCAAGCGCGGGCCTGTCAAGCTGCGGCTGAGCATAACCCCGCAGTTCAAGGGCGAGGCCGAGTCCGGCAATGTGATCGCCGATATCCCCGGCAGCGATTCGACCGCCGGCATCATCGTCGTCGGCGGCCATCTCGACAGCTGGGACCTGGGCACCGGCGCGATCGACGACGCATCGGGCGTGGCGATCACGACCGCGGCCGCGCTCCAGGCGGCCAAGATCGGCCAGCCGCGCCGCACGATCCGGGTCGTGTGGTTCGGGGCCGAGGAGGTCGGCGGCTTCGGCGGCACCGCCTATGCCAAGGCGCATGGCAAGGAGCGTCACGTCCTTGCGATGGAATCGGATTTCGGTGCGGACCGCGTCTGGAAGTTCGAGACCAACCTGCCGGAGGGCGCCAAGGCGATCGGCGACCGGCTGGAAACCGCGCTCTATCCGCTCGGTATCGAGCGCGGGCGCGAAAAGGCGCATGGCGGCACGGACGTCGAGCCGATCCTGGCACTGGGTGTCGGCACCATCGGCCTGAACCAGGACGGGCTCCGCTATTTCGACCTGCACCACACGCCGGACGATACGCTCGACAAGATCGATCCCGCTCAGCTTCGCCAGAACGTCGCCGCCTGGGCCTCGATGCTGGCGATCGCGGCGAACGCGCCCGAGGACATCGGGCCGGTCGCGGCTGACAAGGGCGAGTAATCGCCCGTCCCGAATTCGGGCGAAAACATGGCCAAGTCACGGCGATGCGACATATTTGCGTTTGACGCATTGCTCGCCGTGGCCCATGCAGCGGGCTTGATGCGCAGCTCCTTTCGACTGCGCAACGGATTTGATGTGGGAGCACCCGGATGAGCAAGCTTCGCCTGATGGCCGCGGCAACCCTGCTGATGCCGCTGGCGGCATGCGGCGGCGGTGAAAGCAACGTGGCGGACGGTGCGAACGTCGCGCCCGAGGCCAATGCGATGATCTACCAGAACGATGCCGAGGATCGCGCCAATGCCGAAGCCGACGCGATGATCGGCAATGCCGCGCCGGACAATGGCGCCGAGATGCCGGCCGGCAACGCGCAGTAAGCGCTATCGCCGAACAGCCCAGGGGCGTCCCGTGCGGGCGCCCCTTTTTCGTGGGTCAATAGCCCGCTTCGATCGCCATCCGCACCGCGTCGGCCGCGGTTCGCACGCCCAGCGCCCGGAACATGGCGGCACGGTGCATCTTGATCGTCCGCTCGGTCAGGCCAAGGTCGTAGGCGATCTGCTTGTTGAGCTTGCCCGCCGCCATGGCGATCAACACCGCGCGCTGGCGCGGCGACAGCGCATCGATCTTCTCGCGCGCGATGGTGGCCCGGTGGGCGGTACCTTCCTTCGGGCCCTCCACCTCCATCTGTGAGCCGAGGAAATATTCGAGCTCTCCGTCCTCGCCGAAGATCGGCGCGACCAGCAGGGCATTGCGGAACGGCGTACCGTCCTTCTTGTAGTTGAGAATCTCGACCATCACCGGCCGTTTCTCGCGCACACCGGCGCTCAGCGCCTCGCTGAGCCAGGGTTCGGTCTTGTCGCCGGCGAGAAACCGGCAATTGCGACCGATGATCTCATCCCGACGATAGCCCGTCAGGGTGATGAACGCATCGTTGCAATCGACAATGGGGTTGTCGGGAAGTCGTGGGTTGCTCAGCACCGCGGCGACGGCGCTTCCGGCGATCATGTCGGCTAGTGGCATTGGTCGGCTTTCTGCATCCCGTTGGGGTCGCGTAACTGCATACCCTTTTGTCCATGTTCCCGGTTTCACCCGGGTTCCTCATGTGGAGGACACTCGATGCCGGCGTGCCACGCAAACGCTGCCGGTGAAACGAAAGGTAGGCCCGATGAACTTCTTCTGCAACGATATAGAACGGGCCGAAAACGAAACAGGCGGCGAGATGGTCCCCGACGAGGTGCAGGAAGCGGTCCGCACCTTGCTCCGTTGGGTCGGCGAAGATCCCGAGCGCGAGGGTCTGCGCGACACGCCGCTCCGGCACGCCAAGGCCTGGCGCGAATATTGCGCCGGCTATGACGAGGACCCCGGCATGCACCTGGCCCGCACTTTCGAGGAAGTGGCGGGCTATGACGAGATCGTGCTGCTGAAGGACATTCCCTTCCAGTCGCATTGCGAGCACCACCTTGCGCCGATCATCGGCAAGGCTTCGATCGCCTATCTGCCCAAGGACCGGGTGGTCGGCATCTCGAAACTGGCGCGCGTCCTCCACGGCTATGCCCGCCGCCTGCAGATCCAGGAGCGGCTGACCGCGGAGATCGCCCAGGCGATCTGGGAGCATCTGAAGCCCGCCGGCGTCGCGGTGGTGATCGAGGCGCAGCACGGCTGCATGACCGGCCGCGGCGTGAAGACGCACGGCGTCGGCATGGTGACCAGCCGCATGCTGGGCTGCTTCCTCGAGGATCGCAGCAGCCGTGCCGAGCTCATGTCGCTGATGGGCTATTGAGCGGGCACGCGCAGATGGACGTGGTGATCCTCGGTGCCGGCATCGCCGGCCTTGCCTGTGCCGACCAGTTGCGTGCCGCCGGGCACCGGGTGACCCTGTTCGACAAGGGGCGCGGCCCCGGCGGGCGCATGTCGACGCGCCGGGTCGAGATCGATGGACAGACGCTCCAGTTCGATCACGGTGCGCAGTATTTCACGGTCCGCGACGACCGGTTCCGCCGACAGGTACAGGACTGGCAGGCCCACGGCGTGGCAAGCCCGTGGCACGAAGCGGGCCCGGACGCCTGGGTAGGCACACCGGCGATGAATGCGCCGGTCCGCCACATGGCGTCGGCGCATCGCGTGCATTTCGGGCATCATGTCGTCGGCCTCACCCGCAATGCGCAGGGCTGGCATGTGCGCCTGCAGGAGCAGCAGCACGGCCCCTTCGACGCCGCCATCATCGCGCTGCCGGCCGAGCAGGCCGCCGCGATCCTGGGCACGCACGACCTGATGATGGCCGCCGATGCCATGGCGGCGCGTTCGCAGCCCTGCTGGACGGCGATGATGGCGTTCGAGGATCGCGTGCCGATCGCCGCCGACAGCATCCGTCACCAAGGGATCATCGGCTGGGCCGCGCGCGACGGTGCCAAACCCGGCCGCAACGATGGCGAGACCTGGGTGGTCCAGGCGCATGCTTCCTGGTCGGCCTCGCATCTCGAGAACAGCGCCGATGCGGTGGCGCAGGCGCTGCTCGACGCGCTGCTCGCGCATGCCGAGGATAAGGTGCCGGCCGTCCGCTACCTCGCCGCGCACCGCTGGCGCTTCGCGATGACGCCGGGCATCGACAAGGGCGCGCTGTGGAACGGGTCGCTCCGGCTGGGCGCGTGCGGCGACTGGCTGCAGGGGCCGCGCGTCGAGCTTGCCTGGCTGTCCGGCCATCGGCTGGGCACGATGATCGACGCCGCCGCGGCGGCCGCCTAGTTACAGCATCGCAAGCGAAAGGGTCAGCGCGCCGAGTCCGGTCGAGAGCTGGAGGCGGAGCGCGATCCAGCCGTGTACGAGCGACTGGTTACGCGCCAGCACGAGGTCCACGATCGGCGAAAGCAGGATCGCCGCGCCGAGCGCCAGCAGCGCGTCCCCGGTCGTCCAGCCGAGAAGGCGGAGCAGCATCAGCCCCCAGGCGATCAGCGACGGCAGTACGGCGACGCCGAACAGTCCGGGCGAGGCCCGCCCGCGCGCAACGCCCTGCCCCCACCACAGTCCGCCGAGGAAGCTGAAGATCAGCGCGGCATAGCCGAACCCGGCGTCGAGCAACGACGCACGGTGCATCGGCAGCAGCACCAGGCCGGCGGCGCAGCCGACCAGCGGCAGCAGCCCGGCATAGCCGAGAAGCCGCGCAGCAGGGGGGAGCGAAGCATGGGTTTCCATGCAATCGGGATCGCCCGCACACCGCCAGCGCTCAACCTGTCCGAAAAGACATCGCGCTCCACGGCGCCTCCGGCCCCACATGGCACCCCATGGCCCGGCTGATCCTCCTCCTCGGCGACCAGCTCAGCGCTGGCATCGCAGCGCTCGCCGAGGCAGACCCGGCCGACGACGTGGTACTGATGGCGGAGGTGGCCGAGGAGGCCGGCTATGTACCGCATCACAAGAAAAAGCTCGCTTTCGTCTTCGCCGCGATGCGTCATTTCGCCGAGGAACTTCGCGCGGCCGGCTGGCAGTTGCGCTACACGCGCCTCGACGATCCGGAGAACAGCGGCAGCCTGGTCGGCGAGATCGCCCGCGCCCGTGCCGCGCTCGACGTCGAGGAGATCCTCTGCACCGAACCCGGCGTGTGGCGCCTGCGCCAGGCGCTGGCGGCGGTACCCGGCCTCACGCTGCTCCCCGACAACCGCTTCCTGATCGACCCGGCGGGGTTTCGCGCCTGGGCGCAGGGCCGCCACCAGCTCCGGATGGAGTATTTCTACCGCGACATGCGCCGCCGTACGCGATTGCTGATGGACGGTGACCAGCCCGCCGGCGGGGAATGGAACTACGACCACGACAATCGCGGGACCCCACCGCACGGCACCACGCCGCCACCCCTGCCCGCCTTCGAGCCCGATGCGATCACCCACGAGGTGCTGCGTCTGGTAGAGCAGCGTTTTCCCGACAATTTCGGGGACCTGCAGCCGTTCACGCTGGCGGTCACCCGCGCTGACGCCGAGGCAGCACGCGATCACTTCCTCGCCCACGCCCTGCCCCGCTTCGGCGACTATCAGGACGCCATGCGCCGCGGCGAGCCCGTGCTGTTCCACGCCCATCTTGCGCTTTACATGAACATCGGCCTGCTCGACCCGCTCGACCTCTGCCGCCGCGCCGAGGCCGAATGGCGGGCGGGCCGGGTGCCGATCAATTCGGCCGAGGGGTTTATCCGCCAGATCCTCGGCTGGCGCGAATATGTCCGCGGCATCTACTGGCTCCACATGCCGCACTATGCCGACGCGAACGCGCTGGAGGCGCATCGGCCGCTCCCCGACTTCTACTGGACTGCCGAAACCGATATGGCCTGCATGCGCGACGCGGTCGAGCAGACCCGCGCGCATGCCTATGCCCACCATATCCAGCGGCTGATGGTCACCGGCAATTTCGCGCTGCTGGCGGGCATCGACCCCTATCTGGTCCATGTCTGGTACATGGCGGTCTATGCCGATGCCTATGAGTGGGTGGAAATGCCCAACACGATCGGCATGGCGCTGTTCGCCGATGGCGGGATCATGGGCTCCAAGCCCTATGCGGCGAGCGGCGCCTATATCGACCGCATGTCCGATTATTGCACCGACTGCCGCTACAGGGTGAAGCTGAAGGCCGGCCCCGACGCCTGCCCGTTCAACTATCTCTACTGGGATTTCATCGCCCGCCACCGCGATCGCTTCGCGCGCAACCAGCGGATGGGACCGATCGTGCGCAATCTCGACCGGATGAGCGACGACCGAAAGGCGGAGATTCGCGCGGACTCCGCTCGCTTCCTCGACGCGCTGGTGCCGGCGGGGAGCCGCTGGGGTGGCTGAGACGCTCACGGTCTGGTATGATGGCGGCTGCCCGCTCTGCACCCGCGAGATCGCGCTGATGCGGCGGCTGGACCGGCGCGGCCATCTTCGCTTCGTCGACGTCAGCGACGCCGCCAGCGCGTGCCCGCTGGACCGCGGAGACCTGCTTGCCCGCTTCCATGTGAGCGACGCACGCGGCCGCTTCTACAGCGGCGCCGCGGCCTTTGCGGCGATGTGGCGGGCGATCCCGCTGCTGCGGCCGCTGGGGCTGCTGGCATTGCTGCCGGGGATGACCTGGGTGCTCGAACGGCTCTATCGCGCGTTCCTGCGCGTTCGGCCCAAACTGCAGCGCTGGGTGCGCGAAAGGGATCGGCATGGCGGATGATCGTTACGAGGGCCGCGCACGGCCGGTTCCGAAAGGTCGCCTGTCGCGTTTCGGCGTGATGGGGCGGCTGGCCGGCGGCGTTGCGGGCAATGTTCTGGCAGAGGGCGCCAAGCGCCTTGTGGCTGGTGAGCGACCGCAGCTGCGCGACCTCGTCCTCACCCCCGGCAACGTCGCCCGCGCCACCGAGCAGCTGGCCCAGTTGCGGGGCGCAGCGATGAAGCTGGGGCAGATGCTCTCGCTGGATGCCGGCGATGTGCTGCCGGACGAGCTTACCCAGATCCTCGCCCGCCTGCGCGACCGCGCCCACCACATGCCGCCCGCCCAGCTCCAGCAGGTGCTGGCACGCGAATGGGGGGCGGACTGGCGGCGGCGCTTCGCGCTGTTCGAGGCGCATCCGATTGCGGCGGCGTCGATCGGCCAGGTCCACCGCGCGCGTCTGCCCGACGGGCGGCTACTGGCGATCAAGGTCCAGTATCCCGGCGTTCGCGAGAGCATCGATGCCGATGTCGACAATGTCGCGACGCTGCTCCGCCTCTCCGGGCTGCTGCCCAAGGGTCTCGATATCGCGCCGCTGCTCGGCGAGGCCAAGCGCCAGCTCCACGACGAGGCGGATTATGTCCGCGAGGCAGCGATGATGACGCGCTATGCCGATCACCTCGCCGGCGACGACCGCTATCTGGTGCCGCGACCGTTCGCGGAACTGTCGACCACCAACGTGCTCGCGATGGACTATATCGCGGCCAAGCCGATCGAGACGCTCGAAGCCGCCGATCAGGCGGAGCGGAACCGGGTTACCACCGCGCTGATCGACCTGGTGCTCCACGAGCTGTTCCGCTTCGCCTTCATCCAGACCGATCCCAATTTCGCCAATTATCGCTACCAGCCGGAGAGCGGACGCCTGGTGCTACTGGATTTCGGCGCAGCGATGCCAGTTTCCGATGCGATCGCAAAGGGATACCGCGACCTATTGGGCGCCGGCCTTAGCAGCGACCGCGACGCTGTACGCCGTGCCGCACTGGAACTGGGCTTCTTCAGCGCGGCAGCGCTCGAGCGGCACCCGGCGGTGATCGATCGCATGATCGCGCTGATCCTCGAACAGACCGATCGCGCCGACGAGTTTGACTTTGGCGACCGCAGCTTCCTGCAGGCGGTGCGCGGCGAGGGGATGCAGATGGTGGAGGATCGCGCCGTCTGGCACGTACCGCCTGCCGACACGCTGTTCGTCCAGCGCAAGATCAGCGGCATGGCCCTGCTCGCTGCGCGGCTGAAGGCCCGGGTCGCACTGCGCAGCCTGGTAGGCGCGCGGCTCGCTCAATAAGGGAGGCGGCTACCGTCCCAGGCGAACAGCCCACCGGAATCCGCCGGGGTCAGATGGTTCAGAACGTCCAGAAGGTAGCCTGCACTTTGCGCTGAACTGAAAAGCTTTTCTGGCGCCACCCCACGCTGGAACGGCGCGGAGAGGCCGGTATCCACGGTCCCCGGATGCAGCGCCGCCACGATCGCCTGGGGATGGGTGCGGCGCAGTTCGATCGCGAGGTTCACCAGCAGCATGTTGAGCGCAGCCTTCGACGCGCGATAGCTGTGCCACCCGCCCAGCCGGTTGTCGGCGATCGAGCCCACCTTGGCGGACAGCGCCGCGAAGACGCTCCGCCGGTCACGGGGCAGCAGCGGCGCGAAATGCTTTGCGATGAGCGCGGGGCCGATGGCATTGACGGCAAACAGCTCCGCCATCGCCGCAGGATCGATCGCCCGCAGCGCCTTTTCAGGTGCGGGGCCGCCGCTGCGATGCAGCATGCCGGTGGCCACGAACACCAGATCGACCTGGCCCTCGATACCCGCCGCCGCGCGTGCGATGCTCGCTTCGTCCTGAAGATCGAACGCGAAGGGCATGCGCTTTGCGTGCGTGGAGGCCGTCGGACGGCGGCTGCCGGCATGGATCCGCGCGATCGACGGATCAGCCGAAAGTTGCGCCACCAGCGCATTGCCGATGCCGCCCGATGTACCGAAGACGACGATCTGTTTGCCCATGCAGGAACCTCGCTTTGCCCTCGTTTCGATCCTGGCTGGCGCGGCTGCAACCTGTCCGCAGGGCCGCGACTGAGGCCGTGCGTTGTGCAGATGCGATAACCTGCCCTTTTTGCGCCCCGAAACTATGGCTAGGACGGAGCCGTCATGCGCGCCTTGCTCCTCGCCCTTCCGCTACTGCTTGCGAACACGGAGGATCCGCCGATCCCGCCGACGATCAAGGCGATGCTCGACGCGGCGATGAGTTCTGGCAACGAGGCCGACGTCGCCGTCATCGTCAAATATGCGAAGACTGCGGACCCGGCGAGCGCGCCGCTCGTCGCCAGGTTGGCGGGCGACTGGCGCTCTAAGCGTCGCGAAGTCGCCCAGCAGGCGCTGCGCGAGGCGCATTTCCTCCAGCTGGTGAAGGGCCATGTCGAGCTGGGCGGCTATGTGCAGACCGGCAATTCCGAGAATATCGGCGTCACCGCCGCCGCCGAAGTGAAGCGCGAAGGCATCGAGTGGCGCCACAAGGTGCGGGTGCAGGCCGATTATCAGGAGAGCCTGGGGTTCACCACGCGCGAGCGCTACCTCGCCGCCTATGAGCCGAACTGGAAGTTCGATGCCCGCGCCTACATGTACGGCGCGGCGCAATATGAAAGCGATCGCTTCTCGGGCTTCGGGGATCGTGTATCGCTCTCCGCCGGTGCCGGCTACAGCGCCATCAAGAGTTCGGCGATCAAGCTCGATCTCGAACTCGGCCCCGCCTATCGCTACACGCGCTTCATCGGCGCGCCGACCGAGAACAACATCGCCGCGCGCGGCTCGCTCGATTTCGCCTGGCGGCTATCGCGCGGCATGTCGCTCACCCAGACGGCGTCGGCCTATATCGAGAAGGACAACAGCACCGTCGCCACGAAGTCGGCGTTGCTGGCCAGGCTGATCGGGCCGCTCTCGGCGCAGTTCAGCTACACGGTCCAATATGAAAGCGCGCCGCCGCTCGGTCGCCTGACCACCGACACCACCAGCCGGGCGGCGCTCGTCGTCGATTTCTGATCGCGGCTCGGCCGGGGGTGTTCAACCGCCCCGGTTCCGGGCTACGACAGCCGCATGGGAATGCTATCCGCGATCGAACGGACGGCAATCGAGCGCGCACGAGCCGCGCCGATGCTGGAGAGGACAATTCAGTGGGCGGCCATCAACAGCGGCACCCGCAACCTGGCGGGGCTCGCGGCGATGGCGGCGACGCTGGCGGACGCCTTTTCGGTGCTGCCGGGAACGCTGGACCTGGTCGAACCCGATCCGGTGGAAACGGTGACGCCCGCAGGTACCGTCGAACCGCTGGCACATGGTCGCCACCTGCTGCTGACGACGCGGCCCGAGGCGCCGGTGCAATTGCTGTTCACCGGCCATATGGATACGGTGTTCGGCGCCGATCATCCGTTCCAGGCGATTAGCTGGCGGGAGGATGGCTGCCTGAACGCACCCGGCGCCGCCGACATGAAGGGCGGCCTCGCCCTGCTGCTGGCGGCGCTGGAAGCCGCCGAGGCGAGCCCGCTTGCGGCGCACTTTGGCTATACCGTGCTGATCAACTCGGACGAGGAAACGGGATCGCTTTCCTCGCAGGCCCTGATCGCCCGCGCGGCACGGGGCAAGGCGGCGGCGCTCACCTATGAGCCGGCGCTGCCGGACGGCACGCTCGCCGGGGCGCGCGGCGGCACCGGGAATTTCTCGCTGGTCGTGCATGGCCGCAGCGCCCATGCCGGCCGCAACCCCGAGGAGGGCCGCAACGCATTGGTCGCCACCGCCGCATTGGCGGTGATGCTGGCCGATGCGAAGGCGCCCGGATTGTCGGTCAACCCCGCGCGGATCGACGGCGGCGGTCCCAATAATGTCGTGCCGGACCTCGCCGTTCTGCGGGTAAACTTCCGCCCCGGCGACGCTGCCGCCACGGCGCTGGCGCAAGCCGCGCTCGACACTGCGATCGCGCGCGTTTCCGCCGAGCACGAGGTCGAGATCGCGCTCCACGGCAGCTTCAACCGGCCCCCGAAGCCGATCGATCCCGCCGCCGCGCGCCTGTTCGACCTCGTCCACGGCGCCGGCGCGGATCTCGACATCCCGATTGCCTGGAAAGCGACCGGTGGCGTTTGCGATGGCAACAATATCGCCGCCTGCGGCGTGCCGGTGGTCGACACCATGGGCGCCCGCGGCGGCGCCATTCATTCGACGGAGGAATTTCTGGTCCCGGACAGCCTGCCCGAGCGCGCCGCGCTCTCGGTTCTCACCATCCTTCGCCTGGCCGAGCGAGGCCGGCCTTGAACAGCTTCCGCATCCGCGCCGCGCGTGACGAGGATCTTCAGCATCTCTACGAGATGGCCAAGCTAACTGGCGGTGGATTCACGAATTTGCCGCCGGACAGGCCAGCCCTTCGCGCCAAGCTGGATCGCAGCCATGCCGCCTTCGCCCGCAGCGAGGAGGAAGACGCCTCGGACGACCTGTTCGTGCTCATCCTCGACAATGTCGAAACCGGCGAAGTCCGCGGCACCTGCCAGATCTTCACGCGCGTCGGCGAGAAATGGCCGTTCTACAGCTATCGTATCGGCACGGTGACCAAGCACAGCCAGGAACTGAAGCGAACTTTTCGCGCTGAAATCCTAAGCTTGGTAAATGATCTTGAGGGCTGCAGTGAAGTAGGAGGCCTGTTCCTCCACCCGGGCGAGCGCGCCGGCGGGCTCGGCCTGCTGCTCGCGCGCAGCCGCTACATGTTCATTGCCCAGCACCGCGCGCGCTTTGCCGACCGTATCCTTGCCGAGCTGCGCGGGGTGATCGACGAGGCCGGCGGCTCGCCCTTCTGGGACGGCGTGGCCGGACGCTTCTTCGGCATGAACTTCCAGCAGGCCGACGAATTCAACGCGACCCATGGCAACCAGTTCATCGCCGATCTGATGCCCAAGCATCCGGTCTACACCGCCATGCTGTCGGAGTCGGCGCGATCGGTGATCGGCCTGCCCCACCCCTCGGGTCGCGCAGCCATGCGAATGCTTGAAAATGAAGGATTTGCGTTCGAAAGCTACATCGACATCTTCGATGGTGGTCCGACCATGACGGCACGCACGGACCAGGTAAAGACAGTTCGCGAGGCGCAACGGGCGACGGTTGCGGCGATCGGCGGCGGCGGCGAACCGGCGCTGGTCGCGGCCGGGCAGCTTGCGGGATTCCAGTCCGCGCTTGCGCAAGTCGCCCAGGGTGACGAGGGTGTGGTGATCGATCCGATAGCGGCCGCCGCACTCGGCCTGGCGGTGGGCGACGAGATCCTGTGGGTGGCGCGCTGATGCTGGTCGAGATCAACTTCGACGGGATCGTCGGCCCCAGCCACAATTATGCCGGACTCAGCCCCGGCAATCTCGCGGCCACGCGCAATCGCGGCGCGCTCTCGCATCCGCGTGCGGCGGCGTTGCAGGGCATCGCCAAGATGCGCGCCAATCTGGCGCTGGGGCTATGCCAGGGCCTCTTCCTGCCGCACGCAAGGCCGGACCGGCGCTGGCTGGCGCAGCTGGGGCTCGACTATGCGCAGGCTCCGTCGCACACCCAGGCCCAGGCGCTGTCCGCCTCGCCGATGTGGGCAGCGAATGCCGCCACCGTCTCGCCGGCCCCGGATACCGCCGACGGCCGTTGCCATCTGAGCGTCGCCAATCTGGTGACGATGCCGCACCGCAGCCATGAGTGGCCGGAAACCCTGGCGCAACTCCGCCTCGCCTTCGCCGATCCCGTCTTCGCGGTGCACGGACCCGTGCCCGCGCCCTTCGGCGACGAAGGCGCGGCCAACCATATGCGGCTGGCCGGTGCGCCGGACACGCCGGGCATCGAGGTCTTCGTCTACGGCATTGCGGGCGGTCCCTATCCGGCGCGCCAGCATCCCGATGCCAGCGCTGCCATTGCCCGCCGCCACCTGCTCGATCCGACCCGGACCTTCTTCGTCCAGCAATCGGAGGAAGCGATCGCTGCCGGCGCCTTCCACAACGACGTCGTCGCGGTAGCGAACGGCCGGGTGCTGTTCGCGCACGAGCACGCCTTCGCCGACAAGGATCGCTTCTATGGCGAACTGCGCATGGCGATGCCGGAGGTGGAAATCGTCGAAGTGCCTGCCGACCAGGTGAGCCTGGCCGACGCGATCGCGTCCTACCTCTTCAATGCCCAGCTGGTCACCCTGCCCGGCGGCGAGACGGCGCTGATCGTCCCGGGCGAGGCGCGGGATACGCCGGCCGTATGGAACTGGCTGGAGGCGCACGTCGCGGGCAATGGCCCCATCCGGCGGGTGGAAGTGGTCGATGTGCGCGAGTCCATGGCGAATGGGGGCGGACCTGCCTGCCTGCGCCTGCGCGTGGTGGCAGATCCGGCCACGGTGGACCCGCGCTTCCTGGTCGACGATGCCAAGCTCGATCGGATTGCAAGCGTCGTGGAGGCACATTGGCCCGAGGCGATCGATCCCGACGCCATCGCCGATCCGGCCTTGATCGCGCGCGTCGAGACCGCGCGCACGGCCTTGCTGGAGGCGCTCGACCTTGTCGGGTTAATTGACAGTTTACCATGAGGGCGGTCTGAAAAGCGGGAGTTTTCTGCGGCTGGCACGCACCTTGCTGCGTGCCGCCCATGCTGTATCGCATCGGGCGCCTGTTCGTCATCAAGTCGAAGTTCGAAGCATTTCTGGTGATCTTCGGGCTCGCCAACGGCGCGGTCGAGCGCGGCTTCCATTACATGAGCCTGTATCCGGGGATCGGCGGCAAGCTGCTGTTCGCGGTGTGCCCGATCGCCGTGTTCATGGCAGGCGCGCGCATTCTCGACAGCCTGGAGGCGCGGGGCTGACCACAAACACAAACCCCCGCCGAGCTGGGCTCTGGCGGGGGGATATGGTGCGCCCGGAACGATTCGAACGTCCGACCCTCAGATTCGTAGTCTGATGCTCTATCCAGCTGAGCTACGGGCGCCTGGTGGAGGCGAGCGTTTATCGGCGGATTCGCAGGAGCGCAACCCCGTTGCGCCAAGTTTTCCACAGGCATATGGCAAACCCATGCGATCGCTTCCCCTTCTCGCCCTGGGCGCTGCGCTGCTCGCCGGCTGCGCCCAGACCAGCACGCGCTATCCTTCGCTGCTTCCACGCGCCAACGAAGGGCTGAACTTCACCGAACCGGAGCGTCCTGCGCCCCAGGCGACGCCGGATGCCGCGCTCGATGCCCGCATCGCGGCGCTCGCCGCGACGATCGATTCGACCGATCGCGATTTCAAGGCTGCGGCGAAGGAGGCAGAATCGAAGGTCACCCGTGCGCGCGGCATGGCGGCGGGCACCAGCCCCTGGCTCGATGCGCAGACTGCGCTGAGCGTGTTGGACGGGCTGCGGTCCCGCGCCGCGGTGACATTGGCGGACATGGACCAGCTGCGTATCGAGCGGGCCCAGACCGGCGCTCCCGATTATCCGGCACTCCAGGCGGCGATGGACCGCGCAGGCGCCATCGTTGCCGCGCAGGAAAGCCGTGCCCGGGCGCTGGAGGCGGCGATCGCCCCCAGCTGAGCGCCGTCAGGGCTTGGCCGCGTCCTTGGACGGGCTGCCGGTGGCGGCGACCGGGGTCGGCGTGGGCACCGGTGTCGGCGGCGGCCCCTTGGCGATGCTCGCTGCCAGCGTGGTCGCGTCGGCACAGGCGGCCTTGCAGATCGTCTTGATCTTGGCGAGGTTGTCCTTCGCCCGCGTCATTGCGCCCTTGGCGACCATCGCCTCGCCCTGGCCTCGCAGCGCCGTGACGTCGTTGGGATCGAGCTTCAGCGCCTCGCCATAGAAGCGGATCGCCTTGCCGGGGAGGGTCTGCGCACGCGCGATGTCGGCCAGCAGCACGAACGCCTCGCGATTGCGCGGATCGACCGTCAGCGCGCTTTCCAGCAGATCATTGGCACCGCCCAGATTGCCCGCAGCCTGCGCGCTGCGCGCCTGGCGCACCAGCTCGACCGAGCGCGGATCGAGCTGGCTGTCCGGCCGCTGCGCGTGGAGGCTGGTCGAGACCGTCAGCACCAGTAGCGCCGTCGCAACCGAGATCGTCGTGAACCGCATCAACATCTCCGAAACTCCATGGCCCTGCGCTAGCATTGCCGCACCAGCTTCGCGACAAAAAACCCGTCGGTGGTGTCGTGCAGGGGCGTCAGCCGCAGGCCGTCGCCACGCAGCCGCCCCGCCGGTGAAACGAGCGGCACCGCGGACCAGCCCGCCTGGGCGGCCAGAAAGCGCTCCACCTGCCCTGCCCCCTCCGCATCGAGCAGCGAGCATACGATATGCACCAGGGCACCGCCGGGCCGCACCAGCCGGGCGGCGACATCCAGCAGATGCGCCTGCGTGTCGACATAGCGGTCGAGCTGCGCGGGCGTGAGCCGCCACCGCGCTTCCGGATTGCGGCGCCACGTGCCCGTTCCCGAGCAGGGCGCGTCCACTACCACCAGGTCCGCCCGTTCGCGCCAATCGGCCAGCCGATCGTTCTCGCGGCCCGGATCGAGCAGAAGCGTCTCGGCGATGGTCACCCCTGCCCGTTCGGCGCGCGGCGTCAGCCGCGACAGGCGTGGCCGATCGACGTCGCAGGCGAGGATCGTGCCGCGATTCTCCATCGCCGCCGCCAGCGCCAGCGTCTTGCCGCCCCCCCCTGCGCACAGATCGATCACCGTCATCCCCGGTGCCGCGCCGGCAAGCGCGCTTACCAGCTGGCTGCCGGCGTCCTGTACCTCGAACTGACCGGCGACGAACGCATCGGTGCGGTCTACCGGCGTATCCTCGGGCAGACGGATGGCGTCGGGCGCGAAGTCGAGCCGTTCGGCGCCGTCGAAGGTCTCGGCGATTTCCGCCCGCGTCGCCTTCAGGCGATTGACCCGCAGGTCGAGTGGCGCACGGTCGAGCAACGCGGTCCGTTCGTCGCCGCCCAACCCAGAGGCCTCCAAGGCGGCTTCCAGCCAGGCCGGCGCGACGCCCTGCGCGGCGACCGCCTCCCCGTCGGTGATCGGCGCGGGACCGTAATGCGAGCCGTCGAACCATTCGGCCAATTCGGGCCGTGCCCGGGCGACGGCCAGCATCGCGGCGCGACCCGAAGCCGGAATCTCTCCGGAATGGCGGATCGCATCGTAGACGAGCGCGCGCACGGCGCGGCGATCCTTGGAACCGGCAAAGCGGCGCTCGGCAAACCAGCGCGCAAGGATCACGTCCGCTGCGGCGCCGCGGTCTCGCGCCGCCGTGATGATGAGGTCGAGAAGGTCGATGGCCATTTGAACGCGGGCGGCAGGTTTCATGGCGGGAGCGCTAAGCCCAATGCGGGACGAATGCAAAGCCGCGACGGCGAAGCCTTAGGTTTCAGGTGGATAGCGCCCGGGCGCAAACCTTTGTAAACGACGCTGCGCGCAGGATGGGAGCGTGCTGATTTTGGGGGTAGTAGTTTCGGTGCGGAAGCCGGCCGGTCTGGTGCTGTTTCGTTGCTTGCTGCTCGGCCTGCTCTGCCTGCTGGCGAGCCCCGCGCATGCCTCGGCGGTGCCTGCCGCCGGGCGCCTTGCCGTCTGCCATGCCGTCACCACGCTGGACGCGCCGGATGCGACCGGCCGGACTCTGCCGTTCGCCTGCGCGGGGAAACCGCAACGCTACCAGTCGGCGAGCCTGTGGCTGCGTATCGATCCACGCCCAACCGCGCATGGCGGCGGGACGACGGCGCTGCTCATCCACAACACCCGTTTCGACCGCATGCTGGTCATGTTCGACTATGCGGACGGCACAACCGAGACGCAGCGCGTCCGCAGCGGCGCCTTTGGCGACCATTGGAGGCCCGGTGCGCAGATCGCCTTCCGGCCCCAGGACGGCAAGGCGCGTCTCCTCCGCATCACGCTCCGCATCGATCGCCTGAACAGCTACCCCCTGCTGCGCATGCGCCTGCTGGATGCCGGCGAGGCGGACATCGAGACGACGATCCTCGCCGGACTGATCGGCGCGGCGCTCACGCTGCTGCTGACCGGCGCGCTCTACAACCTCACGCTGGCGACGGGGGTCCGCCGCCAATATCTCGCCTGGCAAGGTGCCTGGGCGGGCAGCGTGTTCCTGTGGGGCACGGTCTGGTCGCAATTCGGACTGCTCGTGGCGCCGGGGCTGGCGGGAACGGTCGCGGCCCAGCTTTCCACGGCGATTTCCGTCCTCTCGATCCCGTTCGCGGCGCTCAGCATCACCACCGCGCTCGCCCCCGGCATGGCGCCCCGCCTTCTCAAGCGGGCAGCCCTGGCGCTGGGAGCCGCGGTCCTGCTGATCGGCATTCCGGCAGCACTCGTGCGAGGCCCAGTGCTGGAGAGCCTCGCCCCCCTGCTCTCCATCACCGTGCTGGGTACGTTGCTATGCGCGATGTTGTGCCTCGCCTTCGGGCTGCGGCGGGGTAGCCCGGAAGCGCGCGACCTGCTCGGTGCCTGGTCGATCCCGTCGGCGGCGCTGGCGCTGACCCAGATCGTCGACATCGGCAGCAGCCTTTGGGGCGGCGGGCCGCAGATCCTCGTGCTGTTCGCATCGGCCTGGCAGACGATCTGGCTCTCGATCGCCGCCAGCCGCCGCCTCGCCCGGCTGCGCACCGAGCGGGACGTGGCCCGCGCGGCGGAAGCGCGCGCGAGCGAGCTCGCCGGGCGGGACCCTCTCACCGGAATCCGCAACCGCCGCGGCTTCGTCGATGCCTTGGAAGCCCTGATGTTAGCGACCGACGCGGAAGGGGCGCCGCTTGCGCTGCTGCTGATCGACATCGATCGCTTCAAACGGATCAACGACGAGCACGGCCATGAAGCAGGCGACGTGGTGCTGTGCGCCATCGCCAGCCGGCTGGCGCGATGGGAAGGCCCGATGTGCACGGTCGCCCGGCTGGGCGGCGAGGAGTTTGCGATGATGGTCGCGCATCTCTCCGGTCAGGCGCTGATCGGCTTCGCCGATCATGTCCGGCAGGAAATCGCCGCCTGCGACCACCGCGCCGTCATCGGTGCGCAGCAGGTGACGATCAGCATCGGCGTGGCGGAGGCGGGCAAGCGCGACGACTTCACCGGGCTGTATCGGGACGCCGATCGCGCCCTTTATGCGGCCAAGCGCGGCGGCCGCAACCGCGTCAGCCACGCCGCCGCCGGCGACGCGCAGGTGCCGGCCGCCGGCGGGCAAGCCCCCGCGGCGACCGGCCTGGGCAATCAGCGCGTCGGGTAGTTCGGCGCTTCGCGGGTGATCGTCACGTCGTGGACGTGGCTTTCCTTGAGGCCCGCATTGGTGATGCGCACGAAACGCGCCTTCTTCTGGAATTCGGGCAGCGTCGCCGCGCCGACATAGCCCATCGACGCCTTCACGCCGCCGACCAGCTGGTGGATCACGTCGCGCGCCGGGCCCTTGTACGGCACCTGGCCCTCGATGCCTTCCGGCACCAGCTTGAGCTGATCCTTGATGTCCTGCTGGAAATAGCGATCGGCCGAGCCCTTGGCCATCGCGCCCACCGATCCCATGCCGCGATACGACTTGTAGGCGCGGCCCTGGTACAGGAAGGTTTCGCCCGGCGCTTCCTCGGTGCCCGCGAGCAGCGAGCCGATCATCGCCGCGCTGGCACCGGCGGCCAGTGCCTTGGCGATGTCGCCCGAGGTGCGGATGCCGCCGTCGGCGATCACCGGAATGCCCGACTTGGCGGCTTCCTCGGCCGCATCCATCACCGCGGTGAGCTGCGGCACGCCGACGCCGGCGACGACGCGGGTGGTGCAGATCGAGCCCGGCCCGATGCCGACCTTCAGGCCGTCCGCGCCCGCGCCGATGAGTGCGCGCGCGGCTTCGGCGGTCGCGATGTTGCCCGCGATCACCTGGACGCGGTTCGAAAGCTTCTTCACCCGCTCGACCGCTCGGCTGACGTCCTTGTTGTGGCCGTGCGCGGTGTCGATCACGATCAGGTCGACTTCAGCATCGACCAGCGCCTCGGTGCGCGCGAAGCCCTTGTCGCCGACGGTCGTCGCCGCGGCGACGCAGAGGCGGCCGGTGCCGTCCTTGGTGGCGTGGGGATAGGTGACGGCCTTCTCGATGTCCTTCACCGTGATCAGGCCGACGCAGCGATAGGCCTCGTCGACGACCAGCAGCTTCTCGATCCGGCGCTGGTGGAGCAGCCGGCGCGCTTCTTCCTGCGCGACGCCGAGCTGTACCGTGGCGAGGTTCTGGTGCGTCATCAGCTCGGAAACGAGCTGGTTCGGGTTCTCGGCGAAGCGGACATCGCGGTTGGTCAGGATGCCGACCAGCTTGCCATCGGCTTCCACGATCGGGATGCCGCTGATCCGGTGCCGCGCCATCAGCGCCTGCGCATCGGCCAGCGTGCCGGTCGGCGCCATGGTGATCGGGTTGACGACCATGCCGCTCTCGAAGCGCTTGACCAGGCGTACCGCCTCGACCTGCTCTTCCACTTCCATGTTGCGGTGGAGCACGCCGATGCCGCCAAGCTGCGCCATCACGATCGCCATGTCGGCCTCGGTGACGGTGTCCATCGCGGAGGAGAGGATCGGGATATTGAGCGCCAGGCTCTTGGTCACGAAGGTGCGCGTATCCGCCATGCTCGGCACGATTTCGGATTCGCCCGGATAGAGGAGGACGTCGTCGAACGTTAGGCCGAGGGGGATTTCCATGGGGGTGCGCCAAATCCTTGAGTCGAATGTTGGCGGCCCATGTAACCGCAAGGGTGCGGATGCGCTAGGGGTAGTGTCAGGCCCCGACCGGGGGAAATTCTGGATAGAGCGCGGCACGCTCCACCGCCACCTGCTGCCGGATCACCGACGCGAGCTTGCGCGAGGCGACGACATAGGCAGGCCATTCGGCGACTGCGCGCGCCGTCGGCCAGGTGATGGTATGGTCCGTGTAGAACATCCGCATCCCGAAATTGCCGGCCCGCACCGCCTTTACCGCCGCCGCGCGGGCGCCGCCCTCTGTTGCGGCGGCGTTGAACAATTCGTCCATCGCACGCCGCCGCGCCGCCACGGCCCGGGCGGTCTGGTACCGGATCCGGGACAGGTCGGCCACGTCGCAGCAGGGCAAGACAAGCAGCGCTTCGATCGCCCCGATCGCCTGGAGCAGCGTTTCGTCGAGTGCGTGCAGATTCCCCATATACTAGACATAGAAGAATCGCGGCCGCGTCGGTCGGCCGAGGACAAGAATTAATCGGGTTCGCCGGCGCGTCGCAGGACAAGCCGCGCCTGCGCGACGTGCATCGCCTCGATCATGCGATCGCGGAAACGCTCGGCCCCGCCCCGCGCGGCCGCGAGCAGCGCGCGGGCATCGGCGATCTCGTCGCCGGTCGGCGCGAAGGCGAGCGCAGCCGTCGCGATCTGCCCGGGATGGATAAGGGTCTTGCCATCGAAGCCGAGCGCACGGCCCTCGCGGCATTCGGCCTCCAGTCCTTCGGGATCCGCAAGCGCGTTGAAGACGCCGTCGAGCGCCCAGCCGCCCCCGGCCCGCGCCGCCAACACCACGGTCTGCAACGCGAGCGAGAGCCCGCCCCGGCCTGCCGCCGACGGAATGCCGAGGCTGGCCTTGAGGTCATTGGTCCCGGCGATCAGGCCTGCGACGCCCGGCAGCGCAGCGATGGCGGCAGCGGCGAGCACGCCGGCGGGCGTTTCGATCATCGCGAGGATCGGCTTGCCGGCGGCAGCAATCCGCGCGGCAGTCGCGGGGTCCTCGACCTTCGGCACGACGAGGACGGCCGCCGCGGAGGCCACCGCCGCGGCCAGGTCCGCCGCATGCTCCGCCGCGTCCGCACCGTTGATGCGGATGGCCGCGATCCGATCGCCGAACCCTTCGGCCATCGCCGCCACCGCCGCTTCGCGCGCCGTGTCCTTGTCCTCGGGCTTCACCGCATCCTCGAGGTCGAGGATCACCATGTCGCAGTCGAGCGTGCGCGCCTTGGCGATCGCGCGCGGGTTCGACGCGGGGAGGAACAGGGCGGTGCGGGGGGCGAGAGCCATGCTGGTCATGCGCGTTCTCTATGCTAGCACTAGGTGCGATTGCGAGGGGAGTCGGGGCGTATGGACATGCTTTTCGTGTTTCTGGCCGGTCTGGTGGTGCTGGTGCTGTTCTACCTGCTGGCCAGCGTGAAGATCGTGACCCAGGGCTACCAGTACACGATCGAGCATTTCGGCCGCTTCACCACCGTGGCCGCGCCGGGCTTCAACTTCTACCCCGCCTTTTTCTACCGTGTCGGCCGCAAGGTGAACATGATGGAGCAGGTGATCGACATTCCGGGCCAGGAGATCATCACCAAGGACAATGCGATGATCTCCACCGACGGGGTGGTATTCTTCCAGGTGCTCGACGCCGCCAAGGCCGCCTATGAGGTGTCGGACCTGTACGTCGCGCTGCTCCAGCTGACGACAACCAATTTGCGCACGGTGATGGGCTCGATGGATCTCGACGAGACTTTGTCCAAGCGCGACGAGATCAACGCGCGGCTGCTCTCGGTGGTTGACCATGCGACGACGCCCTGGGGGGTGAAGATTACCCGCGTCGAGATCAAGGACATCCGCCCGCCGGCGGACATCGTCAACGCGATGGGCCGGCAGATGAAGGCCGAGCGCGAGAAGCGTGCCAACATCCTCGAGGCGGAAGGCACCCGTCAGTCGGAGATCCTGCGCGCCGAAGGGCAGAAGCAGGCCCGGATCCTCGAGGCCGAGGGCCGCCGCGAATCCGCCTTCCGCGACGCCGAGGCACGCGAACGTGCGGCGCAGGCCGAGGCCGAGGCAACCCGGCTGGTCTCCGACGCGATCGAGGCGGGCAGCAGCCAGTCGCTCAACTATTTCATCGCGCAGAAATATGTGGAGGCAGTCGGCAAGTTCGCGACCTCGCCCAACGCCAAGACGATCCTGTTCCCGGTCGAGGCGACGCAGCTGATCGGCACGCTGGGCGGCATTGGCGAACTCGCCAAGGATGCGCTGTCCGGCGGTGCGACCAAGCCCCCTGCCCCGTCCGTCCCCGTCCGTCGCCCGGGCCCGTTCGACCAGCAGGATTGATCGCCTAGGTGGACTGGCTTCAACACCCTCCCCTGCTCTGGCTGATCGCCGCAGTAGCGCTGGGCATCGCCGAGCTGGTGGTGCCGGGCGTGTTTCTCGTGTTTCTCGCCGTGGCGGCGGCGATCACCGGTGCGCTGGCGCTGCTGTTCCCGGACCTGCCGCTTGCGGGCCAACTGCTGGGCTTCGCCGGCTGGTCGGCGGTGGCAGTGCTGATCGGCAGGCGCTGGTATCGGGAGTTTCCCGTGCCCAGCGCCGATCCGCTGCTCAACGATCGCGTCGCGCGGCTCGTCGGCGAGGTCGTCACCGTCGTCGAGCCGGTCAGCGACCATGGCGGCCGGGTCCGCGTCGGTGACGGCGAATGGCCGGCGCGCGGGCCCGATACGCCGGCCGGCGCCCGCGTGCGGATCACCGGCGCCACGGGCGCGACGCTCCGCGTCGAGCCGCTTCCCTTCCTTCCCCAAGACTGAAAACAATCGAGGTCGAATTGATGCGTACCACCCGTCGCGACGTGCTGCTCGGATCGAGCGCCCTTCTCGCCACCAGCGTCGGCACCCGCCCCGCGCTTGCGGCCGCCGGGCCTGCCGAAGCCCAGGCGCAGGCGCTGATCGATCGCACCGCCGAGGCGCTGCTGGTGCTGAACCCGGAGGGCGCCACCGGCCTGGGCATCGACAAGGGCGCGCGGGCGGCGCTCAAGCACAAGCTCGGCGACCGCACCCCGGCTGGGATCGCCAGGATGGCGGCGCATCTGAAGGCCACGCTCGCCGAGATCGAGCGGATCGACGTGAACGCCGTCAGCCCCGAGATGCGCGTCCATCTCGACGTGATCCAGACCGCCTATGAGAGCGGCCTGAAGGGCATGGCTTTCCCCTATGGCGACGTGGCGGTGGGGAGCTGGCGCAACACGCCGTACGTCGTGATCCAGAATGTCGGCGCCTATATCGACGTGCCGAAGATGCTGGACAGCGATCACCAGATCGCGACGCGCGACGATGCCGATGCCTATTGCGAGCGGCTCCTGGCCTATGCCGGCGCACTCGACGGCGAGACCGAGCGGCTGCAGCAGGCAGCCAGTGTGGGGGTGATCGCGCCCGACTTCCTGCTCGACAAGTGCCTCAAGCAGATCCGTCTCGCCCGCAGCGGCGATCCGGCAAAGTGGGACGTGGTGACGTCGCTCGCCAAGCGCACTACCGCCATCCCCGGCGGCTATGAAGCGCGCGCCACGAAGATCGCCGCCGAGCGGATCGCCCCTGCGCTCGACCGCCAGATCGCCGAACTGGCCCACCAGCGCACCCGCGCCACCTCGGATGCCGGCGTGTGGAAGTTCAAGGACGGCGACGCCTATTATGCCTGGGCGCTGAGCGCAGGCACGACCACCACCATGTCGCCCGACGAAGTCCATGCGATGGGCAAGGCCCAGCTCGCCGAGCTTCAGGCGGAGATGGACACGATCCTGAAGACGCTCGGCTACAGCCAGGGCAGCGTCGGCGCCCGGATGCGCGGGCTCGCCACCGACAAGCGCTTCGCCTTCCCGGAAAACGACGCGGGCCGCGCCGAGATCATCCAGATCCTCCAGAAAAGCATCGACGACATGCGCGGCCGCATGCCCCAGGCCTTCCACACGCTGGTGCCCGGCAATGTCGAGGTGAAGCGCATTCCCATCGTCGAGGAGGAAGGTGCGGCCGGCGCCTATGGCGGCCCCGGCACGATCGACGGCAAGGTCCCCGGCCGGCTTTGGGTCAATCTGCGCTCGACCGGCATCTGGACGCGGTTCAGCCTGCCAGACCTCGCCTATCACGAGGCGATCCCCGGCCATGCCTGGCAGGGCGAATATACCTTCAAGATGCCGCTGGTCCGCTCGCTCCTGCAGTTCAACGCCTATTCGGAAGGCTGGGCGCTCTATGCGGAGCAGTTGGGCGACGAACTGGGCGTCTATGCCGAGAACCCGGCGGCGAAGCTCGGCTATCTACAGTCGCTGGGCTTCCGTGCCTGCCGCCTGGTGGTCGACAGCGGCCTCCACGCCAAGCGCTGGACGCGCGAGCAGGCGATCCGCTGGTTCGTCGAGGCGAACGGCTCGTCCGAGGACGAGGTGCAGGGCGAGGTCGACCGCTATTGCTCCTGGCCGGGCCAGGCCTGCGGCTACAAGGTGGGCCACACCGCGATCAACCGCCTGCGGACGCAGGCCAAGACGGCGCTGGGCGACAAGTTCGACTTCCGCGCGTTCAACGACGCGCTGCTGCTCGGCGGCAATGTGCCGATGACGGTGCTCGGCCATGTGATCGACCGGCATATCGCGCAGCGGAGAGGTTGAGGCGCTCCACTCCAACCGTCATCCCGGCGCAAGCCGGGATCCATTGGGGTCGCCGTCACGGCTCTTGCTGAAAGGGAGAGGCGAATGGATCCCGGCTTGCGCCGGGATGACGTCAGCGGGTGTGACTGGGGTTCCACCCGTCAGGCGTGGCGCCAGCGCCAGAGCAGCATCGGCCGGGCGAGTGCCAGGCCTAGCAGGAAGCCGCCGATATGCGCCCAGATGGCGACCGTCACGCCACCCTGCAGGAACGCGAAGCCCATCAGCAGGTTCACGCCGACCCAGGCGGCGGCCAGCCAGGCGACGTGGACGACCTGCGCGGGGATCGCCCCGATCGCCTTGGCGCGCTGGCGCCCGTAGAGCAGCGAATAAGCGCCGACCACCGCCGAGCTCGCGCCGCTCGCCCCGATCATCGGCGCGGTCGACATCGGCCCGGCGAGCCACTGCGCGCCGCACGCGGCATAGGCGCCGATCAGGTAGAGGGCAACGATCCCCTTGGCGCCGATCGCCCGCTCGGCCTCGCGCCCGGTAAAGCCAAGCATCAGCATGTTCATGCCGAGATGGGCAAGGCCGCCATGGATCAGCGCCGAACTGAGCGGCGTCAGCCACGCCGGCACCACCAGGCCGGACAGGATGAGCCCGCCGGAAAGCCGCGCCGGGATGAAGCCCGCCGCATATTGGATCTGCACCGCATTGGGCGCGAAATTGGCGATCAGGCTCACCGCCACCGTGACGGCGACGATCACCGTCGTGGCGCTAAGCTTGGGCATCGCTGGCCTCAGATGAATTCGACCTTCGATACCAGATAATAGCGATCGCCCGCCGGCACCGAAACCTCGACCTCTTCATCGACCTTGCGGCCGATCAGCGCACGGCCGATCGGCGAATTGTACGAGATGCGCCCCTTGCTCGCATCTGCCTCGGTCTGGCCGACGATCTGGTACTTCACCGGCTTCTCGTCCTCGTCGAGCAGCGTCACCGTCGCGCCGAACACGATCTTGTCGCCCGAGAGCTCCTTGGGATCGATGATCTGGGCGCGGCTCAGCTTGTCTTCGATGTCGTTGATCGTGGCTTCGACCTGACCCTGCCGCTCCTTGGCGGCATGATATTCGGCGTTTTCGGAAAGGTCGCCGTGCGCGCGCGCTTCCTCGATCGCGTCCACGATCAATGGCCGCTCGGCCTTCAGCCGCTTCAGCTCCTCGCTGAGCTTCTGATAGCCTTCCGCCAGCATCGGCATCTTCTCGACGGTCGCCATACGCCCTAGTCCTTCAATACGCCCCCGGGACCGACCGTCGTCCAGGAACGACGTCCGCACATTCACATCGGTTGGGGAAATCCATTGTGCGAACGCGAATAGTAAGATGCGGGGCGAAAAACATCAAGGCGGGGGGAGGAAAACGCAAGATTTGGTTTGCGGATCAACCTTCAGCCCCTCCTCCTGGGAGGAGGGGTTGGGGGTGGAGGGATTCCAGAACCTTGGTTGGTCCCGGTGAGACACTGCCCCACCCCAACCCCGCATCAGGTGAACAGCGCCCCGCGCTGTTCAGGCGCTGCTGGGAGCAGCGCCGACCTGATGCGCCTGAAGGGGAGGGGCTTAGAAGCAAACCTCACCCGCGCGAGGCGAAATACGCCTGGATCGGCTGCACCTCGAAGGCCTGCGCCCGCATTGCCGCGATCGCGCGCGCCGCCGCGACGCTGCCCGGTGCCGTGGTAAAATACGGCACCTTCTGCGCCAGCGCCGAGGCGCGGATACTCATCGAGTCCTTCAGCGACTGCCAGCCCTCGGTGGTGTTGAAGATCAGCGCGACATCGCCGTCCTGGATGCGATCGACGATGTGCGGGCGGCCCTGCGCCACCTTGTTCACCGTCTCCACGTCGATCCCCTCGGCGGCGAGGAACTCCGCCGTGCCGCTGGTCGCGATGATCTTGAAGCCGAGATCGGCAAGGATCTTCACACCCGGCAGCACCACCGCCTTGTCGCCCTGCTTGACGCTGACGAACACCGTGCCGCCGTCCGGCAGGATCGTGCCGGCACCAAGCTGCGACTTGGCGAACGCCGTCGCGAAGTCCTTGTCGATGCCCATCACCTCGCCGGTCGACTTCATCTCCGGCGACAGCACCGGATCGACGCCGGGGAAGCGCGCCCAGGGGAACACCGCTTCCTTCACCGCGATATAATCGATGTCGCGATCGATCTTGGGCAGGTTGGCCAGCTTCTCGCCCGCCATCACCCGGCTGGCGATCTTGGCGATCGGCGCACCGATCGCCTTGGCGACGAAGGGCACGGTGCGGCTGGCGCGCGGGTTGACCTCGATCAGGTAGACCTCGCCGTCCTTGACCGCGAACTGGATGTTCATCAGCCCCTTGACCTTGAGCGCGCGCGCCAGCGCCACGGTCTGGCGCTCGATCTCGGCGATGATCTCGGCGGGCAGGCTGTAGGGCGGGATCGAGCAGGCGCTGTCGCCCGAATGGACGCCGGCTTCCTCGATATGCTGGAGCACGCCCGCGACGACCACATCCGTGCCGTCGGCGATCGCGTCCACATCGACCTCGATCGCGTCGCGCAGATACTGGTCGATCAGCACCGGCGAGTCGCCCGAGACCTGCACCGCGGTCTGGATATAGTCGTCGAGCTGCTGGAGGCTGTCGACGATCTCCATCGCCCGGCCGCCGAGCACATAGCTCGGGCGCATCAGCACCGGATAGCCGATCCGCTCGGCAACGCGCACCGCTTCGTCGCGGCTGCGGGCGATGCCGTTGGCGGGCTGCTTGAGACCCAGCTTGGCGACGAGATCGGCGAAGCGTTCGCGGTCCTCGGCCAGGTCGATCGCGTCGGGGCTGGTGCCGAGGATCGGGATGCCCGAATCCTCCAGCGCCTTGGCGAGGTTGAGCGGGGTCTGGCCGCCGAACTGGACGATCACGCCGACCAGCTCGCCCTTCGACTTCTCGACCTCGAGGATCTCGAGCACGTCCTCGGCGGTCAGCGGTTCGAAATAGAGCCGGTCCGAGGTGTCATAGTCGGTGCTCACCGTCTCCGGATTGCAGTTGACCATGATCGTCTCATAGCCCGCATCGGCCAGCGCGAAGCAGGCGTGGCAGCAGCAATAGTCGAACTCGATGCCCTGCCCGATCCGGTTCGGCCCGCCGCCGAGGATCACGATCTTGCGGCGGTCGCTCGGCTCGGCCTCGTTCTCGGGCTCGCCGAAGGTCGGTGCCTCATAGGTCGAGTACATGTACGGCGTCTTCGCCTCGAACTCGGCCGCGCAGGTGTCGATCCGCTTGAACACCGGGCGCACGCCCAACCGGTGGCGCAGCTTGCGCACCTCGGCCTCGGTCACCCCGCCGGAAATGGCGTTGGCGATCTCGCCGATCAGGCCCGAGCTGCGCGCCATGGCTTCGCTGCCGGCGCGCAGATTGACCGACTTGAGCGCGAGATACGCCAGCCGCTTGTCGCTGAAGCCCATCGCCTTGAGGCGGCGCATGCCCACCGCGTCCTGCGGCAGGCCGTTGGTCGCGACATCCTTCTCGGCGTCGAGGATCTCGGCGATCCGCTCGAGGAACCAGGGGTCGTAGCTGGTGAAGCGCTGCACGTCCTTGACGCTGAAGCCCTCGCGCATCGCCTGCGCCGCGATCAGCAGCCGGTCGGGCGAGCGGACGGTCAGCGCCGCCTCGATCACGTCGCGCGGCGCGCCGACCAGCCGGTCGACATCGTTGAAGCCGCTCAGGCCGGTTTCCAGCCCACGCAGCGCCTTCTGCAGCGATTCGTGGATCGAACGGCCGATCGCCATTACTTCGCCGACCGACTTCATCGCCGTGCCCAGCACCGCCTCGGCGCCCTTGAACTTCTCGAAGGCGAAGCGCGGGATCTTGGTGACGACGTAATCGATCGTCGGCTCGAAGCTCGCCGGGGTGGCACCCGTGATGTCGTTGTCGATCTCGTCGAGCGTGTAGCCCACCGCCAGCTTGGCCGCGACCTTGGCGATCGGGAAGCCGGTCGCCTTGGAGGCGAGCGCCGAGGAACGGCTGACGCGCGGGTTCATCTCGATCACGATCAGGCGGCCATCCTTCGGATTGACCGCGAACTGCACGTTCGAACCACCTGTTTCAACACCGATTTCCCGGAGACACGCGATCGATGCGTTGCGCATGATCTGGTATTCCTTGTCGGTCAGCGTCAGCGCCGGCGCGACGGTGATCGAATCGCCGGTGTGCGTGCCCATCGGATCGATATTCTCGATCGAGCAGACGATGATGGCATTGTCGTTCCGATCCCGGACGACCTCCATCTCATATTCCTTCCAGCCGAGCAGCGACTCCTCGATCAGCACCTCGGTGGTCGGCGACAGGTCCAACCCCGAGCGCACGATCGCGATGAATTCCTCGCGATTATAGGCGATGCCGCCGCCCGAGCCGCCCATGGTGAAGCTGGGCCGGATGATCGCCGGCAGCCCGACATAGTCGAGCCCGGCCAGCGCCTCGGCCTCGGTGTGCGCAATCGCCGAGCGGGCGCTTTCGAGCCCGATCTTGGTCATCGCGTCCTTGAACTTCAGCCGGTCCTCGGCCTTGTCGATCGCATCGGCATCGGCGCCGATCATCGTGACGCCGAACTTCTCCAGCGTGCCGTCGCGGAACAGCGCCAGCGCGGTGTTGAGCGCGGTCTGGCCGCCCATCGTCGGCAAAACGGCGTCGGGCCGCTCCTTCTCGATGATCTTGGCGACGACGGCGGGCGTGATCGGCTCGATATAGGTCGCGTCGGCCAGCTCGGGATCGGTCATGATCGTCGCCGGGTTCGAATTGACCAGGACGATGCGATAGCCCTCTTCCTTCAGGGCCTTGATCGCCTGCGTGCCCGAATAATCGAACTCGCACGCCTGACCGATGACGATCGGCCCCGCGCCGATGACGAGGATGGAGGAGATGTCGGTGCGCTTGGGCATCAGTGTTTCATTCCAGTTTCTGCGACGCAGCCCCAGCCGTCATATTCCAGGCCGAAATACGCCTCTATCCGCAGGCAGGTCTCGGTTAGAGCGCGTATCGATGCTTCGTCGGTGCGTTGTTCACGTTCAAGGAAGAGCCAAAGGCTTCCGTCTTTGCTTCGTTCGTCGCCGAGGACGGTGAAACCCAGGTCTTCCGCAGCCTCTTCGAGCGCGGCAAGCGCCTTGCCCGAGCCGTGGAAACTGACGTCCACGGGGCGGGCAATCGCCGGGTTGTCACCGTTGGCAGCGAGATTCTGCAGCACGTCCTGATCCTTCTCCCACTCTTCGTCGAAGCGGGCGGGATCGAACGGCGGCAGGTTCACGCCATCATCCCCACGAACCGCTCGAACAGATAGAGGCTGTCCTGCGGGCCCGGGCTGGCCTCGGGGTGGTATTGCACGCTGAACGCCGGGCGGTCGGTGAGTTCGATGCCGGCGTTGGAGCCGTCGAACAGCGACACATGCGTCTCGCGGGCATTGGCCGGCAGGCTCTCGCGCTCGACGGCGAAGCCGTGGTTCATGCTGGTGATCTCGACCGCGCCGTCTTCCAGCCGCTTGACGGGATGGTTGGCGCCGCGATGGCCCTGGAACATCTTGGTGGTCTGCGCACCCACCGCGAGGCCGAGCAGTTGGTGGCCGAGGCAGATGCCGAACAGCGGCTTGCCGGTCTCGAGCAGCTGGCGGATCACCGGCACGGCATATGCGCCGGTCGCCGCGGGATCGCCCGGGCCGTTTGAGAGGAAGAAGCCGTCCGGATTGAACGCCATCACCTGCTCGAAGGTCGCGGTGGCGGGCAGCACGGTCACGTCCGCGCCGGCCTGGACCAGGTTGCGGAAGATGTTGCGCTTCGAACCATAGTCGATCGCGACGACCTGCGGGCGCTTGCTCTCGCCGCGGGTGTCGTCATAGCCGGCGCCGAGCTTCCACACGCCGCCTTCCCAGCCGAAATGCGTCTCGCACGACACGGTGATGGCGAGGTCCATGCCCTCCAGCCCCGGCCAGCCGCGCGCCTTTTCCAGCAGCGCGTCGAGGTCGAACTTGCCCTCCTTCGAGTGCGCGATCACGCCGTTCGGCGCGCCGCCCAGGCGGATACGGCGGGTGAGCGCGCGGGTATCGATGCCCGACAGGCCGATGCGGCTGTGCTTCGCCATCCAGCTATCCAGATGCTCGGTGCTGCGGAAGTTCGACGGCTCGGTCACGTCCTCGCGGACGATCATGCCCAGCGCATGCGGGTCATCGGCTTCGATGTCGTCGGGGTTGGCACCGACATTGCCGATATGCGGGAAGGTGAAATTGATGATCTGACCGGCGAAGCTCGGGTCGGTCATGATCTCCTGATAGCCGGTCATCGCGGTGTGGAAGCAGACCTCGCCGACGGCATCGCCTTCGGCACCGAATCCTCGACCCCACAATATCTCCCCGCTCGCCAGAACCAGAACGCCCGTGGCTCCAACGGGCATGGACAAGGGTTTGGCGTCGGCCATTTGGGGCGGGCACTCCTGCTTTGGGTTTGCGATGTTGCTAAGGGCCGCCCGCTAGACCCCGATGGCCGCAGCGTCAATCTGTTAAGTTTTGCGTGCGTCCGCTATGGTTCCCGGCTTCCCGTAAAAAGATCGAGAGAAACGATGATTCGCGACGACATCAAGGCTGCGCTGGTGACTGCCATGAAGGGCGGCGACAAGGCGTCGACCGCCACGATCCGCCTGATCCAGAGCGCGATCAAGAACCGCGACATCGAGGCCCGCACCGGCAAGGCGCCCGAGGACGACGACGTGCTGGTCGTCGAGGTGCTGCAGAAGATGGTCAAGCAGCGCCGCGAATCGATCGACATGTACGTGAAGGGCAACCGCCAGGAGCTCGCCGACAACGAAGCGGCGGAGATCGTGGTGATCGAACGTTTCCTGCCGACGCAGATGAGCGAAGCGGAAACCACATCCGCAATCGAGGCGATCAAGGTTGAACTGGGCGCGGCCGGCATGAAGGACATGGGCCGGGTGATGGCCGAACTGAAGGCGCGCCACGCAGCGCAGCTCGACATGAGCAAGGCGAGCGCGCTGGTGAAGGCGGCGCTGAGCTGAGCTGATGAAGCGCCCCGCCCCGGGTTTTCGGCGGCGGGGCTGCGATTTTTACCCGATCCTTGCAGCCAGCCCTGCAACGCCGCGAAGCTCGCCAGAGTTCCGCAATTGGCGAAAAAATATCTAACAGAACATAAACTTACGTGGTCAATTGTTGACGGCGACTCGCGCCAACAGGGGACTAAAGCATGAAACACATCGCACTTTTTACAGCTGCGGCTGCCATCGGCCTTGGGATTTCCGCCCCCGCATCTGCGGATCCGTTCCAGTTCGTGATCACCGGCAACTACAGCGCGTCGTTCGTGCTGGATTCCAATCCTTCGCCGGACGCGGCCTTTACCGGTTCCTATTTCACGCTGTGGGACGTTTCAGGTTTCCCGGATGCTGTTGCGGGTGTCGCCGACGTCAGCTTCTTCAACGCATTCAATGGCGGCGGGCTGGCGATCGAGGACTTTTACGGCTTCAACCTCCTGCTCCTCACCGATGGGCCCCAGCTCTATTCGGGTACCGAAGCCAATCCATTCTTTAAGACGGGTACCTTCGCCCTTTCCGAATATCAGGGCACGGGCAGCTATTCGCTGACCATCTCGGCCGTGCCGGAGCCGGTCTCCTGGGGCCTGATGATCACGGGCTTCGGCCTGGCGGGCGCAGCACTTCGCCGGCGTTCGTACAAGCAGGGCAAGATCAGCGTCGCCTACGCGGCCTGACCTGACGCTCGCTCGCGGCGGGGAACGGCTTTCCCGCCGCGAGTAAGGCCCCTACAACGGGATGGATGTATCCAGCGATCCGTTCTGACCCCGACTTCCCGCATTCCCACGGTGGGTACTCCGCGTGAGCCTTACCCCCGCCTTTCTCGACGAACTCCGCGCCCGCACCACGCTCTCCACGCTGATCGCGAAATCGGTGAAGCTGCAGCGCGCGGGCAAGGAGTTCCGGGCCTGCTGCCCGTTCCACAACGAGAAGACCCCCAGCTTCTACGTCAACGACGACAAGGGCTTCTACCATTGCTTCGGCTGCGGCGCGCACGGCGATGCGATCCGCTGGATGACCGACCAGCGCGGCCTGCCGTTCATCGATGCCGTGAAGGAACTGGCGCAGGCCGCCGGGCTCGACATGCCCGAGCAGGACCGTCGCGCCGCCGAAAAGGCCGAGCGCGCCAAGGGCCTGCACGAGGCGATGGGCGACGCTGCGCAGTGGTTCACCGATCGGCTGAACGGCATCGAGGGCGCCGAGGCCCGCGCCGTGCTCCAGCGCCGCGGCATCACCCCCGAGATCGCCCGCAGCTTCGGCCTCGGCTTCGCGCCCGATTCGCGCGGCAAGCTCAAGGAAGCGCTCAAATCCTATGGCGACGCGATGCTGGTCGAATCCGGCATGCTGATCGCCGTCGAGGGCAAGGAGCCCTATGATCGCTTCCGCGGCCGGCTGATGATCCCGATCCGGGACGTGCGCGGCCGGACGATCGCGTTCGGCGGCCGCATCATCGGCGAGGGTGAGCCGAAATATCTGAACTCGCCCGAGACCCCGCTCTTCGACAAGGGCCGCACGCTCTACAATCTCGATCGCGCCCAGGCCGCCGCGCGCAAGGCCGATCGGGTGATCGCGGTCGAGGGCTATATGGACGTGATCGCGCTCGCCCAGGCCGGGTTCGGCGAGGTCGTCGCGCCGCTCGGTACCGCGCTGACCGAGCATCAGCTCGAACGGCTGTGGCGGCTGTCCGAAGTGCCCCTGCTCTGCTTCGACGGAGACAGCGCCGGGCAGAAGGCCGCGCTGCGCGCCGCCCACCGCGCGCTGCCGATGCTGGCGCCGGGCCGCAGCCTCGCCTTCGTGACGCTGCCGCAAGGGCTCGACCCCGACGATCTCGTCCGCGCCCAGGGCCCGGCCGCGTTCGAAGCGCTGCTCGGCCGGCCCGAGCCGCTAGTCGATCGGCTCTGGGCGAGCGAGGTAGCCGCCGGCCCGCTCGACACGCCGGAGCAACGCGCGGGCCTCAAGCGCCGCCTCACCGAACTTGCCGAGCAGATACAAGATTCGAACGTAAAGCACGAATATCTAGCAGAATTTCGTGCGCGCGCCGACCAGCAGTTCGGCCGTGGCCCCCGCGAGTTCCGCAAGGACCAACGCGGCCCCGCCCCTGCCCGCCAGCAGCGCGGCACCCGCAATGCGCGCGGCGTCTGGCAACCGCCCGAGCCGCCACCCTCGCAGCTGATCCGCGACGTGCAGGCGAGCGGGCTCGATCCCATATTGGCACGCGCGGTGCTCGCCGGGCTGATCCGCCACCCGGTGGAAATCGCACGGCACATGGAAATTCTCGGCAGCCTCCGCAGCGCTTCGGGTGCGCTGGGGCGACTGTTCGAAGCGGTGGTGGAGGTCGCCCTCACCAATCCTGCTTCCCGTCAACTTGATAGCGAGGATTTCCTCACCATATTGGTGCGGTCCGGTTTCGATTCAGTGGCAAGCGAGTTGCTTCGCACAGACACGCTCCCCTTCTCCTTCACGCGGCCTGCGGCCGACGTGACGAAGGCGCGCGAGGATCTGGGCGAGGCGATCGCGGTGATGGCGGCGCAGCCCGCCGTCGATGTGGCGCTCGCGGAGGCGACCGCCGCCCTGATGCGCGACGGAACGGAGGAAGCGTTCGCCCGCCAGGTGGCGCTTTCGCGGCAACGGCAGGAGCTTCAGGATCGGCTTGCCAATCTGATGCTTGCGGAAGACGGCGTTTTTGAGGAATAGAGGCGGTGTAAAATTGCCGCCATCTGAGTTTCGAGGATTTTGATGGCGAAGGCGAACATGGCAGACGTCACTGACACGACCGACACGAGTGACGCGCCGCTGATCGATCTGAACGAAGGTTCGATCAAGAAGCTGGTCGCGCGTGCGAAAAAGCGCGGCTACATCACCGTCGACCAGCTCAACGAGATGCTGCCGCAGGACCAGATGTCCTCGGAGCAGATCGAGGACGTGATGGCCGCGCTCAACGACATGGGCATCAACGTCGTCGAGAATGAGGACGCGGGCGAAGATTCGGAGGCCGAGGACGATTCGGCCGACGACGCCGAGACGGCGGACAGCAGCGACGATTCCGCTCCCGCCTTCGAGATCGCGAAGAAGAAGGAAACCGTCGATCGCACCGACGATCCGGTGCGCATGTACCTGCGCGAGATGGGCGCCGTCGAGCTGCTCAGCCGCGAGGGCGAAATCGCGATCGCCAAGCGCATCGAGGCCGGCCGCGACACGATGATCCTGGGGCTCTGCGAGTCGCCGATCACGTTCAACGCGATCATCGGCTGGTCGACCGCGCTCAACGAAGGCACGATGCAGCTGCGCGAGATCCTCGATCTCGATGCGATGCTGTCCAAGGGTCCGTCGGCCGAGCAGGTCGAAGGCGCCGAGGACGACAATGGCGAGATCAGCGAATCGAGCACCGGCCCGACCTTCAAGGAAGAGGAAGAGCCCGAGGAAGTCGCGTCGGACGAGGACGACGAGATGACCGAGCGCCGTGCGCGCCGTCCGTCGGACGAAGAGGAGGAGGACAACACCCTCTCGCTCGCCCAGATGGAAGAGCAGCTCAAGCCGCAGGCGCTCGAGAAGTTCGCCAACATCACGTCGATCTACAAGAAGTTCGGCAAGGTGCAGCAGCAGCGGCTCGACACCATGTCGGCCGGCGGCGAGTTCCCGGCTTCCGAGGAGAAGAAGTACAACAAGCTCCGCGAGGAACTGACCGCCGAGGTGGAGAGCGTCCAGTTCCACCAGGCGAAGATCGAGTATCTTGTCGACCAGCTCTACAGCTTCAACCGGCGCCTTACCGCGCTGGGCGGGCAGATGCTGCGTCTTGCCGAGCGCCACAAGGTGAGCCGCAAGGACTTCCTCGACCGCTATGTCGATCACGAGCTGGACGAGAACTGGCTGCCGACGGTCGTCGGCGTCGACAAGAAGTGGAAGGCGTTCGTCGAGAACGAAGGTAGCGCCGTCGACCGCATCCGCACCGAGATGAGCGAGATCGCCCAGCAGACGGGCATGACGCTCACCGAGTTCCGCCGCATCGTCAACATGGTGCAGAAGGGCGAGCGCGAGGCCCGCATCGCGAAGAAGGAGATGGTCGAGGCCAATCTCCGCCTCGTGATCTCGATCGCCAAGAAGTACACCAATCGCGGCCTGCAGTTCCTGGATCTCATCCAGGAGGGCAATATCGGCCTGATGAAGGCGGTGGATAAGTTCGAATATCGCCGCGGCTACAAGTTCAGCACCTATGCGACCTGGTGGATCCGCCAGGCTATCACCCGCAGCATCGCCGATCAGGCGCGCACCATCCGCATCCCGGTGCACATGATCGAGACGATCAACAAGCTGGTGCGCACCAGCCGCCAGTTCCTCCACGAGCAGGGCCGCGAGCCCACGCCCGAGGAAATGGCCGAGCGCCTGAGCATGCCGCTCGAAAAGGTGCGCAAGGTGATGAAGATCGCGAAGGAGCCGATCTCCCTCGAAACGCCGATCGGCGACGAGGAAGACAGCCATCTGGGCGACTTCATCGAGGACAAGAACGCGATCATTCCGGTCGACGCGGCGATCCAGGCGAACCTCAAGGAAACGGTCACCCGCGTCCTGGCGAGCCTCACCCCGCGCGAGGAGCGCGTGCTGCGCATGCGCTTCGGCATC
The DNA here is from genome assembly GCF_001598435.1 of Sphingomonas pituitosa NBRC 102491. GTDB lineage: Bacteria > Pseudomonadota > Alphaproteobacteria > Sphingomonadales > Sphingomonadaceae > Sphingomonas > Sphingomonas pituitosa. The sequence continues at coordinate 180,038 of NZ_BCYY01000002.1, forward strand.
GGCATGAACACCGATCACACGCTGGAAGAAGTCGGCCAGCAATTCTCGGTGACGCGCGAGCGCATCCGCCAGATCGAGGCAAAGGCGCTTCGCAAGCTGAAGCACCCGAGCCGCAGCCGCAAGATGCGCAGCTTCCTCGACCAGTAAGCAGCTTCCGCTCCGAAATGAAGAACGGCTCCGGCATCCGCCGGGGCCGTTTTTATTTGGGACGATGCGCGATGGAGAGCCGAAATCCTGTCTTTCAAGATTAATTTCGGCGTAACCATCTTTCTACGCGCTTCGGTATGTTCGCTATGCGATCTCCTTCTGGCCGGCCGATGACGGACGGCGCTGTCCAGATGAGGAAGGTCATGCTCTTGGATACCGCACCGATCGAGCATTTGTCGGGCGCTTGGGGCCCGATGGGGGCGCTGGCGGGATCCGACGGCAGCGCCCAGCATCTCCATCTGCGCGCGCTCCGCACCGCCGCCCTGCCCCGCCGCGACCTGGCGGATGCCGTGCATCATGTCGCGCGGCTGCATGGCCGCCATCCCGGGCTGATCGACTATGCAGCCGGCCATGCGCAGCGCCCGGTCGAATGCGAGTGGCTCGAAGCCGCCGCGGAAGCCTTTGTGGTGGAGCGCGCCTATCTGGTCCGCCTGGTGGCCGCGGCAGGCCCCCTGCCCAGCACGCCCGGCCATGCCGAGAGCGAAGCGGCCGCGGCGGCCCAGCGCCATGCGCTCGACATGCTGGCCCAGTCCGATCGCGCCGGCTGCGCGACCGGCGCCGCCATTGCGCTGGCGATCGACTGGATCGCCATCCGCGCCGTGCTGGATCGCGCCGCCGCCAGCTTCGGAGTCGAGCCCGTCGCCGCCCGCCTCCCCATCCCCGAAGAGACGGTCAGCGTGGTCGATGCGCTGGCTCGCGAAGCCGCGCACGAGCGCGCGATGCTGTTCGGCGCGCAGCAGGTCTTTGCCCAGCATCGCGGCCTGTGGGACCTGCTCGAAGCCCGCGCGAGCGCCCGCAGCCGCAGCTGACCTGTCCCCCGAGGTGGGTTGCATCCCGCCACCTTTCGGCCCACCTTTCTGGCATGCGCTTCGAAGGCACCCAGAGCTATGTCGCGACCGCCGACCTGAAGGTCGCGGTCAATGCCGCCGTCACGCTGCGGCGCCCGCTGCTGGTCAAGGGCGAGCCGGGCACCGGCAAGACCGTGCTCGCCACCGAGATCGCCAAGGCGGTCGGCGCGCCGTTGATCGAGTGGAACGTCAAGTCGACGACCAAGGCGCAGCAGGGCCTGTACGAATATGACGCAGTGGCGCGGCTGCGCGACGGGCAGCTCGGCGATCCCCGCGTGCACGAGATCGGCAACTATATCCGCAAGGGCAAGCTGTGGGAGGCGTTCACCAGCCCCACCCTGCCCGTGCTGCTGATCGACGAGATCGACAAGGCGGACATCGAGTTCCCGAACGACCTGCTCCAGGAACTCGATCGCATGGAATTCCATGTCTACGAGACCGGCGAGAATGTCCGCGCCGCCGAGCGCCCGATCGTCGTGATCACCTCCAACAACGAGAAGGAACTGCCCGACGCGTTCCTGCGCCGCTGCTTCTTCCACTATATCAAATTCCCCGATCGCGACACGATGCAGGCGATCGTCGACGTGCACTTCCCCGGCATCCAGAAGCTGCTGGTCAGCCGGGCGATGGATCTGTTCTACGAGATCCGCGAGGTGCCCGGCCTCAAGAAGAAGCCATCGACCAGCGAACTGCTCGACTGGCTCAAGCTGCTGCTCCACGAGGACATGCCGCTGGAGGTGCTCCAGTCACGCGACCCGACCAAGGCGATCCCGCCGCTCCACGGCGCGCTGCTCAAGAACGAGCAGGACGTGATGCTGTTCGAACGCCTCGCCTTCATGGCCCGGCGGCAGAAATAGCGATGCGGCGGACGGGCAGCCTCCGGCGGTCAACGTAATGGACGCGCGCCATCCCGCGGGCCTAGTCTAGGTCCATGTTCCTCGCCTTTCTCGACGAGCTGCGCGCCGCGGGCATTCCCGCCAGCCTCAAGGAACATCTGCTGCTGCTCGAGGCGCTCGACGCGCAGGTGATCGAGCCGACGCCCGAGGCCTTCTACTTCCTTGCCCGCGCCACCTATGTGAAGGACGAAGGGCTGCTCGACCGGTTCGACCAGGTCTTCGCCAAGGTCTTCCGGGGGATCGCGAGCCATTACGGCGTCGCCCCCGCCGAACTCCCCGAGGAATGGCTCCGTGTGATCGCCGAGAAATATCTCACCGGCGAGGAAAAGGCGGCGATCGAGGCGCTCGGCTCGTGGGAAAAGCTGATGGAGACGCTCCAGCAGCGCCTCGCCGAGCAGCAGGAGCGGCATCAGGGCGGCAGCAAATGGATCGGCACCGGCGGCACTTCGCCGTACGGCAATGGCGGCTACAATCCCGAAGGCGTGCGGATCGGCGGCGAAGGCAAGCACCAGCGCGCGGTGAAGGTGTGGGAGGCGCGCGACTTCCGCAATCTCGACTCGACCCGCGAACTGGGCACGCGCAACATCAAGGTGGCGCTGCGCCGCCTGCGCCGCTTCGCCCGTGAAGGTGCGGCGGAAGAGCTCGACATCGACGGCACGATCGCCGGCACCGCAAGGCAAGGCTGGCTGGACGTCAGGATGCGGCCCGAACGCCACAATGCGGTGAGGCTGCTGCTCTTCCTCGACGTCGGCGGTTCGATGGACCCGTTCGTCAAGCTCTGCGAGGAGCTTTTCTCGGCCGCCACCGGCGAGTTCAAGAACCTCGAATTCTTCTACTTCCACAACTGCCTGTACGAAGGCGTGTGGAAGGACAATCGTCGCCGCTTCACCGAACGCACCCGCACCGCCGACATCCTCCACAAATATGGCCACGACTATAAGGTGATCTTCGTCGGCGACGCGTCGATGAGCCCCTATGAAATCACCCATGTCGGCGGCTCGGTCGAGCATATGAACGAGGAGCCGGGTGCCACCTGGCTGCAGCGGGTGGTAGATACCTACCCCGCCACCGTCTGGCTCAACGTGCTGCCCGAGGCGCAATGGAGCTATTCGCACTCGGTGACGATGATCCGCGCGCTGATGCGCGACCGGATGTTTCCCCTCACGATTGCAGGGATCGATGCAGCGATGCGCGAGTTGAGTAGAAAGCGATGACCACGATCCGCGACATGCTCTACCGTTGGCGCCGGCGGCTGTTCGGCAGCTACACGATCGCCGATCCCCGGCCAATGGCCGAGGCTGCGCCCTACACGTTCTTCCTGCCCAGCGAGAACGAGGTGCTGGCGCTGCGCCTGGGCGATCTCGCCAAGCTGATCTTCCAGTCCACGCCCGCGTCGCGCGACTATGCCGCCGAGCGGATGTGGGTGGAGATCACCCGCGCCGAGGGCGACCGGCTGTGGGGCCGGCTGGACAATGTGCCGCTCGACATGCCGCAACTCCGTCCCGGCCGCGAGATCGCCTTCCGCCGCGGCGACGTGATCGACCTGCGCTGGGGCGAGAACCGGCCGGTGCGGCCGCCCTCGGCGCCGGCGCGGCGCCACTATGACGCGCGCTGCCTGGTCGACAGCTGCGTCCTCGAACAGGGTGCTGCGGTCCATTATCTCTACCGCGAACTGCCGCTGCCCCCGGGCATCGGCGACGAACCCGACAGCGGCTGGCGTATCCGCGGCGATTATCGCGGGCTCGAAGACGAGGCGATCGGCGCCCGCGCGATCGAATGCGTCGCGCTCGGCCGCGTGCTCAACATCGACGACAGCTGGGTCCACCTGATCGATGCGCCCACTGGCTCGGCCTATGTGCGGAACTGGGAGAAGGATGTGTTCGAGCCCGAGTCCGCGGCGGCGGACTGACGAAACCGTGAGTCGGCTGTCGCCCAAAAGCGGACATTGCATCTAGCTGTCATAGACGTTCGAGGGGAAACGATGATGGCGCTGTCCTGGGCTACTTTGATAGTTGGCGGAGCAGTCCTTTTTGGCCTGCCCCCTGCGGTCTTTTGGCTGAACACCCGCAGGCGAAACGCAGGATGGTGGGTGCTGCTGGCGGTGATCGCCTTGGTGTTCGTAGGAAACGCTGCCGAGAAACTGACGACCGGAAACTCACCGCTTTTTTGACAACCACAGCTCCCCACCATTGCCGGCCACCCGACTACATGGCCGAATGCCGACGCTAGTCCGCTAGCGCTCCGCTCAGAGCTTCTCGACCGCCTTGTCGATCCGGCGCAGCAGCGCGCCGTCCTGGGCGCTGCGCCGCACCGCCTCCTCGGCAAGCCCCATCAGGCCGGTCGCGCCGAAGCTGCCCGCCAGGCTCTGCAGCCGGAGCGCGGCGCCTGCCCATTGCTCGGCGCCCTTGGACGATTTCATCATGTCCACCGAACGGTTCACGCTCTCAAGGAACGCGTCGCGCAGCTCGGCGATCAGCGCCGGATCGTCGCCCACCGCAGCTGCCAGGCTCGTATCGATTGCACCGGGATCATAGGCCATGGCGCGATCGTAGCGGCATGATCGTTAACCGTTCGTTGCCAACCCGGTATTGGTCCGCGCGGCAAAGCTGGTACAGTGCCCGGATGACTGGGGGCTCCACCGCTGAATCCGCCGTACCGTTCGAAACCCTGCCCGCCGAACCGCCGGTGCTGGCGGAGAGCCTCGTGATCGACGATCCCGCGCCCGACGCGGCGTCGGACGGGGATGCCCCGTCGCAGTTCGGCTGGGTCGCGCCGTTGCTCGCAATCGCCGCCGGAGTGGGGGCCACCTATGGCATGGCGACGCTTGCGCTGCCCGCCTTGCGAGAGCCGATCAGCGACTTCCAGCGCGTCCAGCTGCTCGCCTCGCTCTGCGTGCCGGGGGCGCTCGTCGCGCTCCTTTACCTGATCGTCATGCGCACCAGCACCCGCGAGGCCCGCCGCTTCGCCGACACCGCCCGGGCGATGCGGGCGGAGGCAGAGGCGCTGGAGACCCGCACCGCCGCGCTCATCGATCGGATGGTGGCGCAGCGCCGCGCAATCGCCGAGCAGGAGAGCGGCCTGTCGGTGCTCAGCGACGCCGCCAGCGAACGCCTCGCCCACGCCGCCGCGAGCGCGCAGCGCCAGGCCGAGACGATCGCCGCGAGCACCCAGCAGTTGAGCGCCATGACCAGCGCCGCCGAACACAGCATCGCGGTCGTCCTCGCCTCCTTGCCCCGAGCACATGAGGAAATGCGTGGGCTGGCCGATCGCGTCGACGCCGCGGGCCTGCAGGCGGGGCAGACCGCCGCCGCGCTCGACATCCAGCTGACCGTGCTTGCCGAGCGCGGCCGCGAAGCCGATCGTATCGCAAGCGGCGCCGCCGAGCGGCTGGCAGCCCACATCTCCCGCATGGAAGCGACCAGCGAGGCCGCGAGCAGCCGCCTGGAACAGGTGACCGACCAGATGTCGGCGCAGGTCGACGCCGTGCTCGATCGTGCCGCCGCCGCCGTCGACCAGTCGCGCCAGGGCATTGCCGCGCAGGGCGAGGCGATCCTCGCGATGCTGAGCGCCAACCAGGCCGCGCTCGAACGCGCGAGCGAGGACAGCAGCGCCGCGATGGCCCAGCGCATGGCGCTGATCGAGGATGCGATCATCCGCATCTCGGCGCGACTGAGCGAGGAGCAGCGGCGCAGCGACGCGCTGTTCGCCCGTCTCTCCGAGGGCGCGAGCGAATTCGACCGCGAGCTGGAAGTACTCCACGCCGCCGGCACCCGCCGCACCGAGGCGCTGGCGACCGCCATCCACAGCCTTCACCAGTCGATGGACGGGATGACCCAGTCGATGCGCACCGGCGAATCGACCGCGCGTGGGGCGATCGCCACTTCCGAGGAACTGCTGACCGCGCTCGACGCCGCCGCGCGCGAGATCGACGAGACCATGCCGGCCGCGCTGGAGCGGCTCGACGAGCGGATCGACACCACCCGCAAGCGCATCGCCGCGTCCAAGCCCGAACTGCTCGGCCTGGTCACCGCCGCCGAGGCGACCCATGACGCGGTGGAGGGCATCGCCGCATCGGTCACCCAGCAGCAGGCCGCGCTGGAAAGCGGTCGCGCCGCGCTCGCCGAGACGCTGGCGACCGCCGCCGAGCAGGCGGAGACGCTGAGCCGCGCGGTCGACGGCGCGATCGTCCACGCCAAGAGCTTCACCAGCGACGCCGCCCCTGAGCTGATCGAAACGCTGCTGCGGGTACGCGACAGCGCCAACAAGGCCGCCGACCATGCGCGCGAGGCGATCGACGGCATCGTCCCGGCGGTCAATCGCGTGCTGCAGGACACCACCGACAGCGTGATCGAACGCGCGGTGGAGCTATCCGTGCGCCAGCAGGTCGACATGCTGACCAAGGCCGCCGATGCCGCGATTGGCGCGGCCGCCCGCGCGGCCGAGCATCTCCGCGCGCAGATGACGGTGCTGGAGGACGCCAACCAGCTCGCCGAGGCGCGCATCGCCGAGGCACAGGATGCGCAGGAACGCGCTGACGGCGATGGCTTCGCGCACCGCATGGCGCTGCTGATCGACGCGCTGCACTCGACCTCAATCGATATCGCCAAGACCTTCTCGACCGAGGTGACCGACGGTGCCTGGGGGGCGTACCTGAAGGGCGATCGCGGCGTGTTCACCCGCCGCGCGGTGCGGCTGCTCGCCCCGCACGAGGCGCGCGAGATCCACCGGCTGTACGATCATGACGACGTGTTCCGCGACCATGTGCATCGCTACGTCCATGATTTCGAGACGATGCTGCGCCAGGTGCTCGGCCTGCGCGAAGGCAATCCGCTGGCGGTGACCCTGCTCTCGTCGGATGCGGGCAAGCTCTATGTGGCGCTTGCCCAGGCGATCGAGCGGCTGCGAAGCTGAGGGTTTGGGGGCCTGATACGCCCCCCCCAAAGCCGTCATCCCGTCGAAAGCCGGGATCCAGACGCCATTCGCTTTCCGCAGGAACCGCGCCGGCGACCCCAATGGATTCCGGCTTTCGCCGGAATGACGGTTGTAGAGTCCGGGGCGTTACCGTGCCGGCGGCCGGCGGGTGGAGTCCCGCACGATCAGCGTCGAGGGCAGCACCACCGGCTCGGTCGAGGCAGGCGGGCGGCCCGCGCAGGCGTCGATGATCCGCTCGACCGCCTTCGCCGTGATGTCGGCGATCGGCTGGGACACGGCGGTGAGCGCCGGGCTGGCGAACCGCACGATCGGCGTGTCGTCGAAGCTGACCAGCGACACGTCCTCGGGCACGCTGAGCCCCCGCCCCCGCACCGCCGCCAGCGTCGCCAGCGCCGTCTGGTCGTTGGCGGCGATCACGGCGGTCACGTCGGCGCGGTCGAGCAGGGTCCGCGCCGCGATCAGCCCGGCATCGTAGGAAAAGTCGCCGGTCTCCAGCAGCCCCTCGGACGCAAGCCCGGCCGCCGCCATTGCCGCGCGCCACCCCTCGACGCGCCAGGCGCTCAGCTCGTACGAATCGGGCCCGGCGATGAAGCCGATGCGACGATGGCCGAGCGCCAGCAGATGCTCGGTCGCCAGCCGCGCGCTGCCGCGATCGTCCTGCACCAGCATGTGCCCGGGGCCCGCGGCGACCGAACCGATCCGCGCGATCTCGATCCCCTTCTCGGCGAGCAGACGCAGGATCACCGGGTTCTGCGAATGCGGCGGGGTGAGGATCGCGCCGTCGGGCTGGAGCGCGGCGATGGCGGCGTTGATTTCGCGCTCGATCTGGTCGCTCTGGGTGTCGACCAGCTCGACGATCATCCGATAGCCATGCGCGGCGCAAGCGAGCATGCCGCCGAGCAGCATCTGGTCGACCCAGTCGCGCCCCTCGCGCGCGCGCCAGTCGGCGATGGTCCGCTCGCGATCGTTGAGCGCGAGGATCAGGTACGAACGCGATCCGCTCATCCGCTGCGCCGCCAGAGAAGGGACGTAGCCGAGCTTGGCAATCGACGCCTGCACCCGGTGGAGCATCTCCGGCCGCACGCCGGGCTCCTTGTTGATCACCCGGCTCACCGTCTGCAGCGAGACGCCGGCATCGGCCGCGACATGGCGGATCGTCACGGACTGGCGCCTACGAGACATACGGTTTCCTCACCCCTTCTTCTTCGCTCAGCGGCTCAGCTGCCGCAACAGATAGGCACGCAATTGTCCCGCCGTCTCGGGCGTTAGCGGATCGAGCACGCCCCGCGCCCCGTCCGGGATATGCGCGGTCAACGTCTCGCCGGGTGCGAAGACATAATTGTCGAAAACCTGCCGCCAATGCGCGCGCGCCTCCGCCGGCAGGTCGCGGATCGCGAGCAGCGCCGCGAGCAGCGCGTCGTTCGGCTCGGCGAGCCAGGCAGGGCGGGTCCGCCACCAATAGTTGATCATCACATTGAAGCGATCGAGCGCCTCGACATGGTGCCACCACAGGCTGGGGATGCGCAGCGCGTCGCCCGGCGCCAGCACCACCGTACGAGCGTGACGGAGCGCCTCGCGGAACCGGGGGAAGCGCGCGAAATCCGGCGCATGGAAGTCGACCATGCTGATCGCGCGGCCGCCGGGGGTGTTGTCCAGCGGGCCGAGATAGAGATTGGCGAACTGGTCCGGCGGAAACAGCGTGAAGCGGCGATGGCCGACGGCGGTGCACACCAGATTGTCGGGCTCGTCGAAATGCGCGGCGACGCGCGTGGCGCTGCCGATCCAGATCGTCGCAGCCAGGCCCTCGCGGGGACCCAGCGGCATCGCATTGGCCTCGGCCAGGCCCGGGAAGAAGCGCGGCACGTCGGTGGAGGCGATGTAGCGGAGCGGCGCATCGGCCTGGCCCTCGCCTGCTTCCATTTCCGCGAAGATCGCGGCGATGCGCGCGCGGCGGGTGCGATGGTTCATCGCCATGGTGTCGTCGTAGAAGATTCGCTCGCCGCCGCCGGGTACGCCCTCGGCATAGGTGAAATCGGTGTCGCGGGCGAAGCCGAAGAGATAGGTGCGCGCGCTCGGCGGCCCTTTCGCACCCGCGGCGACGAGCGGCCAGTCGGCGACCAGCCCGCGCACCACGAACGGCTCGGCCGAGGCGGCCAGCGCGTGGTCTAGCGCCCAGCAATCCGCCACGGTGATCGCCGAGACTGGCCGCAGCCCGTCGAACAGGTCGGCAGGATCAGGCATCGGTACCCCGACGCTGCTGCCGCACGATCAGCGACGGCAGGTTGGCGAGCGATGCCAGCGCCATCGTGATCGGCAGCAAATGGTGCTCGCGGTGCAGCTCGCCCAGCGCGTCGCCGTCGAGCGCGGCGAACCGCTCTTCGTGGATGCCGTGAAAGTCGACGATTTGCCGGGCATTGCCGTCGGCATCGTCGAAGCGGATCGAGACGGGCTCGAGCAGGTCGTGCCGCTCCAGCGCGTCGAAGAAAGCAGGGGCAGCGCGGTAACCGCGATCGAGCTCGCCGAGGCCGTCGAGCACGGCGGCGAGATAGGCGCTCGGGCCTCCGTCGGCGTCGAACAGCGGCGAGGCTTCGTCATAGCCGAGATCGCCCGGTACCAGCACGCGCGGGCTCGCGCCGGCCAGATGGAGCTGGGGGACGTCCCCGCCCCTTGCCGGCGGGCCGATCAGGAAGGGCCGGGTCGCCATCGCCAGCGGCAGATAGGGCGCATCCCAGCGATCGCCGTCGAGATACAGGTTCTCGTCCGGCGCGAAGCCGAACAGCGCTGTCGCCTGGAAGCCGTCGCGCGCTGCGGTGCGCTGGAACAGGATCGGATAGGCGTTCTGCACCTGGCGGAACTCATCGGGCACAATGAGGCAAAGCTGGACGGCATCGCCCAGCGCGGCGCCGCGCCGCCGGTCGATACGGACCGCGCGATGATCGTCGATGGTCACGAGCGGATGGTCGGTCATGTCGGTCCCCCTTCCCCGCCGGCGGCGTTCGCACGCCGCGCAGCGGGGCGGAAGGGCCTTGCGGTCGTGCAACCGCAAGGCCCCGGTGTTCAGAAGCGGTAGCGCAGGCCCACCGTGTAGCGGGCATAGCCCGGCGCGGTGACGCCGACATACTGCTCGGTCCGCTGGTGCGTGCGGCGGCCCTCGCCCGTCAGGTTGATGCCTTCGAAGAACAGGCTGGTCCGCGGGCGCACTTCCCAGCTCGCGCTGGCATCGATCTGGCCATAGGCTTCGGTGTAGCTCGGGTTCGATCCCGCGCCCGCCAGGAACTCGGCGCGCCAGTTATAGGCGACGCGCGCCTGAATGCCGTTCTTGTCGTAATAACCGATCACGTTGGCCGTGTCGCTCAGGCCCACCAGCGCGAACTGGTTGACCGTCGCCGGCACGTTGTTCCTGTAATGCACGTCCCCGTCGACGATCGTGTAGTTGAGGATCATCCCCAGACCAGTATCCCAGAAACCGTGCTGGATCGCGAATTCCCAGCCATGGACGTTGGCGGTCTGGCCGTTGTTGACCGGTGTGTTGACGGTGAACAGCACCGCATTATCCTCGGGCAGGCCGAGGATGTCACCGGTATAGGCGCCAGGCGTCCCGCCGGTGATCTTCACCGAACCTGGATAATTGGCGAAGATATACTGGCGGATGTCGTTCGAAGTCGCGCCTGCGCCCAGCGCCGCGAGCGCCGCCTTGTAGCGCGGGCCGTCGGCCGGGTTGGTCAGGCCGAACACCGGCTTCTTCACCTGGCCGGTCCCGATGAAATTCACCACCGACTTGTGGAAATAACCGACCGAGATGTAGCTCTCGGGCTGGTAGTACCACTCGGCCGAGAAATCGAGGTTCTTCGATTTGTACGGCAGCAGCCCCGGATTGCCCTGGCTGCCGGTGCCGCCATCGACGCGGAACAGCGAGTCGATCGTCTGGCCGCCCTGCAGGCTGCCATAATCTGCCCGCGCGATGGTGTGCCCGTACGATGCCCGCAGCTTGACGTTCTTGAGCGGCGAGATGTCGAAGTCGAACGAGGGCAGCCAGTTCTGATACGAACCGCTGAGCGTGGTATAGTCGCTCTTGCCCGAGTAGACGACGTTGAGCTCGTTCGCCGCGACCCACTTGGTCCCCGTGGCAACGGGCACCAGCGCCGAGGAGTCGATCCAGGTCTTCTCGTAGCGGACCCCGGCATAGAGATGCGCCGGGCGGCCGAATGCATCGAACTTCACGTTCGCCTGGAGGAACGGCGCGAGCGTCTTTTCCTGGATGTGGCGATCGACGGTGTACTGCGCCAGGCAGGTATCGGGCGCGAGCGGCGTGCCGCTCTGCGGCTTGGAGCACATCTTGTACAGGCTCTCGAGATTGCCGACCAGGCTCTCGAAATTCTTGGTGTAGATCTGCTGGATCAGCAGGCTGCCGTCGGTCTTCAGGCCCGGATATTTGTCGGGAACCGTCGCCAGCGTGAACAGGCTGTCCGGCAGGTCCGACGCCGGGCCGGCGCCGCCCCAGGTGTTGTTCTGGAGGAAGCCATAGGCCGAGCGGACCTTGTTATCGACATAGGAGATACCGAAGTCGACGCTGTCGAGCAGGCCGCCATGCTCGTACCGGCCCTTGAACTGGGCCTGGTTGATCTCGTCGCGGAACAGGCCGTTGCGGAACGAGTTGCCGGTCGCCTGAATGCGCGACGCGTCGATCAGGTCGATGCCCGGCTGCATCGTGATCGACAGCACCGGCATATAGTGGCTGAAGTCGATGGTCTGGCTCGCCGCGCCGAAGATGGCGGTGCTGACCGAGGTGCTGGTGCCATATTTGTTGGTCGGGCCCGACCGCGCGATCGAGTGGTGGCCGTCCAGCTCGAACGAGAATGCCCCTTCGGGCTTCCACTGGAGGTTGCCGCCGATCGAGTTGTTCTCGCTCTGGTTGGCGCTGAGGTTGCTGACGTAGGAAACGTCCTTGCCCTCGCTCGCCTTGAATCGCTCGGTGTAGAAGATCGGGCTCGCCACCGCGCCGCCAGTCCAGCTGCTGACGGTATCGTTGTTGTTGAAATAGACGCCGATGCTGTTGCTGCGCACCGTCACGCGGTTGCGCGAATAGACATAGTCGATCGTGCCGGTCAGCGTGTCGGACGGCTTGAACTGCAGCACCGCCTGGCCGTTGATCCGCTCACGCGCGATGTCGTTGATGCCGATGCCGGCATTTTGCGGCACCGTGTAGATCTGGTCGCCGGTCGGGCGGTTGGTGATGTTGGCGGCGCGGGGATCGCCCGGCTGAGCAAGTTCGCCTGCCTTGTCCGATCCGGTGCGGCCGTTCTTCCAGCCGACATAGGCTTCGTTGTTGCCCGCCTTGCGCTTCTGGTAGGTGCCGGCGATCAGGATGCCGATGCGGTCGTCGGCGAAGCTGTCGCTGATGATTCCGGAGAGCTCGGGCGTGATGGGCGTCTTGCGGGCGTTGCTCGACGAATCATACATGCCTGAGACGGCGACGCTGCCGTGCAGGCCCGGCTTGTCGAGCGGGCGCGGCGTGCGAATGTTGATCGTCGAGCCGATGCCGCCCGATTCGATGTCGGCGCGGCCGGTCTTGTAGACCTCTACCGCCGCGATGCCGTCCGAGGAGAGATTGGCAAAATCGAACAGGCGCGACGTCGGCGCGGTGGCGCCGCCGTCCAGCGTCGAAGTGGGCATCTGGCGGCCGTTGAGCGTCACCAGATTATAGTTCGGCCCGAAGCCACGGACGGTGACGGTCGAGCCTTCACCGATTGAACGGTCGATCGAGACACCGGTGATGCGCTGCAGTGATTCGGCCAGGTTGGTGTCGGGGAACTTGCCCATGTCCTCGGCCGTGATGCCGTCGACCACGCCCTGCGCGTCCCGCTTGAGCGCGAGCGACTCGCGCAAGCTGGCGCGAATGCCGGTGACGACGACGTCGCCGTCGGGTCCGGTGGCTGCAGACTCGACCCCGGTCTGCGCCGCAGCAGTTCCCGACATCGCCAGCAGCGCGAGCGAGGAAATCCCCGCGCACAAAAGCATCATCGTCCTTGCATGTTCACGCGTCATATTGGCTCCCCGCCATTTCCATGATCATGGCCCCTCCATGATGTGAACGTTCACTTAGCGGCGTTCTTTTGCGGGTCAATAAGTCACATTTTCGTAGTATTTTGCGTAGGAATCGTTCTCAAAACTGTCATCTACACGACGTTTCATGCGGAAGCGCGAAAAGCCGGCGCAACGCTTGAAACCACGTTGGCACGACAAGTCGCACGCTCTAATCGAGCGCTCGCATGACCGCGTCTTCAACCCCTGCCGCCGTCGCCGACGGAACCGCACGACACTGGCGCTTCCTGCTTGTTTTCGCGCTGGCCAACGCCGGCGGCACGATCGGGTATCTGCCCTTGTTCACCGTATTCCTGCCGATGAAGGTCGAAGCGGTGGCCGGCCCTGACCGTCTCAACCTCTTCACGCTTGTCGCCATGGTCGGAACGGTGGCGGCCATCGCTGCCAATCTCGGCTTCGGATGGCTGAGCGACCGGTCGGCAGCGCGGGGCAAGGGCCGCCGCCGCTGGTTGGTGGTCGGGGTGATCGGCCTCGCGGTCGCCTATGCACTTTTCGCCCGCGCGCATTCCCCCGCCAGCGTGCTCCTCGCAGTGGTCGCGGTACAATGCGCCGCCAATGCCGTGCTGGCGCCGCTGATGGCGCTGATGGCGGACGAGATCCCCGACGGCCAGAAGGGATTCACCGGAGGCCTGCTCGCACTGGCAAACCCGATCGGCGCGGCGACGGCCTGGGCGCTGGTGAAGCTGCCCGGGCTGGCCGAGGCCGCACGCCTGGGATTGCTGTCCCTCGCGATCGCGCTGCTGGTGGTGCCGCTCGCCTTCTCCGGCGCGCGGCGGCTGCCACAGCAGGCGGTCGCGCTTCCGCAAACCCGCGCACGGCGCAATCTTGCCGCGGCCTGGGTCGCGCGGCTGCTGCTCCAATCCGCGGGGAATGGCCTAACGCTGTACCTCTATTACTATTTCGCCGACCTGCCGCCGCGCCGGAGCGCGCTGGACGCCGCCGATTTCGTAGGCCGCACGCTGGTGCTCGCCTATCTGCTGCCCCTGCCGTGCACGCTGCTGCTAGGCCGCCTGTCGGACCGAATCGGACGCCGGAAGCCGTTCCTGCTCGGTGCGGCAGCGATCACCGCCGGCGGCCTGGCGGTGATGGCCCTCGCCGTCTCCCGGCCCGTCGCGGTGACCGGGTTCCTCGTCTACGGCGTAGGCGCACAGCTGTTCATGGCGATCCACGGGGCGTTCTGGATGCAGGAGCTACCGAGCGCGCAGCACCGCGGCCGCGACCTTGGCATCCTCAACCTTACCAATACGCTGCCGGCGCTGGTCGGCACCGCCATCGCCTGGGTGGCGGCGACGCCGGGCAGCTTCGCCCCGCTGCTGTTCCTGCTGTCCGGCCTCACCCTGGCGGGCGGGCTGGTGATGCTTCTCGTCCGAGAGCCGTCCGCCGCCGATCAGGGATAGGCGCGCAGCCGCTGCAACGTCGCCCCCGGCCGCGCCGCCGCGCCGGTGTCGTTCACCAGATGCGCGATCGTGCCCACCCCGCCACCGAGCGACATCGTGGTGACGTGGCGAAAGCGCACCCCCGGCCGCCCCGGCGCCTCGATCGCGCTGTCCAGCACCACCTGCGGGTTGGTGCGGAAATAGACATACACGCCCAGCGCCACCGCCTCATGCTCACGCACGGTGTCGTCGACCTTGTATGCCGCCCAGCCCCGCGTACTGCCCGCCATCCAGGCAGCCTGGGCCGGGGGATCATAGGGCAGCTCGTTCTGGTAGAAATAGGTCCGGCCCCGATTTCCCCGCCACCAGGTCTGGTACCGCTGGAAATGCTCGACGAACAGCGCGTGGACCGTCACGTCGTCGCCGTTCACCACCAGCCCGTGGTCGCCCGTGCTCTCGTCCCAGCCGACATGCACGCGGGTGCCGTCGACATCGCCGTGATCCGCGCGCCAGATCCAAAGATGATCGGCCAGGACATGGTGGCTGTTGATCTCCAGGCAGGTCTCGACCCTGCCCACCTCGACGCCGCCGACCCGGAAGAACAGATCGGCGAGCAACACCGGGTTGCCGCGATGATCGCCGTCGCTGCCGCGCGGGCCGACCTGGACCAATACCGGCGAGCGCTCCGCCCCCGCATCGATCATCAGGCCGGCCACGGTGACGCCGGGCACGTCATCGATCTCCAGCACGGCAGTGCCGTTCACCGCCTGCAGTGTCGCGAGGCCGATGCCGAGCAGCACGCGATTGGCCGCGGCCACGCGGATCGGCGCGTCGAGCCGATAGACGCCGGGGGTGAACAGCAGGTGCTGGCCGCGCGCGAGCGCGGCGTTGAGCGTCGCGGCGTCCGTCTCCGGCCGGGCGAGAAAGAAGTGCTCGATCGGCAAGGCGCTGCCCGCCGCTGGCCCGTCCGCCCAGCTCGTGCCCACTGCGTCGCGCCGCAATGCCGGCACGAAAACCGACCAGCGGCCCGCCGCATCGACCTGCAGGAACGGCTTCTCGCGAAGCAGCGGCACCCGCAGCAGCGTCGTGACCGCAGGGTCGGGGAAGGTGGTCGCGGGCGCCCCCTCGACGCCCTGGAACATCATGTTCCAGTTCACGCCGTGCCAGGCCCCGATGCGGCTGCTGCGGCTATACCATTGCTGCTGGCTGCCGGCGCGGATCGTGCCTTCGATCCGACAATCGGCGAGGAAGCCGCCGCTCGACGAACCGCCGTCGTCGAGCACCAGATCGCCCATCATGTGGATGCGGCGATAGGGCGCTGCCTGCGAGACGGCCCAGCGGTTCCAGCTCCCCGGCGGACGCACGGTCAGGTTCTCCGCGCCACGCCAGAAATTGGCGAGCGCATTCCCCTGGAGCCACCCGGCATCGACGCGGACATGGCCGTCGATCGTCACCGCCCCCGGCATCGCCCCGAGCCCCAGGACCTGCGTGAAGAAGCCGACGCGCACGTCCGCCGTGTACCGGCCCGGCCGGAACAGGATGGCGAAGCGGCGATCGGTGAAGTGCGCCCCCTCTTGCTCGGCGAAGATCGCGTCGATCGCCGCCTGAACCTCCCCGCCGGGCATGGACGGATCGAGTACCAGCACGCTCGGCCCGAAATCAGGTGCTGCTTCCGCCTTCATGATCGCCCCCGCGCTTGCCTGCAGCGGCGCCCCCGCCGCTGCCACCGCCATCGCTGCAAATCCGGCATCGCCGGCGCGGCGGATCACCGTGCGCCGACCTGCATCAACCGGGCAGCTTCCCTGCTCCTGGTGCAACCCGCGTCCCCGTCAGGCAAAGTCGAGCTGGGGGCGGCCTTGGGAGACGATCGCGGTGCGCGCGGTCTTCACCGGCGCGCCCGGATCGGTGACCTGATCGACGGTGCGGAACTGCGCCTGCCACTGGTCGCGCGTTACCTCGCACAGCAGATAGCCGCGGCGGTCGTTCATGTACTTCAGGTACGGATTGCGCCCGAGGATCTTGTCGCTGCCCGCGCGGACATCGGCGCCGTCGCCGCCCGAGCTGATCGAGGTGGAGACGAATTCCACCGCCACGGCCTCACCCTGACCGGCGCGGGTGCGCAGCTCGCCGGCGTAATTCTGGTGCTCGTCGCCCGTCAGCACCACGACATTGCCGTGGCCGGCGAACGTCGAGAGCAGCCGCTCGCGCGGCAGGTCGTAGCCTCCCCAGCTGTCCATGTTGCGGATCGGCGCGGGCTCGTCGCCCATGCGGCGGTCGAGCGGCATCATCATCACCTGCTGCGCGACCGCGTTCCAGCGCGCCCTGCCCTCGGCAAGGTTTCGGCCGAGCCACGCCTCCTGAGTGCCGCCAAGCACCTGCGCATCGGCGGCATCCCAGCCCGCGCACCTCGGCTTGAAGCCGTCGTCGCAGGGTTGATCGGTGCGGAACTGGCGCGTGTCCAGCAGGTGCAGGTCGAGCAGGTCGCCGAAACGTGCGCGGCGATAGGCCTGGATCGAGTCACCCTTGGGGATCGAGCTGCTGCGCACCGGCATATGCTCGTACCAGGCCTGGAAGGCGGCGGCACGGCGCAACAGGAACGCCTCGGGCGGGGTGCCGTTCTGGTCGCGGTCGCTCACCCAGTTGTTCTGGATCTCATGGTCGTCGAAGGTGGCGTACCAGCCGGTCGCCGCATGTGCCGCCTGCAGATCGGGATCGGTCTTGTACTGGGCGTAGCGGCGGCGATAGTCGTCGAGGCTGAACGGCTCCTCGCCGACATGCGCGCGGATGATCTTCCTCGGATTGCCGCCATAATCGAACGCAACCGGGGTAGCGCGGCCCTCGTAAATATAGTCGCCATAGTGGAAGAGGAAGTCTGCCTCCTCGCGCGCGGCATGCGCATAGGCGGTATAGAGCCCCTGTTCGTAATGCTGGCAGCCGGCGACGAGGAACCGCGCCTTCGTCACCGAAGCACCAGCGGCGGGCAGCGTCTTCACCCGGCCGCGCATCGAACGCTCGCGGCCGCAGGTGAAGCGGTACCAGTACGGGCGGTCCGGCTGCAGCCCGGCCACCTCGACGTGCACGGCATGGCCGAGCTCGGGCCGGGCTAGCGCCTCGCCCTTGGCGGCGATGGTCTTGAAGGCAGGATCGGAACCGACTTCCCACTGCACCGCGATCGGCGCCATCGGCATGCCGCCATGCGGCTCCAGCGGCTCGGGAGCGAGTCGCGTCCACAGCACGAATCCGTCCGACGACGCATCGCCCGCGGCGATGCCGAGCGTGAAGGGATAGGCGCGGAAAATCTGCTGCGCCCGCACGACCCCGGGCGCGCCGAGCACCAGCATCGAACCGGCAGCGCCCAGCAGAAGCTCGCGTCGTGTAGTGTGCATCATCTGTCTCCCTCGCGCGGGGCGGCAGGCACCCGCCCCCCTTTCAGCGGCGGGATGCGCCCCGCATTCGCACCGCATGGCAAGCGAAGATGACAGAAATGTGAACGTTCACATAGCGGCGGCAAAATGGGGTGTGAGCACCGCTGCCTCCCGCGCCATTTCACGCCGCAGCGCCGCCCGCATCGCTGCCGAGGCCCGGACATAGCCGGGCCAGTCCGCCACGACCTGGCGCAGCGTCCAGGTGCCGATATGGCTGCTGGAGGTCGCGCGCGAAAGGTTGGTCGAGTCCCGCAGCGATCGCAGCGCCGGGTCCGCTGCGCCCGCATTGATCAACCGCTCGCACAGCGCGACCACCTCTCGCCGCCGCGCGCTGCTGGCCCGGGTGAGGCGATAGCGAACCGCCATCACCGCCTTGTCGTCACAGCTGGGCGACTGGGTGAGCTGCTCCAGTTCGTCGATGGCGGCGAGCATCTGAGCGTGGTGTCGGCGCAGGTCTTCCATCCCGCTCTTATAGGCAGCCAGAGCACCCTTTTCCGCACAAATGCTTATTTTGCTGGTAGTTATCGCGTCCAGTCGAGCATCTCGGCGGTCACCCAACCATAGACATAGTTGAGGTAGAAGGCAGCGAACAGCACCGCCGACAGGATCGTGGTGCGCACCACGATCCGCGTCGGGTTGAAGCTGTGCGGCGCGCTCGGCGCCTGGCCGGGGACGAGCGGAACGCCCGCCTCCTCGCTGGTCCTGACCCCGAAGGGCAGCACGAAGAACACCGACATCGCCCAGAAGAGCGTATAGATCGCGAGCGCCGACTGCCACTTCATGGTTGCGAGGTTACGCCTCGATCAGCAGCACGTCCACTACCGGCTTCTTGCCGGTGAAGCGCACCGCGACGCGCCGCACCGCGAGGCGCAGCGACTCGCGCAGCTTTTCGCGATCGCGCCAGTCCTTCTTCACCGCCTCGACGGCGGCATCGGCGGCGGCGGCGATCAGGTCGTCGCGGTCCTCTTCCACCGGCACGCCCTGGATGCGGATCTGCGGTGCCCCAAGCAGCTTGCCCTTGCGATCGATCGCCACCGCGACCGACATCTGGCCGTAGAGCGCGATCCGGCGGCGTTCGCCCATGGTCGCGCCGTCGGCGGGCAGGATCACGTCCCCGTCGAGCACCAGCCGGCCGACGGTCGCATGGCCGATCTTGGCCGGACCGTTGGGCGCCAGGCGGATGATCTCGCCATTCTGCTGCTTCACTGCCTTGGGCACGCCCTGCGAAAGCGCGAAGCGGGCCTGCTCGTGCATATGGCGGATCTCGCCATGTACCGGCACGATGATCTCCGGGCGGATCCACTTGTACATCTCGGCCAGTTCCGGGCGCCCCGGATGGCCGGAGACGTGGACGAAAGCCTGGCGATCGGTGATGATGTCGACGCCCTTGTCGGCGAGCGTGTTCATGATCTTGCCGATCGCGATCTCGTTGCCCGGGATCTGGCGCGAGGAGAATACCACCAAGTCGCCCTGGTGCAGCTTCAGCACATGGCTGCCCTCGGCGATGCGGTTGAGCGCAGCGCGCGGCTCGCCCTGGCCGCCGGTGGCGACGATCAGCACGCGCGAGGCAGGCAGCGTCATTGCCTTGTCGAAATCGATCAGCTCGGGGAAGTCACGCAGATAGCCGGTCGCCTTGGCGACACGGATGATCCGGTCGAGCGAACGCCCCGCCACACACAGCTCGCGGCCGGTGTCGCGTGCGACGTCGCCCAGCGTCTGCAACCGCGCCGCGTTCGAGGCGAAGGTGGTAACGAGCACGCGGCCCTTGGCGGCTGCGACCACCTCGTCAAGGCCGGTACGCACGTCGGCTTCGGATCCCGAGGCTTCGGGATTGAACACGTTGGTCGAATCGCACACCAGCGCCAGCACGCCCTTGTCGCCGATCGCGGTCAGTTCCTCGGCCGTCGCGGAACCGCCCAGCGAGGGCGCTTCGTCGAGCTTCCAGTCGCCGGTATGGAACACCTTGCCATAGGGCGTCTCGATCAGCACCGCATTGCCTTCGGGGATCGAGTGCGCCAGCGGCGTGTAGGTGATCTTGAACGGGCCGAGGTCGAATGGCCCTTCTTCCTTCACGACGTTGAGCTCGACGCGGTCGTCGATGCCTTCCTCGGCGAGCTTGCCGTGGATAAGCCCGGCGGTGAACGGCGTCGCGTACAGCGGCACGCCCAGATCAGCCGCGAGATAGGGTAGCGCGCCGATATGATCTTCATGCCCGTGGGTCAGCACGATGCCGAGCAGGTCGTCGACCCGATCCTCGATGAACTGCAGGTCGGGCAGGATCACGTCGATGCCAGGGTAGCTGGCGTCGCCGAAGGTGATGCCGCAATCGACCATCAGCCACTTGCCGTCGCAGCCATAGAGATTGACGTTCATGCCGATCTCGCCCGAGCCGCCGAGGGCGAGGAAGAGCAGTTCGTTTCTTGGAGTCACTTAATTTCCTTGCTGGCTGCGTTCCCACAGCATCGCCAAGCCCTGAATGGTAAGATCGGGCTCGATCGTATCGAACACTGATGTATGCTTTTCAAAGAGAATCGCCAGCCCACCCGTCGCAATAACCCTGAGCGGCCTGCCCACTTCGGCCTTCATCCGTGCGACCAGCCCCTCGATCATCGCGATATAGCCCCAATAGATGCCGATATGCATCTGATCGACGGTATTGCGGCCGATCACGCTGGCACTGTCCGGCGCGGTGATCGCGATGCGGGGCAGCTTGGCGGCGGCGGTCACCAGCGCGTCGAGCGACAGGTTGATGCCCGGCGCGATGATCCCGCCCTTGTAGGCACCGCGATAATCGACCACGTCGAAAGTGGTGGCCGTGCCGAAATCGATGATGATCAGGTCGCCTTCGTGCCGCGCATGGCCGGCGAGCACGTTGAGTGCGCGGTCGGCGCCCAAATTCTGCGGCTCGTCCACGTCGAGCGGGAAGCCCCAATCGGCGCTGCCCTTGCCCGCGATCACTGCCTCGGTCCTGAAGTATTTGCTGGCGAGCACCTGCAGGTTGTGCAGCGCCCGCGGCACCACCGTGCCGACGATCACCCCGCTCACCGCGCTCCGGTCAAATCCCTCCAGCGCGAGCAGCTGGCTTAGCCACACCGCATATTCATCCGCCGTGCGGCGCGGATCGGTGGCGATGCGCCAGCGGGCACGGATCTCGCCGCCATCCACCAGCGCGAACACGACATTGGTATTGCCGGCGTCGATCGCGAGCAGCATCGCCCTTCCCTCTCCTCGTTACAGCAGGAACACGTCGCCCGCGTGAATGGCACGGCTGGTGCCATCGGCCAAGCGAAGCATCAACGCACCGCTCGAATCGAGCCCGCCGAACAGCCCGTCGACGCTGGTGCCGTCGGACAGGCGCGCGGTAAGCGCCGTGCCCTCGGGATGCGCCTTGGCGAGCCAACGCTCGCGCACCGGCCACATCCCCTCGCCCCGCCAGCGTTCGAGCCAGCGGCCGAAGCTCTCGGCGAGCACCTCGGCGAAGATGTCGGGAGCAACGGTCACGCCCCGCGCGGCGAGGCTCGTCGCGGCGCGATCCAGACCCTCGGGCGCCGCCGACAGGTTCACGCCGATGCCCACCGCAATCGCATCCCCTGCCCGCTCGAGCAGGATGCCGGAGAGCTTGGCGCCGTCCACCAGCAGGTCGTTGGGCCATTTCAGCATCGGCTGCACGCCGAACGCCCGCACCGCTTCCTCCAGCGCAACGGCGGAGAGCAACGCCAGCGTCGCCGGCGAAGGATCGGTCGGCCGAACGCGGACCAGCGTCGAAATGTAGAGATTGCCCGCAGGCGAGACCCAGGCCCGCCCCTGCCGGCCCTTGCCGGCGGTCTGGCGTTCGGCCCGGAGCCACAGCCCCTCCCCGGCGCCCGAAAGCGCCAGGGAGAGGATGTCGGCATTGGTAGACCCCGTCTCGGCGACGGTCCGTATCACAGGCGTCAGAACAGCGCCTTCGCCGCGACCAGCGACCAGGTGCCGAGCGCACCGAACACGAGCCAGCCGATCGGCGAGATGACGACGGCGCTGATCGCAATCAGCCCGCCTTCGACCAGGTCGGTCTTGCCCGCAAATGCAGGCGCCGGCTCATCGAAGTACATCGTCTTGACGATCTTGAGGTAATAGAAGGCACCGATCGTCGACGCCGCGGCGCCCACCGTGGCGAACGCGATCAAGCCCGAATGCATGGCCGCGATGAACACGCCCAGCTTGGCGAAGAAGCCGAGCAGCGGCGGGATGCCCGCCAGGCTGAACATGAAGATCGCCAGCGCCAGTGCCAGGCCCGGTCGCGTACGCGACATGCCCGACAGGCTCGCGATCGTCTCGACCTGCTCGCCCTGCTCGTCGCGCATCTGCAGCACCACCAGGAAGCTGCCGATCGTCATGACGACATAGATCGCCATGTAGACGAGCACGCTCGCCACGCCTTCCTCACCGCCGGCCGCGAGCCCGATCAGCGCGAAGCCGACATTGTTGATCGACGAATAGGCGAGCAGCCGCTTGATGTTGGTCTGGCCGATCGCCGCGACCGCACCGAAGATGATCGACGCGAGCGAGGCGAAGATCACGATCTGGCGCCATTCGAGGATTGCCGGACCCATCGCATCGACCGCCACACGAACCGCCATCGCCACTGCCGCCACCTTGGGCGCCGATGCGAAATAGGCGGTGACCGGGGTGGGCGCGCCTTCATACACGTCCGGCGTCCACATGTGGAACGGCACGGCCGAGATCTTGAAGGCAAGACCGGCGAACACGAACACCAGGCCGAACAACAGGCCGGTATGCTGGCTGCCGCCAGTGCCGGCGCGATAGGCGTCAGCAATACCCTCGAACAGCGTCGTGCCGGCGAAGCCGTACACCAGGCTGATACCGTAGAGCAGGATGCCCGAGGCCAGCGCCCCCAGCACGAAATACTTCAGGCCCGCTTCTGCCGAGCGCGTGTCGCGCCGCATGAAGCTGGCAAGAATGTAGGCCGAAAGGCTCTGCAACTCGAGGCCGACATAGAGGCTCAGCAGGTCGCCCGCCGAAACCATCATGCCCATGCCGACGGTCGAGAGCAGGATCAGCACCGGATATTCCGGACGCAGATCCTCGCCCGAGGTGCGCTGAAAGAACTTCGGCGCGACGAGGATCGAAACCGCCGCGGCGGCATAGATCACCACCTTGGCGAAGGTTGCAAAGGCATCCGCGCGGTACAGGCCGCCAAACGCCACGCCGCCCGTCGAGGACGGACCGGCCAGCGCGATCCCGGCACCGGCGAGCAGCGCCACCGAGGCCCAGCTCACCAGCTTGGTAGATGCCTGGCCGCCCCAGGCAGCCACCAGCATCAGAACGATCGATCCGGCCGCGAGCACCAGCTCGGGCAGCGTCATCATCAATTGCATTGAATAGGACATCAGTGCGCCTCCCCGTGCGCGGAGGCTTCATGAGCGGGAGCCGCCTTGGGCGAACCCGGCGTGGGCTTGGAGTCGCTGATCGACGCGGTGTGCGCGGCGCCGTCGAGGCGCTGCGTCAGCCGTGCGACATCGGCACGCATCGGTGCGGTGAAGCTGGTCGGGTACACGCCCATCCACAGCACCACGGCAGCCAGCGCCACGAGCATCGCGACTTCACGAGCGTCGAGATCGGGCATCGCCTTCACATCGTCCTTGGTAAGGTCGCCCCACACCACCCGACGGAACAGGTAGAGCATATAGGCGGCGCCGAGGATGATGCCGGTGGTGCCGATCAGCGCGGTCCAGGTCGAGACCTGATAGACGCCAGCGAGGCTGAAGAATTCGCCGACGAAGTTGCTGGTGCCCGGCAGGCCGATCGAGGCCATGGTGAACAGCAGGAACAGCACGGCATAGCGCGGCATGTTGATCGCCAGGCCGCCGTAGCGGTCGATCTCGCGGGTGTGCAGGCGATCATAGATGATGCCGACGCACAGGAACAGCGCGCCCGAAACCACGCCGTGGCCCAGCATCACCATCATCGCACCGTCGATGCCGTTCGCGTTGAAGGCGAACAGACCCATGGTGACGATCGCCATGTGCGCGACCGACGAATAGGCAATCAGCTTCTTCATGTCGCTCTGCACGAGCGCGACGAGCGAGGTGTAGACCACCGCGACGCACGAAAGCGCGAACACCAGGCCCATGAACTGCACCGACGCGACCGGGAACATCGGCAGCGAGAAGCGCAGGAAGCCATAGCCGCCGAGCTTCAGCAGCACGCCCGCCAGGATCACCGAACCAGCGGTCGGCGCCTGCACGTGCGCGTCGGGAAGCCAGGTGTGGACCGGCCACATCGGCATCTTCACCGCGAACGAGGCGAAGAAGGCCAACCACAGCCAGGTCTGCCAGCTGGCCGGGAAGTCATGCGCCATCAGGTACGGGATCGAGGTGGTGCCGGTGCTCAGCACCATCGCGATCATCGCGATGAGCATCAGCAGCGAGCCGAGCAGCGTGTACAGGAAGAACTTGTACGACGCGTAGATGCGGTTCACGCCGCCCCAGATACCGATGATCAAATACATCGGGATCAGGCCACCTTCGAAGAAGATGTAGAACAGGAACAGATCCTGCGCGGCGAAGGTGCCGATCATCAGCACTTCGGTCGCGAGGAACGCCGCCATGTACTCCGGCACGCGCTTGGTGACCGAGAGCCAGCTGGCGCCGATGCAGATCGGCATCAGGAACAGCGAGAGCTCGATCAGCAGGAAGGCGAAGCCGTCGATGCCGAGCGCCCAACGGAAATCGACGCCGCCCAGCGTGAACAGCGTATGCTGCTCGACAAACTGCCATTGCGGGGCGCCGTCGCCATGCTGGAACTGCGTCCAGAGGAACACGCCGAGCGCCAGATTGACGAGCGTCGCGAGGAGCGCGGTCCAGCGGGCGCCCTGCGCGCCGACGAACAGGCAAAGCACTGCGGCAATCGCAGGCACCGCAAGCAGGACGGAAAGGATCGGAAAGCCGGTCATTGTTCCATCACCTCGCAATGACCCAGGTGAGCGCGGCCGTGAGCCCGATCAGCATGACGAAGGCATAGGTGTAGAGATACCCCGATTGCAGCTTGACGGCTCCGAAGCTTCCGAACTGCACCAGGCGCGCCGCGCCGTTGGGGCCGAACCGGTCGATCGTCTGCTCGTCGCCGCGCTTCCAGAACAGCCGCCCGATGGCGAATGCGGGACGCACGAAGAGCAGGTTGTAGAGCTCGTCGAAATACCACTTGTTGAGCAGGAACAGATACAGCGGACGCACCTGCTCGGCGAAGGCCGCCGGGAAGCCCGGCGAAACGATATATGCGAAGATTGCCGTGCCAAGACCCAGCAGCATCGCCACCGTGGCCGAGAGCTTCACCCACACCGGAACTTCATGCATCGCGTGCATCAGATGCTCGTTGAAGGCCAGCGCGCCGTGCCAGTAGGTCTCGCCCGCGCTCGGCTCGATGAACGCGCCGTGGAAGACGAAGCCGGCGGCAACCGCACCGATCGACAGCAGAATCAGCGGGATGAGCATGACGAGCGGGCTCTCATGCGGGTGGTAGCCCGCCGTCCCGTCGCCATGATCGTGCGCGTCGTGATGGTCATGGCCATGCGCGTCGTGCGCAGCATGCCCGTGATCGTCATGGCCGTGACCGTGCGCATCGTGCACCGCGTGCTGGATATGCTCGGAAGCGGCCCAGCGCGGCTTGCCGTGGAAGGTCAGGAACACCACGCGCCACGAGTAGAAGCTCGTCAGCAGCGCGACGACCACGCCGACCCAGAACACGCCGGTGTTGCCCGAAGCGAACGCCGCCTCGATGATCGCGTCCTTCGAATGGAAGCCGGCGAAGCCGAACGCGGTCGGATTACCGAACAGCGCGGGGATGCCGACGCCGGTGATCGCGAGCGTGCCCGCCATCATCGCCGTGTAGGTCAGCGGGATCTTCTTCCACAGGCCGCCATAGTAGCGCATGTCCTGCTCGTGGTGCATCGCATGGATCACCGAGCCGGCACCGAGGAACAGCAGCGCCTTGAAGAAGGCGTGCGTAAACAAGTGGAACATCGCCGCGCCATACGCCCCGACGCCTGCCGCGAAGAACATATAGCCGAGCTGCGAACAGGTCGAATAGGCGATCACGCGCTTGATGTCGGTCTGCGTCGTGCCGACGGTGGCGGCGAAGAAGCAGGTTGCCGCACCCACCACCATCACGACGTGCATCGCGACAGCGCTCTGCTCGAACAGCGGCGACATGCGGCAGACCATGAACACGCCCGCGGTCACCATGGTCGCGGCGTGGATCAGCGCCGACACCGGGGTCGGGCCTTCCATCGCGTCCGGCAACCAGGTGTGCAGGCCGAGCTGCGCCGACTTGCCCATCGCGCCGACGAACAGCAGCAGGCAGAGCACGGTGATCGTGTCGAAACGATAGCCGAGGAAGCCGATCGTCGAACCCGCATGGTTCGGCGCCGCCGCCAGGATCGTGGTGATGTCGACCGTGCCGAACACCAGGAACACGCCGAAGATGCCGAGCATGAAGCCGAGATCGCCGACGCGGTTGACCACAAAGGCCTTGATCGCGGCAGCATTGGCGCTGGGCTTGCGGAACCAGAAGCCGATCAGCAGGTAGGACGCGAGACCCACGCCTTCCCAGCCGAAGAACATCTGCACCAGGTTGTTCGCGGTCACGAGCATCAGCATCGCGAAGGTGAACAGGCTCAGGTACGCGAAGAAGCGCGGCTGATCCGGCTCCTCGCTCATATAGCCCCAGCTATAGAGGTGGACGAGCGCCGAAACGCTGGTGACCACCACGAGCATGACCGCAGTCAGCGCGTCGACGCGCAGCTCCCAGGCGAAGCTCATCGTGCCCGAGGTCATCCAGTGCAGCACCGGCGTGACGCTCGGCGCGGCATTGCCGCTCAGGTACGAGAGGAAGATCGGCCAGGAGAGGCCGCACGCCACGAACAGCGAGCCCGTGGTGAGGATCTTAGGGACCGCGGCGCCGAACGATTTGTTCACAAGCCCCGCAACGGCTGCCGCGAGGAGCGGCAGGAATACGATGATCAGAATGGACGACATCAGCCCTTCATCCGATTGACGTCGTCGACCGAAATCGTGCCGCGACCGCGGAAATAGATGACCAGGATCGCGAGGCCGATCGCGGCCTCACCGGCGGCGACGGTCAGAACGAACATCGCGAACACCTGGCCGACCAGATCGTTCAGGAAGGACGAAAAGGCGACGAAATTGATGTTCACGCTGAGCAGGATGAGCTCGATCGCCATCAGGATGACGATCAGGTTCTTCCGGTTCATGAAGATGCCGAGCACCCCCATGGTGAACAGGATGGCCGAGACGACCAGATAATGGGTTAGCGAGATCACAGATCCATCCCCTGCCCGACTGCCGGGTTCATGTTACGGGTGGCATCCTTGGCGCGGCGGGCGTTCTGGCGGCCGACATTCTGCGGCCGCACGTCGCTGCGCTTGCGGTAGGTCAGCACGATCGCACCGATCATCGCGACGAGCAGGACCAGGCCGGCGCCCTCGAACACGAACAGATAGCGCGTGTAGAGCAGCTGGCCGATCGCTTCGATGTTCGGCACGCCGTCCTGCACCGGCGCAAGGCGACGACCGAGCGCAAGCTTGCCGGCGCTCCAGGCGCCGACCGCGACGATGATCTCCGCGACCAGCGCCAGTGCGAGCAGCGCGCCGACAGCGGCGTACTTCATCACGCCCGCGCGGAGCTCGGTGAAGTCGATGTCGAGCATCATGACGACGAACAGGAACAGCACCGCAACGGCACCGACATAGACGATCACCAGCAGCATGGCGATGAATTCGGCGCCCACGAGCACCATCAGGCCCGCGGCGTTGAAGAACGCCAGGATGAGCCAGAGGACGGAATGTACCGGATTACGCGACAGGATCGTGAGCGCCCCGGAGAGGCACACGATGGTCGCGAACAGGTAAAAGGCGAGAAGCTGGATCACGGAATCGGATGGCCCCTATGGATGGTGCGGCGCTTAACGGTACGGCGCGTCGGCGGCAAGGTTCGCCGCGATGGCGCGTTCCCAGCGGTCGCCGTTCGCGAGCAGCTTATCCTTTTGATAAATCAGCTCTTCCCGCGTTTCAGTGGAAAATTCGAAATTCGGCCCCTCGACGATCGCGTCGACCGGGCACGCTTCCTGGCACAAGCCGCAGTAAATGCACTTGGTCATGTCGATGTCGTAGCGCGTCGTGCGGCGGCTGCCATCGTCGCGCGGTTCGGCCTCGATCGTGATCGCCAGCGCCGGGCACACCGCCTCGCACAGCTTGCACGCGATGCAGCGCTCTTCCCCGTTGGGGTAGCGGCGCAGCGCATGCTCGCCGCGGAAGCGGGGCGAGAGCGGGTTCTTCTCGTACGGATAGTTGATCGTCGCCTTGGGCTTGAAGAAATACTTCAAGGTCAGGGCATGCGCCTTCACGAACTCCCACAGAGTCCAGGTGCGAATGAAACTTCCGACGCTCATGCGGGCACTCCAACCCGGGTCAGCATGAGATACCCGGAAACGAGGAAGACGAAGAGAAGCGACAGCGGCAGGAAGATCTTCCAGCCCAGGCGCATCAGCTGGTCGTAGCGATAGCGCGGGACGGTAGCCTTCACCCAGCTGAAGCAGAAGAAGAAGAACAGCATCTTGGCGAACAGCCACAGGATGCCCGGCACCATGTAGAGCGGCGCCCAGTCGAACGGAGGCAGATAGCCGCCCCAGAACAACGTGGCGTTGAGCGCACACATCAGGATGACGTTGGCATACTCACCGAGCCAGTAGAGCGCGAAGGCCATCGACGAATATTCGGTCTGATAGCCGGCGACCAGCTCGGACTCCGCTTCGGTGAGATCGAACGGCGCGCGCTGCGTCTCGGCAAGCGACGAGATGAAGAACACGATCGCCATCGGGAAGAGCAGCGGGTTGACGAAGTTGCCGTTGATGAACCCGTAATAGCCCTTCTGCGCCTCGACGATGCCACCGAGGTTGAAGGTGCCCGCCCAGAGGATGACCGAGATCAGCACGAAGCCGATCGAGACTTCGTAGCTCACCATCTGCGCCGCTGCGCGGATCGCCGAGTAGAACGGATACTTGGAGTTCGACGACCAGCCGGCGAGAATGATGCCGTACACGCCGAGCGAAGAGGCCGCGAGCACGTAGAGCAGGCCGACATTGATGTTCGACAGCGCGACGCCCGCCTGGAACGGCACCACCGCCCACACGATCAGCGCGACGGTGAAGGTGATGATCGGCGCGAGCAGGAACAGGCCCTTGTTCGCGCCCGACGGCACGATCGTTTCCTGCAGGAACACCTTGAGGCCGTCGGCGAAGGACTGGAGCAGGCCGAGCGGGCCGACGACGTTCGGACCACGACGCAGCGCCATCGCCGCCCAGATCTTGCGATCGGCATAGATGATCATCGCCACGGCCAGCATCACCGGCAGCGCGATCACGAGGATGTCCATCACCGTGGCGACGGTCCAGGCCAGACCGTACGGCAGGCCGAGATAGGTGAACCAGGAGGTCATTCTGCGGCCTCTGCGAAGTCTTCGCCATGGAGCAGTTCGGCCGAGCAGCGCTGCATCGTCGGCGACGCACGGCAGATGGCGTTGGTGAGATAGAAGTCGGCGATCGGATAGGTCACCGGACCCGAGGCCTGCGAAGCAAGCGACGGCGGGTTCCACGCGTACTCGGCAAGACCTTCCTCGCCAAGCGCCGGAACCTCGCTCGCCATCGCGGCGCGCAGTTCGTCGAAGCTGTCGAACGGCAGCGTGCGGCCGAGCTTCTCGGAGAGCGCGCGCAGGATCGTCCAGTCCTCGCGCGCCTCACCCGGTGCGAACACCGCGCGATCGGCGCGCTGCACGCGGCCTTCGAGGTTCACATAGGTGCCCGGCTTCTCGGCATAGGTGGCGCCCGGCAGGATCACATCGGCATGATGCGCGCCCTGGTCGCCATGGTGACCGATATAGACCTTGAAGCTGCCGGCGAACTTCGCAAAGTCCACCTCGTCGGCGCCCAGGAAGAATGCGAGCTTCGGCGCGGCCGCGACGATGTCGGCAATGCCGCCCTTCTGCGCATAGCCGAGCATCAGCCCCGCCATCCGCGCCGCCGCGGTGTGGACGACGTTGAAGCCGTTCCAGGCCGCATCGGTCTCGGTCGCGGCGCGCTGGAAGGCGCCGGCGACCGCCAGTGCCGCACCATGGCCGTTCTTGAGCGCACCGGGGCCGAGGATCAGCGCCGGCTTCTTGGCATTGTCGATCGCCTGGGCGAGGTTTTCCGGCAGGCTGTTGAGCAGCCCCAGATCGTCGCCCAGCCATTCGACCTTGTAGGTGAGGTCCACCTGCGGCCCGATCGCGAACACCTTGGCGCCGCGCTTGATCGCCTTGCGCACGCGGGTGTTCACCAGCGGCGCTTCCCAGCGCAGGTTGGTGCCGACCAGCAGGATCGCATCGGCCTCTTCGAGCGCAGCGATGGTGGTGTTGAACGCCACCGCCGACAGGCTCGACGTGTCATAGGCCATGCCGGTCTGGCGGCCTTCGAGCAGGTCCGAACCGAACGCCTTCACCAGCGCCTTGGCGGCGTACATGGTCTCGGCATCGAGCAGGTCGCCGGCGATCGCCGCGACGCTCGAACCGGCATTGGCGGCCACCGCTGCAACGGCGTCGAACGCTTCTTCCCACGTCGCCGGGACCAGCTTGCCGTCCTTGCGGACGAACGGGCGGTCGAGACGGCGGCGGACCAGCGCGTCGACATGGTAGCGGGTCTTGTCGTGCGCCCACTCCTCGTTGACGTCCTCGTTGATGCGCGGCAGCGCGCGCATCACCTGCCGGCCACGGCTGTCGAGGCGGATGTTGGTGCCGACCGCGTCCATCACGTCGATCGACAGGTTCCGCTTGAGCTCCCAAGGGCGATATTCGAACGCGACCGGCTTGTGGGTCAGCGCGCCGACCGGGCACAGGTCGGCGACATTGCCCGAAAGCTCGCTCTTGAACGCCTTTTCGAGATAGGTCGTGATCTGCATGTTCTCGCCGCGATAGATCGCGCCGATATCCTCCACGCCGGCCACTTCCTCGCCGAAGCGGACGCAGCGGGTGCACTGGATGCAGCGGGTCATCACCGTCTTGATGATGGGGCCCATATATTTCTCGGTCACCGCGCGCTTGTTCTCGGTGTAGCGCGAGCTGCCGCGGCCATAGGCGACCGACTGGTCCTGCAGGTCGCACTCGCCGCCCTGATCGCAGATCGGGCAATCGAGCGGGTGGTTGATCAGCAGAAACTCCATCACGCCTTCGCGCGCGGCCTTCACCATCGCGCTGTCGGTGCGGATTTCCTGGCCCTCGGCGGCCGGCAGCGCGCAGCTCGCCTGCGGCTTCGGGGGCCCGGGCTTCACCTCAACCAGGCACATGCGGCAATTGCCGGCGATGCTCAGCCGTTCATGATAGCAGAAACGCGGAATCTCCTTGCCCGCGGCCTCGCAGGCCTGGAGCACGGTGGCGCCCTGCGGCACCTCGACTTCGATTCCGTCAACCTTGAGCTTGGGCATTACTCTGCCGCCTCTTGCATGGTTTCGAGGCCGCCCGAACGGCGCTCGTTGATACGGCGCTCCATCTCGGGGCGGAAATGCTTGATCAGGCCCTGGATCGGCCACGCCGCCGCGTCGCCCAGCGCGCAGATGGTGTGGCCTTCGACCTGCTTGGTCACCTGGTGCAGCGTGTCGATCTCGCTGATGTCGGCGTCGCCGGTGCGCATCCGCTCCATCACGCGCCACATCCAGCCGGTACCTTCACGGCACGGCGTGCACTGGCCGCAGCTCTCATGCTTGTAGAAATAGGAGAGACGGCTGATCGCACGGACGATGTCGGTCGACTTGTCCATGACGATCACGGCGGCGGTGCCGAGGCCGGAGCCGACCGCCTTTAGGCCGTCGAAATCCATCGGCACGTCCATGATCTCGGCTGCCGGCACCAGCGGCACCGACGAACCACCGGGGATCACCGCCAGCAGATTGTCCCAGCCGCCGCGAATGCCGCCGCAATGCTTCTCGATCAGCTCGCGGAACGTGATGCTCATCGCCTCTTCGACAACACACGGCTTTTCGACATGGCCGCTGATCTGGAAGAGCTTGGTGCCCTTGTTGTTCTCACGGCCGAAGCTGGCGAACCATTCAGGGCTGCGACGCAGGATCGTCGGGGCGACCGCAATCGACTCGACGTTGTTAACCGTGGTCGGGCAGCCATACAGGCCCGCACCCGCCGGGAACGGCGGCTTGAGGCGCGGCTGGCCCTTCTTGCCTTCGAGGCTCTCGATCATCGCGGTCTCTTCGCCGCAGATATAGGCGCCGGCGCCGCGGTGGACGAAGACGTCGAAGTCATAGCCCGAACCGCAGGCATTCTTGCCCAGCAGGCCGGCGGCATAAGCCTCGGCGACCGCTGCGAACAGCGTCTCGGCCTCGCGGATATATTCGCCGCGGATGTAGATATAGGCCGCACGCGCGCGCATCGCGAAGCCCGCGACCAGCGCGCCTTCGATCAGCAAGTGCGGATCGTGGCGGATGATCTCACGATCCTTGCACGAACCGGGCTCGGACTCGTCGGCGTTGATGACGAGGAAGCTCGGACGCTCGGGCGTCGGGTTCTTCGGCATGAAGCTCCACTTCATGCCCGTCGGGAAGCCGGCGCCGCCACGCCCGCGCAGGCCCGAAGCCTTGATGCGGTCGATGATGGTATCCGGCCCCAGCTCCAGCAGCGCCTTCGTGTTGTCCCACGCGCCGCGCGCACGGGCGGCGTCGAGGTGCCACGACTGGTAGCCGTAGAGATTGGTGAAGATGCGGTCCTTGTCCTGAAGCACCTTAGCGTCCCTTCCCGACCAGCTTCTGTACGAACAGATAGAAGACTACGGCCAGACCGATCAGGACGAGCGTCCCGATCAAATTGAATGCGAGCTTGAGCACCCAGCCGAGCACGACGATGCCGCCGATGATGGCCAGGATGGTGACGATCAGGCTGTTGCCGCGCATCACCATTCGCCCCGATAGTCGTGGTTCTCGTTCACCATCGCGGTGAGCGAGGTCGGTCCGCCCAGCGGCTCGACCGTGTGACGGCCCGGCTCCTGCGTGCCGGTCTTGGGGCTCTCGCCCTTGGCCAGCGCGTCGAGGACCGCGAGCGTGCGATCATAGTCGAGATCTTCGAAATTGTCGTCGTTGATCTGCACCATCGGCGCCGACGAGCAATTGCCCATGCACTCGACCTCGGTGAGCGTGAACAGCCCGTCCGCGGTGGTGTGGCCCTTCTTCAGACCGCGCGCCTTGCACGCGGTCATCACGTCGTCCGAACCGCGCAGCATGCACGGCGTCGTGCCGCAGACCTGCACATGGTAGCGGCCGACCGGCACCAGGTTGAACATGGTGTAGAAGGTCGCGACCTCGAACACGCGGATATAGGGCAGGTCGAGCTGGCGAGCGACGAACTCGATCACCGGAACCGGCAGCCAGCCTTGCGTGTTCGTCTCGGCACCCACCTGGCGCTGGGCCAGATCGAGATAGGGGATCGTGCACGACATCTGGCGACCCGCCGGATAGCGCGCCATGATCTCGCGCGCCTTATCGGCATTGGCCGGCGTCCAGGCAAAATTGCCCCAGCGCGCGCGGACTTCCGCTTCGTCGGGGAGTTGGGGTGCGTCAGCCATCAGCGGATAAACTCCACCCGATCGACCTTGTCGTCGGAGAACGTATAAATGGACATCACCTCGAAGGGCTCGGCCTCGGGCGAGCGCGACACCTTCTCGTGCAGCACGACGGTCTCGCCGAGCGCATAGGAAGAAAGGATGTCGGCGCGGTTCTGCGGAAACTCGGCGAACATCGCCTTCAGCCCCGAGCGCACGCCTTCGCGGCCCTCGCGCAGCACGGCGCCGCGATAGGTCGCCTCGCAGGCGCCGTCGGTCATCAGTTCGACATAGCCGTCGGCATCCTGCGCGTTGTAGCGCGCGATCATCGCATGCGTGGTGGCGATACGGGCGTCGCTCACCGGTCGCACTCCCCGAACACGATGTCCATCGCACCCAGAATGGCGGTGATGTCGGCGAGCATGTGGCCGCGGGACATGAAGTCCATCGCCTGCAGGTGGCTGAACGCGGTCGGGCGCACCTTGCAGCGATACGGCTTGTTGGTGCCGTCGCTCACCAGATACACGCCGAACTCGCCCTTGGGGCTTTCGGTCGCGACATACACTTCGCCCGCCGGCACGTGATAGCCTTCGGTGAAGAGCTTGAAGTGATGGATCAGCGCTTCCATCGACTGCTTCATCTCGCCGCGCTTCGGCGCACCGACCTTGCGGTCGAGCGTCAGGACCGGGCCTTCCGGCATGTCCTGGATGCACTGCTTGATGATGCGGGCCGACTGATAGACTTCCTCGACGCGGACCATGAAGCGATCATAGCAATCGCCGCGGGTGCCGACCGGGATCTCGAAGTCGACGCGGTCGTACACGTCATAGGGCTGCGAACGGCGGATATCCCAGGGGATGCCGGCGGCGCGGATCATCGGGCCGGAGAAGCCCCACTTGATCGCGTCCTCGCGGCTCACCGTCGCGATGTCGACGTTGCGCTGCTTGAAGATGCGGTTCTCGGCGACGAGGCTGATCGCGTCGCCGAACAGCCGCGGCAGGCGCGTGTCGAGCCATTCCGCGATGTCGTTCAGCAGCTTGACCGGCACGTCCTGGCGAACCCCGCCGACGCGGTAATAGTTCGAGTGCATGCGCGCACCCGAAGCCCGCTCGAAGAAGTTCAGGCAGTCCTCGCGGATCTCGAACATCCACAGGTTCGGCGTCATCGCGCCGACGTCCATCACATGGCTGCCGAGGTTCAGCATGTGGTTGCAGATGCGGGTCAGCTCGGCGAACAGCACGCGGAGATACTGGCCGCGCAGCGGCACCTCGAGATCGAGCAGCTTTTCGACCGCGAGCACATAGCTGTGCTCCATCGCCAGCGGCGAGCAGTAATCGAAGCGATCGAAGTACGGCAGCGCCTGGGTGTAGGTCTTGTACTCGATCAGCTTTTCGGTGCCGCGGTGGAGCAGGCCGACATGCGGATCGATGCGCTCGATGATCTCGCCGTCCAGTTCGGTGACGAGACGGAGCACGCCGTGCGCCGCGGGGTGCTGCGGGCCGAAGTTGATCGTGTAGTTCGCGATCGAGGTATCGCCCGTCGCCGGGTCGATGTCGCGCTCCATGATCTTGGCTACGGTATCGGTCATTTGTTCTGCCCTTCGCCCTTGGTCGGGACGACGTCCGGATCCTTGGGCTTCTCGCCGGGCTGGTTGCCCGGGTGCGGCTGGCCGGCACCGGTCTGGGCCGTGCTCTCGGTGGTCTTGCTGTCCTTGCCCTGCGCAGGCTGGCTAGCGGCGGGCGCGGAGTCGGCCTTGGCGACCTGCGCGGCGGTAGCCGGCGTCGGCGCGCCCTTGGCTTCCGGCTGCGGCGCCTTCTCGTCGCCGGGGAGGACGTATTTGGCGCCTTCCCACGGGCTCATGAAGTCGAAGTTGCGGAAGTCCTGGGCCAGGCTGACCGGCTCATAGACCACGCGCTTCGCCTCTTCCGAGTAGCGCACTTCGACATACCCGGTCATCGGGAAGTCCTTGCGCAGCGGATGGCCCTGGAAACCGTAATCGGTCAGGATGCGGCGGAGGTCGTCATTGCCCTCGAACAGCACGCCGTACATGTCGTACGTCTCGCGCTCGAGCCAGCCGGCGACCGGCCAGATGCCCGTCACGCTCGGCACCGGCTTTTCCTCGTCGGTGGTGACCCGAACCCGAATGCGGTGGTTCCGGGTGAACGAGAGCAGCTGATAGACCACGTCGAAACGCTCGGCGCGCTCCGGATAGTCGACACCGGCGATCTCGCTGAGCTGCTGATATTCCAGGCCCGGCGTGTCGCGCAGCGCGAGCATCGCGTCGCACAGCTTCTCGCGGACGACGGTGAGCGAAACCTCGCCCACGGCATCCTTCGCCTCGACCAGCAGGTCACCGAGCGCAGCCGTGGCCGCCTCGATCACGCCGTCGTTCGCGGCATAGCGGGGAGCCGGCGCCCTCACCGGTCCAGGCTCCCGATGCGACGGATCTTCCGCTGCAGCTGCATCACGCCGTAGAGCAACGCCTCGGCGGTAGGCGGGCAGCCGGGAACATAGATGTCCACGGGCACCACGCGGTCGCAGCCGCGCACGACGCTGTAGCTATAGTGGTAATAGCCGCCGCCATTGGCGCAGCTGCCCATCGAAATCACGTATTTCGGCTCGGACATCTGGTCATAGACCCGGCGCAGCGCCGGGGCCATCTTGTTGCAGAGCGTACCCGCGACGATCATCACGTCCGACTGGCGCGGGGATGCGCGCGGCGCGGCACCGAACCGCTCCATGTCGTAGCGCGGCATGTTGACGTGGATCATCTCCACCGCGCAGCACGCGAGACCGAAGGTCATCCACCACAGCGATCCGGTACGGGCCCACTGGAACAGCTCCTCGGTGGAGGTGACCAGGAATCCCTTGTCCGAAATCTCGGCGTTGATGTCGTTCAGGAAGCCGACGTCCGGGAGCGTACCGGCCGGAGGCGGCGCCGAAAGCTCTACTCCCATTCCAGGGCTCCCTTCTTCCACGCATAAACAAGGCCGAGCGCCAGCTCGGCGACAAAGATCATCATCGAAATCC
Organism: Sphingomonas pituitosa NBRC 102491; assembly: GCF_001598435.1. GTDB lineage: Bacteria > Pseudomonadota > Alphaproteobacteria > Sphingomonadales > Sphingomonadaceae > Sphingomonas > Sphingomonas pituitosa. Next base: position 216,499 of record NZ_BCYY01000002.1, read on the forward strand.
AGGCGGTCCAGCCGAGGGTGAACACGCTCACCGCCCAGGGGTAGAGGAACGCTGCCTCGAGATCGAACACGATGAACAGGATGGCGACGAGGTAGAAGCGCACGTCGAACTGGCTGCGCGAATCCTCGAAGGCGGGGAAGCCGCACTCATATTCGGTGAGCTTTTCCGGCGACGGCTTGTTCGTGCCGGTGAGGCGCGACACGAGCATCGGCAGGAACACGAACGTGCCCGAGAGCAACAGGGCGATCCCGAGGAATATCAGGATCGGCAGATATTGTGACAGGTCGACCAATGGCCTTCTCTTCTCGCGACTGCGGAATCTTGAGGGGCTTCTAGGACCATGATCCCAGTGCGGCAAGGCCTGGAACCGGTGAGAATCATTCGCAATTGTTAACGTGTGATGACCGGCTGCGCCGCCCCTTCATCCAAGCGTATGAATTCGGATCGAATGCGCCGTGCCGTCGATCGTTGCAGGTATGAACAATGCGCCCGGATTTCCCCCTGGTACAGGCAGCGCGGTGGTGTTCACGATGGTTGCCAGGCGCTGGGCGAGAAACCCCCGCGCGCCCTGCCCTTCCTGGTCGCGGGCGATGATCAGCAGCTTGGCCGTGTCCGGATCGCCGCCCTGTTCCAGCGCATAGACGGAAACCGGCGCCCCGCGGTGGTCGGTAAGTCCGCAGAGCCCCGCATAATCCTCGACTCGGGACGAAAGGCCGCGAAACGGGACGACTTCCCGGATCGCTTCCAAGGGCGTCGCGAGAAGGCGCTCCCCGGTGTCAAAGACCAGGAAGGGATTGGTCGAGCCCCCCTCGCCGCGGGCCGAAGCGATGGATCGGCCGTCGGACTGCGCGGGTTCGCGGCACAGCGCAGCCATCGCCCGGATCGCCGGATCAGCGCGGACCGCATCCGTGTCGATCACCAGATTCTGCCCCCCCGCCGGATCGGTCGCCGTTCCGCCGAACAAGGTTGCGCGGCCCATCAGCCCCGTCGGCAGCGGCCCGAGCTTTTCGTCGGCGATCCGGGCCACGCTGCGCACGCTTTCGACATGCCAGCCTACCAGTTGGCCCGGCGCGATCCGCAACAGGATCACGGGGCCCTGCGATTCCTCCGCAGTCGCGCCATCCAGCCCCAGCGTCGCCAGCTGGTCGAACACGCGAACGTCGCGACCCAGATAGTTTACCGAGCGCGCCCATCCTGGCGCCGGCACTGCACAGCGCCGCAGGCTCACGGCGGGCGCCGTGCTTTCCACCAGATGGCTGTCGATGGCGATCTGGACCCCGGCCACCGTGACCAGCACGAACGGCCGCGCTCGGCCGATCGATGCGCCGTCCTCCGCGCGCCCATCACAGCGGACGAGCGGCAACCCCGGCATCGCGAACAACGCCTCGGGATCCACGATGCCGACCAGATGCTCCTCGCGGACGAACGCGCGGTCCACGAGACGCGCGGCGCCTGCGGAGTCGACCAGCTCCCGCACCGAAACCACCGGGATTCGGTACAGGCCGGATACCGTGTCGATGCGCAGTCCGAGCAGCATCTCGTCGCGCCGGAGCACGACCACCGTGCCGCCCGCGCCTGTCGTCTCGGCGAAGCCGAGCAGGACGCTGACGTCGATCACCGGGATCACGTCGCCCCGTACCCCGATCGAGCCGATCAGCGCCGGGTGACTACCGAAGCAGGGTCCCAGCCTGGCCGGACACGGCACCACCTCGCGCACCCAGTCCACCGGCACCGCCAGTTCGATGCCGCAAAGGCGCAGCAGTCCCACATCGATGTGCCGCCGCCCCGCCTCCCCGAGCGGTGCGGCGAGCTCTGTCACCGCGTTCATGGTCAGATGGTGCTGTTGGTGGAGGTCGCAAGTTCGCCGATCATCGTAACCACCTGCCGCGAGGTTTCCCGCTGGGCGCCGACCGAGTGGGCGATCCCGGAGATCGCGCCGGTGGTCTTGTCGACACAGCCGGCGATCGCCGCGAACGCATCGCGCGCCGAGCGCGAGCGATCGGTGCCCTGGGCGACACGTTCGGTCGATTCGCCGATCAGGCGGTTGATCTCCTCGGCGGCGGAGGCGCTGCGCTCGGCGAGCTTGCGCACTTCCTCGGCGACGATGGAGAAGCCTACGCCATGCTCGCCTGCCCGCGCCGCTTCGATCGCGGCATTGAAGGCAAGCAGGTTGGTCTGGCCGGCAAGGTCGCCGATCACATCGACGATGCTGGCGATCTTCTTCGACGAAGCCGCCATCAGTTCCATCGACTCGATCGTGCCCTCGATCGCGCTGGTGCCACGATCCGCCGCCGCCTGGGTCTCGCTGGCAAGCCCCGTCGCGCTGCAAGCGCCTTCGCTGATCGTTCGAATAGCTTCCGAAATATTGCCGACAACTGCCTGCATTTCCTCGGTCTTTGCGGCGATCTTGCGCTCCAGCATCACCTGGTCGGTGACGTCATAGGCGTATTTGATCACCCGCGAAGGATTGCCCTGCAGATCGAACACCGGCGAATAGCTCGCCTGGATGAATACGTCGCGATCGTACTTGCCGATGCGATGGAAGCGCCCGGACTGCCCCTCGCCACGGGCCAGCGACCGCCAGAAATCGCCATATTCCTTCGATTTCAGATGCGCCGGATCCACGAACATCGAATGGTGGCGCCCCTGGATCTCGCGCAGGGTGTAGCCCATGGTCGAGAGGAAGTTCTCGTTCGCGGTGAGGATTTCGCCTTCAAGGCTGAACTCGATCGTCGCGAGGCTGCGATCAACCGCCTGGGCGCGGCTCTTGGTCTCGATCGCATCCTTCTTCCGCGTGGTGATGTCGTGGGCAAACTTCACGACTTTCACGACGTTGCCCAGGCCATCGAAAATCGGGTTGTAGGTTGCGTTCAGCCAGATTTCCTCGCCCGCCTTGTTGCGACGACGGAAGTCGCCGGCAATATATTCGCCGTGCGCCAGGTCGGTCCAGAAGCGTGCATATTCCTGCGAGTTTACCAGTTCGGCATCACAGAACATCTTGTGGTGCTTGCCCACCACGTCGTCGCGCCGATAGCCGGTGGCGCTGAGAAAATTCTCGTTTGCCTCGAGGATCATGCCTTCGGGCGTGAATTCGATCACCGCCTGCGCGCGGTTGATCGCCGCCACCTTGCCCTCGGCATCGGCGGCGCGCTGGTTCTGCTCGGTGATGTCGTGCGCGTATTTCACCACCTTGATCAGCTTGCCGTCGGCATCGACGATCGGGTTGTAGGTGGCGCGGATCCATACGCGACGACCGTCCTTGCCGACGCGCGGGAAGACGCCGGCCTGGTACTCGCCGGCCGACAGCGCGCGCCAGAAGTTGTTGTAGTCCTCGGTCTTCACATAGTCCGGATCGCAGCAGGTGCGGTGGTGCTTGCCGATCAGTTCGCTGCGCTCATATCCCATGGTCTGTAGGAACATGTCGTTCGCGGCGACGACATGGCCGCTGGTGTCGAATTCGATGACGGCGGTGGAGCGGTCGATCGCCGCAAGCTTGCCAGCTGCCTCGGCGCTTTCGAGCTGCGCCTTCGTCACGTCCATCGCGAACTTGACGATCTTCACCGGGAGACCCTGGTGGTCGAGAATGGGATTGTAGGTCGCCTGGATCCACCGGTCGGTGCCATCCTTCGCCACCCGCTTGTACAGCCCGCCGTCGAACTCGCCACGCCCCAGTCGTTCCCAGAACTGGCGGTAGGCGGGCGACCGGGCGTATTCGGCCGTGCAGAAGATGCGATGATGCTGGCCGACGACCTCTTCGGCCTTGTAGCCGAGCAGCTCGCAGAAATTCTCGTTGGCGCCGAGCACGCGGCCCGAGAGATCAAACTCGATCATTGCAGTGGCGCGGCTGAACGCATTGAGCACGCTGCGGTTGAGCGCCGCCTCGATCTGTGCGCCGCGCACGTCGCGGGCGATCAGGATGACGCTCTGAACCTTGCCCTTGGCATCGGTGACCGGCGCATAATGGCCGGCCAGCCAGGCGTCCTTGCCCTCGCAACCGTTGCGACGGGCGGTTTCGTCGATCGTCTCGCCTGCGCGCAGCCGCTCCCAGAACGCGGCATATGCGGGGCTGGCAGCGTATTCGGCGTCGCAGAAGAAGCGGTGGTGCTCGCCGACCACGGTCTCGAGCACGCACCCCATCGCATCCAGGAAGTGCTGGTTGGCCCTGGTCAGCGTACCGTCCGGGCTGAACTCGGCAACCGCGTAGAGGCGGTCCAGAACGCTGCCGACATCCTGGCAGAACGCTTCGTCCGCCGCGGCGCCGCCTCTCCCGTTGCCCAGGCCCGTCACTTCCATGTTCATACGCCAACCGTCCCAGTTCGCCCGGCCTGATAGCCAATCGCGTTTTTTAGGACTTATAGAAAGCAAACGTCAGGAAATCGGCCGAGATACGGTTAACTTTGGGGCTCCGTACTCGTACGGACCGCCTCAGCGCAGGGCGTTGGCGACCAGCTTGTGGAGCTTGGAATGCAGCCCGTCACTGGCGGCGAGGAACTGGTTGCGCTGCATCGCCATGTCCTGCCCGCGATAGTCGGTGACGAAGCCACCGGCTTCCTTCACGAGCAACATGCCGGCAGCAACGTCCCACGGCTTCAGGTCCGATTCCCAATAACCGTCGAACCGGCCCGCCGCGACCCAGGCCAGGTCGAGCGCCGCCGAGCCCAGCCGGCGGATGCCGGCCACTTCCGGGGCGACCGCACCGAAAATGCGGCTCCATTCCGCAAAATTGCCATGGCCCATGAACGGGATACCGGTGGCGATCAGCGATTCCGAAAGATCGCGGCGCGCCGATACGCGCAGGCGCTGGTCCTGCAGCCAGGCGCCGCGGCCCTTTTCGGCCCAGAAGCTCTCGTCGGTCAGCGGCTGGTAGACCAGGCCGTGGGTTATCTCGGGCTTGCCCTGGCTGCCGTTCGGATCTTCGACCGCGATCACGATCGAGAAATGCGGGATGCCGTGGAGGAAGTTGGTCGTGCCGTCGAGCGGGTCGACGATGAAGCGCGGCTTGTCGGGATCGCCCGGCAGCTCGCCGCCCTCTTCGGCCAGGATCCGCCAGTCGGGCCGCGCCTTGCGCAGTTCCTCGATCAGCGTCTGCTCGGCGCGCTTGTCGGCCATGCTCACGAAATCGGCCGGGCCCTTGCGGCTGACCTGCAGGTGCGTGACCTCGTTGAAGTCGCGACGCAGGCGGGGTGCCGCCTTGCGTGCGGCACGGTCCATGACGGTGAGAAGGCCGGAATGCGCTGCCATATCAATCTCTCTCCCTGCCGCTGGTGCGGGGGACTAAGGAAGGCCTGACCTGAAAACGGGAAAAGGGGACGCAGGCCTGCCGTCCCCTTCCCTAGCATTGGTTCGGCCGAAGCCGGCAGATCAGTCCGCGCGGCGGACGTAGGTCTGCTCGTACACGTCGACGACGATGCGCGTGCCGCTGCCGATATGCGGCGGCACCATCACGCGCACGCCATTGTCGAGCACGGCGGGCTTGTACGAGGAGGAAGCCGTCTGGCCCTTCACCACCGCGTCGGCCTCGACGATCGTCGCTTCGATCGTGTCGGGCAGCTGGACGCTGATCGCCTCTTCGTCATAAAGTTCCATCACCACGTCCATGCCGTCCTGCAGGAAGGCAGCGGCCTCGCCGAGCAGGTCGCGCGGCAGCGTGGTCTGGTCATAGGTTTCCTTGTCCATGAACACGAGCATGTCGCCTTCCGGATACAGGAACTGGAAATCCTTGGTGTCGAGGCGCACGCGCTCCACGGTCTCGGCCGAGCGGAAGCGGACGTTGTTCTTGCGGCCGTCGCGCAGGTTCTTGAGTTCGACCTGCATATAGGCACCGCCCTTGCCGGGCTGGGTGTGCTGAATCTTGACGGCGCGCCAGATGCCGCCCTCATATTCGATGATGTTGCCGGGACGGATGTCCACGCCGCTGATCTTCATGGATCGTGCCTGTATGTGAGAAAGAGCCGAGCGGGGCCCTTTAGCTCCCGATGGGCTTTCCCGCAAGCAGCGGATAGGGATCAACGTTGGCGCCCTCCCACCAGCGCTCGCCGGTTGCCATCCGCTTCACCTCGAAATGGAGGTGCGGCGCCCCGCCATCGGCGCTGCCGCTGGCGCCCACCGTAGCGATCGGCTGGCCCTGGCGGACGGTCGCGCCCTCGGGCACGCCGACGGTATCGAGATGGGCGTAATAGTGCACCGTCCCGCCATCGGACGTTCGGACGTACAAGGTGTGGCCGCCGAGATCGCTCTCGAACTGCTTCTCGACTGTGCCGGCGGCGGCAGCCAGCACCGGCGTGCCCTTGGGCGCGAGAATGTCGATCGCGTGATGTTCGCGCTCGCCCTCGCCGCGCGGCTCGCCCCAGTTGCTGCGCAGCGCGGAGGCGGGAACGCCCTGGACGGGAATGACCAGCCCGGTGGCGGAAGGCGGCGATGCCGGCGGCGGGCCGACACCCTCGACTCGCAGCGCCTGGCCGGCCGGCAGGAACCGAACGCGCGACACGAGCAGCGCCAAGAGTGCCACCACGACCAGCCCTGCGATCAGGCCCGTGCGCCGCATGCGGCTATTCCTGGAAGACCGCCGGGGTGCCCGGCTTCACCATCAGCGCGACCCGCGCGGCGTCCCAGTTGGTCAGCCGGATGCAGCCATGGCTTTCGGTGCGGCCGATCGTCTGCGGCTCCGGCGTGCCGTGGATGCCGTAATGATCCTTGGACAGATCGATCCAGACGACGCCGACCGGACCGTTCGGCCCCGGCGGCAGCATCGCCGGGTCATCGCCCTTCTTGGCGTCCCAGAACAGCTTGGGGTTGAAGTGGAACTTGGGGTTGGTATCAACCCCGTAGATTTTCCACCGGCCGATGGGCAACGGGTCATGCGCGCTGCCCATCGTGGCGCTGAACTGTGCGACCAGCCGGTTGCCGCTGCCATAGACCTTCAGCACGCCCTCCGACTTGTCGACCACGAGATGATCGGCCTGGGGCTGGCGGGGATCGACGTTGAGCATGTTCAGTGTCTGACGCCATTCGGGCTTCCACGCGGCCGGATAGGCACGCGAGCCGGGCAGCGCGTTGGGCAGCCGCAGCATCGTGCCGGTGCCGATCCTGGTCACGCCGGGATTGAGCGCGCCGATCACCTCGGGCGTGGTGTGGAACATCTCGGCGAGCTTCTCGGTCGGGTTGCGATAGCCGATCGACGACAGCTTGGCCTGCTGCGTCAGATCCTTGGGGATCGGATCGACGAACGGACCGCGCATCGTCTGTGCGCCCACCGCCAGCGTCCGCACCGGGCGCAGCGCACGATACCGGTGGAGCACCGCCAGCGTCGCCGGATCGATCACCCCGGTAACCTTCAGCCCGCGCGCCTCCTGCAGCCCGCGCACGGCCGCGGTCAGCGACTGGCCGGCGCGCCCGTCGAGGATGCCGGGACCGAAGCCGAGATGCTCGAGGATCACCTGCGCGTGGAGGATGTTCAGATCGATCTGCGGCTGGGGAGCAGGCGCCTGGGCCAGCGCAGGCGTGGCGAGCAGACCGGCAAACAACCCGAAGCATTTCCGCACACAGTCTCTCCCGGTCGTTGGTCTCACCCGGGCTAAACGTTCGCATGGCGGATGGGGTTGCGACTGCGGCAAACCCCGATGGACAAGCGGTGCATCCCGTGCCCTTATCAACGCGATGCGGGGGATTCTTTCAGAAGCGGAACAAGTACTCGGCTCGCCGACGCGCAACCTGGTTTCGATCCTGCTCTTCGTGCTCACGGTCGCGGTGCTGGCGACGATCGGCTACATGGCGGCGGGCTGGAGCTTCGCCGATGCCAGCTACATGGTGGTGCTGACGATCTACACCGTCGGCTATGGTGAAATCCGCCCGATCGACACCCCCTATCTGCACGCGGTGACCATGGGGACGATGGTGCTGGGCTGCACCGGCATGATCCTGCTCACCAGCGCGCTCGTCCAGTTCTTCACCGTCCTGCAATTGCAGAGTATTTTCGGAGCAACCCGCATGCAGAGCCGCATCGACAAGCTCAGCGACCATGTCGTGATCTGCGGCTATGGCCGGATCGGCGTGATGCTCGCCCGCGATCTCTCCCGCGCTGCCGTACCCGTGCTGGTGATCGAGCGCGGCCCCGAACGCCGCGCCGAAGCCGAGGCTGCGGGCCTGTGCACGCTTTCCGGCGACGCCACCGAGGAGGAGGTGCTGATCGCCGGGGGAATCCAGCGCGCCCGCGCGCTCGCCACGGTGCTGCCCGACGATGCCGCCAACGTGTTCATCACGCTCAGCGCGCGCAATCTCAACGCCGGACTGGAGATCATCGCCCGCGGCGAGGCACCCACCACCGAGCGCAAGCTGATCCATGCCGGCGCCGACCGCGTCGTCTTCCCCACCCATATCGGTGCCGAGGCGATGGCGCGGATGATCCTCTATCCCCATCGCGAGCATGTGCAGGGCGACGAACAACTGGCGCGGCTGCGGCGCGAACTCGGGGCGCTGGGGCTGGAGGTCGAGATGGTGGAAGTCGCGAAGGGCGCCACCATGGCCGGGTTGAGCGTCGAGGAAGCCGAACGCCGCGCCGAAGGCAGCATCTTCATCGTCCAGATCGACCGTGCCGACGGGCGCTCGATCCCCCGGCCGGCGCGCGACGAACGGCTTGAGGGGGGCGACAAGGCGGTGGTGGTGATGCGCGACGTCGCTGCCGGCGCGCGGGCGCTGTTCACCTCCCGCGCCGAGATCCGCGCCGGGCGGAACAAGTTTTGAGGTGTATCCTCCTCGATCCCCTTTCCTTCAGGGGACAGGTCGGGGTTGGGCATGTCTCACCGAGACCAGCGCAGAGCCTGGAATCCCTCCGCCCCGCCCCTTCCTTGCGGGAGGAAAAGCTTGGATTGTCGCTCCCCTTCACCGCAGCTTCAGCTCCCTCCGGATAAGGGCTTCGAATGGCAACGCCTGCCCCCTCCCTTCGCACCAACCGCCGCGCCTGGAAGCGCTGGCTGGCAGCCCTTGTCGCCCTGCTCGCCGCCATCGCCTTCGGGGTCTATTGGAGCGCGGGCTTCCTCGATCGTGATCCGGTCCATCTCTACGGCATGCCCGAACGTCCCGGCACCATCCCGGTGGCGGCGGTGTTCCTGTCCGGCGACATGGGCATCCGCTATGGCATGGGTTCCCATGTCGTCGAGGCGCTCGCCGGCGCCGGCGTGCCGGTGTACGCCGTGGCAAGCTCCACCGCGTTCGCGCACCGACAGACCCATGCGGAGGTGCAGGCGCTGCTCGCCAATGCCGTCCGCGAGGCCCGCCGCCGCTCCGGCGCAGCCAAGGTCGTCGTCATCGGCCAGTCGTTCGGCGCCGACATGGCACGGGTGGGGATGGCGTCGCTCCCCGCCGATCTGCGGTCCAGGGTCGCGGCGCTGGTGCTGGTCGTCCCCGGCACCACCGCCTATTTCCGTGCCGACCCGCTCGGCTTCGCCTATATCGGTGCGCCCGATGCAGACGCGGCATCGGCGAAGAAGCTCGACTGGCTGCCGGTGACCTGCATCCGCGGCGCCGAAGAGACCGACAGCCTCTGCCCCAGCCTGCTCGCGCCGAACGTCCGCCGCATCACGCTGCCAGGCGGGCACTTCCTGCGGATGGACCATGACCTGCTGGTCCGCACCGTGTTCGCCGCGCTGGCGCCCGTCCTCGGCACGCACCTCGACGCCCCTGAATCCTAGCACCTCTGAATCCTAGCACCTCTGAATCCTAGCACCTCTGAATCCTAGCGCCTCCGAGCGGCAGCGCGTCCGCTTGATTGCTAGCCGTGCGCGGCGACGGTAAAGGCGGCGGCGGCGCGCACGGGGAAGGCGTCGGCTGGGGGATGGAATGCAGGGCGCGGAGCCGGACGCAACGGCGAAAGAGACAAGTTCCTCGGGCGGGCTCGGCCGCTGGTTGTTCGCGCATCGCCGGCCAATCCTGATCCTGCTCGCGCTGGCGCTCACGCTGCTGGGGTTCGAGGCGGTGCGCGCGATCCTCCGCGAGGTGCACCTGCGCGACGTGCGGCATGCGTTGCACCAGATCGACGCCATCCGCCTGGCGCTGGCACTGGGACTCACCACCGCCTCCTATCTGGCGCTGACGCTGTATGACTGGTTCGCGGTGCGCGCGATCGGCCTCCGCCTGCCATGGCGGACGGCGGCGCTCGCATCGTTCACCAGCTACACGATCAGCCACAATCTCGGTCTCGCGCTGCTGACCGGCGGCACCGCGCGACTGCGGGCCTATGGCGCGGCCGGCCTCGACTTCGCCGATGTCGCGCGCGTGACGCTGATCGCCAGCGGCACCTTCTGGGGCGGGGTGTTCGCGGTGACCGCGATCGCCCTGCTGGGGGCGCAGCATCCGCTGCTGCTGGCGGGGCAGATGCTCTCGACGCCCCTGCTCCACGGGGCCGGTGCCATCGTGGCGCTGGCCTTTGCGGCGTTGTTCGTTCTGCGGCTACGAGGGCTGACCGACCTGCGCATCGGGAACGCCAGCCTGCCGCTGCCGCGTGCACCGCTGATGGCGGGACAGATCGGCATCGCCGCCCTCGATCTCGCCTGCGCGTCCGGCGCGCTGTTCGTCCTGATCCCGCACGCCGATCCCGCGCTGATCGGCACCTTCTTCCTCGCCTATGCCCTTGCGATCGTCATCGCGCTGATCACCCATGTTCCAGGCGGGATCGGTGTGTTCGAGGCGGTGATGCTCGCCCTGGTGCCGATCGGCCGAACCGACCTGTTTGCGGCGCTGCTGCTCTACCGGGTGGTCTATTATCTGCTGCCGCTGCTCGTCGCGGGCGCGCTGCTCGTCGCGATCGAGGGCCGGCGGCTGCGCCACCCGATCGCGGCGGGGCTGAGCGTCGCGCATCGCATCGGCCAGGCGCTGGTGCCGCCGCTGCTGGCGCTGCTGGTGTTCGGCGGCGGGCTGGTGCTGCTCGTCTCGGGCGCGCTGCCGCCGGCGCATGGCCGGATGCACCCGCTGCACGGCATCCTGCCGCTGCCCTTCGTCGAGGGGTCGCACTTTGCGGCCAGCCTGGTCGGCAGCGCGCTGCTGCTGATCGCCCCGGCGGTGCAGGCACGGCTGAAGAGCGGCTTCCACGCCGCCCGTCTGCTGCTGGTGGCGGGTGCGCTGTTCTCGCTCGCCAAGGGCATCGATTTCGAGGAAGCGACGGTACTGCTGATCGTCGCCGGGCTTCTCCAATATGCCCGCCCCGGCTTCTATCGCAGCGCCGGGATCGGCTCGGCGCCGGTCGCGCGCTGGTGGTGGGCGGCGGCGCTGATCGCACTGCTGCTCAGCGCCTGGGCCGGCTTCTTCGCCTACAAGCGCGTGCCGTACAGCGATGACCTGTGGTGGGACTTTGCCTGGCGCGGCAACGCTCCGCGCTTTCTCCGCGCCACGCTGGGGGCGACGATGCTGCTGGTCGGCTGGGCGTTCTGGCGACTGATGTCCGCCGCGCCCCGCGTCCGCGAGCACCAATCCCTCGACGCCGAGGTCGCCGCGCGCGCAATCGCCGTCGCCAGCCGCGCCGATGCCATGCTCGCCTATACGGGCGACAAGGACTTCCTCGTCTCCACCGCAGGCGACGCTTTTCTGATGTACCGGGTGCAGGGCCGCACCTGGATCGTGATGGGGGATCCTGTCGGCCCGGAAGAGGCCTGGTCCGAACTCATCTGGGAAATCCGCCGCCGCTGCGATGCGGCCCGCGGGCGACTCTGCCTGTTCCAGGTGAGCGCAGCGATGCTCCCGCTGGTCGTCGAGCTGGGCCTCCAGCCGCTCAAATATGGCGAGGAGGCGGTGGTCGATCTCCGCCAAGGCTATGACCTCAAGGGCGGACCGTTCAAGTCGCTTCGCTATTCCGTCAAGCGCGCGACCAGCGAGGGGCTGATCTTCGAGGTGGTGTCGGCGGCAGAAGTGCCCGCTCTGCTCCCCGAACTCCAGCGCGTCTCCGACGCCTGGCTTGCCGGGAAAACCGGGGCGGAGAAGCGCTTCAGCCTCGGCCGCTTCGATCCCGACTATCTCTCCCATTTCGATTGCGCCGTGTTGCGCCTCGACGGCCGGATCGTCGCCTTCGCGAACCTGTGGGAGACCCCCAACCGCGAGGAAATCTCGGTCGACTTGATGCGGCATTTGCCAAACACGCCCTATGGGGCGATGGACCTGCTGTTCGTGCGGCTGCTGCAATATGGCGCGGCGCGGGGGTTCGCGCGGTTCAACCTCGGCATGGCGCCGCTCTCGGGCCTCAAGCCCGGCCCGCTCGCGCCGATCTGGTCGCGGCTGGGCGCGGCGGTCTATGGCCATGGCGAGCGGATCTACGGCTTTTCCGGCCTGCGATCGTTCAAGCAGAAGTTCGGCCCCAGCTGGGTACCGCGCTATATCGGCACCACCCCCGGCGTCTCGGTCCCCCGGGCATTGATCGACGCGGCGGTGCTGATCGGCGGATAGACCCTTGGGTTCGAAAGCCGGCACCCCACATGCGGCGCCGCAACCAGGGAGACACGCATGGACCTCGCATTTCTCGGCCTCGGGCAGATGGGCATCGGCATGGCCGGGGCACTGCTCGATGCCGGACACACGCTGACCGTCTGGAACCGTTCGCCCGACAAGGCGGCACCGCTCACCGAGCGCGGCGCCCGTCTCGCTCGCACGCCGCGCGAAGCCGCCGACGGCGCGCAGGCCGTTCTGACCATGGTGGCGGACGATGTCGCGCTCGCCGCGATCCTCGATGGAGAGGACGGCGTGTTGGCCGGCATGGCACCCGGCGCGCTCCACTTGTCGCACAGCACCATCGCCGTCGCGACCGCCGACACGCTCGCCGCCCGGCACGCCGAGGCGGGCCAGTTGTTCGTCTCCGCGCCGGTGTTCGGCCGCCCGCCGGTTGCCGCGCAGGGCAAGCTCGCCATCGTCGCGGCGGGCACCCCCGACGCGATGGAAGCCGCCGCGCCGATCCTCGACGCGCTGGGCCGGGTCACCTTCCCGATGGGCGACAAGCCCTCGGCGGCCAATCTGGTGAAGCTCGCCGGCAACTTCATGATCATGGCGACCGTCGAGGCGTATGGCGAAGCGATGTCGCTCGGCGAGAAGGGCGGCGTCGCGCGCGAGAAGATGCTGGAGGTGTTCTCCGGCACGATCTTCGACGGCGCGATCCACAAGGTCTACGGCCCGCCGATCGCCGAGCGTCGCCACCGCCCCGCCGGCTTTGCCGCGCCGCTGGGCCTCAAGGACATGCGCCTTGCCGGCGAGGCCGCCGACGCGGTGGGCGCCAGGCTCCCGCTGCTCGACCTGGTCCGCGCGCATCTCACCAAGACAGTGGCGACCGAAGGCAGCGACGTCGACGTGACCGCGCTCGCGGAGACGATCGCCAAGCTCTGACCGTCCGAAGGGCGGGGCATTTTGACGGCACCCGCCCTTCCCAGCGCAGCCGATCGCGCGTACATTTCCCACATGATCACTCGGCTTTTCCTCGCCCACCCCCGCAGTGTCGGCGAAAGCTATGGCGAGCATGCCGCGACGGCGGCGCGGTTCGGTGTCACCATGATGGTGGGCGGTGCCGCCTGCATCGTCCATGCGGTGCTGCCGTTCCTGTTCGTGCGGACGGCGAGCGATTCGGTGAAGCGGCTCTACGCCCAGATGAAGGCGCGCCAGCCCGCCTTTGCCGAGCAGCAGCCGGCCTTCCGCCAGCCCGAGTGGCAGCTCGACTACGAAATCTGACACCAGGCTTGGGGGGCCGCACCATGATCGAACACGTCGCCATCATCGGCGCGGGCTTTTCGGGCACGCTCCAGGCGATCAATCTCATCCGCCATGAAGGACCGCGCGCGACGCTGATCGAGCGCGCGCCGGTGGCGGGCACCGGGCTGGCCTATGGCGCCGCGCATCCTTCGCACCTGCTCAACGTCCGCGCCGCGAACATGAGCGCCTTCCCGGACGATCCGGGACACCTCGTCCGCTGGCTGGAGGGGCGCGGCGTCGAGCATGCCGCCGCCAGCTTCGTGCCCCGGCGGGTCTACGGCGAATATCTCCGCGAGATGCTGGCGCAGGCGCTCGCCCGCTATCCAGACCGTCTGCGCCTCGTTCGCGGGGAAGTGGAGGACGTTACCTTCGACGCGGACGGCGCGACGCTCCAGCTTTCGGACGGCACGCTGCGCGCCGATGCCGCGGTGCTCGCGGTCGGCAACCTGCCGCCGCACGATCCGCCGGGCCTCGACCCCGCCGCGCTCTCGCCCACGCGCTACAAGGGCGATCCGTGGGACCCGAGCGTGCCGGAGGGCCTGTCGGACGACGATACCGTGCTGGTGATCGGCACCGGCCTCACCATGGTCGATGTCGCGCTGCTGCTCGAGGCGCGCGGGTTCGGCGGCAAGATCATCGCGGTGTCCCGCCGCGGCCTGCTGCCCCGCCCCCACGCGGCCGGGCAGGACTGGGACAAGATCCGTGAGCGGCCGCGCACGCAAGCATCGTCGCTCGTCCGCGCGGTCCGCACCCGCGCCGAGCAGGTCGGCTGGCGCAACGCGGTCGACGAGCTCCGCCCCTTCACCCAGCCGATGTGGGCCAATGCCGCCGAGGACGAGCGCGCCCGCTTCCTGCGCCATCTGCGCCCCTGGTGGGACGTGCACCGCCACCGCCTCGCGCCCGAGGTCCACGCCCGGCTGCAGGCACTGATCGATCGCGGACGGTTGGAGGTGCTCGCCGCCAAGACGCTGGGGTTTGCCGAGGGCCCGGCGGGGATCGCGGTCACGTTCCGCCCGCGCGGGGGCGACGCGACGAAGACGATCACCGCCCAGCGCATCGTCAACTGCACCGGCCCGCTCGGCGATCTCGCCCGCACCCGCGAGCCGCTGCTCCAGCGCCTCGCCGAGCGCGGGCTGATCCGCCCCGATGCCGCGCATATCGGGATCGACGTCGACAACCAGGGCCAGACCATCGCCGCCAATGGCCGCGCCAACGCCAATCTCTACGCGCTCGGGCCGATGACCCGCGGCGCCTTCTGGGAAATCGTCGCGGTGCCCGATATCCGCACCCAGACCTGGGCAGTCGCCCGTCGCCTCTCCAACGCGCACTGGGTCGGCGGCGAAGGCTTATGACGAACTGGTAACATTTGACACTAAATTGGAAAGTGCGGTATCAGGTCGTCCATGACCGATACCGCCAATCCGCTCGGCCTCAACGGCTTCGAGTTCGTCGAGTTCACCTCGCCCGATCCGGACGCGATGGCGCGTCAGTTCGAGCAGCTGGGCTTCGTTGCCAGCCACCGCCATCCCCGCAAGAACATCACGCGGTACAAGCAGGGCCGCATCAACCTGATGCTCAACCGCGACGATGCCGGCCGCGTCGCCGCCTTCCGCGGCGAACACGGTCCTTCGGCCAGCGCGATGGCGTTCCGCGTGGCGGACCCGAAAAAGGCGATGGAATGGGCGCTCGCCCACGGCGCCAAGCCTACGGATGAGGACGATACCGTCATCCAGGGCATCGGCGGCTCGTACCTCTATTTCATCCAGGACGAGACCGACCTCTATGCCGACTGGGCCGAGTTCCCCGGCTGGCGCGAGGCGGAGGCGGCGAACAGCGTCGGGCTCGACCTGCTCGACCACCTCACCCACAATGTCCGCCGCGGCCAGATGCGGGTGTGGAGCGAGTTCTACCGCACGCTCTTCGGCTTCGAGGAGCAGAAGTATTTCGACATCAAAGGCAAGGCGACCGGCCTGTTCAGCCAGGCGATGATCGCGCCCGACAAGGCGATCCGCATCCCGCTGAACGAGAGCCAGGACGACAACAGCCAGATCGAGGAATTCCTCCGCGAATATAATGGCGAAGGCATCCAGCACCTCGCGCTGACCACCGCCGACATCTACGACACGGTCGAGCGCCTGCGCGCCCGCGGCGTGCGGCTGCAGGACACGATCGAGACCTATTACGAGCTGGTCGACAAGCGCGTCCCCGGCCACGGCGAGGACCTGGAGCGCCTGCGCAAGAACCGCATCCTGATCGACGGCTCGGTGGAGAAGGACGAGGGCATCCTGCTCCAGATCTTCACCGAGACGATGTTCGGGCCGATCTTCTTCGAGATCATCCAGCGCAAGGGCAATGAAGGCTTCGGCAACGGCAATTTCCAGGCGCTGTTCGAGAGCATCGAGCTCGACCAGATCCGCCGCGGCGTGATCAAGGTCGACGCCTGACAAGTTCGGAGAGGGAGAGAGCCGGGGGTGCCGCCGCAGGAACACGATGGCATACCCCGGCCCCACCGAACGAAAACCTTCGTGATGGCATGGCTACCGCAGTTGCCCCGTCGTCCCCCTCACCCTTCCGCCGCTTCGCGGCTCCCTCCCTCTCCCACAAGGGGAGAGGGAACAGTACGCCCCGACTCCCTCTCCCCTTGTGGGAGAGGGAAGGGGCCCGCCGCCGGAGGCGGTGGGAAGGGTGAGGGGGACAGCGGTTCGAATGCGACACCCCTGCGTCAAGGGGGAGGAGGATGGAGTAGGATGCGATCGGCATGACCCAGTATTTCCCCGGCTTCGGCAACCACGTCTCCACCGAAGCGGTCCAAGGCGCGCTGCCGATCGGCCGCAACAGCCCGCAGCGCCCGCCCTACGGCCTCTATGCCGAGCAGCTCTCCGGCACCGCGTTCACCGCGCCGCGCGCCGAGAACCGCCGCAGCTGGCTGTACCGCCTGCGCCCCAGCGCCGAGCATCCGCCCTACCAGCCCTATGACCGCGCCCCGCTCTTCTCGCCGCACACGCCGCGCACGCCGCTCGCGCCCAACCGCCTGCGCTGGGACCCCATCCCCGCCCCCGCCGCGCCGGTCGACTGGATCGACGGCATGGAGACGATGCTCGCCACCCGCGATCCCGCCGATCTCGAAGGCGTGGTCGTCCACCGCTACGCCGCCAATCGCGACATGGACCATCGCGCCTTCGTGAACGCGGACGGCGAGCTGCTCTTCATCCCCCAGGCCGGTGCGCTGGCGCTGCTCACCGAACTCGGCCGGATCGACATCGCCCCCGGCCAGATCGCGGTGATCCCGCGCGGCGTGCGCTTCCGCGTGCTGCTGCCCGAAGGCACCGCCGCCGGCTATGTCGCCGAAAATTACGGCGCGCCCTTCCGCCTGCCCGATCTGGGGCCGATCGGCGCCAACGGCCTTGCCAATCCGCGCGATTTCGAAACGCCCGCTGCCTGGTTCGAGGATCGCGACGAAGCGTTTGAGCTTGTGCAAAAGTCGTTGGCAAGTCTGTGGATAACGTCGCTGCCCCACAGCCCGCTCGACGTCGTGGCATGGCACGGCAACCTCGCGCCCTATCGCTACGATCTCGCCCGGTTCAACACGATCAACACGGTGAGCTTCGACCATCCCGATCCGTCGATCTTCACCGTACTGACCTCGCCCAGCACCGTCGCCGGCCGC
This sequence comes from Sphingomonas pituitosa NBRC 102491, assembly GCF_001598435.1. Lineage (GTDB taxonomy): Bacteria > Pseudomonadota > Alphaproteobacteria > Sphingomonadales > Sphingomonadaceae > Sphingomonas > Sphingomonas pituitosa. Next base: position 233,879 of record NZ_BCYY01000002.1, read on the forward strand.
GCGAACGCCGATTTCGTGATCTTCCCGCCGCGTTGGATGGTCGCCGAGGACACGTTCCGCCCGCCCTGGTTCCACCGCAACGTGATGAGCGAGGCGATGGGCCTGATCCACGGCACCTATGACGCCAAGGCGGAGGGCTTCGCGCCGGGCGGCCTGTCGCTCCACAACCTGATGGCCGGCCACGGCCCCGACGTCGCCAGCTGGCGCGGCGCGAGCGAGGCCGAACTCAAGCCGCACAGGATCGAGGGCACCATGGCGTTCATGGTCGAGACCTGCTGGCCCTATCGGCCGACCGAGCATGCGCTGGCGCACGCCCAGCCGGATTACGACGCGGTATGGGAAGGCTTCCCCAAGGCACAGCTGCCGTGAACGGGGCCGGTCACAGAAAGCTTGTGCAAGTCGGTCCGCGTCCCCCTCACCCTTCCCACCGCCTTCAGCGGCGGGCCCCTTCCCTCTCCCACAGGGGGAGAGGGAGTTGGAGGCCCCTGCTCCCTCTCCCCCTGTGGGAGAGGGAGGGAGCCGCGAAGCGGCGGAAGGGTGAGGGGGACGAAGGGCGGGATGCGATATCCTTTCCCCTCCCGGGGAGAATCTGACGTGGACCGCCTCACCGCCACCCCCGCCGGCGTGCAGCTCGGCCCGCTGGACCTGATTGCCGACGGCACCGCCCGCAACTTCGTGCTGGAGATGCGCGCGGGTCGCTTTCACGGCTTCGTCGTTCGCCGCGGCGCCCAGGTCTATGGCTATGTCGACCGCTGCGCGCACATGCCGGTGCCGCTCACCCAGGCACTCGACGCCTATCTCACCCCCGATGCCGCCCATATCCAGTGCAGCTGGCACGGCGCGCTCTACACCGTGGAGGAGGGCCGGTGCGTCGGCGGCCCTTGCGTCGGCGCGCGACTGCTTCCATGGCCCGTGACAACAATCGACGGCATGATCGTGACCGTTGGAGAGGACACAAAATGACCCCGGACTTCGATTTCGCCCTCGGCGATTCCGCCGACATGATCCGCGATACCACCGCGCGCTTCGCCCGCGACAAGATCACCCCGCTCGCCGCGCGGGTCGATGCCGAGGACTGGTTCCCGCGCGACGAACTCTGGGCGGCAATGGGCGAACTCGGCCTGCACGGCATCACCGTCGCGGAGGAAGATGGCGGCCTGGGCCTCGGCTATCTCGAACATGTCATCGCCTGCGAAGAAGTCGCCCGGGCCTCGGCCTCGATCGGCCTCAGCTACGGCGCGCACTCGAACCTCTGCGTCAACCAGATCGCCCGCTGGGGCAATGCCGAGCAGAAGGCCAAGTATCTGCCCAAGCTGATCTCGGGCGAGCATGTCGGCAGCCTTGCCATGTCCGAGGCCGGCGCCGGCTCCGACGTGGTCTCGATGAAGCTCAAGGCCGAGAAGGTCCAGGGCGGCTATGTGCTCAACGGCACCAAGTTCTGGATCACCAACGCGGCGTACGCCGACACGCTGGTCGTCTATGCCAAGACCGGGGAAGGCTCGCGCGGGATCACCACCTTCCTGATCGAGAAGGGCATGCCCGGCTTCGCGATCGGCCAGAAGATCGACAAGATGGGCATGCGCGGCTCGCCCACCGCCGAGCTGGTGTTCACCGATTGCGAGGTGCCCGAGGCGAACATCATGGGCCCGCTCAACGGCGGCGTCGGCGTGCTGATGAGCGGGCTCGATTACGAGCGCACGGTGCTGGCGGGCATCCAGCTCGGCATCATGCAGGCCTGTCTCGACGTGGTGCTGCCGTACCTGCGCGAGCGCAAGCAGTTCGGCCAGGCGATCGGCAGCTTCCAGCTGATGCAGGCCAAGGTCGCCGACATGTATGTCGCGCTCAATTCGGCGCGGGCCTATGTCTATGCCGTGGCGCGCAGCTGCGATGCCGGCAAGACAACCCGCTTCGACGCGGCGGGCGCGATCCTGCTGGCGAGCGAGAACGCCTTCCGCGTCGCCGGGGAGGCGGTGCAGGCGCTGGGCGGCGCCGGCTACACCAAGGACTGGCCGGTCGAACGCTTCCTGCGCGACGCCAAGCTGCTCGATATCGGCGCCGGGACCAACGAAATCCGCCGCATGCTTATCGGCCGCGAATTGCTGGGGGCGGCGTAATCCACGATGTCCGCTCCGGTTCTCCCCACGCAGGTCAACCCTGACAGCGACCAGTTCCGCGCCCAGGCGGCCCACCACCGCGCGCTGGCCGAGCAGCTCCGCGCCGACGTCGCGCAAGCCGCGCTCGGCGGCAGCGAGTCCGCCCGTGCCAAGCACACGGCGCGCGGCAAGCTCCTCCCCCGCGAGCGGGTCGAGCGGCTGCTCGATCCCGGCAGCCCTTTCCTCGAAATCGGCCAGCTCGCCGCGTTCGACCTGTATGACGGCGACGTCCCAGGCGCGGGCGTGATCGCCGGCATCGGCCGCGTCTCAGGCCGCATGGTCATGATCGTCTGCAACGATGCCACCGTGAAGGGCGGCACCTATTACCCGATGACGGTGAAGAAGCATCTCCGCGCGCAGGAGATCGCCGAGGCCAACCGCCTGCCCTGCATCTACCTGGTCGACAGCGGCGGCGCCAACCTGCCGCACCAGGCCGAGGTATTCCCGGACAAGGATCATTTCGGCCGGATCTTCTTCAACCAGGCAACCATGTCCGCCAAGGGCATCCCGCAGATCGCCTGCGTGATGGGCAGCTGCACCGCCGGCGGTGCGTATGTGCCCGCCATGTCCGACGAGAGCGTGATCGTCCGCAGCCAGGGCACGATCTTTCTCGCCGGCCCGCCGCTGGTGAAGGCCGCGACCGGCGAGGAGATCAGCGCCGAGGATCTTGGCGGCGGGGACCTCCATGCCCGCCGCTCGGGTGTGGTCGATCATCTGACCGAGAATGACGAACATGCGCTGACCATCGTCCGCGACATCGTCAGCCACCTGCCCGCCGATCGCCTGCCCGATATCGCGCTGAAGGATCCGCGCCCACCGAAATACGCGGCCGAGGAGCTGTACGGCATCCTCCCCGCCGATGTGCGCGCGCCGTACGACGTGCACGAGGTGATCGCCCGGCTGGTCGACGGCTCGGAATTCCACGAGTTCAAGGCGCTCTACGGCAGCTCGCTGGTGTGCGGCTTCGCGCATATCTGGGGCATGCCGGTGGCGATCCTCGCCAATAACGGCGTGCTGTTCTCAGAGAGCGCGCAGAAGGGCGCGCATTTCATCGAGCTCGCCTGCCAGCGCCGCATTCCCTTGCTGTTCCTCCAGAACATCTCCGGCTTCATGGTCGGCGGAAAGTATGAGGCGGAAGGCATTGCGAAACATGGCGCAAAGCTGGTCACGGCGGTCGCGACCGCGAGCGTGCCCAAGCTCACCGTCCTGATCGGCGGCAGCTTCGGCGCGGGCAATTACGGCATGTGCGGCCGGGCCTATTCCCCCCGCTTCCTGTTCAGCTGGCCCAATGCCCGCATCAGCGTGATGGGCGGCGAACAGGCGGCGAGCGTGCTGGCGACGGTTCACCGCGACGCCGCCGGCTGGTCGCCGAAGGAAGCCGAGGCGTTCAAGGCGCCAATCCGCCAGAAATACGAGGACGAGGGCAATCCCTGGCACGCCACCGCGCGGCTGTGGGACGACGGCATCATCGATCCGGCGCAGACCCGCGACGTGCTGGGCCTGGCGCTGGCGGCGACGCTAAACGCGCCGATCCCGGAGCGGCCGCAGTTCGGCGTGTTCCGGATGTGAGAATGCAAACAGGGGGAACTATGGATCGGAACTACGGGGACGTCGTCAATCGCGCATTGGAACTCGAGGCTGCAGACGCATCGACAAGGGTTGACGGCAAGCAGCGATATGACGACGCCATCGACGTCTTGGCGATGTCGTTCGTCGCGGAGTACCACGCGCTACCGAAGGCCAGCGCCGCCGTCACCAGCGAAATCGAGGACATCGCCCGCCTTTCCGAAGCCGATATGCGGCCCGTGCTGGACAAGGTCCGCTATGACCTGATCGGCCGGATCGAGGAGGAACTCGGGCCCAGCCGCGCGCAGACTGCGATGCGGACACGCCTTCTCGGCCTTAGCGCAGTCGCAGGGATAGTGCTCGTCCTGGCAGGTGCCGTTGCCCTGCGCCAGTATAATGCCATCCCCATTTCCGCGGCGCTCGATACGCGGCCGGGCATCGAACAGCGCGCTGCGGCGCTGGCCAAGGTCATGCGCTACGACGATTGGAACCCCGGCAGCGGCGGCCTCCGCAGACTGCTCGGACAGTTCGCCCTATGGCCGTTCGAGCCGTCCGAGGCTGAAATTCAGGGCGCACGCGAACTCGCGGGCGCGATCGCCAATTCGGCAGAGCAACTGCGCGATGCAGGCCAGGCCTGCAAGCTGCCCGCCTTCGGCGCTCCGGTGACCGACGAGCAGATCGCATTCCTCGCCAAGATCGTCGCCCGCCTCCGGAACAAGACCACGACATGGGGCAATCCGCCGGCGGCGACCGTATTCAACGCCATCCGCACGAGTTATCCATGCTGACACCCTATCGCCGAGCGGTTGCGCACGCGACGCCTCGCCGCCAACCCCATGCCTCCAATTCGGGCTGACCCATGCTCCTGTCACTCTTCACCCTCGCCCTGAGTGCCCAGACCGCCGGCCTCCCCCCGCCCGCGGCCAACCCGCCGCGCAGCGTGCCGGCGCCGACCAAGCTGCCGCCAGCCAACCCGCTCGCCCCGCCCGACGGCAGCGACGAGCGCGCCGTGCTCGCGACGGTCGACCGGATGCTGGGCGGGATCAACACCCGCGATGCCGCTGCGATCGCCGCGACGCTGCGGGCGGAGGGCGGCGCTACGGTGGTGACCGAGGCTGCGAGCGGTGCTGCCACTGTCCGTTATATGGCTTGGCCCGAACTGCTCGCCCGTTTCCAGCCGGGTGCCGAGCGCTTCGACGAGCGCATCTCCAGCCCGGCGGTGGAGATCGACGGCGACATCGCGATGGTGTGGGCACCCTATGTCTTCCGGCTGAACGGCGCCGTCCACCACTGCGGCACCAACCATATCAGCCTCGTCCGCGAGGCCGGCGCCTGGAAGATCGCGAGCCTCGCCTGGAACCAGCGCACCACCGGATGCCCGGCATGAGCCGCGACACGCTGTTCGTCCTCGACACCGACTGGGCCGACCCGGCTTATGGCGGCGCGCGCCGCTTCTACTGCAAGGACTGCATCACCGTGGAGGGGCTGCTCGCCGCCTTCCCGGAGCGCGCCGGCGCCATCGAGGTGGTCCGCGTCCCATGGCCGCGCCCCCGTGGCCCAGTGGTCGACCGGCTCGGCGAAGCGAACCAGAACCTACCCGCGCTCGCCTTTGCCGAGGGTGGGTTTGCGAACGACATCGAGGGCGTGCTCGCCGCGCTCCACACCCGCCACGGCTTTCCGGAGCGCCACCCGTGATCCAGTCCCTGCTCATCGCCAATCGCGGCGAGATCGCCTGCCGCATCCTTCGCACCGCCCGCGCGATGGGCATCCGCACCGTCGCGGTCTATTCGGATGCCGACGCGAATGCGCTGCACGTCCGTCAGGCCGACGAAGCCGTGCATATCGGACCCTCGCCGGCACGCGAGAGCTATCTGGTCGGCGAAAAGATCCTCGCAGCGGCCAGGGCCACCGGCGCCGAAGCGATCCACCCGGGCTATGGCTTCCTCTCCGAGAATGCCGAGTTCGCCGAGGCGGTGATCGCCGCCGGGCTGGTCTGGGTCGGCCCCAAGCCGGACAGCATCCGCGCGATGGGCCTGAAGGACGCCGCCAAGGCGCGGATGATCGCGGCCGGCGTACCGGTCACCCCCGGCTATCTCGGCGAGGACCAGCGCCCCGAGCGGCTCCAGGCCGAAGCCGATGCGATCGGCTATCCGGTGCTGATCAAGGCGGTCGCCGGCGGCGGCGGCAAGGGCATGCGGCGGGTGGAAAGCGCCGCCGACTTCGCCGACGCGCTCGCCAGCTGCAAGCGCGAGGCGGCCTCGTCCTTCGGCGACGACCGGGTGCTGCTGGAGAAATACATCCTCTCGCCCCGGCACATCGAAGTGCAGGTGTTCGGCGACACGCATGGTCAGGTCGTCCACCTGTTCGAGCGCGACTGCTCGCTCCAGCGCCGCCACCAGAAGGTGATCGAGGAAGCCCCCGCCCCCGGCATGGATGCCGGGACGCGCGAAGCGATCTGCGGCGCAGCCGTGCGCGCGGCCCAGGCGGTCGACTATGTCGGCGCAGGCACGATCGAGTTCATCGCCGATGCCAGCGAGGGCCTCCGCGCCGATCGGATCTGGTTCATGGAAATGAACACCCGGCTCCAGGTCGAGCACCCGGTGACCGAGGAAATCACGGGCGTCGATCTGGTCGAATGGCAGCTCCGCGTGGCGAGCGGCGAGCCTCTGCCCAAACGGCAGGACGAGCTGTCGATCAATGGCTGGGCGATGGAAGCGCGGCTCTACGCGGAGGATGTCGCCGCTGGTTTCTTACCGTCGACTGGACCGTTGAAGCATTTTGCCATCCACCATCATTCCAGAGGCGGAACGCGCATTCGGATTGAAACGGGTGTGGAGAAGGGCGATACCATTTCGCCTTTCTACGATCCGATGATCGCAAAGCTTGTGGTAGGTGCTGAGGATCGGCCGACTACTATCGCTGCGCTGACGCGGATTTGCGAAAAGGTTGTGTGCTGGCCTGTTCGCTGCAATGCCGGTTTCCTGGCCAAGCTTCTTGGTGAGGAACAGTTCCAGTACGGAATGGTCGATACCGGATTGATCGCACGCGAACTAACTCGCCTAGTTCCCAGCACCCAACCGAGCGAGTTGGCACTTCAGTCGGTTGCGTCGGTTGTTGTGGACAGGGCAATGGGTGGAACTGCTACTACGACGCGGGATACATATATTCAGCGACCAGCCTCGCCCTGGAGCTGGCTACGTGGCTTTCGCGCCTGCAGCGATCCTAAGCAAACCAACGTGCGATTGACTGACAGTAAGCACGAATACGATGTCCTGTTCGACGAGATCATGCCGAACGACAGCCTGTATGTTTCCCTCGAGGATGATGGTTATCTGGTTTCAGAGGACGGCACCAGTTTCGTTCTCCATGAGGCGAGGTTCAATCCGAACGCGACCGGCACCCCCGCCGACGGCGCCCTGCTCGCCCCCATGCCCGGCCGCATCACCGCAGTGGACGTCGCCCCCGGCGCGCAGGTCACCAAGGGCCAGCGGCTCGTCACGCTGGAGGCGATGAAGATGGAGCACGCCCTCACCGCGCCGTTCGACGGCACGGTCGCAGAGCTGCCGGTCACCGCCGGCGGGCAGGTCACCGAAGGCACGCTGCTCGTCCGCGTGGAGAAGGCGGCGTGATCTTTCGCGATGCCGCCCTCGCCGACCTCCCCGCCATCGTCGCCATGCTCGACGACGACGATCTCAGCCGGGGCCGCGAGGATGCCTCGCTGCCGCTCGATCCGCGCTACGAAATGGCGTTTGCCGATATCGATTCCGATCCGAACCAGCGGCTGATTGTCGCAGAACGGGACGGCGACGTGATCGGCACGATGCAGCTCAGCTTCCTGCCCGGCATCGCCTTTCGTGGCGCGTGGCGCGGACAGATCGAGGCGGTACGCATCGCCTCTTCCGTTCGTGGACAAGGGCTTGGCAGGCAAATGATAGACTGGGCGGTAGCAGAGTGCCGCGCGCGAGGCTGCCGGATGGTGCAGCTCACCTCGATGCGCGACCGGCTGGATGCCCACCGCTTCTACGAAACGCTCGGCTGGACCAAGAGCCATTTCGGCTTCAAGCTGAAATTGGAACAGGATCAGGGCTGAATGGCACGTTTTTTCGACGAATGGCAGATCGGCGACCGCATCGAGCATGCGCTGCGCCGCACGGTGACGGAGACCGACAATCTGCTGTTCACCACGCTGACCCACAATACACAGCCGCTGCACCTCGATGCGGAGGCGGCGCGCGCGTCCGAATTCGGCCAGATCCTCGTCAACGGCACCTACACGTTCAGCCTGATGATCGGCATCACCGTGGCGGACACCACCGCCGGATCGCTGGTCGCCAATCTCGGCTATGACAAGCTGACCATGCCCAAGCCGGTATTCCTCGGCGATACGCTGCGCGCGAGCTCGGAAGTGGTGGAGCTGCGCCCCAGCAAGTCGCGCCCCGGCCAGGGCATCGTCACTTGGCGCCACCAGATGCACAACCAGCGCGACGAACTGGTGTGTGAATGCCTGCGATCGGCATTGCTGCGCAGCCGTTCGGCCTGACGCGCGTTTCACCATCGATGCAACAATTTGACGTGATCGTCGTCGGCGGTGGTGCCGCCGGTATCGGCGCTGCCCGCAGCCTTTCGGACGCAGGCAAGGACGTGCTGCTGGTCGAGGCCGACACGCGCCTTGGCGGTCGCGCGCGCACCGAGCATGTCGAGGGCATGGCGCTGGACCTCGGCGCAGGCTGGCTGCATTCGGCCGAGCATAACCCATGGGTGGAAATCGCCGCGCTGCATGGCTTTGCGCTCGATCGCACCCTGCCACGCTGGCGCGAACAGTGGCGAGAAGCAGGCTTTTCCCAGCTGGAACAGCGAGATGCCGGCAAAGCCTATGATGCATTCGAAAGCCGGTTGCGCAACGACCCGCCCCCTGGGGACCGTGCAGGCGCAGCCCTGGTACCGAACAGCGCGTGGAGCGTGTGGATCGACACGATCAGCGGCTTCGTGAACGGAGTCGACACCGCCAAGCTCTCGATCGCCGATTATCTCGCCTATGAGGATGCCGCGACCGAGACCGACTGGCGCGTGCCCGCCGGCTATGGGGCGCTGGTCGCTGCACAGGCGAGCGGGCTGCGCACCGCCCTTGCGACGCCGGTGACCGCGATCGACCGTTCCGGCGCGCGGCTGATGCTGCAGACCCCCCGCGGCACGCTGGAGGCGGAACAGGCGATCGTGACCGTCTCCACCGACGTCCTCGCCCGCGGCGACATCGCGCTGAGCGGCCATGACGAGGTGCTTCACGCTGCCGCCGCCCTGCCGCTGGGGCTTGCGGACAAGCTGTTCCTCGCGGTCGACCAGGGTGCCGACGAGCTCGAGGCCAACGCCCACCTGCTCGGCGACCCGCGCAGCGCGATCACCGCAAGCTACACGCTGCGTCCTTTTGGCAGTCCGGTCATCGAGGCGATGTTCGGTGGCGAAGGTGCACGGGAGATGGCGGCGCGCGGCCTGCACGGCGCGGCGGATTTCGCGATCGAGGAGCTTTGCGGACTTCTCGGCGGCAAATGGCGCCGGCGGTTGCGGTTACTCGCCGGCTCCGCCTGGAGCCGGGAGACGCACATTCGCGGCGGCTACAGCCACGCGCTGCCCGGGCGCGCAGGCGCGCGGCAGGTACTGGCGACGCCGGTGGACGCCCGCATCCGCTTCGCCGGCGAGGCCTGCTCGGCAAATGAATTCTCGACCGTTCACGGCGCCTACAAGGCCGGCGTCGCCGCGGCCCGCGCCTTGCTCCGCTAGGCGGCCTGCCGCACGGCGGGCTCGGGATTGGAAAAGACCATCTCGTCATCGACGCCGCCGAACTTCAGCGCGAGCAGGTCGCGCGTATAGCTCTGGTGCACCTTCCACGGCTTGCGGTGCCCCTGTCGCGGCAGCAGGCCGAGGGCGCGCTGCACATAGCCCGAAGTGAAGTCGAGAAAAGGCTCCGGCTCCACCGGCGCGGCCGGTTGCGGCGTCACCTGCCGCATGCCCCGTTTCGCCATCGCACCCAGCAGCCGGGTGACATAGGCCGCGGTAAGGTCGGCTTTCAGCGTCCAGCTGGCATTGGTGTAGCCGAAGGCGATCGCGAAGTTCGGCACGCCGGAGAACATCATGCCCTTGTAGGTGAACCGCTGTGACCAATCGACGCGCTCGCCGTCCACCGTCACCGGCACGCCGCCCATCAATTGCACCTCCAGGCCCGTCGCGGTGACAACCAGATCGGCATCCAGCTCGCGGCCGGATTCGAGCTTGAGGCCAGTGGAGGTGAACCGCTCGATCCGATCGGTCACCACCTCTGCCCGGCCCTCCCGGACCGCAGCGAACAGGTCGGCATCCGGCACCAGGCAGAGCCGCTGGTCCCACGGGTCGTAGCGCGGTGTGAAGTGCGTCTCGACGTCATAGTCGTGGCCCAGCTCGCAGCGAACCATCTCGACCAGCCGTGCCTTGGCCTTGGCCGGATGCTTGCGGGCGAGCGCATAGAAATACTGGCCGATCAGCACGTTCTTCCACCGTGTGAGCGCATAGGCTGCCTTGGCCGGCAGATACCGCCGAAGCCAGTTGGCGATGCCGTCCTGCGAGGGGCGCGCCACGATATAGGTCGGCGAGCGCTGCAGCATGGTGACGTGCGCCGCCTGCCGGGCGAGTTCGGGCACCAGCGTTACTGCGGTGGCGCCGCTCCCGATCACGACCACCCGCTTCCCGGCATAGTCGATGTCCGGCGTCCAGAATTGGGGATGGACGATGCGACCGTGGAAATCGGCGCGGCCGGGAAAGTCCGGCAGATGGCCGCGCTCGTAATTGTAATAGCCCGCGCACAGAAACAGGAAGCTGCAGCTGAAATGCCGCACACGTCCGGCCGCTTCCACCGTCACCGTCCACAGCGCCTCGCTGCTCGACCAGGCGGCACGGACGACCTTGTGGCGATAGCGGATGTGGCGGTCGATCCCGAATTCCCGCGCGGTATCTTCCAGGTAGCGCAGGATGGCATCGCCGTCGGCGATCGCCTTCGCGTCGGTCCAGGGGCGGAAGGAGAACCCCAGCGTGTACATGTCGGAATCGGATCGGATGCCGGGGTAGCGGAACAGGTCCCAGGTTCCCCCCATCCGCTCGCGGCCTTCGAGGATCGCATAGGTGCGCCCGGGGCAGTGCGTCTGCAGGTGATAACCCGCACCGATCCCCGACAGCCCTGCGCCCACGACGAGAACGTCGAAATGTTCGCGCATCTTTTTTGCCTCTCCGGGAGGCATGGTTGCACGACTATGGGGCTCGCGCCACCTCAATAATCCCGCGAGTAGCGCAGCGTCGCGCCCGATCCGCCGAACGAACTCGTCTGCGAAAGCACGCTCAGCGCCCGCGACAGCGAGACTTCCAGCTGGGTCGCGGTGAAGCCGCGGGCATCGGTGATGATCTCGATATAGATATTGTTGGTGATGTACTTGCCCGCCGCCAGCGAGGTGCCGCGCCCGGTCGTGTCGTCGGCGCCCAGTACGCGGAGACGATCGATGCCCGTCGCCGACTTCAGCTGGCCGAGCGGATTGAGTCCGCCGCCGGTTGCGCGGAGCGAGTTGAGCGCCGCCGCCAGCTGGATCGCCTCGGTTGCCGAAAGATTGGTCACGTTGGTGCCGAAGAACAGCCGCGACAGCACTTCGTCCTGCGGCAGCGCCGGGTTGGAGGTGAAGGCGATCTGCGGCTTCTGCGCGGTCCCGCTGATGTTGAGGATCGCCGTCACGCCCTCCGCCGTGGTGTTCGCCGAGATGTCGATCGTCGGGTTGGTCAGCTCCGCTCCCTGGAAGCTGATGATGCCCTTGGTCAGGTCGAAGCGGCGGCTGGCGAAGCTGTAGGTGCCGCGCACCACCTCCATCGTACCGCGGACCTGCGGATTGAGCGTGGTGCCGCCGATGGTGATGTTCGCCTGCCATTCGGATTCCAGGCCCATGCCGCTCACCATCAGGCGGTTATCCGCCCGAACGCGAATGGCGAGATCGAAATTGCCGAAGGCGCGCGCCGGCTTCTTCGCCTGCGCCTGCTGGTTCGGATCGACATCGCCCTTGCGCCGCACGCCGGTCAGCTCCGCGATCTCGGCCGCACCCTGGCGGATGATCTGGTAATTCGCCTCCGGGATGTTGATCTGTCCCTCGATCTTCTGGACGTCGGCGCTCTTGGTGATCGCGAGCGTGCCGCTCGCCGTCGCTCCCAGCGCTTCGCTCCGCGCGAGCCGGGCATTGTCCAGCTTCACGTTGATCGCCATCGGAAAGCCGTCCGCCGAGGACAGGCCTACCCTGCCGCTGGCGCTGACGCTGCCCTCGCCGGCACGGGCGCTCGCCTGGTTGAGCACGAAGGCGTCGTTGGAGAACTGGCCGTCGATCTTCAGGTTGGTCAGCCGTGTGCCGGTGCCTTCATTGTCATAGGTCAGGTTGTCGGCACGGACGACGCCGTTCAGAGACGGGCGATCGACCCGGCCGGTGAAGTCCGCCGCCATCCCGATCGCGCCGGTGAGCTGCTGGTTGGGCAAGCCCGCAAAGGCGAAGGGCAGTGCGGCGGGTCCGTTGTAGCGGATGCCGCCCGAAAGCGGCGCCGCCATCAGCCGCTCTGTCCAGCTGCCGGCACCCGGCCCCAGCGGGCGCAGCGTGGTGACCACCCGCCCGATCGTGGCATCGCCGCGGCGGATCAGCGCGCGCAGGTCGCCGCCATCGGGGAGCAGCTTGCCGACCATGCCGATGTGCACGGGCGTCGACACGCGGACGAGGCTCGAGCGGGTGAGATCGTCGACCTCAAGCCGCAGATCGGCGCTCGGGAACGCGTCGGGTGCGGTCTGGGCGAAGTCCAGGCTGCCGGTGGCAGTCCCGCCGATGCCGAGATCGGTCACGAAGGCGTTGATGATGGCGAGGTCGAGCTTGTCCAGACGCGCCTGCAGGACGGTACCGTCGCCATAACGCCCGGCCAGCCGCACGCTGCCCTGGTCGAAGTCGATCTGCGTCGGCAACAGGCGATAGACGCCCTTGTCGATCGCGATCCGCGCGGCCTGCGGCGTACGGAACTTCACGCCGCTCGCCTGGCCCTGCAGGGCCGCCGTCCACAGCGCCGACGTCATCCGGCCGTTGAGCGCGATGTCGAATGCCACACCCGAGGAGCCACTCGCCACCGCCTGCACGGTGCCGTTGCCGCCCTGATAGTCGAGCTTGGCGCGGGCCGTGCGCAGCAGGAACTCGCCGCGCTTCAGGTTGGCGATCTGGACGTCGGCGACGATCTGCGGCTGCTCCGCGAGCACGATGCTGGCGTTGGCGATGGCGCGACCGATGGTGAGCTCGGCAACGCCGGGAATGGCTGCATTGTCGGCGGTGGCCCGGATATCGGCGCGCTGGAACTTGCCTTCGGCACCGAGCGTGGCGAGGCCGTCAATGCCGGAACCACGGAAGCTCAGCTGGCCGGCGAACGGCCCGGCGGGCGTCGCCTGGAGCTGGCCGGCGATGTCCATGCCGGCGAATCGCGCGGCGTTGACCTGGATCGCCAGCGCACGTCCAGTGCGGACGAGCACGTCTGCGTTGAACGGCCCGTAATTGCTCTCGCCGGTGGCGGTCACGGCATAGGCATCACCGCGCCCGACCACCTTGGCCTCCACCTTGGCGAGGCCGACGCCCAGCCCCGGCTTCTCGGCGCGCAGCAGCAGCTGCGGCGCGTTGAGCGTGCCGGTCACGCGGGCGCTGAGCGGGCCATATTGATCGGAAACCGCATCGGCGGTGATCCGGATCGGCCCGGCGGGATCATAGGTACCTTGCCCCCGCAGCACGCGAAACTGCGGCGCGCGCAGGCGCACATCGGCGATGCCGATCACCCCGCGCGGATCGAGGTTCAGCCGTGCCGACGCGACCGTATTGCCGCCCAGGAAATTGCGAACGCCTTCGTTGAACAGCTTGCGGCTGCGCCCGGCGACCTTGCCGCGAATGCCCCAGCCGCCGCCGGGGGCGGTATAGAGCTCCGCATCGGTGTTCAGGTCGACAACGCCGACGCCGGCGATAGTATAGTCGTTGATCCGGCCCTTCAGCGCACCGGTGTAGCGGCCCTTGGCCATGTCCGCGGCGATGATTGCGGTCGCATCGATCTTGTCCGACTTCAGCCGGAGATTGTCCGAGAGAATGCGGCTGCCCGAAATGGCAAGATCGCCGTTCACCGTGACGTTGGTGACGAGACCGCCCGCCGCCGCATTCAGACCGGAAACCCGCACGGCCCTGGCGCGCACGGGCACCAGGATGCGGTCCGAGTCCACGCGCGCGCGGCCCTCGGCATAGAGCTGCTCGACCACCGTCTCGCCGAAGCCGATCGCCCCGGCCGACAGCTTGTAATCGACCATCGGCGTCGCGAAGGCGCCTTCCAGCGCGAGCGAGGCGCGCACCGAGCGCCCGACCAGCTGCGGCGCGATCGTGCCCGGCTTGAGCAGCAGCGCGTCGACATGCACGCCGTGGAACTGGTTGTTGCCGAGATCGACCAGCCCCTGCGCCTGCGCGGACAGGGCGTCGGACTTGAGCTTTATCACGCCGTCCGCCTTGCGGTCCGCCCAGCGGAAATCGGTATCGAGGCGGAGGCCGGGCGCGGTGAGCCGCTCGACCGGCCCGTCCAGGTAGAGGCCCGGATGCGTCATCCCGCGGATCTGGAAACGGCCATTGTCCGCCGTCACATCGAGATCGGCGAGGCTCCCGCCGCCCAGCGTCGCGATGCCCTTGCCGGCCCAGTGCTTCCAATCGCCCGCGCCCTGCACCGTCGCGATCAGCGGCGCCTGCAGCTTGGCGAGACCGGCAACAAGGCCGCCCTTGGGCGCGTTGAGACGCAGGTCGAGGTCGAGCCGGTTGGCCTGCGGCACCGCGTCGAGCTTGAGGAATACGCGGTCGCCGCCGGCGACGCCCCGTGCCGCGATGGTGCCTGCGTCGGCGACGAGCTGCGCGCGTCCGTCCGAAAGATGCGCCGAGCCGCTCAGCCGCGCGATGTGGCGCTGGCCGTCCACGGCGGGCGCGATGTCGATCCGGGCGACGTTCAGCCGGGCGACGTCGATGTTCAGGTCCGGCAGCAGCGGCGCATCGGGATCGCCGGAGGGCTTCAGCTCGGGCAGGCGCGCGAGGCGGATCTCGGGACTCTCTAGGTTGCGGATATCGATCCGGTTCTTGAGATAGGAGAGCGGACGCCAGTCGAGCCGGATCTCCTGTGCGGTGGCGAACACGCCCTTGGTGTCGCTCACCCGCACGTCGCGCAGGATCATGCCGCCATAGATGGAGCCGTCGATGCGACCGATGCGGAAGCCCAGGCCGGATGCCAGCTTGAGCCGCGCCAGCTGGTCGACGATCAGCCGCCGTCCCGGCTGGGTGTCGAGCCCCAGCACGGCAAGGCCGGCCAGCGCCGCGATCGATACCAGACCGACCGCAATCCATCCGACGATCTTCACCCACAGCGGCCTGCCGGCACGTACCACGGTAACGGTCTCGGTTTCAGGCACGTCGTCCGCCATCAGAATGCCTGTCCGATCGAAATATAGAGTGCGATTTTCGACTCGTTCTTCTTGCGCGCGATCGGTGTCGCCACGTCGATGCGCAGCGGCCCGAAATTGGTGTAGAGGCGACCGCCGATGCCGGCGCCGAAGCGCAGGTTGCGACCCGTGGGCGTGGTGCCCTCATAGACCTGGCCGGCGTCGAGGAACGGCACGATGCCATAGTTGCCGAAGCGGTAGCGCGCCTCGATCCCGAACTCGTTGAACGCGCGACCACCCACCGGCTTGTCGTCGGGCGAGCGCGGACCCAGCTCCTGATAGCCGAAGCCGCGGACCGATCCGCCGCCGCCGCCATAATAGCGCCGCGAGGGCGGCAGGTTGTCGCGCGACACGCCACTGATCGAGCCGACCCGCGCCCGACCGGCGAGCACGATGCTGCTGGTGATGGGGTAATAGCCATCCACTTCCAGCATCATCCGCGCATAGGGCCGCACCGATCCGCGTACGGATGTCTCAGCGCTGAGGTTGCCCTTGATGCGATAGCCGCGCGTCGGGTTCAGCAGGTCGTCGGAAGTGTCATAGCCGAGGAAAGTCGGGACCGCCGCGATCAGCCAGGTACCGCGATCGCGCCTGCCGAGATCGAAATTATAGCGGTCCTCGTTCGAACCGACGAGCTCGGCGCCGTAGTAATAGGTCCAGCGCTTCTGCCAGATCGGCGTCGAATCGCGCGAGATGCGTGCGGACAGCGTGCTGGTGAACGCCTCGAACGCGTCATAATCCTGGTGGTTGAGCGATGCGGTGACCAGGAAGGTGCGGTCCCGCTTGCCAGCGTTGGAGCGCCGGAAGGTCGTGGTCAGCGCCTGTTCCTGGGTGCCGATGATGCTGCTGACGGTCAGCGCACCCTCGGGCGGGAAGAGATTGCGATGCGCCCAGCTCGCCTGTGCCTTGATGCCCTGGCCGGTGCTGTACCCCAGCTCCCCGGCAAGCGTGCGCGCCTTGCCCGCAACCTGCC
Source organism: Sphingomonas pituitosa NBRC 102491 (assembly GCF_001598435.1). GTDB lineage: Bacteria > Pseudomonadota > Alphaproteobacteria > Sphingomonadales > Sphingomonadaceae > Sphingomonas > Sphingomonas pituitosa. Next base: position 250,098 of record NZ_BCYY01000002.1, read on the forward strand.
GCACCAGCAGATCGACCTGCTCGGTCCCGTCCGGCCCCGCCCTGCCGGTCCGCTGCGGCTCGACCGAGACGGTAGAGAAGAGGCCGGTGGCGATCAGCGCCTGGCGGAGGTCGTCCACCTTGCGGCTGTCATAGACCTGCCCCTCACGGTAGCGGCGGAAGATGTTGATGTGTTCCGGCGTGAAGACCTGGCGCCGGCCCGCCGTCTGGATCTGGCCGAAGCTCGCACGCGGCCCGAGCGTGACGGGCAGCGTATAGTCCCCGGTGTGGGTCGCATCGTCCAGCACGACATCGCGCTGGCCGAGCTCGATGAAGGGGTAGCCCTGCTGCGGCATGCGGAGCGACACATTGGCCTCGGCGCCGAGCACGCGATCGGCCTGGATCGGGTCTCCAGGGTTCAGGTTCAACTCGCGGTCGAGCAAGCCCGGCGGCACGGTGGGATCGCTCTCGATCCGCACGCTGCCGAGCCGGTAGAGCTTGCCCGGCGATGCGGTGATCGTCGCGCGGAGGCTCCCGGAATTGGGCGGGTTCTGCGCGATCGAGGACGACGCGGTCGCGTCATAATAGCCGAGCGACTTCATCAGCCGCAGCGCCAGCTTCTCGTCCTCGCGGGCGCGGGCGGAAACCATCGCCGCGTTGGCTGCCTTGCCCTTGCCGTGCTGGAGCGCCGAGAGGCCGCGGAATTCGTCGGCGAGCCGCAGCGCGTCAAGGCCGACCAGTTCGGTCGTGTAGCGGATGGAAGGAGACTTGTCGTCCTCCTCCGCCGTGTCGGCGACCGGCTCCACCTTGAACGCGGCAAGCGGCGGCAGCGGCGCCAGCATCTCGGGCGTTTCCGGCCCGGCCGGGGCGAAGCCCTGCTCGTCCGCGATCGGCGGCACTTCCGGCTGTGTCCCTACCGGCGCGGAGGTGGCCGGGGCCGTGGGTGCGGCCGGGGCATTCGGCGCCTGCGCCGGTTTCTGGAAGCCGCCGAGTGGCTCGAGCGGCGCGTTGATGTCGTCGCTCAGCTTGGGCAGCGCGTCCTCGAACGTCTTGTCGGGGACGATCGGCGCATCCTGCTGCTCAGCCGTTCCAGCGGGCCGGTCAGGCGACGGAGAGGCAGACTGGGGGGCGCCCTGCCCCGGCTTCGGATCGTTCAACTGGGCATGTGCAAGCGCGGGCACGAAGCCCGCCCCTGCCAGCGCGGCGACCCAAACCACCCGAACCCCTTTACCCACGCGCCTCCTTCGGGAGCCGCGATGTCTTCCGGCCCGCCCGCTTCCGTAACGGTCCGTTACGGATTTTGCTCCCCCGATGCGTCGCTCCAAGCAATGCGTGCGATCAAACGCAAGGCTCGAGCGCTTTTGCGCGCGCTCGAAAGCGGTGAAGCAACGGTTCGGTATAGCCGTTCGGCTGGTCGATGCCCTCGAAGATCAGGGCACGCGCCGCCTGGAAGGCAAGGCTCTGCGCCTCTCGGCCGGCCATCGGCTGATACAGCGGGTCCTGCCCGTTCTGCGCGTCCACCTTCGCCGCCATGCGCCGAAGCGCCGCATCCACCTGCTCCGGCGTGGCGACACCGTGCAGCAGCCAGTTGGCGATATGCTGCGACGAGATGCGCAGCGTGGCGCGGTCTTCCATCAGGCCGATGTCATGGAAGTCGGGCACCTTCGAACAGCCGATGCCCTGGTCGATCCAGCGCACGACATAGCCGAGTATCCCCTGGGCATTATTGTCCAGCTCGCGCTCGACCTCCTCCGCGCTCCAGTTGCGCCCGCCGGCGAGCGGCACGGTCAACAGCTCGGCGAGCGGCGGCACCTCGGCCGGCAGCGCGCGCTGGCAAGCGGCGACATCCACCTCATGGTAATGCGCCGCGTGCAATGTCGCCGCGGTGGGGCTCGGCACCCAGGCGGTGGTGGCGCCGCTCTTCGGATGCGCGATCTTCTGCGCGAGCATGTCCGCCATCCGATCGGGCGCGGCCCACATCCCCTTGCCGATCTGCGCCCGTCCGGCGAGGCCGCAATCGAGCCCGATGCGAACGTTCCGCGCCTCATAGGCGGCGATCCAGCGCGCCGCTTTCATCTCGCCCTTGGGCACCATCGCGCCGGCGCGCATGCTGGTATGGATCTCGTCGCCCGTGCGATCGAGGAAGCCGGTGTTGATGAAGAACAGCCTGTCCTTCAGCGCATGGATGCACGCGGCGAGATTGGCGGAGGTCCGCCGCTCCTCGTCCATCAGGCCGATCTTGATCGTGTTCGGCGCGAGACCGAGCAGCGACTCCACCGCGCCGTAAAGCCGGTCGGCGAAGGCGCATTCCTCAGGCCCGTGCATCTTCGGCTTGACGACATAGATCGCCCCCGCCCGGCTGTTGCGGAAGCGGCCGAGCCCTTTCAGGTCGTGAAGCCCGATCGTCCCGGTGACGATGGCGTCAAGGATGCCCTCGGGTGCTTCGCTGCCGTCCGGCAGCAGCACCGCGGGGGTGGTCATCAGGTGCCCGACATTGCGGACGAGCAGCAGCGCCCTCCCGGGCAGGGTCGTCCCGTTCGCCAGCATCCTGTCCGGCGCCAGCGTTCGCTCGAGGACGCGCCCGTTCTTTTCGAAGCTTTCCGCCAGATCGCCGCGCATCAGGCCGAGCCAGTTGGCGTAGCCAAGCAACTTGTCCTCCGCATCCACGGCCGCGACCGAGTCCTCCAGATCCACGATCGCCGTCAGCGCCGATTCGAGCAGCACATCGGCGACATGGTCGGGATCGTCCTTCCCGATCGGATGGGCGGGATCGCGCACCACGGCGAAGTGCAGCCCGTTCGCACCACGGTAGTAGATCGTCTGGCGGGTGCCCTCGGCCGTGCTCCCGATTTCCGTGGCGGCAGGCAGCACGTGCGCGAGGAAGTCGCGTGCCCAGGCGATCACCTGCGCGCCGCGCGCGGCGTCATAGCCTTCCTTGCTGGTCGGGCCCGGAATGGCGTCGGTGCCGTACAGCGCATCGTAAAGGCTGCCCCAGCGCGCATTGGCGGCATTGAGCACGAAGCGTGCGTTGAGGGCGGGCACCACCAGCTGCGGCCCGGCCAGAGCCGCAATCTCCGCATCGACATTCTCGGTGCTGATGGCAAAGGGCGCGGGCTCGGGAACCAGATACCCGATCTCGCGCAGAAATATCTCGTCCGCCGCGCCTCCGTTCTCGAGCCGGGCGTCGATGGCAGCCTGCAGCGCGTCCCGCTTCGCCAGCAGCGCGCGGTTAACGGGCGCACATTCCGTGAAGATCGCAGCGGCGCCGGACCAGAAGGTCTCGGCGTCCAGGCCCAGCGGCGGCAGCACCGCCTCTTCGACGAAGCGCACCAGCGTCGTGGCAATTTTCAACCCGGCGCGATCGGCATAGTCAGTCACGGAGTCCTCCTTGCGGTTCTTCGCTACACGCCTGGGGAGGGCACGCCTTGCTTACTCGAGGGCGCCCGCTGCGATCAACCCCCGTCCAAAGCCGTAGCCGCCGCTTCGATCCGCTCCAGCATCGCCGCAAGCTGTTCCTTCTCCGCATCGGAGAAGCTCGCGAACAGCCGCCGTTCCAGTTCCAGCGCCTTGGGGGCCACCTGCTCGTACAATTGCCAGCCCTCCGGCGTCAGTGCGACCAGATGCGAACGCTGGTCGATCGGATTGGCCGCACGCGCGATGAGCCCGCGCTCCACCAGGCCGATGGCGGCGCGACTCACCGTCACCTTGTCCATCCGCGTCCGTCCGCACAGCGCCTGCTGGCTCATCGCCCCGCCCTCCGCCAGCACTGCCACCAAGCGCCATTCGGGGATGCGCAAGCCGAACAAGGTTCGGTACGCACTGGCAACCGCGTCCGACACCACATTGGACGCAATCGACATCCGATAAGGCAAAAAATCGTTCAATTTCAATGCGGTCATCTGTCCCCCTTAGATGCGATTAACCTTGACGCATGTGACAACGCTGGCAGGTTGCATTTTTTGCAATGATACCGGTAACAGTTCGCACTTGCAGCAGATCCTCGTGCGGTGCAGAAAGATCGGGCCTTTCAGGCATCCTCTCCTAAGACTTTCAAAGGCCGTCCTCCGGGGCGGCCTTTTTTTTGCGCGTTTTCAGCGGCGGCTCAATGCTCGCCGTACGTGATTTGCAATTCGAAGGGCTGCCCGGGAGGCATCGGCGGCTGTGGTGGAAACAGCTGTGCCCCGATCCAGACGGCCCAGGAGCCGGCGGCCAGCATCACGCCGAAGGGCAGCCGGTCGGTTCCGCGAACGCGGCGCCCCGCGCTCATCATCCCCAGAACGGCGGCAAGGCCGATCAGGCTGGCCGCGAGCAGCACCATCGGCAGATCCTGCCACCCCAGCCAGCACCCGATCGCGCCGAACAGCTTGGGGTCCCCGCCCCCGAGCCCCTGCCGCCCCCGCACTGCCTTGTATCCCCGTGCGACCAGCCAAAGGACGGCAAAGCCGCCCGCGCCGCCGATCATCCGATCGAACAGCGGCGGGGCCAGCCCCAAGGCTCCGACGACCAGCCCCCCGGCCGCCAGTGCCGCATTGAGCGCATTCGGCAGCCAGAAGGCCGCGAGGTCCAGCGCCGCCAGCGCCAGCAGCAGCCAGCCGAACGCCGCGCCTGCGACGCCGCCCCATCCGGGCGCGACGATGCCGGCGACGATACCGATCGCCAGCCCGGCGACCTCCGTCACCCAATGGCTGGGCGCGATCGGCGCGCTGCAATGGCGGCAGCGACCGCGCTGTATAAGGAAGCTCAGCACCGGCATCAGTTCCGGCGCTGCCAGCGTTTCGCCGCATGCATCGCACGCCGATCGGCCGCGAGCGACGCTCCGCCCTTCGGGCCAGCGAATTGCGATGGTGGCAATGAAGCTGCCGAACACGGCGCCCAGCACCCCGAGCAGGACCGCCCAGCCCCAAGGGTCAATCGCTGTCACGCGGCTTGCGCTTGCGGGTCAGATGGCGGTCCCCGCCGAACGGGTCGATGCGGAACGGCACGAGCCTCCCGGCCCAGGGCGGCGCGTCGCCAGTCATCGGCGCGCCGCCGATGCAGCAGATGCTCGATCCGATGAACGGCAGGAACCTCCATCCCTTCACGTGTCGGCCGAGATCGAGCGTGACGGGAAAGACAGCGACCATGCTGCTGATCGAGGCGCTCCATTTCAGGATGTCGGCAAGGTTCACGCACGGCCCCCTAGTGCGGGAGCCCGCAGCCTTTTGCAAACCTGCGGCCGACCTCCTAGATCGTCGGCAAATACCCGAGAGGAGCCTGTATGTCCGCCGACCCCATCGTCATCCTGTCCTATGCCCGCACGCCGATGGGAAGCTTCCAGGGAAGCCTTGCCGAAGCCTCCGCCACCGATCTTGGCGCTACCGCAGTGGGCGCGGCAGTCGAGCGGGCGGGGCTGAAGGGCGAGGCGATCGAGCGCATCTATATGGGCTGCGTGCTCCCCGCCGGGCTCGGCCAGGCGCCTGCCCGCCAGGCCGCGCTCAAGGCCGGGCTGCCCCAGCACATCGAGGCGACGACGATCAACAAGATGTGCGGATCGGGCATGCAGGCAACGATCATGGCGGCCGAAGCGCTCGCCGCCGGATCCGTCGACCTGCTGATCGCCGGCGGCATGGAGAGCATGACCAACGCGCCCTATCTGTCGATGCGCCACCGCAGCGGCGCGCGGATCGGCCATGACGTGCTCAAGGACCATATGTTCCTCGACGGGCTGGAAGACGCCTATGAGCCCGGCCGGCTGATGGGCAGTTTCGCGGAAGAGACGGCGAAGGAATATCAGTTCACCCGCGAGGCGCAGGACGCCTTCGCCATCGCCAGCCTGGAACGCGCCCGGGCGGCGCAGACCAGCGGCGCTTTCGATCGCGAGATCGTCCCCGTCGAGCTGCAAACTCGTAAGGGGGTGACGACGGTGGCGCTCGACGAGCAGCCGACCAAGGCCGATCCGGCGAAGATCCCGACGCTCAAGCCCGCCTTCGCCAAGGACGGCACGATCACCGCCGCCAACGCCTCGTCGATCTCGGACGGCGCCGCGGCGCTGGTGCTAGCGCGCGCCTCGGTGGCGGAGAAGTTGGGCCTCACGCCGATCGCCCGGATTGTCTCCCACGCGGCCCACGCCCATGCACCGGCGCGCTTCACCACCGCACCGGTGTTCGCGATGCGCAAGGCGCTGGAGAAAGCCGGATGGCAGGCCGGCGACGTCGATCTGTTCGAGGTCAACGAAGCGTTCGCCTGCGTGACGATGATCGCGATGCAGGAACTCGGGCTCAGCCATGATGCGGTGAACATCCACGGCGGCGCCTGTGCGCTCGGCCATCCGATCGGCGCAAGCGGCGCGCGGGTGCTGGCGACGCTGCTGTCGGCGCTGGAGACCAAGGGACAGAAGCGCGGCCTCGCCTCGCTGTGCATCGGCGGGGGCGAAGCGACCGCGGTCGCGGTGGAACTGATGGACTGACGCGCACGCCGGGGTCTCCGCTCGACATCGGAAAGGGTTGTTGCCATCCCTTTCCGATGCTCCCCTATTTCGACGCTTGGCGTGCGCTGTCGCGCCGACAGCTCGCATCCCTCCTCGTCCTTGCCCTTGCCGTTGTCCTGGCGAACATTCGGCAACCCTATCCGACGATCGCGCCGCTACAGCATGTGCCGACCGTGCTGCTGATCGCAGCGGCCCCTTTGCTGTTGCGGCGCTGGCCGATTTCCGATTCGGCGGTCCTCGGGCTGCTCCTGTTCTGGCTGCTGCACACGCTAGGCGGCCGCTATACCTACTCGAACGTTCCATATGACCAATGGGCGGTGGCAGTTACCGGGCATGGCATCAGCGATGCGCTTGGCCTCACCCGCAACGGCTATGATCGCCTGGTGCATCTGGCATTCGGGCTGTTGTGGGTCGCCCCCTTCGCCGAGGCCATGCGCCGTCATGCCGGCATGGGATCACAGGCAAGCGTCTGGACCGCATTCCTGTTCGTCGGCGCAGTCAGTGCCTTTTACGAAATCTTCGAATGGCTGCTGACCATGCTGGTCGCGCCCGGACTGGCCGACGAATATAACGGCCAGCAGGGTGACGTCTGGGATCCGCAGAAGGACATGGCGATCGCCATGCTCGGCGCTGCAATTGCAGTTCTCTGGGTAAAGCCAGGCAGCAAGAAGCGGCAAATATGATCAGCGCGCCGTAGGGCGCGCGCTAGCGGACCGTCTCGCCCGGCTCCGTTCCCCAGATCCGCGCCTGCTCGACATAGCCGGCGCGCCCGCCGGCATCGAACCAGCACCAGCCGCTGCTGCATGCGCTGATCTTGCCCACCACGCCCGGCGCCGCCCGCCAGCTGATGTGCGAATCGCCCGACGGGCTGCTGTGCAGCTCCGCCACACCGCCGGCGACGATCGCGGTGCGCTTGTCGTCGAGCAGATTGGCCTGCATCCAGCCCTCCGCCCCGTCCGGATCGCGAACCTTCACCCACGCGCCGTAGCTGGCGAGCACTTTCACCGGCAGCCCGCGCCGCTGGTAGAACCAGTTGGTCGGATAGTTACGCCCCGGCCCGGTCCGCATCCGCGCCTTGCTCGCCTTCAAAGAGGCATAATAAGGTGGCTTGCGCTCCGCCTGCGCAGGGGTGGCCAGGGCGACGAGCGCCAGGGCGGTGATACCGATCGAAAGACGCCGATGCTGCATGCTCCGTCTATCGACCAGCGCGCCGCGTGCTTCAACCGTTGACTGTATCCGCGGCACCGGCCAATCCCTTGCCATGGCCGATCCCACGCGACCGTCCCGCCCCCGGGTGATCGTCACCCGCGCGCTGCCGCAAGCCAGCGAGGCGCGGATGGGGGAGCTGTTCGAATCGGCTCCCAACCCCGACGATACCCCGATGGACGCTGCCGCGCTGACCGCAGCCATGGCCGAGGCGGACGTGCTGGTGCCCACCGTCACCGATCGCATCACGGCAGAGCTGATCGCCGCCGCCCCCGATCGGCTGCGGCTGATCGCCAATTACGGCGCCGGCGTCGGGCATATCGATCTCAAGGCGGCGCGTGCGCGCGGCGTCGTCGTCACCAACACGCCGGGCGTGCTGACCGACGACACCGCCGACATGGCGATGGCGCTGATCCTCGCCGTGCCGCGCCGGCTGGTGGAGGGCGACAAGCTGGTCCGCTCGGGCGAATGGCGCGGGTGGAGCCCCACCAGCATGCGCGGCCACCGCATCGGCGGGCGCAAGCTCGGCATCCTCGGCATGGGCCGGATCGGCCAGGCGGTGGCGCAGCGCGCCCGCGCGTTCGGGCTGCAGATCCATTATCACGGCCGCCACCGGGTGCATGAGGTGCTCGAGCACCAGCTGGGCGCGACCTATCATGACGATCTCGATGCGATGCTCGACGCAATCGACATCCTGACGATCCACACGCCGCACACCGCCACGACGAACGGCCTGATCGACGCCCGACGGCTCGATCTGCTGGGGCCGGAGGGCTGGCTGATCAACACGGCGCGCGGCGAGATCGTCGATCCGGAAGCGCTGGTCGCGGCGTTGCAAGCGCGTCGCATCGCCGGCGCGGGTCTCGACGTCTATGTCGACGAACCGAACGTCGATCCGCGGCTGATCGCGCTGGAGAATGTGGTGCTGCTGCCGCACCTTGGCTCGGCGACGTTCGAGGCGCGCGAGGCGATGGGAATGAAGGTCATCGCCAATATCCGCAGCTGGGCGGATGGGCACCGCCCGCCGGACCAGGTGTTCGAGGGGTGGTTGTAGGCCGCTCTGCTTAAGCCCCTCCTCCTGCGAGGAGGGGCTTAGCATCGTACCATCAATCCCCGGTCAGGATCCGGTCCACCAGCTGCTTCACCGTCGGCACGAACCCGTTCGAATAGAATGGATCGCGCTTGAAGTTGTACGCGGCATGGCCGGCGAACATCAGGTTCTGGTCGGTATCGCCACCATGGGCGATGTCCTGCAGCGTCTTCTGGATACAGAAACTGCGGGGATCGGCGAGGCGGCCGGTCGAATTGGTCTCGGTATCCGCCCAGGACGAGAACTGGCACTGGCTGAGGCAGCCCATGCAGTCGGCCTGGTCCTTGCGGATGATCTGCTGGTCCTCGCTCGTCACGAACACCAGCGTGTTGTCCGGCGTCTTGAGCGCGCTGGTGAAGCCCAGGCCGAACCATTCGCGGGCGCGCAGCAGGTCGTTGCGCGTCACCCAGAAATTCTTGCCCTTCACCCCCACGTCGAGCTGGAAGGTGTGATCCCCCGCCGCCTCGGTCGAGTAGGGAATCTGGCGCTCGCTGCGGGCTTCGAGATGGCGCAGGAACGGGTTGCGCACCGCGCTGGAATAGAAGCCGGTCGGCGAGAAGCGGTGCAGCAGCACGTCGCCTTCCTCGATCTCCATCAGCTTGGCCTTCCAGCCTTCGGGGATCGGGCTTTCCTGCGTCAGCAGCGGGCGCGTGCCGAACTGGAAGGCGATCGCGCCGAGCTCGGGGTTGTCGATCCAGTCGTTCCAGTCGCGCAGGTACCAGACGCCGCCGGCCATCACGATCGGCACGCTGTCCGGCAGGCCGCCCTCGCGCATCACCTCGCGCAGCGCCTTGACGCGCGGATAAGGGTCCTGCGGCGCGCGCGGGTCCTCGGCGTTGGACAGGCCGTTATGGCCGCCGGCGAGCCAGGGGTCTTCATAGACGACCGCCGCCAGCCATTCCTGCGCCTTCGAGTATGCCCGCTTCCAAAGCGCGCGGAAGGCGCGGCCGGAGCTGACGATCGGCAGGTAGCTCACCTCGTGGTGCGCCGCGATCTCGCTGAGCTTGTACGGCATGCCCGCGCCGCAGGTGACGCCCGCCACCATGCCCTTGGTACGCTCCAGCACGCCCTGGAGGACGCGCTGCGCGCCGCCCATTTCCCAGAGCACGTTGATGTTGATCGCGCCCTTGCCGCCGGCGATGTCGAACGCGCGCTTCACCTGCTGGACGGCGCCTTCGATCGCGTACTGGATCAGCTCTTCATGGCGTTCGCGGCGCGTGAGGGCACGGTAGATCTGCGGGATGATCTTGCCATCCGCGTCATAGCTGTCGGCGTTGACCGCGCTCACCGTGCCGATGCCGCCGGCGGCCGCCCAGGCCCCCGCGCTGGCATGGTTGGTCGCTGCGACGCCCTTCCCGCCCTCGACCAGCGGCCATACTTCACGACCGTTGTAGTTGATGGGCGAAAGACCCTTGAACACATTGCCTCCACAAAAATTGCCGCGCGATGCTAGCCGGAACGGCCGCAACAAGCGAGTAACAAATAGGACCGGACCGGTCTCAGCCCAGCACGCCCGGCCGCCCCATCGCCTGGGCGTAGAGCCGCGCATAGGCCGCAACCATCTCCGCCTCGTCATACAACGCCGCGGCGCGCAGTCGGTTCGCCTGGCCCACGCGTTCCCGTTCTTCGGGGTGTTGGGCAAGGATGTCGAGCCGGTCCCGCAACGACACTTCGGTCCGGTCCGTCGAGAGATACCGCCGATTGGATTCGGAGACCATCGCCGCAATATCCCCTACCTCCGGCGCCACGACCGGCAAGCCGGCCGCCATCGCCTCCAGTACCGAAATCGGCGCCTGTTCGCTTTTCGAGGAAAGCGCGAACAGGTCGAACAGGCCCAGATAGCGATACGGATTGGCGACGAAGCCAGGCAGATACACCTGGTCTTCCACCGCCATGGCCTCGGCCTGGTCCAGGATCGCCTGCCGCTCGGGCCCCTCGCCCAGGATGACCAGCTTGAACCGTGAGCTCATGCCGGCGACGGCGCGGACCAGCATCGGCAGGTCCTTTACCGGGCGCAGCCCGGCGAGGCAGCCGATGAACACCTCGCCCTTGCGGCGCTTCGCCAGCATCGGGAGAAGCTTGGGGTCGAGCTGGCCGGTAAAGCGGGCGGTCGGCACACCGTTGGCGATGCGCACCAGCCGCTCGGCCGGCTGCTTCCAGAATTTGGTCGCGACCTGCTCGAGCTTCTCGGAGGGGACCACCAGCGCATTTGCAGCCGGCAGCGCCATGCGGCGATACATGTTGCGGACGGTGCTCAGCTTCTCCGCCTCGTCGGCGTTGAACCCGTCCTCATGATGGATGATCGGCGGCAGGCCCTTGCCGAACACGCGCGCCGCCATCACCCCGTCGATCGCGCCCCAGTTATAGGTGAGCACCAGGTCGAAGCGCCGCATAAACCGGGCGATCTGCTCGTACCGCTTGACCGAGGGCTTGCCGGTGAGCGGCGGCGGATCGAGCGCAATCTCGTATTTGATGTGCCTGTCGATCGCCTCGCGGGCGCCGAGCTGGTCGGGCATCGCCGAGACGATGGTGTGCCGGGCGCGGTCGCCGAACGCGTTCATCAGCTGCACCGCCCGCGCTTCTTTGCCGCCGAGCGCGAAGGTGGAATGTAGATGGAGGATGTGGATCGACATGGGGGCCGGGGTTTAGCGGGGGTTTGCGATCACCGCCACCTTCCCCAGCAGCCGCTCGATCCCCGCCACCGCCGCCGGCTCGTCGAGAGTCGGAGCATGGCCCACCCCCGCCACCGTCACCAGCTCTGCGCCCGGCACCCGCGCGACCATCTTTTCGGCCGTCTCGGCACGCAGGATGTCGGATCGCTCGCCGCGCACCACCAGCAGCGGCCGGCCGGCAAGTGCGTCGATCGTCGGCCACATGTCCGGTCCCGCCTCGTTGCCCGGCACGCGGAACGGCTCGGCGATCTTCATGTCATAGTCGAGCACGATGCGGCCCTGGCTGTTCACCCGGTGCAGCCGCTTGGCCATCGCCAGCCAGTCCTCGATCGCATAATCGGGATACACGTCCGCATTCGCCTCTGCGACGCCGCGGGCGGCGTGCATCCAGGTCGGGTACCAGACCTGCTTGCCGACATAGCTGCGGATGCGCCCCAACCCTGCCGGGTTCAGCTCCGGCCCGACATCGTTCAGCACCGCGCCGGCCAGCTTGCCGCCGTCGGTCGCCGCGAGCAGCATCGTCACGATGCCGCCCAGCGACGTGCCCACCGCCACGAACTTCTCGATCTTCAGCTCGGCGAGCAGCGCTTCCACGTCCTGCAGATAGACGAGGGGTGCATAGGTCATCGGATCCTTGGCATAGCCGCTCTCGCCGCGTCCGCGGAATTCGACGCACAGCACCCGCCATTCGCCCGAAAACCGCGCGGCAACGTCCGCGAAGTCGCGCGCGTTGCGGGTGAGGCCCGGGAAGCAGAGCAGCGGCGGGCGGTCGGCGCGGCCCGGATAGTCGCGATAATGCAGCCGCAGGCCGTCTTTCGACCACCAAACGCCATCGGAGTAGTTGCGCCGAGCATCCATCGCGCCCCATATCGCCGCATGGCCTTCGCTCCGCAACAGGCGATCCTCGACCTCGGGGATGGCTTCTACGATCCGGTGGCGCCCGCGCGCTTCCCCCAGACCATCCTCCGCTTTCGCAACGACCGCGCCGCTGCGGCCGTGGGGCTGGAGGGGCTGAGCGATGCCGAATGGCTCGCCCATTTCGCCCGCTTTGAACCGCTGCCCGGCAGCCTGCCCGAGCCGCTGGCACTGCGCTATCACGGCCACCAGTTCCGGGTGTACAATCCCGAGATCGGCGACGGTCGCGGTTTCCTGTTCGCGCAGATGACCGACGACGCCGGCAGGCTGATGGACCTCGGTACCAAGGGATCGGGCCAGACGCCCTATAGCCGCTTCGGCGACGGTCGGCTGACGCTCAAGGGCGGCGTGCGCGAGATCCTGGCGACCGAGATGCTCGAGGCGCTGGGCGTTACCACCAGCCGGACCTTCTCGCTGGTCGAGACCGGCGAATCGCTCCATCGCGGCGACGAGCCCTCCCCCACCCGTTCCTCGGTGCTGGTCCGGCTCAACCACGGCCATATCCGCATCGGCACCTTCCAACGGCTCGCCTATTTCCAGGACGAGGAAGGGCTGCGGAAGCTCACCGCCTATGTCCTCCACCATTATTACGGCGAGCAAGACGGGCCGGACGCGCCGGAACGCCTGCTAGCCCATGTCGTCGCGCGCACTGCACGGCTGGCGGGCCAGTTCATGGCCGCCGGCTTCGTTCACGGCGTGCTGAACAGCGACAACATCAACGTGACGGGCGAGAGCTTCGATTACGGTCCCTGGCGCTTCGTGCCGAGCTGGGCGCCGAACTTCACCGCCGCCTATTTCGACCATGCGGGGCTCTACGCCTTCGGCCGCCAGCCCGAGGCGATCTATTGGGACGCGATGCAGCTCGCCATCTCGCTCCGACTGATCGCCGAGGAAGCGCCGCTGATCGCCGCGCTGGAAGGCTTCGCGCCGGCCTATCACCGCGAGGAGGCGAATGCCGTGCTCTGGCGCCTCGGCGTCCAGCCGCGCGACGAAGCCGGCGACCGCGCGCTCACCGAAGCGGTGGAAGTGGCGCTGAACCAGACCGGCACGCTGCTCGACCGCTTCTATTTCGACGCGTTCGGCGGCATCCTGCCCGACAGCTATGGCAGCGACTTCGCCGAGGTCCGCAGCCGCCTTGCCGACTACCGGCCGCGCAAGGCGCGCGACCATGGCTATTGGCGGGGCGAACCCTGTTCGATGCTGATCGAGGAGGTCGAATCGCTGTGGTCCGCCATTTCCGAGCGCGACGACTGGGCACCGCTCACCGCCAAGGTGGCCGCCATCCGCGCCATGGGCGAGGCTCTGGCCTAGCGCCGGGAAATCGGGCAAGAGCGATAGTAACAGGGGCAACGAACCAGAAACAGAAGGCCCATGCCGGACCAGGAACTCCTTTCGACCGAACCCGCAACCGGCGCCGTGCTTTGGCGCCACCCGATCGGGGATGCGGATACCGAAGTTGCCATCGCCCGCGCCAGCTGGGCCGGTTGGGCCGCGCGTCCGCTCGCCGTGCGGATCGAGGCGCTGCGCCGCTTCGCCAATGTCGTCCGGCAGCGCGCCGACGCCTTTACCGACTTGCTCGCCCGCGAGACCGGCAAGCCGCTCTGGGAAGCGCGCACCGAAGTCGAGACGGTGATCGCCAAGGTCGACATCTCGGTCACCAGCTATTCGGAACGCACCGGCCAGCGCCGCATCGAAGCGCCGATGAACACGCGTCTCGCGCTGCGGCACAAGCCGCACGGCGTGCTCGCGGTACTGGGCCCGTACAACTTCCCGGCGCATCTGCCGAACGGCCACATCGTGCCTGCGTTGCTCGCCGGCAATGCCGTGGTGTTCAAGCCTTCGGAGAAGACGCCCGCCAGCGGCGCCTTCCTCGTCGAGTGCTTCCACGCCGCCGGCATCCCCGAAGGCTGCATCCGCCTGCTGGTCGGCGGCCCGGATCAGGGCAAGGCGCTGGCCAGCCATCCGGACATCGACGGCCTGCTCTTCACCGGCTCGGCGAATACCGGCATCGCGCTCAACCGCCAGTTCGCCGCGCGGCCGGAAAAGATCCTTGCGCTGGAAATGGGCGGCAACAACCCGATCGTGGTGTGGAACACGCCGGACCTCTATTCGGCCGCGGTGCTGGTGGTGCAGTCCGCCTTCACCACCGCCGGCCAGCGCTGCACCGCCGCGCGCCGGCTGATCGTCGACGAGAAATTGTTCGAGCCGCTGATGGCCGAGCTCAACAAGCTGATCGGCCGCCTGATCATCGGCGAGCCGCATGCCGACCCCCAGCCCTTCATGGGCCCGGTGATCGACAACAACACCGCCGACATGCTCACCGAAAGCTTCCTGACGCTCTCCACCATGGGCGGCCGTCCGCTCCGCCACATGGAGCGGCTGATCGAGAACCGCCCTTTCCTCACCCCCGGCGTGGTCGACATGACCGAGGCGCGGGAGAAGGTGGACGTCGAGCTGTTCGGCCCGATCCTCCAGGTGTTCCGCAAGGCGAGCTTCGAAGAGGCGATCGCCGAGGCGAACGACACCCGCTACGGTCTCTCGGCCAGCCTGGTGAGCCAGGATCCGCGGCTCTACGACCAGTTCTGGGCGAACATCCGCGCCGGCATCGTCAACTGGAACAAGCCGACCAACGGTGCCTCCTCGGCGGCGCCGTTCGGCGGCGTCGGCTGGTCGGGCAATCACCGGCCGAGCGCCTATTATGCGGCGGACTATTGCGCCTATCCGGTCGTCTCCTCGGAATCCGAACAGGCGCGCGCGGCGATGGGCGTGGGGCTGCGCGACGCCTGAACCCTGCGTTAGGCTTTTCGAAACCGTGCCGCTTAACGACGGTTTCAGGCCCAAGCCTTCATGGTGCCCGCCTTCGGACGGGACAACAACATGGATTCGGGGCACACGTCCGCGACGATCTTCAGCCTGACGCATGATCTTCCGGCACCGCGTTCGCCGATCGCGGCGCCGGGGGGCGGCCTGGATGCGGGCCGGCTCGCCTGGGGGCATGAGACCGCCGATTGCGGCATCCACTGGATCGGCCAGGCAGGCGCGCGGCTTAGAATCGCGCAGGAAATCTCCGAGAAGACGCCAGTCCATCTCCACCTTGACGGTGCCGCGCCGCTGATCGGCCGCACGCTCTGGAGCGACGGGAGCGAGGCCGGCCTCGCCTTTGATGCGCCGGTGGACGTGCTGGGCATGGTCGCCCGCAACCTGGCGCGCGCGACTGCCGAACGCCGACGCCTCCCCCGCATCGAACTGCGCCATACGGTGGGCGTGCACCGCGGCGGCGATGTCGAGCATCTGCGCACCCGAGACATCTCGCAGGGCGGCGTCGGCGTCGAAGCCCGGGGGCTGGCGGTGGACGAGGCGGTACAACTCACGTTCGACGGTCTCCGCCCGCTCGAAGGCGCAGTCCGCTGGATCGCCGGCGACACTGCCGGCATCGTCTTCGCCGCGGAGCTGGGATGGCAGACGCTGTTCCCTTGGCTGCGCGGCATCCAGCAGGCGCCGGCTCGCCAGGCCGGGGGCAGCGAGCTGGATGGACTGCTGCAGGACAAGCTGGCGCTGCGCCTGGACCTCCCGGGCCGCGTTCGCGAAGGGGTGCGCTGGTGGAACTGCCGCATCCACGCGCTGACCGCGCAGCAGGTGGAATTCGAGGCGCGGCAAGGTTTCGATCCCGGCACCCCGCTATGGGTCGCGCTACCGGAGATCGGCGGCGGCCCGGCGCGGGTGGTGCGCGCACGGCATGGCCGGACGCTTGCCGAATTCCGCATGCCGCTGCGCGACAGCGACCTGCGCCTGCTCACGGCGAGCCGCCGCGGCGCCTGAAGCGGCTTGCATCGGCGGTCGCCCGACGCCAAGCCGGAGGGATGGCGCTCCTTCCCATTGCCGAGGCCCAGGCGCGGCTCCTCGCACTCGCCGGCCGCACGCCCGTCGAAATCGTCCCACTGGCCGAAGCCGTCGGCCGCTGGGCCGCTGCGCCGGTGGCCGCGCGTCGCACCCAGCCCGAAACCGACCTGTCGGCGATGGACGGATATGCGATCCGCTTCGGCGATCTTCCCGGCCCTTGGACGGTGATCGGCGAGAGTGCCGCCGGGGCGGGCTTTCCCGGTACGGTCGCGCCAGGCGAGGCGGTGCGCATCTTCACCGGCGCGCCGATGCCGGCAGGCGCGGACACGGTCCTCGTCCAGGAAGAAGCCGCACGCGAGGGCGACGTCCTGTCGCTGGCTGGGGAAGGCCCCGCCTATCCTGGCCGGAACACGCGCCGCCGCGGTCTCGATTTTGCAGAGGGAGACGCGCTGATTGCCGCGGGAGAGCGGCTTACGCCGGCCCGGATCGCGGTCGCCGCGATCGGCGGCCACGCGACGATCGCCGTACACCGCAAGGTCCGGGTCGCCATTGCCGCGACCGGGGACGAGTTGGTGCCGCCGGGCGCACCGATCGGCCCCGCCCAGCTTCCCGAATCGAACCGCACCATGCTCGCCGCGCAACTCGCCGACCTGCCGGTGGAAATCGTCGACCTCGGCATCCTGCCCGACGACCTCGACGCGCTCACCCAGGCATTCTCCACGGTGGAGGCCGATCTGCTGGTGACGAGCGGCGGCGCCTCGGTGGGCGATCACGACCTGGTCCGCCCCGCACTCGAAGCCGCCGGCGCTACCATCGACTTCTGGCGGATCGCGCTGCGGCCTGGCAAGCCGATGATGGCGGGACGGCGCGACGAGATGATCGTACTGGGCCTGCCGGGAAATCCGGTCTCGGTGTTCGTTACCGCCTTGCTGTTCGCCAAGCCATTGATCGCGCACCGTTCCGGCGCCGCCCATCCGTTGCCGCCGCGGCGCTCGGCGCTCCTGGGCGAACCGCTGCCCGCCAACGGCCCGCGGACCGACTATCTCCGCGCCGCGCTGATCGACGGACGCGTCCATGCCTCGGCGATCCAGGACAGTTCGATGCTGCGGACGCTCGCGCGCAGCACCTGCCTGATCGTTCGCGAACCGCATGCCCCGCCGGCAAATATCTCCGACTCGGTGGAAATCCTCGACATCGCTTGACAGCACGTCGGAACATTGCATAAACGTTCCCAGTCTGTTCTAGACCCGGAGGATTGGATGCTCACGCGCAAGCAGCACGAGCTGATCTGCTTCATTGCCGACCGCCTTGCCGAGACCGGCGTGTCGCCCTCGTTCGAGGAAATGAAGGAAGCGCTCGACCTCAAGTCGAAGTCGGGCGTGCACCGCCTGATCAGCGCGCTGGAGGAACGCGAGTTCATCCGTCGACTGCCGAACCGCGCGCGTGCGCTCGAAGTGCTGCGCATGCCGGAACGCGGCGAGCGCAAGCCGTCCCCGAAGGCGGCAAAGCCGGCCGCGGCAACGCCTGCTTCGCTGCCGGCGCCCGCAAACGACGTGGTCGAGATCCCGCTGCACGGCCGCATCGCCGCCGGTACGCCGATCGAGGCGCTCGAAGGTTCCACGATGCTGCCGGTGCCGGCAGCGTTGCTCGGCGCGGGCGAGCATTACGCGCTTGAAGTGGCGGGCGACTCGATGGTCGAGGCCGGTATTCTCGATGGCGACTATGCGCTGATCCGCCGCACCGAAACCGCGCGCGACGGCGAGATCGTGGTGGCGCTGATCGACGATGCCGAGGCGACCCTGAAGTATTTCCGCAACGAAGGCACGATGGTCCGGCTGGATCCGGCAAATCGCGACTATTCGCCCCAGCGCTATCGACCGGATCAGGTGCGGGTGCAGGGTCGACTAGCCGGGCTGTTGCGGCGCTATTGATCCAGCGCCAGCGCGGGAAGACGGAAGCCTGACGGTCCCGTCGGGCTTTCCGGCTTTCCGGCTTTCGAACTTGCCGCACGTCGCAACGTTCTGCGCGCAAGCGTGAATTCGTTTTCTATTGCGGTCGCTTGTGGCATGCTCTGCGCGAAACGTGCGTGGGAGGGCGGATCGATGGGCGGCTGTCGGTGGGCGATCATCGCGATGTTCGCGGGCATCGTGTGGCCTGCTGCGGTCTTGGCGCAACAAAGTACGCCGGGTGCCGAGGCTTCGCCGAACATATCCCCCCAACCCGCCGGCGATCCCATCATCGTCACCGCACGGCCGCTGCCGCCGAAGGACGAGATCAAGTCACTGTCGCGGTCGATCACGCCCTATGTGTCGGGAGGGTCGCTGCCGCGCTTCAATGCCTCGGTCTGCTTCGGAACTAGCGGTCTTGCGCGTCGCACGCTCGAACAGGTCGGCGCTCGGCTGGCGCTCGATGCCGACCTCGCCGGTCTCGAGCTCGCCGGGGACGGTTGCAAGCCAAACGTGTTCGTCCTGTTCGTCGATGGCGTGGGGGACCAGATGGCGAAGCTGGTCGAGCGCAAATGGTGGGTCTTCGGCGAGCGTTCGCCCGCCGAAGTCCGCGATATCCTCCGCCAACGGGGACCGGTGCGCGCATGGAGCAACAACGAGTTACGCGGTGCGGACGGTCAAAGGGTCGGCGCGGACGGCCTGCTGCGCGTGCCAGTGGCGACGCGGATCGCGCCGGCCGTCCGCCACGACATGCTGGCCGCCATCGTGGTGATCGAGCGCTCCGCCGTAGTAGGCAAGACGCCCAGTCAGATCGCGGACTATGTCGCCATGCGCGCGCTTGGCGGGGTGCGGCCACCCCGCACCGGCAGCAAGGAGACCATCCTCGCGCTGTTCGATAGCCACGTTCTCGAAGCGCCTGCCGAGATGACGGCATTCGATCGTGGCTATCTGCGCGGCCTCTATGATTCGAGCACCGCCGAGTTCGCCTCCGTGACGCAGGGGCGGATCGCACGCAGGATCATGAAGGAGAAGGATGCCGAACTCGCTCAGACCACCAGGCAGGCGCCGCCGACCGCGCCCTAGTTCGCGCCCTGCGCCTTCAACGCCGTGTCGAACGCCTTCTGCGCGGCGTCCACCCGGCGCCCGAGTTCGCCCGGATCGACAAACGCCTCCGCATCCCCTGCGAGCTGCCTGGCGCGCTTGGCCGGCAGGTCGAACTGCTCGGCATGGAAGCTCAGAAACACATCGGCCTGCGTCGCGCGCAACTTGGCAAAGGTTGCGCGGAAATCGGCGGCCGCGGAGTCATAGCCATGGCCGGGTGTCAGCGGCTGGTCTGCGACGCTCAGGCTGCAGGCGAACAATACCGTCAGGCTGTCGCCCCCGGAGGGGACCTGCAGGGTGAAGCTCGTGCAGCCCTTGGTGTGCCCCGGCGTCAGATGCGCGACCAGCGTGTTGGTGCCGAGGCGGATCTCCTCGCCGTCCTTGATCTGCCCGTCGACCTTCACCGGCGGCGCGGCGATCGAGATGTCCGGGCGATAGTCGGCCCTGCCCGCTTCCAGCGCCGGCGTGTCGGCCGCGCTCGCCAGCAGCCGCGCGCCGGTGCGGCGCTTGAGTTCGGCAAGGCCGCCGTCATGGTCCCAGTGCGCGTGGTTGATCAGCAGGATCTTCACGTCGCCGAGCTTGAAGCCCAGCTTCTCGATGGCGGCGGCGATCAGCGGCGCGCTTTCGGGCATGCCGCCATCGATGAGGATATGCCCCTGCGGGCTGGTGATCAGATAGGCGGCAACGCCGGCCGTGCCGACATAATGGACATTGCCGAGGATCCGGAACGGCGCCACCGGCTGGTTCCATTCGGCGCGCACCTTGGTCCAGTCAGTACCTTGCGCAAGTGCCGGGGAAGCCAGGCCAAGTGCCGAGGCTGCAAGCAGAATCCGGATCATCATCGATCTCCCTTCGCGGCGCTGAATGGCGGTCGCACGGTAGGCGGGTCAAGCCAAGGATGGCGGCCCTGGTTCCGGACGCGACGTATCGTGCCGCCGGCGAAGGTCAGCGCAATCCCGCCCGTCTGGGTGAGGCTCCCACGATCGAGCCGCAGCCAGCGGGGATGACAGGCGCGCGGCAGGCGGCGCTCGCTCACCACCACGTCGCTCGCCGCGCACACCGCCACGAGCGCGCGCCACGCGACCGGATAGGCGCTGCGCGTCGCGACGATCCGCCAGTGCCGCCCGCCCCGGATCACCTCTGCCACGCACAGATCGGGGCTGCACCGCGCATCGGGACGGTCGGCCAGCGCGGCCAGGGCATCCGCCTCCACGCCGCCATTCTCGCTCAGCACCTGGCGCGTGAAGTCGCCGGCACGGTCGCGCAGCAACGCGAAGCTGCCATCGGCCATGCGCAGCGCGGCGTGGCGACCATCGCCCGTGACCAGCAGGTCCGGCCCCGGCGTGATCGCCGCCCAGAGCGCGCCGATGCACAGCGGCACCAGCCCCAGCATCCGCACCCGCGTGCGCCAAAGACCGATCCAGAGCCCGCCCGCGACCATCGCCGCAAAAGCACCCGCGGGCATGACCGGAAGCGCCGCCACCGAGCCCGGCGCGTTCGCGACCGCATGCGCGATCCACAGGAGCACCGCCATTGCCTTGCCCGTGAGCCACCAAAAGGGCGTACCCGCGCCGACCAGATCGGCCACCAGCGCCAGCGCCTCCAGCGGCATCGCCACGAAGGTGGTGAGCGGGATGGCGACGATATTGGCCACCGCACCGTACAGGCCGCCCTTGTGGAAGTGGAACAGGCCGATCGGCATCAGCGCCAGCTCGACCAGGATGCCGGTAAGCAGCAGCGACCCCGCCCCGCGCGCGATACGCAGCGCACGCCCTTCCTCGCGCGCTTCGAACCACCGGCGCATATGCGGGCTCTCGTGCAGAGCGACGATCGCCGCGACGGCCGTGAAGCTTAGCTGAAAGCTCGGGCCCGCCAGCGACTCCGGCCAGAGCAGCAGCACCACCATCGCGCCCGCCGCGACAAGCCGCAGCGTCAGCGCCTCGCGCCCGAAGCTCAGCGCCACCAGCACCAGCAGCGCGGCGACGCAGGAACGGATCGTCGGCACCTGGCCCCCGGTAAGCCAGGTATAGCCGATCGCCGCCAGCGCGCCCGCCCCCGCCGCGACAAGGGGCAGCCGCACCCGCAGCGCCAGCCAGGGGCTCAGCGCGAGCAGCCGCAACACCACCAGCATGGCCGCGCCGGTGACCGCCGTGACATGCAGTCCGCTTACCGACAGCAGATGCGCAAGCCCCGCCCGCCGCATTGCTTCGCCGTCCGCCTCGCTGATCGCGCCCTCGTCGCCCGTGGCGAGGGCGCTGGCGATGCCGCCTGCGCTGCCCGGCAGACGCGACTCGATATGGGCGGACAGCGCCGCGCGGAGATCGTGGCCGCCACGCGCCGGCGCGCGACGCAACGTGATCCCGTCCAGCACCTTGCCCGTTGCGCCGATGCCGTCGAACCAGGCGACCCGGCGGAAATCATAGGCGCCGGGCACGGAAGGTCCGGGCGGCGGCACCAGTCGCGCCCGCAGCGCGATCCGAGCGCCCGCCGCGACTCCGGCCGGAACGCCGGTCGCCTCCACGTTCACGCGCAGCTTGGGCGGCAGGTCGGCCCGCCCGACCGGCGCGAGCACCAATCGCACCAGTCCGCGCGCGGTCAGCGCGTCAACCCGCACGACCTCGGCATCGAAGGCGACGACCTCCGGGCGCGCCAGCACCGGCGCGGAAACGCTCTCCGCCCGCCACCAGACCGATCCGCACCCACCGGCAAGACACAGGCCGACGACCAGCAGCGCCCGCCCCGCCCTGCCCGGCAGCAGGGCCCCAACGAGCGCCAGCCCGATCGCTGCAAGAAGAAAGCCGATCCATTGCCGTGCATCGTCCAGCACGAACCAGGCGGTGACGCCGCCCCCGAACGCGATCGGCAGCCATAGCGGCAATTGCCCCCGCTCCGCCTCCAGCCAGCGTTCGATTGCCCCCCGCCCCTTGGGGAATCCCCAGCCCGCCCCCATTTGAAGGCCCGGAAACCCCGTGCTAGGGGCCGCGGCGGCTGAACTGGCCATCGAGACAACAGACTGGGAGCATGCGCGCTTGAGCGCAATACAAGAAACCACCCCCGCCAAGCCCGTCGTCACGCGCTTCGCCCCTTCGCCGACCGGCTTCCTCCATATCGGCGGGGCGCGCACCGCGCTGTTCAACCTGCTGTTTGCCCGCCACCATGGCGGCAAGTTCCTGCTGCGCATCGAGGATACCGATCGCGCGCGCTCGACCCAGCCGGCGATCGAGGCAATCCTCGATGGGCTGCGCTGGCTCGGCCTCGATTGGGACGGCGACGAAGTCTATCAGTTCGCTCGCGCTGCCCGGCATGCCGAAGTCGCGAACGAGATGATCGCGCGCGGCGCGGCCTATCGCTGCTACCTCACCCAGGACGAACTCGCCGCCATGCGGGCCGAGGCGGAAGCCGCCAAGAAGCCGCTGCGCATCCGCTCGCCCTGGCGCGACCGGACCGATGGGGACCTCGCCGTGCCGCACGTCGTCCGCCTCAAGGCGCCGACCGAGGGTTCGGTGACGATCCGCGACCAGGTGCAGGGCGACGTGACCGTGCAGAATGCGGAGATCGACGATCTCGTGTTGCTGCGCTCGGACGGCACGCCCACCTACATGCTCGCCGTGGTGGTCGACGACAACGACATGGGCGTCACGCACGTGATCCGCGGCGACGACCATCTCAACAACGCCTTCCGCCAGCTGCCGATCTATCGCGCAATGGGCTGGGACGAGCCGGAATATGCCCATATCCCGCTGATCCACGGCGCGGACGGTGCCAAGCTCTCCAAGCGCCACGGTGCGCTCGGCGTCGACGCCTATCGCGACGAACTCGGCCTGCTGCCCGAAGCGGTGTCGAACTATCTGCTCCGCCTCGGCTGGGGGCATGGCGACGACGAGATCATAAGCCGCGAGCAGGCGATCGAATGGTTCGATCTGGCCGGCGTCGGCAAATCACCAAGCCGGTTCGATCTCAAGAAGCTCGAGAACCTGAACGGTCACTACATCCGCCAGTCGGACGACGCCCGGCTGGCCGATCTGGTTGCTGCGCGCCTGCCCTTCGAAACCAGCGACTCGCAGCGCGACCTTCTGCGCCGCAGCATGGCCGCGCTAAAGCCGCGTGCCGCCAATCTCCTGGAACTGGCGGACGGCGCAGGCTTTCTTTTTCGCACTCGCCCACTGGAAATGGACGAGGCGGCAGCCGCTCTGCTAGAGGGCGACGCGCGCACTCTGCTGGCCCAGTTGCACACCGCGCTTGACGGATTGGCAACGTGGGATACGGAGGCGCTCGAAGCGGCGGTACGCACCGTCGCGGATGCTGCGGGCGTGAAGCTCGGCAACCTGGCGCAGCCGCTGCGTGCGGCGTTAACCGGCCGCCGAACTTCTCCTGGTATCTTCGATGTCCTGGCGTTGCTGGGACGCGAGGAGAGCCTCGCCCGCATCGCAGATCAGATGCGTACGCCCGCCTGAAAACGGGTCGAAGGAAAGGACGACTATATGAGCGATACCGCCAAACTGCATGTTGCGGGGAAAGACGTCGAATATCCGGTCCTTAAGGGCAGCACCGGGCCGGACGTCGTCGACATCCGCAAGCTCTACGCGCAGACCGGCGCCTTCACCTACGATCCGGGCTTCACCTCGACCGCGAGCTGCGAGTCGGGCCTGACCTTCATCGACGGCGACGAGGGCGTGCTGCTCCACCGCGGCTATCCGATCGGCCAGCTGGCCGAGAATTCGAGCTTCATGGAAGTTTCGTACCTGCTGCTGAACGGCGAACTGCCGACGCAGGACGAACTGACCAAGTTCGAGAACACGATCACCCGCCACACCATGCTGCACGAGCAGCTGGCGACCTTCTATCGCGGCTTCCGTCGCGATGCGCACCCGATGGCGGTGATGTGCGGCGTGGCCGGCGCGCTTTCCGCCTTCTACCACGACTCGACCGACATCACCGACCCGACCCAGCGCATGATCGCCAGCCACCGGCTGATCGCGAAGATGCCGACGATCGCGGCGATGGCGTACAAGTACAGCGTGGGCCAGCCGTTCCTCTATCCGAAGAACGACCTGAGCTACACCGGCAACTTCCTGCGCATGACCTTCGGCGTTCCCGCCGAGGAATATGAAGTGAACCCGGTGGTGGAGAAGGCGCTCGACCGCATCTTCATCCTCCACGCCGATCACGAGCAGAACGCCTCGACCTCGACCGTGCGCCTCGCCGGTTCGTCGGGCGCCAACCCGTTCGCCTGCATCGCGGCCGGCATCGCCTGCCTGTGGGGCCCGGCGCATGGCGGCGCGAACGAAGCAGCGCTCAACATGCTGCAGGAAATCGGCCGTCCGGAGCGTATCCCCGAGTTCATCGCCCGCGCGAAGGACAAGAACGATCCGTTCCGCCTGATGGGCTTCGGTCACCGCGTGTACAAGAACTACGATCCGCGCGCGACCGTGATGCAGAAGACCGTGCGCGAAGTGTTCGCCGCGCTCAACGTGACGGACCCCGTGTTCGAAGTCGCACTGCAGCTCGAGGAAATGGCGCTCAAGGACGATTACTTCGTCGAGAAGAAGCTGTTCCCGAACGTCGACTTCTATTCGGGCGTCATCCTGTCGGCGATCGGCTTCCCGACGACGATGTTCACCGCGCTGTTCGCCCTTGCCCGCACCGTCGGCTGGGTGGCGCAGTGGAACGAGATGATCTCGGATCCCGAGCAGAAGATCGGCCGCCCGCGCCAGCTCTACACCGGCCCGACGCAGCGCGACTACGTGCCCGTCAGCCAGCGCTGAGCGCAGCTTCCGGGTTGGCCCCGGAAAAGGCTTGAAGAAAACGGCGTCCCGCATCCGCGGCGGCGCCGTTTTTTCGTGGAGCGCCGCCCGCTGGACAAGCATGCAGGCCGCGCTCATCCTGCCGCCCAAGCACGCCTGTGCGGGGGAGGACTGCCGATGCTCCGTCTGACACTGTTGGTCGTTGCCCCGCTCCTTGCCGCCCCGCTGGCGCAGCAGTCCGGCCCGCCACCCGGCAAAGGGCATCTGGTACTCGACGAGGAGGCCATCGTCGTCACCGGCACGGTGCCGCGGTGCTGGCCGCGCGCGGACGATCCGCAGGACGCTGTCGATCTCGGCGCGAGCACGGGAACGCGCCACCGGCAGCTGATCTGGCGCGATGCGGCGGCGGCACGCTACGCCCTGGTGCCGGATCATTTCCCCACCGCCGCTCCAACGCTCTGGCAACGGGCCGGCGTGAGGCTGAAGGACTTCGTGTTCCGCGTGCCCGAGGACGGCGAAAAAGTCTGCATCGGCGCGCGCTCCCGGCTGGGAGGCGGCGTTGCCCAATTGCGGCGCGGCTTCGATGCCCGCCCCTATTGGGGCAAATACATGATCCTCACCGCCGACGTCGCCGCCCGAAAGGCAGGCCGTGTCGACATGTGGATCGCCGCCGGTGCCGAGGACCCTCGCCCGATTGACGACGCCAATCTAGGCCGGGATATCGTTGCGGGCGGCTTCAAGCAGGTCCCCATCTCCGGCGACTTTGCCTGGAAGCGGGTGCGGTTCCTGATCGGACCCATGCCCTGCATGGCGGCGCAGATCAGCTACGGCATCCAGCTGCAGGACGGCGGCGATGCCTGGCTGGCGCGACCCCGCTTCACCGAGGTGCCGGAGGAACAACTCTCGCCGTCGATGCGCCGCGTGCTGCACGGGGCGGCAATGCTGCGGAGCGATCCGATCTGCCGCTACCGCCTGCAGAACGCCCCGCTCTACACCTTCCGGGGCAAGCGGGCCGTTCTGCTGGCGCCCGGATCGCCGGTATATCCCGGGATGCGCATTTCCGCACGGCAGCCCAATGGGTCGCTCAGCGGCGTCGACTACCGTAACCGCTTCGCCCCGGGCATCATCGAATTCTGAGTGCGCCCATCGTGACGCACGCTTCCGTCACCCCGCCGCCTGCCGCTCCACCATTCGCAGCGGCGGGCGCGGGCTGAGCCCGAACATCCGCCGCGCGGTACCGGCGACGAAGCGGGGGAATTCGCGCCGCTCGAGCGGGGCATCCAGCCCCTCGGCCTGCAGCGCCCAGAGCCGCTGGAAGGCGCCGCCCGCGCGCAGCAGCGCGAGCGGCGCGCCGTCCTCCACAATATGGCCATGCTCGACCACGATCACCCGATCGAACCCGACGACGGTGGACAGGCGGTGCGCCACCGCCAGCACCGTGCGGTGCGCCATCAGTGCGTCGAGCGCCTGCTGCACCTCGATCTCCGACCCCGTATCCAGCGCCGAGGTCGCCTCGTCGAGCAGGACGATCGGTGCCTTGCTGAGGAACGCGCGGGCAATGCCGATCCGCTGGCGCTGGCCGCCGGAGAGGTTGGTGCCGCGCTCACCGACGATCGTGTCATAGCCCTGCGGCAGCAGCGCGATGAACCCGGCGCAATGCGCCGCCTCTGCGGCAGCCCGAACTTCCGCGTCCGTCGCATCGGGACGGGCGAAACGGATATTCTCCAGGATCGAGCGATGGAACAGCAGCACTTCCTGCGGCACCACCGCAACCGCCTGGTGCAAACTCTCCTGCGTCACCCGGTGGATCGGCTGGCCGTCGATCAGCACCTGGCCCGTCTGCGGATCGTGCAAGCGCTGGACGAGCTGGAGGATGGTCGACTTGCCGGCGCCCGAGGGGCCGACGATGCCGATCTTCTGGCCGGGCGCGACGGTCAGCGACAGGTCGTGCAGCACCGGCCTGCCGGGGTGATGGCCGAAGGTGACGCCTTCAATCCGCACCTCGCCGCGCGTGGCGGCCAGCGGCGCCGCATCGGGGGCGTCGTCCAGCGCGTGTGGGGCGCCTACGATCTCCAGCGTCTCGCGCAGATAGCTGAACTGCTGGCTGGTATCGATCAGCGCCATCGCCAGGTCGCGCGAACCGTTCAGCATGCGGAAGGTCATCGCGCTGACGACCACCACGTCGCCCGCGGTGATCCCGCCTGCGATCCACCGCTCGACCGCCCAGACCAGCGCCGCGCCGACCAGGATCACCAGCGCGACATCGTGGAGGACACGGATCCGCTCGACGAACATCCAGCCGCGCTTCTGCGCCGCCGCCTCGGCCTCGAAGAAGCCGCGCAGCCGCTCCGATTCGCGGCGGCGTGCCCCGAACGACTTGATCGCGGCGATGTTGCCGACCAGGTCGACCAGCTCGCCGCCGCTCTCGCTCGCCGCGCGCGCAAAGGCCTTGTGGTACTTGTCGCCGCGCATGCCGAGGAAGACGAGGCCGGTGCTGGCCGCGACGAAGATCCCCGTGATCGCCACCGCCATGCGCCAGTCGATCGCCAGGAAGATCAGCAGCGCGCCGCCGAATGCGATCAGCGGCGGGGTAATCTCCATCAGGATGCGGTGGGTCAGCGCTTGGAACGAGCCGGTCAGCGCGCCCACCCGGTGCCCGAGCGAACCGCCGCGCTGGTTCTGGAAGAAACCGATGTGATGGCCGGTCAGATAGTGAAACATGTCCAGCCGGATGCGGACGCTGCTGGCGACGGTGATGTTGCACAACAACATTGCCGCGCCGCGGACCAGCCCGTTTTCCAGCGCGACCAGGCCGACAAATGCCGCAAGCGCGAAGTAGACTGCGGCGTGCGAGGGCGCCGCGATCGTCATCGAATCGATCAGCAGCTTCATCGCATATTGCACGCCGACCGCGCTCGCCGCGCCGCCCACCACCAGCAGCGCAAGCAGCGCAAAGGCCAGCGGCCTGCGCGTGACGTAATGGAGCAGGAACCGTGCCGGGCTCTTCAAAAACGGCATGTCGTTCCCCTTCAGGGTTTCCGGGCGCTGCATTGCAACAAACATGCGCCCGAAAAGAGCCGTCGCGGGATGAACGCACTGTGAACTTTCCGGAAAGGGAAGGTCAGTGGAGAAGATGCGTCGGTGAATTGCGGCAGAATCGGGGCACGGTGGCCGCGGCTCAGCGCTCGTGGAGGATAGCCGCCGCGCCCCCGGTTGCTGCGAGGTTGAGCGTCAGCACCGTGTCGGACGCGACGCGGCGGCTGTCCACCTGCACCGCGTCAGGGGCCGCGCCGTCCGTCCAGATCCGCGCCTCTGCGCCGCGCGCGCCGAGGAATGCGAGCGGCACCGCGACGCTGCGGGCCTTCTCGTTGTTCATCGCGCCCAGATACCAGCTTTTGCCCTTGCGGCGGGCAAGCACGATATATTCGCCCGTTTCGCCCGCCAGAAAGCGCGTCTCGTCCCAGCTTGCCGGCACCGCATTGATGAAGTCGAAACCCGTCGGGCTCGCCGCATAGGTGTCCGGGCTGTCCGCCACCGCTGCGAGCGGCGAGAGGTAGACGACGTACATCGCCAGGCCGTGGGCGCGGGTCGTCTGCACCAGCGGCAGGTCATTGCGAATCTGGAAGTTGGCGGGCGCCACGTTACGGAACCCGCCGGGGGTATAGTCCATCGGCCCCAGCAGACCGCGGGTATAGGCGAGCATGACGTTGTTGCCGGCGGTCGCGCGCCGGCTCCACTTGTTGTACTCGGCGCCCATCACGCCTTCCTGGGTCACGAAGTTCGGCCAGGTGCGGGTAAGGCCGCGCGGCGGGAAGGCGCCGTGCAGGTCGACCATCAGGTGGTGCCGCGCCGCCGCCCCCAGCAATTTCTGGTACCAGTTGACCATCCACTGGTCGTCGCGGTCCATGAAGTCGATCTTGATGCCGGCGATGCCGAGCTTCTCGTAGAGCGCGAGCGCATCCTCCATCTGCTCGTCGATCGCCTGCCAGTGCGCCCACAGCCACAGCCGCACCTTCTTGCTGCGGGCATAGTCGGCGACGTCCTGGAGGTTGATCGCATCGGCCCATCGGGTGATGTCGACCCCCGGCCGCCGCACCCCGCCGCCGCCCGCGCCGGCGTACCAGCCCTCGTCGATCATCGTGTAGGGAAAGCCGTTCTCGGCCGCGAAATCGATGAACGCCTTCGCCACCGCGGTCGTCGTGCGCTGGCCCGGCAGCTTGGCGATCACCGGCCCGTTCCACCAGTCCCAGCTTGTAAGGCCGGGCTTGATCCAGCTCGTGTCCTCGATCCGGCTCGGTGTGGAGAGGTTGGTGAGCAGCGTCGATTCGTGCAGCTTGCCCAGCTGGTCGGCGAGCATCACGACGCGCCACGGCGTCACGATCGGGCTGCCGACGCGCGTGCGCACGGCGAGGCGCGAGTCGTCGAGCGAAGGCGAAAGCTTGATCTGCAGCCCCGGCCCGCCGTCGCCGCGGCCGGTGAGATACATGCCGGCGAAGTCGATCAGGTCGGCCTCGGCCAGCGCGAAGGCGGCCTTCCCCGTCTCACAGGCGAAGGGCAGGTCGAACAGATTGTGGTCGCGCAGGCGGGTCGTGTCGACCGGATCGAACTCGCCTTCATGGCTGGAGCCGAAATGGCCGACATTGAAGCCCCAGCACTTCCATGGCTGCGGGAAATAGAAGCCGGTCCGCTCGTACCGGACGATCGCCGCTGCGGTCGCCGCCTGCACCGGCACCACCGTCCGGAACGCGACGCCGTCATCATAAGCGCGCAGGACCAGGTCCATCCGCCGCTTCGCGCCACCGCGTTCCTGGAAATGGATGGTCAGCTGGTTATAGCGGTCGCGGCCCTCGTCGGCCTTGCCGAGCACGATCTTGTAGCGTGTGTCGGCGCTGGTCGCCTCGCTGCCGGTGATCGCCATGCCGAAGCCGATCGCATCGCGATCGAGATCCAGCGCGATCGGCGACGGCGCGAGCACCATCTCCCCCCGTCGCTGGACCAGATAATTGGGCGTGCCCTGGCGATCGAGCGCCACGACAATCCGGTTGGCGCCGTCCGGCGACACCGCCTCCAGCGTCTGCCCGGCGGCCGGAGCCGCGATCAGCAGCGCGACCGACCCGAGCAGCGGCTTCACGCGTGGCGGGCCTTCAGGATCGGCTCGATCACCGTCGCCATCGCGTCGTAGCCGGCTTCGGTGGGGTGGACGCCGTCATAGGCGAGGCCCGGCTTCATCGCGCCCTTCGCGTCGCCCAGGACGGGGGTGTAGTCCACCCAGGTCAGGCGCTCGGCCGTGGCATAGCCCTGCAGCCAGGCATTGATCTCGCGGATCGGCCCGACGACGTCGAGACCGGGGCGCCAGGGGAAATGATCGGCCGGCGGCACCGAGGCGAGGATCACGCCGATCCCGTTCGCCTTGGCGATCTGGGCCATCATGCGGAAATTGTCGTAGCTCTGTTCACGCGTCATCGCGCCGGTATTGCCGGCGATGTCGTTGGTGCCGGCCATGATGTGGACGAAGCGCGGCTTCAGATGCACGACGTCCGCCATCATCCGCAGCACCATCTGCGGCGTGGTCTGTCCGCCGATGCCGCGGCCGACGCGGCCGGGCGTGAAGAAGCCCGGGCGCTTGCCCTTCCAGCCCTCGGTGATCGAATCGCCGAGGAAGACGATGTTGACCTTCTCGCCCGCGGCCAGAATGCGGGCATTGTCCGCGGCGTAGCGGCTCAGTTCGGGAAAATCCTCGTGCAACAGGCGCTCCTTGCGCTGCTCCCAGGTCTCCTGCGTCTGCGCACGCGCGACAAACGGAAGCGCAATCGCGCCGGCAAGCAGCGAACGGCGGCGGACGGACATCACGATTCTCCCCGGGGCAGGTCCTGGTGTTGAGGGCCGAGCGTGGCGCAACGCCGCGAGAGCGTCAAACCTCGCCCGGCCTCGTTTTCAATGCAGCGAAGCAGCACCGCCTGCACGCACCGGCTTGGCGCGGCCGGCGGCGATCGCGAAGCCGCACAGCACGACGTAGCACAGCGCCGGCACGATCAGCGCGAAGGCATAGCCGTGCAGGTCCGCCACCTTGCCGACCAGCAGCGGCAGCACCGCGCCGCCGACGATGGCGGTGCACAGCAAGCCCGAGGTCGCCTCCTCGCTCGCCGCCGAGCGCTCGAGGGTCAGCGTGAAGATGACGGGGAACATGATCGAGTTGAACAGGCCGATCGCCAGCGCGACGAAGCCCGCGCTCACGCCGCCGACCGCGACGACATAGAGGCACATCGCCGCCGCGATCACGGTGAACAGCGCCAGCAGCTTGTCCGCGCGGACGCGAGTGAGCAGCAGCGAGCCGAGCGCACGACCGACCATCGCGCCGCCCCAATAGAAGGCGACGGCCTTGCCGGCCTCCTGGAGCGAGACGCCGTGCACGCCGTCGCTGCCCATCAGCGTGCCGAGCAGCGGCACCCCGAACGGTGCGTCGGACTGGCCCCAGACGCTGTTGTCGTTGAGGAACAGCGCCATCTGCGTGCCGATCGACACCTCGGCGCCGACATAGAGGAAGATGCCCAGCGCGCCGAACAGCGCCCAGCGCGACGAGAAAGCGCCGAACAGGCCCGAGGCAGCGTTCTGCACGGGCGCGGCATCACGAACGACGCGACGGCTGACGAAGAAGAACACCGCGAGCGCCAGGATCAGGCCGCAGATCCACAGATAGGCGGTATCGATCCCCGCAAGCGCCTCGGCGCGGACCGCCGGATCGACCACCGCGCCGGACTTCACCTCGACACCCTTCAGGAACAGGTGCGCGCCGAGCAGCGGGCCCAGGAACGTGCCGAAGGAGTTGAACGTCTGGCTCAGCACCAGGCGGAAATGGCTGCCCTTGGGGTCGCCCAGTGCGGCGGCAAGCGGGTTGGCGGCGACCTGCAGCACGGTAATGCCGCTGGCCAGCACGAACAGGCCGAGCAGCACCAGCCAGTAATTGGCGAGGTTGGCCGCCGCCAGCATGATCAGGCACGCCGCCGCCATGGTGCACAGCGCCAGCAGGATCGACGGCACCGCCTTCAGCCGCGAGACCAGCGCCGCGGCCGGCAGCGAGACGACGAAATAGGCGAAGAAAAAGGCGAAGGCGCTCGCCTGCGCCTGCAGGTTGGTGAGCGTGAAGATGCCCTTCACCGCCGCGACCAGCGGATCGACCAGCGAGGTGATGAACCCCCAGGCGAAGAACAGCGTTGTAACCGCGGCGAATGCCAGCGTGGTGTGCGTTGAACGTGCGGTGGCCAAGCGATCCCTCTCCTGCCCCAATGGCTTAATCGGGCGCGACGCTTCCCGACAACGTTGGCAAAAGTCAAGCAGGAGCGGGTTTTCGCGCTCGCATCTTCACGCCGGCCTCGCCTATAGGCCGATGCGTTGATAAACGACGCGGCGAGTGGAGTATTGCGCGTGGACGAAGTGAAGAAGCTGGCAAGGACGAAAGCGGCATTGACGAAGGGGGTGGCTGCACTGGCGCTGGCAAGCGCGATTGCCTCTCCCGCAGCAGCCCAGTTCCGGCTGATTCCGAAGCCCAAGCCCACCGAGACGCCCGTCGCCCGGCCGGCCCCGACGCCGGCGAGCCAGGCGCAGATCCAAGCGCCGGTAAGGACCCAGACCCCGCGGCCGGCCGCAACGGCGCGCGCGCCGCAGAGCCAGACCCCGGCGGTGCAGACGCCCCGGCCGACGCTCGCCCCACCCCAGGTTCAGCCGACGCCGCTTGTTCCCGCACCGATGGTACAGGCCGCGCCGCTGCCGACGCTGAGCGGCAAGCAGATCGCGGAGCTGCGCCAGCTGCTCACCGATGCGGGCCTGTCGCAGGGCCTGCGCCGCATGACCAGCACGGTCACGCTGCCGGGCGACAGCGACGGCATGGTGCGCGCAGCGCTCGATTATGCCCGCGCGGTTCATTCGGGCCGGCTCGATTCGAGCGACTTCATCAACGACTGGGGCCTGCGCCCCGCCCCCTTTGATCCCGCCCCCGGCTTTGCCGATGCCGTGCGGCGCGATCGCCTCGCCGCCTGGATTCGCTCGCTGCCGCCGCCCTATGCCGGCTATGACGGGCTGGAGAAGGGCCTGGTCGCCTATCGCGCCATTCTCACCTCCGGCGGCTGGGCGAAGCTCGCGCCGGGACCCGATCTCGGCAAGGGCGCGAGCGGCGCGCGGGTCAAGGCGCTGCGCAAGCGGCTCGCGGCCGAGGACAAGCTGGTTGCGACCAGCGGCGACGTGTTCGACCAGGACCTGCAGGACGCCGTGCTCCGCGCGCAGCGCCGCTATGGCCTGCGCCCGACCGGCGTCGTCTCCACCGGCACGCTCGCCGCGCTCAACGTGCCGGTCGAGGCGCGCGTCCGCCAGATCATGGCGAACATGGAGCGCTGGCGCTGGCTGCCGCAGCAGCTGCCGGCCAAGCGCATCCAGGTGAACATCGCGGCGGCGGTGATGACCGTGTTCGAGGGCGACAGCCCGATCGCCTCGATGAAGGCCGTGACCGGCCGGCCAGGCAACGAGACGCCGATGCTGCAGTCGCGCATCCACTCGATCGTGCTCAATCCGCCGTGGAACGTGCCGAGCGGCATCGCGGCAAAGGAGCTGTGGCCCAAGGGCGAGGCCTATCTGAAGGCGCATGGCTACCGGGTGATCGGCACCGGGCCGGATCGCCGCCTGCAGCAGGAATCGGGGCCGCGCAGCGCGCTCGGCCGCTACAAGTTCGACTTCGACAATCCCTATGCCGTGTATCTGCACGACACGCCGGTGCAGTCGGGCTTCAACAGCTACAGCCGGCTCGACAGCCATGGCTGCGTGCGCCTGGAAAAGCCGGGTCCGCTCGCCGAACTGCTGCTGAAGAACAATCCCGAGTGGCAGCCCGAGGCGATCGCCGCCCAGCTGGAAGGCACCAAGACGGTACGGGTGCGCCTCGCCGATGCGGACCAGGTCGCGGTCTATCTGCTGTACTGGACCGCTTTCGCGAGCGCCGATGGCACGATGAACTTCCGCGACGATCCCTATAGCTGGGACAAGCTGCTGGCCGAGAAGATCGAATCGCGCGCGGCCGTCAGCGCCGGCACCGCCTCCTGAACCCGAACGCCAAGGAACCACCCATGAAGCTGCGCACTCTCGCAATCCTGGCCGGCGCCGGCCTCACCCTCGCCGCTTGCGGCAGCAAGGACGAAGGCCCTACCGCACCCGACGCCAACGTCACGGAAATCACCGTACCCGAAACGCCGACCGACGTGAACGTCTCCACCCAGGAGCCGGCGGCGGTCGAGCCCGCCAACGCCGCACCGGCGCCGGTGGCCACGCCGAGCGAGAAGCCGACGCCGTTCAGCGACCGCGAGCAGACCGAATCGGATGCCGCCGCGACCGGCATGACGTCGCGGATCGATCGCAACGCCGACAGCGAAAATCAGGAAAAGAAGCAGTAAACGAGAATATCGGGCGGGCCGCGCGTCAGCGCGCGCGCCCCTCGTTCAGGGCCGCACGGCCGTGGCTCACCCGGGCGAGCAGCAGCTCGAGATGGTCGAGCGAATAGCCCGACGCGTGGAAGGCGGCGATTTCCTGCTTCGGCAGCGCATAGCCCTTGTGCCAGGCCAGCACCGCCATGCGGCGGAGCGCTTCCAGCTTCGAGTCGGCGAGACGCGGGCTCGCCCGATCCCCACCGAAGAACAGCGCGAAGAAACGCGACCAGCGGCTCGGGGCTTCCAGCGAGGACAAGCGGTCGCGCTGCGCAATGGCAACGACCTGCCATTCCAAGGCGGTAAGCGTCGCAGATGCTTCCAGGGCACCGCTCGTCGCGAGGGGCTGGCCGTTGAAGCCGGTAAGATCGAGATACGCCATCGCCTGCACTCCCTGTACATGCGGATGCAGGCCACCCCCGGCGCGCTCGTCAAAAGCGCTGCCTTGGCCGTTCCGCCAATTCATTCCACCTTGCCCGCGCTCGGCTGCTCCGGGTTGCCCCTTCGTCCCGCCGCTGGACCACCGGTATATGCCGGTTCCCTGAACCCACGCTGTCCCTGCGCGTGGATCGTTTCGGTATGGTGCTCCATGTACGCCCGCGCGCCGTAACGTCAAGACGAAATCGTACTGCGGAGTACTGCTATTTTCGAAGGCTCGAACCGGCCGCGGGTTTGTCGCATAAAGCCAGCGATGATCGTGCTTTCCCGCCGCTTGCTGCTCGCCGGCACCGTCGCCACGCTGGCCCTTCCCGCACGTGCATCGCGCGCGCTCGGCCCCGACGGACAAGGGCTGCGCGCGGTGCTGGACCGCGCGGCCGCCAATCCCGCCGCAGCCCTGACCGCGCTTTCGGCATGGGACCCTGCGAGCCTGCCGCCTGGGCCACGCCTCGACCTGCGCGCCGCCCGATCGGGGCTGGCGATCGATCTCGAACTCGCCCGCCGCTTCCCGTTCGGAAGGCCGGGCCGCAGCCCCTATCGCGTCACTCCCGGCAGCGGCGCCTGGCTCCGCGCCGATGCGTCGGAGCAGGCGATCTCGAGCGAGACGCAGGCGCTGCTTGCCGATCGGGCATTGGGCGTTCGCCTGCCGCGGGGGCTGGCCGAACGCACCGCGACTGCCGTCGAGGCGGCGCAGCGCGCGGCGGCAGGGCCGCGCGCGGCTGCACTCGGCGAGCAGCTTGCGGTACTGCGGCGGCTCGCCCTCGATGCGCCCGCGCCGGGAATCGCCGCCCTGCCCGACGGCGATCGCTATTATGCGCTGCTGCTGCGCCGGACGAGCGGCGACGACGTGGATGCCGAGTCGCTGCGCCGCCGGCTGGTGCGCGAACACGCGGCGGTGCTTGCCCGGGCGGATCGCCTGTTCGTGCAGATCGGGCAGCGGGGCGGCAGCATCGGCGAGCGCTACCAAGTGCTGTGGCGCGATCCGCGCTGGCGCTACGCCGACGACGGCGCAGGCCGGGACCGGGCCGTGGCCGACATGAACCGCGCGCTCGCGACCGCAAGCGCATGGCTGCCCCGCTGGTTCGGGCCGCTGCCGCCGCAGGTTCGCGCCGTCCGCGCCGCCCGGATGCCGGCCGCGGAGGAGGCGGCCGGCAAGCAGGGCTATCGCATCCTGCCCGCGGGGGACCAGCCCGGTCGCTATGTCGTCGATCTCCGCGAGATCGGCCGGCGGCCTGCCTGGACATTGCCGGCCGTGGTCCATCATGAGCTGCTACCCGGCCATATGGTGCAGATGCCGCTGGAAGCGCTGGCCGCCCCGCATCCGCTACGGCTGGACTATGCCCAGTCCTTCGTCGAGGGCTGGGCGATCTATGCGGAGGGCCTCGCCGCGGCTGCCGGGCTGTATCGGGGCGACCCGCATGGCGCGCTCGGCTATTGCCATTGGCGGCTGTTCCGCCTGTGCCGCGCGCTCGCGGACCTGGGTATCCATCTCCACCGATGGACCACCGATCAGGCGCTTGCCTTTTGGCGCGAAAATCTGGGCGAACCCGCCTATTTCGCACCCTTTGCTTCCGATCTCGATCGCATCGTGCTGGAACCTGCGACGCGGGCGGCCGAGGCGGCAAGCTGGCTGGCGATCGAGGACCTCGCCCGCGGCCGCGCCTCCCGCCCCTTCCACCACGCGCTCCTCGTGAACGGCCGGATGCGCACCGACATGCTGCGTGCGAGCATCAGCACCGCATGATGCCAAGATGAACCCCGGCCTACGATCCGGTTCAGGCTCCGGATGCTTCGACTCGGTTAGTCCTGCGGCATCGAAACGACAGAGGATTGTCCGATGAAACTGGTTCAATGGATCGCCGCCGCTGGCTTCGTCGTCACGGGACTGGCGGGTGCCACTGCCGCCCAGGCGCAGGACTGGCGCTACCGCGACCATCACGAGCGCCGCTGGGATCGCCATGATCGCCATGACCGCTGGGAGCGTCACCGCGGCTGGGACCGCGGCCGTCATCATGGCCGGGACGGTTATGGCTATGGATATGGCTATCGCAGCCGGACCGTGTGCTGGGACGAATGGCGCCATGGCCGCCGCATCGAGGTCTGCCGCCGCCGCTAACGGCTTACGGAGCGCCCGCAGGAGGAGGCGGGCGCTCCGGTTCGCCGTGCAGCGGGAGCATCAGCACGAAGCGCGCGCCCATCCCGGGCGCGCTGTCGACGATCAGATCTCCGCCCATCGCCCGCGACAGGCGGCGCGCGATGTAGAGCCCCAGCCCGCTGCCGCCCGGCTCCGCCGGCTCAACCCGGGCGAACTTCTCGAAGATGCGCGACTGATCGGTCGCGGCGATGCCCTTGCCCTGATCGGCGACGATGACACAGCCCATCCCGCCTTCGCTTTCGAGGCGGATCCACACCACCGCATCCTTCGGGCTGTAGCGCACGGCGTTGCCGATCAGGTTCACCAGCACCTGCAGCGCGCGGCGGAATTCCCCGCGCACCCGGAGCACCTCGTCGGCCGCCGGCCGGTCGAGACGGACCCCTGCCTCGCCCGCCCGCACCGACAACAGGCTTGCCGCGCGCCGCGCGACGTCGGCGAGATCGATCGTCTCGCGCACGGTCGTGAAATCATCGCCTTCGATCGCCTGGAGGTCGACCAGATCCTCGACCAGACCCAGCAGGTGCCGGCCCGCGCTGGCGATGTCGCCGGCATAGCCTGCATAATCGCCCCGGATCGGGCCCTCCATCTGCGCGCTGATCGCATCGGCGTTGGCGATGATGCGGGCCAGCGGCCCCCGCAGCGCCCGCTCCAGCCGCATTCCAAAGGTGCGCGGGAAGCCGCCGCCGGGGTGGGACGCGGGCGCGATCGGCGGCCTGTCCGGCAACTCGGCGTCGAGCATCCGGGCCGCCCCGATAAAGCCAGCGAAACGGCCCAGCGGATCGCTGCGCGGCGTTGCATCCAGCCGCACCATCCGTCCGGTGCCGCGCAGCTCGGCACGCTGTCCGTCGAACCGCGCGCGGGCGGACAGCGCCGAGAGGATCGGCAACTGGCCGCCTTCATCCTGGGCGAGCGCGAAGAGGCGCGTCAGCGGCTGCCCCAGCATCTCGCGGACGTCGAAGCCATGGCCCACGCCGGCCTCCGGCGACAGGAAGGTCAGGCGCAGCGCACCGTCGGTCTCCCATAGCCAGTCGCCCGTGGCCCTGAGGAAATCGCCGTCGCGCTCGGGATCGGCAGCAGGGCGCCAGGCGGGCCGCGCGCGCCAACCGCTTACCTCCAGGCGCACACCGCCCCGGTCCGGACCGGCGCGCACCCACAGGTCGAGCTCCTCCTCGCCGTCGGCAGCCACCACGCCGCGCGAAATGGCAATGCCCAGCCGGTGCGCCAGCTGGGCGATCGCCGCGACGCCGGGCAGCGCAAGCGGTGCGCCGATGCCGCCCCCGGCCCGATCGTTCAGCGCACGCA
Organism: Sphingomonas pituitosa NBRC 102491; assembly: GCF_001598435.1. Classification (GTDB taxonomy): domain Bacteria; phylum Pseudomonadota; class Alphaproteobacteria; order Sphingomonadales; family Sphingomonadaceae; genus Sphingomonas; species Sphingomonas pituitosa. The sequence continues at coordinate 288,412 of NZ_BCYY01000002.1, forward strand.
GCCGCGGCTCGGCATCGATCAGCCGACCGGCGGCGTCCAGCCGCGCGACCGCCAGCGGCACCACCGGATCGAGCGACTTGATGGCGGTCATGGCGCGCATGCCCCGCGCAGGGCGGCACGCAGCGCGCGATATTCGGGGGGAAGCCGCAGCAGGACGAGCAGGTCGCGTGCCGCCTGCATGTCGACCGTCGCCAGCGTGTCGACCGCGTCGGCCAGCGCGCCGAGCTCCCGCGCGGGATCGGCGTTGCACAGGGCAAAGCAGAGCTCCGCGATGCTCTCGCGCGGCAGCTCCAGGGCATGCAGCACCAGCAGCAGGCGTTCGGCGCCCCGGTCCAGCAGCAGTGCCCGCGCTTCGGCGAATTCGATGTCCGCCGCGCGCGCCAGCAGGGCCAGGAACAGCGGCAGGTGGCGATCGCGCAGCGCCTGCAGCAACACGCGCGCCCACTCGCGCGGCGCGGGATCGATCGCGGCGGCGAGGCGCGCCGCTGCCGCCTCCACCTGGTCCTCGGCGCAGCGCTCGGCAAGCGCGCATTCCGCGCGGACCGCTGCGCAAAGCGCCGCGTCCAATGCCACGCCGGCCAGGGGTCCCGCTTGCTCGCGCATGGCGGCTGCAACCCACCAAAGCAGGCGGCGATGCAAGATGAACGGCAGCCGCCATCGTCCCGCTTCAGGACTCCGCGCCCGGCTTTCCGCGAGCAGCAGCCCGCGCGCCGCCTCGGAGAGCGCCGGCGCGGGGTGTTCGGCGAGGCGGTTGAGCAGGCTCGGCCTCGCAGGATCTTCCGGCGCATGGTGCGGAAGGCCGGCGGCGAGCTGGTCCAGCCGCACCGCCGCCAGCAGTTCCCCTGCGAGTGCGGGATCGACGGGCATGCCGGCGGCGTGGAGCAGCGGCAGCGTCGTGTGCAGGCCCGGGAAACCCTCCGGCGCCACCGCGCGCCGCAGGCTGGTCTCGATGGTCCCGACGATCTGTTCGAGCCGCGACCGCACCCCCGCACGCGTGCGCTCGTCCAGCCGCAACGTCTCTGGAACGGCGATGTCGCGCGCGGTGGCTTCCTGCAGCGCGCGGTCGTGCGTCTCCGCCGCCGCCGCGCGTGCCAGCAGATCCGGTGCGCCGATGACAAGGCCACCGCGCGGTTCGGGAGCGCCTTGCGCCATGTCCAAGGACATAGCGGCGCAAGCTTAATCGGAGGCTAAGACTTGTCGCGCAGGCTCTCGATCGCTGCCGTCAGCGTGGCGAGCGCGTACAGCGATACCGCGGCCAGGCCGATCGTGGCGTGTCCCAGCAGCGCGAACGGCGTGAGCACCAGCATCTGCGCGGCGGCATTCGCCCACCAGCGTCGGCGCTGCACCGGCACCCGCTCGGCAAGCAATTGCAGCACCACGCCGCTCGCCGCGAGCAGCAGCGAAGCGGGATTGCCGATCACCCGGAATTCGTGCCAGCCGGTCGCCGCCAGCAGCAGCACGAACAGCCCGAGGATAGCGAATTCGATCTGCCGCGCCCGCGGTTCCTCGCCCCGCAGGGCGGCATGCGAAGCGGCCGTGGCGAAGCCGAGCGTGGCGACAAGGGCGACCAGCGTACCGATCCCGCCCCAGCCCGCCAGCACCGTCAGCAGCGCCGCCACCGCTACCACGCCACCAAGGGCCAGCGGCGCCCAGTCGGGGATGTTACGCGCCATCATCTGCGGAAGGACGAAGCGAGACGCGCGGCTGAACACCCAGCGGTCCGCCCAGAGCGTCCGGCGGTCGCTCAGTGCGGCGAGCACCGCATCGTTGCGTGCCGCGAGTCCGTCGCCGCTGCGCTCCACCGCATGCCCCGCACGTGCCCAGCCGGGCGCCAGCGGCACCTGCAGCGCACCCGACTGCGCCGCCACGCGCAGCAGCGCCGACTGGAAGTCATAATCTTCGGGCATGGTGGCGATATGGGCGAGGTGCCGCGTCTCGATCCGCGCGATGCCTGCCCAGCAATGGCGCATGTCCAGCCGCTCGATCGCGGCGGGCGATTCCGAGTCGTCGGTCACGAGCAGCGCGGCATGGGGTTCGGCCGCCATCCGCTCCATGACCGGGTCGATCGTCACCAGACCGTCTGCCAGCACCAGCACGTCGGCGTCGCGCAGCACCTTTTCGGCGGCTTCCTCGGCCGAACGGACGATGTCGACTTTAAGCCGGCCGCGCCCCGCCCGCTCGATGGCGGCGAGGAACTGCGGCGTGACCTTGCCCACCGCCACCAGCACCTGCTCCGCGCCGATGCCGGCGAGCAGGCGGATCTGATATTCGAGCAGGGTCATGCCGCCGAACGGCAAGCTGGCGACCAGCGTGCCGGGGCGGTCCTGCGCCTCCTCCACCGCGAAGATCAGGCCGCAGAGCGCGCGCTCGGGTGCCACCATCATGCCCTCCATCAGTAGAGCAGATGCGGCCGGCGCGCCGCGATCCAGGCCGCTTCGTCGGGCAGGGTCAACGCGTCGAGGTCGGCGGGCGTGGCGGCCGGATCGTCGACCCATGTGCGCAGGCCAGGGCCGCCGTTGATCACGTCGATCGCCAGCTTGTCGAACACATATTCGTACGGGAAGTCGCGCCAGAGATCATAATGCGGGTACAGCGTACGGATCGCCTTGAACGCCAGCGCCTGTACTCGCCAGGGGCGGAACGCGGCATGGTCATAGGCCGGTCCTTCGGCATGCAGGAACACGCCCGCGCAGAGCTGGCCGACATGCTTGTGGAAGGTCGGTTGGAACCACATGTCGCGCAGGGTGCAGCCGGCGAGCCACGCCGGGGCAAGGCGCTGCATCTCCGCGATCACCGCCCGCGCGTCGATATCGGGCGCGCCGAACAGCTCGAGCGGACGGGTGGTGCCGCGACCCTCGGAAAGGTTCGTCCCCTCCAGCATCACCGTGCCGGCATAGGCGCGCGCCATGTTGACGTTGGCGGCATTCGGGCTCGGATTGATCCAGGGACGCTCGGCGGGCCAGCCGAACCCCGGCGCCGCCTCGGGCTGCCAGCCCTGCATCGCGACGACGCGATACTCCACCGCCAGGCCGTACTGCGCGATAAACCAGTGGCCGAGCTCACCCAGCGTCAGCCCGTGGCGCATCGGCATCGGCCCGGCGCCGACAAAGCTCTCCCAGCCCGGCAGCAGCGTCAGCCCCTCGACCGGCCGACCGGCGGGATTGGGGCGATCCAGCACCCACACCGCCTTGCCGTGCTTGGCGGCGGCTTCGAGCACGTAGAGCAGCGTCGTCACGAAGGTGTAGATGCGGCAGCCGACATCCTGCAGGTCGACCAGCATCACGTCGAACGTGTCCATCGACGCATCTGTCGGGCGGCGGACCTCGCCGTACAGGCTGAACACCGGCACGCCGGACTGCGGATCGGTGAAGTCCGGCGACTCCATCATATTGTCCTGCAGGTCGCCGCGCACGCCGTGCTGGGGCCCGAACACCGCCGAGATGTTGACGCCCGCCGCCACCAGCGCATCAAGGCTGTGGGTCAGGTCCGCCGTCACCGAGGCGGGATGCGCGAGCAGCGCCACGCGCTTGCCCTGAAGGCCAGCGCGCAGCTCGGGTTCGGCGAGGAGACGATCGATTCCGAAAAGCATGTCAGTCTGCTGGCGGCAGTTCGCCGACAAAGCAATCGGGATCGTGGAAATCGGGCGCATCTCCGCCATGGCGCAGCGCCCAATAGGATTTGGTGCCGTCCGTTTCCTCGATCACCGCGGTGATGCCGAGGCGCAGCGGCCCGGTGCCGACGCCGGGCAGAAGCACGTGGAGCAGGGTTTCGGCCTCCCTCTCGACCAAACGGATCCTGGGCGGCGCCGGCATCGGGAGCGGCTCCATGCCCTCGCGGCGGGCGGCAAAGCGATAAGCTGCCCATTGTCCGGACGGCGCGAAATTGAACTCCCGATAGGCGCCATCGTCGCCCGCCAGGAAGAGTTCCAGGCAGGTCGTCTTCCAAAGTCCGTCCGTGCGCTCCGGCGACGCGATCGGGGGAAGGCGCACCGCCCCCGGCTTGGCCGCGACCAGATAGGTCAGCGCCATTTCCGTCCTTTCCCGGCGCACCGCGCACTGTACGGCGGCAACGGATCGCGGCGGCATGGCCGGGTGCGGCAACAGGGAAAGCTCCATGGCGCCCGTCTATCGCGAAAGCGGCCCCTTCGTCAGCCACAACATGCCGGCCTTGCCCGCACGGAAAGGCCATGGCAGCGCAACAAATCCTGCGTAGAGCGAGCCGCCATGAAGTTCCTGCACACCTTTCACCTCGCCGCCTATCTCGATACGTTGATAAGCTACACGCTGGCGCTGATCCTCGGCGCCGCGATCGGGGCGGAGCGGCAGTTTCGCCAGCGCACCGCGGGCTTGCGCACCAACGCGCTGGTCGCGCTCGGCTCGGCGGCGTTCGTCGATCTCGCCCAGCGCATCGCCGGCGATCTCGAGGCGGTGCGGGTGATTGCCTATGTCGTCTCCGGCATCGGCTTTCTCGGTGCCGGCGTGATCATGAAGGAGGGGATGAACGTCCGCGGGCTCAACACCGCGGCGACCCTGTGGTGTTCGGCAGCCGTGGGCGCCTGCGCGGGCAGCGACATGGCGGCCGAGGCGGCGACGCTCGCGATGTTCGTGATCGCCGGCAACACGCTGCTGCGCCCGGTCGTCAACGCGATCAACCGCGTGCCGCTGTCGGGCGGCCAGGTCGAGGCAACCTATTTCGTCACGCTTACCACCATTCCCGCCGAGGTCGACCGGCTGCGCGACCTGCTGACCGATCATCTCGAACTGATGCGCTATCCCGTCGCCGAGATCGAGACGATCGAGCGCCCCGACGAGCGGATCGAGCTGCGCGCGCGGCTCGTCTCCACCGCCGCGCTCGACGCCGAACTCGACAGCATCATCGCGCATCTCGCCAAGCGCCACGACGTCCAGCATGCCAGCTGGGAGCTGCAGACCCAGGACTGAGCGCGCGGGGATGACGCGGGCGCCCGCTTTGGCTATGCGCCCTCCCATCATGACCGAATACAGCTCCGATCTGCTCCGCCTGCTCGCCTCGCGCGGGTATATCCACCAGGTGACCGACGCCGCGGGCCTCGACGCGCTCGCCGCCAAGCAGATCGTGCCCGGCTATATCGGCTTCGATCCCACCGCGCCGTCGCTCCATGTCGGCAGCCTGGTGCAGATCATGCTGCTGCGCCGCCTGCAGCAGGCGGGCCACAAGCCGATCGTGCTGATGGGCGGCGGCACCGGCAAGATCGGCGACCCGAGCTTCAAGGACGAAGCCCGCAAGATGCTGACGCTCGATACGATCGGCAGCAACATCGCCTCGATCAAGACCGTGTTCGAGAATTTCCTGACCTTCGGCGACGGCCCCACCGACGCGGTGATGGTCGACAATGCCGACTGGCTCGACAAGCTCGAATATATCCCCTTCCTGCGCGAGATCGGCCAGCATTTCTCGATCAATCGGATGCTCAGCTTCGATTCGGTCAAGCTGCGGCTCGATCGCGAACAGTCGCTGAGCTTCCTCGAATTCAACTACATGATCCTCCAGGCGTACGACTTCCTGGAGCTGTCGCGGCGATCCGCCTGCCGCCTGCAGATGGGCGGATCGGACCAGTGGGGCAACATCGTCAACGGCATCGAGCTGTCCCGCCGCGCCGACGGCACCGAGGTCTACGGCGTCACCACCCCGCTGATCACCACGGCGGACGGCGGCAAGATGGGCAAGACCATGTCCGGCGCGGTGTGGCTCAACCCCGAGCAGTTGCCGCATTATGATTACTGGCAGTTCTGGCGCAACACCGACGATCGCGACGTCGGCCGCTTCCTGCGGCTTTTCACCGATCTGCCGCTGGACGAGATCGCCCGGCTCGAAGCGCTGGAGGGCGCCGAGATCAACGAGGCGAAGAAGATCCTCGCCAACGAAGCCACCGCGATGTGTCGCGGCCGCGCCGCTGCCGAGGAAGCCGCCGAGACCGCGCGCAAGACCTTCGAGGAAGGTGCCGCCGGGGCTGCGCTGCCGACGCTGGCGGTCAGCGGCAGCATCAGCGTGGTCGATGCGCTGGTGGCCTTGGGCTTCTGCGCCTCTAAGGGCGAGGCGCGGCGGCTGATCAAGGGCGGCGGCGCCCGCGTCGAGGGCGAGAAGATCGACGATGAAGCGGCGACGATCGCGGTTTCGGGCGAGGTCCGGCTCTCCGCGGGCAAGAAGCATCACGGGCTGCTGACGCCGCAAGGCTAACGCCGCGTTCACCAGCTTCGTTCGGCACACGTTCACTGCCGTAGGTTACCCTGTCTGCGACCTCCAGTGTGTGAAGAGGCGCGTGTGAGTGTATCGGGTGCCAAGCTGGCGAGTGCCGACGATCGTCTGGTGCATCGCGACGAAGTCGAGCACCGCACCCGTGCGGTATGCCCCGATTCGAAGTCAGTTGCCTTCCTGATCGTCAATGTCTCGCCGCAAGGCCTGATGGCGCGCTGTGAAATACCGTTCGAAGCCGGGGACCTGCTCCGCCTCCAGCTACCGATCCTGGGAGAGACCGGCGCCGAGGTCCGCTGGGCCTTGGGCGGCCGGGTCGGCTGCCAGTTCCTGCGGCCGATCGCCGCTGGCGATTACGCGCCGCTGGTGGCGGTGATGCGCGCCCGCTGATCAGCCGGCGCGGAGCAGCCCCACCGCCGCATCGCGCTCGAACAGGTAGAGTGCTACCCGCGCCGCCTGTCCCCGCTCGCCCTTCAGGCCGCCGTCGCGATCAACCAGCAACCGCGCATCGCCATTGGCGGCAGGCAACAGCGCGCCGAGCATGTCCGGTTCGGCCAGTCGGAACTGCATGTCGCCCGATTGCCGGGTGCCGAGCAGCTCGCCCGCCCCGCGCAGCCGCAGGTCCTCCTCGGCGATGCGGAAGCCGTCATTGCTCTCGCGCATCAGCGCCAGCCGCGCGCGGGCGGTTTCGCTCAGATGGTTGCCGCGGAGCAGCACGCAGACCGAGCGCCCCCCGCCCCGCCCGACGCGCCCGCGCAGCTGGTGGAGCTGGGCGAGGCCGAAGCGATCGGCATGTTCGATCACGATCAGCGTCGCATTGGGCACGTCGACGCCGACTTCGATCACCGTCGTGGCGACCAGCACGCCAAGCTCGCCGGCGGAGAAGCGCGCCATCACTGCGTCCTTCTCCGGCCCCTTCATGCGGCCGTGGATCAGCCCGACCTTGTCGCCGAAATGCGCCTGCAACTCGGCCGCGCGGGCTTCGGCGGCGGCGAGATCGCTCTTCTCGCTCTCCTCGACCAGCGGGCACACCCAATAGGCCTGCCCGCCACCCGCCAGATGGCGCCCGAGCCCCCCGACCACTTCGCCCAGCCGCTCCTCCGAGATGACGCTGGTCTCGATCGGCTGGCGACCCGGCGGCATCTCGTCGAGCCGGCTGACGTCCATCTCGCCATATTGCGCGAGCGTCAGCGTGCGCGGGATGGGGGTCGCGGTCATGACGAGGAGGTGCGGCGGACGGCCCGCTTTCGCCTGGAGCATCATCCGCTGGGCGACACCGAAGCGGTGCTGCTCGTCGACCACCACCAGCCCCAGGTCGCGATAGGTCACGCCTTCCTGGAAGATCGCATGGGTGCCGATCAGGATGTCGATTTCGCCCGCGGCTAGCCCCATCAGCGTCGCCTCGCGGGCCTTGCCCTTGTCGCGGCCGGTCAGGATCGCGACGTTCACGCCGATGGCGCCCAGGGTGCGGCTGAGCGTCTCGTAATGCTGGCGCGCGAGGATCTCGGTCGGCGCCAGCAGCGCGCCCTGCGCGCCCGCCTCAGCGGCGATCAATAGCGCCATCGTCGCCACCAGCGTCTTGCCCGAGCCGACATCGCCCTGCAGCATCCGCAGCATTGGCTGGGTCTGCGCCATGTCGCCTTCGATCTCGGCAATGGTGCGGCTTTGCGCTCCCGTGGGGCTGTAGGGGAGCTTCAGCTTGTCGCGCAGGCGACCATCGCCGGCCAGCGCACGGCCGCGCTTGGCCCGCGCCTCGCCGCGCACCAGCAGCAGCGCGAGCTGGTTGGCGAATATCTCGTCATAGGCGAGCCGCTCGCGCGCCTTGGCATCGGCCGGATCGGCATGGATGCGGGCGATCGCCTCGCGCCAGTCGGGCCAGCCCTTCTGTGCCTTCAGGCTTGGTTCGATCCACTCGGGGAGGTCGGGCGCACGCTCGATGGCCTGTGCCGCCAGCGCGGCGATGCGCTTCGAGGTGATGCCTTCCGAACAGGGATAGATCGCCTCGCGCCCGCCGACGCTTTCCACCTGGTCTAGCGGAAGGACATGGTCGGGATGGACCATCTGCAGGTCCTGCCCATAATGTTCGAGCTTGCCGGACACCCAGCGCGGCTCGTTCAGCGGCAGCAGCTTCTTGGCCCAGCCGGAGCTGCCGCCGAAATAGACGAGGGAAACGTGGTTGCCCTTGGCGTCGACCGCCTGCACCCGCGCCGGCGAGCGAGGGCCGCCGCCGAAGCGATACTGCACGGGAGTGAGCGTGATCGCGATCACCTTGCCCGAATCGGCCATGTCGAGTTCGTCGCGCGGGATCCGGTCGACGAAACCGGTCGGCAGGTGGAACGCGACGTCCACCACGCGCGCAAGCCCCAGCTTCTCCATGGGCTTGGCCAGCGCGGGGCCGATGCCTTTCAGCGCAGTGACTTCGGCGAACAGCGGGTTGAGAAGCTCGGGGCGCATCGCGCCGCCCTATCGTGCGGCGGGGCGACTGACAAATGGCGCTGCGCCGGTCGCAGCGCCCTTGCCGCGGTTCAGGCGTTGAGGAAGATCGGGCTGTGGCTGGTGAGCGCGGCTTCAATCGCAAGCACGACTTCCGGCACCGACGAGCCGATCACGACTTCATGATCCTTGCCGAACGAGATGACGCCCACGTCCTCGCCCGCCATGTTGATCGTGCTGACCGTGCGAACTGCCGCGATGTTGACGAGCATCGGCTCGCCGTTGATCGACTTCAGCATCACGAAACGCAGCTTGTTGGTCACAGTCTCGCTCATCGTACCCTAGCCTTACTCACCCAAAGAGAAGGCAATCGTAGCTCGCTTCGGTTAACAAGCCTTCCACGCCTATACCCGGAAGTGCACGCTGGCCTTTCCGCATCGGCGTCCCTATCTGCGCTTTCGTGATCAACCGCGTATCGGCCGCGCTCAGGCGTGCAGCCGCGCGCCTGCCGTTGGGAAAGCCCGCCATGGACCGAGAAACCCGCCTCAAGCGCCTCCGCTTCCGCAGCTGGCACCGCGGCACCAAGGAAGCCGACTTGCTGATCGGCGGCTTCTTCGACCAGCATGGCGAGAAGTGGAACGACGCGGAGATCACGCTGTTCGAGACGCTGCTCGAAGAGCAGGACGTCGACATCATGGCCTGGGCGATGGGCACCGACATCGCACCGGCGCAGTATCGGGGCACCATCCTCGACGCGCTCAAGACCCTGAATTACGTACCTATTTCCGAGTAACTAGCGAAGCCCCTCACCCATCCCACCGCCTGCGGCGGCGGGCCCCTTCCCTCTCCCACAAGAGGAGAGGGAGTTTCGATCCCCGCTCCCTCGCCCCCTGTGGGAGAGGGAGGGAGCCGCGCAGCGGCGGAAGGGTGAGGGGGAATGATCCAAACGCTCGACGCGAGACCCCATGCCCGACCTGAAGACGATCCTCTCCGCCCAGCATCCGCTCACGCTCGCCGGCGTGCCGAGCGGCTTCCTGCCCTGGATGCTGGCCGATCTCGCCCGCGCGAGCCGGATGACGGTGTTCGTCGCCGCCGACGAAGCGGGCATGCGCGCGGTGGCGACCACCGCGACCTTCTTCGCGCCGGAGCTGGAGGTGCTCAGCTACCCGGCATGGGACTGCCTTCCCTATGATCGCGCCAGCCCGACGCTGCGGGTGATGGCGGAGCGGCTGGCGACGCTCCACGCGCTCCAGGGCAAGAGTGCGGCGCCGCGTCTGCTCGTCACCACGGTCAACGCGGCGACCCAGCGCACGCTCACCCCGTTCCGCATCCGCCAGCTGGTCGCGCGGCTCGCCCCCGGCGAGCGCATCGGGCTCGACAAGCTCGCATCGCAGCTCCAGGCGAACGGCTATGTCCGGGTCGATACGGTCAACGATCATGGCGAGTTCGCCGTGCGCGGCGGCCTGGTCGATCTGTTCCCCAGCGGCGCCGAGCAGGCGCTGCGACTCGATTTCTTCGGCGACGAGATCGAGAGTGTCCGCACCTTCGATCCGCAGGACCAGCGCACCACCGGCCGCGTCGACGGCTTCACCCTGCTGCCCGCCAGCGAGGCGCTGCTCGACGAGGAGAGCATCAAGCGCTTCCGCAGCGGCTATCGCGACCGCTTCGGCGCCACCGCCACCGGCGATCCGCTCTATCAGGCGATCAGCGACGGCCGTCGCCTTGCCGGCATGGAACATTGGCTGCCGCTGTTCGAGGAGCGGCTGGAGACGCTGTTCGACCATCTGCCCGATACCGCGGTGATCGTCCGCGACAGCGGCACCCCCGCCGCCGCCGAGCAGCGGTTCGAGGCGATCAAGGATTATCAGGACAACCGCATCCGCGCGCAATCGGCCGATCCGGGCAGCTATCGCCCGCTCAAGGCCGGCGACCTGTATCTGCTCGCCAAGGAATGGCAGGCGCAGGTCGACGCGCAGCCGATGCATCTGGCGACATCGTTCCACGAGCCCGAATCGGCGCACGTGGTCGAGTTCGGCGTCGAGGGCCCGCGCGACTTCGCCCCCGAGCGCGCAGCAGCCAGCAACGTCTACGAAGCGGTGGTCGATCACCTCAAGGCGCTGCGGGCGCAGGGCAAGAAGCCGGTGCTCGCCAGCTATTCGAACGGCGCGCGCGAGCGGCTGAAGGGCCTGCTGGAAGACCACGGCCTCACCGGTGCGGTGCCGGTCGATGGCTGGCAGCCCGCGCTCGGTGTCGCCAACCCCAATGGCAGCGGGTTGCAGGTCGCGCTGCTGGTGCTGCCGCTGGATCACGGCTTCACCACGCCCGACGTCGCGGTACTCACCGAGCAGGACATGCTCGGCGACCGCCTCGTCCGCCGTGCCAAGCGCCGCAAGAATACCGACGCGTTCCTCCAGGAACTGGCGACGCTGTCGCCTGGCGATCTCGTCGTCCATATCGATCACGGTATCGGCCGCTACGAAGGGCTGACCCAGATCCCGGTGCAGAAGGCGCCGCACGACTGCGTCGCGCTGGAATATGCCGGCGGCGACAAGCTCTACGTGCCGGTCGAGAATCTCGAAGTGCTGAGCCGCTACGGTTCGGGCGAGGAAGGCGCGACGCTCGATCGGCTGGGCGGCGAGGCCTGGCAGCGCCGCAAGGCGCGGATGAAGGAGCGGATCCGCGAGATCGCCGGCGAGCTGATCGCCACGGCCGCCTTGCGCGCCACGCGCGGCGCCGAGATCGCCGAGCCCGATCATGGCGGTTACCCCGCGTTTGTCGACCGCTTCCCGTTCGAGGAGACCGACGACCAGGATCGCGCGATCGGCGACGTGCTGGGCGATCTCGCCGCGGGTCGGCCGATGGACCGGCTGGTCGTCGGCGATGTCGGCTTCGGCAAGACCGAGGTCGCGCTGCGCGCCGCCTTCGTCGCGGCGATGGCCGGCATGCAGGTGGCGGTGGTGTGCCCCACCACGCTGCTCGCCCGCCAGCATTACAATAATTTCAAGACGCGCTTCGAAGGCTTCCCGCTGGAGATCGGCCGCCTCTCCCGCCTGGTCACCGCTGGCGAGACCAAGAAGGTGAAGGACGGGCTTGCGGCGGGGACGATCGACATCGTCGTCGGCACGCATGCGGTGCTGGCGAAGAATATCGACTTCAAGCGCCTGGGCCTCGTCATCGTCGACGAGGAGCAGCGCTTCGGCGTGACGCACAAGGAGCGGCTGAAGGCGCTGAAAACCGACGTCCACGTCCTCACCCTCACCGCCACGCCGATCCCGCGGACGCTGCAGATGGCGATGAGCGGCTTGCGCGAACTTTCGGTGATCCAGACCCCGCCGGTCGATCGCCTCGCGGTGCGCACCTATGTGATGCCCTGGGATCCCGTCGTGCTGCGCGAGGCGCTGCTGCGCGAACATTATCGCGGCGGCCAGAGCTATTTCGTCACCCCCCGCATCGCCGACCTGCCCGAGATCGAGGAATTCCTGCGGAACGAGGTGCCCGAGGTGCGCTACGTCGTTGCCCATGGCCAGATGTCCCCCACGGAAGTGGAGGAGCGGATTTCCGCCTTCTACGACCGCAAGTTCGAAGTGCTGGTCTCGACCACCATCGTCGAGAGCGGGCTCGACATCCCCAGCGCCAACACGCTGATCATCAACCGCGCGGACAAGTTCGGCCTGGCGCAGCTCTACCAGCTGCGCGGCCGCGTCGGCCGGGCCAAGACGCGCGCTTATGCCTACATGACCACCCCGCCCCAGCGGCAGATGACCGAGGCGGCGGAAAAGCGGTTGAAGGTGCTGTCCGACCTCGAGAGCCTCGGCGCGGGCTTCCAGCTCGCCAGCCACGATCTCGACATCCGCGGCGCGGGCAACCTGCTCGGCGACGAGCAGTCGGGCCACATCAAGGAAGTCGGCTACGAACTCTACCAATCGATGCTGGAAGAGGCGATCATGGAGGCCAAGGCCGGCGGCCTGCGCGACGAGAACCGGCCGAAGGACCTGTCGCCCCAGATCACCGTCGATGCGCCGATCATGATCCCCGAGGACTATGTCCCCGATCTCGACCTGCGCATGGGCCTGTATCGCCGCCTCAACGAAGTCGAGGATACCGACGGCATCGAGAGCTTCGCCGCCGAACTGATCGACCGCTTCGGCAAGCTGCCCGAGGCGACCGACAATCTGCTGCGCCTGATCGAAACCAAGCTCAACGCCAAGAAGGCATGCATCGCCAAGCTGGACCTGGGGCCGAAGGGCGCGCTGGTATCGTTCCACAACGACCATTTCCCCAACCCCGCGGCGCTGATCGCCTATGTCGAGAAACTGGGCGAGACGGCGCGGCTGCGGCCGGACATGAAGCTGGTGATCAACCGCGCCTGGGCCAACCCCGCGGCGCGGCTGCACGGCGCGCTCCAGCTCTCCCGCGGGCTCGCACGCGCCGCCGGCTGATCCGGCTCAGCTGCTAACGGCTCAGCTGCTGTGGTCGGCGACGATCTTCCACCCACCGGCTTCGTGGTGCAGCACGAGGCTGGTGGGGCCGGACGCGCTGTGCCCATCCGGGTAGCGCAGCGTGTAGCGGCCAATGTAGAGCGCATAGTCGCGGCCGAGCGGGCGATAGTCGAGCCGCTCGATGGTAAGCGTCCCGCGCTTTACCGGATCCGCAAAGTCGTATTTTTCGCGATACCGGGCGGTCATCGCCGCCTTTCCGCGCACCAGCCCGTCGCCGGCAATGAAGCTGGTATCGGCACCTTCTGAATAAACCTGCATAAAGCGTTCAACTTCGCCGGCATTCCAACCTGCAACGCTTTCAGCGATGGCCTTGTCGACGGCATTCTGATCAATGCCGCCCACTACCATCAACAATCCCAGCAACATCATTCCTTAACCCCCATTGCCAACTGCCTCGCCCAATAACTGCAGCAATATCAAAGCTCATCTTTTCGCATTTGCGAAACTCCATAATGCATATCGCAAAAGGAAATCGTTTTCCTCACACAACTAAGGACTTGTCGGGGTAAGGACACGCGCACACCGGAATTGTACTTAACCGCCCCACCTGTCCTTTCGACCGTACTATGATGCTTAAGAATGGTTTGCCGTACGGAGCGGATACCATATTCGTGAGACAGGAAAGGATCGGCCCCGTGCCCGAACAGATGACGTCGCGGCTCAGCTTCATGGAACTGGACGAGGCCCAGCGCAACACGCTGCGAGCCACCCAGCCATGGGTGGAAGCGACGATGGGCGAGGCGCTCGACCGCTTCTACGCGCGCGCCTCCGCCACGCCGGAAACCGCACGCTTCTTCCGCGATCAGGCGCATATCGGCCGCGCCAAGGCGGCCCAGGAAAAGCATTGGGCGCGGATCGCCGCCGGCGAGTTCAACGCGGACTATCACGCCAGCGCCCGCCGCATCGGCGCCACCCACGCCCGTATCGGGCTGGAGCCGCGTTGGTATGTCGGCAGCTATGCGATCGTGCTGCAGCACCTGATCGCGGGCGTGCACCGCCTGAACAATCCCTTCAGGCGCCTGCTGCGCCTGTTCCGCGGCCCGAGCGCCGAAAAGGCGACGATCGCGCTGGTGAAGGCAGCGCTGCTCGACATGGAAGTCTCGCTGTCGATCTATTTCGAAGAAGCGCAGGCAGAACGCGAAGCTGCGATCACTGCCTTCGAGACGGCGCTGAACGCCCTGTCGGACGGCGATCTCACCAACGAGCTGAGCGGCCTGCCGACAAGCTTCGCCGCGCTCGAGAAGAGCTACAACAGGACGCTGGACCGCATCCGCGAGATGATCGCTTCGGTCAGTGACGGCACGATGCGGATCCGTTCGGGCATCAACGAGATTTCGCAGGCCGCCGAGGATCTCTCGCGCCGCACCCAGGGCAATGCCGCGAGCCTGGAGCAAACCACCGCCGCCGTCTCGCAGATGGACGCGCGCTTCCGCTCCACGGCCGAGGCGGCGCGCCACACCGTCACCCGCGCCGATCAGGCGATCTCCACGGTGAGCCACGGCCGCGCCATCGCGGAGGAAGCATCGCAGGCGATGGGCCGCGTGTCCGAAGCCGCCAAGGGTACCGACAGCGTCATCGAGGGCCTCGACAAGATCGCTTTCCAGACGCGCGTTCTGGCGATGAACGCCGCCGTCGAGGCCGGTCGCGCCGGAGAAGCAGGCCGCGGCTTCGCAGTCGTTGCCGATCTCGTCTCGGCCCTGGCGATGCGTGCCGAGGAAGAGGCAGGCCGCGCCCGCGAACAGCTCACCATGACCCAGGCGGAAATCGTCGTCGCGGTGGACGCGGTGCAGAAGGTCGACGGCGCGCTCGCCAACATCTCGGGCGACGTCAGCCAGGTGCACGATCTGCTCGGCAGCATGGCAAGCGACAACGGTGCGCAGTCGACCGCGATCGGCGAGATATCGAACGCCGTGGGCGCGATGGACCGCGCCACGCAGCAGAATGCGGCGATGGTGGAAGAAACCTCGGCTGCGGCGCAGAACCTCGCGCAGGAAGTCAGCGACCTTGCCAACCTGGCCTCGCAGTTCCGCACCGAAAAGGCAGGGGCGCGCTTCGGCGGCTATCGCCCGCTGCCCGCCGCGGCGGTGCCGGCGCTCACGCGACCCGATCTCTGATCGGAGGGCCGGCGCTCACCAGTCGCGTACCAGCGCGGCGAGCGCCGGCACGTCGATCGGGGGCGAACACAGGAAGCCCTGGAAATACTGGCAGCCTTCCTTGGCCAGCAGGTCGAGCTGCGCCTCGGTCTCGACGCCTTCCGCCACCACGGCCAGGCCCAGCGACCGCGCCATGTCGATCACCCCGCGCACCACGATCCGGTCGCGCGGCGAGCCGGTGATGTCGTGTGACAGCTTCTTGTCGATCTTGAGATAGTCGAGCGGCAGCGCCTTGAGATAGGCGAGACTGGAATAGCCGGTGCCGAAATCGTCGATCGCCACACGGCAGCCGGCGGTGCGCAGATCGGAGAGCAGCGCCGCCGCTTCGCTGAGATCGGCCATGATGCCGCTCTCGGTGATCTCCAGCGTCAGCCGGCGGCGCGGAAAGCCCGTCGCGTCCACCCAGCGCAGCAGGCTTTCGCCGAAGCCCGGCCGACCGACATCGCCGGCCGTGACATTGATCGAAAGCCGCAGCGCCGCCAGCGAGCGCGGCCAGTGCGCCGCGATGGTCAGCGCCCGACGCTGGACATGCTCGCTCAGCACGCCCGACAATCCCGCGCGTTCCGCCGCCGCGAACAGGGGCTCCGCGCCGATCTCGCCATGCTGGGGATGCTGCCAGCGTGCCAGCGCCTCCACGCCGGTGATCTGGCCCGTTGCTACCGCGACCTGCGGCTGGAACAGCACGCCAATCTCCCCGCGCTCGATGCCGCGCCGCAAGTCACCGATCAGGGATTCGATCGAGGGACCGCTTCCCGGTCGCGTGGCGCCTTCCCCGAGCAGGGTTTCGCTCGCCCGGCGCAGCAGGCTGGCCGCGCCGTCGCCGGCGACGCTTTCCGTCAGCACCACCTTGGCGCCGAGATGGACGAGTTCGCCCGCGGCGACGAAGGGCCTGGCCAGCGCCTCCTCGATCCGCCCCGCGGCGTTGCGCAGCGCGACGGTGCCGGGATCGACGGCCGCCGCCAGGAAATCCGATCCGCCGATCCGTGCCACCACCACGTCCGAACCGAGCGTCTCGCGGGCAGCCTCGGCAACGCGGCGCGACACGCTGCGCAGCAGTTCGTCGCCGGCGGGCCGGCCATAGGCGGTGTTGATCGTGTCGAAACGGGTGAGGCCCACCAGCACCAGGCCGATCCGCTGCCCCTTCTCCATCGCCCGATCGATCCAGCGGCGCGCGCTGGGGGCATCGCGGGCGCCGGTCAGCACGTCGCGGACAGCCGCGCCAGCGTCGGGCGTCATGCCGAGCGGCTCCACCAGGGCATCGATCCGACCGCTTTCGGAATCATATTGGAGATGCTGCACGACGCGCCCCTTGCCCGGCAGGTCGTGGGCGAAGGCGGTCGATCCCGCCTCGCGCAGCCGTCGCAGGGCGGCCCAGGCAAGCCGTCGGTCGGAAAGCGCCAGGCGGGCGAACAGCGCACGCGGCCCGGGCGCTTCCGGCAGGTCGAGCAATTGGGCCAGCGCTGGCGTCAGTTCGATCGAGCCCGAGGCCGGATCGAACCGCCAGCCCAGCGGATTCGACGTGCTCGTCCCCTGCCCCGCCCAGCCCGACAGCCGCTCGACATAGCGCTCGGCGAATCGGATCGCATGGGCGATCGCGGCGGAGGACATCGGGCTGCCGAGGAAATGCGTCGCCCCGGCCTCGTAGAAGCGGCCCATATGGACGGTGTCGCTTTGCGAGACCAGGATCAGCAGCGCCGCGCCATAGGCCTTGATCGTCGGTCCCAGCAGCCGCGCGGCATCCAGCCCCTCGGTCATCGCGCCGCGCGCGTCGATCACCGCGACCGAGGCGCCGCTCGCGAGGAACCGGGTTTCCAGCCCCTCGCTGCGCCGGGCCGCCACGACCCGCC
This sequence comes from Sphingomonas pituitosa NBRC 102491, assembly GCF_001598435.1. Taxonomy (GTDB): domain Bacteria; phylum Pseudomonadota; class Alphaproteobacteria; order Sphingomonadales; family Sphingomonadaceae; genus Sphingomonas; species Sphingomonas pituitosa. The sequence goes on from NZ_BCYY01000002.1 coordinate 305,575, forward strand.
AGCCCCCCCCGGCCGCTGCCGCCGCGACTTCATCCCGCTGGCGGAATGAAAGCACGAAGACCGGAACTTCCGCCACGGGCGCTGTCGTCGGGACGATCGTGAAACCTTCTTCCATAAGGCTTCGATAGCGGCTCGATGCGCGCTCCGCCATCCAAGCCTTGTGCGTCGCCGTACAACGCCTTACCTCCCGGACCATGGCCAGCGCCCCCGCCCTTGCGACGCCGCCCTCGCTGGTCGATCGCCACGGTCGTGCGATCCGCTATCTGCGTATCTCCGTCACCGATCGCTGCGATCTGCGCTGCCGCTATTGCATGGCGGAGCACATGACGTTTCTGCCGCGCGAGGCGGTGCTCAGCCTGGAAGAGCTGGCAGCGATCGCCGGGCGCTTCGTCGATCGCGGTGTCACCAAGATCCGGCTGACCGGCGGCGAGCCGCTCGTCCGCCGCAACATGATGACGCTGGTCGAGCAGCTCGGCGCGCGGATCGGCGACGGCTTGCGCGAACTCACCCTCACCACCAATGCGACGCGCCTCGATCAATATGCCGCGCAGCTCGCCGCCGCGGGCGTCCGCCGCATCAACGTGAGCCTCGACAGCCGCGATCCGGACACCTTCCGCTACATCACCCGCCATGGCGACGTGGACCGGGTGCTGGGCGGCATCGCCGCGGCACAGGCCGCGGGCATGCGCGTGAAGATCAACATGGTTGCGCTGCGCGGCCTGAACGAGCACGAGATCGCGCCGATGCTCGCCTGGGTCGCGGCGAACGGCATGGACCTCTCGCTGATCGAGACGATGCCGATGGGCGTGATCGACGAGGATCGCGCCGATCGCTTCCTGCCGCTGCCGGAGGTGCTGGCACGGCTGAAGACCGAATTCGACCTCGCGGCCGATTCGCACGACAGCGGCGGACCGGCCCGCTACTGGCGCGTCGGCGGGAGCGACAGCCGGCTGGGGCTGATCTCGCCGCTCACCAACAATTTCTGCGCAAGCTGCAACCGCGTTCGGCTCTCGACCGACGGGCGGTTGCACATGTGCCTGGGGCATGAGGATTCGGTGGACCTGAAGGCAGCGATACGCAGCGGGGGCATGGACGCGGTGGACGAGGCAATCGATCGCGCCCTGGCCGCGAAACCGGAACGGCATGATTTCCGCATTGAGGCCGGTGCGGCGCCCGCGGTCTCGCGCCATATGAGCGTGACCGGCGGATGAGCGTCCCCAAGCTGCGCGCATTGCTGGCCTCCCCCACCGCCCCGGCGCAGACCGCGGCGGAAGAACTGCGCCAGACCTATGACTGGGTGCCGCTCGACGAGGCGGAGGAGGTCGTCGCGCTGGGCGGCGACGGCTTCATGCTGCAGACGCTGCACGCCATGCTGGAACGGCGCCGGCTGCTGCCGGTGTTCGGGATGAACCTGGGCACGGTCGGCTTCCTGATGAACGATTGGGGGCTCGACGGGCTCACCCAGCGGCTCGAGCGTGCGCGCCCCTTCCGCGTGGCGCCCCTGGCGATGACCGCGACGACCGTGGAGGGAGAGACTTGCGTCCTTCCCGCGATCAACGAGGCCTCGCTGCTCCGCGAGACGCGCCAGACCGCCAAGCTGGAAGTGACGATCAACGGCCGGATCGTGATTCCCGAGCTGGTGTGCGACGGCATTCTCGTCGCCACGCCCGCCGGCTCCACGGCCTACAACTTCTCGGCCCAGGGGCCGATTCTCCCGCTCGGCTCGGCGCTGCTCGCGCTCACGCCGATCAGCCCGTTCCGCCCGCGGCGCTGGCGCGGGGCGATCCTGCCGGAGAAGACCCGCATCGATATCCGCGTGCTGGAGGCCGACAAGCGCCCGGTAAGCGCGGTCGCCGACCAGCGTGAAATCCGCGAGGTTTGCAGCGTCCATGTCGAGATCGACCGCATGCGCGACCTCACGCTGCTGTTCGATCCGGAGCACGCATTGGACGATCGAATAACGATGGAACAATTTATTGCATAAAACCCCTTGCGCCTTTCGAAAACCCGGTGCTAAAGGCGCGCCTCCCGACGCGGTGACCCACCGCCGAGGGGTTGACCAGAGTGGTCCCCGATAGCTCAGCGGTAGAGCATTCGACTGTTAATCGAATGGTCGTAGGTTCGAATCCTACTCGGGGAGCCATCTCTCGTCTGCCGGTTCGAAGGCGAAGCGTTCCCGGATCTCCCGGTTGAAATAGCTTCCCTTCGATCCCGCTGCGGCAAGGTCCGCCACCACAGCCTCCGGCACATCGAAATAGCGATAGCCCCGTCCGCTCGTGAACACCACGTCGAGCCACTGCGCGTCCGCGTCATAGTGCCAGCTGCGAATCACGCTCGACGGCATGTGCACCAAACGCAACGCGTGCCGCCGGGGTTGCGCTTGCGACTCGCCGGGGCCACTGCGATGGTGAACCGATGGAAAATCTGGACGCTTTCATCGCCGGCCTGCCCAAGGCCGAACTCCATCTCCACATCGAGGGCAGCCTGGAGCCCGAGCAGATGTTCGAGTTCGCCCGCCGCAATGGCGTGGCAATCCCGTTCGACAGCGTGGAAGCGGTCCGCGCGGCCTATGAGTTCTCGAACCTGCAGGATTTTCTCGACATCTATTATGCCGGTGCCGACGTCCTGCGCACCGAAGCCGATTTCCGCGATCTCGCCATCGCCTATTTCGAGCGCGCCGCCGCCGACGGCGTGCGCCACGCCGAGATCTTCTTCGATCCCCAGACCCACACCGCGCGCGGCATCGCGATGGGTACGGTCGTGGAGGGGCTCCTGGCAGGCATGGCAGACGCCGAGGCGCGCCTGGGGGTCACCTCTCAGCTGATCCTCTGCTTCCTGCGCCATCTGGACGAGGAAGACGCCTTCCGCACGCTGGAGGCCGCCGAGCCGTGGCTCGACCGGATTGCCGGCGTCGGCCTGGATTCATCCGAACTCGGTCACCCACCCTCGAAGTTCGCCCGCGTCTTCGCCGCCGCCGCCGAGAAGGGCCTGAAGCGCGTCGCCCATGCGGGCGAGGAAGGTCCGGCGGCCTATGTCCACGAGGCGCTGGACCTGCTCCAGGTCGACCGGCTCGATCATGGCAATCGCAGCCTGGACGATCCCACCCTCGTCGCCCGGCTGGCGCGCTCCGGCATGACGCTCACCGTCTGCCCGCTGTCCAATGTGAAGCTGTGCAACGTCGAGACCATCGACGCGCATCCGATCGACCGGATGCTCGAGCTGGGTCTCCGCGCCACGGTGAACTCGGACGACCCCGCCTATTTCGGCGGCTATGTCGGCGAGAACTACCGCGCCGTGGCCCGCGGGAGGGGCCTGAGCAAGCAGCAGCTCGCCACGCTGGCGCGCAACAGCTTCCTGGGCTCGTTCCTGCCCGACGAGGTGGTGGCGGCGCACTGCGCGGCGATCGACGCCTGGGTGGCGGAGGCGGCGTGATGGGCGACATCGTCTTCACCCACTTTACCCACGACCAGCTCGTCGCCGGCGTCCACGCGATTGCCAGGGCGGTGGCGGACTGGTCCCCCACCCTGCTCGTCGGCGTCGGCCGCGGCGGACTGACCCCGGCAGTCTATCTCTCGCATCGGATCGGGCTGCCGCTCGTCTCGGTCGACCATTCGACGCGCATCGCGCCGTTCGGCGAGGCGCTGGTCGCGGTGCTTGCGCAGCGCACCCGCGACGGCGAGCGGCTGCTGTTCGTCGAGGATATCAACGACAGCGGCAAGACGATCGGCGAACTGCGCGCTGCCCTAGCCGCCGAGGGCGCGGTGGCGGAGCAGGTCCGCTTCGCCGTGCTGCTCGACAACGTCCGCTCCTCCCAGCGTGTCGAGTATGGCGCGCAGACGATCGACCGCGCGGTGCAGAAGGACTGGTTCGTCTTTCCCTGGGAGGCGATGGCGCCGCAGGCCAGGCTCGACGCCGATGCCCGTGAGGTACCCGATCGCCTGGCTTGACAGCCGCCGTTCAGCAACCGTCAATCGCTCGCATGCCACGTCTCATCGCGTGAATGCGCGGGAGAGTTTCGCCGGCTCGCGCGTTCGAGGGGCATGCGGCGACGTTTACTGTTTGGAAGTGTCGGAGGAACAATGCCAATTTCATCACAGAAGGGCCGGCGGCTGGCAGCACTCGGCCTGATGGTCGCGGGCAGCCTCTCGCTCGCATCGTGCATGACCGCCACGCCCTACCAGCCCGCCTCGGCGAGCGGTTCGGTGCGCAACGGCTATTCGGACGAGCAGATCGAAGAGAATCGGTTCCGGGTGAGCTTTTCGGGCAACAGCCTGACCTCGCGCGAGACGGTGGAGCGCTACCTGCTCTATCGCTCGGCCGAGCTGACGCTGCAGAGCGGCTATGACTATTTCCTGCTCGCCAATCGCGACACGGAAAAGAAGACCCAGACCTATGCGACGCCGGGCATCGGCGGTGCGGGCTTTGGCGGCCCCTGGGGCTATTGGAACCCGTACTGGCGCTATTACAGCCCGCGCTGGGGCTGGCGCAGCTGGGATCCGTTCTGGGGTGATCCGTTCTTCGACCGCAACGTCGATATCCGCACCGTCGACCGCTACGAGGCGATGGCCGAGATCGTGATGGGCAAGGGCCCGAAGCCCGCCGACAACATCCGCGCCTTCGATGCGCGCGAGGTGAAGGAACGGCTGGGGCCGAAGATCCAGATGCCGCAGACCCGCTGATCGCGGGGAGCGGAACGCAGAAAGGGCGGCGCCGGATATCCCGGCGCCGCCCTTTTCTTTTACCAGCAGAGGAAGTCCTCTCAGTCGTCATCCCGGCGAATGCCGGGATCCATTGGGGTCACCTGTTCGGCTCTTGCCGGAATCGAGAGGCGACTGGATCCCGGCTTTCGCCGGGATGACGCTTTGGGGAGGCGCGCTGCTCCCCCTGCCTCTCAAGGAAGGACGGGAACGGCCACCCTTACGCCACCTGGCCGTGGCAGTGCTTGTACTTCAGCCCCGAACCGCACGGGCACGGCGCGTTGCGGCTGACCACGCCCTCCCACTGCGCCGGATCGGTACCATAGTCGTCGCCCGCGGGCTGCGGGATGCCCAGCGGCGGCAGGCGCGTGGTCACCAGCCCTGCCGAGCCGCCGTCCCAGTCGTTGGTGTTGTCCTCGCCGGTCAGCGGATCGATGTGCGTGGTCAGGAATGCCGGCAGCTCCGGCAGCTCCGGCGGCGGCGCCATGCGGAACTGGGCGAAGGCCATGGTGCGCGTCACGTCCTCGCGGATCGTGTCGAGCATCCGCTGGAACATCGAGAACGCCTCGTGCTTGTACTCGTTGATCGGCGTCTTCTGCGCATAGGCGCGCAGGTGGACGACCTGGCGCAGCGCGTCGAGCATCGCGAGATGCTCCTTCCACTGATGGTCCAGGTTCTGGAGCAGGATCGACTTCTCGATCGAAGTCCAGGTCTCCGGCTCGAGGTCCGCCGCCTTCTCGGCGATGGCGGCATCGGCAGCCTCGCGGATGCGCTCCTCCAGGAGTTCCGGATCGATCGCTTCCTCGTCCTTCACCCACTGGTCGACCGGCAGGTCGAGGTTGAGCGTGTCGGCGAGGCGCTCCTTCAGGCCGGCGACGTTCCACTGCTCGGGGTAGCTGTTCGGCGGGCAGGCCTCGCCGACGATCGCGTTCACCGTCTCGTGGCGCATGTCTTCCACCACATGGCCCACCGTATCGGCGTCCATGATGTCGGCGCGCTGCTCGTAGATCACCTTGCGCTGATCGTTCATCACGTCGTCATATTCGACGACCTGCTTGCGCACGTCGTAGTTGCGCGCCTCGACCTTGCGCTGCGCGGTCTCGATCGCCTTGCTCAGCCAGCGCGACGGCGGCATCGCCTCGCCGTCCTCCAGGCTGGAGCGCATCATCCGCGAGAACAGGGTGTTCGAGCCGAAGATGCGCAGCAGATCGTCGTCGAGGCTGAGGTAGAAGCGGCTGAGCCCCGGATCGCCCTGGCGGCCCGAGCGGCCGCGCAGCTGGTTGTCGATGCGGCGGCTCTCATGGCGTTCGGTGCCGAGCACGAACAGACCGCCGGCGGCCTTCACCTTTTCCTTTTCCTCGGCAACCTCAGCCTTGATCCGCTCGATCGCGGCGTCGCGCTCGGGCCCGTCCGCCATGTCGCGCAGCTCGTCGGCGATGCGGAACTCGACATTGCCGCCCAGCTGAATGTCGGTGCCGCGGCCGGCCATGTTGGTCGATACGGTCACCACGCCCAGCCGGCCCGCCTGCGCGACGATATGCGCCTCGCTCTCGTGGAAGCGGGCGTTGAGCACCTCATGCTTCACGCCTTCGCGATGCAGGAACTCGGAGAGCAGTTCGGACTTCTCGATCGAGACCGTGCCGACCAGCACCGGCTGGCCGCGCTCGGCATGCGCCTTGATCGTCTTGGCGATGCCGGCGAACTTGTCCTCGGTCGACTTGTAGAACGTGTCTTCCTCGTCGATGCGCTGCACCGGCAGGTTGGTCGGGATGGTGACGACGTTCATCTTGTAGATGTCGTAGAACTCGGCCGCCTCGGTGGAGGCGGTGCCGGTCATGCCGCCCAGCTTGGGGTACATGCGGAAATAATTCTGGAAGGTGATCGAGGCGAGCGTCTGGTTCTCCGGCTCGATGGTCACGCCTTCCTTGGCTTCCACCGCCTGGTGGAGACCATCCGACCAGCGGCGGCCGTCCATCATGCGGCCGGTGAACTCGTCGATGATGACGATCTTGCCGTCCTTGACGATGTAATCGGTGTCGCGCTTGAACATCACGTTCGCGCGAAGCGCCTGGTTCAGATGGTGCACCACCTGGGTGTTCTCGAAGTCGTAGAGGTTGGCACCGACCAGCACGCCGGCATCCTCGAGCAGCCGCTCGACCGTCTCCGTGCCTTCCTCGGTCAGCACGATCGTGCGCTGCTTCTCGTCCTTCTCGTAGGTCGAAGCGTCGAGCTGCTTCACCACGGCGTCGACCTTCAGGTACAGCTCGGACCGGTCGTCGGTCGGGCCCGAGATGATCAGCGGGGTGCGTGCCTCGTCGATCAGGATCGAGTCGACCTCGTCGACGATCGCATAGGCGAACGGGCGCTGCACCATGCTCGCCCGATCATACTTCATGTTGTCGCGGAGGTAATCGAAGCCGAACTCGTTGTTCGTGCCGTAGGTGATGTCCGAGGCGTACGCGTCGCGGCGCTGCTGGTCGGACAGGTTGGGCACGATCACGCCGGTGGTGAGGCCCAGGAAGCCATAGACCTGCGCCATCCACTCCGCGTCGCGGCGGGCGAGATAGTCGTTGACGGTGATGACATGGACGCCGTCGCCCGGCAGCGCGTTGAGATAGGTGGCGAGCGTGGCGACCAGCGTCTTGCCTTCGCCGGTGCGCATCTCGGCGATCTCGCCGCGATGGAGCACGATGCCGCCGACCATCTGCACGTCATAGTGGCGCTGGCCGATCACGCGCCGCGCCGCCTCGCGCACCGTGGCGAACGCCTCGGGCAGCAGGTCGTCGAGCTTGGCGCCGTTGGCCAGCTGTTCGCGGAACTTGATCGTCTGCTGGGCGAGCGTGTCGTCGTCCATCGCCTGCAGCGCGGGCTCGAAGCTGGCGATCTTCTGGACGATCGGCTTGAGCGACTTGACGTAGCGATCGTTGGACGAACCGAAAAGCGACTTGGCAATACCGCCGAACATGCGAATTCCTGACCTGTTGAATGGGGATGCGCGACGGCTGCCGGACACGGCAGGGCCATCACGGGCGCACCGCGCGCGGGCGCGGCGACGAAAGGAAGAAGGGCCCGACGCGCGGGCCGGAAAGGCTATTCGCGCCGCTGCTCGAAGGCGAGGCGAAGCGCAGGCCGCGGCGTGGCGGCCAGATGGAACACCGGGATCGTGACGACCCGCACCAGTGCGGGGAGCGCCGCCGCAGCCGCGACGATGTGGCGCGACGGGGCGACCGCCGCCTGCGCCGCTTCGGCCACGCGCACCACCGCCACGCCCTGCATGGGGCGCAGGCCACGCTCGCCCGACACGCCGGTCAGGCTCGCGAAAAGCGCAGTGAGGAGCAGCAGTAGTTCCAAGCGAAACCCTGTGTTAGGCTGTCATTGTATCAAACCGAAACCCGGCAAGACCGACCCGACATAGGCATTGCCTAGCATTTCGTCGACAGAAAAGCTGCGCCCAGACGGGGACATTATTCGGCGGGACGGCGTGAAAACGACATCATGAATACACCTGCCACGCGACGCGGCTTACCGTTCTCGTCCTTGGCAGGTATGTAGGTATCGGCAAAACCCTGGCACGGGCTTGGAAGAGAGGCCATCCATCCCTCTTCACCCGTCGGCACGACCTTGCAATTCTCTGTTGTTCCGGACTCCGACACCTCGAACGTAAAGCGCATCCTCGCGCTGGGAAGCTGCCCGGGACCGGGATAGTCTCGAAAGGGCTCAGGCGCGCCGTCAAACGTCATGGCGAGGCGAACCGTGACGGTCTGTGCAGTCCCCGCACCGCCAACCCGCGCAAGCAAACCAGAAGGCACGGAATCGCAGTCATTTTCCCGACTGAATGGGACTGCGCCTTCGGCCTGCATATCGCAGGAAAGAACCTTTCCTTCGGCGGATTGTCGTACCGTGGCGGTTGCCTTCCAGTTTCCAATCGCGATCGGGGCTTGGGAGGGATGATCTTCAGGTAGTTTCCATCGAACGCGGCTCGTATAGGAAGCAGCGATTGATCGTCCTCTCGCATCTCGTGCCGGTCGGAACCGCGCGCGCTTCAACAAGAGAGCGCAGGTCTGTTGCTGGAGCTCGCCGGAGGCCGCCGCATCGACGATGCCGCAACTCGTGGGATTACCGTTCGAGTCGACCTCCAAGCGGAAAGCGACGATCCCTTGCTCCCCGGCACGCGCGGCGACAGGTGGGTAATCATCTTCCGACACCCAGCTTGCCGGGTCCGTCAACGGCTTGAGCGCTGTAGCCCCCTTCGCACTATCCTGCGCCTGCGCCGCCAGCAGCGCCATCACCAAAAGCATTGATCTTTGCCCCCCCATGCACGAAGCACGCGCCGCATTCTAACCGGAGGCATTTCCATGTCCACCAGCACCTCCCCGCTCGCGCTGCCCTTTCCCGCCCTGCCCGCGATCCCGGGCGTCACGCCCCGCGTCGCCCGTGCGCAGTACAAGAACTGGGATCGCTGCGACCTCACCTTCGTCACGCTCGATGAAGGCACCAGCGTTGCGGGCGTGCTGACGACCAGCAAATGCCCCTCGCCCGAAGTCGAGTGGTGCCGCAAGGCGCTGGTGCTCGGCAAGGCGCGCGCGCTGGTGGTAAATGCGGGCAATTCCAACGCCTTCACCGGCAATCGCGGCCGCGCGGCGGTCGAGGCGATCGCCGCCCGCACCGCGCAGCATCTCGGCTGCGATCCGTCCGACGTATTCGTCTCCTCCACCGGCGTGATCGGCGTGCCGCTGCCGATCGACAAGGCCGAGGCGGGGCTCGACGCCGCCTACACGGCCGAGCCCTGCACCTGGGAAGACGCCGCCGCGACGATCATGACCACCGACACCTTCGCCAAGGGCGCGGTGACGACGGCGGTCGTGGACGGCCGCACGGTGACGCTCGCGGGCATCATCAAGGGCTCGGGCATGATCGCGCCGGACATGGCGACGATGCTCGGCTTCATCTTCACCGATGCCGCGGTGGACCCGGTGTTCCTTCAGCGCGCACTGAGCGACGCGAACGGCAACAGCTTCTCGTGCATCACGGTGGACGGCGATACCTCGACCAGCGACACCGTCCTCGCCTTCGCCACCGGCAAGGCAGGCAATGCCCCCCTCACCAGCGACGAGGATGACGGCGCCGATGCCTTCCGTGCGGCGCTTGCCGATCTCTGCCGCCAGCTCGCCCTGCTCGTAGTGCGCGACGGCGAAGGCGCACAGAAGCTGATCGAAATCACCGTGGAGGGCGCCGAGAGCGACCACAGCGCACACCGCATCGCCCTGTCGATCGCCAATTCGCCGCTGGTGAAGACCGCGATCGCCGGCGAGGACGCCAATTGGGGCCGCATCGTGATGGCCGTCGGCAAGGCCGGTGAACCCGCCGAGCGCGACAAGCTCGCCATCCGCTTCGGCGCCACCCAGGTGGCGCGCGAGGGTCTCGCGGTGGAAGGCTATGACGAGGCACCCGTCGCCGCGCATCTCAAGGGGCAGGAAATCGAGATCGGCGTCGATCTCGGCCTAGGCGAGGGCCGCGCGACGGTTTGGACCTGCGACCTGACCCACGGCTATATCTCGATCAACGCCGACTATCGGAGCTGAGCGCATGCATCGCCACCATCTCGCCGTGTCCGCGCTGATGCGCACCGTCGCCGGAGCGGTGGTGATGCCCCGCTTCCGCAACCTCGCTGCGGAAGAGGTGCTGGAGAAGACGCCCGGCGAATTGGTGACGATCGCCGATCGCGAGGCCGAGGAGCGGCTGACCGAGGGATTGGCCGCGATCGATGGCGACGCCGTCATCGTCGGCGAGGAAGCCTGTGCGGCCGATCCGGCGCTGATAGACCACGCCACCGACGCGCGTGCCTGGATCATCGATCCCATCGACGGCACCGCCAATTTCGCCGCGGGGCAGCCGCCCTTCGGCATCATGATCGCGCTGGTCGAGGATGGCGTGACCCAGGCCGGCTGGCTCTACGACCCCGTGGCCCAGCGCATGTGCCATGCGGTACTGGGGGGCGGCGCGTTCATCGACGATGCGCCGGTGCGGGCCCGTGCGAGCGGTGCAGCCCGGCCGCTGGCGGCGGTGTCGAAGGTGGGCCAGTCCGAGGACGCCCATGCCGCTCGTGCCGCGCGCTTCGGCGGGGCATTCGCGCTTGTGCCGCTGCCCCGCTGCGCCGCAGAAAACTACCCGCGGCTGGTGCTGGGCCAGAACGACGTCGCGGTGCTCCGGCGGACGCTGGTATGGGATCACGCGCCGGGCGTGCTGTTCCTTACCGAAGCCGGCGGCTATGTCGGCCGCTGGGACGGCAGCCCCTATCGGATCGGCGACGGCGGGATCGGCATCGTCGCCGCCGCTACGCCCGAACTGGGCAAGCGCGCGACCGAGCTGCTGTTCGATTGAGCCGCGCATTCCCCTCCCGGGCCCGGGAGGGGAATGCGACGGCGACACGCGATCAGATCTCGCGTTCGATCCACTGCTTGATCGCGCTCTTCGGCAGCGCGCCGACCTGGGTCGCGGCCTGCTGGCCGTTCTTGAACAGGATCATCGTCGGAATGCCGCGCACGCCATACTTGGTCGGCGCATCGGGATTGTCGTCGATGTTGATCTTCACGATCTGCACCTGGCCCGCCAATTCCTCGGCGATTTCCTCGAGCGCCGGGGCGATCATGCGGCACGGGCCGCACCATTCCGCCCAGAAATCGACGAGGACGGGCTTGTCCGCCTGCAGCACGTCGGTTTCGAAAGTGGCGTCGGTGGTCGCCAGGGTTGCCATGTCGTAATCTCCTGAACTTCGTGTTGATCGGCTATCTATGGTCGCCGGGGCCGTCGCTCAAGCGCATGGGCCCAAGCTTTGCTCCTACCCCGCGTAGCCCGGCTTGTGCCGGTCGAGAAGGGTGTCGGGCAATCCGTACAGCACCGGACCGGCGGAATATAGCAGCGCCGCCTCCACGTCCCGATCCGGGAAGATCACCCGCAGCGCCGCGACATAGGCGGACATCTGCCGCAGGTGATAAGGCGGCACCTCGACCAAGGACGCCGGCGCGCGGCGACCGGTCTTGAAGTCGACCACGCGCACCCGATCCGGCGTGACCACCAGCCGGTCGACCGTGCCCGAGACGACCACCCCGTCCGCCACGACTGCGGCGATCGGTGCCTCACCCAGCGCATCGGCACCAAACAGCTCGGCGAAGCGGGGGTCCTCGGTCACCCCCAGCGCGGCCTCGATCAGCGCCGCCCGCTCGGCGGCGTCGGCAAGCCCGCCCGCCCCCGCCAGCCAGCGATCCGCAGCGGCCCGACGCTCGCCCGGTGCGACGCCCGGCAGGCGCTCGAACAGCGCATGCAGCAACCGCCCGCGCTCGGCGGCAGCGCGCATCGTGGGCCCCGGCGGCGGATCGGCAACCCGGTCGTCGCCCAGCGACGAGGGCGCGAGCGGCCGCGGCGGCCGCGCTTCCTGCGGCGCGGGCGCGTGGAGCCAGCCGGGCGGCACCGGCATCGGCGCCGCCGTCGCCGGCGGGGCTGGGACCATCGGTCGCACCGGCGCCTGCGGCACCACGCCGTGGAATTCCCGCACACCCGCCTCGTCTGCCGGAACGCCGAGCGCATCGAGCGCCGCGACGCTGGCCGCGTACCAGCTCGCCTTGGGCGGTTCGCCCCTGGCCTGGGGGCCGAGCGCACCGGCGATCACCAGCCGCTCCTCGGCGCGGGTGGCGGCGACGTAGAACAGCCGCCAATGCTCCTGCAGTTCGCGCGCATCGGTCTCGGCCAGCGCCTCGGCCAGCGCGCCGTCCCGCTCGGCGCTGCGCGGGCGGAAGATCGGGAACTTCTCCTCGCCCTCCGGCGCCCATTTGAGGAAGCTGCGCGGACTGCGCGTCGGGTCCACCGTCGCGTCCGCCAGGATCACCAATGGCGCCTGCAGGCCCTTGGAGCCGTGCGCCGTCATCACCCGCACCGCCGGCTGCGGCTGGGCTGCATCGCGCACGATCTCGACATCGCCGCGATCGAACCAGTCGAGGAAGCGCTGGAGCGAGGGCGTCGCCCGAGTCTCGAAGGTCAGCGCCGCGTTGAGCAGTTCCTCGATCGGATCCCGCGCTTCCTCGCCCAGCCGCGTGAGCAGCTTGCGCCGCCCCTGCATGGCGCCGGACAGGATCTCTTCCAGGAAGCGATACGGCGTCGCGAGGTCGGCGCGGCGCAGCAGATCGTAGAGCGGTGCCAGCTTTTCGGCGGGCTGGGTCTCGCGCAGGTGCCGCCACAGCCCCACCCGCTCGCGCACCGCCGCCGCCATCAGCTCGTCCTGGCTCCAGCCGATCAGCGGTGAGACCAGCAGCGCCGCCAGCGAAAGATCGTCCTCGGGCTGCAGCGCGAAGCGGATTGCGGCCAGCAGGTCCTGCACCGCCAGCGGCGCGTTGAGCCGCAGCCGGTCGACGCCCGCGACGGGCACCCCCTCCGCATAGAGCCGAGCGACGATCAGGGAGGCGAGCTCGCCGCGGCGCTTGACCAGCACCATCACGTCGCCGGGTGCGAGGACCCGCCCCTTGCTGGCGAGCGGCAGCGTGCCGACCCAGCCCTTGATCTGACGGGCGATCCGCGCGGCGAGCGCCCGCGTGGCGTCGCCGATCCATTCCTCCTCGTCGGCCTCGCTGCCGCCCTCGATCACCGGCGGCCACAGCGTCACCGTGCCGGGGCCGGGCACTTCGCTGGCATGCGGTTCGCTGTCGCTCATCGGCCCCATGCCCGGCGCGGGCAGCAGGCCGAGTGCGGTATCGACGAACTCGAGCACCGGGCGGGTCGAGCGGAAGCTGTGCGTGAGCGAGAGCGATTCCAGCTCGCGCACCTCCGCCTCATAGTCGCTGCTGATGTTGGCCAGCCGCTTGAATCGCTCGAACGCCGCCTGGAAGAAGATCGGGTCGGTGCCCTGGAAGCCGAAGATCGCCTGCTTGTAGTCGCCCACGGTGAACAGCGTGCGCAGCCGGTCGCCGCGCGCGCCCTCGCCCGCGAAAAACTCGTCGGCCATCGCCGAGACGATCGCCCATTGCCGCGGATTGGTGTCCTGCGCCTCGTCGATCAGCACATGTTCGGTCACCTGGTCGAGCTTGAAGCGGACCCATTCGCCCATGCCCTCCTGGCGGAGCAGCGCGATGGTGCGGCCGATCAGGTCATCGAAGTCCACGGCGCCCAGCCGGCGCTTGGCGGCGGCATAGGCGCGCGCATATTCCCGGCCCGCTTCCAGCCCCCGCGCAAGCAGATCGACATAGCCCGCGCGTACCTGCATCGCGAGCAGCTCGCCGCAGCGATCGTGCAGCCGCATCGCCGCCTCGGCATAGTCGGGATCCTGCGGCGCCTGCCCCTTGGCGAAGCTGCGCGGCTCCCCCTTGGCGGTCGCCCAGACAAGGTGAAGCTGGCCCAGCGTCGCCGCCCGTTCCTCGGCCGAACGGCCGAGCCAGCCGGCGATCACATCGGCGCGGTCCAGCCCCCGCGCAGTGCCCCAGGCCGTATTGGCAGAAGCGATATTGCGTAGCGTTCGCACATCGAAAACATCATCGCAGCAGCTTGTTGCGAGTGATTCTTGGATATCTCCGGCCGGCAGATCGAAGGCGCGACGGAGCCATGGCTGGATGCCGGCGGGCAATGCTTCCAGCGCCTCGCCCGCGCGCGCACATTCCTGCAGGAACCCTTCTGCGCCGCCTTCGCCCAGCCGCAGGCTCAGCGCGCCGATCGCTTCGATCACGCCTTCGCGTCCCTCGCGCCGCGCATCGACCAGCATCTCCGCCAGCGTCTCGCGGGCGAGCACCGCCTCCTCGCGGGCCTCCAGCGGACGGAAGCCGGGGACCAGCCCGGCCTCGATCGGGAAGGCGGCGAGCAGCGACTGGCAGAAACTGTGGATCGTCTGGATGCGGATGCCGCCGCCCGGCGCGTCGAGCACCTTGGCGAACAGCGTGCGGGCCCGCGCCCGGCTCTCCGGGCCGATGCTCTCCCCGAGCGCCGCGAGGTCGGCTGCCAGCTCCTCGTCCCTGGCGCGCACCCAATAGGCCAGTCGCCCGGTGATCCGCTCGGACATCTCCGCGGCGCCGGCCTTGGTGAACGTCAGGCAGAGAATCGCCGAGGGATCGGTACCGGCCAGCAGCAGCCGCCACACGCGCGCGGCAAGCACCTGCGTCTTGCCGGTGCCGGCCGAGGCGGACAGCCAGATATGCCGAGTGGGATCGCTGGCGCGCTTCTGGTTGCCCTTCAGCGGGTGGAGCTTGGCGGGGCTGCGGCTCATCGGCTCACTCCCGCCCGTACCATTCGTCGCGTCGCATCAACTGGTCATACTCTGCATAGGGCGCATATTCCGGCACCAGCTTCGCGGTGAACGGCCGGTCGCCGGTCAGCCACTCGCCGGCCGCCGCGGCAAAATGCTCGGCGGCGATCGAAACGAAATCCTCGGCCGGCACCGGTTCGCGCTTCTTCGGATCGACGGGCGAGTCGACATAGCCGAACCCGCCGCTCTTCGGATTGCGCGCCAGCGACCAATATTCGAAGGCGCGCGCCGCCCCCTCGATCCCCTTGAACCCGCCGCGCTCGGCGATCAGCCCGAGCAGACCCAGCTGCAGGCTGAACCCCGCCCGCACCGCCCGCGTGCTCGACGGCTGGCCGGTCTTGTAGTCGACGATCGCCAGCGCGCCGCCCTCCAGCCGATCGACGCGATCGAACTTGCCGCGTAGCGTCACGCCCGCGAACTCGATCGAACCGTCCTGCTCCACCGCCAGCACCGTGCGGCCCTTCAGGCCCTGTTCGGCCAGTTCTCCGGCGATCCAGTCGATCGCCTCGATCAGCCGCGGCTGCCACAAGGCCCGGATCAACGGGTGGGTGCGGGTATCGGCCAGCATCGCCTCGGCGCGCGCGCGGAGCAGATCGGGGCGGCAGTCGTCCTCCTCGAACCAGCGCTGCAGCACGTCGTGCACCGCCGTACCCCGCCACGCCGCGCTCGGATCCGCGTCGACGGGATCGAGCGGCATCAGCCGCAGCATCCGCCGCGCGTAGAAGGCATAGGGGTCGGCCTTGAGCCGATCGACTTCGGTGACCGAGATCACCTTCGGCCGCGCCGCGACCGGCGGCGCGGGCTCCGGCCGCGCGACCGGTACAAAGGCCTCCGGCGCGTCGATCGCCGCCATCCAGCGGGCAAGGTCGTCGGCGCGCTCCAGACCACCCGACAGCGCCTCCAGCCGCAGCCAGAAGCGCGAGGCGATGGTCGGCGCGCTCGCATCGCGGCGTGCACGGGTGAGCAGCACCGTACGCGCACCCAGCCCGATGGCGAGATCGTGCGCCGACACGCCGATCCGCCGCTCCAGCCCCGGCAGGCCCAGCTCGGCGCGGATGCGCGGCGCGAGCCAGGGATCGGGCGCGGGCAGGCCCGGCCACACGCCTTCATTCAGCCCGCCCAGGATCATCAGGTCGGCGCTGTGCAGCCGCGCCTCGATCAGGCCGAGGATCGCCAGCCGCGGATGCCCGCCCTGCGGCGGCCGCACCGCAACTTCGTCCATCAGCGTACGGAGCATCGGGGCGAGGCTTTCCGGCTCGGCCAGCGCCGGGCCATGCGCGGCTTCGCGTTCCAGATCGTCGAGCAGCAGTGCGGCGGCACGGCCGTCCTCGCGGCTCCACAGCATGTCACCGCCCAGTGCCTGCGCCGCTTCGCGCAGCGCGGCGACCAGCCGGGCGAGCGGCTGCGCGCCGCCCGCGAACACTGCCTCCAGCGGCGCGAGCAGCGGGCGGGCGATTTCCCACCAGCGCGCGGCGGTGCGGCGGAGCGGCGCTTCCCGGCCGGTCTGGTCGGCGAGATGCGCGTCGATCCCCGCCAGACCCGGTGCCGGACGGGGGCCCCGCAGCGCCAGGTCGAGCGCCCGCGCGCCATCCAGCCACGCGGCGCGATCGTTCGGCTGCACCAGCGGATGCTTCAGCAGCGTCAACAGCGGCATGGGCGCGAAGGCCTGTGCTGCCCCGTCCGCCAGCGCGAGCAGCAGCGTGCCGGGGGGGGTGAGCGACAGCGGCTGACCCGCCGAATCGTCCACCGCGATGCCCCAGCGCGCGCAATGGGCAGCAACGCGGCGGGCCAGGGCGCGATCGGGCGTGACCAGCGCGGCGGTGCGCGCCGGCGTCTCCAGCGCCTCGCGCAGCGCCAGTGCAATCGCCTGCGCCTCCTCGGCCGGCGTCGCCAGCTCCAGCGCGCGCACGCCGTCCAGCCGCCGCTCGCCGGCCGGCAGATCGGTCCAGCGGTGGGTGAGCTCGGGCGGCTGCATCGCCGATGCGATCGCCTTGCTGCGCGCGGGCGGTGCATCGAGTTCGCTGGCGACGCGCCATTGCTGGAACTCGCCGCGTGCCACGCCCATCCGGTCGAGCAGCAGCTTCAGGTGAAATTGCGGATGCGTCTCCAGGTTGCGCCGTCGGCGCCCGGTGATCGGATCGGGCGCGTGCGGCCCGAGCGACTCCCATTCGTCGTTGCCCATGGCGGTCGCCAGGGCCGGCAGCACCACCATCCCGTCGGGCAGTCCCGCCACGACGCGGAGCAGCCGCGCGATCGCCGGCGCCGCCGTGGTGATGCCCGCTGCGCAGACGAAACCGGCGGGCGCCGTGCCCTTCCACCGCGTCGAGACCCGGTCGAGCAGGCGTCGCCGCCGCTCGGGCAAATCCACCCGCCCCAGCGCCGCCAGTTCGGCAGGCCAGCGGGTCAGGACGATCTCGAACAGCGCCAGCGAGCGCTCCCAATGCGCCGATAGCTCGGGGGCCAGCTCCAGTTCCTTCAGCCGCCGAGGCGAGACTTCCTCGACCAGCAGCTGATCCAGCGTCGTGCCCAGGTCGCCGGCCAGCCGCACGGCCTCCGCCGCGTTCAGCCGGCCATCATGCCCCTGGAGCAGTCGGGCGAGCACCATGCGGCGCTGCAGCGGATCGACGGCGGGGGGCACCGGTTCGGCATCGTCGACCGTCTCGAACACCGCTTCATCGAGCTCGGGATCGCCGATCGCGACCAGTCGGGGCAACAGCAGGCCGCCACCGCTTTCGCGGACAAAAGCGTCCTGCATCGCCCGCTTGGCGCGGTTGTTCGGCAGCAGCACCACGCCGCGCGCCAGCCGCAGCGGGTCCGCGCCGAAGCGCCGGATCAGGCCGATCGCCAGCGCATCGGCAAAGGCGCGATGCGGCGGGATGGTGTAGAGGTGCAGGGCGTGCGACATGCGGCTCGGCAAAAGGGAACGGAGCGCGAACCTTAGCGCCCTCCGCCCCCAACGCAACCGGCGGCGGCCGCGCCGCCGATCAAAGCTCGGCCAGCGCCACTTCCGTCTCGCGGATCGCCTTGGGCGAGCCGACGTCGAACCACAGCCCCTGGTGCACCGCACCCCACAGGCGCCCGGCTTCCATCGCGCGGTTCCAGAACAGGTTGGTCGAGAACGGCCCCTCCGGCCAGTCGCGGATCACGCGCGGCGAGAGGATCTGGACGCCGGTGTACACGAAGGGCGCCAGCCGGCCGGGCTTGCGTCGTTCGGTGATCCGCCCGAAGGCGTCGAGCCGGAAGTCGCCCTGCCCGCGATGGCAGGTCGCGCGCGCGAGCGGCACCAGCAGCAGCAGCGCGTCCATCCTGGCATCGTCCCACTGCGCCGCGAGCAGCCGGATCGCGTCGCTGGGGCCATCCACCCACAGATTGTCGCTATTGACGCAGAGGAATGGCTCGTCGCCCAGCATGTCGCGTGCCTGGACGAGGCCGCCGCCGGTTTCCAGCAGCTGCCTGCGCTCGTCGGAGATCAGCAGCTCCATGCCCTTCACCCGCGCGCGCAGATGCGCCTCGAGCTGGTCGGCGAGGTAATGGACGTTGACCACCGCGCGCTCGACACCCGCGGCGCTCAGGCGATCGAAGACATGGTCGATCAGCGGCTTTCCGGCCACGTCGATCAATGGCTTGGGCCGGGTGACGGTGAGCGGACGCATCCGCTTGCCGAGGCCGGCCGCCATCACCATTGCGGTCCTGGGCGCAGGCGCGAGCGGCTGCGGGCGGAGCGAGTAGATCGTCACGCCGCCACCTGCATCGGATCGCCGCGCTTCTCGGCCGGCACGTTGGCGGCGAACCATTCCGCCACCGGCATCAGCGCCGGATGGGCGAGGTCGCGCTCCAGATAGGCCCATACGCGCGGGCAGAGCGAGGGGTAGCGCGGCTTGCCGTCGCGCTTCCACAGCCGGGTGAAGATGCCGAGGATCTTGGCGTTCCGCTGCGCGCCGAGCACGTGGTAGGCGACATCGAACGCCTCCCCCTCGCTGGTCGCCGCACGGTAGCGCTCCAGCATCGCCGTCTCGGTCGCCTCCGGCACGTCGCGCCGCGCATCCTGGAGCAGCGAGACGAGGTCGTAGGCGGGATGGCCGGCGAGCGCGTCCTGGAAGTCCAGCAGTCCCAAGCCGTCGCCACCTTCGATCAGCATCAGATTCTCGGCATGGTAATCGCGCAGCACCGTGACGGGGCGATGACCCTCCAGCAGCGGCGCAAGCGCGGCATCCCAGGCATCGCGATACCCCGCGGCATCGACTTCGAGGCCGACGGCGGGGCAATACCATTCGACGAACAGCGCCGCCTCGCGCTGGTAGACGGCAAGGTCATAGGGCGCTTCGACGCCCGCGTCCTTTTGGTGCAGCCGAACCAGCAGGTCGACGGCCGAGCCATAGAGACCCAGTTCGCGCACGGGTTCGGCATCCACCGTCTCGCGCAGCCGCACGTCGCCGAAATCCTCGAGCAGCACCAGTCCCTGCGACAGATCCTCGTGCAGGATCGCGGGCGCGGCGAAACCCTGGTCGGTCAGCCAGCGCGCCACCGCCAGGAACGGCCGCGGATCCTCATGCGGCGGCGGCGCGTCCATCAGGATCGCGCTGCGGCCGCCATCGACCACACGGAAGTAGCGACGGAAGGAGGCATCGCCGGCGACGGGCAGGATCGCTGCCCCTTCCCAACCGGCGGATACGAGAAATGCGGGCGCCGCGGGCGGCGGAGTCATGTCAACGGCCATCGGCTTTCCCATGCCGAGGGCACGCGCGCTGTCAAGCTGCGGGTGCCGTCCGCGGCGACCGCCAGGGTCAGCCACAAGGCGTCGTGCCACGCTGCCGCGCCCAGCCGCTCCGGCCACTCGACCAGCAGCAGCGCGTCATAGCGCGCATCGTCGAGGCCCAGTTCCTCGGCTTCGTCCGGGTCCTCGATCCGATAGAGATCGACATGGAGCACCGGCAGCCGCACTTCCGGCGGATCATAGGGCTGGACGATCGCGAAGCTCGGCGACGGCGCCTCCCCTTCCAGCCCCAGCGCGGCAAGCAGCCCGCGCGCGATGCTGGTCTTGCCCGCGCCGAGCGGGCCGGACAGCGCGATCACGTCGCCGGGACCGGCCACGGCCGCCAACTTCGC
Organism: Sphingomonas pituitosa NBRC 102491; assembly: GCF_001598435.1. Lineage (GTDB taxonomy): Bacteria > Pseudomonadota > Alphaproteobacteria > Sphingomonadales > Sphingomonadaceae > Sphingomonas > Sphingomonas pituitosa. Next base: position 325,657 of record NZ_BCYY01000002.1, read on the forward strand.
GCCCAGCGCCAGCGCCTCGTCCAGAGAGCGTAGCAGGATGGTTTCGGCAGTCATGGGTTGGCGATGCACTTGTTCCAGAACACGCCGTCATCCCCGCGAAGGCGGGGATCCATTGGCGCTGATGCCGCGGTTCTTTCCCCAACCGCACGGGCGAATGGATCCCCGCCTTCGCTGGGATGACGTTGGATGCGGGGGGAGCGCCGTATCCAGACGGGCGTCGTGCTGCCACTCATCCGCGCGGCAACTCCACCGTGACGAGCGTCCCCTGCCCCGGTTCGGAGATCAGCTCGATCCGCCCGCCATGCGCCTCGACGAACTGCTTGGCGAGCGGCAGCCCCAGGCCCAGCGCGCGATCGCCGCCGCGCGAGGTGCCGACCTGCGCGAACCGGTCGAACGCCCGCGCCACCGCCTCGGGCGGCATGCCCGGCCCGTCGTCGCTCACGATCACCCGCGCCACCCGCGCATTGCCGTCGAGGTGGAGCAGCACGCGCCCGCCCTCCGGCGTGTGCGACACGGCATGGCGCAGCAGATGCTCCACCGTCTGGCGGATGCGGCGGGCATCGCCCTGCACCACGCCGGCGGTGCCGGCATCCTCGATCACCAGTTCGATCGCCTTGCCCTTGGCGAGCGGCGCGATCACGTCTGCCGCACTGGTCGCGGCGAGTTCGACATCGACCGTCTCGCGCTCGATCGGCTGGCCCTCGCTCTGGGTGAGGTCGAGCACATCGTCGATCAGCCCGCCGAGCCGGTCGACCGACATCAGGATGGCTTCGACATATTCCTTGCCGTCGGCGCTCAGCTTGCCGGCGAACCCGCCCTGCAGCATCTCGCCGAAGCCCTTGATCGAGGTGAGCGGCGTGCGCAGCTCGTAGCTCATATTGGCGACGAAGGCGGTGCGGACGCGGTCCGCCGCCTCCAGCGCCTCGTTGCGGTCGCGCAGCGCCCGCTCCACCCGCTGGCGATCGGTGGTGTCGAGCATCGTCACCAGCGCATTGCCGTCCGGCAGCGGCACCGCGGCGATATCGAAATGCCGACCATTGGCGAAGGTGATGCTCGATCCGCGCTGCTGGCGGTCCTTGGCGGCGAGCCGGATCAGGTCGCCGATGATCTCGGCGCGCGCCGGGTTAACCAGCTTGCCCCCCGCCGACTTGACGATCGTGGCGATCTGCGGATGCCCGTCGAGGAAGCCGTCCTCGAAGCCCCAGACCTGGCGGAACTTGCGGTTCCACAGTTGCAGCCGCCCCTTGCCGAACACGGCCACCGCCTCGGCCAGGCTGTCGAGCGTGGCGGTGCGCACCTGCTGCATCTCGCCATGTTCGCGCTGCAGCTCCAGCTGCTGCGTCTGGTCCTCGAAGATCAGCAGCAGCCCGCCTTCGGGCAGCGGCTGGGCGACGACGCGGAGATGGGTGGTGCCGATGCTCCAGCTTTCCTCCACCGCTTCCGGCGCGGTGAACCATTCGCGGCGCTCGGCCTTCCAATGGGGGAAGTCGCGCACGTCGGGCAGCTTGCGCGCCTCGCGCATCCGCTCCAGCACGCGGTCGAATTCGGGCCGATCCGCCAGCCACTCGTTCTTCATCGCGAACAGGCGGCGGAACGGCTGGTTGCAGAACACCAGGCTGCGATCCGATCCGAACTGGGCGACGCCGGCGGACATGCGGTCGAGCATCGCCCGCTGCGCCTCGCCGAAGCGCTTGAGGCCGCCGCGGGCGCGCTCCAGCTCCTCGATGTCGACCGCGAAGCCGGCGATGCCGCCGGTCGGCAGCGGCACGTCGTGGAGGCGGAGCATGCGCCGGGCGCCAGCAATGGTGGCGGGCATCGCCGCCGATTGCGGTTCCTGCGTGTCGCGGGCGATCGCGGCGTTGGCGAGCGGCCCGCCCAGCCCGGCCCCGTCGACCAGTTCCACCCCGCGCGACACCACGTCCTCCGCATCGCGGCCTTCGACCGCGCGGACATAGGCGGTGTTGACCATCAGCAGCCGCAGGTCGGGGCCGCGATACCACATCGGCATCGGCGCTGCCTCGATCAGGGCCGTCAGCGCGTCAAAGGCGGCGCGCAGCCGATCGGCCTCGCGCTCGAGCGCCCCCACTTCCGCCTGGCTGTCGGTCGCGTCGAGCACCCAGATCAGCACGCTGCCCGGCGTCTCCACCGCTTCGGAGGCGCGCTCGCCCAGCACCAGCAGCATCCGCTCCGAGCCGCGCACCGGCAGCGAGAGCCGGAAGGACTGGCCGGCACGCTGCGCCGCCTCCACCTGCTCGCCGAGCAGCGCGACATCCTCCGGATCGAGGCCGGAGTCCTTCTGGGAAAGGCGGGAGAGCGATTCGGCAGGCCCGTCCAGACCGAGCCAGGCGGCGAGGCGGGGCGACATCTCGACCCGCCCGTCGGCGCGGACCAGCATCGGCAGCGCCGGCGAGGTTCGCGAAAAGCGCAGGAGGCGCCGGTTCTGCTCATAGGCAGTCCGGGCGGCGGCACGCGCGGCCAGGCCGGCATAGAGCGCCCAGATCGCGGCGATGAGCACGAAGGCGAGCACCGCGCCGACAATGGCCGCGCCACTCTGCGAGAGAACGATCATCGGAAGTTGCCCAAGCCTGCCACGCTCCGTCCTTAAGCCAATGCGGCCTGCCGCGAAAAGCATTTTGGGAGGCATCCCGTTCAGAGCCCCTCCCGAAGATCCAAATCCATCCCGGACACGCTCAAGACATTTTACAGAAAGATTCATCGAAAACCGGCAATAATTCACAATTTAGAAGTTGTTGCGATTTTGCTACACAGATTTGGAGAATGACATGAATGCCTAACAAGCCGTAGCGCACGACATCTTCAGACCTTACTCCGCTGCGGCGCAAGCCAGCGCAGCGCCGCTGGCTCAAGTATTTTCAGTACGAGTAGGACGTTTTCCATGTATCTTTTGCGTCGCCATCATCTATTGGCCAGCACACTGCTTGGGAGCGCGTTGATCGCGATCCCGGTAGCGTCGGCACAGACCGCCGCGGATCAGACGGCGGGCACTCAGGACCAGCCCTCGGAAATCGTCGTGACCGGTTCGCGCATCGCGTCGCCGGCCGCCGCCTCGGCTTCGCCGCTGCAGGTGATCAGCGCCGAACAGATCGAGCAGCAGGGCGCGATCAACGTCCAGGAAGTGCTGCTGCAGAACCCGGCGTTCGGCACCCCCGGCATCAGCCGCACCAATTCCAGCTTCGCCACCCAGGGTGCTGGCGCGGCAACGGTGAACCTGCGCAACCTGGGCGAAGACCGCACGCTGGTGCTGGTCAACGGCCGCCGCTTCGTATCGGGCCAGCCGGGCAGCCAGGCCGTCGACCTGAACGTCATCCCCACCGGTTTCGTCCAGAGCATCGACACGCTGACCGGCGGCGCCTCGGCCGTCTATGGTTCGGACGCCGTCGCCGGCGTGGTGAACATCGTCTACAAGAAGAACTTCGAAGGCCTGCAGGCCGACGCGCAGCTGGGCATCACCCAGCGCGGCGACGGCTTCGATCAGCAGTACAGCCTGCTTGGCGGCAAGAACTTCGCCGATGGCCGCGGCAACGTCATGCTGTTCGGCAGCTACTCGAAGCAGGGCACGGTGCTGAAGCGCGACCGCTCGACCGAAGCCGGTTCGAGCGCGGTCGATTCGACGAGCAACGACATCTACCCGAATGACCCTGCGCGCCCGTTCCTGTCCGGCTACACGCCGGGCGGCCGCATCTACGCGGGTGACCAGATCTTCAGCTACAACACCGGTTCGCTGGTCAACTGCACCGACATCAGCTGCGGTGGCTTCAACCGTTCGGACTTTCGCTACCTTGCGGTGCCGGTGGAGCGCTACGTCGCGGCCGGTCGCGGCAACTTCGAGTTCTCGTCGGCCGCCAACCTCTGGATCGAAGGCAACTACGCCAAGACCAAGGTAAGCACGGTTATCGAGCCCTTCCCGCTCAGCTCGGATCTGGTGAACATCGCCAGCGGCGGCCAGGTTCCGATTGAAACGATCGTCGGCGGCACCCGCTACAGCAACCCGTTCGTCCCGACCGCGATCTTCAACGCCGCGACCGACACGGACGGCGACGGCCTGCGCGACATCTACTTCGATCGTCGCCTCGCCGACTTCGGCAATCGCACATCGTCGGCTGACCGTGACCTGTTCCGCATTGCCGGCGGCCTGAACGGCTCGTTCGGCGGCGATCGCTTCAGCTACGAAGTGTACGGCATCTACGGCCAGAGCAAGGAGCACCAGACCGGCTCGGGCCAGTTCGACAGCACCAAGTTCTCCCAGGCGCTGAACGCCTATACCGATCCGGCGACCGGGCAGATCGTCTGCGCCGACCCGGCCGCGCGGGCGGCGGGCTGCATCCCCGCCAACATCTACGGCGTCGGCACGCTGGCCTCGGCGGCTTCCTACATCGAGGCCCCGACCACGCTGGACGCGAAGGTCACCCAGACGGTGTTTGGTGGCAACGTCACCGGCAAGCTGTTCTCGATCTTCGACGCCGATCCGGTCGCGATCAACATCGGCACCGAGTATCGCCGTGAGACCAGCAGCAACACGTTCGACCTGCTCACCCAGCAGGGCCTGAACGGCAACAACGCGCTGCCGTCGACCTCGGGCAGCTTCCATGTCTGGGAAGGCTTTGGTGAAGCGATCGTGCCGCTGCTGCAGGATCGTCCGTTCTTCCACAGCCTCAACGTCCGCGGCGCGATCCGCGTGTCCGACTATTCGACGGTCGGCACCACGGTCAGCTATAACTATGGTGGCGACTGGGCGCCGGTGGAGGACATCCGCTTCCGCGTGATCGCCGCGCGTTCGGTGCGCGCGCCGAACATCAACGAGCTGTTCCAGCCGGCGCAGCAGGACTTCCCGAGCGGCCTGCAGGATCCCTGCCTGGGCGTGACGGCAACCACCGGCGGCACGCTGGGCACCCAGTGCCGTGCAGCGGCCGGTGTCGCCGCGAACATCGCCGCCAACGGCGCGTTCGCGGTCAGCCAGGCGGACAAGCAGGGCATCACCAGCTTCGGTGGCGGCAACCTGGGTCTGCAGGAAGAAAGGGGCGACTCGTTCACCGCCGGCGTGGTGATCAACCCGCGCTCGGTGCGTGCGCTGCGCAACCTGGTCGTGACGGTCGACTACTTCAACATCCGCATCAAGGATGCGATCATCTTCACGCCGCTCCAGTACACCCTGTCGCAATGCTACAATGGCGGCGTGCAGGCCTATTGCTCGCAGATCGTCCGCCGTGCGGCCGCGGTCGGCGCGAACAGCGTGGGCTCGATCGACGAGGTCAACACCACCTTCCGCAACAGCGGTGGCCAGAAGACCTCGGGCATCGACACGACCGTGACGTGGAACCAGAACCTGTCCAATTGGGGCCTCGCGGGCGATTTCGGCCTTCGCGGCTCGTACACCCACCTGTTCACCGGCTACACCGTTCCGGTGCCGGGCGCCGAGCGCGACTATTTCGCCGGCGAGATCGGCGCGCCGCGTGACAAGTTCACGATCAACGGCACGTACAGCGTGAAGGGCATTGGTCTGGCCGTCACGGGCACGTGGCTCAGCCAGTCGAGCATCGACGACCAGCTGACCGGCGAACGTCCGGGTTCGGATCCGGCGGTGCGCGTGCGTCCGCAGTTCTACCTGGATTCGCAGCTGCGCTTCCGGGTGAACCGCCAGTACGAGTTCTTCGTCGGCGGCGACAACCTGCTCGACAACAAGCCGCCCTACATCGCCGACATCGGCGCGTCGGCCGGTCAGGACACCGATGCGGGCACCTATGACGCAATCGGCCGCCGCTTCTATGCGGGCGTCCGTCTCGCCTTCTGAGCCGCAAATTTCGATCGACCTGCGAAGGGGGCCGGCAACGGCCCCCTTTTTTTGTCCCCGTCGGGCGGACCGCCGCGCCCGCGCCAGACGCTGACGCACGCACCCTTCGCCATACGAAAAGGGCCGCGCTCCCTTCGGAGCGCGGCCCTTGTTGCTTCGATCCGGAGAGGATCAGTAGCGATAGTGATCCGGCTTGAACGGCCCTGCGACCGGCACGCCGATGTACGACGCCTGCTTCTCGCTCAGCTGCGACAGGTGCACGCCCAGCTTCTCGAGGTGGAGCGCGGCGACCTTCTCGTCGAGGTGCTTCGGGAGCACGTAGACTTCGTTCTTGTAGTTCTCGCCCTTGGTCCACAGCTCGATCTGCGCCAGCGTCTGGTTGGTGAAGCTGGCCGACATCACGAAGCTCGGGTGGCCGGTGGCGCAGCCCAGGTTCACCAGGCGACCCTTGGCGAGCACGATGATCTGCTTGCCGTCCGGGAATTCGACGAGGTCGGTGCCCGGCTTCACTTCGGTCCACTTGTAGTTCGACAGCGCGGCGATCTGGATCTCGCTGTCGAAGTGGCCGATGTTGCAGACGATCGACATCGGCTTCATCGCCTTCATGTGATCGGCGGTGATCACATCGGCATTGCCGGTCGCGGTCACGAAGATGTCGGCGCGCTGCACGGCCTCGTCCATCGTGACGACCTCGAAGCCCTCCATCGCCGCCTGCAGCGCGCAGATCGGATCGATTTCGGTGACCATCACGCGCGCGCCGCCGTTGCGCAGCGACTGGGCCGAGCCCTTGCCCACGTCACCGAAGCCGGCGACCACGGCGACCTTGCCGGCGAGCATCACGTCGGTGGCGCGACGGATCGCGTCGACCAGCGATTCCTTGCAGCCATAGAGGTTGTCGAACTTCGACTTGGTGACGCTGTCGTTGACGTTGATCGCCGGGAACGGCAGCTCGCCCTTCTTGGCGATCTCGTACAGGCGGTGCACGCCGGTGGTGGTCTCTTCCGAGACGCCCTTCAGGTTCTTGACCGTCTCGGTCAGGTAACCCGGATACTTGGCGATGAACGCCTTCAGCGCGCGCTGGAACTCGACTTCCTCGTCGTTCTCCGGCTCGCCCAGCGTCGCGCCGGCTTCGAGCTTGGCGCCCCACAGCGCGAACATGGTCGCGTCGCCGCCGTCGTCGAGGATGATGTTGGCGGTGGTGCCGTCACCATCGGCGCCCCAGTTGAAGATGTCGCCGACATAGTCCCAATATTCGGCCAGGCTCTCGCCCTTCACGGCGAACACGGGCACGCCGGTCGCGGCGATCGCGGCGGCGGCGTGGTCCTGCGTCGAGAAGATGTTGCAGGTCGCCCAGCGAACCTGCGCGCCGAGCGCGGTCAGCGTCTCGATCAGCACGGCGGTCTGGATCGTCATGTGCAGCGAACCGGTGATGCGCGCGCCCTTCAGCGGCTGCGATGCACCGAATTCCTTGCGAAGCGCCATCAGGCCGGGCATCTCGGTCTCGGCGATGTTGATTTCGGCGCGGCCGAAATCGGCGAGGGCGATGTCCTTGATGACATAGTCGTTGGTAGCCACAGGCTGCTTCTCCAGTTCAAGCAAAATGCAGGCGCACCGGGAATCCACCGGCCGCATGGTTGCGCCCCTAGCCGCTTCGGATCAGGCGCGCAATGTTAATATAAAGATATCTTTATATGCCACTCCGGCAGATTCAAGCGGTGCCGGTACTGTTTGCCAACAGCCGCGGGTCGATGCCTGCGCCGACGAACCCCTCGGCCCAGCGCTCATAGACGTCGGTGTCGTAGAGCAGCCCGATATCGGCCGGCGTATTGAACCAGCCGTGGCAGGTCAGTTCCGTTTCCAGCTGCCCCTCGCCCCAGCCGGCATAGCCGAGCGCGACCAGCCAGCGGCTTGGCCCCCGCCCTTCGGCGATGGCCCGCAGCACGTCCATCGTGCCGGAGAGCTGCCATCGCCCCGCTACGTCGATCGTGTCCTGCCCGCTCCAGTCTGCGGAGTGCAGCACGAAGCCGCGGCGCGGCTCGACAGGTCCGCCGAAATGCACGGGCACGTCAGGGACGTCGCCCGGATCGATCTCGAACTGCTCCAGCAGATCGTGAAGCCCGAGCCCCTCGATCGTGGCGCCGATGCCGATGCCGAGCGCGCCCTCCGTGTCGTGGGCACAGATAGCGATCACCGCGCGTTCGAAGCGCGGGTCGCCGATCCCCGGCATGGCCAGCAGGAACTGGCCAGTAAGTGAAGGCGCCGAATCCATGATCCCCACCATATCGTTCGCACCCTCTACGGGCCACGCTTGAATTTGTTGCGTGGGATGCGATGGAAGCCGCGCGGCCATGCGGCCGCGGGATTCGTACAAGGAGAGAGCAGCATGACGATCCAGACCGGCGATCGCATCCCCGACGCCACGCTCGTCAAGGTCACCGCCGAGGGCCCGGACCAGATCGACGCCCCCGCCTATTTCGCCGGCCGCAAGGTTGCGCTGTTCTCGGTGCCGGGTGCCTTTACCCCCACCTGCTCGGCCAAGCACCTGCCGGGGTTCGTGCAGAAGGCCGACGAGATCAAGGCCAAGGGCGTCGACGAGATCGCCTGCACCGCGGTCAACGACTTCTTCGTCATGAAGGCCTGGGGCGACGCCAACGGCGTTTCGGACAAGGTGACGATGCTCGCCGACGGCAATGGCGGCTTTGTCGAGGCACTGGGCCTCACCCTGGACGGCTCGGCCTTCGGCCTAGGCACGCGCGGCCAGCGCTTCGCGATGATCGTCAATGACGGCGTCGTCGAGCAGCTGTTCGTCGAGGCGCCGGGTGCATTCGAAGTCAGCTCGGCGGAATATGTGCTGAGCAAGCTCTGATTCGAGTGCCCCCGCTGCATGCGGGGGCATTTCGATCCACCGACTTGCCAGAGTCATCTTCCGCGCTTAGCGATGGAAGATGACTCAAGCCTCCGATATCGTCGCCGATCTGGATCGGCTCTATCGCGCCTCGGTCGAACGACTCCAGCAGGCGCTCAACCGCTACATCACCGATGGCACCACGCCGGATCCCGAGACACGGACCGACGGCAGCTTCGCCTATCCGGAGCTGCGCGTCACCTATCGTGGCGGCGTGAACAAGCCCATCCCGCGCCGCTCGTTCGGCCGCCTTGTGGAAGCGGGCGACTACCGCATCACCGTCACGCGCCCGGCGATGTTTGCCGACTATCTTACCGAGCAGCTGACCTTCCTGATCGAGGATTACGACGTCGAGGTGCACGCGGTCACCGGGCGTCAGGAAATCCCCTTCCCCTATGTGCTCGATCCCAACACGATCCTGAGCCTGGATGACATTTCCGCGACCGAGCTCGGCCGGCACTTCCCGGCGACCGAGCTGTCGCACATCGGCGACGAGATTGCCGACGGCATCTGGCTGAGCCAGGACGAGACGCGACCGCTGGCGCTGTTCGATGCGCTGCGCACCGATTTCTCGCTGGCGCGGCTGAAGCACTATACCGGCACGCCGGTGGAGCATTTCCAGCAGTACATCCTGTTCACCAACTATCACCGCTATGTCGACGAGTTCGTTCGCTGGGCCTGCGCGCAGCTGGGGCCGGACAGCCGCTTCACCGGCGTCTCGGGCGCGGGCGGGATCGTGATCGAGGATGCGGCGGACGCCGACCGGCTGGTCAGCGACGGTGCGTGGCGACGGCACCAGATGCCGGCCTATCACCTGATGGCCGAGGGCCGCACCGGCATCACGCTGGTCAATATCGGCGTCGGCCCGTCCAACGCGAAGACGATCACCGATCACCTCGCGGTCATTCGCCCCGAGGCATGGTTGATGATCGGCCATTGCGGCGGCCTGCGCCCGAGCCAGCGGATCGGCGACTATGTGCTTGCCCATGCCTATCTGCGTGACGACCATATCATGGACGACGTGCTGCCGCCGGAGATCCCCATCCCCGCCATCGCCGAGGTCCAGCAGGCGCTCGCCCGCGCGGCGGAGACCGTGTCCGGCCAGTCGGGCGACGAGCTCAAGCAGCGCCTGCGCACCGGCACAATCGTCACCACCGACGATCGCAACTGGGAGCTGCGCTACTCGCAGTCGGCGCTGCGCTTCTCGCTGAGCCGCGCGGTGGGCGTCGACATGGAATCGGCGACGCTGGCGGCGCAGGGCTATCGCTTCCGCGTGCCCTATGGGACGCTGCTCTGCGTTTCGGACAAGCCGCTCCACGGCGAGCTCAAGCTGCCCGGCCAGGCCAACCGCTTCTATGAGCGCGCCATCGCCGAGCATCTGAAGATCGGCATCGAAGCCTGCGAGGAGCTGCGCCGCGAGGGCGCCAAGCTCCACAGCCGCAAGCTGCGGGCGTTCAACGAACCGCCGTTCCGGTGATCGAGGGGCGGCCCCGGGCCGGGGCCGCCCTCCTCAGAACTGTACTTCGAGCAGCACGACGCTCGGATCGCCCTCGACCTCGCGGGCGACGAAACCCATCTCGCGCTCCAGCTCGATCGCCAGATGGTTCTCGCGGCTCTCGATCGACTGCAGCCGCTTCACGCCGCGGGCCTTGGCCTCGGCGGTGAGGTAGTTGAGCAGGCTCCAGCCCACCCCCTGCCCCTTGCGGTCGGCGCGGATCGAGATTGCCACTTCGGCCGTCTCCATCGCGTCGTCGCACGCCAGCATTGCCGAGCCGACCAGCTGACCGCCCTCGGCCGTGAAGGCAAGATAGCTCTCGGTCTGCTGGTGATCGACGTCGATCAGCGCCGCCGCCTGGTGCGGCTGGAGATGCGGGCTGGCGGTGAAGAAGCGGAAGCGACGATCCTCGTTCGAGACATGGTCGAAAAAGTCCTTGAGCAGCGCCTCGTCGTCCGGACGCACGGTGCGCACGTCGATGATGAGCCCGGAGCGGGTCGGCAGCTGGACAGGCTCTGCGGTGGTCGCGGTCATCATGGTATCTCCCGGGATTTGCTGGCGGCGCGATACGCCGATCAGAGTTGGTGACGTATCCGTAAACGTCGCAGGGATCACGGCCGGAGTCAGGCCGGAGCGATCGCTGCCGTGGCGCCGCGGCCCTCACCACGCCGCGACTCGCGTGAAACGACGCGGTTCCGCCCGCCTTGCTTCGCCGCATATAACGCAGTGTCGGCCTCCGTCACCAGCCGATGCCAGTCGGCCTCCGCGCCCGTCGCCTCGGCATGCCCGATGCTGATCGTGCAGCGCAGGACCGTATCGCCGTCGATCGCCACCTGCAGGTCCGCCACCGCTGCCCGCAGCTTTTCTGCAAGCGCCGCGGCGGTAGCAGCGCGGGCGGGAACGACCAGAAATTCCTCCCCGCCGATCCGCCCCACCAGATCGCTATCGGACGCCGCCCCGGCCAGGGCGTGCGCGACCGCGGCCAGCACGGCGTCCCCCGCCGCGTGTCCCCAGCTGTCGTTGACCTTCTTGAAGTGGTCGACGTCGATCATCAGCACGGCCAGCGCACGGTGCTGCCGCGCTGCCTGGGCGAGCCGCGCCTCCCCCTGCTCCCACACGACGCGGCGATTGGCGAGCCCGGTCAGCGCATCGCGCGAGGCATAGCGCAGCAGTTCGGCATCGAGCTGGCGGGCGAGCATCCACAGGAAGCAGGGCGTTATCGCGCAGGTGAGGACGAGCCTGGTGGTGAGCCCGAACGCCGTCGTGGGATCGAACGTGACCTCGGCAGCGGGGTTGAACAGCCACCACAATATTCGGCTCAGCAGCATCAATGCCCAGAGGGCGTGGATGACCGCGGCCAGCCGCGCGACCGGGCGCCGGGACTCGTCGGCGCACCGCCACAGCGCCATGGCGGCCGCCATGGTCAGAATCCCCCGCACCGCGCAGCCCAGCCCCACCATCACGCGCATGTTCTCGAAATGCGAAAGGACATAGCCGGCCTCGATCAGCGCCAGCAGCGCCGCGGGAATCAGCACCCAAAGGTCGGAACGCGGCCGCTTGAGGTAGAGGACAATCGCGACGAAGTTCAGGGCAGCACCGGCATCGATCAGGAGATTGCCGAAAAGGCCCAGGCCCGGCACCTGGATATCGAAGGCCGGCAGCATCAACACCGCGAACCCGGCAGCAAAGCTCAGATAGGCGGCGCACCAGCACAACAAGCTGCGCGGCGGCACCAGGCGCGGCTGGATCCAATAAGCGAGAAGAAAGGCAAAGCTGGAAAGAAGCGATAGCAACGCATTGATGAAAATGAGTGTTCCGCCGTGCAAGAGTATTCCGATCAACTGCATCATCAATGACATCCATACGCGACACCGTCACGCTTTAGCGCGCACATATGGAAACGGAATTAAGCAGGCGAGCCGATTCAACGTTGCGAAAAGCAACCGATGAAGTTTCCAACTCCGAAACATCGCGGGTGATTTCCGGAAGACACCAAATTCGGCGTCGTTCTGCGACGGGACAGCGGCAGCGCTGGTAATTCGGGCCGGGGCCCCCTATGTGCGCGACCAATCATGGCAACGCGACTCCCCGAAGCCCCCAAGGTGGGCATGGTGTCGCTCGGCTGTCCCAAGAATCTGGTCGACTCCGAGCGTATCCTCACGAAGCTCCGTTCGGACGGCTATGCGCTGTCCCCGGATTATGCCGGCGCGGACGTCGTGCTGGTGAATACCTGCGGCTTCCTCGACAGCGCCAAGGAAGAATCGCTCGAGGCGATCGGCGAGGCGATCGCCGAGAATGGCCGCGTGATCGTCACCGGCTGCATGGGCAAGGAAGCCGAGGTCATCCGCGCCCGCTTCCCGAACGTGCTCGCGGTCACCGGCGCGCATCAATATGAGGAAGTGGTCGGCGCGGTGCACAAGGCGGCGCCGATGCCGCCCTCGCCCTTCGTCAACCTGGTGCCGGACAGCGGGCTGAAGCTCACCCCGCGCCACTACAGCTATCTGAAGATCTCGGAAGGCTGCAACCATCGCTGCAGCTTCTGCATCATCCCGTCGCTGCGCGGTGACCTGGTCAGCCGCCGGCCGGACGCGATCCTGCGCGAGGCGGAGAAGCTGGTCGCCGCGGGCACCAAGGAACTGCTGGTCATCAGCCAGGATACCTCGGCCTACGGCATCGACATCCGCAAGGAGCCGCGCGCCTGGAAGGGCCGCGAGGTCGTGCCGCACATGACCGATCTCGCCCGCGAGCTCGGCCAGATCGCGCCCTGGGTGCGGCTGCACTATGTCTACCCCTACCCGCATGTCGACCAGGTGATCCCGCTGATGGCGGAGGGGCTCGTGCTCCCCTATCTCGACATCCCGTTCCAGCACGCCGCGCCCAATGTGCTGCGCGCGATGAAGCGCCCGGCCAACGAAGCCAAGGTGCTGGAGCGGCTGCGCGGCTGGCGCGAAATCGCCCCGGACATCACGATCCGCTCAACCTTCGTCGTCGGCTTCCCCGGCGAGACCGAGGAAGACTTCCAGTATCTGCTCGACTGGCTCGACGAAGCCCAGCTCGACCGGGTCGGCGCGTTCCGCTTCGAGCCGGTCGAAGGCGCTTCGGCCAACACCCTGCCCGGCGCGGTGCCGGAGGAAGTCAAGGAAGAGCGCTACGCCCGGATCATGGAGAAGACCGCCGCGATCAGCGCCGCCAAGCTCCAGGCAAAGGTCGGCCGCAAGCTCGAGGTGATCATCGATGCAGTGGATGCCGAAGGCGGCGCCACCGGCCGCAGCCAAGCCGATGCGCCCGAGATCGACGGCGAAGTCTTCCTGCGCGACGCCGGGCATCTGGAGCAGGGCGACATCGTGCCGGTGCTGATCGAGGATGCGGACGAGCACGATCTCTACGGCGTACCGATGGGCTGATCGTCGTTGGCAGGGTGCGCGGGCGGCGCTAAGCGTCGGGCACCATCTCCTGGAGGCCCGATGTTCCGTTCCGCCCTTGCCGCCACCCTGCTGATCGCCACCCCCGCCGCCGCGCAGCAGTTGACGGCGGAACAGACTGCCAAGGTCGATGCCATCGTCGCCGAGGCGCTGAAGAGCAGCGGCGTGCCCTCCGCCTCGGTGGCGATCGTTCGCGACGGCAAGATCGTCTTCACCAAGGCGTATGGCGACCAGGGCCCCGGCATCGCCAAGGGCCCGGACGCGGCCGCCAAATACCAGATCGCCTCGGTCTCGAAGCAGTTCACGGCGGCAGCGATCCTGCTGCTGGAGAACGAAGGCAAGCTGAGCCTCGACGACAAGGTCTCGAAATGGGTGCCGGACGTCACCGATGCCGACAAGATCACCATCCGCCAGCTGCTGAGCCACACCGCCGGCCTGCAGGACTATTGGCCGCAGGACTATAGCTTCAAGGCGATGGAGACGGCGGTGACGCCGCAGCAGATCGTCGATCGCTGGGCGAAGAAGCCGCTCGATTTCGCCCCCGGCACCGCCTGGCAATATTCGAACACCGGCTATGTCGTCGCCGGCATGATCATCGAGAAGGCATCGGGCAGGAAGCTGCTCGATTATCTGGAAGCAAAGATCTTCAAGCCGTTGGGCATGAAGGCGATCGACCAGGACAAGGCGATCGGCAAGGGCTTCCCGCAGGGCACACACCGCTATGCGCTCGGACCTGTCCGCCCTGCCAAGCCCGCCGCCGATGGCTGGCTGTGGGCAGCCGGCGAGCTGGCGATGAGCGCCGCCGATCTCGCCAAGTGGGATATCGCCCGTATCGACCGCAAGGTGCTGACGCCAGACGACTGGGCGGTGCAGGAAACCGAGGTGAAGCTCGCCGACGGTTCCCCCACCCATTACGGCCTTGGCGTTTCGCTGGGCGAGCATGGCGGCAAGAAGGAAGTCTCGCATGGCGGCGAGGCGGTCGGCTTCCTGTCGAGCAACGTCGTCATCCCCGACGAGCGCTTCGCCGTCGTCTCGCTAGTCAGCGCCGATTTCGGCGGCGCACATGACGCAATCGCGCAGAGCATCACCGATCTGCTGCTGCCAGCGCCCAAACAGGCGGCCGCCCTCACCCTCGACCAGCAGCGCGACGCGCTCGCGCGGAAGCTGTTCGACCAGCTCCGCGCCGGTACGCCCGATCGCAGCCTGATGACCGAGGACGCCAATTATTTCTTCGATGCCACCGCGCTGGGCGATTATCGCGCCAGCCTTGCCCCGCTCGGCGAGCCGCTGGCGTTCGAGCCTCTGGGCAAGGCGCGGCTGCGCGGCGGCTTCGTCAACCGCAATTACCGGATCCGCTACCAGGGACGCCAGCTGATCGCGGTGACCTATGCCGAGCCCGGCGCCGACGGCAAGTTCGAGCAGTTCCTGGTGATGCCGCGATGAGTGACGAAGCCGACAGCCGCGCCAAGGAACGCGCCGAAGCCGCAAAGGTGCGGCGTCGCTGGGTCACGCTCGGCGAAGTCCTGGGCGTCGCCGCCGTGCTGATCTCCGGCCTGACGCTCTGGAACAACTGGAGCGATCGGCAGGAAACCAAGGCAGAACAGGCGGCGACGGAGCAGCGTGCGTCGGCAAAGGCCGCGAAGCTGGTGCTGGTGGCGACCGGTGGCGGCAAGCAGACGCTCACGCTCAAGCCCGCCGCATCCGAGCAGTCGGTGCAAAGCCAGACGATCCTGTTTCCGAGCGCACTGGGCGTTTCGCCCGCCGCTACCACGGGAGAGCCACGCATCGAAGGCGCCTGGTTCGACCATGCATTGGTCAAGGCGCGCGAAGCTGCCGGCATGCCCGACAATAGCCGCGGCGACGAACGGATGCCGGTGGTGATCATCACCCAGTTCCTCGCAGATGGCAGCCCGCACGAGGATGTAGCGCTGTACGACGTGGGCTACACGATCTCGGGCAAGTTCCTCGCCGGCCACAGCATCGGCCTGCGCGGCATCTCGCTCGTCGCGAAGGTGCAGCGCGCCCAGGCACAGGCGAAGCTCGACGCGCGGTGGAAGACGCGGCTGCCCGCGGCCAAGTGACCGCGCCGGCCAAGGCCCCTGCCCAAAAATCCATGCTGCGGCGGACTAGGCGCGGGCGCTCGCGCGTCCTAGATCAAGAGCTATGACGGATCTCAACACGCTCGTTCAGCCCGATCGCGGCCAAGCCGCTCGCACCATCCACCTGATCGACGCCAAGGGCTATGACGCCTGGCTCGCTGCACAGCCGCCGCGCCACCGCGCCGCCGCCGCCGCGCAGAAGCTCAGCGGCTCGGCCAACTCGAGCGCGATTCTGCCCGGCGATGCGCCCGAGGACTGGTCCGTCGTCAGCGTCGTCGCCAATGTCGAGAAGCTCACCCCCTGGTGCATCGCCAAGCTGGCCGAGACGCTGCCCGAGGGCAGCTATCGCGTGGAAGGCGTCGAGCCCGGCAAGGCGATCTATGGCTGGCTCGTCGCGCAGTACAAGTTCGACCGCTATCGCAAGGCCGATCCCAAGGCGCAGGGCCCGCGCGTGCTGCTCACCGGCGATCCGGTGAAGATGGAAGAGGCGGTGCGCATGGCCGCCGTTACCTTCAAGCTGCGCGACCGGATCAACACCGGCGCGAACGACATGAGCCCGGCCGATCTCGAAACGGCCGGTGCGGACCTCGCCAAGGCGTACAGCGCCACCTTCTCGGTGGTGAAGGGCGATGAACTCGCGCAGGGCTATGGCCTGCTCCACGCCGTCGGCCAGGCCGCCGGCAAGGGCCGCGAGCCGCGCCTGATCGAACTCGAATGGGGCAACCCCGAGCATCCGCGCATCGCCATCATCGGCAAGGGCGTTTGCTTCGACAGCGGCGGGCTCGACATCAAGCCGGCCAGCGGCATGCGGCTGATGAAGAAGGACATGGGCGGCGCCGCCCACGCCCTCGCGCTCGCCGAACTGGTGATGCAGAACAAGCTGCCGGTGCGGCTGCACATGCTCGTCCCCGCGGTCGAGAACTCGATCTCTGGTGAGGCGACTCGGCCGGGCGACGTGATGATCTCGCGCAAGGGCATCACCGTCGAGAACAGCAACACCGACGCCGAGGGCCGGCTGATCCTGGCCGACGCACTGACCAAGGCCGAGGAGAAGAACCCCGAGCTGGTCTTCGACTTCGCGACGCTCACCGGCGCCGCGCGCGTCGCGCTGGGCGCCGACCTGCAGGCGCTGTTCGCCAATGACGACACGCTGGCGGCCGAAATCCTGGCCGCGGGCGAGGAAGAGGCCGACCCGATCTGGCGGATGCCCCTCTACGATCCGTACAAGGATCTGCTGAAGTCCGACGTGGCGGACATGGTCAACGCGGCCGAGGGTCCGTTCGGCGGCGCGATCACGGCGGCCCTGTTCCTCAAGGAATTCGTGTCGAGCAAGGCCCAGTGGGCGCATTTCGACATCTTCTGCTGGAACGGCAGCGCCAAGCCGGGCCGCCCCAAGGGCGCCGAGGCGGTAAGCCTGCGCGCCACCTGGAAGGTGCTCAAGGACCGGTACGGCGGATAAGCGCTGCGGCCGCCGGCGGCATCACGCCGTCGGCGAGCCAGCGCTCGACTTCTTCCTTGTCCATGGGACGACCGAACAGATAGCCCTGCCCCTGCGCGCAGCCCAGCGCGCGGAGCATCTCGGCCGTCTCGAGCGTCTCGATGCCCTCGGCGACGACCGGTAGCTCCAGCGTGCTGGCCAAACCCAGGATCGCACGAACGATGCGCAGCTTCTCTGCGCTCTCGCTCAGCGATTCGACGAACGAGCGATCGATCTTGATCTTGTCGAACGGCAGCATGCGGAGATGCTGGATCGAGGCATAGCCGGTGCCGAAATCGTCGAGCGCCAGCTGCACCCCCTGGTTCTTCAGCGACTCGATGGCGTGGTGCGCCTTCTCGGCATCGACGATCAGCGCATTCTCGGTGATCTCCACCGTCAGCCGCTGCGGCTGAAAGCCGGTGCGCGCGAGCACCGACAGGATCTTGTGGCTCAGCCACTCGTCACGCAGCTGGCCGGGCGAGATGTTGATTGCGATGCTGGCCGGCACCGGCCAGTCGCGCGTCTCCGAACAGGCACGATCGAGCAGGTCGAGCATCAGCGTGTTGAGCAGGCCGCACTCTTCCGCGATCGGAATGAACTGGTCGGGCCCGATCTCGGCATCCTCGCGCCGCCAGCGGGCGAGCAGTTCGAAGCCGGTGACGCGACCGGTGCGGAGATCGACGATCGGCTGGTAGCGCGGGTAGAACAGGCCCTGGGTCAGCCCGTCGCGCATTTCCGCCTCGATGGTCGAGCGACGGCGGATCTCGGCGTCCATCTGGGTTGCGAAGGCGCAGTAGCAGCCGCGCCCCGCTTCCTTGGCCTGGTACAGCGCGACGTCGGCGCGACGCATCAGCGTATCGGCGTCGAGTGCGTCCTCGGGATAGAGGGCAATGCCTACGCTGGCGCCGATATGGTGCATCCGCTCGTCGATCAGGAAGGGCCGCGCCACTTCGCGGACGATCGCATGGGCCACGCTGCGCACCCGATCGAGGGCGTCGCCGTCGAACGGCAGGGTGATGGCGAATTCGTCGCCGCCCAGCCGGTAGCTGCGGCCGGCTTCGCCCACCACCCAGCTCAACCTGCCGGCGACCGCGCGGAGCAGCTGGTCGCCGATGGGATGGCCGTGCACGTCGTTGATCGACTTGAAACGATCGAGATCGACCAGCATCAGCCCGAAGCGGTGCGGTTCGGCGCTCCGCAGATATTCGGTGAGGGCGCGACGGTTGGGCAGTCCGGTCAACGGGTCGTGATAGGCGAGCTGGTGGGCGCGCTGCTCGGCAAGGCGGGCGCGGCGTTGTCCCGCCGCCATTTCCGCCCGCGAGGCAAGCACCTCGACGAACCCCGCATGGGTCGCCCCGAACATCCGCAGCACCACCGCAGAGACGAGGATGATGTTGATCCCCAGCCCGATCAGAAACCGGTCGCCCGACACGATCAGGCAGACGATCACCGGTGATGCGCCGCAAGCCATCACCAGCCATGCCGCGATCGGGAAGGTCTGCAGGCAGTAGCAGCAGGTAATCGCGCCGATGAAGATATACAGCGCGATGCAGGTGCGCCGCGCCAGGTCCGCCTCGACGAACAGTGCCAGTGCCCAACCGCCGAATGCCAGGCTAAGTACTGCCGCCGCGACGATCGTCCCGACAAGATACCCTCGTATCCGCCGGAGGCTGGGGACGACGTCGCTTCGGCGAGTGACCCAAAGGAGACTGCGAATCGCGGCCGCGATACCGAGCAGGATCGGCGCGATGACGCTGAGTTCGACCGAAACCGAACCGTAGGAAGCAAAGCCGAGGAACACGGCGTCCAGGAAGACGAGCGTGTACATCAACGGAATCTGCTGACCCAGCACCCTATACTGTTCGGTCAGGATTGCTCGGTCGAGCTTGGTCCTTCCCGAACGTACGAGGTGAATCCGCTGCAGCATGGGAGCCTTGTAGCGCGAGACCCCCGACAACAGGTTAATCCGCTAGTGCAATCTTGGCCGCAGCTTCGATGATCGGCACGAACTTCTCCGCGGTGAGGCTCGCTCCGCCGACCAGCGCACCGTCGACATCGTCCACCGCGAGGATCGCCTCGGCATTGGCGCCGCTCACCGAGCCGCCGTACAGGATGCGCATGTCGTTGGCAGAGGGGCCGATCATGCCCCGCAGCTTGGCACGCAAGATCGCGTGCATCGTGGCGATCTCGTCGAGAGTCGGCGTCTTGCCGGTGCCGATCGCCCAGCGCGGTTCATAGGCGATGGTCAGCCAATCGGGGGCGGCACCATCCGGCAGCGACTTCTCGATCTGGGATTGGACGATGCGTTCGGCGCGACCCGCATCATGCTCGGCCTCGGTTTCGCCGCAGCACAGGATCACGTTCAGCCCCTGGCGGCGAGCGGCGGCGGCCTTGGCCCAGGCGTGGTGGCTGGTCTCGGCCTGATCGGCACGGCGCTCCGAATGACCGACGATCACGACCTTCGCTCCCGCCTCCACCAGCATCGGCGCTGAGACGTTGCCTGTGTGTGCGCCATAGTCGTTCTCGTGCACGTCCTGCGCGCCGATGGTGAAGTCCGGCGCAATCTCCGCGGCTGCGGCGATCAGCGTAAAGGGTACGCAGAGCAGCGCATCGATTTGCGGATGCGCCTTGGCAGCGGCGGCGATTGCCGACACCTCGCGAAGGTGCGACCGCATGCCGTGCATCTTCCAGTTTCCTGCGACCAGCTTCCGGCGCATTCATCACTCCCCTTTGGTTTCGGCACAGTCGATACCGATTGCGTCGCGCGGCACAAGCTTGAAGGCGCGCCATACCGGCCCTAAAGCGGGCCCAAATTCCTCGAACGAACGGCTCTCCATGCTCAACGCCTTCCGGAACTTCACCAAGTCGCGCTACGGCCTGATCATCGTCTTCATCTTCCTGGGCCTGCTCGCGATCGCCTTTGCGGCGAGTGACGTCACCGGCATGCGCCAGGGGATCAGCGGCGCGAACAGCGGCACGCTGGCGACGGTGGCCGGCAAGGACGTGACGGAGCGCCACGTCCGCGAGACGCTGGAGCGCTATATTCGCGCCGCGCAGGCGCAGGGCCAGAACATCACCATGGCGCAAGTGCTCGCGCAGGGCGGGTTCGAGGCCGCGCTGAACGACGCCGTCAACACCGCCGCGATCGAGGCGTTCGCCAATCAGAACGGCATGGCGGTCGGCAAGAAGCTGGTCGATACCGACATCGTCAACAATCCGCAGTTCGCCGGCATGGACGGCAAGTTCAGCCAGCAGACCTTCGAGCAGCTGCTCGCGCAGAATCGACTGACCCCGGCGCAGTTCCGCGAAGGCATGACCACCCAGCGCTACGCCGCATGGCTGGTCGGCCCGGTTGCACTGCGCGCCCCCGCCCCCGCCGGCGTGGTGACGCCGTATGTCGCGACGCTGCTGGAGCGCCGCACCGGCATCGTCGGCTTCGTCCAGTCGCTGGCCATGGATCCGGGCCCGGCGCCGGACGCCAACACGCTCGCCGGCTATTATGCGCAGAACCGCAGCCGCTATCAGGTGCCGGAGCGCCGCATCGTGCGCTACGCCCTTGCCCAGCCCGACGCGCTGAAGGCCCAGGCGACGCCGACCGACGCCGAGATCGCCGCTGCCTACAAGAAGGATGCCGCCAAGTACGCCGCCAGCGAGAAGCGCGGCGTAGAGCTGGTCCAGGCGATCAGCCAGTCGGTCGCCGCCAAGGTGGCTGCCGCCGCCAAGGGCGGGGACCTGACCGGCGCCGCCAAGGCAGCCGGCCTCGAGGCCCGCGTGATCGATGCAAGCGACAAGGCCGCGCTCGGCAAGCAGGTTTCCGCCGCCTTCGCCGATGCCGCCTTCGCCGCGCCGGCGACCGGGCTGCAGGGCCCCGTCCAGCTCGGCGGCGCCTGGTTCGTCTACCGCGTGAGCAAGGTCGAGAAGATCGCCGCACGCACGCTGGAGCAGGTCCGCGCCGAGCTCCTCGAGGAAGCGAGCAAGCGCAAGCTCGCCGCACTGCTGGCGGATTCGCGCCAGGCGATCGAAGATGCCATCGGCGACGGCTCGACCTTCGACGAAGCAGTGGCCAAGGCGAAGCTGACCGCGGTGCGTAGCCCGGCGCTGATCGCCAACGGCACGGATCCGGACAACGCCGCCTACCAGCCCGACGCCACCGCCACCGCGGTAATGAAGGCCGGCTTCGGCTTCGAACAGGCCGGCGACGAGCCGCAGGTGATCCCGATCGGGCAGGACGGCAGCTTCGCACTCGTCTCGCTGGAAAAGATCGTGCCGGCGGCCCCGCGCCCGCTCGCCCAGATCACCGAGAAGGTAAAGGCCGACTATCTGCTCGACCAGGCGCTCGCCAAGGCGCGCACCGCCGCCACGGCGATGCTGCCCAAGCTGCAGAAGGGCATGCCGATGGCGCAGGCGCTGGCCGAAGCCGGTGCGACCAAGGGCGCCCCGCCCAAGCCGTTCGACTTCAAGCGCAGCGAACTGCGCGGCAAGGAGAACTTCATCCAGATGGCGTTCGACATGCCGGCCAAGACCGCCCGCCTGGTCGAGGCGCCGAACCGCGCCGGCTATTATGTGGTCTATGTCGACACCATCCAGGCGGGGACCATCGCGGGGGATCCGCAGGGCCCGCAGATGCTGCAGTCGATCACCCAGGCGTTGGGGCAGATGGGTGCGCAGGAATATGAGCGGCAGTTCGCCGCCTCGCTGGTGAGTGCGCTCAAGGTCCGCCGCAACGAAGCCGCGATCGCCCGCCTCCGCGCCGACCTGCAGCGCAACGGCGCCCAGTGATCCAAGGTATCGATGCCGCTCGCGCCGCGCTGGCCGAAGGCCGCCCGGCCCTGCTGTGGTGCCGGCAGGTCGCGGATACGGAAACGCCGGTCGCGGCCGCGCTCAAGCTGATCGAGGCGGGGCGGGGCGATTTCCTGCTGGAGTCGGTCGAGGGTGGGTCGGTCCGCGGCCGGCACAGCCTGATCGGCCTCGCACCGGACCTGGTGTTCCGCGCGACCGGCACGGAGGCAGAGCTCAACCGCCACTGGCTGACCGACCGCGACGCGTTCGAGCCGCTTTCCGACGATCCGCTGGCGGCGCTGCGTGCGCTCGTCGCCGATTGCCGGATGGAGGTGCCGGCGGAACTGCCGCGCGCGCTTGCCTGCCTGGTCGGCTATTTCAGCTACGAGACGGTGGGCCTTGTCGAGAGACTGCCCCGACCGCCGCAGAGCCCGCTCGGCGTGCCGGACATGATCTTCGTGCGGCCGACGGTGCTGCTGGTCTTCGACCGGCTGGCCGATACACTGTTCTTCGTCGCCCCGGTGTGGCCCGGTGCCGATCCGGAAGCGGCGGCCGAGCGCATCGATGCAGTCGCCGCGCAACTCGCCAGCGCCCCGCTGCCCGCGCCGGTACGCGCCGATCCGCTCGCGATCCAGCCGACGCCGGTGCTGCGGCAAGGCCGCTATGGCGAGATGGTCGCGGCCGCGAAGGAATATATTGCGGCGGGGGACATCTTCCAGGTGGTGCTCGCCCAGCGCTTCAGCGCCCCCTTCCCGCTGCCGCCGTTCGAGCTGTATCGCGCGCTGCGGCGGATCAACCCTTCGCCTTTCCTCTACCATCTCGACCTGCCGGGCTTCGCGCTCACCGGATCGAGTCCGGAGATCCTGGTACGGGCGCGCGACGGCGAGATCACCATTCGCCCGATCGCCGGCACCCGCCCGCGCGGCCGCACCGCTGCCGAGGACGAGGCCAATCGCACGTCGCTGCTCGCCGACCCCAAGGAGCGGGCCGAGCATCTGATGCTGCTCGACCTCGGTCGCAACGATGTCGGCCGTGCCGCCGCACCCGGCAGCGTGCGGGTGACGGACAGCTATACCGTGGAATTCTACAGCCACGTGATGCACATCGTGTCGAACGTGGTCGGCCGGCTGCGCGACGATGCCGATGCGATCGACGCACTGTTCGCCGGCTTCCCTGCCGGCACGGTGAGCGGCGCGCCGAAGGTGCGCGCTTGCGAGATCATCGCCGAGCTGGAGGCAGAAACGCGCGGGCCCTATGCCGGGGGCGTCGGCTATTTCTCGCCCGATGGTTCGATGGATTCGTGCATCGTCCTGCGCACCGCGCTGGTGAAGGACGGGGTGATGCACGTGCAGGCAGGCGCCGGCATCGTCGCCGATTCCGACCCTGCCTATGAGCAGCGTGAATGCGAAGCCAAGTCGGGCGCCTTGTTCGCCGCTGCGCGCGAGGCGATCGCGCGGGCCAGCGAGGCGGGCTTCGGCCAATAGGCCGGCCCGCTTACCCTCCGCAGATTCCCTCGATCCTGATCGTCATCCCGGCGAAAGCCGGGATCCAGCCGCCTCTCGGCCGCAGCAAGAGCCGCAACAGAGACCCCAATGGATTCCGGCTTTCGCCGGGATGACGAATGAGGGAGCGGTACGGCCCCCGACAATCAGGGAACCCGCGCGCCCTTCACTTCGCGGTCGAGCTTGTCCTGATACCATTGCTGGAGCAGCTGCCGGCTGCAGCCGGTCTGGCCGCCGGTGCCCACCGCGGAGCAGCTGTTGGGCATGCCGGCGCGGTTGAAATCCTCCACCACTTCCATCCGGCGGGACCAGCTGGTCGAGGGCGCGTCTTCCTTGGGCTGGTCGCGGAAGCGCTTGGGGATGCGATAGGGCGAATCACCCGCGTTCGAGCAGACGACGATCTCGTCGGGGTTCGCCGGCTTCGGGCAGCTTTCCTGGCCATAGAGCAGGATGCTGCGGACGCGCTTGGGCGGCCCGTCCGGCGTGGGCTGGTCCTGGCTGTGGGCAAGCGCCGGCGCGGCGAGCAGGGCGGTGGCGATCATCAAGCGGGCAAGCATCCGGTAAACTCCTTGGGTGATACGACGTCCCTGCCCTGCCAGCGGTGCCGCTGCACTGTGGCCGTCGCATGGCCGGATTGTGCTGGCACGCGGGAGCGCCTAGGTCTGCGGCCATGATCCTCGTTCTCGACAATTACGACAGCTTTACCTGGAACCTCGTCCATTACCTGATGGAGCTGGGCGTGGAGGTGCAGGTGGTGCGCAACGATGCACTGACGGCGAACGAGGCGATCGCCAGCAATGCGCAGGGCTTCCTGATCTCGCCCGGCCCGTGCACACCGAACGAGGCCGGGATCAGCCTAGATCTCGTCGCCGCCTGCGCCGATCTCGGCAAGCCGCTGCTTGGCGTATGCCTGGGGCATCAGTCCATCGGCCAGCATTTCGGCGGCAGCGTGGTGCGCGGCGGGCTGATGCATGGAAAAACGTCGCCGGTGTCGCATGATGGTACCGGGCTGTTCGCCGAACTCCCCTCGCCCTTCACCGCCACGCGCTACCACTCGCTGATCGTGACGGACATTCCCGACAGCCTGGTGGTCAACGCGACGGCTGAAGACGGATCTGTGATGGGCTTCCGCCACCGGACTCTGCCCATTCACAGCGTGCAGTTCCACCCGGAAAGCATCGCCACCGAACATGGCCACGCCATGCTTGCCAATTTCCTGCGGCTCGCCGGGATCGAGGCCAAGGCTACGGCCTGACCCTCTTCAGCCTCGGTTCATCGCAGCATCTGTAGGAGGAATGCCATGAAACCGATCTTCGTCACCCTGCTCGCCGGCGCCGCGCTGCTCGCGGCCCCCATTGCCAATGCGCGCGACCGGGATACGCCCGAGCAGCAGCTCGCAAAGCTGCTCAAGGGCCGAGTCGCCGGCAAGCCGGTCGATTGCATCAGCCTTGTCCGGACGGGCTCGAGCCAGATCATCGAGGGCAAGGCGATCGTCTATTCCGACGGCAATACCCTCTATGTGAACGAGCCCCGCGGCGGCGCCGAGCAGCTCGACGACAACTCCATCCTGGTGACCAATACCTTCGGCTCGCAGCTGTGCAGCATCGATGCGGTGCGACTGATCGACCGCAGCTCGTTCTTCCCGCGTGGTTTCGTGTCGCTGGGCCAGTTCGTGCCCTACGCCAAGCCGAAGAAGAGCAACTGAGGCGCCCAAGCAGGATTTGCTCGACAGGCTGGCCGCGCCCCGGAATAGAGGCGGCGTGACCAGCCTAAGCCTGCTTCCCGATCCGTCCTCCCCGCTTGCCCGCGAAACCGCCGCGCAGGCCTTTGCCGACATCCTGGACGGCACCGCGCCGGAATCGGAGATCGAGGCGTTCCTGATCGCGCTTTCCGTGCGCGGCGAGACCAGCATCGAGATTGCCGAGGCCGCCCGCGCGCTGCGGGCACGGCTGATCCCCGTCACCGCGCCCGAAGGGGCAATCGACGTCTGCGGCACCGGCGGCGACGGGCATCATACGCTCAACGTCTCGACGGCGGTCAGTCTGGTGGTGGCCGCTGCCGGCGTGCCGGTGGCGAAGCACGGCAACCGCGCTGCGTCGTCCAAGGCAGGCGCGGCGGACACGCTGGAAGCGCTGGGGCTCAATCTGGATCGTGCGGCCGCACGCGCCGAGGAGAGCCTGCACGAGATCGGCATCGCCTTCCTCTACGCGCAGCACCATCATCCGTCACTGGGCCGCATCGCGCCGATCCGGCGGCGGATCGGGCGGCGGACGATCTTCAACCTGATGGGGCCGCTCGCCAACCCCGCCCATGTCCGCCACCAGCTGATCGGCATCGCGCGGCCCGATTATGCGCCGGTCTATGCCGAGGCGCTGGAGCAGCTTGGCGTCGAAGCCGCCGCCGTCGTCTCCGGGGAGGATGCGCTGGACGAGCTTTCCACCGAAACGGCGAGCATCGTCGTGAATGTCGGCCGCGCGAGGCTGCCGACCCGTATCACGCCTGAGGATGCCGGGCTCCCCCGCCATCCGCTGGCCGCGATCCGCGGCGGCGATCCTGCGTACAACGCGCTCGCGCTGCGCCGCCTGCTGCAGGGGGAGGAAGGCGCCTATCGCGACGCGGTGCTGCTCAACGCCGCCGCCGCGCTCATGGTCGCGGGCCGCGCCGATGACCTGCGGGACGGGGTGGAGGAAGCCGCCGAAATGCTCGACAACGGGCTTGCAAACGCCCTTCTCGACTGCTGGATCGCCTTCGCATGAGCACCATCCTCGACACCATCCTCGAAACCAAGCGCGCCGAAGTCGCGGCGCGCAAGGCCGCCCCGCGCGCCTGGCCGACCCCCACGGCGCCGCGCGGCTTCAAGGCGGCGCTCGATGCGCGCGCGGCAGCCGGCGGCTATGGCCTGATCGCCGAGATCAAGAAGGCGAGCCCGTCCAAGGGCCTGATCCGTGCCGATTTCGATCCCCCCGCCCATGCCCGCGCCTATGCCGCCGGCGGTGCGGCGTGCCTGTCGGTGCTGACCGACCATGACTATTTCCAGGGCCATGAAGACTATTTCGTCGCCGCCCGCGCGGCCTGCGACCTCCCCGCGATCCGCAAGGACTTCCTGATCGACCCCTGGCAGGTCGCGGAATCGCGGGCAATGGGCGCGGATGCGATCCTGATCATCGTATCGGCGCTCGACGACGGCCAGATGGCCGAGATCGAAGCCGCCGCGATCGAGCACGACATGGACGCGCTGGTCGAGGTTCACGATGCCGACGAGCTGGAGCGCGCGCTCAAGCTCAAATCGCGGCTGATCGGGGTGAACAACCGCAATCTCAAGACGTTCGAGGTCGACGTACAGAAGACCTACGAACTCGTCGCCCACGCGCCCAAGGACTGCACCTTCGTCGCCGAATCCGGCCTCAACACCCGCGCGGACCTCGACGCGATGGCCGCGCACGACATTCGCTGCTTTCTCATCGGCGAGTCGCTGATGCGCCAGGCGGATGTGGAAGCCGCGACGCGCGCGCTGGTCGGATGAGCGGGCTCACCCATCTCGACGAGACCGGCGCGGCGCACATGGTAGATGTCGGCGGCAAGGCGGTCACCGCGCGCGAGGCGGTGGCGCAGGGCCGCATCAACATGTCGGCGGAAGCCGCCACGGCGATCCGCGACGGCAGCGTAAAGAAGGGCGACGTGCTCGCCACCGCGCGCATCGCCGGCATTATGGCGGCAAAGAGGACGTCCGAGCTGATCCCGCTCTGCCACCCGCTGCCCCTCACCCGCGTCGCGATCGACCTCGATCTCGACGACAGCGGGGTCACCGCCACGGCGACCGCCGCGACCGAGGGCAAGACGGGCGTCGAGATGGAGGCGCTCACCGCGGTGTCGGTGACGCTGCTGACGCTGTACGACATGGCCAAGGCGCTGGATAAGGGCATGGTGCTTGGCGACATCCGCCTGCTGGCCAAGACCGGCGGCAAATCGGGCGACTGGCACGCCAAGGGCTGATCGCCCATAGTTTCCCTACCCCTAGGCCAAACGATCCTCCATTGCTCCGCCGCCGGCATCGGGCCATGTGCGGCACCATGGCATCGCTACTCGATCCCCTTTCGCGCGGCCGCGTGATCCTCGTCGGCGCCGGTCCCGGCGACCCCGGCCTCCTCACCGTCCGCGCCGTCGAGGCGCTCAAGGCGTGCGATGTGCTCGTCCATGACGGGCTGGTCGACGACCGCGTGCTCGACCTTGCGCCCCAGGCCCACCGCATCTCGGTCGCCAAGCGCCGATCGAAGCACACGCTGCCGCAGGAAGCGATCAACGCGCTGATCGTCGCGCATGTGAAGACCGGCGCGGTCGTCGTCCGCCTCAAGGGCGGCGATCCGTTCATCTTCGGGCGCGGCGGCGAGGAAGTCGAAGCGGTGCGCGAAGCCGGGCTGCCGGTGGAAGTGATCCCCGGCGTCTCCGCAGCACTCGGCGCCGCCGCCGAGGCGATGCTGCCGCTCACCCATCGCGACTGGTCGAGCGCGGTCAGCTTCGTCGCCGGCCAGTGCAAGGGGCTGACCGACCAGGACTGGTCGGGCCTCGCCGGCAAGGGCCGCACGCTGGTGATCTATATGGGCGTCGCCACCGCCTCCGCCATCGCCGACAAGCTGATGGCCGATGGCGTCGCACCCGACATGCCCGTCGCGGTGCTGGAACGCGCCACGCTGGAAGGCCACCGCGCGCTGCGCACGCTGCTCGCCGACCTGGGCCCGATGGTCGAGCAGGAAGACGTGAAGAGCCCGGCGATCATCGTCGTGGGCGAAGTGGTGCTGCTGGCCGATGCGCAGGACCGGCTGTCCCGCTGGGCGCGCACGGCCGAGATTTTGGGGGAAGAACAGGCATGAAGCTGCTGACAGGAAACGACCTTCCCACCGGCGATGTGGTCTGGTGGACCGGCGAGGGTTGGTCGCGCCATGTCGCCGAGGCGGCGGACGTGGGCGACAAGGGCGACCTGATCGCCGCGACCGAAGCCGCCGCGCGACGGGTGAACGTGCCCTATGTCATCGATGCCGAGGCCACGCCCGAGGGGCCCCGCCCCGCGCATATCAAGGACCGCATCCGCGCGCTCGGCCCCACCGTCCGCACGGACCTGACCCTCAAGCCCGCCGACCCGCAGGCCGGAAGCTGGGTGATCTGAACCATGTACAAGTACGACGAATATGACGCCTCGATCGTCGCAGCGCGCGTCGAGGAATTTCGCGACCAGGTGCAGCGCCGTCTCGCCGGCCACCTGACCGAGGACCAGTTCAAGCCGCTGCGGCTGATGAACGGGCTCTATCTGCAGCTGCACGCGTACATGCTGCGCGTCGCGGTGCCCTATGGCACGCTCGACAGCCGCCAGATGCACATGCTCGCCCACATCGCGCGCAAGTATGATCGCGGCTATGGCCATTTCACCACCCGCCAGAACCTCCAGTACAACTGGATCAAGCTGGAGGACGCACCCGACATCCTCGCCGAGCTGGCGACGGTGGAGATGCACGCGATCCAGACCAGCGGCAACTGCATCCGCAACATCAGCTCGGACCAGTTCGCCGGTGCTGCCGCCGACGAGATCACCGATCCGCGCCCCTGGGCCGAGCTGCTCCGCCAGTGGAGCAGCTTCCACCCGGAATTCAGCTACCTGCCGCGCAAGTTCAAGATCGCGGTGATCGCCAGCGACAGCGATCGCGCGGCGATGCGGCTGCACGACATCGGCATCCAGATCGTGCGTAACGACGCTGGCGAACTGGGCGCGCGCATCTATGCCGGCGGCGGCATGGGGCGCACCCCGATGATCGCGCATCTGATCAAGGACTTCGTGCCCTTCGCCGATTTCGTCAGCTATCTGGAGGCGTGCCTGCGCGTCTACAATCGCCACGGTCGGCGCGACAATATCTACAAGGCGCGGATCAAGATCCTCATCCATGCCCTTGGCGCAGAAGAATATGCGCGGCAGGTGGAGGAGGAGTTCCAGGCGGTGAAGGCGCTGGGCATCGATCCGCCCCAGGCAGAGTTCGACCGCATCGCCGCCTATTTCGCGCCGCCGCCGTTCGAGGCCGACGCCGTCGATACCGTGGACCGCAGCGACCCCGATTTCGCGGTCTGGCTCGACCAGAATGTCCACGCCCACAAGGCGCCGGGCTATGCGGTGGTCACGATCAGCCTCAAGCCGATCGGCGGCATCCCCGGCGATGCCTCGGCCGACCAGATCGACGCGATGGCCGATCTCGCCCAGCGCTACAGCTTCGACGAGCTGCGCGTCACCCATGCCCAGAACATCGTGCTGCCGCACGTCCGCAAGGCCGATCTCTACGCGGTCTGGACCGCGCTGCGCGAGGCGGGCCTCGCCGAGGCCAATCTCGACCTGATCAGCGACATCATCGCCTGCCCGGGCCTCGATTATTGCAGCCTCGCCAACGCCCGCTCGATCCCGCTGGCGCAGAAGATCAGCGAACGCTTCGGCGATCCGGCCCGCCAGCGCGACCTGGGCGAGCTCAAGCTCAAGATCTCGGGCTGCATCAACGCCTGCGGCCACCACCATGCCGGCCATATCGGCATCCTCGGCGTCGACCGGAAAGGCACCGAGAACTACCAGTTGCTGCTCGGCGGATCTGGCGCGGAGGATGTCAGCCTGGCCGATATCACCGGTCCCGGCTTCAGCGAGGACGGCGTGGTCGACGCGATCGAGCGCGCCACCGACGTATATGTCCGCGAGCGCACGCCCGGCGAGCGCTTCGTCGACACCTATCGCCGCATCGGCATGGCACCGTTCAAGGAGGCCATTTATGGTTGAGTTCCTGCGTTACCGCGACGACGAGGCGCATGACGAGCCGGCCGTCACGCTCGACAGCTTTTTCGGCCAGTCCAACGCCACCGCGGTTCGGATCGAATCGGGGGAGGATGCGCGCGCACTGCTTCCCTATCTCGATCGCATTGCGCTGGTGGAGGTGAGCTTCCCCAGCTTCCGCGACGGCCGCGGCTATTCCACCGCGCGTATCCTGCGCGAGGCGGGCTACCAGGGCGAGCTGCGCGCGCAGGGCGACGTGCTGGTCGACCAGATCCCGCTGATGCGCCGCTGCGGCTTCGACAGCTTCGCGCCGAACGCGCCGATCGACGAAGCAACGCTGGAGGCCGCGCTGAACCGCTACGACTTCCGCTATCAGGCGGCTGCCGACCCGATCGTGCCGGTGTGGAAGCTGCGGCATGGCTGAGCCCGCGCGCCATATCGACCGGATCGACGTGGCGCCGCGCTTCACCGAGGCCGATGCGGTGCAGCTCAACACCCGCTTTCTCGGCGTCCCCACGCTGGAGATGCTGCGCACCGTGCTGGCGGAGAAGCTGACGGGGGAAACCGCGATCGTCTCCTCCTTCGGTGCGGAGTCGGCGGCGCTGCTGCACCTCGTCGCCAGCGTCGATCCTTCGGTGCCGGTGCTGTTTCTCGATACCGGCAAGCACTTCCCCGAGACGCTCGCCTATCGCGACCTGCTCGTCGAGCGGCTCGGCCTCACCGATTTCCGCAACCTGCGCCCCAATGCCGCGCTGCTGGCCAAGCGCGACGCGACCGAGCTGCGCTGGTCCTATGATCCGGACGGCTGCTGCGAGATCCGCAAGGTTCTGCCATTGGAGGCGGGCCTGGCCGGCTTCGACGCGACGATCACCGGCCGGAAGGCGTTCCAGGCGAGCACCCGCGCCGCCCTCCCCCGCTTCGAACTCGATGGCGAGCGGCTGAAGATCAATCCGCTGGCGGATTGGACCAAGGCCGATCTCGACACCTATTTCGCGGCGCACGACCTGCCGGTGCATCCGCTGGTGGCGCAGGGCTATCCCTCGATCGGCTGCGCGCCGTGCACCAGCATGGTCAAGCCCGGCGAGGATCCGCGCGCCGGCCGCTGGCGCGGCTGGGACAAGACCGAGTGCGGCATTCACACGCCGACCAGCGACGACGACGCCAACCAGCCGGTGTTCTGAGCCGCCTCGGAATCCACCGTACAGCCGCAGCGCGCGCCGTCCAGGCCGATACTGGAGGGCGACCGCGCGGCAGCTGGCGTTGGCCTGCGGGGAGGCGCTCGACGGCTGCATCACCGAGGTGATGACAATCATATCTGCGAGCATATGCTCAAGGCGGATGCCGCCCCGACGGCCCCATGGTAGAGGCGACCGAACAACTGGTTGCCATCGTGCATCGCTATCTGACCTGAAGGGAACAGCCCATGCAGACCAGCCTTGCCGATCGCGCCACTGCGTTGCTCGGCACCCGCGTCTCGGCCGCCGCGGCCCTGTCGGGCGGGGACCTGTCCGCCGTGCATCGGCTGCGGCTGGAGAATGGCGGCAGCGCCATCGCCAAACAGGGACCGCTGGTCTCGGAGGAAGCCGAAATGCTCGCTGCGATCGCGGCGAGCGGCGCGCCGGCACCGCGGGTCCTCGCCGTGACCGAGGACCTTCTGCTGATGGAGGAGATGCCGAACGACGGCCATCTCGCCGCCAGCTGGGACAGCGTGGCGGCGGCACTTCGCACGCTCCACGCGTCCATTGGGCGCGCTTATGGCTGGCACGCGGACTACGCGTTCGGGCGCGTTGCCATTCCGAACGGCGCGAGCGCAGACTGGCCGGACTTCTGGGCCGAGCGTCGGCTGCGTTGCCATGTGCCGCACGTGCCCGCATCGCTCGCGCGGCGGCTGGAGCGGCTCGCCGCCCGCCTTCCGGAGCTGCTGCCGGCGCATCCGCCGCCGGCCCTGCTGCACGGCGACCTGTGGGGCGGCAATGTGCTGGTGGCGACGGGTCGGGTCACCGCGCTGATCGATCCCGCCTGCTACCACGGCGACCATGAGGTCGATGCTGCGATGCTGACGTTGTTCGACGCGCCCCCGGCCCGCTTCTTCGATTCGCTGGCGCTGGCGCCAGGCTGGCAGGCGCGGCAGCCCATCTATCGGCTGTGGCCGCTGCTCGTGCACCTGCGGCTGTTCGGCAGCAGCTATGCCGGGGCGGTGGAGACCGCGCTGGCGGCAGTGGAGTAGCTCAGCCGAACAACCGCGCGAGGCTGCGCTCCAGCATCACCAGCTGCCACAGCGTCCGACCGTGCTCGGCGCGACCGGCGCGATGCTCTTCGGCCAGGCGGGCAATGGTGCGCGGCTCGAACCAGCCGCTCTGAAGGAGCAACGGCGAGCGGGCGAGCGCCGCCGCCTCGTCGGCCAGCGCATGGCGGAACCAGGCGCTGATCGGCGTCACGAACCCCATTTTCGGGCGATAGAGGATCTCGCGCGGCAACCAGGGTTCGAGCGCCTTCTTCATCAGCCACTTGCCCTGCCCGCCCCGGATCCGCAGCGCGGGCGGCAGCGACGCTTCGAACTCCACCAGCCGGTGGTCGAGCAACGGTTCGCGCGCCTCCAGGCCCACCGCCATGCTGGTACGATCGACCTTGGTCAGGATGTCGCTCGGCAGCCAGTGGCGGATATCGGCATATTGCGCCCGATCGATCGGGTCCCGCGCCGGGGCGGCCCGCATCGTCGCGACATAGCGTGCCTCCGCCCGGTAGCCGTCGAGCGCAGCGCGGGCGGTGTCGCTGTAGAGCTGGTCGCGCAGCGCCGCCGTGGTAACGCCGACGGCCCTCGCATAGCCCTCCGCGCCATCCTCGGCGAGCGCGAGCAGCGTGGTCTTGGCGCGGAACGGGCGCGGCGCCCAGTCCGCCTTGGGATAGAGCGCCCCCAGCCGACCGAAGATCCGCGCGCGCAACGCCGGGGACAGCAGGCCGCGCACCCGCTCCTCCGCCGCGAAGAAGCGGTGGCGGCGATAGCCTGCCAGCGCTTCGTCCGCCCCGTCGCCGGACAGGGCAACGGTCACGCCCTCGCGCGCAAGCTGGCAGACGCGATAGGTCGGCAGGGCCGAGGCATCGCCAAAAGGCTCGTCAAAGGCGGCAACCAGCGTGTCGATCAGGCCATAATCCTGCGCACCGACCGTGCGGGTGCGATGGCTGGTGGCGAAACGCTCGGCCACCTTGGCGGCGTGGGCGGTTTCGTCCAAGCCGGCCTCGTCGAAGCCGATCGTGCAGGTCTTCACCGCGGCCTTGCTGCCCTCTGCCATCAGCGCGACCACCGCAGAGCTGTCGACACCGCCGGAGAGGAAGGCGCCCAGCGGCACGTCCGCGACCATGCGTGAGCGCACGGCGGTGCGCATCCGCTCGACCAGCTCCGCCTTCAGGTCGCGGGTGCTGCCGGCGGCGCGACGGCTGAAATCGATGTCCCACCAGCGCACCGGTTGCGGCACCGGCTGCCCGCGCCTGAGGCGCAGGAAATGCCCGGCCGGGAGTTTCCGGACGCCAGCGACGATGCAGGTGTCGTCGGGCACATAGCCCAGGCCCAGATAATCCTCGACCGCGTGGAAATCGGCGGCGCGGCGGAGCAGCGGATGGGCCAGCAGCCCCTTCAGTTCGGACGCGAAGGCGACCGCGCCGTCGGCCAGCTCGGCATAATGAAGCGGCTTCACGCCAAACCGGTCGCGCGCGAGAAACAGGCTCTGGGAAGCGGCATCGTAGAGCGCGAAGGCGAACATCCCGTTCAGCCGGGCGAGCAGGTCCGCCCCCCAGACGCGCCAGCCGTGCAGCAGCACTTCGGTGTCGCTGTCGGTCACGAAGCGGGCGCCGAGCGCCACCAGCTCCGCGCGGACCTCGCGGAAATTGTAGATTTCGCCGTTGAAGGTCACCGCGAGGCTCTGGTCCGGCAGCGCCATCGGCTGCACGCCGCCTTCGAGGTCGATGATCGCGAGCCGCCGATGGCCAAGTCCCACGCCGGCAACGCACCAGACGCCGGAGCCGTCGGGCCCGCGATGCGCCTGCGCATCGCTCATCGCGACAATCCGGGCGGGATCGATCGGCTTGGGGAGCCCGGGATAGAACAGGCCGGCGATGCCGCACATCAGCGCACGCCCTCTCGCTCGCCCATCGCTGCCCTATCTTCGCCGTTCATGATCCGCATCGTAGCGGCCCGGTACCAAGCGATCGTCCCGCACGCCACCCCGGCGGTGCCGGGGCGCTGCCAGCAGCGCGTCGAGCGGTGCCAGGCGTGCATCCCAGCTGTAGCGGGCGATCACCCGCTCGCGGGCTGCAGATCCCAGCGCGGCGCCGATCTCCGGTTCGGCGAGCAAGCTCAGTACGGCGTCGCCGAAGGCTTCTGGCCCATCTGCGACACGGAGCGTGCCGGCATGGTCGATGCCCTCCGCAGCGGCCGGGGAGGCGACGACCGGCCGCGCCATCGCCATGCCCTCCAGCACCTTGTTCTGGATCCCCCGCGCAAGCTGGAGCGGCGCCACCACCAGCGCGGCGGCGGCGAGCCAGTCGCGCACGTCCGGCACGGCGCCAGTGACGAGCACGCCCGGCCGCTCCGCAAGCGCCTGCACGGCCGCGGTCGGCGCTCGACCGACGATGGCGAAACGCGCCTCGGGGTGGTGTTGGCGGACGCGTGGGAACACGCGGTCGGCGAACCAGGTGACCGCCGCGACATTGGGGCGATAGTCCATCTGCCCGGTGAAGACGATCAGCGGGCCCGCGCCGGCCACGGGCTCGAACCGCTGCGCGGGATCGTAGAAGACCGTGTCGATGCCGTTCTCGATCGCATGGACGCGGGTCGCCGCGGTCCGCGCGCGAAACAGCGCCGCCTCCGCGTCGCTGACGAACAGGCTGGCGTCGGCGTCGCGGGCGACGCGCTGCTCGTGGCGGAGCAGCAGGGCTGCTTCCCGCCGATGGACCCACCCCATCGGCCCGCGCGCGTCCTCGGCATAGGCGGCGAACTTGGCCGAATCCATGTCGACAAAGTCCATGATCACTCGCTGCCGCGGTCGTGTCGGCAGGTACTGGGCCATCTGGCTGGAATAGAGGAAGAGCGTGTCGATAGGATGCGCATCGAGCAGCACGCCTACGGTGCGGCGGACGACAGGGTCGGCGAATGCGGCCAGTGACACCGGGCGGCGCTGCAGCACCGCGCGCAGGCCCGTCCATGCGGTGGGCGGCTTCCGCCAGAAGATTTCCCGCGTTGCCGTATAGGGGACGAGGCCGTCCTTGCGCTGCAGATCCGCCGGATCATCGGCAAACGCGACCAGGTGGACCCGGTGGGAACGAGCGAGATGGCGCAGCAGGTGATAGGCCCGGATCTTGTCGCCCCGGTCCGGCGGATAGGGGATCCGGTGTGCGAGGAACAGGATCTCGCCCATCAGCCTAGCCCCCGCGAAATCCACGGCCCGATGCGGTTGGCCGCCCAGAGCGGCAGGCGTTTCCACGCCGCGACCTGCAGCCGGTATTTGGGATCCAGCGGATTGATGCTGCGCGGTGCCGCTCCTTCGGCATGGCGGGAGAAATAGACCAGCGGCTCGGGTGCGAAGCCCCAGTTCTTCTTGAACGCCGCCGCACCGGTGCCGAGCTTCGAGCGCCCGAAATCAAACCGCGAACAGCCCCGGGTGCGCGCATGTGCCATCAGCGCGAAATACATCCGGTCGTTGGCGCGCAAGCTTCGCGCCGCTGCGGTGCCGCCGCCCCAATAGGGATAGACGGTACCGCGCCAGTAGAGGCTGAGGACGCTCGCGACGGCGCGGCCCTGGTGCCAAACGGTGAGGATGTCCGCCTCTGCCCCGAACGCCTCCAGCACCGCGCCGAACAGCGCCGCCGGGAAGACCGGCGTGCCGAGGTTGCGGACGCTTTCCGCGTAAACGGCGTGATGAGCGCGCCGCGCGACCCGGTCCGCCCCGATCTCGACCGCCAGATCGGCGGCAAGCGCCTTGCGCACTTCGGCGCGCTGCTTGCGGGGGATGGCGAGCAGTTCGGCCTCGTCGTCCGCAGCGAGGCGGCGAACGAAGCCGACATATGTCGCGTCGTCCCGGTGCCAGTCCTCGCCCGGGCAGGACCCGCCGCGCAGATCGAGGCTCGGGCAGCGCACGTCGATCGCGCGCTGCCAGGCCGCCTGTGCGAGCGCGGCGACCGCCCTCCCCTCCTGGGCGAGAATGCCGCCGGCGACGCCGAACCCGGTAGACACCAGCGCCCGGCCGAACAGCGGCGACGCGACTTCGGTGAGCGGCAGAATGCCGGCGATCCCGCTCTGCCCCTCTGCCACCAGATAGCGACTCCGCTGTCGGCAGCCCTTGGCCACCGCCATGCTCCACTCCGGCAGATGGAACGGCGTACTGTCGGGATGCCCGTCGACCCATGCCGCAAGACGCCCGCGCTCGGCCCTGTCCTGCAGGTCGGCGCACCGGACCGAGATCGTCACGCCAGCCGCTCCGCTGCCCGCGCGGCGACTGCATCCACCCGGCCCCAGGCATGCGCGGCGAGCAATGTCTGCAGCTTGCCCGTCATTGCGCCCAGCCGGGCATAGTGGCGCAGGCGGGACTTGAACGGGGCCGAGCGCACACGTGGCTGGCCGGGATCGATCTCCCATGGATGGAAGTAGAACATCGCGGCCTCTCCATTCGCATTGGCGGCCCGGATCGCGCGATCCGTCACCCCCTGCGGCAGCAGCCGGAAGAAGCCGCCGCCGGCGGTGACCTCGCGGCCGAGGACCCGCGCAATGGTGATCGGCAGCTCGACCAGCGCCGCATCGGGCAGCGGCCGGAACGGCGTGCGCGGCGCATCGGACCAGCCATAGTGGTCGTGCGCGATCGGGGCGATGCTCGAGGAATAGCAATAGCCCGCCTCCGCCAGCACCGCATGCGCCCAGGGCGTGCGGCGATCGATCGAGAAGCTCGGCGCGCGGTAGCCGTTGACCGCGACGCCCGCCGCATCCTCCAGCACGGCGCGGGCGCGGGCGAGGTCGGCGCGGAACTGGTCGGGCGTCAGCGTGAAGACGCGGGCGTGGTCCCAGCCATGGCTGGCGACTTCGTGCCCCGCCTCGGCGATGCGGCGGATCAGCTGCGGATGCCGCTCGGCCACCCAGCCGAGCGTGAAGAAGGTGCCTTTCGCCCCCGCCGCCTCGAACAGCGCGAGCACGCGATCGGTGTTCGCCTCGACGCGCCGCTCCAGCCCGTCCCAGTCGCCGCGCGCGATGGTGGTTTCGAACGCGCCGACCTGGAACCAGTCCTCCACATCGACCGACAGGCCGTTCCGCACGCCCATGGCTCAGGCCGCGCTGCCGCGCAGGGTATCCAGGTCGATGCCGCTGCGGCCATCGTCCTTCTCCACCCACTCGACCAGCAGCGAGAGCACGCGGCGCAGCGCATCCGATTGCGAGGCGACCTGCGCCTCCAGTTCCGCCACCCGCCGCTCCAGCGCGCGTGTCCCGGCGGCGCCGGCCGGCGCGGCACGCAGTTCCGCGACGCGGCTGGGCAGCACGCGCTCGGGTTCGAGCGCCGGCGCCTGCACCGGCGCCGGTTCGATCACGTCCTCCTGCTCGATATCCTCGATCACGGCGGCGATGTCGGGGGCGCCGAAATTCTCGATCTGCTCGACCGCGCCGTACAGCAGCACCCGGCTCGCCAGCTGGTTCAGCCGGCGCGGGATGCCGCCCGACCAGCGGTGCATCGCCGCCAGTGCATCGGCGGTGAAGCGCGGCCGCCCCTGCCAGCCGACAAGGGTCAGCCGGTGCATGAGGTAGGATTCTACCTCCTCCACCTCCATGGGTGCGAGGTGATGCATCGCGATCACCCGCTGGCGCAGTTGTTCGAAGGCGGGCTGCTGCAGCACCAGCCGGAACTCGGGCTGGCCGAGCAGGAAGATCTGCAGCAGCGGATAGCCGCCGGCCTGGAAGTTGGAGAGCATGCGCAGCTCGTCGAGGCTCTCGCCCGGCAGCGCCTGCGCTTCGTCCACCACCAGCAGCGTGCGACGCCCGGCGCGGGCGATGTCGTGCAGGCCGCGCTCGATCGCGAGCAGCAGCGAGGCCTTGGACAGGTCGTCCCCCGGCAGCCCCAGCCCCTGCGCCACCAGCCGCAGCAGATCGTCGGCGCGCAGATGGGTGGAGACGATCTTGATCACGTTCAGCCGCTCGCCGTCGAGCTCGGCGAGCAGATGGCCCAGTAGCGTGGTCTTGCCCGCGCCCGGATCGCCGGTGATCACGACAAAGCCCTCGCCCTGACTGAGGCCGTAGCCGAGATAGGCCATCGCCTTGCCGTGCGTGGCGGTATCGAACCAGAAGCGCGGATCGGGGGTCAGCTGGAACGGCCGGCCGCGCAGCCCGTAATGATCGTCCATCATGCGTGCAGTCTCTCAAAAACCATAGCGGGCCCCGATCAGCGCCTGTGCCGATGCCTGGTCGGCCCCATCGCGCAGCGATCCGTAGATGCCTGCCGTTGCGGTCAGGCTCAGCTGGCCGAGCCGGTGGGTGTAGGCGGCGTTCGCTCCCCAGCCGAACACCGCGGTGCTGCCGGGAATGTCGCCGTCATACTGGCTGGCGAGCAGGCTGACGCCGATCGTCCCGTCGCGGCCGGCGGCGAGCGCAGCGAAGGCCTGGGCGTAGAAGCTCTCGTCCCAGCTGCCGCCGGTGGCGTTGGCGCCGACCGGCGTGAGGAAATCGCGCCGCGCGAAGCCGCCGCCCACGCCGAGGCGCGTCGTTCCGCGGCTCCACACCGCATTGGCGGTCAGCCCGCGCCCGCGATAGGCCGCCGTCGCCGCCGAGGAGAAGGCGCCGGCGATGCACCCGCCGGCCGCCGCGCCGCTGGTGCCGTAGATGCAGGCACCGGCCTGGGCGCCGAACGGATCGGCGGTGGTGACGAAGCCTACCGGCAGCGCCGCGAGGCTGCCGCCGACCTGCTGGCCATAGGTCTCGACGGTGTCGTACACCGCCACCTGGATCCCGCTGCCGCTGCTCCGCTGGAAGGTGAAGCTGCCGGTGTAGCGCATTGCGCCGTAGCGACGCCCAATCCGCACCTCAAGCGCCGTCCGGCGGCTGGGCCGCCAGAGCACGCCGCCGTCCCAGAACAGCCCGTCGAAATCATAGGCGAGCCGCGCGGGCGAGGTCGGATCGGTGACATACCGCCCCGCCCCGTCAACCACCGGCTGGCCGCCGGCGGAAAGCAGCGGATCGCGCTGGCGCACGGTAATCCGCTCATAGCCCGCCCCGCCGACCAGCGCGACGGTGCGGCTGACCGGCATGATCGCATCGCCGCGGCCCGAGCTGCTGGCGAAGCGCTGGTCGAGCTGGCTGGCATTTTCGCGGACCAGCCCGGCGGTGACGCTCAGCCCGATCGGCAGCACCGCGCCCGGCTTGGCTCCGACGCTGGCGTTGACCGCGTGCGAGGTCGAATGATCGAACCGGTCGACCTGCGGCAGGGTTGGTGCGACGCCGGTCGCCCCTCCGTCGTCGACCTTGGTGAAGCCGAAGCGATAGGCACCCTGCACGAACAGCGCCGCGGCATGGGTGTCGAGCTTGGGGCCGACAGTGCCCGAATAGAGCTGGCTGAGGTTGCGGGCATTGGCGGCGTTGCTGGTCAGCGCATCGCCGCGGGCATCGGTGCGAGTCCGCGTCGCGACCGCGCCGGCTTCCAGCGTCAGCCCGCGCGCGGCGACGATGCGCGCTTGGGCGAGGCCGTTGTGGCTGTCGCCCGATTGCAGGCTGCCCTGCTCGGTGAAGCGATGCTGGTACTGATAGCTGACCTGGACCTGCATCCGGCGGGTGCGAATGCTGCCGTCCAGCCCGGCGCCGAGCTGCGAATAGGTCAGCGTCTCGCCGCCGTTCAGCTCGGCGGTGGCGACCTGGCTTAGCTCGATATAGGGGGTGACGGTCGCGCGGCGCTGGGCCGCCGCGGGCACGATCGCGGCGGCGCATAGGGCCAGCACGATCGCGCCACGGATCACCGGCCCGCCTGCGCGTAATAGCTGCCGAAGCGCCGGCCCGAGGGCTGGAACGACACCGCGTTGAGCACCAGCTGGATATGCTCGCACCCGTCGAGCGCGGCGACGGCGGCGCGGAGGTCCTCCTCGCTGGTGCGATCGGCGCGGACCACCATCATCGTCTGGCCGACGTGCAGCGCCAGCACCGAGGCGGGCGACGCGGCGAGCGCCGGGGGGGAATCGAAGATCACGATGCGACGCGGATTGGCCGCCGCGAGTCCGTCGAGCATCGCCCGCGCGCCGTCGCTGGCGAGCAGCTCGGTATCGCTCACGCTGCGGGTGCCGGCGGGGAGGATCGCCAGCTGCGCCACGTCGGTGTCTACGATGCAGGCCTCTACATCGATCTGGCCGGCCAGCGCGTCGAGCAGGCCAGGCCCGTCGCCCACGCCCAGCCGCTTCGACACGTCGGGCTTGGCGAAATCGGCATCGACCAGCAGGATCTCGACGTCCTTCTCGGCCGCCATCGAAAGCGCGAGGTTGATCGCGCAGAAGGTCTTGCCCTCGTCGGGCTGCGCCGAGCAGACCAGGATCATCCGCGCGCGATCGGCATCGACGCCCGCGAGGCCGCGCGCGGTGAGCAGCAGCTGCCGCTTCACCATGCGGAATTCCTCGGCGAGCGGCGTGATCGGGCCGCCGGGCACCAGCATGCCGGCGGCGGCCAGACGGCTGCGATCGATCGGCACCATCGGGCGATCACAGGCGGGCAGGTCCGCCGGCGCCTTTGAAGGGGCTTCCTCGGCCGGCAGCCCCGGCATCATCGCCACCGCCCGTTGGATCAGCGAGCCGGTGAAGCGCTTTGGGGTGTGTTCGTTCATCGCTCAGGCCCCCGCACCATGGTGGAGCATGCCGACCAGCAGGATCGCGGCATAGGCAGCCCCCAACCCCGCCGCGCCGCCGAGGAAATGCTGCAGCTGCCGGCGACGGCGCGCGCGCTGGCGGGGCGTGACCACCTCGCCGATCGAACCGATCACCGGCATGCCGCTGGCGCGTTCGAGCCGGGTCGCGGTGTCGAAGGTCGTGCGCAGCTTGGACAGCAGGAACGCCGCCGCCACGCCTGCGCCCAGCCCCGCGACCAGCACTGCGGTGAGCAGCATAGGCCGGTTGGGCGAACTGGGGGTGCGCGGCTGGGTCGGTGGATCGATGATGCTGAACTTCACCGCATCGGTCTGGCGCTGCGCCTGGCTGCTGATTTGCAGCTGCTCGCGGTCGGTAAGGAGCTTCGCGTACTGATCCTTCAGCACCTGATAGTCGCGGTCGATCTGCCCCTGTTCGGAGGCGGCCTGCGGCGCCTGGGTGAGCTTGGCGCTGATCGCGGCGAGATCGCCCTGGATCTGCGCGCGGCGCTGGCTGAGCGCGGCGACCTGCGCGGCCTTGTCCGCCTGCATCGCGCGCAGGCTGAGATAGAGCGGGTTGGCGAAACTGCCGCCGCCGCTGGCGCCGGTCGACTCGCGCGCCGCGGCCGCCTGGGCACCGGCGATCTGCCGCTTGAGCGCGACCACGTCCGGATGCGCCTCGGTAAAGCCGCGCGCGCGGGCATCGGAAAGCTGGCCCTGCAGGTCCGCGAGCCGCGCGCGTGCCGGCCCGGTGCCGCTCACGACGCCGCCTTGCCCGGCCACGCTCGCCGGCGTGCCCGCCATCTGCGCGTTGACGGCGCTGAGGCCGCTCTGCGCCGCCGCGAGGTCGCTTTCGATCTGCTGGAGCTGCTGCTGCGCCGCGCCGATCCGGTCGTCGAGCGAGCCGGTGCCCGGCAGGGCGCCCAGGAAGCGCGACTGGAAGTCGGCGCGCTTGGCCTCGGCCGCCTGCAGCGCCTGCTGGCGCTCGGCGAGTTGCTGGTCGAGAAAGGCGAGCGACTGGCTGCTTGCGTCGCGGCTGTCGGCAAGATTGTTGTCGCGGAACAGCGCAATCAGCTTCTCCACCACCTGGCGGCAGATCGCCGGATCGGCGCCGGTCACCGCGATCTCGAACAGATTGTCCTGCTGGGCGGTGAGCTTGATCGCCTTTTGCAGCCCCGCGATGCGCGCGGCCAGATCGGCGGGCTTGGTGATCGTCCTGGCGAGATCGGTGCCGCGGACCACCTTTTCGAGGTTCACCGCGCTGGTCAGCGTCTGGCGAATGCGGTCGATGTCCTGCTGCTGGCCCGCC
Source organism: Sphingomonas pituitosa NBRC 102491 (assembly GCF_001598435.1). Classification (GTDB taxonomy): domain Bacteria; phylum Pseudomonadota; class Alphaproteobacteria; order Sphingomonadales; family Sphingomonadaceae; genus Sphingomonas; species Sphingomonas pituitosa. The sequence goes on from NZ_BCYY01000002.1 coordinate 368,091, forward strand.
GCGACGACGCCGCCGTCACTGGGGAGCATCTGGCGCAGCTCCACCAGCACCCGCGCCCTGGATTCATAGCTGTCGGGGATGCGCGACACGGCGACCCAGCCCAGCACACAGACCGCCCAGGCGATCGCCAGCGCCAGCGTGCGGCGCATCCATACCGCGTGGATGGCGCTGCGGAGCTCGTCGAACAGGCTCCCCATCAGAACATGCTCTGCGGTATGATGATCACGTCGCCCGGCTCCAGCCGGACATTGGCCGAGGTGTCGCCGTTCTTGAGCAGGTCGGCGAGGCGCAGCTTGTATTCGCGCTGCCTGCCGGTCTGCGGATCGTAGCGCACCAGCCGCGCGCGGTTGCCCGCCGCGAATTCGTTGAGGCCGCCCACCGCGATCATCGCATCGAGGATCGACATGCTGGCGCGATAGGGCAGCGAGGCCGGCTTCTCGGTCGCACCGACCACGCGCACCTGCTGGCTGAACGTCCCCGAGAAATTCTCGACGATCACCGAGACGATCGGGTCCTTGATATACTCGCTGAGCGCGAGCTTCAGGTCGTCGGCGAGCATCGCGGGCGTCTTGCCCACGGCGGGCATGTCGTTGATCAGCGGCGTGGTGATACGGCCGTCGGGGCGCACCTGGACCTTGGTGGAGATCTCCGGGTTCCGCCACACGAAGATGTTAAGCTGGTCGAGCGGGCCGATGACATATTCGTCGCTGGGCGCTTCCTTGGCGCCGACAAAGCCGGCGGCGGGCAGCTCGGGGCGCGGGCCGCCGCCGCCGCACGCCGATAGCTGCGCCATCAGCGCCAGCGTCGCCGCCGCCTTCACCCCGAACGAACCCGCCATTGCCGTGCCTCCAAGCGGCAGCAAGGCGGCGTTGTCGCGCGCCCGTGCCGGACGACCGGCTATGGCGCAGGACGCGTAAATTTAGCGTTAGGCGTCAGCTTCCTGCCAGAACCTCGCGGACCGGCGGGTGGCCGAGGAACGCCTGCGGGCTGGCGCTGGCGCCGTACGCCCCCGAAGCGAAGATGGCGATCAGGTCGCCGACCTCGGCGCGCGGGAGGGCGACACGGTCCGCCAGCCGATCGAGCGGCGTGCACAGCGGCCCGACGATCGTCACGACCTCCTCGGCCGCATCCGCCATCCGGTGCGCGACCGCGACGGGGTAGTTGCGGCGCACGACGGTGCCGAAATTCCCCGTCGCGGCAAGGTGGTGGTGGAGCCCGCCATCGACGACGAGGAACGTCTCCCCCTGGCTTTCCTTGCGATCGATCACGCGCGCCAGATAGATACCCGCCTCGCCCACCAGCCAGCGGCCGAGCTCGATCGCATAGCGGGTGTCGAGCCGGTCCAGCGCGCCCGCCAGCGCCGCGCCTACTGCCTCCACGTCGAGCGGGACATCGCCCGGGAAGTACGGGATGCCGAAGCCGCCGCCGAGATTGACCAGCGGCGGCAGCGCCCCCGCCTCGTCCGCCAGCCGCGCGGCGAGGCCGATCGTTGCCGCCTGGGTCTCGATCACTGCCTCCGCCGACAGCGCCTGCGAGCCGGCATAGATATGGAAGCCACGCCAGTCGGCGCCGGCCATGACCAGTCGCCGGACCAGCGCCGGCACGCGCGCCGCGTCGATGCCGAAGGGCGAGGCACGCCCGCCCATCTTCATGCCCGAGCCGCGCAGCTCGAAATCGGGGTTCACCCGCACCGCGAGGCGAGGCGTGATGCCCAGCCGATCGCCGATCGCCAGTGCGCGTTCGGCCTCGCCTTCGGATTCGAGGTTGAGCGTCACCCCCGCCCGGACCGCCGCTTCCAGCTCGACATCCCGCTTGCCCGGCCCGGCAAAGCTGATGTCCGCGGGGCGCATCACGGCCAGCGCCTTGTCCATCTCGCCTGCCGACGCGACGTCGATCCCGTCGACCTGGGCCGCGATGGCAGCGATCAGCGGCGGAAACGGATTGCCCTTGATGGCGTAGTGCAGCGCCACGCGTGCGGGCATCGCGGTGCGAAAGCGGGCGATCCGCGCGGCCACGACGCCGAAATCATACAGGTACAGCGGGGTCCCCGCCTCGGCCCACGCACTCGCGCTACGCCCGGCGACGTGCAGCACCGGCTGCCCGGCATAGTCCGGGGGAATGGGCCCGATCGGCTTCGCGTTCATAGGATCTCCGTCTTCAGCCCGGACCGGTCGAGCTTGCCATTGGCGTTGCGCGGCAGGCTTTCCCGCCAGATGTAGCGCGCCGGCTGCTGGAAGCTCGGCAAGTCCCGCCGCAGCCGTGCGCGCAGTTCGTCCTCGCGGCTGCCGTCGCCACGCGCGACCACCAGGATCGCCTGGCCCAGCCTCGGATCGGGCGCCCCGAACGCCACCGCCTCGCTGGTCTCGCCGCCGGCGACCACCGCTTCCTCGATCTCGGTCGGGCTGATGCGATTGCCCGAGGATTTGATCATCTCGTCGTCGCGGCCGACGAAGCGCAGCAGCCCGGCAGCATCCTCGGCGACCGTGTCGCCCGACCAGACCGCCATGCCCTGATGCTCGGCGTAGGCCGGCGCGGGGCGGAAGCGCAGCGCGGTCCGCTCCGGGTCGCGCCAATAGCCCTTGGCGACCAGCGGCCCGGCATGGACCAGCTCGCCCTGGTTGGCGCGCTGCCCGGCGGCATCGACGATCAGGATTTCGGCGAACGGAATGGCGCGGCCGATCGACTCCGGATAGGCATCGACCAGCGCGGGATCGAGATAGGTCGAGCGGAACGCTTCGGTGAGCCCGTACATCGGGTACAGGTCCGCCCCGGGGAAGCGGGTGCGCAGCCCCTGCACCAGCGGCCGGGTGAGCGCGCCGCCCGAGTTGGTCAGCCGCCGCAGCTTCGCCGCGGTTTCCGCCGGCCACTCGGCTTCGAGCAGCTGCACCCAGAGCGGCGGCACCCCCGCCAGCGTGGTGATGCCGAAGCGCGCCACCGCCTTCACCACGTCGCGCGGCGTGAGATAATCCAGCGGCACCACCCGTGCGCCCGCCGCCCAGGTGGAGAGCAGCTGGTTCTGGCCATAGTCGAAGCTCAGCGGCAGCACGCCGAGCACCCGGTCCTCCGACGCGAGCTTCAGATAATGCGCGACGCTGATCGCGCCGAGCCACAGATTGGCGTGGCTGAGCATCACGCCCTTGGGACGCCCGGTCGAGCCCGAGGTGTAGAGGATCGCCGCCAGCGCATCGGGATCGCCGCTCGCCGGTGGCAGAACGTCGGCGCCAGCAAGTTCCTCCTCGGTGACGATGCAGCAATCGGCCGGCACATCGCCGGGTTCCAGCGCCGCCAGCCGCGCCTTTTGCGTCACCAGCAGCCGCGCGCCGCTGTCCGCCAGGATATGCGCGACCTGCGCGCGCTTGAGTGCAGGGTTGATCGGCACGTGCACCAGGCCGGCACGCGGCCCCGCCAGCGGCAACAGGCAGGCGGCGCGGGTCTTGGGCAGCCAGCTCGCCACCCGCTCGCCGGCGGCCAGGCCGTGTACCAAGAGCGCATGCGCCATGCCGCCGACCGCCGCTTCCAGCTCCGCATAGCTCAGCGTGCCGGCCTTGTCTTGCAGAGCAATGGCGTCCGGCGCGCCACGCAGCGGCAACGCGTCTATAAGATGCGGGGCAGGATCCAGCACGATCATGCCACCACCCATAGTCTTGGCAGCGCCGCCGCCAAGCCTTACGGAAGCGCAAAATTCTTGCAGGGGATCCCCATTGCGGCCTGAAGGCATGCTCGAAGTCGAAACCACGGTGCGCGGCGTGTTGCGCGACGTCCTCGGATTGAGCGACGATCGCGTCGCTGCGTTCGAGGAAAACACACCGTTGTTCGGCGCCCTGCCCGAGCTCGACTCCCTCGCCGTCGCCGGTGTGCTGACCGAGATCGAGGATCGACTGGGGATCCTGATCGAGGACGACGAGGTGGATGGGGAGATGCTGGAGAGCTTCGGCACGCTCACCCGCTTCGCCGCCCGGAAGGTATTGGGGTGATCGAACCCTATGACTGGTCGGGCGGTCGGGAAGCGATGTTGCGCTTCGGTCCCGGCAGCGGCCCGGTCGTCATAGCTGCCCTTCCCCTGTTCGACGAGGCGAACCGCATGCGCGCATTCGCCGTCACGGTCCTCCGCACCCTGGCGGAAACGCATGGCATCGCCGGCGTGCTGCCGGAACTTCCCGGCACCGGCGAAAGCCTGGTCCCCAGCGAGCGCATCGCCATTTCGGACTTGCGCGCCGGCTTTGCCGCGGCGGCACGCACTGCCGGCGGCCGCGCCTATTCGATGGGCATGCGCAGCGGCGCGCTGCTCGACGGCAGCGTCGTCATCCGTCACCGCTGGCACTTCGCGCCCCAGCCCGGCGACGCGTTGCTCCGCGCACTCCGGCGCATTCATCGCACCGGCGACGCCCCCGGCTATGGTGGGCACCGGCTGCCCGACACCTTTCTCGACGAGCTGGCCGACTGTCATGTCGAGCCGGCGCGGACACTCCGGCTGGAGGGGGACACGCGCCCGGCCGATCGCCTGGTGGCGGGCAGCGCCTTGTGGCGGGAGCCGGCGCCAGCAAACGATCTCGCGCTCGCCGCGCTGCTCGCCGATGATCTCGCTGGCTGGGTGCGCGCGTGCGAAGCCTGATCGGCTTCCCCTGCCTGGGCGCGATGCTGGTCGGCACGCTGGACAGCGCCTCGGGCGATACCGGCCTGCTGATCGTGTCCGGCGGGAATGAGGTGCGCAGCGGCCCGCATCGCAGCATGGGGCAGCTCGCCCACCGTATCGCGGCCGCAGGCTATCCGGTGTTCCGCTTCGATCGACGGGGCGTCGGTGATTCGGGCGGAAGCAACGCCGGCTTCCTGGAAAGCGCGCCGGATATCATCGCCGCCGCCGGCATCTTCCGGCGCGAGGCAAAGCTGCGCCGCGTGGTCGCCTTCGGTATCGGCGACGGTGCCACTGCGCTCGCGCTGTTCCACGCCCAGGCACGGATCCATTCGCTGTTGCTCGCCAATCCGGTGGTGGTCGGGCCGCCCCCGTCTCCGCCCGAGGATGGCGTAGCGCCCGAGGCGCGCGGCTGGATGCGGCAGATGATCGGCCGGGTCGGGACCCGCAAGGCGGACACCCCGCCCAGCATCGCCGCGGAACTCGCAGCCGCGCTGACGCAAGCGGAGGTGCCGGTGACCGTCCTGCTCGCGACGCGCGACGAGACGGCGGCGGCCTTCGCCGACTTCCTGCACAGGCCGGCCTTCGCCGCCGCCGGCACCCGCGTCCGCCGCAAGCAGTTCGATACCGCCAGCCACGTCTTCGCCGGCACCGCCGACAAGGCCTGGCTCTACGAACGGGTGATCGAGGCGCTCGCCGAACAGCGAGCGCCCTGACCTTCTCCTTATTCGGCCGCCTGGGCCACCGTTTCGAAATCGGCCGCCGCCAGGAAGCGCTCGGCATCGAGCGCGGCCATGCAGCCGGTACCCGCGGCGGTGATCGCCTGGCGGTAATGCTTGTCCATCACGTCGCCGCAGGCGAACACGCCCGGCACGCTGGTGTTGGTCGTGCCCTTCTCGACCTGGATATAGCCGTCGTCGTCCAGCGCGATGTGGCCGCGGAACAGTTCGGTGGCCGGATGATGCCCGATCGCCACGAAGCCGCCATCGACCTCGATCGTCGACAGCGCGCCGGTCACCGTGTCCTTCAGCTCGATGCCGACCAGGCCCTCGGGCTGGCCGCCGCCGATGAAGCGGACGACTTCCTTGTTCCACGCCATGGTGATCCGCTCGTTGGCGAACAGGCGCTGCTGGAGGATCTTCTCGGCGCGAAGGCTGTCGCGGCGGTGGATCAGCGTCACGTCATGGCTGTGGTTGGTGAGGTACAGCGCCTCCTCGACCGCGGTGTTGCCGCCGCCGATCACCGCCACCTTCTTGCCGCGGAAGAAGAACCCGTCGCAGGTCGCGCAGGCGCTGACGCCCTTGCCCTTCAGCAGCTCTTCGGAATCGAGGCCCAGCCAGCGCGCCTGCGCGCCGGTGGCGATCACCAGCGTGTCGCCGGTGTAGACGGTGCCGCTGTCGCCCACCATGCGGAACGGGCGCTGGGTCACGTCGATCTCGACGATCGTGTCCCACATCATCTGCGCGCCGACATGCTCGGCCTGGGCCTGCATCTCCTGCATCAGCCACGGGCCCTGGATGACCTCACGAAAACCGGGATAGTTCTCGACGTCCGTGGTGGTCGTCAGCTGTCCACCGGGCTGGATGCCCTGGACGACGATGGGCGCGAGCCCGGCGCGCGCGCCGTAGATGGCGGCCGAGAGGCCGGCGGGGCCCGAGCCCAGGATCAACATGCGGGTAGAATGGGTGGCGGTCATGCTCTGCTTTCCGACGAATCTTCGATGCCGCTTCTAGAGACAGGGCATCGCCGGAAGCAACATGGCGTCGCGGGCCATATCTGCAACGCCGTGCCGGAACGGAAAAGCTGTTCCGGCACCTAGGCGAACTTGGGTGCGATCAGCGCAGGATCCAAACGGCGACGCTCGCCCAGAACAACACGCTTCCCATCGCCATGATCAACAGGCTGCGCGATGCGGCGGGATCGACACCCCGGCCTTCGACCTGCTCCGGCGGCAAATCATGTAATGCACGCATTTTACGCGACTCCGTTCAAGCGACCCTCTTCCTGCTGTTCGTTATAGACGATCGGAGAAACCGTACCGTTCCGGTATTATGCCTAATTTGTCACAGACTGCGGCGGATACAAGTCCAGATCAGGAACTGCCACCGGCGACGCCGCGGGCTCGACAAATCCGACGACCGCATCGTCGCTCCCCGCACCCGTGAGTACCAGCAGCGTCGGGTCCAGCGCGGCCGCGTCGGCGAAGGAGTAGAAAACCAGCAACCGGGTCCGCGTCGCGCGGGCGCCATTGTGGAGGACCAGCGCAAGGCGTTCGGAAGCGAGGCGCACGAGGAGCCCGGGCGGATACAGGTTGATGCTCCGCATGAACTGGAACAGCAGTTGCTGGTCGAAATGCCCTGCCCAGCTCCACATCGCGCCCAGCGCGCGCGCCGGCAGCCAGGCCCGCTTGTACGAACGATGCGAGGTCAGCGCATCATAGACGTCGCAGATCGCGCCCATCCGCGCCGGGACGCTGATCGCCTCCGCCTTCAGCCCGTGCGGATAGCCGGTGCCGTCCCAGCGTTCATGGTGATGCAGGCACACTTCCTTGGCCAGCGCGGGCATGGTGGGATCCTCCCGCAGCAGCGCCAGGCCTCGCTCGGGATGCTCCCGCACCAGGGCAAACTCCTCGGCAGACAGGCGGCCCGGCTTGTCCAGCACGGCTTCGGGAATCGCCATCTTGCCGACATCGTGGAGCAGTCCTGCCAGACCGAGCGCGCGAACCGTCTCGTCGTCCATCCGCAAGTGCCGCGCGAAGTTGACCATCAGCGTGCAGACGGCGACGGAATGGAGATAGGTATATTGATGCTTGCTCTTCAGCTGGAGCACGCGGAGCAGTGCCGAGGCGTTGCGATCGAGTTGCCCGGCAATGTCGTCAACCAGGGAGGCAACCTTCTCCTGAGCGACGGCACGCCCGAGCCGGACATCGTCGAACGTGCTCCGCACCGTCTCGAAAGCGCCCGCGACGACAGCGGCGGCCTTGGCCTGTTCCACCGAGAAGCTCGCCCGCAGCGGGGCCGCAGGCGCCGCGTCAGCAGCCGGAGGGGGCAAGGCGGTCGCCGGAGCATCGGTCGAGGCAGTATCCGCCGTGGCCGATGCGGTTGCCTGCGACTTGGCGACATCGATGATGACGCCGCCGCGAAACGCACGAAGCCTCTGCAGGTCCTGGAGATCGGTCAGGAGGAATCGCGTGCGCCAGAAGGGATGCTCCCACCACGAGCCTTCGAAGCCATGGATGAACATTCCCAGCCGAACGTCGGATGAGGGAACCGTCTTCAGCGGCGCCATCGCCTGCGCTCCCCCTTCTCCGATTGCCCCTTCTCCGATTGCGGCGCCCCGAAAGAGCGCCCCTCCCCTGACACGTCGCCCAGCCTCCCGAAAGCCTGCACCTGCGGTCCAGCCTAGGATCAGGTGCCTAATCGACCATGTTCGAAGAGCGTTAGCGAAACACTAATCGGCCAACGCCTGCCGTTCCAGACCGACTCAGGTTGCTAATGCATATCGGTCTCAACGCGATCAGGCCGTCACGGGCATATGGGAAGTGCATCAAGCCCCACGCGCGAACATTCCCGCGAAGATCGGCGACGCACCTCGGTGCCATGCTGGCGAAACTGGATAGGACAGATATTCAGGGACGGGAGCAGGCGGACAAGCGCACGCAAGGGTGCTGCTGTGCGTGAGAAAGCGGGCCGCACTACGTCGCTCGCCTGGGGCCTTAAGAGCCGATGACACCGTTCGCCGATGCGGCTGGCAAGTGCCATGGCACGCTTGGGGATGGTAGCGGAGGAGGGACTTGAACCCCCGACACGCGGATTATGATTCCGCTGCTCTAACCAACTGAGCTACTCCGCCCCGAAGCGAGAGCGGGCCATCTATGTCGGTGCGCGCGATCCGTCAAGCGAACATGTGGCGAGAATGCAATTCCCACGGGCCGCCGCGATACCACCAGCTCGCAAGTCCCGCTATTTCAATGGTTTTCGGTGTGAAATCCGCTTCCAGCGCGCGCAGCAGCGCCTTGGCGAGCACCGGGCGCACCTTGTTCTGCACGGTCACATGAGGCCGCCAGCGACCCGCGTCCTGCGGCGTCAGCAGTCCCGCGAACGCCTCCAGCAGGCCGGCGCGAATCGCATCGAGTTCGGGCGCCTCGATGCGGTAGGCCACCCCCTGCCCCAGCGCCATCAAGCCGCTCACCCGCGCACGCGGCGCGCGTACGCCGCGCGTCTCCTGCGACAGGCGGCGTTTCAGCTCTTCTGCCACCGACGGCGGCAGATGGTGAAACAGGGTGAGATGCGCGTCGAGCTGGTTCCGCTCCGGCGGGAAGTGCGCGCGGCGCAGCGAATCGAACCACGCCTGATCCTGGCGTCCGAACAGCGCGGTGACGATCAGGGGAGCAGACAGCGGGGCCGGAACCCCGCTCAAATCTCCACCTGGCTGCCCAGCTCGACGACGCGGTTGGTCGGCAGGCGGAAGAACTCCATCGCGCTTTCCGCGTTGCGCAGCATCCAGGCGAACAGCTTCTCGCGCCAGATCATCATCCCCGGCCGCGACGATGGCAGCAGCGTCTGGCGCGCCAGAAAGAAGCTGGTCTCCATCATCTTGAACTCGGCGCCACAGGCATCGACCGCCTTGAGCGCCGCCGGCACGTCTGCCTCCTGCATGAAGCCATAATAGAGGATCATACGGTGGAAGCCCTTGCCGAGATCCTCCACCACCATGCGCTTCTCCTCGGGCACATAGGGCACGTCGCTGATCTTCACGGTCAGCAGGATCACGCGGTCGTGCAGCACCTTGTTGTGCTTGAGGTTGTGGAGCAGCGCGTGCGGCACGCCGTCCGGCGTCGAGGTCATGAACACCGCGGTGCCGCGCACCCGGGTGGCGGCATTGGCGGCCGATTCGATGAAGATCTGGATCGGCATCGCGCTCTCGCGCAGCCGGGCGATCATCAGCTTGCGGCCCTTGGCCCAAGTGGTCAGCAGCGTGAAAACGATGAAGCCGACCATCAGCGGGAACCAGCCGCCATCGGGCACCTTGGTGAGGTTCGCCGCGAAATAGGCCAGGTCGACCGTGAAGAAGATCGCCAGCAGCGGGATCGCGTAGCGCTTCTTCCAGTGCCACAGGTTGAACAGCACCACCGCCAGCAGGCAGTTGTCGATCAGCATCGCGCCGGTAACGGCGATGCCGTACGCCGCCGTCAGGTTCGACGAGGTCTGGAAGGTGAGCACCAGCAGGATCACCATGATCATCAGCGCCCAGTTGATGATCGGGATATAGATCTGCCCGGCGGTGGCTGCGCTGGTGTGGTCGATCCGCAGGCGCGGCACGAAGCCGAGCTGGATCGCCTGCTGCGTGACCGAGAAGGCGCCGGAAATCACGGCCTGCGAGGCAATGATCGCGGCGGCGGTGGCGACGAAGACCAGCGGCAGCCGCAGCGCCTCGGGCGCGAGCAGATAGAAGGGGCTGCGCAGCGCCTCGGCGTCGCGGATCAGCAGCGCACCCTGGCCCATATAGTTGATCATCAGCGCGGGCAGGACGAACCACAGCCACGAGACGCGGATCGGGTTGCGGCCGAAATGGCCCATGTCGGCATAGAGGGCCTCCGCGCCGGTCACCGCCAGCACGATCGAGCCGAGCGCCAGGAAGGCCCGCAGCGGATCGAGCGTGAAGAAGTGCACCGCGTGGTGCGGCGAGAGCGCCTGCAGGATGTGCGGCGTCTGCACCATGCTGACCACGCCCAGCGTCGCGATGACGAGGAAGTAGAAGATCATCACCGGCCCGAAGAACGCGCCCACGCGCGCGGTGCCGGTCCGCTGGATCGAGAACAGCATGACCAGGATGACGACGGCAATCGGCACCACCAGGCGGTGGAAGCCCGGCGCGGCGACGGCAAGGCCCTCGACCGCCGACAATACCGAAACTGCCGGGGTGATCATCGAATCGCCGTAGAAGAGCGCGGTGGCGAACACGCCCAGCAGCACGATGCCCTGGGTCCAGCGGCGCTGCCCGCCCCGGCCCGAGATCAGCGCGAGGAGCGCCAGGCTGCCGCCTTCGCCCTTGTTGTCCGCCCGCATGATGATCGTGACGTATTTCAGCGTCACCACCACCATCATCGACCAGAACATCAGGCTGATCGCGCCCAGCACGTGCGGCGTGTCGAGCGGCAGTTCGTGATGCTCGTTCGCGAAGGTCTCGCGAAACGCATAGAGCGGACTGGTGCCGATATCGCCGAACACGATGCCGATGGCACCGAGCGCGAGTTTCCACGTCGGGTCCTGGCCGTGGCCATGACCGTCATGCGGTTCCGAATCGGGGAGGAGCGCGGCAGCGTCTCCGGTCGCGGCGGTGTTCACCACTGCGACTGACGCTGAAGGGAGCGAACCGACCTGGCCATAGAGACCTGTGTTCTCATCATTATCAGGATGCGGGCCGTTAGCATGCGCAACATGCCCTATCAACAAGCGTGTCCAGGGGCGGTAGACGCATCAGCCTGCAGCCCGTTCCAACAGCCACGAAGATAGTCATCGCGCCCCCCCGAACAAGGCGTCGCCTTCGCCGCGAGTCGGCACCTCGCGCAAGACGAAGCTGCTGTTGATCGTCACCACGCCGGGTAGCCTGCCGAGATGCTCGCGGTGGAGACGCTCGTAATCGTCGAGATCACGGCACAGGATCTTCAACCGGTAATCCTGGCCGCCCGATACCAGCGCGCACTCCACCACGCCGTCGATCCGCCCGACCGCATCCTCGAACTGGGCGAGGTCCTCCTCGACCTGTGTGCCGAGCGTGATGTCGACCAGCGCCGTGACCCGGAAGCCGATCCGGCGATGGTCGAGTCGCGCGCCATAGCCACGAATCAGCCCACCGGCTTCCAGCGCCTGGATCCGCCGCGTGCACGCCGATTGCGACAACCCGACCGCTGCCGCGACCTGACTGACGGGGGCGCGCGCTTCCGCCGCGAGCAGTTTGAGAATAGCTGTGTCGATTCGGTCCATCTCGCATGAATTTTGCGCCGATCGGCAAAATTCGCAAGATGCATGCACAGCCACGCGCGGAAGATGCTCCGCTTTGCAGGGATTTGCGGCGGCGCTTCGCGGTATGAACGACCATCAAACCTAGGAGAGTTCCCATGCGCATCGGCGTGCCCAAGGAAATCAAGAACCACGAATATCGCGTCGGCCTTACCCCCGCTTCGGTTGCGGAGCTGGTCCATGCCGGCCACCAGGTGCTCGTCGAGACCCAGGCGGGCATGGGCATCGATTTCGACGATTCGGCCTATACCGCGGTTGGCGCCCAGATCGCGCCCGATGCGAAGACGGTTTTCGCCAATTCGGACATGATCGTGAAGGTGAAGGAGCCGCAGGCGCAGGAAATCGCGCTGCTCGAGCCGCGCCACCTGCTGTTCACCTATCTCCACCTCGCCGCCGACAAGCCGCAGGCCGAGGGTCTCATCAAGTCCGGCGCCACCTGCATCGCCTATGAGACGGTGACCTCGAACTCGGGCGCCCTCCCCCTGCTCAAGCCGATGAGCGAAGTCGCCGGCCGCATGTCGGTGCAGGTCGCCTCGCACTATCTCGAGAAGGAACAGGGCGGCCGCGGCGAGCTGCTCGGCGGCGTGCCGGGCGTGGCGCCGTGCAAGGTCGCGATCCTCGGCGGCGGCGTCTCGGGCATCAATGCCGCGCAGATGGCGACCGGCCAGCGCGCCGACGTGACGATCTACGACATCAACAACGAGCGTCTTGCCGAACTGGACATGCATTTCGGCAGCCAGATCAAGACCGCCTATGCCAGCAAGTCCGCGATCGCCGAGGCGGTGCGGACGTCGCAGGTCGTCATCGGCGCCGTGCTGGTGCCGGGCGCGGCGGCGCCGAAGCTCGTCACCCGCGACATGCTCAAGACGATGATGCGCGGATCGGTGCTGGTCGACATCGCCATCGACCAGGGCGGCTGCTTCGAGACCAGCCGTGCGACCACGCATGACGATCCCGTGTTCGAGATCGACGGCGTGATCCATTATTGCGTCGCGAACATGCCGGGCGCGGTTGCCCGCACTTCGGCCTTTGCGCTCAACAACGCGACGCTGCCGTTCGTGCTCAAGCTCGCCAACCAGGGTGCGGAAGCCGCGATGAAGGCCGACCGGCACCTCGCCAACGGCCTCAACGTCTCGGGGGGCAAGATCCGTCACCAGGCGGTGGCCGATGCGCTCGACCTGCCGTTCGAGGCTTGGGCGGGCTGATACCGGTCCTGTCTCGCCCGGGCGCGTGCTCGGGCGAGATGGCGGGCCCAGGCCGCTTGGGCCGCCTGCTCGGGCAGATGGTCGACGAGATTGCCCGGAATCACGGGTGCCGCGGCAGAGCAGTTCGTGCGTTTGCATCAACAGCATCGCATTGGCCCTGTTACGGAATCGTCCCGCTGGAAGAGTGGCACCGCGCTCGAGCGATGCCCGTACCAATATCGAAGGGATCACGAGCCGTTAGCGGCGGACCCGCGGATTTGGCGGAGCCGTGGTTGCGGAACGTGCCGCGGCGGCAAGGCCGGGGTCCAGCTTCAGCATCACGCTGACCATGCCGTCGCGGTAGCTCGCATCCTTGGGCACCAGCTGCAGCGCCTTGCCCCATTCGCTACGCGCCGCTTCCACGTCGCCCGAGCGTGCAAGCGCGATGCCCCGGTAGAAGAGCGGCCCGGGATGGCCCGGGTTCAGTTCCACCGCCTTGGCGAAGGCGTAGCGCGCCGCGGGTGAAAGCTGGTCGCCGTCATGCTCGGCGAGCGCGAGCCCCAGTCCGGCCCACAGCCCCGGATCCCCCGGCGCCTTGCGCACCGCGCCCAGCATCACCGTCGCGGCGAGCTGCGGTGCCCCCGCCCGCGTCATCGCGTCGGCCGCCATGAAATAGCTGTAGTCGAAGTTGAACCGGCCGAAGAGGCCTTCGCGCACCGCGATCAGGTCCGGATCCAGCGGGCGGACGGCAGTGACGCCTTGCGCCGGACGATCGGGCAGGCCGGGCTGCCCCTGCCACGCATAGCCCGCACCCGCCAGCATCACCGCCATCGCCGGCAGCGTCCAGAGCCGCCTCGGAAAGCGAATGAGTAGCAATAGCGCAGTCGCCACCAGCGAAAGTCCGCAAAATACCAGCCAGCCGGTCATGCCGTCCTCCGTCGGAACAGGCGCCGCGCGATCAATAGGCCGATGCCGAGCAGCGCGAGCGGTGCGATCCACAGCGGCGCGGTGATCCAGCTGAGCGGCGGGTCATAGGTGACATAGTCGCCATAGCGTTCCATCAGCCATTTGCGGACCCGGGCCGGGGGTTCCCCGGCGGCGATCCGCTGGCGGACGAGCGCGCGCATTTCCCCGGCCATGTCGGCGTCGCTGTCGGCGATGCTCTGGCCCTGGCAGACGAGGCAGCGCAATGTCTCCATCAGCGCCTTGGCCTGCGCCTCCTGGTCGGGATCGGGCAGCTGGGTATAGGCGAGCGGCGACGCGGGCAGGCTTGAGTCCGCCTGCGCCACGCCGGTCAGCAACAACGCGATCGGCAGCAGCGCCCGCCTCACCTGGCTTTCTCCAGCGCTGCCAGCAGCTTCGGCACGTCCTCGGCACGAATATCGCCGACATGCTGGTCGACGATCACGCCGCGCCCGTCGATCACGAAGGTTTCCGGCACGCCCGAAGAGCCGAGCGAGAGCTGGGCCCGCATCGCAGAGTCGTCCCCGATCCGCGCATAGGGGTCGCCATTGCGGGCAAGGAAGGCCTGCACCGCGGGCGCCGTATCCCGCACGGCGATCGCGTCGATCTGCGCGCCCGCCCGTTTCAGCTTCAGCAGCTGCGGCGCCTCGGCCACGCAGGGGATGCACCAGCTGGCAAAGACGTTGAGCAGCCGCGGCTTGCCTTTGGGCCAGATCGCGGTGTCGATGCCGGGCTTGCCGTCGACGATCGCGGGCAACTGCATCGCCGGCAGCGGCTTGCCGATCATCGCCGAGCGGACGATGCGGTCGCTGGGCTCGATCAGTCCGTTCACCACCAGCGCGAAGACCAGCAGGAACAGTCCGAGCGGCAGCCAGATCAGCAGCTTCTTCATGCCCATTCCTCCAGCGCGCGCGCATCCCGGCGGGCGCGAAGCACCCGGCCCGACAGGGAAAGGATGCCGCCCAGCGCGATCAGGCCGCCGCCTGCCCAGATCAAGGTCACGAACGGCTTCCACCAAAGGCGAAGTTGCCAGCGCCCGGCGCCGTCCGCTGCGCCGAGCACGGTATAGACCTGGCCGTCCCACAGCGTGGCGATCGCGGCCTCGCTGGTGTTGGTCGGCGGGTTGGCGAAGAAACGCTGCTGGGGCACCAGCTCGAACGGCGCGCCCGACCCACGCTGCACCTGCAGCCGCGCCTCCATCGCCGACCAGTTCGGACCGACGGTCGGCCGAACCTCGGTCAAGGTCACCTTGAAGGGCCCTACGGTGAGGTTGTCGCCGATGGCCACCGCCGCGAGCCGCTCCTGCTTGAACAGCGTGTCGGCTGCCATGCCGGCAAGGCTCACCGCGACGCCGAGATGCGCAACGACCATGCCGTAGATCGGCAGCGGCGTGCGGCGGAGCTTGCGCTTCCACAAGGGCGCGACACTGGCGGCTGCCAGCCCGAAGGCGAACGCCAGCACCAGCACCGCGATCGGCGAGGCGAAGCCGGACAGCGCGAAGAACAGCGCGAACGTCACGCCGGCCACCGCGACGGGGATGGTAAGGCGGGAGAGCAGCGCCTGCGCCGAATCCTTGCGCCAGCGCAGCAGCGGCCCCGCCGCGGTTCCCGCCACCAGGAACAGCGCGATCGGCACCGCGGTCTTCTCGAAGAACGGCGCGCCGATCGAGAGCTGCACGCCCATCGCCTGCGCCACCAGCGGATAGAGCGTGCCGATCAGCACGATTCCGAGGATAACGCTGAGCAGCAGGTTGTTGAGCACCAGCGCCGCCTCGCGGCTGACCAGCTGGAAGGTCGAACCTTGCGTCACCGTGCCCACCCGCGCGCCGAACAGCACCAGCGCCCCGCCGATGTAGAGGCCGAGCAGCACCAGCAGGAAGGTGCCGCGCGTCGGGTCCACCGCAAAGGCATGGACGCTCACCAGGATGCCCGAACGGACCAGGAAGGTGCCGACCATCGACATCGAGAAGGCGACCACCGCCAGCATCAGCGTCCAGGCACGCAGCCCGTCGCGCGTCGCCAGCACGTTGACCGAATGGAGCAAAGCCGTCGCCGCCAGCCACGGCATCAGCGAGGCATTCTCCACCGGATCCCAGAACCACCAGCCGCCCCAGCCGAGTTCGTAATAGGCCCAGTAGCTGCCCGCCGTGATGCCGATCGTCAGGAAGATCCAGGCGGCGAGCACCCAGGGCCGCATCGCCTTGGCGAAGGCCGGGCCGACGTCGCGCATCAGCAGCGCGGCCACCGCGAAGCTGAACGCGACCGAGAGCCCGACATAGCCGAGATAGAGCGTCGGCGGATGGAAGGCGAGGCCGGGATCCTGGAGCAGCGGGTTGAGCCCCTGCCCGTCCGCGGGTGCCGGGTTCAGCCGGGCGAAGGGGTTCGAGGCGAAGGCAAGGAAGGCATAGAAGCCGATCGCGATCGCCGCCTGCGCGGCCAGCGTCGCCGAGAGCGTCTCCGCCACCAGTCGCCGCTCGAACAGCGCGACGCCCGCGCCGGCGACCGCGAGGACGGTAACCCAGAGCAGCATCGAGCCTTCGTGGTTCCCCCAGGCGCCGGCGACCTTGTAGAGCATCGGCTTTAGCGAATGGCTGTTCTCCGCCACCAGCAGCACCGACATGTCCGACGTGACGAACAGCCAGATCAGGATCAGGAACGCCGCCAGCGCGAACAATGCCTGGACAAGCGCGATCCTGCGCACCCCCGGCAGCATCGCCGACGGATCGGGCGCACGCGCGGCGGCGGCGCCCAGCATCAGCTGCGCGATGGCGAAGGTGGTGGCAAGCCACAGCGCCGCGAGTCCGGCTTCGGCGATCATGGCTCCAGCGACTCGCTCTTGTGCATCTTCCCCGCCATCTGCGGCGGCATATAGCGCTCGTCATGCTTGGCGAGCAGATTGTCGGCGGCGAAGCTGCCGTCGGGCTGGAACTGCCCCTCGGCGACCACGCCCGACCCTTCGCGGAACAGGTCCGGGGTCACGCCGCGAAAACGCACCGGCACCACCGCCTTGCCGTCGGTGACCTTGAAGCCGATCGAGACGCCGTCGCTCGCGCGGGTGATCGATCCCTTCTCGACCATGCCGCCCAGCCGCACCGCCTTGCCCAGCGGCAGCGGCTTCCCCGCCACGTCGCCGGGGGCATAGAAGAACGCCGCCTGGTCCTTGAGCGCAGAGAGCGCGAGCAGCGCCGCGCCGATGATGGCCGCCACCGCCAGCAACGCCAGCGTCAGCCGTTGATGCTTTGCCTTCACGCCCGGCGTCCCAGCGCTTCCGCCGTCGCTTCCGCACGCAGCATCGCCCACCAGCTGGCAGCGGCGAGCCCGCCGGTGCCGAGCGCCGCCACGGCATACGCCGCGGTCACGAACCACCAATGATTCATTGCGCCGCCCTCCGCCGCAGCCGCGCTTCGACCTTCTGTCGGGCGAGCAGCGCGCGCATCCGCATCAGCACGATCGCGCCGAACAACAGGCTGAAGCCGGACAGGGTGAACCAGAGCGGCCAGAGCATGGAGGCATCGATGCTGCTGCGGGTAAGCCCGATGCTCTCCCCCTGGTGCAGCGTGTTCCACCACACCACCGAATAGCGAATGATTGGCAACAGCACCGTTCCTGCAACCCCGAACAGCGCCGGAATGCGCCCGTCGCCGCTGCGCTCGGCATCGGCGCGGGCGAGCGCGATCCAGGCGATGTAGACGAAGAAGAGCAGCAGCATGCTGGTCAGCCGCCCGTCCCATTCCCACCAGGTGCCCCAGGTCGGGCGACCCCAGATCGATCCGGTGATCAGGCAGAGCGCGGCGAACACTGCCCCTGCCGGCGCGATGGCCCGCGCGGCGACGATCGCCAGCGGGTGCCGCCAGATCAGATAGCCGAGGCACGCCAGCGCGAGGCTGCTCCACCCACCCATGCCCAGCCAGGCGGTGGGCACATGGATGTAGAGGATGCGGACGCTGTCCTTCTGCAGATAGTCGGCCGGCGTCTGGGTCAGCCCAGCCCAGGCGCCGAACAGCGTCAGCGCCAGGCCGACCCAGAACAGGGCCGGCGTCAGCGGCCGGGCGATCTTGAGGAAGCGCGCCGGGTTGGCGAGGGCGTGAAGCATCGGCACGCAGGGAGGATTAGCCGGGTTTCTCCCCCGATTCCAAGCAGCGATTGCAGTGCCCCGCCCTTCCTTGCGCATAGGGTTGCGGTGCCGCGCAGGTTCGGCTACCCGAGCCCGGTCATCTGGGGAGTAGCCAGCCGGTGCCGCGCGCACCGGGCGCTTGCGTCAACATACTTGGTCGAGAGGCCATGGCGCAGGCGGAGCCGCAAGGTTCGGGCGAGACCAATGGCGTCGCATCTCCGCTCGTGCCGGGCGGGGAGATGCGATGTCGTTGGATTCGCATCCGCCCGGCCCCGGAGATTTCCTTGGAAGCCCTGCTCACCTCGACCGCCGTGGTCGCGCTCGCCGAAATCGGCGACAAGACCCAGCTGCTCGCGATCCTGCTCGCGACGCGCTTCAAGCGGCCGGTGCCGATCATCTGCGGCATCTTCGTCGCGACGATCGCCAACCATTTCCTCGCGGCGCTGGTGGGTGCCGAAGTCGCCGGGCTGCTCGACAGCATGTGGTTCCGCTATGCGATCGCGGCGTCGTTCGTGGCGATGGGCCTGTGGACGCTGATCCCGGACAAGCTAGATGAAGAGGAAAGCGCGAAACCCGCGCGGTTCGGCGCGTTCCTCACCACCGCGATCGCCTTCTTCCTGGTCGAGATGGGCGACAAGACCCAGGTCGCCACCGTCGCGCTCGGCGCGCGCTTTCACGCGGTGCTGCCGGTGACGGCGGGAACGACGCTGGGGATGATGCTCGCCAATGTGCCGGCGGTGTTCCTCGGCAAGGCGGTGATCGACCGCGTGCCGCTGACGACGGTGCACCGCATCGCCGCGCTGCTGTTCGTCGCGATCGGCCTGTGGCTCGCAGCGCAGACGGCGGGGTGGCTGTAAGGGTACAAACTCCTCCCCGGCATGGGGAGGGGGACCGCGCGGCGCCAGCCGCGTGGTGGAGGGGCCGCCGCGGCACGCGGCGGTTGCCCCTCAAACGCGAAAGACCGCGCCTCGCGGCGCGGCCCCTCCACCATTTGCTGGCGCAAATGGTCCCCCTCCCCGTTCCGGGGAGGATCTGAAAAATTACCGCCCGATCAGGCGCTGGGCGATGCGGTCGGCGACTTCGCTCGACGGATCGCCGGTCGCGGCGCTTTCGTCCCACACCTGGTCGAGACGAACCGGGATCTTCTCGACCCGCGCATCGACCTCGGAGCGGTCGCCCTGCCCCAGATATTCGAGCGCGACGTTGATGATGCCGCCGGCGTTGATCACGTAATCCGGCGCATAGACGATGCCGCGCGCGTGCAGGCGGTGGCCGTCCTCGCGCGTGGCGAGCTGGTTGTTCGCACCGCCGGCGACGACACGTACCTTCAGCGCCGCGATCGACTGCTCGGTGAGGATCGCACCCAGTGCGCAAGGGCTGAGGATGTCCGCCTCGTGCGTCAGGATCGCATCGGCGTCGATCGCCTCCGCGCCCAGTTCCGCCGCCAGCGCCTTCGCGCGATCGCCATGCACATCGGCCAGCGTCAGCTTCGCGCCGTCCGCGGCCAGCAGCCGGGCGAGCCCGCCGCCGACCGAGCCGACGCCCTGGATCGCCACGCGCACGCCGGCCATCGACTCGACGCCCAGCCCCCGCTTCGCCGCCGCCTTGACGCCGAGATAGACGCCGCGCGCCGTTACCGGGCCCGGATCGCCGCCCGCGCTGCCCGCCGCCACCGGCAGGCCGGAGACGTGCTTGGTCTGCGTCGCGACGACCTTCATCCGCGCTTCGGACATGCCGACATCCTCGGCGGTCACATAGCGACCGTGGAGCGATTCGACCGCGCGGCCGAATGCCTCGAGCTGCGCCTGGGTGACTTCGGCACCCGGCTTGTCGGCGAGGATCACGCCCTTGCCGCCGCCCATCGGCAGATCGGCCATCGCGTTCTTGTAGCTCATCCCGCGCGAGAGGCGCAGCGCATCGGTGATCGCGGCGCGGTGATCGGCATAATGCCAGAAGCGCACCCCGCCCGCAGCGGCACCCAGTGCCGTCGAGTGGACGGCGATGATCGCGCTAAGGCCAGACGCCCGATCCGAGAAGAGGTGAACGCCCTCGTGGTCGTCGAAATCGGGAAAGCCCCAGTCGGTGATCATGGATGGATCCGCGCTGTGAGAGATATGGGGAGAAAGTGGGGCGACCAACGGGAATTGAACCCGCAACCTCTGGTACCACAAACCAGCGCTCTAACCGATTGAGCTATGGTCGCCGTGAAGGAGTGCGCGCTTAGCGGGCTCCGAAGCGGAGCGCAAGAACCTTGCGCGTCATCCGCGCGAAATTCTCACAGCCTCCTCCGGCGTCGTCATCCCTGCCCTCGCCAGCGCCCGCGCGGCGGACCCGAGATTGGGTGTGCGGACAAAAGCATGTCGCGCGAGAATCGCCGCATCGCCCCCGTCGTTCACCAGCCGCCGAATCGTCGCGTCGCCACGGATCGATTCGAACACGCCGATCTGGCCGACGAAG
This sequence comes from Sphingomonas pituitosa NBRC 102491, assembly GCF_001598435.1. Classification (GTDB taxonomy): domain Bacteria; phylum Pseudomonadota; class Alphaproteobacteria; order Sphingomonadales; family Sphingomonadaceae; genus Sphingomonas; species Sphingomonas pituitosa. The sequence continues at coordinate 388,460 of NZ_BCYY01000002.1, forward strand.
CCGGTGCCTTCGCACGCCGCGCACCCGGCCGACGCATAGACGATCGCTCCAGGATCGAAGCCGAGCAGCGCCGAAACCGATCCCGTGGCCTGTACCGGCTCCCGGCAGTCGGCACACAGCCGCCGGACGAGGCGCTGCGCCAGCACCAGGCCCAGCGCGGAGGCGAGGTGGAATGCCTCCACACGCCACTGCCGCATCTGCTGGATTGCCGCCACGGCATCTCCGGCCTCCACGCCGGCCAGTACCAGCCGCCCCGCCTGGGCCGCCTGCACGGCGGCGGCAGCGCCAGCACGATCCTCCAGCGAATCGATCATCAGCACGTCGAAATCCTGGTCGATCCCCGCCCGCAGCGCTTCGCCGGCGGGCACCGCCCCCGCATCGGCCCAGGTCACGCCGAGCATGTCGGGCGTGACTCCGGTCGCCAGCGCCAGTCCCGGCCGGGTGCGGGACACCGCGAGCGTCAGCAAAGTCCGCAGCGTGGTGCTGCGGCCATGGCCTGCGGGAGCGGCTACCAGTACCAGCCCCGAGCGCTCCAACACCGCGCGCGCATCGTTCGCCAGCACCGCGCTCATCCCGAGCGCTTCGAGCTCGCGATGTCCCGGCTGGCGCGGCGAGCGGCGAAGAACGACGCGATGCCCCCGCACCACCGGCAGCAGGAACACGTCGAGCAGCTCACCGGCCCAGCGCAGCGTGCCGTGTTGTACCGTGGGCGCGGAAGTCGACAGCCCGGCAGCGGCCGCGACTTGCGCGAGCAACGCATCGCCTTCGCCAGGCGATAGTTCACGAAAGGGATGGATAAGCCCGGAAGCGCGGAAGAAGAGCGAGGCGCCGTGCGCGCTTGGCTCGATATGCAGGTGCGATACCTCGAGCTGCGCCGCTTCTGCGAGCAGGGCATCGAGATCCAGCGACCCGCATTTTCCCGCACGCATGGCGTCACCCGCCGTCCGGGCATGCTGTTCGACGGTGATGGGCATTACCGGTCCCCCCTGCTGGACGCTATCGCGCTACGCAGGCTTTGTGACGTTCGACCTGCAGATTTGTGACGGTCGTGCGTCATGCTGGCGCAGTTCGCCCTGTTTTGGCAGAAGCGCCGCCATGCATGCGTCTATTCTTCCCTCGCTGGGCAGCGGCCATCCATCCGAACCCGTGGTACAGCGCATCCTTTCCTTCCCCGGCGTGCAGAAAGTGCCAAGTCCGAAGGTAACGCTGTTCATGGTCCGCAGCTTCCTCGATGCGGCGCAGTGCCAGGCGCTGATGGCGCGGATCGACGAGCAGCGGCGGCCCTCCACGCTCGCCAATGCCGGCGACGATTATGCCTTCCGCACCAGCGAGACCTGCGACCTGGCAGCGGACGACCCGCTGGCGATCGACCTCAAGGCCAGGATCCTTGCCTTTATCGGCCTCGATCCCGCCCATGCCGAACCCATGCAGGGCCAGCGCTATGCCGTCGGCCAGGAATTCAAGGCACATACCGACTATTTCGATCCGGGCAGCGCCGACTTCGACAAATATTGCAGTGTTGCGGGCCAGCGCACCTGGACGGTGATGCTGTACCTGAACGCGGTGGAAGCGGGCGGAGCGACGCGCTTCAAGGCGATCGACAAGCTCATCCAGCCCGAGGCGGGCAAGCTGCTCGCCTGGAACAATCTGCGGCCCGACGGCAGCGTGAACCCGGCGACGATCCACCACGCAATGAAGGTGCGTGCCGGCACGAAATACGTCATCACCCAGTGGTTCCGCGAGCGCCCCTGGGGCTGGTGAAGCCCGGAGGACATCGCCTCCGGGCCAGAACCGGGCAGCACCCGCGGGATCAGAAGGTCGTGCTCAGCCCGATGCTCAGGGTGCGCCCCTGGATATAGCGGTTGGCATAGACGATCTTGCCGCTGTCGAAGGTCTGGCGTTCGTTGAAGCGGGTGCGGGTGAGGTTTCGTCCCTCCAGCTTCAGCTCGAACGCCGCACCGCCGATCTCGAAACCCTGCCGCGCCACGATGTCGAAGCGGATGCCCGGCCGCTCGATCACGTCCGGCTGGAAGCCGGTGCCCGAAAGGTTCGAGGGGCCGCGATTGGTCACGCGGTCGCTCGCATAGTTGAACAGGAAGGTCAGCTGCGACAGCCGGGTGGTATCCTCCAGGCTGAGCTGCAGGTTCAGCAGGTGATCCGACTGGCCGGTCAGCGGCGCGCCGTCGCGGAACTGCAGCGCGGCCGGGCCGAAGCCCGCGGGGCAGGCGCCGATCGTCTGGTTGAGCACGTTCGGCGCGCAGCTGCCGTCGGCGGTGATCTTCGAATGGGTATAGGTGTAGTTGGCGATCGCGGTGATCCGGCGATTGGCGAAGAAATCGCCCTTCAGCCCCTGCAGCGGGATGTGCTTCTGCACCTCCACCTCGCCGCCGTACAGCGTCGCCTTGGGCAGGTTGGTGAAGCCGGTCTGCAGCCGGTCGTCGGCGCCGGTGTAGAAGCCGACCTGCTCGATCGGGTTCAGGATGCGCTTGTAGAAGCCGGCCAGCGTGAAGCGCTGATCGCGCGCGAAGAACCATTCGTAGCGCGCCTCGAGATTGTCGAGCTTCGAATCGCGCAGCAGCGGGTTGCCGAAGAACAGGCGGTCCGAATCCGGATCGCGGAACTGCTGCGGCGCCAGCTCGCGGAACTGCGGGCGCGAGATCGTCTTGGCGTAGCTGCCGCGCAGCTGCATGTCCGGCGCGAAATTCCAGGTGAGCGTGAGCGCCGGCAGCCAGTAATCGTTGTTCAGGCGGGTACCGGTGGTACCGATCGGCGTGACCGACTGCCTGGCCTTTTCATACCGGACGCCGCCGACCACCCGCAGGCTGTCGATCGCGCTGGTTTCGGCCTGCAGATACCCCGCATGGATGCGCAGCCCGGCATCATAGGCATAGGCACCCAGCGGCGTGTTGAACTGCAGCTGAATGGTGCACGCGCCGGTGCCGACCTGCGGACAGGCATTGTTCACCACGTCCGGGCTCAGCAGATAGTCCGGGCGCAGCAGGTTGTAGGGATAACCCGGCGCGGTGCCGCCGCCGACGCTGGTCTGATAGTTGAACTGGAGCCGCCGCGAGAAGCGCTTCGTGTCCGAATAATAATAGCCGGTCGAAAGCGTCAGCGGGATCGCGTCGGGCAGCGTGTAGGTCAGGTCGCCCTGCCCGGTCCACAGGTTCTCGTTGAGGTCCGAGAAGATGATCGATGCGAAGGGCGAGAAGCGCTGCGTCACCTGATAGGCGCCGTCGCACTGGAATCCGGTCGCGCCGTTGCCGCCGTCATAGCTGATCGGCTGGCCGGTGGTGGTGCGGTTGGAGCAGAGATAGTCGAACTGGCGCTCATAGGGCGCGTTGCGCTTCGAATTGGCATAGGCGCCGCGCAGGTCCAGCTTCACGCCGTCCAGCGGGCGGAACTCGCCCACCGCCTGGGTCTCGAACAGCTCGCGCTGGAACCAGTTGGTGTTCTGCTGGAAGCGCAGGCCGCTGGCATTGTTGTACACCTCGGCCGCCGAACCGCGCCCCTGCTTCAGCACGTCGCGGATATAGACGTTGGTGAGCCGGATCGTGTTCTCGCCAAAGGCATAGCCCAGGCCGAGCAGCGCATTGCCGACGACGCGGTTGTCGGTGAGCAGCGTGCGATAGTCGTTGCGCAGGTCCCCCTGCGCGTTGACGCTGTCCTGCTGCGTGATCAGGCGCGTGCGCCAGGTGTTGCTGTACCCGACCGAGGCGACCAGCCCGAGCTGGTCCGAACCGAAATCGAGCGCGCCGCCGCCGCTGATCTCCGCCGACCAGTTTGCCGGCAGCTGCGCATTGCGCTGGAGCAGCGTGGTCGATGCGTTGGACAGCTGCAGCACCTGCTCGGCCGGGATGATCCCCGAGCCGCCCGGCGCGGCGCGGATGAAATCGGGCACCGTGCGCGTGCCGTCGTCGAAGCCCAGCCAGTCGTGCTTGCCGCCATAATAGGTGTAGCCGAGTTCGCTCGTCGTCATGTCGTCGGCCGCCAGCGAGCCGCCGAAAGTGAGGAAGTCCTTCTTCGGGATCGCCTTGGTGGTCAGATTGATCACGCCGCCGCCGAACTCGCCCGGATAGTTCACCGAATAGGTCTTCTGGACGAGCGCCGAGCCGACGATCGTGGTCGGGAAGATGTCGAGCGGCACGGAGCGGCGGAGCGGCTCCGGGCTCGGCAGCGGCGAGCCGTTGAGCAACGACGAGGAGTAGCGGTCGCCGAGGCCGCGGACATAGACGAAGCCGCCGCCGACGACGCTGAGGCCGGTCACGCGGCTGAGCGCGCCGGCAATGTCGCCCTCGCCGGTGCGGGCGATGTCGTCGCTCGACAGGACGGAGACGACCTGCGGCGTCGCGCGCACCACGTTCGGGATATGGCGGCCGGTGACGACGATCTCCGCCGGCACCTGGCCGTCGAAGCCGGGCGCCGAGACCTCCACCGGCGGCTGCGCGTCCTGCGCCGGCGCCGTCTCCTGCGCAGCGGGTCCGGGCGTGGTCGGCGTCGGCGCGGCGTTGCTCTGGGCGAGCGCCGCGGCCGGCACCAGCTGGGACGTCAGAAGAAGAAGCGTGGCATAGGCGTGGCGTCGCTGCATGGCCGTGTCATCCAGTCTAGAAGTACGTGCGATGCCGGGGCGGTGGCGCGCACCACCCCGGCACGGGTTCGCGTGCGTCGGCGGCCTCAGCGGCCGTTGCAGGCGAAGAACACCGAGTTGAACACCGGCGGGCCCTGGTCCTGCAGCGCGTCGTTCTTCGCCCGGATGGTCGAACGGTCGGTCGCGCTCGTCTCGCCCGCGATCAGGTTGACGCAGGCAACGCCCGACGGCGTCTTCACCACGCCGTTGACGAAGGTCATGTCGGCACCGCCGCGCAGGCGGATCGCGGCCGGTGCGATCGCCGTCTGGAGGAAGGTGAAGTTGGCGTAGCGGCCCCAGGTGCGCGGCAGCAGATCCTCGGCGTTGTTCGAGTCGATCTCGGTCGAGAAGGAGTCGGCGGTCGCGCCCGACACCTTCTGCGCCGCGATCATGAACTGCATGAAACCGCGCCAGCCATTGTCGACGTCGAAGCCGTCATCGTCCGCGCCGGTCACCGCGATATACTTGATGTTCGCGGCGCCGCCGAAGATCTCGATGCCGTCATCGGCCGAGTTGTGGCTCTGGATGTGATCGAGCACCGTGCCCGAGCCGACGCCGCCCAGCGTCAGGCCCTGCAGCTCGTTGCCGTCCGAGATGGCGATGCCCGAATAGCGGATCTGGACATAGGACATCTGGCCGCTGTTATCGGCATCGTCGGTCCCGCCATAGAAGCGGCCGGTGACGCCTTCGATCGCCTGCTGGCACGGCGTCGGGTTGCTGCCGCCCGTGCCGGTGGCGCAAACCGCCGTGCGTGCGCGGCCGAGCAGGATGATGCCGCCCCACTGGCCCTGGGTCGCATCGCTGACGCCGTTGTTCGCCAGATTCTGCTGCGAGGTGAAGACGATCGGCGCGTCGCGGGTGCCGACCGCCTGGATCTTCGAACCGCGATTGACGAGCAGCAGGTCGTTGGTCGATTCGCTCGAGTCCGCGGCGATGACCACGCCGGCGGCGATCGTCAGCGTCACCCCGGCACCGCCGGTCGCGCCCTGATCGGTGCCGACCTCGGTCTGGCCGCGCAGGCGATAGAAGACGCCCGCGATCTTCGGCAGCGAAAGATCGGTGGTGATCGCGGCAGGCAGGCGGCAGGCGCGGAAGGTCTGGACCAGGCCGTCATCGATCGTGCCCGTCGGGCAGGTCGCGGTCGAACCGCCGGTGCCGACCGCCGGCACAGCGGTGCAGGCCGCGCCGGTGCCGCCGAAGTTCGCGGTGGTGGAGTTGCAGGTCCACTGCTGGAAGGACGTGTCGGTCGGGCCGTTCAGCGCACCGACATAGTTGGTGCTGGTGAAGAAGCTGCCCAGCGACGAGGGATCGAGCGCCGTCGTCAGCGACGTCGCGCTCGCCGGGAACAGGCCGCTGAGGCCGGTGCTTGTGCCGTTCACGTTGTTGTTGGTGCCGGCCTTCACCAGCGCGAGCTGTTCGTCCGCGGTGATCGCGATGCCGTTGACGGTCGTCTGCGCCGCGAACTGCGCGGCGGTGATGTCGGCCGTGGGTGCCGGGGTCGGCACGGGGGTCGGCGTCGGCGTCGGCGCGACGATCACGACGCTGCCCGCGCCCGGCGATGCCACATTGTCCGCGCCGTTGCAGGCGGAGAGAGCCGCAGTGGCGGCGGTCGTCAGGAACAGTTGGCCGTAGCGCTTGAAGCTCGCCATCGCGCAATATCTCCCGTCATTCGTTGCAAAGCGGGCGCTTGGCGATGCGTTGCGATGCCCCTCTTGCGCCCGAGCCGGGCCCTAGACGGCGGAAATGACTCGATCATGCGGTTACGATGACAAGTGCGCGACAGGTTTATAGCAGTTTGATGACAGTGCAGGCCTGCGCCCTGCTTTCCCCTGCCGTCACAGCCCGGCGGTAAGGACCACGCCGATGCATACCGCCAGCCCGGCGATGGCCTGGCGCAGGCTCAGCGCTTCGCGGAACAGGCGGTGCCCGGCCACCGCGGCAATCGGCATCTCGATCACACCCAGCGACCGGACCGCCGCCGCCGGCGCCAGGTTGAGCGCGAAGAACCAGCCGGAGGAAGCCAGCGCGCCGAACAGGCCGGCACCAAGCGATCCGCGCCAGCCGGCGATCACCGCCCGCAGCGCCGCGGGATCGCGCCAGAGAAGGAAGGCGACAAGGCCCACCGTCTGTACCGCCTGCACCAGCGTGACGCTGGTCATCGCCGCGAAGAAGGGATGGGCCGGCTCCAGCGCGAGACCGGCATGACGAAAGCCGTTGAGCGCGAGGCCGAAGAGCAGGCCGGACAGCGTGCCGAACACCACACCGGGCCACAGCCGCCCCTCCCCGCCGACGTCGCGCGGCCAGACCAGCACTGCCAGGCCGGCCGTGGTCACCCCGACTCCCAGCCAGCCGAGCGGGCTGAGCGTGTCGCCGAACACCAGCAGGCCGGCCAGCGCGGCGAGCGGTACCGAGCTCTGCTGCAGCGCGGTTCCCACCGCGAAGCCGGCATGGTGCATGGCCTGGAGCAGCGCGGCGGTAGCCAGCACCTGCGCCAGCGCGCCGAGCAGCGCCGGCCACCAGAACGCCCAGCCGAGTTGCGGGTGCAGGTGATCGGGGCCGACGGCAAGGATGGCGCCGAGCATCAGCGCGGTCGAGAAGGGCAGGCCGAACAGGAAGCGTACCAGCGTCGCGCCCCAGGGCCCGCTCGATGCCATCATGCCGCGCTGGAAGGCGTTGCGCGCCACCTGGAATGCCGCCGCCGCAACCGTCGCCCCTGCCCACAACATCGCTACCGTCTCCTCCGCGCCCCTGCACGGCGACCAGCGAGACCGGCAATCGGGATGGGCGTGCGCCTATCCCGCGCCGGCGCGTCGGGCAACGAAAAAGCCCGCCGGACCGGGGTCCGACGGGCTTCTCTACATGGTGGGCGCGGCTGGGATTGAACCAGCGACCCCTGCGGTGTGAACACAGTGCTCTACCACTGAGCTACGCGCCCATTGGCCTGTGGGTGAAACCCTGCGGCCGAAACGGGAAGCGGGCCTTTACGGTGCCGATGCGGGCCTGTCCAGCCCCGTTCCGCACCCTGCCCGCAAATTTTTTCGGTGCTTAGTTGACCGAATCCTTCAGCACCTTGCCCGGCTTGAACTTGGGCTGGTTCGAAGCCTTGATGGTCATTTCCTCGCCGGTGCGCGGGTTTCGGCCGGTCGAAGCCTTGCGCTTGCTGACCGAAAAGGTGCCGAAGCCGACGAGACGGACTTCGTCGCCCTTCTTGAGCGCGCCGGTGATCACGTCGAACACCGCTTCGACGGCCTTTACCGCGTCGCCCTTGGCCAGGCCCGATACGTCAGCGACCTGACCGATCAGCTCTTGCTTGTTCATGCTGGTGCAAACCCCCTGAAACTGTGCGGGATACCGCGTTTGATATGATGGATAGCCGAATGAGTCGCGGCGGCTGCGCTTTACGTGCGAGTCAGCACGGGCGAGCCGCCGGAGTCAAAGTCTTTCGGACGGAATTGCGTCAGAAAAGTTACGGCTTGTCAATGATGCAGCGCATCTCCGATCGCCGGCAGGCCGGCGGGCGGCTGGGTAGCGAGATCATCGGCATCCGACCAGTCGATTGCAGTCAATGGCTCGGTGAGCGCAAGCCGCAAAACTTCATCGACGTGCGAAACCGGGACAATTTCCAGGCCTTCCCGAATGTTTGCAGGGATTTCGGCGAGATCCTTCTCATTCTCCTCCGGGATCAGCACCATCTTGATACCGCCGCGCAGCGCCGCGAGGAGCTTCTCCTTGAGCCCGCCGATCGGCAGCACCCGCCCACGCAGCGTCACTTCGCCGGTCATCGCCACGTCCTTGCGCACCGACACGCCGGTCAGCGTCGAGACGATCGAGGTGACCAGACCGATGCCCGCCGACGGACCATCCTTCGGCACCGCGCCCTCGGGCAGGTGGACGTGGATGTCCTTCCGCGCGAACAGGCTCGGCTTGATGCCGTAGCTCGGGCTGCGCGCACGGACGAAGCTGAACGCGGCTTCCACCGATTCCTTCATCACGTCGCCCAACTTGCCGGTCGTCTTGATCGCGCCCTTGCCGGGCACGGTGACGCTTTCGATGGTCAGCAGCTCGCCGCCCACTTCCGTCCAGGCGAGGCCGGTGACGGCGCCGATCTGGTGCTCCTCCTCGCCCACGCCGAAGCGGAACTTCCGCACCCCGGCAAACTCGGAAAGGTTCTCGGGCGTGATGGTGACCGACGTCTCCTTGCCCTCGAGGATCTTGCGCAGGCTCTTGCGGGCCAGCTTGGCAATCTCGCGCTCCAGCGTACGCACGCCGGCTTCACGCGTGTAATAGCGGATCAGGTCACGCAGGCCGGTGTTGGTGAGCGTGAACTCACCGTCCTTCAGCCCATGCGCGTCGACCTGCTTGGCGACCAGGTGGCGCTCGGCAATCTCGACCTTCTCGTCCTCGGTATAGCCCTCCAGCCGGATGATCTCCATGCGGTCAAGCAGCGGCTGCGGCAGGTTGAGCGAGTTGGCCGTGCAGACGAACATGATGTCCGAGAGATCGATGTCGATCTCCAGATAATGGTCGTTGAACTTGCTGTTCTGCTCCGGATCGAGCACCTCGAGCAGCGCCGAGGCGGGATCGCCGCGGAAGTCCTGGCCGAGCTTGTCGATCTCGTCGAGCAGGAACAGCGGGTTCGAGGTGCCGGCCTTTTTGAGGTTCGACACGATCTTGCCCGGCAGCGAGCCGATATACGTGCGGCGGTGGCCGCGGATCTCGGCTTCGTCGCGCACGCCGCCCAGCGACTGGCGGATGAACTCGCGGCCCGTCGCCTTGGCGATGCTCTTGCCGAGCGAGGTCTTGCCGACGCCCGGCGGGCCGACAAGGCACAGGATCGGCCCCTTCAGCTTGTTGGTGCGCGCCTGGACCGCGAGATATTCGACGATCCGGTCCTTCACCTTCTCCAGGGCATAGTGATCCTGGTCGAGCACGCCCTGCGCCTCGGCGATGTCCTTCTTCAGCTTGGACTTCTTGCCCCAGGGCAGGCCCAGCAGCACGTCGAGATAGTTGCGCACGACGGTGGCCTCGGCCGACATCGGCGCCATCGTCTTGAGCTTCTTCAGCTCGCCCTGCGCCTTGGCGCGCGCTTCCTTGGAGAGCTTGAGCGTGGCGATCTTCTGGGTGAGTTCGGCGACCTCGTCGCCCTCGCCCTCTTCGCCCTCATTGCCCAGCTCGCGCTGGATCGCCTTGAGCTGCTCGTTGAGATAATATTCGCGCTGCGTCTTCTCCATCTGGCGCTTGACGCGGCTGCGGATCTTCTTCTCGACCTGCAGCACGCCCAGCTCGCCTTCCATGAAGGCGAACACCATTTCGAGGCGCTTCTGCGGATCGTTTTCCACCAGCAGCGACTGCTTGTCCGCGACCTTCACCGAGATGTTCGCCGCGACGGCGTCTGCCAGGCGCGACGGATCCTCCAGCTCGCCCAGCTGCACCGCGGTTTCAGCGGGCAGCTTGCGGTTGAGCTTGGCGTAATTCTCGAACTGGTCGACGACCGAGCGCATCAGCGCCTTCAGCTCGGCGCTGAGCTCGACGGCCGCATCCTCAAGCGAGGTATCGCCTTCGGTGACGGGTTCGACATGCGCGGTGAGATAGGCGCCGGTCTCCTCGATGGAGGTAAGGCTGCCGCGTTCCTTGCCGGCGACGAGCACGCGCACGGTGCCGTCGGGCAGCTTGAGCAGCTGCAGCACTTCGGCGGAAACGCCGGTATCGTAGAGATCCTCGCGGCCGGGATCGTCCTCGGCCGGATCGAGCTGCGCGACGAGGAAAATCTCCTTGTCGGCAGCCATCGCCGCTTCCAGCGCCGCGACCGACTTATCACGGCCGACGAACAGCGGCACGATCATGTGCGGGAAGACGACGATGTCGCGAAGCGGCAGGACAGGATAGGACTGCTTCATGAAAACTCCGGGTCGGCCCCCAGAAGGGAGCACCATAGGCCTTATATATGGGGCCTGGGACGATCGCATCAATCGGGTGAGGGCATTAACCCAGATTGCGGTGGAAAACTCCAGCCCCTTGGCCGAACACGTCTTCGCTCGCGTCGCACTGCAGCAACGCTATCATGGCGCCTCAATGCGTCGATTCGTTCGGGGACGAGGCGGCGCGCAGCGCTGGGGATGAATTTGAGCAGATCGACAATGGCATTTGCCCTGCTGGCGAGCGTGGCGATGACGACGGGTGCCGCCGCACAAAAGCGCGGCGAGCCGCCGATCACCCCCACCACCCAGGCATCGGGCGGCCCGATCGCCCCTGCCCGCGCCGCGCTTCGCCTGGAACATGCCGATCTCGCGATCGAAGTGCTGCCGGCGGCCTATGCGCTGCACGGCACGGCGACATTGTCGCTCCGCACCAGCGCACCGCAAACCGAACTGCAGATCGACCTGGACCGGAACCTGCCGGTCACCGCAGTGCGGATCGACGGCAAGCCACTGAAGCCCGCGGCGTGGCGCAATCCCGAGGGTCGCCTGTTCATCGCCCTGCCCCGCCCGCTCAAGGCCGGCGATCGCGTCACCGCCGAGATCGCCTATGGCGGCACCCCGCACGTGGCGGTGCGCGCGCCGTGGGATGACGGCCTCGTCTGGGCGACCACGCCGGGCGACAAGAAGCCCTGGATCGCCACCACCGCCGAAGGCTATGGCTGCGACCTGTTCTGGCCATGCCTCGATTTTCCCCAGGGCGAGCCCGAACTGGTGGACCTGCACATCACCGTGCCGGCTGGGCTCAAGGCGCCCTCCAACGGCAAGCTGCTTCGGGTGGAAACGCTCGCCGATGGCCGCACCACCTGGCACTGGCGCGCAAAGAGTCCCAATCCCTACGACATCGCGCTCAACATCGCGCCCTATCAGGAGCTGACGGCCGAGTATAAGAGCCGCTTCGGCAACAGCTTCCCGCTGCACTACTGGTATCTGCCCGGCCGCGAGGCCAAGGCGAAGGCGCTGTTCGCCGAGTTCGCGCCGACGGTCGATTTCTACGAGCAGATGATCGGCCCCTTCCCCTGGGGCGACGAAAAGCTGGGGGTGGTCGAAACGCCGCACATGGGCATGGAGCACCAGACGATCAACGCCTATGGCAACAACTACCGCAAGACTCCTTCGGGCTTCGACGAGATCTTCCAGCATGAGCTCGGCCATGAATGGTTCGGCAACCAGCTGACCGCCGCGAACTGGGACGATTACTGGCTGCACGAAGGCTATACCCAGTACATGCAGCCGCTCTACGGCCAGTGGCGCGAGGGCGATGCCCGCTACGCGGCGATGATGGACCAGTTCCGCCTCGTCCTTCGCAACAGGGCGCCGATCGTCTCGGGCAAGATCCGCACCGAGGAAGAGGTGTATGAGGACGAGAAGGGCGGCCCGGGCCAGGACATCTACTACAAGGGCGCCTGGGTCCTTCACACCCTGCGCTATCTGATCGGCGACGACCGGTTCTTCGAAGTCACCCGGCGGATCGTCTATGGACGGCCCGACCCGAAGCCCGGCAATTTCAAGCCGCGCTTCGGCACCACGCCCGAATATATCGGCATCGTGCAGCAGGTGACCGGCGAGAACCTGCAATGGTTCTTCGACGTCTACCTCTATTCCGCCGATCTGCCGGAGCTGGTCAGCGAGCGCGCGGGGGAGCGGTTGACGCTGCGCTGGAAGACGCCCGCCGATCGGCCCTTCCCGTTCCCCGTCGACGTGTCGATCGACGGCAAGGTGCAGAAGGTGGCGATGCCCGGCGGCACCGCGACGCTCACCGTGCCGAGCTCCGCGCATGTGGTGCTCGACCCGGAGGCGCATGTGCTGCGCCGCTCCGAATCGGTGGAGGCTCTCCAGCGCTGGTCGCAGCAGCGATGACCGCGCTGGTCGCCCCGGCGCCCGTCGGCGCGCCGGGGCTCGGCGCACTGCTCCTCGGGCTGATCGCGTTCGCCGCTGCGCTGCTGTGGGTTCACTTTCGACGCGGTCGCGGCGGGGAGAGCGGGGCACAGGACGGCAACCCGTCTCGCCTAGGCACCTGGCTCCAGGCGGCGGGGTTCCTCGCTGTCGCCGCAGGGCCCCTCCGCCCGACGCTGCAGGCGGGATCTGCGGCGGCGGTGGGTGAAGCGGTGCTCGTGGCGATGCTGGCGGGCGCCTGCGTCGGCATCTTCCTGTCCGCGGCAAGCGCGATGGGCAGCAACTGGAGCTTTGCCGCACGAATTCGGCGCGATCATGATCTCGTGACCTGGGGCCCTTTCGCCACCATTCGGCACCCCATCTACACGGGCCTGTTCGCGCTGCTGCTGGCGGTGGCTTTGGCCCTCGGGCACTGGCGCGGGCTCGTCCTAGGCCTGCCGCTGTTCGCCTATGGCACCTGGGTCCGCGTGCAGGCGGAAGAGCGACTGCTGCACATCCGGTTCGGCCGGGAGTATGATGCCTATGCGGCGCGCGTGAAGCGGTTCCTGCCCGGCGCCTTCTGACGCGCAGGCGAGGCGCATGGGCATGCCGCGGCTTGCATCGGCCGCGGTGCTCTGCGACGCTCGGGCGGCACGACGAGATGCTGACATGTTGCTGGGGTGAGGAATGACCATGTTTCGCGGCCTGAATCTGGCCCCGATCCTGTTGATCGCCGCAGTGCCGGCCGCGGCGCAGGAAGACCTGCAGGTCGACGGCGACTGGACGCATGCGGCGAGCGGCATGGCCTTCCCGGAACGGCTGGGCAACGCCCTGCGCACCCGCATCCACGCCTATGACGCCGAACAGCTGGATGTCAGCGCCGGATACGCCTTGCGGCGCGGCGGCGAACTCGGCTTCGTGACGCTGTACGTCTACCCCGCCACGCCCGACCAGGATTGCGCGGCGAGCTTCGCGGAGATCGAGCGCAACGTCGCGCAGAACTATTCCGATGTGAAGCTGGTCGAGAGCGATCGCTGGCCTTCACCCTCCGGCCGCACGCCCGATTCCGCCTATCACGCGCGCTTCACCATGACCGGCATGCTCGACGGCAAGGAACAGCCGCTGACCTCCGAGAGCTATCTGTTCTGCCCGGCGGGCGGCAGCTGGCTCGTCGCGGCGCGGGCGAGTTGGGGACGCAACAACGACCTGCGCCAGGCCTTTGTCGAGTTGCTCCGCGGCCTTGCCTGGCCTGCCAAGCTGGACACCGCCGCCCCGGCCAGCAAATGAGCGGCCACGCCGCCTGCGCCATGAACCACAGTCGCGGGCCCTGAGGCACCCGCCATTCGCCGGTCACGGCAAAGCCGCAGCGCTGGTAGAGGCCGACACTGGTTGCTGTCGCCGTCGCGGCGGGATCAACCGGCGATATGGGCATGGGTGAAGCGCCTGGCGCGGGCACCAGCGCCGAGAGGTTCGGCAGCATCGCAAGCCAGCCGATCCTTGGCCGGCGAGGCGGGCGTCACCGCGGCGCGCTCTTCCATGCGAACCCGCTCGCGCTGCGAAGATCGAAAGCCGCCAGCAACGAAAAGAGGCGCCGCAGCCGTCGCTGCCGCGCCTCCTCGTTCGGGAACATGCATTCAGACACCGGGTCCTCGGTGAAAGCCCGCGCAAGCATCGCAGCGATGGTCGCGCGGTCTTTCCAGGTCGCCGAACGGACGGCGATCCGAGACCACAGGATCAGGCGGCGCTGCCGGCCTTTTCCTTCTTGGCGTAGATGCGGACCGGCTCCTTGCGGCCCTCGACCACGTCCTTGTCGACCACGACCTCGTCGACCCCGTCCATGCTGGGCAGGTCGAACATCGTGTCGAGCAGGATGCCCTCGAGGATCGAACGCAGGCCACGCGCGCCGGTCTTGCGCTCGATCGCCTTCTTCGACACCGCAGTGAGTGCGTCGTCGGTGAAGCCGAGCTTGACCGCCTCCATGTCGAACAGCTTCTGATACTGCTTGACCAGGGCGTTCTTCGGCTCGGTCAGGATCTTGATCAGCGCCTCGACGTCGAGGTCCTCGAGCGTCGCGATTACCGGCAGACGGCCGACGAATTCGGGGATCAGGCCGAACTTGAGCAGATCCTCCGGCTCGGTCTGGCGGAGCAGTTCGCCGGTGCGGCGCTCGTCCGGTGCGGCGACATGCGCGCCGAAACCGATCGACTTGCCCTGCAGACGATCGCCGATGATCTTCTCGAGGCCCGAAAAGGCGCCGCCGCAGATGAACAGGATGTTGGTCGTGTCCACCTGCAGGAATTCCTGCTGCGGATGCTTGCGGCCGCCCTGCGGGGGAACGGACGCGGTGGTCCCTTCCATCAGCTTGAGCAGCGCCTGCTGCACGCCTTCGCCCGACACGTCGCGCGTGATCGAGGGATTCTCGGCCTTGCGGCTGATCTTGTCGATCTCGTCGATGTACACGATGCCGCGCTGCGCCCGCTCGACATTATAGTCGGAGGCCTGGAGCAGCTTGAGGATGATGTTCTCCACGTCCTCGCCGACATAGCCGGCTTCGGTGAGCGTGGTGGCATCGGCCATGGTGAACGGCACGTCGAGGATGCGCGCCAGCGTCTGGGCCAGCAGCGTCTTGCCGCAGCCGGTGGGGCCGACGAGCAGGATGTTCGACTTGGCGAGCTCGACATCGGCACCCTTGGCGCCGTGGTTGAGCCGCTTGTAATGGTTGTGCACCGCCACCGAGAGGACGCGCTTCGCCTTCTTCTGCCCGATGACGTAATCGTCGAGCACGTCGCAGATTTCCTGCGGCGAAGGGACGCCACCGTCCTTCTTCGACACCAGCGAGGACTTGGTTTCCTCGCGGATGATGTCGTTGCACAGCTCGACGCATTCATCGCAGATGAACACGGTCGGGCCGGCGATGAGCTTGCGCACCTCATGCTGGCTCTTGCCGCAGAAGGAGCAATAGAGCGTGCTCTTGGAGTCACCGCCGCTGAGCTTAGTCATTTAATCCATCCTTCGCGCCTCGGGCGCGCTACGCTCGCCTGCCATCCTACACGCAGGCGAAATTCCGGCAATCCATAAATCGCCCCGCCCGCCCGACGTTCCATGCACCGGGAATCGTCAGGCGGCCGAGGATAGGCATATAGTGTTAATTTGCCGCTGCCGCATCCTCGCTCGGCACCGGACGCTTCTCGTACACCTCGTCGACGATGCCGAAGGCCTTGGCTTCTTCGGCTTCGAAGAACGAATCGCGGTCCATCGTCGTCTCGATCTTCTCGATCGGCTGGCCGGTATACTTCGCATACAGCGCGTTCATGCGCGCACGGATGCGGAGGATTTCCTTCGCCTGGATCTCGATGTCCGACGCCATGCCCTGCGCGCCGCCCGAGGGCTGGTGCAGCATGATGCGGGCGTTGGTCAGCGCCACGCGCAGGCCCGGCTCGCCCGAGGCCAGCAGGAACGAGCCCATCGACGCCGCCTGGCCGATGCACACCGTGCCGACGCGCGGACGGATATACTGCATCGTGTCGTGGATCGCCATGCCCGCCGTGACGACGCCGCCCGGCGAGTTGATGTACATCCAGATGTCCTTCTTCGGATTTTCCGATTCGAGGAACAGCAGCTGTGCGGTGATCAGCGAGGCCATATGGTCTTCCACCTGGCCGGTAACGAAGACGATCCGCTCCCGCAGCAGGCGCGAATAGATGTCGAAGCTGCGTTCGCCGCGGCTCGACTGCTCGATGACGATGGGAACGAGTGCGCCAGTAACGGGATCGATGGTCATCTGACCGGAAAGCGGATGCATGTGGGATGATCTCGTGGTTG
Source organism: Sphingomonas pituitosa NBRC 102491 (assembly GCF_001598435.1). Classification (GTDB taxonomy): domain Bacteria; phylum Pseudomonadota; class Alphaproteobacteria; order Sphingomonadales; family Sphingomonadaceae; genus Sphingomonas; species Sphingomonas pituitosa. The sequence goes on from NZ_BCYY01000002.1 coordinate 404,759, forward strand.
TTGTATTGCCCGCGACTACATCGGCGCTCCGGCTGTCCAGCGCAAGAGGGGCCGTGCCGGAGCAGGCGGCTCACGCGGATTGCAGCGCCTCCGTGCGAGCAGCGCGCGCCACGCGCGCCTGCACTTCGGGTGCAGCGGCAAAGGCTTGCAGCGCCGACGCGAGTTCCGGCATGCGCCGGCTGGCCAGCGGCACGTGCGGCGGACGACTGGCGCGCCAGCCCAGCTCCGCTCCCGGCAGAGGATAGACCCCGTCCGGCGGCAGTCCACAAGCCTCGGCCACCGCAACGGCGAATTCCGCCCAGTTGATCGCGCCCCGATTGGCGAGATGAAGCGTGCCGGTGGTCCCGTCGATCAGCTCGTCGAGCACTGCGTTGCACAGGTCGGGCACATAGGCAGGGGAAACGATCTGATCGCTCGCCGCGGGAAAGTCGCGCCCGGCCGCCAGCGCCTCCACCGCCTGCACCGCGAAATTGTGCGGGTCCCAGGGCGAGAAGAACGCCGCGGTTCGCACGATCAGGTGCCGGCCGGGCAAGGCCCCGATCGCCGCCTCCATCGCCGCCTTGCTGCGGCCATAGGCGTTCAGCGGGGTGCACGGATCGGCTTCGGCATAGGGCCGGTCGCGCAGCCCGTCGAACACGAGGTCGCTGGAGAAATCGACCGTCGGGATGCCGCGCTCGGAAGCCGCGATCGCCAGTTTGGTGGCGCCGATGCAGTTGGCGGCGAAACAGGCGGCCTCCGCGTCCTCGGCATCGTCCACCCGCACCCAGCCGGCGGCGTTGATCACCGCCCACGGCCGATAGTCGTCGAGCGCCGCCGCAATCGACGCACTGTCGGCAAGGTCGAGCATCGCTCGATCGGTCAGCACATGTGCCAGGCCGCGAATCGTGCAGGTGCGGGCAAGTGCCCTGCCGAGCGTGCCGGTCGCGCCCGTGATCAGCAGCGGACGCGGGCGCCCCTGCCGTCGCCGCCCCTCCACATCGGGTTCCGGATGCGGATGGCGATGGAACGGCACGCGCAGGTCACGCTGCCACCAGCCCTCCCCTGCCAGTGCGGGATGCGTCGGCTCTGCGCCGCGGGCAAGGGCCTGCAGCAGCGGCACCATCGCCGTGGGCCGGGGCGCGTCGCCGCGCACGTCGAACACGCCGGGCTCGTAGATGCCCGGCGCGGTAAGCAGCGTGTTCCAGCCCGAGGCACCGAAAAGCGACCAGGCGGTGACCGCCCGCACCTCCACGCCTGCGGCGCGTGCCGCCTGCGCATCGTCCCAGGCGTCGCGCATCCACCGCATCTGTTCCTCGCGCGTGCAGCCATTATGCACTTCGGTGATCGCGATCGGGATGCGGTAGCGCCGCCAGGCCTCCGCCAGGGCATTGGCGAGCCCCTTCGGCGCGGGATCGAGCACCCGGACGGCCTCGGTATCGACATAGGCGACCTTGCCGTTGCCGCCCCGCATCGGCTCGGGATAGGCAGTGACGCGCTCGTCGAGGAACCGGTCGCTCGTCAGATAGTGGTTGATGCCGATCACGTCCGGGGGACAGGCCGCGTCGGCGAGCGCCTCCAGTTTCGCGCCAAGGCCGCAACCGGCCAGCCGGTCCCATAAAGGATGGCCGGGGACGACGCGGCCGCACAGCAGGTCCCACCCCATCCACCGGCGATGATTGTCATGGGCGACCTGTTCTCGCGTCCCGGGCGTGCCATAGGTTCTGCCGAGGTCGTCGGTCTGGATCAGCCGCGCCCCCGGCCGAACCCGCCGGATCGCGGCCATGGCGCAGGCCACGCCTTCCACCTGATGCACCAGCGCACGCCAGAAGCTCGCCTCGTCTCGAGCATGGGGATACCAGTGGCCGTAAAGCGCGGAGAACCGCGCGGTGGTGAGCGGTTCGTTGACCGGGGTCCAGTCCGCGATCCAGGGGTAGCGCTCCACCGCCCGCGCCGCAAAATCGCCCAGCTTCGCCCCGAAATCCGGGTCCAGCAGATGGGTGCGCCGCGGCCCGCTGCCGTGATGGACCAGCCCGGCGATCGGCCGGATCTCCAGGTCGCGCAAGCGCGCCAGGCGGGCGTCGCTCCATGCCCAGTCGCAGCGCTCGGGCACGTCGGGAGCGATGCGCTCCCAGAGCAGCGGGAAACGAAGCGCCCGCACGCCGAGTTCGGCGACGCGATCCAGGTCGTCCAGCCGGTCATGATGGCCGGTTTCGGTCGTCTGATCGCGAAACCGATCCTCGACGCGATTCACGGTGCATTCGGCACCGCCCCAAAGTTCGAGTGGTGGCATCCGGTCCCTCAAAGGCTGTGGCAGGGTTCGGCAGGCCCCGCCTGGAAGATGCGGGGTAAACCTGGATCAGGAAATCGGCTCCGCTCGTCGCAAAAGGCAGGCGGATTCCTCCGAAGAAGCGCGTAGCGGGTACATCCGCAATTCACTTCTTCGCCTATAAAAACGAAATGGTTAGCGACGTTTATAAGCAGAACCCGGCAATGCCGGTGGCGGAGTGCGGAACGATGGTCGGGCGTTGGACGGAAACGGAAGCCAAGGCGTGGTTCGCACGCCAGCCCTGGGCGATGGGCTGCAACTTCACGCCTTCCAACGCGATCAACCAGCTGGAGATGTGGCAAGCGGAAACGTTCGACATCGAGGCGATCCGCGCCGAACTGGCGCTGGCGGCGCACGTCGGCATGAACGCGGTGCGCGTGTATCTGCACGATCTGCTCTGGGCCGAGGATCCGGACGGTTTCCTCGCGCGCATCGACACGATGCTGGCGGTGGCGGACGGCTATGGCATCCGGGTGATGCTCGTGCTGTTCGATTCCTGCTGGCACCCCGATCCCGCGCTGGGCCCGCAGCCGGCGCCGAAGCCGGGCGTGCACAATTCCGGCTGGGTGCAGTCGCCCGGCATTCCGGCGCTGCGCGACCTTGGCCAGCGGCCGCGGCTGGAGGGCTATATCAAGGGCGTGGTCGGCCGCTTCCGCAACGATCGCCGGGTGCTCGCCTGGGATATCTGGAACGAACCGGACAATGGACCGGAGGTTTCGCTGTGCGACGCGGGCGAACTGAACGCCAAGGCCGATCTCGTCCTGCCGCTGCTGGTCGAGGCCTTCACCTGGGCGCGCAGCATGCGGCCGGTGCAGCCGCTCACCAGCGGCATCTGGCTGGGCGACTGGTCCTCGCCCGACCTGCTGACGCCGCTGCAGCAGGCGCAGACCGGCCTTTCGGACGTGATCTCGTTCCACAATTACGGCACGGCCGAGGACTTTGCCCAGCGCATCGACTGGCTGGCGGTATTCAACCGGCCGATGTGGTGCACCGAATTCATGGCACGCCCGGCGGGCAGCACGTTCGAGGCGATCCTGCCGGTGGCAAAGGCGAAGAATGTCGGCGCCTTCTGCTGGGGCCTGGTGCGCGGCAAGACACAGACGCACCTGCCGTGGGCGGCTTGGGAAAACCCGAACCTGGCGGGCCTGAAGGACAAGTGGTTCCACGACATCTTCGACGTCGGCGGCGTCCCCTATGACGATACCGAGGTCGAGTTCCTCCGCCTGCTCAGCACGCTGGACGACAAGGCGCCGCATTGGCCGATCATCGCGGTAGAGGCCGGCAAGGACCTCGATCCCGCCAAGCCGGACGACGACGCGCAGGCGGCCTGAGCCCTGCTGCCTGCTGCCAAGCCCCCTCCCGCGCACGGGAGGGGGACGGAGAAACGTCACTCCGCCAGCGCCGCCGCCTTCGCGGGTGCGGCCTCGCGCTCCTCGGCGACATGGCGGCGGTAGGTGGCGAGGGCCTGCCCGACGACCTGGTCCATGTTATAGTAGCGATAGGTGGCGAGCCGACCGACGAACAGCACGCCGCTGGTCGCTTCGGCGAGCGCCTCGTAGCTCTTGAACAACGCCTGATTCTCGGGCCGCGGGATCGGGTAATAGGGGTCCCCTTCCGCACTCGGATATTCGTAGGTCAGGCTCGTGTTCGCGGCCTGCTGCCCGGTGAGATGCTTGTACTCGGTCACGCGCGTGTACGGCACCGCCTCGTCGGGATAGTTCACCACCGCCACCGGCTGCGCCCACTCGCGATCCTCGTGGACATGCTCGAAGCGCAGCGAGCGGTAGGGCAGCTTGCCGAAGCGGAAGTCGAAATACTCGTCGATCGGCCCGGTATAGACGATCTGGTCGAAGCTGAACCGTCGCTTCGCCTCTTCGAAAGTGACGCCCAGTTCGAGGTCGATGTTGGGATGGTCCAGCATCTTCGCGAACATGGCGGTGAAGCCGTCGCGCGGCATCGCCTGGAAGCGATCGGTGAAGTAGCGGTCGTCGGTGTTGGTGCGGGTCGGCACGCGCGCGGTGACGCTCTTATCGAGCTCCGACGGGTCGATCCCCCATTGCTTGCGCGTATAGCCGCGGAAGAAGGTCTCGTAGAGCTCACGGCCCACGGCCGAGATCACGACATCCTCGGAGCTGCGGATCACCGTCACCGGCTCCGCGCGCGCCGCCAGAAAGGCAGCCGCCGCCTCCTCGGTTTCCAGCGCGAGGCCGAACAGCGTGTTCAGCGTCGTCCGGTTGATCGGGATCGGCACCAGCTGCCCGCGCACTTCCGCCAGCACCCGGTGCTCATAGGGGCGCCATTCGGTGAAGCGCGACAGATAGTCGAAGATGTCCGCGCTGTTGGTGTGGAAGATGTGCGGCCCATATTGGTGGATCAGGATGCCGGCCGCATCCTTGTGGTCGAACGCGTTGCCCGCGATGTGCGGCCGCTTGTCGATCACCAGCACGCGCTTGCCCGCATCGGCGGCAAGGCGCTCGGCCATTACCGATCCGGCAAAGCCCGCGCCGACCACGAGATAGTCGTAATGGGTGTTCCGGACGGGCTTGAGCAACGGCTTGTCGGGTTCGGCGACCTGCAGGATCAGCCCCAGCATGCGCGCCGCCACCTGATCCCAGCTCTGCTCTGCAAGCAGCGCATCTGCCTCCGCGCGCCAGGCGTCGCCCTGCGCGCGAAGCGCCAGCGCCTGATTGCAGGCTTCGAGGAAGGCCTCCGCGCCCTCGGCCACGAACACGCCGGCAACGCCGCCATAATGGCGGATCACGTCAACGATCGGCGTGGAGACGACCGGCAGGCCCGCCGCGAGATATTCGGGGGTCTTGGTAGGGCTGATGAAGCGGGTCGCCTCGTTGATTGCGAACGGCATCAACGCGACGTCCCAGCCGCCGGCATAGAGCGGCAGCTCGGCATAGCCCTTGCCGCCAAGCCAGGCGATGTTCGGGCGCTGCGGAAGTTCGGCAGGATCGATCTTCACGACCGGCCCGACCATCACGATCGTCCAGTCCGGCCGCGCATCGGCGAGCGCGGCGATCAGTGCCAGATCCATCCGCTCGTCGATGACGCCGTAGAAGCCCAGGCGCGGCCGTGGCAGTCCCGCCTGGTCGGCCGCATCCTGCACCAGAGCGCGCCCCTGCGCGAAATGCGCGGTGTCGACGCTCGATGGAAATGGGTGGACGGAGCCATGGCTTTCGCGCTTCGCTTCGTACAGGCTGTAGCCGCCGGTGAAGATCAGGTCGGCCAGCCCGAACAGTTCCTGCTCCAGCGACATCAGCTCGGGCGGCGCAAAGCGGAAGTTCTTCAGTTCATCCATGCAGTCGTAGACGGTGCACGACGCATCGAGATGCCGCGAGAAGGGCAGCATCATCGGGGTATAGTACCAGCGGATCAGCCGCTCGCCGATGCCCGCGACATGATCGTCGAGCAGTGCCCGCAGCGCCGCATCCCGCGCCTGTTCCTGAAGATCGCCGGGCAGATGCGGCACCGCCACCGTCACGCCCGCCTCTTCCTCGCGCAGTTCCAGCCAGGGGGTGGGACTGGCGTCCTCGATCGGCTCCTCCCAGAACAGCACATCCATGTTGCGGGCGAACCGCATCATGAGATGCTGTGGTCGCTGAAAGACGAAGTTCCAGCGAAGGTGCGAGAAGCAGATCAACGCAAAGTTGCTGCTAGGGCGATCATTGGCGGCGTGTAGGGTCAAGGATGGTTTCCCCGTTGCGTTCAACAGAGAGAACCCGTGCAAGCTTCACGCCGTTCCATGACAGGGCAAACAATTCTTTTGAAACCACCATGATGCAAGTTAATGCACCGGCTTCCAGTTTGCGCATCGGCAAGCGGGCAGTGCCGTTGCACCGCCCGCCGCCATGTCACGCCGCGTCGACCATCACGATTTCGCTGTCTTCGATCGCGGTGATCTTCACGATTTCCACGTCCTTGATCGCGGCGCCGTCCCGGGCATTGATGCGCGTGCCGTCGATCTCCACGGCGCCGGTTGCAGGCACCAGATAGGCGCGGCGATCGCTGCCAAGCACATATTCCGCGCTCTCGCCCGCACGGAGACTGGCTCCCACCACCCGCGCATCGGTACGGATCGGCAAGGCGTCGCCATCGCCTTCGAAGCCGCTCGCCAGCACCACGAACTGGCCGGCCCGGTCGGTCTTCGGGAAGGGCCGCGTGCCCCAGCTCGGCTTCTCCCCACCGAGGGTCGGCTGGATCCAGATCTGGAAGATGCGGGTGGTCTCGTCCTCGCGATTATACTCGGAATGCGCGATGCCGGTGCCTGCCGACATCACCTGCACGTCGCCCGCGACGGTGCGGCCGTGGTTGCCGAGATTGTCCTGGTGGGTGATCGCGCCTTCACGGACATAGGTGATGATCTCCATGTCGCGGTGCGGGTGCGGCGGAAAGCCGGTTTGCGGCGCGATGGTGTCGTCGTTCCACACGCGCAGATTGCCCCAGCTGGTGCGGGCCGGATCATAATAGTTGGCGAAGGAGAAATGGTGCTTTGCGTCAAGCCAGCCATGATTGGCGCCGCCAAGGCTGGAAAAGGGACGAAGTTCGATCATTGTGGGTCTCCCTGTGGGGCGCGCCGGATCGCGGCGCTGCTGTGATGCCCCGGAGATAGGCGGGCTCGACTTCGCCATGCAGTCGGATAAGTTTGGCGCAAACGTTCCAGGAAATAGAAATGTCAAACCCGGGCACCCCCACTTTCGATCAGCTCCGCATCTTCCTTGCCGTGGTGGACAGCGGCAGCTTCGCGGGGGCGGGGCGGCAGCTGAACCGCGCGGTTTCGGTGATCAGCTACGGCATCGCCAATCTCGAGGCGCAACTGGGCGTGCTGCTGTTCGATCGCGAGGGCACCAAGAAACCGCGTCTGACCATGGCGGGCGAAGCCGTGCTGGCCGAGGCGCGGACGGTGTCGCAAGGCATCGATGGCTTGCGCGCCAAGGTGAAGGGGTTGCTCGACGGGCTGGAGGCGGAGGTGAACCTCGCGGTCGACGTGATGCTGCCCACCCGCCGGCTGGGTGAAGTGCTCCGCGCCTTCCGCGCCGAATTCCCGACGGTGACGCTGCGGCTGCACGTCGAGGCGCTGGGGGCGATCACCAGCCTGGTGCTGGAGGGCAAGGCGGTTCTCGGCCTTTCCGGGCCGCTGGCGCAGGGCGTCAACGGCATCGAGTGCGAAGCGGCCGGATCGGTGGCGATGGTACCGGTGGCGGCGCCCGACCATCCGCTGGGCCGGATGGACCCGATCCCGCCCGGCGCGGGGCGCGACCATGTCCAGCTCGTCCTGTCGGATCGCTCGCCGCTGACCGCCGGCCGCGACTTCGCGGTGATGAGCCCGCGCACCTGGCGGCTCGCCGATCTCGGCGCCAAGCACGCGCTGCTCCGCGAAGGCATCGGCTGGGGCAACATGCCGCTGCCGCTGATCGAGCCCGATCTGGTCGCCGGCACGCTGGTGCGGCTGGCGATGCCCGAGAGCCCCGGCGGCATGTACCGCTTCAGCGCGATCTGGCGGCGCGATGCCCCGCCGGGCCCGGCGGCATCGTGGCTGCGGACGCGGTTCGTGGAGGTAGGGCGCGAAGATGCGGATCTGGAGGACCTGGGCGAGGTCTAGGTCGTGCAGGCTTGCCGCGATGGGGAAGACCGGCGGCGGCCTCGCCCCCCACCTTTTCAGCAGGAACCCGGGGACCCGCGCCCATCGCCTTCGGTCATAGCGGCGAATCGAAGAAGAAATAATGTTCGATCAGCTTGCCGTCTTTCGCCCGCGCGACGTCGACGCCGCTGACGCTGGTTTCGCCCGGGGGACCGCCTTTCCACCGTGCCGTGGCGACGCCGTGATGGCCGAGGCCCGGCCCGTCGATTTCGAACCGGAACCCGGCCGGCATGTCCGCAAGGACGCCCGCGACAACCTCCGAGATGGCCTGATGGCCGCTGACCGCCCGCGCCGGTTCGAAAATCGTCGCGTCCGCATGATAGATCGCATCCATCGCGGCAAGACGGACGGCATCATCCCGCTCGTTCCACACGCGCTGGATGCTCGCGTGCAACAGGTCGACTGCTGAAGGTTCGGACAAAACATGCTCCTGTGCCGACAAGCTCACCCGTTCTTCAGGTGCTGCGCATCTTCTATTTGACGAACTAGCCGCCTAGTCACAAGTTGCTTTCAAACACTTCCGCGGGCGGATGGAGAAGCGGGGAAGATCGGCGTCATGCACCGGATATGGTTGTTCGCGCTTCTACCGGGGGTAGCGGCGGCATCGCCGATGCCGCCGCATCAGGCGCCCGCGGTCGCCCGGCAGGAGGGCGGGCAGGAGAGCGACGAAATCGTGGTGACCGGTCCGCGCCTGCGGGCGACGAAGATCGACTATCGGCGAAAGGGCGCAACCGTCACCCATTGCGGCGCGAGAGACGGCCAGCAGAATCCTGCCTTGGTTTCGGCAACCTGCAGCTTCGTGGAAGCGTGCGTCTCTCAAGGGCAGCGAACCCCACCCGCACTGTCGGACTGCGTGGAGGCCAGAATTGCCGCTCGGGAAAGGCGATCTGCCGATCCCGTCGGCGCACGGAACCGCTAGAACAGGATCGCCCCGCCGGTCACCAGCCGGAAGTCGGGCGAATGGTGGTTCAGCCCGGCCACCGCCAGCACGTCGAACTGCAGCACCTTGGTCGGCCGCCACGCCGTCGACAGCGCCGCCAGCGCGTGGGTTTCATGGCCCTCCGGATCCTGGTCGCGCTCCAGCGAAAACTCGGCGGTGGTCGAGACCTGCTCGCTGAACTTGTAGCGCAGGCTGGTGATGCCGCTATAGGCGAAGTGCCGGCCGACACCGCTCTGGTTCGCCGCCGCATCGGCTTCGCCGGTGAAGGCGATGGCAACCTTCTCGGTCAGGTTGTACTGCACCGGCACGATCACGCCCGCACCCCAGGTGCCGTCCCCGACCGGATATCTGCCGGTAGGCGCCGTGACGAAGGCCTCGACACCGGCGGAAAAAGGCTTCCCTTTCTCGCCCGCGAGGTGCTGGCGCACGGCGAAGCGCAGGTCGCCCGTACCGCGGATCGTGTCGATCGCGCCGGTCGCCTTGTCCCGCGTCCGATCCTGGCCATAGGCGGTCCAGCCCAGCTGGACCTCGGTCTTCGAGGCAATGCCGACCCGCACCAGCAGATCGGATGCGACGATGCGGTCCTCGCGCTGCGATGCCTGGTCGTCCCGCTCCCAATCGAGAAAGGAAGCCTCGACATGGACCCGCCCGGGCTCGGTCGTGCAGCTGGATCCGCCGATGCTCGGCCGGGTCGGGCAGAAACGCGGATCGTCGTCGTCGGCCAGCGCCGATCCCGCCGCGAGCAACGCCGCTGCCACCATCCCTGCCTTGAGCGCGCTTCGCCGCATATCGTCCCCCCTGATCGTGATGGGGGCCCAACGAGGCGTGTTACAAATTGTTTCGGCAGGCGCCGCTCAGCGATCCCGGATGGCGTGTTCCAGATCCGCCGCATGGGCGGCCGCCGGCTCGGTGGGCGCCGCTGCATCGGCCAGCTCGGTTTCGACGCGCGCACCACCTGTCAGCGTGCGGTGGACCGGGCAGCGATCGGCGATCTCCAGCAGCCGCGCGCGCTGCACGTCGTCGAGGCTGCCCTCGATCTCGATCCGTCGGGTGAACAGGTCCGCGGGGACCACGCCCGCCTGGCGCTGGTGCCCGGCAAGCGTGCGAATGCCGGTGACCGGCCAGCCTTTCTGCAGCGCATAGACGCGGAGCGTCATTGTCGTGCACGCCGCCAGCGCCGACGCCAGCATCTGATAGGGCGTGGGTCCGGAGCCCAACCCGCCCACGGACACGGGTTCGTCGAGCATCAGGGCGACGCCGGCAACCTGTACCGCCACTTGGAACTTGCCTGCGCCCGTATCGCGCGCGATCGCATCCAACGCCAATTCCGTGCTCATGCCGCCTGCTCCGCCAGTTGGGTCTCGATCGCGATACCCTGCTTCAACGTGAGCGTCACGGGCGTGCGCTCCGCTATTTCGGCCAGACGGGCGCGACCGGCCTCGTCCGGCCCGGATACGGTCAGCACGCGCTTGATGCGCCGCGTATCGGGCGTGCCGAGGAGGCGCAGGTCGACGTCGAGCCTATCGATCCGCCAGCCCTTGCGATCGGCGTACATGCGCAGCGTCATCGCCGTGCACGCGCCCAGTGCCGCGAGGAGCAGGTCGTAGGGCGCAGGCCCGGCATCCTGGCCGCCATTGCTCGGCGGTTCGTCCGCCAGCAACGCGTGGCGACCGGCCTGAAGGCGGGTCTCGAGCAGGTCGGGACCGATATGGGCGGTTGCGTGTGCCATGGCCGTTGCGCCTCAGATCGCCAGCAGCGCGATCGCTTCGATCTGCGCGGGGTTGAAGCCATGATCGGCGAGCACCGGGGCGAGATCCGCCGCGGGCTTGCGTTGCCGCCGGGTGGTGCAGACGAACTGGCGAATCGCCTCCAGCCGGGGATCGGCGAGCGGTGTCAGCCGGCGGGATCCGAACAGCGTATCGGCAATGCGGCCCAGCATAGAGGACCGTGCCGAGACGGAAACAGCCGCGCAGCCGCAAGCAGCCGCATCCTGGAACGCGACGGAAACCGCTGCCCATTCGGTCCTGCTCAGTTCGGGCGTTGTGAGACGATCCATCGAAACCTCCTGTGTTCGGCGCTTGGTACCGTACGGCAGCTGTTCGGATCAGCGGGATAGTCTTGGCGGTTTCGTTCGAGATTCTCGGAAAGCTGCTTTTCCATTTCATCGAACGTTTCGCGCGGAATTATTCCACTCCCCGGACGCCGACCGACAGCGCATTTCTCCGTCACGAGGCGAGGCAGATTGGTCCCCGCCATCCTCTGGAGACACATCATGGCTACTGCACCCTTTCCCGCCGCCGCTACCCCTACCAAGGTTCAGTCGGCTCTGCCGCTGGTTGGCCGCATCGGCATCGCCGCGATCTTCCTGTTGAGCGGCCTTTCCAAGCTAGCCGCTCCCGCCGCGACCATCGGCTATATCGCCGCGTCCGGCCTGCCGCTGCCGCAGCTGGGTTTCGCCATCGCGCTGCTCGTCGAGCTGGCGGGCGGCACCGCGCTGATCCTCGGCTATCGCACCCGGATCGTCGCTGGCATCCTCGCCGCCTTCTCGGTGGCGACCGCCCTCGCATTCCACGGCGCGATGGGCGACCAGAACCAGTTCATCCATTTCTTCAAGAACATCGCGATGGCGGGCGGCCTGCTGCAGGTGGTTGCGTTCGGCGCCGGCGGCTGGAGCCTCGACGCCCGCCGCTGATCGGCGTGACATTGCACGATCCAGGGGCCGCAGCCGATCGCTGCGGCCCCTTTTCTGCATCCCATCCGTACGTACAGGCGAAGCGCCGGCCCGGCGCTGCTACATCGCGGGTCGAGGAGATCGCCATGACCCGCTGCACCCACATGAATGCCCAGACCGTGCACACGGTAACGCCCAGCGCAAAGGGATGCGAGGAATGCCTGAAGAGCGGTAGCTGGTGGGTCCATCTGCGGCTGTGCCGCGAATGCGGCCATGTCGGCTGCTGCGACCAGTCGCCCAATCGCCACGCTACCGCGCATTTCCACGAAACCGGTCATCCGATCATGGAAGGCTATGACCCGCCCGAAGGCTGGGGCTGGTGCTATGCCGACGGAATCGAAGTCGATCTGCCGGACCAGACGCCGCAGCGCGGGCCGATCCCCCGCTTCTTCTGAAAGCGCGCGTGACAGGGGCGGGCCGCGCGCTAAGACGATCGCGATGACTGCGTTACCGCTGCCGCGATGAGCCACGCCCCCTCCCCGGCGCCACGGGCCGCGCTGCTGCTGTTCGGTGCCGGAGACTTCGCGTTCAACCTCTACTGGCAGGCGGTGAACCTCTATCTGCTGTTCTTCTATATCGACACGCTGCGGCTCGCCCCCGCGCTCGCCGGCACGCTGTTCCTGATCGGCGCGGGCTGGGACGGCGTCGCGGACTTCGCAGCAGGCGTCGTCGCCGAGCGGATGCGGCGGCCCTATCGCTGGCTGATCGGCTGGGGCGCGCTGCCGCTGGGGCTCGCCTTCATCGCGATGTTCGCGGCACCGAAGGGAGCTTGGGGCACCGCGCTGGCCGCGCAGATGGGCTTCCGCACGCTCTACGCCTTTACCAATATCCCCTACGCCGCCTGGACGACCCGGCTGGCCGGCACCAGTGCCGAGCGCTCGCTGCTCGCCGGGCTGCGGATGATCTTCGGCGCCGTCGCCGCGACCCTCGTCGCCGGAACGCTGCCGGGCCTGGTGCAGGCGCTGGGCAGCTTTGCAGCGGCCAGCACGCTGCTTGCCGCGATGGGCGTGCCGCTGCTGCTGGCGATCGCGTGGCGCGTTCCCGAACGGCGCCCGACCATCGGGCTAGCGGTCCGGCATCGCATCGGCCCCGCCCTGGCGCTGCTGGCCGGCAATCGCGCATTCGTCGCGCTCAACCTCGCCGCGGCGGCGGGCGCGGCGGCATCGGCGCTCACCACCCAATCGGTGCTGTACTATTTTCGCTATGTCCTCGCGGACGATCCCGCGGGGCCCCGTGCGCTCGCGGCGATGGCATTCGCCAGCCTCGTCGCAACCCCGCTCTGGACCATCGCGGCACGCAGCGCGGGCGCGCGGGCGGCGTGGCTGGTCGCGTGCGGACTCGCGCTCGCGCTGCCGGCGGGTTTCGTGCTGATTCCGAACCCGGACGTCGGCGCGGCAACGCTGTTCCTGCTGGGCATGCAGGTGGCCTTTGCCGGGTTCGGGCTGGCGGCCTGGACGCTGCTGCCGGACAGCGTCGACTGGGGCGCGGCGCAGAGCGGGGTCCGGGTGGAGGCGATCGCCTTCGGCACCTTTGCGCTCGCCCAGAAGGCCGCGCTGGCGGCGGCAGGGTTCGCGATCGGCGCGATCTACCAGGCGAGCGGCTTCGTCGCCGGCGCGCCGCAGGGTCCGGCGAGCCTCGCGGCGATCCGCTGGCTGATGCTGGCGGGTCCCGCGCTGCTGTTGCTGGCGGCACTCGCCGCGATCCTCGCCCTGCCCTTGCGAAAGGATACGCTGGCCGAACTCGCTGCCTGACGGCCCCCGCCTTCGTGGAGGCGGGAGCCGCTAATGTTTCGCATTAGCCGTCAGATCAGCTCGAAACTGCCGGACACGCCGTCCGCCTCGGCCGAAGGCGCGATCCACAGCTGGAAGCGGCCGGGCTCGACGACGGGCTTGAGCGCCTGGCCGATGAACAGCAGGTCCGCGCGGCTGAGCGTGAAGGTAACCCGCTTCCGCTCGCCGGGCTTGAGCGGCACGCGGCGAAACGCCTTCAGCTCGCGCACCGGGCGCGTGACGCTCGCCGCCACGTCCCGGACGTAAAGCTGCACCACTTCCTCGGCGGCGCGCTTGCCGTTGTTGGCGATCGTCGCCGCGACCGTCAGCGTGCCGTCGGCGCCGAGCTTGCCGCCGCCCAGGTCGAGCTCGCCATAGGCGATTTCGCCATAGGTAAGCCCGTGGCCGAACGGGAACAGTGCCTGGTTGGGAAACTCGCGATAGTGCGTCTTGTATTCCTGCAGCGGGCCGGCCGGATTGGGGCGGCCGGTGGGCTTGTGGTCATAGTGATAGGGCGCCTGCCCGGTCGCCTGCGGGAAGGAGACCGGCAGCCGCGCCGACGGCCCTACGGCCCCGAACAGCACGTCGGCAATGGCGGGCCCATCCTGCGATCCGAGGAACCAGGTCACCAGGATCGCAGGCGCCTTCAGCACCGCGCCCTCCAGCGCCAGCGCGCGACCGTTGCGGAGCAGCACCACGATCGGCTTGCCCGTCGCGGCCACGGCTTCCGCCAGCGCCATCTGCGCGGGGGGCACGACGATCGCGGAACGCGACTGCGCCTCGCCGGACATGCGGGCATGCTCGCCAATCGCCAGCACCACAATGTCCGCCGCCCGGGCAGCCGCTACCGCCGCCTCGATCCCGCCGGGCACCGGGCCCTCGAGCCCGGCGCCTTCGGTGACGCTCACCAGCGCCGGATCCTGGACCAGCGCCTTGACGCCGGTCGCCAGATCCACCGCCTCGGCATCGGTGCCATAGACGTTCCACGGTCCGATCTGGTCGTGCAGGCCACTCGCGAATGGGCCGATCAGCGCGATCTTCTTGCCCGAACGCGGCAGCGGCAGCAGCCCGCCCTCGTTCTTGAGCAGCACGATCGAACGCGACCCGGCCTCGCGGGCCAGCGCCAGATGCTCGCGGGTACGGACCCGCGCCTTTTCCCGCGCCGGATCGATGCGGCGGAACGGATCGTCGAACAGTCCCAGCTGCACCTTCAGCGCCAGCACCCGCCGCACCGCCTCGTCGAGCCGCGCCATCGGCACTTCACCCTTGGCGACCAGATCCGGCAGGTGCTTGATATAGAAGCCGCTCTGCATGCTCATGTCGACGCCGGCCAGGAAGGCGAGCCTGGTCGCCTCGCGCGCATCGGCGGCGAAGCCATGGGCGATCAGTTCCTCGTCCGCCGTATAATCGGACACGACCACGCCCTCGAAGCCCCATTCGCGGCGAAGCACTTCCGTCAACAGCCATTCGTTGGCGGTCGCCGGAATGCCCGACAGCTCGTTGAACGATGCCATCACCGTCGGCGCGCCGGCCGCCAGCGCCGACTGGAAGGGCGGGAAATAGATTTCGCGAAGCGTACGCTCGGAAATGTCGACGGTGTTGTAGTCTAGCCCCGCCTCCACCGCGCCATAGGCCGCGAAATGCTTGGCGCAGGCCGCAACGGCATCGGCAGCCTCCAGCCCCTTCGCCCCTTGAAAGCCCCGCACGCGTGCCGCCGCCATCAGCTTGCCGAGCAGCACGTCCTCGCCCGCGCCCTCGACGCTGCGGCCCCAGCGCGCGTCGCGGGTGATGTCGACCATCGGCGCGAAGGTCCAGTCGATGCCCGACGCCGCCGCCTCGATCGCCGCGGCGCGCGCGGTGCGCTCGGCCAGATCAGGATCGAAGCTGGCCGCCTCGCCCATCGGTACCGGGAAAACGGTACGGAAGCCGTGGATCACGTCGGCGGCGAACAGCAGCGGGATCTTGAGGCGCGATTCGCGCACCGCCACCGTCTGCATGCGCTTGGCCATTGCGGCGCCGTTTCCGTTGAACACGCCGGTCAGGCGCCCGGCGCGAACCTCGGCCAGCTGCCCGTCGAAGTTGGACGACGCGCCCGCCGGGTTGAGCGTCACCGCCGCGCCGCCGGACCAGGCAGCCGCCATCAGGGTAAGCTGGCCCGCCTTCTCCTCGACGGTCATCTTGGCGAGCAGCGACTCGACCGCAGCGGGCAGCTTCTTGCTACCCGCCTGGAGCAGCATCGCCCGCGCCGGGCTCGCCGCCCAGGCCGCCGCAGCGCTCGCCCCGATCAGCACCGCACGCCTGGAAATTTGGCCGTCGTTCACGCGTTTCCTCCCACAGCGCGACCCAAGATCGGCCGCCGCATCATCAATCTTGCAACCCGCTATTGCTTCATGTAACCGGTTACATCAAGAGCTTGACGCCGCAACGGTCAAACAAGCCGCCACAACCCAAGACCCAGGAGGGGACGAAGACCGCCATGCCGAACGCCACGATCCGCGATGTCGCGCGCGAAGCGTCGGTGTCCGTCGCGTCGGTGTCGCGTGCCCTCAATGGCGCCACCAACATTCGCCCCGAACTGCGCGATCACATCCGCGACGTCGCCAAGCGACTCGGCTATGTGCCGCATGCCGGCGCGCGGAATCTCAGCCTCGCCCGCTCCTCGACGATCGGCGTGGTCGTGCCCGATCTGCACGGCGAATTCTTCTCCGAACTGCTGCGCGGCATGGACCGCCAGGCCTCCGAACTGGGCCTGCATCTGCTGCTGATGGTGATGCACGGCGAGGCTGACCGCGGCGTCACCGCGCTCCACGCGATGCGCGGGCGGGTGGACGGGCTGGTGGTGATGGCGCCGCAGATCACCTCGGACGAGCTGTTCGCACATCTGCCGA
Source organism: Sphingomonas pituitosa NBRC 102491 (assembly GCF_001598435.1). Classification (GTDB taxonomy): domain Bacteria; phylum Pseudomonadota; class Alphaproteobacteria; order Sphingomonadales; family Sphingomonadaceae; genus Sphingomonas; species Sphingomonas pituitosa. Next base: position 421,039 of record NZ_BCYY01000002.1, read on the forward strand.
AGTCGATGCCGTCGGTGCTGGTCAACTGCGCCCCGCACGAAGGCGTGCGCCCCGAACTGCGCGTAGACAACGTTGCCGGAGCGGTGGCGGTGATCGAGCATCTCGCGGCGGGCGGCTGCCGACGGATCGTCCATGTCGCCGGGCCCGAGGCCAATATCGATGCACGCGAGCGTCTGCGCGGCACCCGCGAGGCCTGCGCGCGGCTGGGGCTGGAACTGCGCGTGCTGCAGGGCGACTTCAATGAGGATTCTGGCACGGCCGCGATCGCGACGCTCCACGCCGAACGCGCCGCGTTCGACGCCGTGTTCGCCGCCAATGACATGATGGCGGTGGGCGCGCTGATGGCGCTGAAGCGCGCAGGGATTGCCGTCCCCGATCAGGTCGCGGTGGCGGGGTTCGACAACATCCCGCTCACCCGCCTCATCTCGCCGGCGCTTACCACCGCCAGCATCGACATTGCCGAATTCGGCGCGCGTGCCGTGGTGCGCCTCGCCGGACTGATCGACGGCGCCGCCGACGACACGCTCGAATGGCGCGCGCCGATCGTCATCGCGCGGGAATCCACCCGCCAACCACCCAAAAATACAACAGAAAACCCGATCCGCCGGGGAGATAGAGAGTAACCATGAACAAGCTAGTATTGCGTTCCGCATTGCTGACGATGACCGTGCTGGGCACCGGTGCCCTGCTCGCCCCCGCCCCCGCCATGGCCCAGGTCGGCCAGGCGTCGCTGCGCGGCACGATCACCACGCCGGCCGGCAACCCGGTCGTCGAAGTCACCGCGATCGAGGTTTCGACCGGCATCCGCCGCAGTGCGACGGCGGGTGCGGACGGCAGCTACAACTTTGCCTCGCTCCGCCCGGGCACCTATCGCCTCGAGATCAAGCTGCAGAACGGCGTCCGCAATTCGGACGCGTTCACGCTGCGCGTCGGCCAGAATGCCGGGCTCGACCTCGATCTCTCGACCCCGGCCGACACCGCCGCCGCGCCTGCAGCGGGTGAGACCGCACCGGCCGGCGGGGACGAGATCGTCGTAACCGGCAACCGCATCCGCTCGCTGGACGGCGGCCAGGTCGGCATCAACATCACGCAGCGGCTGATCGAGCAGTTGCCGCAGAACAACCGCAACTTCCTTGCCTTCGCCGATCTCGCACCGGGCGTGCGCTTCATCGAGAGCGCCGACGGCTCGTCGCGCATTCAGGGCGGCGCGCAGGACAGCCGATCGGTGAACGTGTTCATCGACGGCGTCAGCCAGAAGGATTACGTCCTCAAGAACGGCATCACCGGCCAGGACAGCTCGGCGGGCAATCCCTTCCCGCAGCTCGCGATCGGCGAGTATCAGGTGCTCTCGTCCAACTACAAGGCCGAGTTCGACCAGGTAAGCTCGGTGGCGATCACCGCCGCGACCAAGTCGGGCACCAACGAGTTCCACGGCGAAGGCTTCATCGACTTCACCAACCAGGATCTACGCTCGCGGCGGCCGACCGAGATCTACCCGACCACGCGCGACAAGGTAAACTCGAACAACAAGCAATTCGGTCTCGCGCTGGGTGGGCCGATCATCCAAGATCGCGCGCACTTCTTCGTGACGTACGAAGGCAAGCGGATCGACAGCCCCTATGACGTGCGGCCGGAGAACGGCTTCCCGGTCAGCGCGGTCCCGTCGCAGTACCAGCAGAATTTCGGCAGCTTCTCGCAGCGCTTCAACGAAGACCTGTATTTCGGCAAGATCGACATCGAGCCGAGCGACAAGGACCTGATCGAGCTCACCGGCAAGTATCGCAAGGAATCGGGCTCGCAGATCGCCACCGGCATCAACGCACCGAGCACCGCGACGCTCAACAAGGTCGACGAGAAGCGCTTCATGCTCCGCTGGCAGCGCAGCGAGGACAACTGGATCAACGACGCGCGCGTGTCCTACCAGGACACGAAGTGGGCGCCGACGCCGGAGACCTTCGGCAACACCACCTTCTTCCAGGCCTCGACGCTCAACAACGGCAACTTCACCCGCACCGACCTGCTGCGCTTCGGCGGCGGCGGCAGCCAGCAGGACAAGGGCCAGAAGGGCTGGACGCTGCAGGACGACTTCACCTGGACGGGCTTCAACGGCCACACCATCAAGATCGGCACCAAGGCGAGCTTCATCCGCCTGCGCTCGATCGAGCAGAACCGCGCCAACCCGCAATACACCTACGATATCAACGCATTCAGCCCGACCGGCTTCAACGACCAGGTGCCGTATCAGCTCGAGTTCGGCGTCCCCACCGGCAACGGCCCGATCGACATCCGTTCGAGCAACTTCCAGTTCGGCGTCTATGCGCAGGATGATTGGGACGTGACGTCGCACCTGACGCTCAATCTCGGCCTGCGCTGGGATTACGAACGCACCCCGGCCTTCGTCAACTTCGTGACCTCGCAGGAAAATCTGACGGCCATCTCGCCCGCCAACTATCCGAACTTGGTCAACGCCGACTACAACATCAACGACTTCATCTCGAACGGCCGCAACCGGAAGACCTTCACCGGCGCCTTCCAGCCGCGCCTCGGCTTCACCTATCGCATCGACGAAGCCGGCCGGTTCGCGGTGTTCGGCGGCTATGGCCGATCCTATGACCGCAACCAGTTCGACTTCCTGCAGCAGGAAGTGAACCAGGGCGCCTACGCGGTCCGCCGCTTCAACTTCCTCGGCGCGGATTCCAATCCCAACAACGCCTGTGTGGGCGCCGATGCGTCGACCTGCCTCACCTGGAACCCGATCTACCTGACCCCGGAAGGCCGCCAGCAACTGCTCGCCGGGGCGGCCGGCGGCGGGCGCGAGTTCCGCTTCCTCAAGAACGACCTGAAGGTCCCCTATTCGGACCAGTTCAGCCTCGGCATCCGCGGCCGATTCCAGCAGGTCAGCCTGGAACTGGGCTACAGCCATGTGGCCAGCAAGAATGGCTTCGCCTTCCTCCTCGGCAATCGCCGTCCGGACGGCAGCTTCTTCTTCAACGATCCGGCGAACCCGACCGACACGCCGGCACCGCCGTTCGGCTTCTCCCCGCCGGGCTATAACAGCATCATCCTCGGCACCAACGGGCTGAAGACCAATGCGGACTCGGTCTACTTCAAGCTGACCAAGACCTACACCCAGGCCTCGCCGTGGAGCCTGGATGCGACCTACACCTACACCGAAGCCACCGAGAACCAGCTCGGCGAGACCTATCTGCTCGATTTCCCGTCGATCAGCGATTATGCGATGCTGCGCTCGTCCGGCGTGCCGCGGCACCGCTTGGTGATGGCCGGCAGCATCGATCTGCCGCTCGGCTTCGCCTTCTCGTCCAAGCTCCAGGTCGAATCGGCCGCCTATCAGAAGGCGATCCTCAACCAGTCCAACCCGTTCCAGCGCGTCATCGTCGGCCGTGAGACGGACGGCTCGGGCGGCGGCTGGGGCCGGCGCCAGATCGACATGGCGCTCACCAAATATGTGCCGATCCGCTTCATCAGCGACCAGACCCGCCTGCGCTTCCGCGTCGACGTGCTGAACGTGCTCAACGACTATAACTACATCACCTTCAACAACGACCCCGCCTCGCAGAACTGGGGCGCACGGAGCAGCTACGACGTCGGCGGCAACCCGCCGCGCACGGTGAAGCTGTCGGTCGGCTACTCCTTCTGATCCCCCCTCGGGGGCGGGGCGCGTCATTGCCCCGCCCCTCTTTTTTGTTCAGGACTCCATCATGATCGATCGCAGGCATCTGCTCGGCTCCGGCGCGCTGGCGCTGGCGGGCCTCGCGGGGGCATGCTCCCAGCCCGGCACACGGATCGGCGGCATGGGCGCGGCGCCGGGTTCGGACCCGCTGGTCCGCGATCTCCAGGAGCGCACCTTCCGCTATTTCTGGGACACCACCGATCCCGAGACCGGCCTCGCGCCCGATCGCTGGCCGACGCCCTCCTTCGCCTCGATTGCCGCGGTCGGCTTCGCGCTCACCGCCTATCCGATCGGCGTCACCAACGGCTGGATCACCCGCGAGCAGGCGCGCACCCGCACGCTTGCCACGCTGCGCTTCTTCGCCACCGCGCCGCAGGGCGACGGGCAGAGCGATGCCAGCGGCTACAAGGGGTTTTTCTACCACTTTCTCGGCGTCACCAAGGGCCGCCGCTTCGCGCGCGCCGAACTGTCTACGATCGACACCGCGCTGCTGCTGGGCGGCGTGCTGTTCGCGCAAAGCTGGTTCGACGCCGACGATCCGCAGGAAGCCGAGATCCGCACCCTGGCCGACCAGCTCTATGCTGCGGTCGACTGGACCTGGATCACCCCGCGGCCGCCGTTCGTTTCGATGGGCTGGCACCCCGAAAGCGGGTTCATTCCCTCCGACTGGAACATCTACAACGAAGGGCTGCTGCTCTACGTGCTGGCGCTGGGCTCGCCGAGCCACCCGCTGCCGCCCGAGACCTGGGACGCCTGGACCGCGCGCTTCGACGCGCAGTGGAGCGACAAATGGGGCGAGCCGCACCTCCATTTCGCCCCCTTGTTCATCCACCAGTACAGCCATTGCTGGATCGATTTCCGCGGCATCCGCGACCGCTACATGGCCGGCAAGGACATCGACTACTTCGAGAACAGTCGCCGCGCGGTGCGGGCACAGCGAAACTATGCCATCGCCAATCCCGGCGGCTGGACAGGCTATGGCGCGGATGTCTGGGGCCTGACCGCCTGCGACGGCCCGGGCGACTTCAAGCAGCGCATCGGCGGCCGGGAGCGCGAATTCTTCAGCTATTCGGCGCGCGGGCCCGATGATCGCGACGACGGCACGCTGGCGCCGACGGCGGCGGCGGCCTCGATCGCCTTCGAACCGGAACTGGCGAGCCGAGCGGTCGCGACCATGCACGCGCGCTACGGCCGCGGCATCTATGGCCGCTACGGGTTCCTCGACAGCTTCAACCCCACGCTGACCCGCGCGGCCGCGCCGCTCAAGCACGGCAAGATCGTGCCCGGCATCGGCTGGGTCGATGGCGATCACCTCGGCATCGATCAGGGCCCGATCCTGGTGATGATCGAGAATCTGCGCAGCGGCCTGGTGTGGAACGTGATGCGCCGCAACCCGCATATTCGTCGCGGGCTGCAGCGCGCTGGGTTCAAGGGCGGCTGGCTTTAGGGCGCGCGGCCCTAATCGTCCTGCCGCTCGGTCTTTTTCGGGCTGACCCAGACATGGACCGGGACCACGACCTTGCCGGGCGCAGGCTTGCCGATATCGACGCGGCTGGCTTGAACCAGCTCGCCATTGGAGAGGGTGAAGGAAGCCCAGGGCTTGGGCATGCGGCCGAACGTCATCTTCTGAATGGGTTCGCCGGTGTTCGAATTCATGATGGTAGCAACAACTGGCATGCGCCTGCCGCTATTCGGGTGGGTGCGGGCCTGTCCAGCGGGGGTGCCGACGAATCTGTGGATAGCGCCCCTTCCCCGCCCCGCGATCGGCGCTAAAGCCGCAGGCACCATAGCGGCAGAAGGGAAGCGACCATGATCATTCGCAGCGACGAGACGCTGGACATCGAAGTGCCCGGCAGCGGCGCGATGCGGATGCACCTGTTCCGCCCGGCGGTGGAAGGCCGCTTCCCGGGCGTGCTGCTGTTCTCCGAGATCTACCAGGTCACCGCACCGATCCGGCGGCTGGCGGCGATGCTCGCGGGCAACGGCCTTCTCGTCGCCGTGCCGGAGGTCTACCATGAATATGAGCCGGCCGGCACGGTGCTCGCCTATGATCCCGCCGGCACCGATCGCGGAAACGCACTGAAGTTCATCAAGCCGGTCGCCGCCTTCGATGCCGACGCAACCGCCGCGCTGACCGCGCTTGCCGATCATCCCGCCTGCACCGGCAAGCTCGGCACGTTCGGTGTCTGCCTGGGCGGCCACCTCGCCTATCGCGCCGCGCTCGATCCGCGCGTCTCGGCCGCCGCCTGCTTCTATCCGACCGACATCCATTCAGGCACGCTCGGCGAAGGCCGCAGCGACGACAGCCTGGCGCGGATGTCCGAACTGAAGGCCGAGCTGCTGCTCGTCTGGGGCCGGCAGGATCCGCACGTCCCGTTCGCCGGCCGCGAGGCGATCCGCGCCCGGCTAGAGGAAGTCGGCGCCACCTATGCCTGGCACGAGTTCAACGCCCAGCATGCCTTCCTGCGCGACGAAGGGCCCCGCTACGATCCCGCGCTTTTCCTCCAGGCGATGCAGCTGACGCTCGACTGCTATCGCCGCACGCTCGGCTGACCGCAGGAGCGGTGCCGGCCTTTGACCTTTGCCGCGACATTGCCCACAACCCCGATCGATGCCGGATCCGTTGCGCAGCGTCGCCTTTGATGGCGTGGGGAAATCCTATCCGAAGGGTGTGCGGGCGGTGGACGGGGTGTCGCTGGAGATTGCCGGCGGCAGCTTCGTCGCACTGGTCGGCGCCTCGGGTTCGGGCAAGTCGACCCTGCTCAAGATGGTCAACCGGCTGATCGAACCCAGCGCCGGTCGCGTGACGATCGACGGGATCCCGGTGGATGCCGAGCCGCCGCACCTGCTCCGCCGCCGCATCGGCTATGTGTTCCAGAATGTCGGCCTGTTCCCGCATCTCACCGTGGGCGAGAATGTCGCGATCGGCCTGAAGCTGGCGGGCGCCCGCGATCGATCCGCACGGGTCGCGGAATTGCTGCGGCTGGTCGATCTGCCCGAGGCGATGGCCGCCCGCATGCCCGATGCGCTTTCCGGCGGGCAGCGCCAGCGGGTGGGCGTCGCCCGTGCGCTGGCAACGTCGCCGAAGCTGCTGCTGATGGACGAACCGTTCGGCGCGCTCGATCCGGTCACGCGCGACGCGCTGGGCAAGGCGATCCGCGCGCTGCACGAGGCGATGGACCTCACCACCATCCTGGTCACGCACGACATGGCCGAGGCGCTGCTGCTCGCCGATCGCATCCTGGTGATGGAGGCAGGCAGGCTGGTGGGGGATGCCTCCCCGCGCGATCTGCTGGCGGGCAAGGGCGGTGCTGCCGCCGACGCGCTCGTCGCGGTGCCGCGCGAGCAGGCGGAGCGGCTGGCGGCGCTGGCCCGATGACCGCCGCCTTCGCCCGCGTGCCCGAATTGCTGGCGCAGCATCTGCTGCTCGCCTTCGCGGCCCTGCTGCTCGGCATCGCGATCAGCCTGCCGCTGGCCGTGCTTTCCGCCCGGCACCGCGGCGTTGCCCGCCTCGCGCTGGGGCTGGCGAGCCTGATCCAGACCATTCCCAGCCTCGCACTGCTCGCGCTGTTCTACCCGTTGCTGCTCTCCCTTTCGGCACTGGTGGGCGGCGGCATTCCGGCGCTGGGATTCCTGCCGTCGCTGCTTGCCCTCACCCTCTATGCGTTGCTGCCGATCCTGCGGAATGCGGTGACCGGGCTCGTCACGCTGGACCCCGCGGTGCGCGAGGCGGCGGACGGCGTCGGCATGACGCGCTGGCAGACGCTGCGGCTGGTCGAGGCGCCGCTGGTCGCGCCGATGGTGATGGCCGGCATCCGCACCGCCGCGGTCTGGACGATCGGCGCGGCGACGCTTTCCACCACCGTGGGCCAGCCTAGCCTGGGCGACCTGATCTTCGCCGGCCTCCAGACGCAGAACTGGGCGCTGGTGCTGGCGGGCTGCATCGCCGCCGCCGCGCTTGCGCTGGCCGTCGACGCGCTGCTGGGACTGGCGGAATGGGGCATCGCCCATCGCCGCCGCGCGCTGGTGTGGCTGAGCCTCGGCTTGCTCGCCGCCGCCGCGCTGACGGCCCTTGCACCGGCGCTGCCGGGCCCGCGCGGGGTGGTGACGATCGGGGCCAAGGGCTTTTCCGAGCAATATATCCTGGCCCGGCTGATCGGCGCCCGGCTCGAAGCGGCAGGCTATACCGTGCGCTATCGCGAAGGGCTGGGTTCCGGTGTCGCCTATGGTGCGCTCGCGAGCGACGCGATCGACGTCTATGTCGACTATTCGGGCACGATCTGGACCAACCAGATGCACCGCAGCGACGTGCCGCCGCGCGCGGCGATCGTGCGGGGGGTGGCTGATTGGGCGAAGCGCACGAACGACGTCACGCTGTTGGGCACGCTTGGCTTCGAGAACGCCTATGCCTTTGTGATGCGCGGCGATGATGCCCGGCGTCGCGGCATCGCGACCATCGCGGATCTCGCGCGCGAGGCGCCTTCGCTCAAGCTCGCGACGGACATCGAGTTTCTCGAACGGTCGGAGTGGAAGGCGGTGCAGCGCGCCTATGGCCTGCGCTTCGCCGAGGCGCACCCATATCAGCCGACCTTCATGTACCGCGCGCTCACCAGCGGCACCGCCGACGTGATCCCCGCCTTCTCCTCGGACGGGCGGATTGCCGCACAGGATCTCGCGGTGCTGCAGGATCCCAAGGGCGCGATCCCGGGCTATGACGCCGTGCTGCTGGTCGCGCCCAGGCGTGCGGACGATCGGCGCTTCCAGGCGGCGCTTCGCCCGCTGATCGGGGCGATCCCGGTCGAACGGATGCGGGAGGCGAATTACCTGGTCGACCGCGATGCCGACAAGCAGAGCCCCGATGCCGCCGCCCGCTGGCTGGCGGCGCGGCTGGGCCGCTGATAACAGGCCCAGCCGCCGCGGCGGATTACAGGCAGCGCGGATCGCGGACGGGGGCGTCGTTCCCTCGGGTGAGCCAGCGGCCGTCGGGCGCCCGGTATTTCTCGCCGGGCGCGGTGCGCAGGATCAGGTTGCAGCCGGTGACGAACGCCATCTGCTCCACGGTGGAGCTGGCCGCCGCCTGCTGGGTATATTGGCGCTTGCGCTGGATGTTGATGTTGTTGACGATCGCCTGCAGGTCGGGCGTCGCCGCACCGACGATGCCCAGATAGCCGTCCGGCTGCTCGCCGACGAGGCCCTGCTGCCGCGCGGCCTGATAGGCGGGGTCGCGCTGTGCGGACGCCGGTACGATCATGCCCGCCGCGATCGCAGCCGCCATGCCGAAGGTGGAAAGCAACTGTCGCATCAGAAAATCCCCGGATTGTCCTGGATGATGGCCTTCGCCTTGTTGTCGAGACGATAGACCACTTCCTGGGTGATCGAAATATTGAGGTTGATGACGATCGGCTTGTCGGGCGCGTTGACCGTCACGCAGCCGCCCAGCAGCGCCATGCCGCAGATGGCGAACGCGAGGGGCGGAACCTGTTTCATGCTTCCAAGCTCATAGACATGCCTTTCATGGACGGGGTGTGCTTTCGGCGGGCTGAACGGTGGGCTTGCCCGCTTCCTCTGCACGTTTCTGCTCCTCGATCAACGCCGGCAGGTTGCGCTCGATCAGGCGACGGGGATCGTACCAGGACTGCACCGAGTCCAGCAGCTGCCGGAAGGGCGCGTTGATCCGGACGTTGAAGACCAGCGGCAGCCGCGCCAGCCGGCGGATGAGGAAGTTCGATTTGGTGCCCGTGCCCTGGCTGAGCCCGGAAAAGCGGATGTCGGTGATCATCTCCCCCGCCAGCGGCCCGTTCATCCGGATGGCGAGGTTGCGATAGTCGAGCGATTTCAGCGCCTGGAACGCCATGTTGCCCCAGGTTCCCAGATTCTCCCGCGAGACTTCGCCGACATAGGCGATGTGCCCGCCCGCCCGCGCGCGGAGTTCGCCGCCCTCGACCCGGCCGCCATTGGCGTCGAAGATCATCGGCAGGGTGCCGTCGAAGGTGCCGGTGGCATCCAGATTGTCGAACGCCATCTCCTTCAGGAACAATGCGGCGTCGACGCCTTTCACGCGGAAGGTCATCCGCCGTTCGCCGGCTTCGTTGAAGTCGAGCGTCGCGGGATCGAGGATCAGCTCGCCGCCGGCGAAGGGCCAGCGCGCGCCTTCCACCTGTACCCGGCGGCTGTCGAGCAGCTGGTAGTGGAACACGCCGTCGCGCACCGGCACGCCCGGGTTGATCTCGGCGACACGCGCGACTTGCCCGGGTACCGTCCGGACGTTGAGGAGATCGGCGAAGTCGAGCTGGGTGGTGAGCCCCTGCACCGGGCCGAACGCCGCCGCCAGCGCGACATCGGTCGCGGCGAACCGGCCCGTGCTGGTCACCGCCTCTCCGGACCAGGCGACCCGACCGGTACCGGAGACCAGGCCGTCGACATCGGCGATCACGCCCAGGGTCAGCGGAGTCAGATCGGTCGGCTGCAATCCGTTCAGCCGGAAGCGAAGGCCGGGCACGTCGAGCAGGGCCTGCCCCGCGCCCGCGCTAAGATCGTGGGTGATCGATACCTTGGCGACCTCCACCGCGCGCTTGGTCCCGACGAGCGCTGCCTGCGCCTCGATCCGGTTGCCCGAGAACCGCAACTGCCCGTTCGGCGCAAGCAGCGGCTCGAAGCGCGGCGTCGCCTCGGCATCGGCGAGACGGAAGCTGCCGACCAGCGAGAGCCCGCCATCGTCCGCCTGCCAGCGCCCCCTACCCTGCGAAAGTACCAGCGGCACCGCGCCGATCTGCCCGCCCAGCGCCTCGAAGCTGCCGCCCAGCGTCGCGCCGAACGCGCCCTGCAGCTGCCCGATGTCCAGCCGGGTCGGGCGATCCGTGCCCATGCGCACGGCCACGGTCCCGAGCGTGAAGGAACGTCGCGCCAGATCCACCCGTACCGCATCCGCCCCAAGCTGCAGCGGAGTGCTTCCCATGCTGCCCGCGAGCGCGACGCCGGAAGTGCGGACGCCGCCGGCCAGATCTCGCCCGCGCCAGGCGAGCATCGCCGGCCCGACCGGGCAGAGACGCTGACGGTGGCCGCGCAGCACCATGCCGGGCGACGCGATCCGCGCGAAACCAAGCGTCTGGCACGCCGGGTTCACCAGGAGGCTGTTGCCGTTCCACTGCGCGAGCAGCGGCATCGACAGGTCCTTGATGTGCGCGCCGCCCAGCGGACCGGAAAGCGTCGCCACGCTGCTCGCCAAGCCCGAACGCCCCCGGACCCGGAAATGGAGGTCGGCAAGAGCGAGACGGGCGCCGCCAGCCGCATAAGGCCGCAGCGTGCCGGTTCCCTGGAGCTGGTCGCTTCCGGGTCGCCTCAGAAGGTCGAGCGTGACGTCGGGCAAGCCGCCCCCGCCGAGCGCGAGCCGGCCTGCAAGCGCGAAGGAGCCATCGGGCAGGTCCAGCACGGCGCCCCCGTCGCCGCCGAAGCGCAACCGCCCGCCGGAGCGCGCGGACAGATCGAGGCGCTGCAGGCGGACGGTCGCCCCGCCCCGACGAGTCGCGAAGCCGATCGCGGCCGAACCCTCGAAGTGCCGTCCTGCCGCCTCCGCCGCCGCCACGAGCTTTGCGGCAAGCGGCGCGACCGGGGTGCCCAGTCCGAGCCCCCGGTAGCCGCCAAGATGCCGAAGCAGCAATGGCCCGACGGCGGCGTTTTGCACCGCGACGGTGCCATCGAAGGCTGTCGTATCGCCGACCGCATACCGGCCCGAAACAGATACCGAGCCGGCCCCACCGGCTTCGGCCGTCACGGCGCCGCCGCGCAGGTCGAGCATTCCCGTCGTCCGCGCGCGGTCGCCGGCGAAGTCCAGCCGGCCGGCGACACCGCCCATGCTGCCATAGGCGGAAGTGAGCGACGCCAGCCCGAGGCGGGCAGAACCCTGCCAGCCGTGCAGCGCGGCATCCAGGGTAACCTGGAGATCGCCGCGCGGCTGCACCGCGCGGGCGTCCGCGCATGCCAGCTGCTGCGCGGCCAAGGGCCCGGCCAGGCTCGGCGCGCCCCGGCGGATGCGAACCTGCATCTCACCACGAACGCCCAGCAGGTCGCAGCTGCCGACACGCAGCTTCGCGGACTGCGCCCGCACGGTACCGTCGAACCCGTTGGTCAGCAGCCCCTTGCCGCGCAGGCCGAGGACGACGAGACCCGCACCGCTGTCCAGCCGCAGCTGGGCATCGGCCACCTCCACGCTGAGCCGCGGCAGGGAGAAGGGCTTGCCGGAGGGCGGCGGCATCAGCCGGTCGATAGATCCCAGCGACAGCGTGCCGTCGACCAGCCGCCCCTTGGCGCGCACCTTGCCCGCCTTCACCACCAGCACTTCGGCACGCCAGGGGTAGAGCGCGGTGCGCAGCTCGATCCAGTCGGCGGTCAGGTCGGGGTCGCGCGGGTCGCCGATCGCGACATTGGTCAGCCGCTGTCGCCAGGGAGATAGCTGCTCGATCGTATAGCGAGCGGCTATGCCGCGCCGGGCCAGCTCGCGGTCGACAAAGCCCTGTGCGATCGTCCGCCGCTGCAGCCATGCCGTGGCGACCGTTGCGGACACCAGCGCAAGCAATGCCACGGCCAGGCGACGCCGTCGCCTCGCCCGTGTTCCTGCATGCCGCCGACGCGCGTCGGCGTCGGTGTCGTCTTTGCTCCGGTTCACGCCCGCTCCAGCCGCTTGACCGTGCGGCCCCTAGCCATAGCAATCCGGCGACGCAAAGGTTCCGTGGAAGCGCCGTGCTCCCCGATCCGGTGGCGCCCTGTCCTAGCCACCCGCTCGCGCGGGGGCGGCCCGATCCCGCAGCCCCAGCCAGCGGCGCGCCGCAGGCAGGCGGACCAGCACCAGCCGCTCCGCCGCCAGCACGAGGAGCAGGCTGATCCCCATCAGCGGCAGGAAAAGGCCAAGCGCGATCACCAGTGCAAAGAAGGCCAGGGCGGCGGGTTGCGGCATGCTCGCCCGCGGCGCGCCCAGCACGCCCTCCGGCCTGCGCCGCCACCACAGCACCACGCTGCTCACCGCCAGCAGGATAAGCCCCAGCGCGGTCAGCAGATTGAGCAGCTGGTTGAGCCAGCCGAACGCCTGCCCTTCATGGATCGCCACGCCGTAGCCGACCAGTCGGTCGACCAGCCGTCGATGGGCGAAGTCCTTGCGCGACAGCAGCCTGCCGGTATCGCCGTCGAGCGTCAGGTCGGTCCGCAGCGGCCGGTTGGCGGCGTCCGACTTGGCGGTCCAGGGCTGGCCGGGGCCCGTCGGCGGCGCCACGAGCACCGGCGTTGCCAGCCGCAACGGCCCCAGCGTCGCGATCAGCCGATCGAGCGGCACGTAGGAAACCGCCGGATGCGCCATCGCCATGCCGTGATGTTCGGCATGCTCGCCCATCATCGCCCGCGTGCCCGCGTCGGCGGCGGTGCGCCGGCGCAGTTCCTCGGCGCGACCGGTGGTCCAGTCCTGCTGCACCGGGTGGCCCTCCACCACCCCGCGCACCGCCTTCAGATAGCTGCCCCAGCTCTTCGCCCAGGGCAGGCCCGAGACGAGCAGGAACAGGGCGAAGGCGGATACCCAGAAGCCGGTCACCGCGTGCAGATCGCGCCAGAAGCGGCGACCGCCGCCGGTCAACCGGGGATAGACGACGCCGCCCAGCCCCCCGTGCCGCGGCCACCACAGGAACAGGCCGGACAGGAGCATTACGATCGTCCAGGAGGCAGCCAGCTCGACCAGATAGGAACCGATCGTACCCGCCAGCAGCTCGCCGTGCAGCCGGAAGATCACCCGCATCAGCCGCTGGTCCTCGTCCACCGTCTTGAGCACGGCCAGCGTCTGGGGATGGACATAGACGCGCGTTTCCTGCGCCCCCTTGCCGACGATGATCTGCACCGCTTCCCGGTCGGTGGCCGGCAGCTGGTAGCGGTGGAGCACCGACCCCGGCACCGCCCGCACCGCTGCAGCTGCCTGGTCCGCGGCCGAAGCGCGCGGGCCGGTGACGGGCAGATTGGCATAGGGCGCGTCGATCAGCGCCTCCACCTGCGGGCGGAACAGGTAGATCGAGCCGGTGACCGCCAGCCACAGAACGAACGGTATGCAGAACAGGCCGGCGTAGAAATGCCAGCGCCAGACGGTGGCGGTGCCAGGCCAGCGGCGGTGATGGGTTTGCTGCATGGTCCCCTCCCCCTTCAGAACCGCGCCTTGACGCCGGCATAGACCGTGCGCGGCTGCCCGGCGTAGACCGAGCCGGTGGTGTTGGCGAGCACCGCTGCGGGGTTTTCCGCACCCGTGCCTGCCGCGAGGCTGTTGGCGATCACCGACGCGGATCCGACATAGGTGACGTCGAACAGGTTCTGGACCGAGGCATAGAAGCCGAGCCGTGACAGCGGCCCGCTTCCGCGCGGTGGATCATAGTGCAGGTTCAGGTTCACCAGCGTCGCCGCGGGCATCGCCAGCAGGTTGCCGTTGTCGACGTAGAAGCGGTCGCGATGGGAAAGCTCGGCAAAACCGCCAAGACCACGCAGCGACCCGCTCGGCTGGTCATAGCCCGCCCGCAGGTTCACGAAATGCGGAATCACGCCCGGGATGGCCTTGCCGTCGCGATCGAGCAGGCGTGACACGGTGCCGGCGGTAAGCCGTTCCTGGAAGTCGGTATAATATTGGTCGTTGTAGCTGTAGCTCGCGTCCAGCTTCACGCCCGCCATCGGCTGCCAGTGCAGGCCCGCCTCGATGCCGCGATGTACCGAACGCGGCACGTTCGAGGTATAGGCGAGCAGGTTCACCCCCGCCGACTGGCTGACCAGCTCGTTGGTGAACCACTCGTAATAGCCGGTAAGCTCGGCCTTGAAGGTAGTGCCGATCGCAACCTCGACGCCGAGGTCGACCCCGGTGTTGCGCTGCGCCTTGAGGCTCGCGTTGTTGCCCGCCACGCCAGCCGCCGTGACGAACAGATTGCCCGCCTGGGGGATCCCGTAGCCGGTGCCCACCCGCGCGTGCAGCCGCACCGCGTCCACCGCTTGCCAGAACAGCGCGGCTTCAGGGGCGACATTGGTGAAATGGCGGTTGGCAGCGATGAGGCTGAGAACGGGGGCGGCGCCGACCGGGTAGCCATAGGCGGTCTGGCGCATGTCGAGGATCGAGCGCTCCGCACCGATGCCGCCGATCAGTTGGAGACGATTGGTGAGCTGCAGTTCCTCGCGCGCCCGCACCCCCAGGTTGCGCACATCGCCGAACACCGTCTGGGTCAGCGCCCCAAGGCCGTTGCGGCCGCCGGGCGTCTTGTTGAAGCTGAAACTCTGATTATCGAGGTAATTATAGAAAATACCAAGGAAAGTCGTCGCCGCCATGCCGGCGACGCGGCCGTGATTCGTGATGTCCGAGGTGAGGTTGTAGCTGTCTAGCGTCCCCTTGAACGGCGTCGCGCTGGTGGGCTGGTTGACGACGCGGCTGTCGAACGTCGCCTGGGTTCGCCAGGTGGTGTCAGGCCCCAGATCATGTTCGTAGCGCGTGCCGACGATCGTGCGGCGATCGTTGCGGGCAAGATCGCCCTCGTCCGCCGTCTGCGCGATCCGCGCACCGTTCACGCCGTTGACCAGCACCGAAATCGTCCCGCAGCCTGGCGCGGCGGCCGCCGCCGTCCGGCAGCCCTGCTGGTAGGGGTTGGCCAGATACTGGTTGTACGAAAGCCGGGTCGACAGGCGGAAATCGCCTTCATTGTAGATCAGCTTCACCGCGACGCGGTCGCGGCTGCTGAGCTCGAAGCGTGCCAGCGCGTTGAGCGTACCCGTCTCGTAGCCGGTGTGCCCGGTGGCGCCGTCGCCGCGGACATAGCTGCCGAACACCGCGACGTCGTGGTCCGCATTGCCTCGACCGATCGCGGCGTAGAGATTGGCGAAGCCGTCGCCGCCGACGTCGAAGCCGGCCTCGACGCCGTCGATCTCCCGGCCCGACCGGGTACGAAAGTTGATCGCGCCGCCCAGCGCGTAATTGCCGTAGCGCGCCGAGGACGGCCCGCGCACCACGTCCACCGCGCCATAGGCATGCGGATCGGTCAGGTCGAAGCGGGCGAGGCCGTCGGGTTGGGTGACCGGGAAATCATCCTCGAACACCTGGAGGTTGCGCGCGCCGAACCCGTTGCGCGCGTTGGAGCCTCGTACCGACACGCTCACGTCGCGCGGGCCGTTGCCCTGGGTTACCGCGACGCCCGGCGAGAGGCGCACGATATCGGCGATGGTCGTCGCGGGCGTGTTGCGGAAAAGAGCGGCATCGACGGTGGTCACCGTCTGGCCGCTGACGCGCGTGGTCAGCGACAGCGCCTTGCCGGTGACGAAGATTTCGCGGTCCGTATCGGCGGGCGCGGCGACTGGTTGTGCGGGTCGGGCCGACGGCGCGGCGGCATCGAGCCGTGCGAGTTCCGCATCGATCGCGGCGCGCTGGCGGAGCAGTTCGGCGCGGCGCGCGGCATCATCGGTCTGCGCAGACGCGGCGGATGCGCAGAGGACGGCCGAGACGGCCGCCGAAAACAATAGCTTGGACATGTAAACTTCCTGATCCGGGTGCGTCGGCGCAGTGGGCACGAACGCACGAAGTGGGGACGATGGATCAGGCGGCGCGCGGTGGTCCGCGCAGCGGTGGTCGCAGATAGACGCGGGCGATGGTCAGGATCGCCGCGGCGGTACGGATCGCGCGTTCGAGGACGAAGGCGATCGCCAGCACGAGCAGCGCCGGATCGACCGCAGCCAGACCCGGCATGGCGAGGCCGGCAAAGGCGCAAGGCATCTCGCCCGCGGCCCTATGCTCGTCCGGGCTGGAGCGATCCTCGCGTTCGGGAATCCCCACTGCGATCGTCTTGGGGCCATAGCCCGAGCAGAAGCCCAGCACGAGCGTGCCGCCCGCATGCACCGGCATGAAGCCCGCCGGCAGCACCGCCTTCATCAGCAGCGCGGCAGCGATCAGCCAGCCGCACAGCAGGCGATGCTCCAGCAGAAGGCGACGGAGAGCGAACACGGAAGCCCGCCTACGCAGCCCGTCGCATTTTGTCGAACGGTTCCGCACCCCGCGCGCGCGCCGGCCGCTCAGTCGCAGGCATGCGCATCCTCCAGGATCGGGAGGAGCGCCGTCCGCGCCATCGTCGCCGCGGCCGCCGGTGCGGCGTGGAGATTGGCAACGTAATAGGCCGCGAGCTCGCGCTCCGCCGCGGCGGTGTCCGCCGGGCTGACGCCCTTGCGGCTCGGCAGCGCCTTGGCCTTGGTCGCGATCGGCGAACCCAGGCGGGCGCGGTCCACGTCCTGGTTGAAGCCGCTATAGATGGCGAAGCGGATCGTGCCTTCGCATTCGGGCCAATGGGCGTTGAGCTTCTTGACCAGCGCATCGAGCGACGGCAGCGGCGGCAGGCTCTCGCTGCAGTCGTTGCGGAGAACGAAATTGTCCATCGTCGATCCGAACACCGGCCCATTGGCGGCAAGCAGTTTCGGGTGCCGGACGATCGCCGCGCAGGGCAGGTCGCGCGGCATGCCCGCAAGCTTCGGTTCGTCCAGATAGGGCCCCAGCACGTTGAGGAACGCCGAGAAGTGCCGCTCCGAACGGAACAGGTCGTCGATCGTTCGCACCGCGATGCCGTCGTTCACCGGATCGGACAGGATGGAATTTCCGAACGACTGGTCGGCATTGGTCTGCAACGCTTTGAGATAGGGCTGCAGCAGCGTCGCGATCCTCGCGCGGCTGCGCGCACGCTCCGGCGCGGACCAGTTCGCATCCACCGGGGCCTCCGACCAGAGCTGCACCGCCTCCAGGATCGGCGCGAACGCCGGATCTCGCGCGCGCAGCAAGGGAAGCGACGTCGCCGGGGCCACGATGAGGGCAGCGATCGCCAGTCGCTGGTTGCGAACGGCGTAGCGCGCCCCGAGGCAGGCGGCGAGCGGTTCCGACGCGCGCGGGGCAGCGCAGGCGCGCATGGCCTGCAAGGCGGTGCGCTGCGCGGCCAGCTGGTTCGATGCGCCGCTACCGAACGCCCCCTGCTTCGCGATCGCGAAGAGCTGCGCCATCTCGCGGTCCTGCGCGCTCAGCTTCGGATCGGCGCAGATTGCCTTCTCCATCGCCGTGGTGGCCGACGCGCAGGAAAAGCTGGGCCCGGCAGCGGACTGCTGCGCCGCCGGCAAAGCGGGTGCTGCCGCCGGAACAGCCGAAAGCAGCGTCAACGCAAACGGGACCAATGCAAAGGAATTCAAGACTTTCTCCCTTTCCCGCGCAGAGCGGGCGCCTGCCTTACGCGATCGCGCCGATGCGTTCGAGATAGTTCCGGTGCGGTTCGGCCAGCGCCAGCGCTCGCCCGAGCGCCTCCCGCATCCGGGCGAAGGCTCCGTCCAGCTCGCCGTCGGTGAAATGGTCCGCAAGCGGATCGTAGCGCTGGGGCAACAGGTCGAACCCCGCGTACATCGACAGCCAGCTGGGATCGCGGAAGGACTCCCACTCATACCGGGCGAACACCCCGCGGCTCAGGAACAGCTGTACCTTGTGCGCGAGTTCGTCCGGCAGCGGGGTCGCGCGGCATGCATCCCACAGCGGCTCGCCCGTCCGGCCGTTCGCCCAGTAATGCAGCAGCAGAAAGTCGCGGATGCGGGCATATTCAAGCGCGGTGATGCGGTTGAACTCGTCCGCCAGCTCGGGAGCGAAGCCGCGATCGGGCATCAGGTTGCCCAGCCGCTCCACGCCCGACTGGATCAGCGTGAGGCTGGTCGATTCCAGCGGCTCGAGGAAGCCCGCCGAGAGCCCGAGCGCGACGACGTTCTTCTCCCACACCCGCGCCCGGTGGCCGGTGGTGAAGCGGAGGAAGTTCGGTTCGGCCAGCGCCGCCCCTTCCAGCCGGCTGCGCAGCACCGCCTGGGCCTCGTCGTCGGAGAGGTGCGCGCTCGCATAGACATAGCCGTTGCCGACGCGGTGCTGGAGCGGAATGCGCCACTGCCACCCCGCCGCCAGCGCAGTGCTGCGGGTGTACGGCGTGAACGCGTCGCCATGGGCGCAGGGCATCGCCACCGCGCGGTCGCACGGCAGCAAATGGCTCCAATCGACATAGGGCACGGCGAGCGTGCCGCCGAGCAGCAGGCTGCGAAAACCGGTGCAATCAAGGAAAAGGTCCGCTTCGATCCGGCTGCCGTCCTGCAGCGTCACGCCGGTAAGGAAACCGCTCTCCCCATCCTGCTCGACGGTAGCGACGGTACCCTCGACGTGCCGCACGCCCCGTCCCGTGGCGAGGCGCGCGAGAAAGCGGGCGAACAGCCCCGCATCGAAATGCACCGCCCAGTCGAAGATGCCGAGGTCGTTGGGCGGGTTTTCGGCCGGCGGCATGATCAGCCCGCGGAGCGCCATCTGCGTGGCAAGGCAATAGTCGGCGAGCGGCATGGTGTCGCCGGCCGCCCTCCGCTTCAGCCAGTAATGGTGGAACCCCACGCCTCGCGACGCGATCCCGTACAGCCCGAACGGGTGGAAGAAGCTGTCGTCCCGCCGTGCCCAGTCGCGGAATTCGATGCCGAGCTTCGCCGTGCCCTTCGCTTCCCGCAACACCTCCGCCTCGCTGACGCCGATCGCGCGGAAATAGTCGCGGATCGCCGGCACCGTCGCCTCGCCCACGCCGACGGTGCGGATGTCGGGGCTTTCCAGCAGCGTGATGGTGACGGGCTGGCGATCGAGCAACCGCTCGAGCAAGGCGGCCGCCATCCAGCCGGCAGTTCCCCCGCCGACGATCAGGATGGAGCGGATGGGTTGTCCGGCTGCGCGCATGTCCTGTTCCTAGAGCCAAGCTGCGACCGGCGGAAGCACCCGGAAGATGCGGCACCCCAGTCCGCTCGGAACCGGGATGCCGGGGAGAGGAAGGTCAGAACTTCGCGCGGACACCGGCCATGAAGCGGCGCTCGTAGATGTTGTTGTACGCCCGCTCGTTCGGATAGACGATGTAGTATTTCTCGTATTCGCCGGTCAGATTCTGGCCCTGGCCGTAGATCGTGAAGTTCGGCGTGATATCGTAGCTGATCGACGCGTCGACATAGTTGGTCGGCGCCTGGTACAGTTCCGATCCCGTCAGGCCATTGACGAAGTTGGACTGCACGGCACGCTTCGAGCGATAGTTCCATGCAACGCGCGCCTGGATGCCGTGCGCCTGATAGTAGAGCGCGGCATTGGCCTGGTACTTGGAATTGTCCTGGAACGGAATTTCCTGGCCGGCCAGATCGCGGTCGCCCGTGCTCGAGGGCGAATAGGTGAAGTTCAGGTCGTAGCCGAAGTCGCGCACGAAGCCCGGCAGGAAGCCGATATCGCCCAGCGACTGCTTCCACGAAGCCTCGATGCCCTTCAACGTGCCGCCGCCGCCCTGCACCAGCGTGTTGATCGGCACGGTGCGGTTGCGCACCACGCCGTCATTGTCGGGCAGGTCGCTGCGGTAGATGATGCCGTTCTGGATGAAGCTCTGCACGTCGATGTAGAAGGCCGCGAGGCTGATCATCGACGCGCGGCCGATATAATATTCGACCGACGCATCGAGATTGTCCGCGCGCCACGGATCGAGCTGCGGATTGCCCGCCTGGCTGCCGCCGGTGACGCGGAACAGGCCCGTCGAGGTGTCGATCGCATAACCCGGGGTCAGGCCGCCGCCCCACTGGTCGAGGTTCAGCAGCGTCATCGTCCGCGCATAGGCGAGGCGCAGGCGCAGCTTGGGGGTGAAGTCGAAGGCGAGGTTGAAGGCGGGCAGGAAGTCGGTGAAGTTCCGGTTCGTGCGCAGGTCGCCGCCGTCCTGGTTCGACAGGCCATAGGGCAGCGGACCGCCCACGACGTTCTGGCGGATGTCGAGCTTGGTGTTGATCACCCGCAGGCCGCCATTGCCCCGCACGGTGACGCCCCCCAGTTCCAGCTCCTTGAAGTTGAGCTGGAAATAGCCCGACCATTGCTTGATGCCGACATCATAGGAAGCGCCCGGGTTCAGATGCTCCTGCTCGTTCGGGTAGAAGCTGTTCTGGAACGCCGCGGCATTGTCCATCGTGTGCGGATCGAGGACATAGACCGCCGGCAGGCCGCTCGCCGGAAGATTGTACGGCTTCACCTGACCATTGAACACCGGATCGGTGGCCTTGCGCGTCAGGCCCGCGGTGTAGAAGCCTGCACCATCGCCCGCCGAGCAGGTGGAGTCCCTGACCGAAACGTCGAACGCCTTCCACTTGACGAGGCACCCGGCAGCATTGCTCGCACCCTGACCGGCATAGACCGGTGCCACGCGCTCGAACTGGTAATTGTCGACCGAGCGATCGCTGTAGCGGATGCCGCCGGTGATGTTGAACGTGTCGCTGACGTCATATTCGGCATCGAAGCGGCCGACCTTCAGGTCCGCGCGGCGACGGTAATTGTCCTCGGACGACATCGTCTTCAGCGCGTAGTTGGCCGGATTGCCGAGCAGCGACGTCAGCTGGGCCGGCAGGGTGAAGCTGGGCTCGTCGCCGCTATAATCCACCGTCGCGCGGAGCGAGTTGAGTCCTGCCAGCGTGTTCACCGTATAGCCGCCCGGATTGAAGGCGCGGTCCCCGCCCAGCGCCGCCGGATAGTGGCCGATGCCGCCCGGCTGCCACTGGATGCCGTTGCTCACGCTGAACTGGAGGTAGCTCTGGTCCTGGTTCTGCGTAGCCTTGCCGTAGAGGCCGCGCACCGTCGCGCGGAACTTGCCGCCGTTGTCGAATTTCAGCTCGGCATTGTAGTTCTGCGATTCCGATTTCCAGCGATAGGTTTCGGAATAGGAATCGAAGTTGCCGAGATCGTATTGGTACACCTGCGTCGTGTTGACGTGATAGCCGCCCGAGGTCGCCCCGGTGTCCTGCGATTTCAGCGGCACGAACTCCGCCGCCTGCCAGTTCACGTTCTGCATCTGGATGCCGGCGGTGCGGTTATACTGGGTCTGGCGGGTGTAGAAGCCGTCAGCGGTGAAGCTCAGGGCGTCGTTCAGCTTGGCCTGGAACGATCCGTTCACGCCCAGGCGCTGGCGCTGGGTGATGCGGTTCCACGCGGTGAAGCCCTGCGGCACGATGAACGTGTCGTTCGCATCACCATCGCCATTGACGTCGATCCCACCCGCGACCGGCGTGCCGCGTGGACGTGTGGTCGCGGTGCAGCCGGGGGCCTGGGGCGAGAAGCCGCCACAGCTGGTGGCATCGGCCAACCCCTCGTTGTGCAGCGCGGCCCCATAGCCTTCCTGGATGCCGTTGTGCGAGTTGGAAAGGTTAAGATCCGAATAGGCGGCCGAGACGATCAAGCCGACGCGGTCGTTCTGCCAGCCGATCAGCCCGTTGACGTTGGGATCCCAGCTCTTGGTCTTGTCGCCGTACGACGCCTCGGCCGTGGCAGCGAGCGTGAGGCCGCGCTTGAGGTCGAACGGGCGGCGCGTGCGCAGGTTCACCGTGCCGGTGATCCCGGCGTTGAGCAGGTCCGCCGTGGTCGACTTGATCACGTCCGCGCCCGAGAAGAGCTGCGACGGAATGTCGTTGAAGTTCGGCTGGATCGTGGTGATCGAATTGGCGCCGAGATAGGCCTCGCCGTTGAGCAGCGTGGTCACCTGCGGGAGGCCGCGGATGTTGATCGCCGCACCCTCGCCCGCGTCGCGGCGGATCTGGACGCCAGTGATGCGCTGGAGCGAGTCCGAGATCGTCACGTCGGGCAGCTTGCCGATGTCCTCCGCCGAGATCGCATCGACCACCGAGGACGCATCGCGCTTCACTTCGATTGCGCGGGCCTGCGACGCGCGAATGCCGGTCACCACGATCTCGGCGTCTTGCCCGGCAGCGCTGTCAGCGACGGGAGCAGTATCCTGCGCGAAGGCCGCGCCGCTTGCGGCGAAGCAGAGAAGGGAGGCTGCACAAAGCAGATTACTGCGCCGGAGGGGGAACGACTGCACCATATCTCAAACTCCCAAGCATTGGGAGGCAGCCTTGGTGCGCCTTTTGCAGGTGCGCATCCATCCCCTCCCGGACTAGCGGCTTTTGCCGTCTTGGCGCCATGTAGAGATCAAAGCGTCGAAATGGTCAACTTAAATAATTCAACTTTTCTTTCTAATCATGCGAAGGTGCGCAGAGGTCCTCCCACGCCGCTTTACAGCGTCTCGTGGAGGGCACACGCTTCCGACGGGGCGGCATCGACCGTCCGCATTCCCTGGGCATCGAACAGCACTGCCTGCGGGTTGCGGCGCGCATAACGCGGCCAAGCGGCGGGATCGGCCACGCCCGTCTTTGCGAAGTGAATCCACAAGCGCTGCAGCAGCCCAGGCTTGCCGGCAATGGCGAGCCCGTCGAAAACATAGGGCAGTTCGGATCCGTGGCTGCTCCGCCCGCCGTCGCGGGCAAGATCGAAGCGGTAGCGCCAGACCGGCCAGTTGCGGCGCGCGAGCAGTGCCGCCAGTCGTTCGGTCGGGCAGCCGAAGATCAGGTCGGTGGAAAGCGCGAGCAACGGACCGCCGCGTCGCGGATCCGGCGCCTGATAGGCGTGCGCAACCGTGGCGGCCTGCGCGCCGAACGCCGCGCGCAGGGCATCCCCGAGCGCGATCGATCCTTCCGCCGGACCGAACTCGGCGACGCTGGTGCCGAGGATCACCGGCCGGGGCGGCGCCTCCTCCAGCAGCACGCGCGGGGACCGGGGGAGCACCAGCCCGTCGATCTGGGTACGCAGCCACACCATGTCGTCGTTCCACACGGCATGAGGACGAGCGATTGCCGGGTCATGCAGCTTGCGGTCGGCCGCCAGCAAGACCGCCGCAGGGGCACGGCGCAGCCCCGCGATGCTCCGCGTGCCGACCAGCCGCTCCGCTTGTTCCCCGAGCGCGAAGCCTTCCGCGCGCGAACGGAACGGCATGCCGAAGCCCGGCGTCCCGCTCTCTAGGATCGCCTTGGCGAACAGCCCGCGCGCGGCCGGCGCGGCGAGCAGCAGCGACACGTCCTGCGCGCCCGCGCTTTCCCCGAAGATCGTGACGTTGGCGGGATCCCCGCCGAATTTCGCGATGTTGGCGCGCACCCAGCGCAACGCGGCGATCTGGTCCATCAGGCCGTAATTGCCGGCATGCCCGCGCGCTTCGGCGGCAGCGCCGCGATGCGCGAGGAAGCCGAACATGCCCAGACGATACTGGATGGCGACGAGCACGACGCCATTCGCCGTCAGCCGCGACTCCACCGTGCCCCGCGCCGATCCGGCGCGGTTCGATCCGCCGTGGATCCACACCATCACCGGCCGCCTGCCCCGCCGGCCCGGCGTTCTTACGTCGAGGGTGAGGCAGTCCTCGCTGGCGTGGGCCGCGTCCTCCTTGTTCCAGCCGTAGTCGTTCTGGAGACAAGCCGGCGCCGGCTCCGCTGCCAGGCGGTTGCCGCGCCATGGTCGAACCGGGCGTGGCGCCTTCCAGCGGTTCGCGGCGAGCGGCGGGGCGGCATAGGGGATGCCGCGGAAAACGAGCGCGCCATCGTCGGCCCGGCGCCCTTCGATCACGCCTCCGGTCACTGCCATCTGGGGCCCGGGCGCGGCGGCAGCGGACAGCAGCAGCACCGAGAGCGGCGCGAGCAACAGCTTCATCCTGACCGGTCCTCCCCTGCACGGCCTCTCGCTTCGGGCCGTGAATGGCGCGATTTTATTCAGCAAATTTAACAATTCAACCGACTTCCGGCGTTCGCTGCTTGCGCCCCGACTGCAAATCGATTGTTATTGCGGCCCGACATGTCACAGCCGGGCCGCCGATTGCAGGCGGCGAAAACACCAGACGGGGAGAGGAACCCACCCTTTGGCAGCAGGCTCGCAAAGCAGGATTGCCGTGGCAGCCGCCCTTGCCGGCCTGTTGTTCGGGTTCGATACTGCCGTCGTCTCCGGGGTTACCACCCCGATCACCCAAGCGTTTGCGCTGAGCCCTGCGGGCACGGGGATCGCCGTATCCGCCGCGCTGGTCGGCACGTTGATCGCCGCCCTCGGCGCCGGGGTGCCCGGAGACCGCTACGGCGCCCGTGCCGTGCTGCGCTGGGTCGGCATCGCCTTCATGCTCTCCGCGCTGGGATGCGCGCTTTCCTGGGACCTGGCCAGCTTCGTGCTGTTCCGATTCATCGGCGGACTGGCGATCGGCGGTGCCTCGGTGCTTGCCCCCGTGTTCATCGCCGAGATCAGCCCCGCTTCCCGTCGCGGCGCACTGGTCGGCCTGTTCCAGCTTTCGATCGTGAGCGGCATCCTCGCGGCCTATTGCAGCAATGCCGTGGTCGCGGCGCTGCTGGACGACGGCAGCGGCTGGCGCTGGAAGCTGGGGGTGATGATCGTCCCGGGCCTGATCTTCCTGGCCGCGATGTTCACCATCCCGCAGAGCCCGCGCTGGCTCGCCGCCCGCGGCCGGGAGAGCGAGGCCCTCGACGTCGCTGCCCGCATCGGCCTCACCGATTGGACACTGGCGGCACCCGATGCGGAATCGACGGTCGAGGAACGGCTTTCCTGGACGCGCCATCGCAAGCCGATCCTCCTTGCCGTCGCGGTCGCCAGCTTCAACCAGCTGACCGGCATCAACGCGATACTCTACTACCTGAACGATATCTTTGCCGCCGCCGGCTTCAGCCAGGTTTCCGCGGACGTGCAGGCCGTGTCGATCGGCGCGGCGAACCTGCTGGCGACGCTGCTGGCGATGACGCTGATCGACCGCGTCGGCCGGCACACGCTGCTGCTGGTCGGCGCCGCGGGTACCACCGTCGCGCTGGCGGGGGTGGCCGGCGTCTACGCCGGTACCGGCCGGGAAGCGTTGCTGCTGCCGCTGCTGGTCCTGTTCATCGCCTTCTTCGCCGTGTCGCAGGGCGCGGTGATCTGGGTCTATCTGTCGGAGATCTTCCCCACTGGCGTGCGTGCGCGCGGCCAGGCACTGGGGAGCGCGACCCACTGGATCTGGGCGGCGGTGCTGAGCTTCGGCTTCCCGATCGTCGCGCGCGACTTCGATCGCAGCCTGCCCTTCTGGTTCTTCGCGGCGGCCACCCTGCTCCAACTCGTGATCGTGTGGCGCTTCTTTCCGGAAACCAAGGGCATCCGGCTGGAGCAGATGGAAGAAGCGCTGCGGCGCAAGCGCTGAACCCGGAGCGCCCCGCCCGCCTCTGATCGAGTGGGCACCGCGGCCGGCGGTAAATGGCTGTCCTTTCTGCGAAAATATGGACATCCCGCGGCGCGCGCGCACATTTTCCGGTGGAGCCTTGCTCGAAAATCACGGTAAGACGCGCTGGCCGTCCTGACCGGAGGGTCCTGGTTCCCCCAGCCGCACAAGGATGCCGATGATGCTGCGTTCGCTCGCCCTTCTGCTTGCCCTGCCGATGGCCGCACCGGCTCAGGATTCGAAGGAGCAGGCCCGCGCGCTTGCCGGCGAAGCCCCTGCCGCGCGCCAGCGGCTGGTACTGGCCGACCTGCCGAAGCCCACCGGCAAGGCGATCGCGCTGTTCGACGGCCGATCGCTCCGGGATTGGCAGCCCTGGCTAGGCTATGCGGATCCCGCCATCACCTATCGGGGCAAACCTGGCGCCCCGCCGCTGGGCACCTCCCGCGATACCGGCGGCGATTTCGCCGTTCGAACGATCGACGGCGCGCCTGCGATCTGGGTGAAGGGCGAGACCTGGGGCAGCCTGGTGCACCGCGCCGATCTGCGCGACTATCATCTGCGGCTGCAGTTCAAATGGGGCGCAAAGCGTTGGGCACCGCGCGCGAACCAGCCGCCGAACAACGGCTTGCTCTACCATACGCATGGCCGCCCCGGTGAGGTGTTCGGCACCTGGCAGCCCTCGGTGGAGTTCGAGATCATGAGGGGCTCGACGGGAATGCTGGTGATGGTCGGCAAGCAATTGCGGGCACACACCACCGCCGCATTCGACCCCGCGCTGATCGCGCCGCACCTCCGCTTCCGCACCGATGGGCGGGTGGTGGACATGATCAACGGCACGCCGACGTGGAACGTCGAAGCCGCGGTCGATGCCGAAAAGGCGGAGGGGGAATGGAACACGCTGGACCTCTACGTCGTCGGCGACCGCGCGGTGCACGTCGTCAACGGGGTGCCGGTCGCCGAGGCGCGGGAACTTGCGGTGATCGGGCCCGATGGCAAACGCATGCCGCTGACCCATGGGCACATCCAGCTTCAGTCCGAAGGCGCGGAAACCTGGTTCCGGCGGATCACCGTCGAGCCCATTCGGACCCTGCCGCGCATCGTTGCAACGACAGGCTGAGGGCCGGACGAAGTAGGCCCATCTCGTCCGATCAAATATCGCCACGGCTGAACTTGGCAACAGGCGATTTCACGCACCTCCTGCGATCCAATCTACAGGGCGACATAGATCATCTATTCCGCCATTTGAGCATTGCACACGCGCCCGTCGCCACGCTCGCTTTCCTTCATTCATGAAGGCGACCGGCATGAACCAACAAGACTGCGGAAGTTCGGCGCAAACCTTGTCAGAGCTTCCCCGACAGGCCCGGGTATTGACGAGTGGCGTGTTCGGGATGCGCGGTGATGCCGAACTGTCGCGCATCGTCGAACAGGCGGCAGCGGAAACCGGCTTCCCCTTTGCCGCCGTCTCCATCGTCGACCGATCCCGGCTGTGGCTTGCCGTCGCCTACGAGTTCGATCCGCGTGAGTTCACCAGGCCGGACAGCTTCTGCGATGCCGCGATCCAGATTCCCGGATTCGCGCCACTGTGCGTGGCCGATGCGTGGCGGGAACCCCGGTTCAAGTTCGCTCCGGCGGTGATCGAGATGAACGTGCGCGCCTGTTACGCGGCGCCCCCGGTGACCAGCGACGGCTTCGCGCTCGGAACCTTGTGCCTTCTGGACCAGAAGCCCCGCAACGTCGGTGCCGCCGCGCTGGAGCGACTGGTCTCGCTGGCGGGAAATGCCTCGGCGGTCATCGACCGCGTGCCCAACGCCGTGGCCCATGCCGAATATGCCATCGCCGAGTTGTGCTCGCGCATGCGGTTCGCCGTCGCGGACGAGGACGACGCTCTGGTGGCCGTACTCGACGAGGAACTGCGCCTGTTCGAAACCAAGCTGAAGCTTCACTGGCAATCCGCGGCGTCCTGGGCCCTACCCCATCTCACCGAAGGGTCAGGCCTTGCTCGCCGACCTGCACACGCGCCGGATCGACACCCAGCAAGGCGCGCAGATAGGTGCCGCCCGCCGCCTTGAGCGCCGCCGCGCGTTCGGTACTGGGATGTTGCTTCAGCGCCTCGCGCGTAGCGGCGAGGTAGGTGGCCAGGATCGCAATCGTGACACGACCTTGCGCGTCCTCGCCAGCGGCCGCCGGTCGGGCCGCCAGACCGCGCATCTGGCGGTATAGCGCGCGGAACGCCGTGTCGCTGACCTCCGCATCGGCGAACGCCATGTAGCTTGCGGCAGTCAGCGAGGCGATGCCGCCCGCAGGATCCCCCGCCGCGATGCCGAGTTGCCGCTCGAGCTGCCCATAGCGCCGGTAAAGATCGCCGAACAAGGCGGCGGCCTTGCCGCGCTGGCTGGCGGGAAAGCCCGAAGCGAGTTCCGCAGCGACCTGCTGCACCACCGGCGGCGAAACCGCCGGGCGTGCCGCGCTCGGCGCCGGGTTCACCGGGTGCCCGAGCGACTCCTCGATGCTTTCCTTGAAGATACGCTGGTGCGAGCGCCGCAGCATGGCATCGGCCTGGGCGTTGAAGATCGCGCTGTCGAATGCGCCTGGGCCGAACCAGCCGCCATCCTGCGCCGAAGCCGGAGCGGCGACCGACATGGCGATGACCGCGATGGTCCTGAACTGCATTACGCTGCCCCCTTTCCTTCGGACCCAGCATAATCGGCGCGATTTCCAAGCGTAGGCCCGCCCAGCGGCGCCCGTCCCGTTCGACACACGTCCAGACGCGCCGGTCGCCGGGGACCGAGTGGCGCCGCTAGCTGGCGACCGGCCAGCCGTCGGCCGTCCAGGTCAGCGGCTGGATCTGGAGGGTCGGGGTGCCATTCTGTAACCGGTCATAGGCGTGGTAGACGATGTAGTCGCCGTCGCCCTGCTGGAGGATCGACGCACCGCCGCGCCCGACGAAGCGGCTGCCGTCGGCCTGCCCGTTGGAGAGCACGGGCGTCCCCCCGCCCTGCAGCATCGGCTTGCCGTCGCGATCGACATAGGGGCCGTCCGGTGCGGACGAACGGCCGACCACGGTGTTGTACGTGCTTGCCGCGCCCTGGCAGCAGGAATCGAACGACACGAACAGATAGTAATAGGCGCCGTGGCGGATGATGAAGGGCGCCTCCACCGCGCCCGGCGCGGGACGCTGGGCCAGCGCCCGGGGCGCCGCGTCGCCGGCGAGCCGCAGGCCGGTTGCGGGATCGATGCGGATCAGCTTGATGCCCGTCCAGAAACTGCCGAACACCAGCCACGAGCGGCCGTCCGCGTCCCCAAACGCCATGGGATCGATGGCGTTGAAATCGTCGCCGGTCTGCGACTGGATCACCGGGCCCTGATCGATCCAACGGGAGGCCGGCGCCGCCGGATCGATGCTGGCAGCCGTAGCAAGGCCGATCGCCGACTGATTCTTTCCGAACGTGGAGATGGCGTAATAGAGCCGGTACTGGCTCCCCGCCTTGGAGATGTCGGGTGCCCACATCCCCGTCGCGCCCGGTACGGCCGTACGAGTCCAGGCGGGCAGCGCCGTGTAGCTGGCACCTCGCAGCGTCCAGGCCCGCAAGTCGCTGGAGGTTCGCAGCGCCAGCAGGCCCTGCGGGTCGCCGGCATTGCCGGTGGTGAACAGGTAGTAGGTGTCCCCGTCCTTGAGGATCGACGGGTCGTGCGCCGGGCTGATCGCTCCGGTCAACGCAATGGAGACGGGCGTCGGGCTCGGCACCGGGGTTGGCGTGGGTGTCGGTGCTGGCACGGGCGCGGGCGTCGGGGTCGGCGCCGCAGCGACGGAGGCGGCAGGCGCGGCATTGCCACCACCGCAGGCCGAGGCGAGCAGCAGCAGTACGAGCGAAGAGGGGCGCTTCACGTCAGGGGTCTCCCGAAAAGGAAGCGGGCGGACCGTTCGGCCCGCCCGCTGGCAATCAGTTGAAGCTGTACCGTGCGCCGATCGCGAAGGTCCGCGGGATCAGCACCGTGCCGAGGTTGAAGCGATCCTTGTCGCCCACGTCGCCGAACCGGTAATATTCCTGCTGCTTGGTGCGCGTCAGGTTCACCGCGTCGAAGGTCAGGCCCAGGCGATCGGTGATCCGTGCGGTCAGCTGGAAGTCGAGGCTCGCCTCGGCCCGGCGCCACACGCCGAGCGGGTTGGCAAACAGCCGAGCCTCGTTCCGCACCTGCCAGGCATTGCGGTAGACATAGGAAAGCCGCGCGCCGAACGGGCCGTGATCATAGGCGAGCGTCGCGTTGTACGAGAGGTCGGACACGCCGAAGAAGCTGGACTGCTGCTCGCCCACCTGTTTGCCCGCATTGTCGTAGATCGGCACGTTCTGGCTGGAATCCAGCACCGTCAGGCTGCCCTGGAAACCAAGGCCGTCGAGGAACGACGGCAGGTAGGTCGGGAAATAGGTGAGCCCCACCTCCAGGCCCTTCAGCACGCCGTTGGAGGCATTGGCCGGACGGCTGATCACGAAGTTGTTGGTGGCACCCGCGACGATCCCGTTGTTCGGGATGACCTCCAGCTGGCTGACCGGCACGACCAGCCCCTGGATATCGCGTCGGAAAGCCGTGACGGTAATCGCGCTGTTGCGGGCGAAATACCATTCCAGTGCCGCATCATAATTCTTCGACGTGGTCGGCTGGAGACTGGCGGTACCCGCCGATCCGGTGCCGTAGCCGACATTGGTGAGATCGCCGGTCAGCGAGAAGTTGGGATTGATGTCCCCGAAGCTCGGGCGACGCAGCGTCTCGCCATAGTTGAAGCGGGCGCGCAGCTTCTGCGTGATCTCGTAGCGCGCGGTGAAGCTGCTCAGGAAGCGGTCCGACCCCGGCGAAGCCCGCGAGACCGCGCCGTTGTTGAAACGATCCACGAAGGTCGCGTCGGTATCCACCGCGACATAGCGCACGCCGCCCTGCACTTTCAGCGGGCGCCCGAAGATCGACAGCTCCCCATCCGCCTGGACATAGGCGGCGGTGGTCCGCTCCTGGACGTCGAAAACCCGCGTCATGGTCAGCTGGTCGGAGGTCTTCAGGCCATAGAGCCGGCGGATCTCGTCGGCATGCGCGTAGTTGTAATAGCCGTTGGCGTTGACCCAGCTGGTCGGCACGTCCCCGCGCCCCTCGAAGAAGTCCGAGTTGGTGAAGGTGGCGCCGGCCGGCAGGCTGGACAGCGGCCGGTTCAGCGCGCCCGCGTCGGCGGTGCGCACGTCGCTGGAGGCGCGGCGATCGTCGAAACGGAACCCGGCCTTGATCTGGCGGAGGAATCCCGAATCCCAGCCATAATGGCCGTCGAGCGTCGCGGTGAACGCACTGCCCTTGTCGCGGCTGGCATTGTCGTAGAGCTGGGCGACGTTCCACGTGCTCGGGTCCGCCAGCGCCGCATCATTGTCGAAGTGATAGGAGGGGATGCCGCCGCCGGCGTTGAAGTCGGCGGTGATCCGGTTCGCCACGCGGTCGCTCCGCATCGCGAAGAAGGCGGTTCTGTACTTGCTCGTCTGATAGGCGGCGTCAGCGACGATCCCGCCGCGGCTGCCCAGGTCCCATTTGCCGTTCAGGGCGTAGACGAAGCTGTCGGTCTGGCTGCGGGTATAGTCGCCGCTGTTGAAGCCATAGACGTTGTTCGCCACGCGCGACTTCACGATGTTGGTGCCGTCGTACAGCGTCGGCGCCTGCGGATTGGCCCAGAAGTCGATGAAGCTGAACTGCAGGCTGTTATAGGTCTCGCCGCGGAAGCCCGCGTAGAAAACCTCCGCCGTATAGACCGAGCTGCTGTTGGGCGACCACTGGAACGCCGCATTGGCCGAGGGTCGCTCGCGCTTGCCGTAGAGATCGGAACTGAACACCGCATCGCGCGACAGCCAATAAGGCGTGGCGATGCCGTTGACCGGCAGGGTCGATCCGGGGGCGGTCGGCAGGCCCGTCTCAGGGCCGACCTTCCAGTCGCCGACTCCCGGTCCGGAGAGGAACGCGCCGGTCTTGGGGTCGGTCTGCGCCGGGAAGATGCGTTGGAAGCCGGTGAGGCCTGTGCCGGCCGGGGGCGTGAGCGTGGCGAACGGGACGAACGCGCCGGCGGTGGTCGACATCGTCCGGAACTTGGACCGGGTGTAGCTGCCGTTGACCAGCAGGCCGACGTCGCCGATGCCGGTCTCCCAGCGATCGCTGAGCAGCAGCGCCGCGTTCGGATTGATCTTGTCGGCTTCCTGGTCGTAGATCCCGCGCACCAGCGCCGAGACGGCAAAACCCTTGAAGTCGAACGGGCGCCGGGTCACCACGTCGACCTGGCCGGCGAGTCCGGTCTCGATCTGGTCGGCCGCCCGCGTCTTGAACACGTCCACCCGCTTGACGAGGTTCGCGGACACGTCCTGCAGCGTGAAGGCCTGGCTGGCGGCGGTGAAGACGTTGCGGCCGTTGAGCGTGGTGAGCGCATCGGGAAGCCCGCGGATCTGGATGCCGGCAGCTTCGCCCTGCCCGCGGTCCGTCACCTGGATGCCGGTGACGCGCTGGAGCGCTTCGACCACGTTGTTGTCCGGCAATTTGCCGACATCCTCGGCCACGATCGAATCGACGATCTGCGTGGAGTCACGGCGAAGATTGAGCGCGCCGATGATCGAGGCACGTACGCCGGTGACGACGATTTCGTCATTCGCCTGCTCGTCGGGCCCGGCGCCCTGCTGCTGCGCGTCTCCGCCGGCAGTAGGCGCGACCTGCGCATTGGCTTGCCCGCCGAGCGCGATCGACGCGACCGACACCGAAGCGAGAAACAGCAATTTAGACACCATCTGGTATCCTCCCCACGACAAAAGGTTCACGAGACGGCGCTATCATTGCGCTCATTACTCTGACTTTTAACTATCACGAAAACGCCGGACTGCAAGCCAGCCGCCGCGCGCTGCCGCTATCGTTGGTAGAATTTCTCGGAGCGTTGCAAATCTGGCACAAGCTCCGCCGCCGCCTTTGATTCGCACAAATGCAAACGGAGGCGGCCAGACTCCGCCGCCATTTCTCTGCGGTATCGATATACCTCGGGAGCGGTGCCCGATCCCGGGGATGCTCGGCTCAGAGCTTGCGGAGCGGTCCGTTCGCCACCGGCGCGCCGAACACCGGCGTTCCGTCCGCCGCGTAGCGGAAATATTGCATGCGCGTATGCCGATTGGGATCGAACAGGGGATCCCCCTTGATCTCGGCGTAGTCCCGCGCGTGATAGACCAGCACGTCCCGCCCATGCTCGTCGACGGTGAAGCTGTTGTGGCCGGGGCCGAAAATCTTGTGCTCGGCCGAAGTCTTGAACACCGGCTCCGGCGACTTCGTCCAGGTGGCGGCGTCCATGATGTCCGCATCGGCGCGGGCGGTAAGCATGCCCATGCAGTAGCGGGCATCGGTCGCGCTCGCCGAATAGGTCATGAACAGCTTGCCGTTGCGGGCAAGCACCGCAGGCGCCTCGTTGACCTTGAAGCCCTGGATCTCCCAGTCGAGCGTCGGCACCGACAGGCGCACGGGCTTCGCCGCGAGCGTCAACGCCGTCGCGAGCGGTGCGAGATACAGGTTCGAGTTGGTCTCGATCCCCTCTTCCCGCTGCGCCCAGGCGAGGTAACGCCGGCCCTTGTGGACGAAGCTGGTGGAATCAAGGTTGAAGCTGTCCCATGGCGTCTGGAGCTGGCCGAGCACCGCCCAGGAGCCGGTCATCGGATCGGGGCCGTCGCACACCACCGCATAGGTGCGGATGCGGAACACGTCCTCGCCGCCGCCGCTGGGGCCCGCGGCGAAGTACATCACCCATTTTCCGTCGATCAGATGCATTTCCGGAGCCCAGAGGAAGCCGGACATAGGCCCGCTCGCCAGATGCCGCCACAGCACCCGCTCTTTCGCCGTTGCCAGGCCGGCCAGCGTTCTGGAGCGGCGCAGGACCAGCCGGTCGTATTCGGGCACCGAGCCGGTCATGTAGTACCAGCCGTCCGTGTGGCGGAACACCTGCGCATCGGCGCGCTGCCGAACCACCGGATTCACGATCGCGGGGGACGGTGTCCGCGCCAGGGCAGGTGCCGCCGAAGCAGCTGCGGCACCGGCCAGAAAGAAGCGTCTAGTAAGCATCAGGTCCTCCGCCTTGGCTTCGCCGCCCGCGAGCCGGCAGAGCATGAAGGCGGCCGCAAAACGTGCCGATACCCTCACATCCTCCCGTTCCAGGCGGCTGTTTTCGGCGTTTTAGTCTGACATATTTCTGCGGCCGTCAACTCCCGCCAGACAGCACCGCGCCGGCATGCAGCGGCAGTCCGGCCGAAGTGCGGCTGCGTGCGGGAGCCCTACCCTTCGGCCCGCCGAAAGAAAGAGGGCCCCGGCGAGGATCGCCGAGGCCCTTCCGCATCCGCTGGGATGGCTCCCGTCAGAAGTTGCCGCGAAGGATGAAGGAGAAGCGGCGATCGTTCATGAAGTAGGACCGCGGCGCCAGATCGTTCGGATTCCCCGTATAGGCCTGGGTCGTCTTGGTGACCGTATTCGTGAGGTTCACGCCCTGCACGCCCAGCTTGACGGCCTTGCTCAGGTTCACGAACAGCGATGCATCGAGCGTCCCCACCGGCTCGTTGAAGATTGAGAAATAGGGGAAGATCACGTCCGATGCGGTGAGCAGGAAGCGCGAGCGCCAGTTGTAGGCTGCGCGCACCGATATCCCGTTGCGTTCGTAGAAGATCGCCGCGTTGACGTTATGCTTCGAAAGCTGCTCGAGCGGAAGACTACCCGAAGGCGCCACGGTGGACACGTTCGAGGGCGATCCACCGTTCAGGAAGCTGTTCGGCAGGCCCGAGCTGTCGATGAAGGTATAGTTGGCCGAAATGCCGAGGCCCTTCAGGGGGCCGGGCAGGAACTCGTAGCTCTGCTGATAGGCCAGCTCGAACCCCTTGATCTTGCCGGTACCCTGGTAGTTGGCAGGTCCGCGAACGAACACATCCTTGGTGACGCCGTTGCTGGTAAGCGACCGGTTGGTGACCTGCTGGTAGAAGAAGCCGTCGATCGCCTTGTAGAAGCCGTTCAGCGTGAGCGAGCCGACGCTGGCGAAATACCATTCGAGGCTCGCATCGAACTGCCACGCCGTTGCCGGCTTCAGGTAGGGATTGCCGGTCGTCGCCGTGAGTTCGCCGCTCGTGCCCAGGCCGATGCTGAGGAAGTTGCGGATATTGGCATTGTCCGGACGCGTCAGCACCTTGGACCCTGCCAGGCGCAGCAACAGGGTGTCCGACAAGCCGAACTTCAGGTTCATGCTGGGCAGGAAGTAGCTGTAGCTGTTCCTGGCAGCGTTGTAGACGTCGAAACCATTGCCGGCGAACTGCTGCAGTTGTGCATAGCCCGTCGGCCCGAGGGTGCAGGCACCGCCCTGCGCCTGCGGCAGCGTTCCCGGCGGCGCACCCGGCGGCACCGTCGGGGCGCAGCGTTCCGCATAGGGCCGCGCGATGCTCAGTTCGGCCTGGCTCGGAACACCGATCCGGCCTTCAGAGCGGATATTGCTGCGTACCCAGCGCAGACCGACATTGCCCGAAAAGCGCACCCGTCCGAACAGCGTGTCCGAGCCGAAGCTCGCCATCCCATAGGCAGCACTGTCCAGCTGGCTGACCGGCTGGATTTCGGACGGCAGATAAGGCGTGCCCGCGATCGCCCGCGCGCGGCCGGATGCCGGCACCCAGGTCGGCGCGGCACCCAGACCGGTGGCAATGGCCTGGATCGACTTGAAGTCCTTCACCGCACCCGCATAGTCGCGGATCATGTCCCCGGCATAATAATAGGCACCGGGAGGGGCATTGGTCTGGCCGCGGAAGAAATCGGGGAAGTTGTAGCGGGTCATCAGGGCCGCCGGCGTGTCGGCGAAGTTGACCGGGCGGTCTCCCGACCAGGTTTCGCTCAGCATGCCCCAGTTGTAGGTGGAATAGCGCACCGTCTGGTCCCGATCCTGATACCGCGCGCCGAACTTCACGCGCCGCAGGAAGGAGTCCTCGTCGAACTTGTATTCCAGGTCGCCCTGGAACGCATATTGCGTGCCGGTGCTGTCTTCCAGATGGTCCATCGCCGCGCGCCAGAACTGGAAGCGGGGATCAGTGAAATATTGCGCGTCCGTGGCACTGGCGAGCGCCGCATTCGGCGTAGACCATGTGTAGCCGAGATATTGGGGCTTGTGCGGCGTCACCACCGGCAGCTTGCCGGAGATGTCGAGCTCCTGGTCAGCAAAGCTGGAGCCGAACACCGAGATGTCGAGCTGCTCGCGGTGCGACTTCGCCACCTGGCCGTCGAGCGTCACGGTCAGGCGATCGGTGAGCTCGGTCCGCAACCGAAGGCTCCAGTCCTGGTTCAGCGTCTCCTCGCGCGACTGGCGACGCGCGAGCGACTGCTGCAGGCCGCCGATCGGCACATAATAATTCGGCTGGTTGGGATTGCCGCGCCAGCCGTTGCTCGTGTTGACGATATAGCCCGACTGGAACAGACCGTTGCTATCGTAGGTGAAGTCCTGGAACTGGCCAACCGGGCACTGCGCGCGCGACGTCGCCGAACCGGCGCTGCCGTCGGCGGGGATCGTCAGCGGACCGTCCGAATTCTGCAGGCAGCCCTTCGGATAGGTGGTGTACTCGGCAAGGTCGGGGGCGGTCTCGAAGGTATATTCGCTCCACTCCTGCGTGGTGTGCGAGCGCACATACTCGGCGGTAATCATCGTCCGGTGGTCGGTGGACTCGAACTGCGCGGAGAGCGACATGCCGTCGCGCTTGCGATCGAACTCCTGGGTGCGGAACTGGCCGCCGGCCGGCGCCACCCGCGACGCGGCATAGTCGGCGAAGCCGTCGGCACCCGCGGTGCCGTTGTTGCCGCAGGTGTAGGCGGCCGCCGGCAGGGTGCGGCTGTCGGTGGAAGAGGGCAGCGGGTTACGGCAGACCAGCGTGCCGTTGGTGTTGGCGGCGTTGACGAGCGTATTGTCGCGGGTCTGGTAGTTCGCGACCTGAATACCGTCCGAGCGGCTCTTGATCCGCGAATAGGCGCCGCTGGCCAACAGGCCGAACCGGCCGATGCCCGTGTCCCAAGTGTTCGAGATCAGCCCCGAAATGGTGGGCGTCCACTTCTTGCGCATGTCGCCATAGTTCGCCTCGAGGCTGATGGCGCCGTGCAGGCCCGTGCGGTCAAAGGGCTTGCGGGTGTTGAGGTTTACCGTCCCGGCGAGGCCGCCTTCGATCATGTCGGCGGTGGTGTTCTTGGCGACGATTACCGAACCAAGCAGTTCGGAGGGCACATCGGCAAAGTTCAGCGCCTGTCCGCCCACACCGGCGGCGAAGGCGGTACGACCGTTGAACTCCGACCGTACGAAGGTCAGGCCGCGCACCGCGACGCCTGAACCTTCGACAGAGAAATGGTCTGGGTCGTTCGACCCGGCGAACCGGTTGATCGAAACGCCGGGCACCCGCTGCAGCGCTTCGGTAACCGAGCGATCCGGCAGCGAGCCGATATCCTGCGAGGTGATCGCATCGACAACCGTATCGGAATTGCGCTTGATCGACTGGGCCGTCGCGAGACTGGCGCGGATGCCGGTGACGACGATCTGGTCGCTCTGTTCCTGGGTCACTTGCGCGCCGCCGGCGGCCGCCTGTGAATCGCCCGGCTCCGTCTGTGCATGCGCGGAACCCACCATCCCCGCGACGCACAGCGCCGTCACGGATGCACCGCGCAGGAAAGACCCGAATCTATGAATGTTGCGCAGGCGCGCATGCGACGACGACGACCGCATCATCCCCTCCTCCCGTTATTTTTGTGACTCGTTGGCCACGACAAGGTTGTCAGCGTTTTACATCAGATCACGACACATTTGGCAATGCGACCGCTAACAATTTTCTCTAACGTTTCCGTCGACTGTCACCTCCCTGCAACAATCGCAGATGCAGATTTTGGCGAACTGCGCGCAGGATGGGTTTGACAGACTGCCTGAAAATGCTGGTAATCCGGCACATCTGGAGAGGATGAAGCGATGGCCGGGCAGCCGAGTCTACGCGTGATAATCGTGGGAGGGGGAACGTCGGGCTGGATGACGGCTGCCGCGCTCGCCCGTTTGTTGCCGAAACGTTGCCGGTTGCATGTCGTCGAGTCAGAGGCGATCGGCGTGATCGGCGTGGGCGAGGCGACCCTGCCCCACATTCGCGGGTTTATCGAGAAACTGGGGATCCGCGAGGCGGATTTCATGGCTTGGACCCGCGGCACGTTCAAGCTGGGCATCGAGTTTCGCGACTGGGGCAATCTGGGCGACAGCTATATTCACCCCTTCGGCACCTTCGGGCGCGGCAAGGGCGATGTCGACTTTCACCATTACTGGACGCGGCTGCGCAGCGCCGGGATCGATATCCCGCCCCTCGAGCAGTTCTCCTATGGCTGCATGCTGGCACGCGCCAACCGCTTCGACCTGCCGGCGAGTGATCCGGCGCAGCTCGCCTCCACCTATGGGTATGCCTATCAGTTCGATGCCCTGCTGTTCGCCCCCTATCTCCGCAGCATCGCGGAGGGGCTCGGCACCCACCGTACCGAAGGCAAGGTGGTCGAGGTGCTGCGAGACGCATTGCGCGGCGACATCACCGCGATCCGGCTGGAGGATGGGCAAATCCTCGAAGGCGATCTGTTCGTCGATTGCTCGGGATTCCGATCGCTGCTGCTGGGAGAAGGGCTGGAAGAGCCCTTCGAGGACTGGAACCACTGGCTGCCCGCCGATCGCGCGGTGGCGATGCCGTGTCGGACCGAAACCGCCGTGACGCCCTATACAAGCGCGGTCGCGATGCCGGCAGGCTGGCGGTGGCGGATCCCGCTGCAGCACCGCACCGGCAACGGCTATGTCTATGCCAGCGCGTTCACCTCGGACGACGGCGCCGCCCAGGCGCTGACCCGCGCGGTCGAAGGCGCGCCGCTCGCCGATCCCCGCCTTTTGCGGTTCCGTGCAGGGCGGCGGCGGCGCAGCTGGGTCCGGAACTGCGTCGCCATCGGCCTGGCAAGCGGCTTTCTGGAGCCGCTGGAATCGACGAGCATTTACCTCGTCCAGCAGGCGATCACGGCGCTGGTCGAGCTCTTCCCGGATTCCGCCGAGGCCACCGTCGAACGCGACGAGTTCAACCGGCTGATCGATCTGGAATATGATCGGATCCGCGATTTCCTGATCCTGCACTATCACGCGACCCGGCGTTCGGACTCCGAGTTCTGGAACTACGTCCGCACCATGGCCGTGCCGGACAGCCTTGCCGAGAAGATCGAGCTGTTCCGGCGCGCCGGGCGCGTCGTGAAGTACCGCGAAGGCGTGTTCCTCGACGCCAGCTGGATCGCGGTCTATGTCGGGCAGGGCATCGTGCCGGAAGGCCATGATCCGCGCGCCGGCGGCCCCGACACGGCAACGCTGCTGCAGGCGATGAAAGCGCTGCACGGCGAGATCGCCGCCACCGTAGCGCGCGTGCCGGAGCATCTCCGCTATATCGACGGCTATTGCGCGATGGCGGCGGCGGCATGAGCCTGAAGCGGGTTCTGGTTGCAGGCGGCGGGCTGACCGGATGGTCGACGGCAGCCGCGCTCAAGCGGCGCGTGCCGATGCTCGAGGTGACAATCCTTCCGCTGGCGACCCCACCCAGCGCGTTGGCGGACCATATCGCCACCACCCTGCCCTCGATCCTCGGCTTCCACGCCGATCTGGGCATCGGCCTTGGCGACGGCGTGACACGCACCGGCAGCCTGTATCGCCTGGGGGCGCGGTTCTGTGGGTGGGTGGAGGGCCTGCCCGATTATGTCCATGCTTACGGGCCCCACGGCACCGCGGTCGACGGCGTTTCCTTCCATCACCTCTGGGCGCGGGCGGCGCGGGACGGCAGCGTCGCGGCGTTCGACACCTTCTCGCCGGCGGCGGCCATGGCCAGGGCGGGGAAGTTCGTGCCGCCGGGGGACGACGGCCTGCTGGCGTCACACGGCTTCGCCCTCACGCTCGACGTGCCGCGCTACCGCCGGATGCTGACGGCCCTTGCCCGCCATGTCGGCGTGCGCGAGCAGCCGGGGGCGCTGGCCGGCGTGGAGACGGCCGCGGACGGCGCCATCGAAGCGCTGGTGCTGGACGACGGCAGCCGCATCGCCGCGGACCTGTACTGCGACTGCACGGGCCCCCAGGCGCTGCTGCACGGCCCGCTGCAGGCGCCGCGAGAAGACTGGCGACGCTGGCTGCC
This sequence comes from Sphingomonas pituitosa NBRC 102491, assembly GCF_001598435.1. Lineage (GTDB taxonomy): Bacteria > Pseudomonadota > Alphaproteobacteria > Sphingomonadales > Sphingomonadaceae > Sphingomonas > Sphingomonas pituitosa. The sequence continues at coordinate 461,046 of NZ_BCYY01000002.1, forward strand.
GTGCGATCGCCTGGTCCTGGGGGATGCGGAGCCCGTGCAAGATCCGTCCCCGCTGGATTGCGTCACGGCCACGGCGAGCGGCTGGCACTGGACCAGCGCCTTGCAGCGCGGCACCGTCTACAGCGCGGCGCACGGAGAAAGCGAGGAAGAACCAATCAGGTTCGAGGCTGGCGCAACGCTCGAGCCGTGGAGGCACAATGTCGTGGCGATCGGCGACGCCGCCGTGACGCTGGAGCCGCTGGAATGGGGCAACCTCCACCTCGCCCACAGCGCGATCGACCGGCTCATCACCATGCTGCCGGCCGGCGCCCCCCACCCGCTGGAAGCGGCCGAATTTAACCGCCAGGCGCTGGCGGAGGCGCGGCGCGTGCGCGACTTCGTGCTGCTCCACTATGTCACCTCCCGTCGCGATGGCCCGTTCTGGCAGGACGTTGCCAGCGTGGCGCCCCCGGAGTCGCTTGCCCACACGCTCCGCCTGTTCCGCGAACGCGGCCGCCTTCCCTATCATGAGGAGGAGACGTTCGATCGGAACAGCTGGCTGGCGGTCCTGTTCGGCCAGGGCGTGCTTCCCCGGCAGACCGATCCGCTGGCCGACTCCGTCTCGCCCGCCGATGCACACGCCGCCATGGCGCGGTTCGGCGCCGGGATCGCCCGGGCGATCCAGCCTCTTCCCACCCTCGCCGCCTTCCACGCCGCGCAATCGAGGCATCTGCATGAACGAGCATAGTATCCGCGACGTCGTCATCGTCGGCGGCGGCACCGCCGGCTGGATGGCCGCCGCGGCGTTTTCACGCTTCCTCAACAACGGCTATACCCGCATCACCCTGATCGAGTCCGACGAGATCGGCACCGTCGGCGTCGGCGAGGCGACGATCCCCCCGATCCTGCGCTTCAACCAGATGATCGGGCTGGACGAGAACGAGTTCCTCGCGGCCACCGGCGGCACGTTCAAGCTGGGGATCGAGTTCGTCGACTGGGGCGGGCTGGGCGAACGCTATTTCCACCCGTTCGGCAACTTCGCCCAGGATCTCCAGGGCGTGCATTTCCACCAGCTCTACCTGCGCGAGCGGGCGCGGCGGCCGATACCGGACATCTCCGCCTGGTCGATGAGCGCGGTGGCGGCGGCAAAGGGCAAATTCGGGCGCCCCTCCCCCAATGCCCGGACGCCCGTGCGCGAGCTGTTCTATGCCTTCCACTTCGACGCGGGGCTCTACGCGCAATTGCTCCGGCGCCTGTCGGAAGCGCGGGGGATCACCCGCATCGAGGGCAAGATCTCCGACGTCACGCTGCGGCCCGAGGACGGCTTCGTCCAGTCGGTGACGCTGGCGGACGGCCGCACGGTGGCCGGCGACCTGTTCATCGACTGCTCGGGCTTTCGCGGCCTGCTGATCGAGGAAGCGCTGCAGACCGGCTACGAGGACTGGCGCCACTGGCTGCCGTGCGACCGCGCCGTCGCGGTGCCGTCCGCCAATATGGGCGCACCCGATCCCTTTACCCGCTCCACCGCGCGCACCGCCGGTTGGCAATGGCGCATCCCGCTGCAGCACCGCACCGGCAACGGCCTGGTCTATTGCAGCGACTATCTCGACGACGAGGCGGCCGAGCAGCAATTGCTGGGCGCGCTGGAAGGGCCGGCGCTGGCCGATCCCCGCCGGCTTCGCTTCACCACCGGCCGGCGGCGCGAGAGCTGGTCGCGCAACGTCGTCGCGCTCGGCCTGTCCAGCGGGTTTCTGGAACCGCTGGAATCGACCAGCATCCACCTGATCCAGAGCGGTATCGCCCGGCTGATCGCGCTGTTCCCCGACAAGCGCTTCGACCCGATCGAACGCATCGAATACAACCGGCAGATGCGCGACCTGTACGAAGATGTGCGCGACTTCATCATCCTCCACTACAAGGCGACGACGCGCACGGATTCGCCCTTCTGGAACCGCGTCCGCACGATGGCTGTGCCGGAAAGCCTGGCGCACAAGATGGCGCTGTTCGAACACAAGGGCCGGCTGTTCCGCGAGGGCAACGAGCTGTTCACCACCACCAGCTGGGTCGCGGTGTGCCTGGGCCAGCACATTGTGCCGCGCGCGCATGAGCCCGCCGCCGACGCGCTCGACGAGCGACTGGTCGCCGAAGCGCTGGAGCAGATGCGCCTCGGCTATTGGGAAACAGCCCAGCAGATGCCGACGCATGCCGAGTTCCTGGCCCGCATTGCCCCGCAGCCGGCAACGCCGCCGGCCATGCCGGCCGCAGACGCGCTGCCGGTATTCTCCTTCGCGGAGGAGGCACCGTTCGGCCAGCCGGGCGCGCCGGTATGAGGGCGGACCGGCTGCGGCGCATCGTCATCGTCGGCGGCGGCACCGCCGGCTGGATGGCCGCCGCGGCGATCAGCAAGCTCGTCGGCACGATGCCCGAGCTCAGCATCGAGCTGATCGAGTCCGAAGAGATCGGCACCGTGGGTGTCGGCGAGGCGACGATTCCGCAGATCGTGCTGTTCAACGCGATGCTCGGCATCGACGAGGCGGCGTTCGTGCGCGAGACCAACGCCACCTACAAGCTGGGCATCGAATTCGTCGACTGGACACGGATCGGCCACCGCTACGTCCATCCCTTCGGCTTCTATGGGCTCGACATGCTGGGGGTGGAATTCCACCATTTCTGGCTGAAGGCGCGGAGCCTTGGCGAGACCACGCCGCTCGATGCCTACTCGCTGGCGGCGGTGGCGGGCCGGCGCGGCCGCTTCGCCCATCCGCGGCCCGATCAGCCCAATTCGCCGCTCGCGAAGCTCGGCTATGCCTTCCAGTTCGATGCCGCCCTGTACGCCCGCTATCTGCGGACACTGGCGGAGGCCGCCGGCGTGCGGCGGACCGAGGGCCGGATCGTATCGGTCCGCCGCGACGGCGCCAGCGGCCATGTCGATGCCGTGCAGCTTCAATCGGGAGAAGAGGTTGCCGGCGACCTGTTCGTCGACTGCTCGGGCTTTCGCGGATTGCTGATCGAAGGGGCGATGGGAAGCAGCTTCACCGACTGGACCGACTGGCTGCCCTGCGATCGTGCGGTGGCGGTTCCCTGCGCGCTGGGCGGCGACCGCGTGCCGCTGACCCGCTCCACCGCGCGCAGCGCCGGATGGCAGTGGCGGATCCCGCTCCAGCACCGCATCGGCAACGGCTATGTCTATTCGAGCGCGCACCTTTCCGACGACGAGGCGGCGGCGACGCTGCTCGCTCATCTCGACGGCGCGCCGCTGGCCGAGCCCCGCCAGCTCCACTTCCGGGCCGGACACCGCGAACGCGCCTGGATCGGCAATGTGGTGGCGCTGGGCCTGGCCGGCGGCTTTCTGGAGCCGCTGGAATCGACCAGCATCCATCTCGTGCAATCGGGCATTGCCAGGCTGATGGCCTTCTTTCCCACGCGCGGCTTCGACCAGGCGGAGATCGACCGGTTCAACCGCGACACGGCGCGGGAATATGTCGACATTCGCGACTTCCTGGTGCTGCACTACAAGGCCACCGAACGGGACGACAGCGCCTTCTGGCGCTATTGTCGTACGCTGGCCCCGCCGGACGGGCTGCGCGACAAGCTGGAGATGTTCCGCGGCAATGGCCGGATCCTCCGCGAACACCAGGAACTGTTTACCGAAACCAGTTGGCTGTCGGTGATGCACTGCCAGGGGATCGAGCCGCGGGGCTATCATCCGATCGCCGATCTGCTATCCGACGAGGAGACGCGACAGCGCCTCAAGCACATCGCCCAAGTGATTGATCAGACGGCGGACGCCATGCCCATGCAGGAAGACTATCTTCGCGAGATCGGTTGCACCCCGGCGCCGGTGCGACGCGCGTCGTGACATCCCTCCCCGATCCGCGCCCCGTGCGCGAACTGGGCTTGATCGACCGTCCCCGCTTCGACGCCGAGATCAGGCCAGCGCGCGAACCCGTGGTGCTGCGCGGCCTCGCCGGCGAGTGGCCGGCCGTGCGCGCGGGGCAAGAAGGCGCGGCGGCGATCGTCGCCTATTGCAAGCGCTTCAGCCATGACCGTGCGGTGAACGCGATCGTCGGCGATCCCGCGATCCAGGGCCGCTTCTTCTACAATGACGACCTGACCGGCATGAACTTCGTGCGCGGCGTCTCCCCGCTCGACCCGTTTCTGGACCGGTTGCTGCGCGAATGCGAGCGCCCCACCGGCTATGCGATGGCGGTGCAGTCCATGCCGGCGCCCGAACTGCTGCCCGGCTTCACCGCGGAAAATGCCATTGCCCTGGTCGACGACGCGGTTGTCCCGCGCCTGTGGCTGGGCAACCGGCTGCAGGTCGCGGCGCACTACGATCTGATGGAGAATGTCGGCATCGTCGTCGCCGGCCGCCGCCGCTTCACGCTGTTCCCTCCGGACCAGGTGGCGAACCTCTACATGGGCCCGCTCGAATTCACCCCGGCGGGCACGCCGACCAGCTTCGTCGACGTCACCGCACCGGATCTAGACCGGTTCCCGCGCTATGCGGAGGCGGCACGGCATGCGCAGGTGGCGGTGCTGGAACCTGGCGACGCGCTCTATATCCCCTTCCGTTGGTGGCACGCGGTGGAGTCGCTGGACGCGGTCAATCTGTTCGCCAATTATTGGTGGACCCCGCCCCAGCCGCCGATGCTCAACCCGCACGACGCACTGCTGCACGCGCTGTTCTCGCTGCGGCTGCTGCCGGAGGACCAGCGATTGGCGTGGCGGGCGATGTTCGACCATCTGGTATTCCAGGTCGATGGCGATCCCGCGGCCCACATCCCGGAGGCCGCGCGCGGCGTCCTGGGCGCGGCGACCCCGGAGAAGGTGCGCGACGCCCGCGAGGCGCTCCGCAACGCGCTGGACATGCGTCGCTAGCCCTGCCGCCCGTTGCTCTTGGCGGCGCTCAGGCGAGCGCGGACACCGCGAAGTTGCGCACCCGCAAATGGCTTGCGGTGGTGCGCAGGCCGAAATGGCCCATGCGATAGGGCGCGGGATCGCGGAAATCGAACAGCGTCCGGCCGTCGCGGACGAAGGTGATCCGCTCGCCCTCGGCCGTCATCCGCAGATGCTGCCAGGCATTGGCGACCAGCAGATCCTCCGCAGCCCGCCGGTCATTTTCCGGCAGCAGCGGCCGGTCGCCCCGTCTGCCGGTATAGCGGCGGAAGCGCGTGGTGCTGTTCGTGTTCCCGCCGAGCCCGACATAATAGGTCTCCAGCGTGTCATAGGCCTCGAACCGGCCGTCGCGCGGGCGGGCGAGCGGGTCGCCGCCCGGCGCAGCAGGATCGCGGGCCATCCAGAAGCAATTGGCGTCGCTCACCCGGTCGAACGGCCCGCCCGCGGAGACCGCCTGCAGGTCATAGTCGATCGCGATCGGACCCGTGAGCAGCGGGCGGAACCACAGGGTGAGCCCTGCCGGTGCCACGATCTCCAGCACCCCGCCCCGGGCGGTGACCGAGGCGGGTTGCTCCGCCTCGATCGCCCATTGCCCGAGCCCGTGCCGGAAATCGTCACCGGCGAGGGCACGGGCGCGGGGTTTCCCCTTCCCCGCGCCCGCACCGACCAGCGCGGCGATCCCTGCCAGAACCTCGCGGCGCGCCGGCATCACAGCTTGGCCCGCACGCCGAAATACAGCCGGCGACCATAGGTTTCGATCACGTTGCGGCGATAGATGCTGTTGGCGTTCTCGATGCGGGTAGAATCGGTCAGGTTCACGCCCTCCAGGAACAGCGACCAGTGCTTGCCGATCGCGACGCTGGCCGAGGCGTCGAACTGGCCGAACGCCTCGCCAAAGGCGGGATTGTTGCCACGGTCCACCGCCGCGATCAAATAGCGGCTGCGCCAGTTGTACGATCCGCGGATCGCGAAATGCCCGTCATCGTAGAACAGCGAGGCATTGTAGCTATCGTGCGACACGCCCGGGAAAGGCAGGGTCGCGCCGGTGAAATAGTCGCGGCCATTGTAGCCGCTGTCCTTCATGTAGGTGTAGTTGGCGGTGGCGCCGAGATTGCGCAGCAGCCCCGGCAGGAAGTCGAACGTCGCCTGCGCGCCGGCCTCGATGCCCTGGATCGTCACATGCTGGGTGCCGTTCACCGGCAGGGTGATGGTGTAGGTCTGGCCGTTGATTTCCTCCACCTGGTTCCGGTTTTCGATGAACGACTTGATGTCCTTGCGGAAGCCGGTGATCGAGACATAGGACGTGCGGCTGAGATAGAGTTCCGCGCCCAGATCATATTGCCACGCGCGATACGGCTTCAGCCCGGGATTGCCGCGCGAGCCGGTAAGGCCGACCACGTCCAGCCGCACGTTCGGGGCCATTTGCGACGGCGCCGGGCGGGCGAGCACGTCGGTGGCGGTGGCGCGCAGCACCAGCTTGCCGGGGATGACCGCCGCGCGGAGATTGGCGGAGGGCAGCAGCACCGTGTAGCTGCCGGCATAGCGTACCGGCGTGATCACGTTGTTCGCGCTCTGGCTGCCGGTGGCGACGGTTTCGGTATGGACCAGCCGCGCACCGAACACGCCGGAGAGCGGCACGCCCGGATCGGCCTTCAACGCCGCCTGCAGATAGCCGGCGATGTTCGATTCCTTCACGCGGTAGGTATCGAGCGGCGACGTCGAGCCATAGGGATTGGGCACCCCAACCGCGTCCGCCAGGTCCTGCCCCAGGCTCAGCCACTGCCGGCCGCCGTCGAAGCCCGGATCGCCGGTGGTGAAGAACTTGCCGTCGGTCAGCCCGGCATGCTGCGCCAGCAGCGTCTGGATCTGCGAACGGATCGCCGCCGTCGTCGAGGTGCTGATGATCTGCGTGCCGGTGACGCCCGATTGGGTGCGGGTGGTCTGCCCGTTCACGCCGTTCAGCGTGTAGACCGCGTTGTTGAAGGTGCTGCTCGAGATCAGGTCGCGCTTTTCGATGCCCGCCTTCAGCGCGGTCAGCAGGCCGTTCTCGTCCGGGCGATATTCGGCATCGAACTTGCCGCCGATCTCGCGTTGCCGGTTGACCCGCGGGCGCGCCTCCACGGCCAGCGTGTTGACCGGCTGGGTGCTGGTGGTGCTGAACGGCAGCAGGATGTTCGGCGCGTTCTGGCTATTGCCATAGTCGATGGTGATCCAGGGCAGCACGTCCCGGCCCGTCACGCCCGCCGTCACGTCGACCTCGTCGTTGAACACCTTCGATTTGGCATAGGTCGCCCGCGCCGCGAGCTTGACCTTGCCGACCTGCCATTCGGCGCCGGTAATCGCGTTGATCGTGTTGCGATACAGCCCGCCGATCACGCTGCGATAGTTCACGCTCATGCCCGATGGCGCGTTGAGCCCGTTGACGAAGGTCACCTTGCGCGCGGTCTCGTCGACGATCGTCACGCTGGTCGGATCGATGCCGCCATTGGCCACCGCCTGGGTGGTGCCGATCTGCAGATACTGGTCGTTCGAGGTGGTGTTGCTGCGGGTATAGGTCCCCTCGACATAGGCCTTGAAGCCGTCGTGCGGGCGCCATTCGACAATGCCGTTCAGCGCATAGCGCTGGGTCGGCTCGGTCGCGGTGATGTAGCGAGGAATGTCCGGATAGAAATCGCCGAAGCCGCTCTTGTCGAGATCGACGCAGCGCACCTGGTTCCGCCCGCTCAGGCAGTTCTGTGCCGCCGGGGTGGCGGGCTGGACGGTCTCTACCTGGCGCCAGCCGGTGGTGCGCGCCTGGTCGTAGCGGATCGTCCGCTCCTCATAGGTGCCGGAGACCAGCACGCCCAGCGTATCGTGGGCGAACAGCTTGCTGCCGATCAGCGCGAACTTGGGGTCCACCTTGCTCGCCAGCTCGTTGTAGATGCCCTGCGCGGAGCCGGCGAGATAGCCGTTCTTCGCATCGGACGGCCGGCGGGTGAGCACGCGCACCGTGCCGCCCAGGCCGCCCTCGGTCATCTCGGCGGTCGCGGACTTCACCACCTCCACGCGGGAGATGAACTCCGCCGGCAGATCGCGGAAATCGACCTGCCGATTGCTGCCGTTGCCGGTGCCGGCGGAGATGCTGGTCGACAGCGCGGTCTGGCCGTTGATCTCGACACGGTTGAGCGAGGCGTCGGCGCCGCGGATCGTGATGCTCTGCCCCTCGCCGCCGCCGCGCGTCAGCTGCACGCCGGTAACGCGCTGCAAGGCCTCGGCGACATTCTTGTCGGGGAACTTGCCGACATCCTCCGCCGAGATAGCATCGAGCACCTGCGCGGAATCGCGCTTGGCCGCCAGCGCGTCGGCGAGGCTCCGGCGAATGCCGGTGACGACGATCTCGCTGCCGGCATCCGGCGCCGACGAATTTTGTGCAGGACCGGCAGCCTTTTGCGCCAGCGCCGAACTGCTGGCCAGAAGCATCGTAAGAAACGCGGCGGTACGAACATGCGGCATCAATGCGCCCCCAATTGTCAGATTAATGGCCGGTGGGAGCGACCTAATTCCCATCTGATCACTGGGCAAAAAAGAAAAACTAAGGGGGCGTCGCGGGAAATCGGAGGTGCAAGCCAGGCGCCTTCGCCGAGAGCGACACGAGCTGGCCTTAACATCGTATAATGTATTTGACGGAATGATGCTTCTTATGGTGCATAGGCGCGACTCAAAAAATGGGGTGTGCGGGCTATGCGTAATTTTCGTGCGATTCGGGCTGGGGCGGCACTCGGGGCCGTGGCAGTGGCGCTGCTCTCTACGAGCGCCAACGCGCAGCAGGCGAACACCGGCGGCGCGACGGCGGATGCGGAGGCATCGGCCGAGATCACCGTCACGGGCACCCGCATCCGCCGCCCCGATCTGGAGAGCAACAGCCCGCTCACCAGCGTCGGCGAGCAGGAAGTCCGCTACCAGGGCGCCGTGAACGCCGAGATGATGCTCGCGCGGCTTCCCCAGTTCACCGCCGACGCCAATGAGAACGTCTCCAACGGATCGGACGGGTCGGCGCAGATCAACCTGCGCAACCTCGGCTCGAACCGCGTGCTGACGCTGATCAACGGCCAGCGCATCCTTTCCTCGCAGGCGACCGACATCAACTTCGTGCCGACCGCGCTGATCGAGCGGGTGGACGTGGTGACCGGCGGCGCGTCCGCCGTCTATGGTTCCGATGCGATGTCGGGCGTGGTCAACTTCATCCTGCGCGACCATCTGGACGGCCTCCGCCTCGACGCGCAGACCAGCTTCGCCCAGCACACCAACGACAATGCCTATGTCCGCGGCCTGGTCTCCGCCAGGGGCTACCAGCTGGCGCCGCGCAACGTGTTCGACGGCGGCAAGCAGGACGTGAATGGTGCGTTCGGCAAGAATTTCGCCGACGGCCGCGGCAACGTCACCGTCTATGGCGGCTACCGCCATACCGCGCCGGTGCTGCAGGCGACGCGGGACTATTCCTCCTGCGCGCTCAACGCCTCGGGCCCGAGCGCGCTGGTCTGCGGCGGATCGAGCAACACCACCTACGGCACCTTCGCGCCGCTCGAGGGGCCGAGCAAGGACCTGGGCTCTCTCACCAACGCGCGGGACGGCTCGAAAAGCTGGGTGCTCTACGACGACAGCTACGCCTATAACTATTCGCCGACCAACTATCTCCAGCGTGCGGACGAGCGCTACACCGGCGGCGGCAGCGCCTCGTTCGAGATCGCGCCGGTGGCCAAGCTCTACGGCAGCTTCATGTGGATGAAGGATCATACCTTCTCGCAGGTCGCGCCCTCGGCGCTGTTCCTCGGCACCACCTTCACCCTGCCCTGCAACAATCCGCTGATGAGCGCAGGCCAGCAGGCGGCGCTCTGCGGACCCACCGCCGGCACCGCTGCCACGATCGACACGCTGATCGGCTATCGCCTGAACGGTGCCTATTCGCGCCGCGACGATCTTCGCCACCAGGACTATCGCTACAATGGCGGCGTGAAGGGCGATCTCGGCCACGGCTTCAGCTACGATGTCGGCTATCTCTACGCGCTGTCGCGCTACAACGAGACCTACCTGAACAATGTCGACAACGTGAAGGCGCAGCGCGCGCTGGACGTGGTGTCGGTGGGCGGCGTGCCGACCTGCCGCTCGAAGATCGACGGCACCGATCCCGCCTGCGTGCCGATCGACATCTTCCGCGCCGACGGCATCACCACCGATCAGGCGCAGTATCTGTTCAGCCCGTCGAACACCGCCGGGCGCAATACGCTGGAGGTCTTCTCCGGCTCGATCAGCGGCGATCTCGGCACCTTCGGCATCCAGAGCCCCTGGGCGACGCGCGGCGCGGGGCTGGCGGTCGGCGTCGAGCGGCGGCGCGAGACGCTCAACTTCACCGCCGACGAGGTGGCGAAGCAGGGCGGCAGCGCCGACATTGACGGCTCGATCACCGTCAACGAAGCCTATGGCGAGCTCGAATTGCCGCTGATCGCGAACGTGCCCTTCATCCACGACCTGACGGTGAACGGCGGCCTTCGCTATTCCTCCTACACCAACCGCCAGGGATCGACGGGCACCGACTCCCGCTACAAGGCGTGGACCTACAAGGGCGAACTCACCTGGTCGCCGATCGACGGCGCCCGTTTGCGGGCCAGCTACAATCACGCGATCCGTGCCCCGAACATCAGCGAACTGTTCGGCGCCCGTGGCATCGGCAACGTCTCGCTCAGCGATCCTTGCGCCGGCGCCGCGCCGAAAGCGTCGCTGTCCGCATGCAAGCTTACCGGTGTGAGCGATGCGCAATATGGCCACATCATCCAGTGCCCGGCCGAAACCTGCTCGCAGTCCTTTGGCGGCAATCCGGCGGTGAAGCCCGAGGTGGGCGACACCTACACCTTCGGTGTGGTGCTGACCCCGAAGCAGCTGCCGGGCTTCTCGCTTTCGGTCGATTATTACCACATCAAGGTGAAGGGCTATATCAGCTCGCTCGACCCGTCGCTGGTGGTCAGCCAGTGCCAAACCACGGGCAATCCCTATTATTGCGGACTGTTCCGCCGCGATCCGCGCTCGGGTGCGCTTTTCGGCACCAACGGCTATGTCGTCGGCAGCACGCTCAACACCGGTTATCTGCTGACCTCGGGCATCGACGTCGCGGCAGCCTATGCGACGCGGATCGGCCGCCTTGGCAAGCTCGATGCCAATGTCGTCGGCACCTGGCTGGAGCAGCAGGTGAAGGAGCCGCTGCCGGGCCTCGGCAGCTACGACTGCAAGGGCTATTTTGGCTATAGCTGCGGCCAGCCCAATCCCAACTGGCGCCATGTCGCGCGGCTGACCTGGTCCGTGCCGGGCGACAAGGCGACGCTGTCGCTCGCCTGGCGGCACTTCGCGGCCACGCGCCTGTCTACCTCCTCGTCCAACGAGTTCCTCAAGGACGCCGGCCCGATCAGCATCATCAACGCGCGGATCCCGGCCTATGACTATTTCGACCTCGCGACGACGGTGACGGTTGCCAAGCAGCTGCAGTTCCGCGCCGGCATCAACAACCTGACCGACAAGTCGCCGCCGGCGATCGCCTCGGGCGTGCTCGCCAGCTTCGGCAACGGCAACACCTATCCGGGCGTGTACGATCCGATGGGCCGCACGATGTTCTTCGGCGCGACGCTCACCTTCTGAGGCCGATTGCCGCTTGCCCCGGGGCCGGCCGCGCAAGCGCCGGCCCCACCCCTTTTGAAATCCGGAGCTTCGCATGCGTTTGTCCCTTCTCGCCGCGCTGCTGGCGACGGCGGTGTCGCCGCTCGTCCTGGGTGCCGCCCCGCTGCCCGTGCAGACGGCGGCGCCGACCGTGCCGGACCGGCTCGCCATGTTCTTCCCCGACGCGCCGGACTATCCCGGCATCCGCCTGCTGACCTTCCAGCGCGCCGCGGACGGCAGCCTCAGCGGCAGCCTGACGAGTGACTGGTACGGCACCATCGCGATGCAGAACCCGGTCGTGCAGGGGAACCGGATCGCGTTCGATACACGTAACCTCAACGACAAGGATCGCCCCACGCGGCACTGGACAGTGACGGTCTCCGCCGATGGCCGCGCCTTGCTCGACGGCGGCGTCTGGCATGCCGACCTGCACCAGCAGGGCCGCCCCGCGACCGCGGCGGAGCTGGCCGCCCATCGCTTCGTTCCGGTCGCGCTGCCGCCGATGGGCAGCCTCGCGCCCGACGGACTGGCGAAGACGCCGCCGATGGGGTGGAGCAGCTGGAACAAGTTCGCCGAGAAGATCGACGACCAGACGGTGCGGGCGATCGCCGACGCGATGGTGTCTACCGGACTGCGCGACGCCGGCTATCGCTATGTCAACATCGACGATGGCTGGCAGGGCTCGCGCGGCCCCGACGGGCGGCTGCGCCCCAATGCCAAGTTCCCGGACATGAAGGCGCTGGCCGACTATGTCCACGCGCGCGGCCTGAAGCTCGGCATCTATTCCTCGCCTGGGCCCCGCACCTGCGCCGGCTATGAAGGCAGCTACGGCCATGTCCGCCAGGACGCGCAGACCTTCGCGGAATGGGGCGTCGACTATCTCAAATATGATCTCTGCTCGGGCGAATGGTTCTATGCGGATGCCGATACGGTGACGCGCAGCTATTACGAAATGGGCGCCGCGTTGCGCGAGACCGGCCGGCCCATCCTCTATTCGCTGTGCGAATATGGCCGGTTCGACGTGGGCAGCTGGGGGCGCCGGGTCGGCGGCCATCTGTGGCGGACGACCGGCGACATCACCGACGATTACCCGACCATGGCGAAGATCGGTTTCGATCATAACGGCAAGCCGGGCGACGCCGGCCCCGGCGGCTGGAACGATCCGGACATGCTGGAGATCGGCAATGGCGGCATGGGCGAGGACGCCTATCGCACGCACCTCACCTTGTGGGCGATGTCCGCCGCGCCGCTGATGATGGGGCACGACGTACGCCAGACCAGCCCCGCGGCACTGGCGATGCTGCGCAACCGCGCGCTGATCGCGCTCGATCAGGACCCGCGCGGCGTGCAGGGCGCCGCGATCCGGCGCGAGGGCGGCCGCGAGGTGTGGCGCAAGCCGCTCGCCGACGGATCGGTGGCGCTGGCGCTGTTCAACCGCGGCGACACACCGGCCGTGATCGCCTACGGCCCTGCCGATGCGGGGTGGCAGCGCTTCGGCGCGGTGCGCGACCTGTGGACCGGCAAGCCCGTTGCGGCGGACCAGCGCCAGGCCACCGTCCGGGCGCAGGGTGTGGTGCTGCTGAAGCTGCGCGGGCGCTGAGGCCTTATGCGCAGCGCCCCGTGCCTGCCGGAACGGGCGGGCTCGGCGGCGGCACGACCGGCCTGGACGACAGCACTTCCCATTCCTCGATGCCGAAGGCGGCATAGCTCTTGCCGTCGGTCGAGGCGTCGAGCACCAGTCGGAGACACCGGGTGGTGACAGGCTGGAAGCGCAGCGCGACGGGCGCGTCGGTGCTTGCGGCAGGTGCGGCCGAAGTCGCGAGCCGGCGCCAGTGCCCGCCGTCCCCCACTTCCAGATGCCAGCCGCGTGGCGGGGCAACGCCCTCGCCCGAACCGGCCGGGCGGTCACCCCAGAACTTCACGCGCACGCCGCTGATCGTGACCGGCTGGTCCCAGCGATATTGCACCCAGCCCTGCGCCACGTCCCCGCGCCCGTTCCAGCTTCCCCACATGTCGGGCGGGAGTGGTGCTGGATAGACCACGCCGTCGTTCAGCGCCGCCAGCCGATATTGCAGCGGAATCGGCACGTTGAACGCGGTGGGGTGCGCGATGCGGGCCACGTTGGGCGTGGGCGTGCGGTTCGCCGGCGCCCGGGTCTGCACCACCTTGCGGATCGCGGCCGGCGAGACGCTGTCGTCCCATTCCACCCGATCGATGGCGACGCTGCGGCGGAAATGGCCGCCCAGCTTCGCGTCGGCAGTGTGATAGGCCATGTACCACTGGCCCTTGAACGGCACCATGCCCTGGTGGGACGTGGTCGAGGAAACGGGATCGAGGATCACCCCGCGATAGGTCCAGGGGCCGAGCGGCGTCGGCGCGGTGCCATAGGCCTGGCAGGCATGGTAGACCGCCTGGGTGCAGGGCGATTGCGGCCCGGCATGGTTGGCCGCATAGACCATGTACCAGGTGCCCTTCCGCTCGAAGAGCCACGGCGCCTCGAAGAAGCCGGTAAGCGTCGTCACCGTTACGGGCGCCCCGACCGTCTTCATGTCCGCCCCCAGCCGCGCGCCGCGCAGCTGGCCGAAGGTGCCCCAGTAAATATACGCCGCGCCGTCCGGGCCCAGCGCCACCGTCGGGTCGATGTTCTGGATGTTGTTTTCCACCGGCAGGCGCTGCGACAGGATCGGCCCTTCCGGATGCCAGTCGCGCCAGGGCCCGAGCGGGCTGTCGGCAACGGCGACGCCGATGCCCATGCAGTCGCGGTCCTTGCAGTCGCGCTGCTCGACCGGGGCATAGAGGTAGAAGCGCTTGTCGGCGCCCTGCACCATCTGCGCGGCCCAGGCGGCGCTGTCGCTCGCCCAGGCGAAGAGCTGGTCGGGGCGCAGGAAATGGGGATGGAGCGTCCAGTTGCCGGACGCGGGATCCTTGCTCGTCAGCAGCGCCCATTCGTGCATCACGAAGCCCGCTTCGTCACGCCGCGCCTCGTCGCGTCCGGTGACGATGTAGAAGGTGTCTCCCACCGCCAGCGGCGCGGGATCGGCGGAATAGAGGCTGCCGTCCGCCACGATCGGGTTCGCCGTCGCGTGCACGGCGAGCGGCGCCGCCGGGCCCTGCTGCGCCTTCGCGGCCGGGACGGAAAGGGCGGCGGCGGCGAGCAGCCAGGCTTTGGTCGAGAAACGCAGCATCATCTATCCTGAACGGAAAAGCCCCGGGGAACGGCAGGGCCGCGCCCCGGGCAGTCGTGGGTCTCAGAAGCGGACGCGCGTGCTGAGCTGGACGGTGCGCGCCTGTTCGCGCACGCCGACAGGCAGCGACTGGAACGCGCCGAAATAGGAATAGGTGTTGTTCTTGAGCAGGTTCGTCGCCTCCAGGCTGAACGTGACGAACTTGAACGGCGTGACGTTCACCGCCGCGTCCAGCCGCGACGTCGCCTTGTTGTAGACCGAATAGCCCGGGTCGACATAGTTGATGTTGGTCTTGAAGCTCGACCGGTAGTTGTAGGCAACGCGGGCGCTGAGCACCGGCGTGTCGTAGATCAGCGCGACGTTGCCGGTATATTTGGACGTAAAGGGCGGCTGGAATACGCCGGGCACGTTCGGCACCTGGTCGTCCGGATAGAGGTGCAACTGGCCGACCGGGATGTAGGTCGCGTTGGCATTGATGCCGAAATGCTTGGCGATGCCGGGCAGGAAGTCGAAGAAGACGTTCACCTGGCCTTCGAGGCCGAAGATCTTGCCCGGGCCTGCGTTCCGCGGCTTTTCCACCGGATGAACGCTCCCGAGTTCCGGCACCAGTTCCGGGCTGCGAGTAGAATAGATAAACCCGGTCTGGTTCTTGAGGAAGGTGCCAAGGGAAACCATGCCGCTCTTCCCGAAATAATATTCGAGCGAGGCATCGTAATTGTTTTCCTGGACCGCCTTCAGGTCCGGGTTGCCAGCATAGACCGTTCCGGTCGGATTGGCCACCGCGTCGCGCAGTTCCTTGAAGTTGCGCATCGCGAAGAATTCCGGGCGCTGCACATTGTGGGTATAGGACAGGCGCAGCTGCAGCTTGCTGGAGAAGTGCAGGATCGCCGTGGCGCTGGGCAGCAGGTCCACATAGTTCGCCTTGCTCGGCACCTGCGTCATCACCAGCGTGAAGCTGGGATCGATCTTGCCGTTCGGGCCGAGCAGCCAGTTATACTGGGTGCTGGCCGCCTGGCCCCAGGTGTTGACATAGCGCAGGCCAAGCGCGCCATCGACCGGGAAGCCGACGTCGAAACCGTAATTGGCCTCGCCATAGGCCGCGAAGGTCCGCTCGGTCTCGGCAAAGCCCTGACCCGGATCATTGCCGCCGGGCGTGGCGCTGGTCCAGTCGCGGCCCTGCAGATCTGCGCCGCTGGTCAGCAGATACTGGCGCACCGCGCTGAACCGGTCGAAATATTGCGCGTTGTCGAAATGGTTCCAGGTCGGGATCTGCCCCGCACCGCGCGTGTCCGGGCGGGTCGTCGCCAGGCCGATTCCGAGCGCCGAGCTGACGGACTGGAGCGTCGGCGCGTTCGCGACGTTGAAATAGAAGGCGTCCCGATAACCATAGATGAAGTTCATCGTCCGCTTGGTGAAGCGCGTACCGAAGCGGAAGGTGCGCAGCAGCCCGGTGGTGCTGGCCTCCACGGTGAAATCGAGCTTGCCGGCGAAGAACGTGTCATGGTTGTCGCCGTTCTGGTCGTGGACCTGGAACAGCTTGTAGTTGGCGGCATTGGCGATATCCACGCCGGGGTAGCTCACGAACGGCCCGCCGCCGGGAACGTTGGGCGAATTGAAGTCCACGTTCACCGCCGTCGCGCCGCTCAGCCGATATTGCTGCTGCACGAAATAGTTGGTGGAATCGCTCCAGTTATACTGCGCGCCGAAATCGATGCGGACATGCCCGCCATTCCAGTGCGTCTCGAAATTGGCGTTATAGGTATCGCTGTCGCGCTTGGTGTAGATCGATAGCGGCCCGCCGTTCACGCCGTTCGGGTTGTTGGACGTCAGCGAGCGGATGGTGCCGTCACTGTTGGTCACGACGTTGGAATAGGTGCCGCCGCCGTCGTTGGTGACGATCTTCAGATAATCCTGGTTCGCCGTCTCGCGCGCGCCGAGATAGGCGCCCTCCAGCACGAAATCGAGCTTGTCGCTGGCCCGCCACTGCCAGGCGGCGTTGAGCGAGGGGCGCTTGATCGCGCCGGACTCCACGCCATAGGTGATCGCATAGGGCACGATCGTGCCCTGCAGCGCCGCGGGCAGGCTGCGCCCCGCCGTGGTATCGGCAGGCACCGCGTAGGGCGATTCCGCGGCGATGAAGTTCTCGTTGTAGGTGTTGCGCGTGTAGGAGCCGTTGAGCAGCAGCCCCATCTCGCCGATCGGCGTCTCGAAGCGCTTGCCCACCAGCACGCTGGCATAGGGGCTCTTGGTGTTGCCCAGATCGGAGAAGGTCTCGCGGAAGCTGCCGGCCAGCGTCCAGCCCTTGCGAAGATCGAGGGGGCGTCGCAGCTCGACGTTCACCGTGCCGGCGATGCCGCCCTCGGGCTGGTCGGCGCTGCGGGTCTTGTAGACTTCCACCGATTTGAGCAGCTCGGCCGGGATGTCCGACAGGCTCAGCGCGCGCGAGCCGGCCGAACCGGCCTCCGTACCGTTGATCGTGGTCTGCACGTCGCCCAGGCCGCGGATGGTGACGCTGGAGCCCTCGCCGTGCACCCGGTCGATCTGCACCCCGGGCACGCGCGCCAGCGCTTCGGGCACATTGTTGTCGGGCAGCTTGCCGACATCCTCTGCGACCACCGAGTCCACGATCTGCTTGGCCTTGCGCTTCCGGTTCCGCGCATCGGTGATGCTGCCGCGGACGCCGGTGATGACGACCTGGTCGTCCTTCTTCGGCTCGGCGTTTTCCTCCGGCGCGGCCCGATCCTGCGCGAACGCAGGGGCTGCAGAGGCGACCAACGGCATCGCCAGAACCAACGCCAAACCACTAGTCCGACAGTAAAGCCCGCACTTGCGCATCTTGATCGCCCCCTGAAGCGGCCTCAGGTCCATTCCCCCGGCCCTGGGACATTCTTATATCGTATACGGTATGTGTAGCAAGTTTGTAATGCTCCGGCAAAAGCGAGCGCATGTTGGTTGCGCACGATCGCCAGCAGACTGTCGCCAAGTTGCAACACCCACGCGACCCGTCGCGGGGCGCGTTGCTGCGAATGCGAAAACGGCAAGGGCAGTAGTTCTGCCCTTGCCGTCCCTGCCTTGCCTATATCTGGCACGCCTGCCGTTCATTCCTCGTCGGGATAGGGGCCCTTGCCGCCTTCGCGGATGAACTGGTCGGTGCGCTGGTCGATCACCGTCAGCGGCACCGACCCGAGTTGGAGCATCGCATCGTGCCATGCGCGGATGTTGAACTTCGGCCCCAGCGCCTTCTCGGCACGTGCGCGGGCGTCCAGGAACGCCAGTTCGCCCATATAGTAGCTCAGCGCCTGGCCCGGCCAGGCGATGTACCGATCCACCTCGGTCTCGATCTCGTGATTGCTGAGCGCGGTATTGTCGCGGAGGAAGGCCTGCGCCTGCTCGCGGGTCCAGCCCATGGCGTGGATCCCGGTATCCACCACCAGCCGCGCGGCGCGCCACATCTGGTAGCTGAGCATGCCGAACTGGTCGTACGGCGTCTCGTACATGCCCATCTCGACGCCCAGCTTCTCCGAGTAGAGCGCCCAGCCCTCGCCATAGGCCGAGAGATAGGTGTCGCGCCGGAACGGCGGCAGGTCCTTGTTCTCGTTCGCCAGCGGCATCTGGAAGGCGTGGCCCGGCGCGCTTTCGTGCAGGGTCAGCGCGGTCAGCTGGTAGAAGGGCCGTGACTTCAGGTCATAGGTGTTGACCAGATAGACGCCGGGGCCGCCGCGTCCGCCGGTATAGAAGGGGGCGAGATCGTCCGGCACCGGCACAATGGCGAAGCGGCGGCGCGGCAGGCGGCCGAAATACTGCCCTGCCTTGCCATCGAACTGCTTGGCGGCCCAGGCGGCATGGTACAGCAGCTCCTGCGGCGTCCTGGCGTAAAATTGCGGATCGGTGCGCAGGAAGTTGAGAAAGGCCGGCAGGTCGCCATCGAACTTCGCCGCGGCCTTCACCTGCAGCATTTCCGCGCGGATCTTCGCCACCTCGCGCACGCCCACGGCGTGGACCTGCTCGGCGGTCATGTCGCGCGTCACATATTCGCGGATCTTCGACTGGTAATAGGCCCTGCCGTCGGGCAGCTCGATCGCCGCCAGCGCGGTGCGCGCGCCGGGGATATAGTCCTTGCGCAGGAAGTCGAGCAGCTTGCGGTGCGCCGGGACGACCGCCTCGCGGATCGCCGCCGCTCCCTCGCGGCGCAGCTCCGCCTGCACGGCGGCGGGGATGGCGCCGGGAAACTTCTTGAACGGCGTGTAGAACAGGTTCTCCTCGAGCGGGGCCTCCACCACTTGCGCCACGCCGATGTCGCGGCCGGTGAGCGTCACGCTGGGCGGCGTGAACCCGCGCGCGAGGCCGGCGCGCATATTGGCGATGTTCTGGTCGAAATAGCGCGGCAGGTCCCGCAGCGTCCTGATATAGGCGCGGTACTGGTCCTCGCGGACAAAGGCGTCGCGTGCCGACCCGGCGACGTCGCTCCAGAAGCTGCTGTCGGAATTGAGCGGCTTTTCATAGTCGCGAAAGCGCTGTTCGGCGAGCAACGCATCGATCTGCCCCTTGTAGACCAGATAGTCGATCCGCCCCTTGGGGCTGAGCTTCGCCGGATCGATCGCCGCCAGCTGGCGCGACACCGCCGTCCAGCGCGCCAGCCGCGCCGCCTGCGCCGCCGGGCCGACATCGGGCAGCCCGCCCTGCGCGGCGGGGCTGTCCTCGCCCGGCCCCTGCTGGGTGGTGCGCCACTTGTACTCCACATCGATGATCGCCTTGAGCTTCGCGTCGGCGCTGACCGGGCGGGCCGGCTTCGGCGCGGGCGAAGCGGCGGTGGCGAGCAGGGCGGCGGAGAGGAGAAGGATCGGTTTCATGCGGTAAGGCTCGCTTCCAGCGCCAGGATATCGGCATAGAGGGGTTCGGGGATGCGCACGCCTTCGGCAAGGCTGCGCGCGCGGGCGGCATAGCGACGCGACGAGGGCAGCCGCGCGCCCTGCGCCTCGATGGCCGAGAACATCGATTCCGCGCGGACGAGATGCTCGGCAACGGCATCGCCCAGGAAACCGGCGGGGTCTATCGCGACGATCAGCTCGCCACCGAGCGGGGAGGCCCCTGCCCCGCCATCCGCAGCGATCGATTCGACGCTGGTCAGGTCGCCGATCAGCGGCCCGGCGACCAGCTCCACCATCGCCGCCAGTGCCGATCCCTTGTGTCCGCCAAAGGTGCGCATCGCGCCGTCGAGGATCGCGGCCGGATCGGTGGTCGGCTGCCCTTCGGCATCGATGCCCCAGTCCTCGGGCACGGCACGGCCGGCGCGGCGGTGCAGCTCGATTTCGCCGCGCGCGACCATGCTGGTGGCGAAATCGAAGACGAAGGGCGGGTTCGGGGCGGCCCGTGGCCAGCCGAACGCGATCGGGTTGGTGCCGAACACCGGCCGGGTGCCGCCGGCGGGCGCCACCCAGGCATGGCTGGGGGTGAAGGCCAGCGCGACCAGTCCCTCGGCGGCCAGCGCCTCCACCTCGGGCCAAAGCGCCGCGAAGTGGACGACATGGTTCAGCGCCAGCGCGGCGATGCCACAGGCGCGTGCCTTGGCGACCAGCACTGGCTTGCCCGTTTCGAAGGCAAGCTGCGCAAATCCGCCGCCGCCGTCCACCCTGGCCAGCGCCCGGGCGGGCTCGGTGAGTACCGGCACGGCGTCGCGCACTACCTTGCCCTTGGCGATCGTGTTGGCGGCGACCAGCAGCCGGTAGATGCCGTGCGACGCACACCCGCCGCGCTCGCCCGCCACCATCGTCTCGGCGACGGCGTCGGCATGGTCGCCCGCGAGCCCGGCCGCGCGCAGCACCCGCCGGGCGAGCGAACGCACTTCGTCCAGCGTCAGCGCGACGCCCTGCTGCCCGTCCCCTTCGCTCACGACTTGGCGGTGAACAGCACGACGCCGAACACCGGCCCGGCGGTGTTGCGGTCATGCGGCACGAAGCGGACGCGGACGCTCTTCTTGCCCTTGGTCAGCGCCTCGGGCAGCGGATATTCCACGTCGAAGAACTTGCCCGGGCGATCGCTTTCGCTGAGATGCTGGGTCGCGACCTTCACCCCGTCGACCAGGATGTCGAAGTCCCGGTCGCGCTCGCCGCCCCAATAGCTTGCCTGCAGCACCAGCGGCCCCTCGCGCGTCTTGAGCGCGAAGTCGAACCAGCCGCCCGACCGCGCGTCCCGTCCCTGCCGCCCGCGATAGGATACGGGATAGGAGATCGCCGATTGCAGGTCGTGATCACGCTCGGGCTGCATCTCGCCCAGGTGCATCACGTCCACCGAGCGCGCGGCGACGTCCTTCAACCGCGCCTGTTCGGCGAGGAACGTCGCCTCCTCGGTCTTCCACTGGGCTTCGCTGAACCGCTTGAAATAGACGGCGCTGCGCCGCTCATATTGCCGGTAGAAGGGCACGAAGCGCATGTCGCCGGGGCGCACCACGCCCCTGGTCGCGTAGACCGCCGGTTCCGCGGTCGGCGCGAAGGCGGCGAGCAGGTCCTGCCCGACCAGTGCCGGGTCGGCGCCGTTCCACGGCTCTGGCGCGTTCGGCCCCATGTCGGCGGCCAGCACCATCGGGCCGCGCAGCACCGCGACCACGCTGTCGTCTCCCGGCGTCGGCTCCAGCCGCAGCGCCAACGGCAGCGTGATCGCCACGGCGTCGCCGGCCTTCCAGCTGCGCGTGACGATCGCATAGCCGCGGTCGAAGGTCGCCCCCGCCGGCTTGCCGTTCACCGTCACGATCGCCTTGCCCGTCGCCCACCCCGGCACGCGCAGCGCCAGCGGGAAGCGGCCTGGCTTGGCGAGGCTCGCCAGCGTCAGCGTCGCCGTGCCTTCGAGCGGATAGGCGGTGTCGAGCACCAGCTTGGCGCCGCGCGCCTTCCAGGCGATCTCCGCCGGGATGTAGAGGTTGACCAGGAACGCACCCTCGCCTTCCCAGAACGCCGCCTCGCCATGCTTGGCATGGCTTTCCATGCCCGATCCGACGCAGCACCAGAAGGCGTCGTCTTCCGTGGTGGAGAAACCGCGTTCGGCGCCGCTCATCAGCGGCGTCATGTAGGTGAAGCCGCCGGTCTTCGGGTTCTGCTGGGCCATCACGTGATTGAGGTGCGCGCGCTCATAATAGTCGAACAGCGCGCCGTCCGGCTGCCAGGCGAACAGGTGGCTGGTCAGCTTGAGCATGTTGTAGGTGTTGCAATGCTCGCACGTCTGGTCGGTGATGTGCTGGGCGATGCTGTCCGGCGCGGCGAAATACTCGCGGTCCGCATTGCCGCCGATGACGAAGCTGTGGTGCTGCGTCACCCGCTCCCAGAAGAAGCGCGCCGCAGTGGCGTCGGCGGGGTCGCCGGTCAGTTCATGGATACGCGCCAGGCCGATCAGCTTCGGCACCTGGGTGTTGGCGTGGAAATTGGCGAGCTTGTCCTCGCGCGCCTTCAAGGGATCGAGCACGCGATTGTCGTACAGCCGCTTGGCGACCACCATCCAGCGTGCATCGCGGGTGCGGGCATAGAGCTCCGCATAGCTTTCGTTGAGGCCGCCGTATTCGCAGCCGAGCATCTGCTGCATCTGCGCATCGTCGAGCGCGGCGAACACCTTCTCGAAATAGGCGCCGAGGCCCAGCGTCACCTGCAGCGCCTGGGCGTTGCCCCAGCCGGCATGGACGTCGAGCAGCCCCGCGAACAGCTTGTGCACGGTGTAGAGCGGTGACCAGGAGCCATTGAGATCGAACCCGCCAGACTTGATCTCGCCCCGCATGATCTCCGGGAAGATCGCCTCGCCGTCGAGGATCTTGCCGTCCGCGCCCTTCCGCCCCAGCGCGCCGACATAGCCGGTACCGCGCTTCGCCTGCGCCTCGGCCAGTTCCGCGACGATATAGTCGGCCCGGCGGCGCATTTCGGCATCGCCGGTCTGCTGCCAGGTCAGCACCAGCCCCGACAGATAGTGGCCAAGCGTGTGTCCCGCGATCGTATCGCTCTCCCACCCGCCATACAGCGCGCCCTTGGGCGCCAGCCCGGCATATTTGCGGAAATTGTGGAGGAGACGATCCGGATCGAGACGAAGCAGGTAGCGATGGTTGACCTGCACCGCCGTCGCATAATCCGAGGGGCGCAGCCGGATCGCAGTGAGCGGCAGCGGCTCCGGCTTTCGCGGCAGCGCGCCTGCATCCGCCGCGTGCGCAAAGGTCGGTGCGGTGCCTGCAGCCAACAATGCGCTGCCGGCGCTGGCCAGAATTTCCCGACGTGTACGACGCATGGCGTTCCCCTCAAACAATCGTATACGATCTACGAAGCTCCTGCCGGTGGGTCAAGCGACCAATGGCAGTTCCCCGGTCATTATATACCGTATAATATCCTTGACGCTCCGCATCGTGCATGGTCTATCGACCCGGCAAGGGGGATTGCACATGCTTGTATCGTACCGGACCGGCAGCACCATAGGGCGCTTGCGAAAAGCGCGTGCCGCACGCTTCGGCATAGCGGTCGCTGCGCTGGCACTGGCGGCGCCGTTCGCCGCAACCGCGCAGACGGGCGGGTCGTCGGCCACCGTCGAAGCCCGCTATGCGCTGGCGGATCGGTATCTTGGCGATGGGCTGGCGAAGCTGATCGTCGATCGTAACCTTCGTGCCACCTTCACTACCGACGGCGCGGGCATTCTCTATCGCCACGGCCGCGACGGCGAGCGGACGGTGGCCTATTACGATACCGCCACTGCCCAGTCCCGCCCGATCGCGCAGGAAGCCGCCATCGCGGCGGCGCTTTCCGGGGTGACGGGCAAGCCGCTCAAGCCGGCCGCGCTGCCGATCGAGGATCCGAAGATCGAAGGCGCGGCGCTCTCCTTCAGCGCGTTCGGCAAGCGCTGGACCTGGTCGGCGGACGGCAGCCTCTCCGCAGCGGACAAAGGCGCGGCAGACGGCGAGGAAGCCCTGTCGCCGGACGGCCGCTTCCGCATCGTCGCGCGCGACTTCAATCTCTACGCGGTGGAGGTGCGCACCGGCCGCGAAGTGGCGCTCACCGAAGACGGCACCCGCGACCAGCCTTATGGCCGCGGCATTCCCCAGCTCGCCGACATCCTGGCGCAGGGGACCGAGGACCCGACCATGCCGGTCTCGATCCGCTGGTCGCCGGACAGCAAGCGCATCCTCACCTGGCGGCTGGACACGCGCGACGTGATCCGGCTGGGCATCGTCCAGGCGACGCCGCCGGGCAGCATCTATCCGCGCACCTTCCGCTACGTCTATCCGCTCGCCGGCGCGGAGAAGCTGCCCCAGGCGACGCGCTATGTCGTCGATGTCGAGGAGGCGCTGCGCCGCCGCAAGGCGCGCCCGGTGAAGCTCGACATCCCGAGCGAATCCATCCTCTACCCGGCCGATCCGGACATGAACTGGGTGGACGGCAAGGTCCGCGCGCAGTGGACCGAGCGGGGCTACAAGCAGCTCGCGGTCTACCAGGCCGATCCGGAGACCGGCGCCGCGACCGTGGTGGCACGCGAGGCGCTGACGCCCAACGTCTCCGTCGTCTCCAGCTTCCTGCGCCCCGCCCCCGAGCTGGGCGGCGAGCTGGTCGTGTCGGAGCGCAGCGGCTGGGCGCAGCTCTTCCTGGTTCGCCCCGACGCACCCGAAGGCGGAATCCCGCTGACGCGTGGCGAATGGGAAGTCATCGGCATCCAGCATGTCGATGCCGCGGCAGGCGCGATCCTGATCGATGGCGTCGGCCGGGAGAAGGATCGCAACCCCTATTACACCGCGCTCTACCGGGTCGGCACCCACGGCGAACAGCCGGTGCTGCTGACGCCCGAGCCGGTGAATCACGACGTCCAGGTCTCGCCCGACGGCAAGATCTTCCTCGATGCCATGTCGACGCCCGCCCAGCCGACCCGCACGGTCGTCCGCAGCGCCGTTGACGGACGCATCCTGGCGGAACTGGGCCGCGCAGACCCGAGCGCGCTGCTCGCCAGCGGCTATCGCATGCCGGAGCCGTTCCAGGGCGTGGCGGCGGACGGCAGGACGCCGATCTACGGCATGATCTATCGGCCCGCG
Organism: Sphingomonas pituitosa NBRC 102491; assembly: GCF_001598435.1. Classification (GTDB taxonomy): domain Bacteria; phylum Pseudomonadota; class Alphaproteobacteria; order Sphingomonadales; family Sphingomonadaceae; genus Sphingomonas; species Sphingomonas pituitosa. The sequence continues at coordinate 485,829 of NZ_BCYY01000002.1, forward strand.
TCGTTCGACCCGAACCGCCGCTATCCGGTGATCGACAATGTCTATACCGGCCCCACCACCACCCAGGTTCCGGAAAGCTGGAACGCCACGGTCGGTTCGGCCGGTTCCAGCGTAGCGCAGCTCGGCGCGATCGTGGTGATGATCGACGGGCGCGGCACCTCCCGCCGGGGCCGCGACTTCCGCATGCACGCCTACCAGAATCTGGGCGAAGTCGGGCTGGACGATCACATCGCGCTGATCCGCCAGATGGCCGAGCGCTACCCGCAGTTCGACCTTTCCCGCGTCGGCGTGTTCGGCGGCTCGGCGGGGGGATATGATACCGCCCGCTTCGTGATCCGTCGCCCCGGCTTCTTCAAGGTGGGCGTTGCCTCCTCGGGCAACCATGACCTTCGGCTGGACAAGGCCTGGTGGCCCGAAGTGACCATGGGTCCGGCGAGCCCCAACGACTGGGCACGCAACTCGAACATGGTCGCCGCGCCCAATCTCGGCGCCAAGCTGCTGCTGATCCATGGCGACATCGACGACAATGTGCCGATCACCGAAAGCTTCCAGCTCGCCACGGCGCTGATCTGGGCCGGCCGCGACGTCGACATGGTGGTGCTGCCCAACACGACGCATGCGGTCTACCAGCCCTTCTTCTGGCGCAAGTTCCGCGACTATTTCGTCCGCAATCTGCTCGGCGAGGCTCCGCCCGCCGACGTCAACTTCGACACGCCCGCCTGGCACGAAGAGCTGCCGGTGCTGCGCCCCGAACAATGAGGTCCCCGATGCGTCCTGCCCGCCTGCTCCTTGCCGCCGCCGCGCTCGGCGGGGTCAGCGCCCTTCCCTTGGCCGCACCGCTGGTCGCGCAGGAACAGCCTGCGGCCAAGCCGGTCTATCCGCCAATCCGCACCACGCCGGTGCGCGTCGGCGCCTTCCTGCTCGCCCTGCGCAGCGATACCGGTACGCTCGCCCGCCTGTCGCCCGCCGCGGATCCGGCGTTCGACTTCGTGCCCGGCGGCCGCGAGGCGGAGCGGCAGGGCGACGGCTATAACCATGTCGGCGACCTCAACCTGCGGCTGCGCACCGGAGGCGGCACCTGGCGCGACTTCGCCTCCGCCCGCACCCGCAGGCCGATCCGGTCCCTGCCGCTGAGCCCCGGCGTGTTCGCCGCAGCGGACATCACCGCGAGCATGGGCGACGGCTTGCCGCTGCGCGTCGAGCGGCGCTGGGTCGATGCCGCCGGCGTGCCGGTGCTGCGCTTCCGGCTGGTCAACACGTCGAGCGCGCCGGTCGAGATCGGCGGGCTGGGCATGCCGATGGTGTTCGACAACATCATCCAGGATCGCACCCTGGAGACGGCGCATGCCGAGGCCAGCTTCGTCGATCCCTATATCGGCCGCGACGCCGGCTATCTCCAGGTCACCCGGCTGAACGGCAAGGGCCCGGCCCTGCTGGTGCTGCCCGACGGCAAGACGCCGCTGGAGAATTACGCGCCGCTGAAGAACCCGCGCGAACCGCTGGCGATCTTCACCGACAAGAGCCAGCGCAGCCAGGTCTCGGAAGGCTTTTACGACTGGACGGTCGCTTCCAAGGGCTTTGTCGAGCAGGAATGGCGCAAGGCGGGCGAGCAGTGGAACCCCGCCACCAGTTTCACCCTCGCCCCCGGCGAGGCCCGCACGATCGGCGTTCGGCTGGTGCAGGCGCCATCGATCCGCGGCATCCAGTCCGCGCTCGTCGCGCAGGGGCGGCCGGTGGCGCTGGGCGTGCCCGGCTATGTCGTGCCGAGCGACCTCGATGCCTCGCTCTTCCTGAAATATGGGCAGCCCGTCGCCAAGGTGGACGTCGCCCCCGCGGGCGCGTTGACGGTGACGGCAGCGGGCGTGGTGAACGGCTGGCGGCGCTATGCGGTGCGCGGCACCGGCTGGGGACGCGCCCGCCTCACCCTCACCTATGCCGACGGCACGACGCAGACGATCCAGTATTTCGTCACCAAGCCGCTGGAGCAGGTAATGGCCGATCTCGGCCGCTTCACGACCACCCGGCAATGGTATGATGATCCCAAGGATCCATTCGGCCGGTCGCCCGCCATCCTCAGCTATGACCGCGAGGCGGGCAAGATCCTGACCCAGGAGCCGCGCGTGTGGATCGCGGGCATGAGCGACGAAGGCGGCGCCGGCGGCTGGATCGCCGCGATCATGAAGCAGCTCGACAATCCCGATCCCGCCGAAGTGGAGCGGCTGGAGACGCTGGTCGACAAGACGATCTTCGGCACGCTGCAGGTCGCGAAGGGCGAGCATATCGGCGCGGTGAAGAAAAGCCTGTTCTACTATGATCCGGAAGGCCTGCCCAGCTATTACGACGCGGACAGCAACTGGAAGAGCTGGACCAGCTGGTCGAAGAAGGACGCGGGCGATCTCGGCCGCTCGTTCAACTATCCGCACGTCGCGCTGGGCTACTGGACGCTGTACCGGCTGGCGCGCAACCATCCGGGGCTCGTCACGCATCACGACTGGCGCTGGTATCTCGACCATGCGCGGCTGACGATCGTCGCGATGATGCGCGATGCGCCCTACTATACCCAGTTCGGCCAGATGGAGGGCGAGGTCTTCGTCGACATCCTGGCGGACCTGAAGCGCGAGGGCATCACCGACGGCGCCGCCCAGATCGAAGCGCTGATGAAGAGCCGCGCCGATCACTGGCACAGCCTGCCCTACCCTTTCGGGAGCGAGATGGCGTGGGACTCGACCGGCCAGCCCGAAGTCTATTCGTGGCTGCGCTATTTCGGCCATGGCAAGCAGGCGGCGCAGACCGTGGAGGTGATCCTCGGCTATGATCCGCTGATCCCGCACTGGGGCTATAACGGCAATGCCCGGCGCTACTGGGACTTCCTCTATGGCGGCAAGTACCCCCGCATCGAGCGGCAGATCCATCATTACGGCTCCACCAACAACGCCCTGCCGCTGTTCGAGGCGTTCCGCGCCGATCCCGGCGACCTCCACCTGCTGCGCGTCGCCTATGGCGGGCTGATGGGCGGCATCACCAATATCGACCGTGACGGATTCGGATCGGCCGCCTTCCACAGCTGGCCGGACCGGATGGAGTGGGATCCCTATACCGGCGACTATGGCTCGGGCTATTTCGCCCATGCCTATGGCGCGGCGACCTATCTGGTGAAGGACCCGAGCTTCGGCTGGCTGGGCTATGGCGGCAATGTGCGGGTCGCGCCGGACGCGGTGACCATAGCGCCGAAGGACGGCGCACGAAGCCGCCTGTTCGTCGCCCCGGCGGGTCTTTGGATCACGCTGGAGGCCGGCAAGATCGCCTCTGCGCGCTATGCCCCCGCGACGGGCGCGGTGACGCTGGCCCTGGATCCCCGCAGCGCCATGACGCCGCAGGCACGCATCAGGCTGGAGAAGACCACCGCCGGGCGCCCCTATCGAGTCGATGGCGGGACCTCCGAGCGCGGTGCGACGACCGTGCCGCTCGAAGGAGGCACGGTCACCGTCCGCTTGCTGCCGGCGTGACGGCCGGGGGCGGTCCCCGCCGGAGAGCGACCTGCATTCGCCTGGAGGCCGAGGCGCCAATCGGCCGAAGGTGTTTGATTGCCGCACTTCCGAGCCGTCGACCGTGAACGGCCAACTTGAAAATGCTTTAGGCCAGCCGCAGCAGCCGCATCACCATCGCCCTGACGCGGCCGTAATTGCCATCGCGCAACGGTCCGAGAATGCCGTGCTGCTCAGGCTCGAGAAATGCGAGGGGATGGCCGTCGGGGCGAAACACATAGTGATCGAACCACGCGCTCCAGGCTGCGCGCTCCGCCGCGGGCCGTTCGGCGATGGCGATCATCGCCAGCAGCATCGCCGTATAGGGCTGGTCGGGCCCGGCGGCGAAGCCGTCCCACCAGAAGTTCACCAGCATGTTGACGCTGCCGGTCGCCTCCACCTGGTGCCACCAGAGCTTCGGAATGTAGATCGCGTCGCCCGGTTCCAGTTCGGCAACCAGCGCTCGGTGCCGGGCATGATCGAACCGCGGGTATCGGTCGTCCGGCGCCCCGCTTGCCGCCGCGAGGCTGACAGGCTGGCCTGCGATGGTGTGATCGATCGGGCCGACATAAAGATCATGGATGGCGTCGGGAGGATAGAGCGTGAACCGCCTCTTTCCCGCCACGACGCAGGCGACATTGTCCATGGTGTCATAGTGACAGGCGATCGAGGATTCATGGCCGATCCAGAAGCGCGGACGCACCGTCGGCGGCAGGAACGCCAGTGTCGTAAGGCGCTCGATGCCGGGCAGGTACGTCTCGGACGTCAGCGAGCCCATGTAGAGCGTGTCGCGGCCCGGCACGCCTGCGGTGTCGAGAATGGATCGCAGGGCTTCGCGGAACGGCATTGCCCGATGCGCGAAGTTGAACGCCCGCACATCGGCATCGGCATGACCATAGCGCCCTGCGATTTCGGGCTTTCCCACGAAAAGATCGGCGTCCTTGCCCACGTCGAAGGCGAGGATCTGTTCGGCCGTCGCCACGATGTCCGCGCATGCGACGATCGGCCAATGTCCGGCTGCCCCGCGCAACACCACAGGCTCGCAGCGCGTCATCACCGCGGCCTGGAACACGGCCGGGTCGCGTAGCGCGGTCGCGTCCAGGACTTCGGGGATCGGATTCACCCCAGGGCCCCTGCCAGCCGATCATTGTACCGACGGGCCAAGCGGCGAACATGCGCGATGGAGGAGGACTGGGCATAGGCAAGCTGCAGATCGCCTTGCCTGAACAGGTCGAGCACGGCGTCGTCGGGCAGCGCCTGCAGCCGGTCCAGGCTCACGGTGTAGAGGCCGTCCAGCTGGATGTAACTTCCGTCATCAAAGTTCAGATGGATGTCGACCGGTTCCAACAGCCTCCGATCCATAAGTCTTTTGATTGCGGCATCGGTCTCGGGCAGGCCTGCACGCAGCGTCCCAAGCGCATGCTGGATTCGCCGCAGCGCCGCGCTCGGTGCGCCCTCCCCGTCGAACAGGAGGTCTCCCACAGGGCCCGCAAAGACCGGGTGGCTCGGGTCGATGACGATTCCCTCGTCGACGAGGTAGAAGCCCTGCCGCTCCAGATCAGCCGGCCGATACCCGGTCAGCCGCCCGTTTTCGCCGCTCAAACTCTCGTTCGGCTTGAGACCCAGCACCACCCCCGCATAGAAGGATCCCGTTTCCGGGTGCTTGGTGAAGAAGATCGGGAACTCGTGCGCGGCGGAGACGAACTCGGAAATCACAATCTGCGCGAAATGCCGCCCAGCATCAGGCGCTTGCGATACACGGAGCTCCGCATGCTGCTCGAAACTCAAGCTCTCCCACTGTTGCACCGCCGTCCCCTCCGTCGAACCATTCTCGTGTTTCTGGCAACGTGATGCACTGCCCGACCGATGCGGCCAAGGGAGATATTTGCTCCGACTTATAAACTTGCATCCCCTCGCGGCTTTGATATGTTACCGCTAACTAGCCAGGGTGTTCGGAGGGTAACTCCGGTCCTTTTGGCGAGTTCACCCGTCGTGATCCCTCGAAGCAGAAGGGGCGCGACCAGAGAGGGGATACCGAAATGGTCTTATCGTTCGCGAATCGCGTCCGCAGCCAAATTTTGTTAACGTTACCTGCCCTCGCCGGCGCGTCCAGCGTGCTGGCCCTGGCGGCCGCTGCTCCCAGCTATGCACAAGCTCCGGCGTCGTCTTCGGGCACGACTCAGGATTCGCAGGCTGGCGTCGGAAGCGAGGACGAAATCATCGTCACCGGCCTGCGCGGGTCGCTCCAGCGCAACCTCGACATCAAGCGCGAGTCGTCGGGCGTGGTCGACGTCATCTCCGCCGAGGACATCGGCAAGTTCCCCGACTCCAACGTCGCGGCCTCGCTCCAGCGCCTGCCCGGCGTGTCGATCCAGCGCTCCGGATCGCGCGGCGAGCCCACCGGCATCACCGTTCGCGGCTTTGGCGGCGACTTCAACACCACGCTGTATGATGGTCGCCGCATCTCCACTGCGACCGGCGGACGCCAGATCGACTTCAGCACCGTGGGTGTCGACTTCATCGGGCAATTGTCCGTCATGAAGACGCCGGACGTGTCGCTCGCGTCCAGCTCGATCGGCGCAACGGTGGACATCAAGTTCCCGAACGCATTCGATCATCCCGGCTTCCGCATGGCAGCCACCGCGTCGGGCTCGCTCCAGGATCGCGCCGACAAGATCGTGCCGACCGGCGGCCTGCTGATCAGCAACACCTTCGCGGGCGACACGCTCGGCGTGCTGGCCGACGTGATCTATACGCGCCGCGATACCGACACCAACCGCGTCTATGTGTCCGGTTGGCCGGGCGGCAATTTCTCGCCCTGCCAGCTGACCGCCGCCTGCACCCAGCAGCAGCTTCAGGACAAGTCGCTGCCGGGCTGGTTCCCGCAGCAATATGGCGCCGAGCAGCAGCGCGTCCGCGACGAGCGCGTCGATGCGCGCATCTCGCTCCAGTACCATCCCTCGGAAGAGCTGATGGTGACGCTGGACAACAACTTCTCGCGCCAGAACATCACCCAGGAGAATTACGCGTTCGGCGTCTGGTTCAACCAGGGCGATCTGCGCAACGTCACGCTGGACAAGAACGGCACCGCGGTCGATTTCACCCAGGCCGGCACGCCGACCGATTTCACCGCCGCGCTCAACAAGCAGATCCTGCAGACCAACCAGACCGGCCTGAACCTCAAATACAGCGCATCCGACCATCTGAGCTTCGAGGCCGACGCCGCCTATGCGAAGAGCTGGCTGAATCCCGGCGACACGATCGGCAGCCAGAACGGCGACATCGGCTATGGCGGCAATCTGGGCAACGTGCTGCGCTTCCGGGTAACCGGCGACAGCAAGGATAGCTTCCCGACGATGAGCAACTTCGGGCCGGCCGGCAATGCCGCCGGCTGGGCGAACACCGCGGTGATCGGCTCGCACGTCACCGTCAACCAGACGCAGAAGAACACCGACGACCTCGCGCAATTCCGCGCACTCGCCACCTGGAAGCAGGAGAACCTGACGCTCAAGGCCGGCGGGCAGGTCTATCAGGACACGTTCAACTTCCGCAACCAGAGTACCTTCACCAACAACTTCTGGCAGGCCTATGCCGGCTATGGCGCACCCTCGGGCCGCACGACCGGCATCGCGCCGCTGCCGGCCAGCCTGTATCAGGGCTCGATCAGCCTCAACGACTTCATCCCCGGCTTCGGCGGGGCGCTTCCCCCGTCGGTGTTCATCTTCAGCCCGGTCGCCTATCAGCAATATCTGACCGGCCTCGGCAATCCGCAGACGAAGAACATCCCGGGCTATAATTACGGCAGCGTAACCGGCTTCACCGGTACGTTCGACGAGGCCGTGGATCCGGGCAGCGTGCTGCGCGTGCGGGAGCGGACCTGGTCGCTGTTCTTCAACGCCAGCTTCAAGGCCGACGTGGGCGGCATGCCGTTCACCCTCAACGCGGGCGTACGCAACGAGACCACGAACCTGACCGCCACCGGCCAGGGCCGCCTGCCGACCCTGATCGTCACCAGCACCGCCGATCCGACGCTGCTCAGCGTGCCGACCTACACCGACATCCAGGGCGTCACGAGCAAGAGCTCCTACTCCTTCCTGCTGCCCAGCTTCGACGCGAAGCTCGAACTGACCAACAACCTCATCCTCCGTGTCGATGCTTCGCGGACCCTCACCCGTCCGACGCTCAACCTGCTGAACCCGGTGCTGAACGTGGGCAGCGGCCAGCGTGTCGGGGCGCTCACGGCCAGCGGCGGCAATCCGAACCTGAAGCCCTATCTCGCCGACAATTTCGACATCGGCGCGGAGTGGTATTACCAGCGCAACTCCTACCTTTCGGTCGGATTCTTCCTGAAAAACGTGTCGAACTTCATCGTGGGCGGCGTCACCCGGCAGTCGATCAACAACGTGGTCGATCCGACCACCGGGCAGCTGGCGAGCTTCGCGGTTTCGCAGCAGGTCAACGGGCCGGACGCTACCGTCCGGGGCGTCGAGCTCGCCCTGCAGCACGTCTTCGGCAATTCGGGCTTCGGCTTCCAGGCGAACGCCACGCTGGTCGATACCAACCGCCCCTATGACGACAAGAACCGGTCGCAGACCGGGTTCGCGGTCACCGGCCTCGCCAACTCGGCGAACTTCGTCGGCTTCTACGACAAGAGCGGTTTCCAGATCCGCGCCGCGCTCAACTGGCGCGACAAGTATCTGCTCCAGTTCGGCCAGAACCAGAATACCGGGTCGTTCGGCGCCGAACCGACCTTCGTGAACCAGAGCTTCCAGGTCGATCTCACGACCAGCTATGACATCTCGAAGCAGTTCAGCGTGTTCGCCGAAGCGCTGAACCTCAACAACAACCAGCAGAGCACCCATGGTCGCTACAGCAACCAGCTGCTGGACGTGTTCGACTATGGCCGGCGGTACACGCTGGGCCTGCGGTATCGGTTCTGATACCGCGACGTACGAATGACCCTCGGGCGGGGTGTACCTGACGTATACCCCGCCCCTCGTTCCGGCATCGGGCAGACCTATGCACGAAATCAAGAACATCGTGATCGTCGGGGGTGGCACGGCAGGCTGGCTTACCGCCGGCGTCATCGCGGCCCGCCACCAGGCGCGCCGGGCGCAGGGCTTCACCGTAACCCTCGTCGAATCCCCCAATGTGCCGATCATCGGCGTGGGCGAAGGCACCTGGCCGACGCTCAGGACCACACTCCGCAAGATCGGCGTTTCCGAAACCGAGTTCTTCCGCCAGTGTGACGCCGCCTTCAAGCAGGGCGCGCGCTTCAACCGCTGGACGACCGGTGCCGCCGACGACGGCTATTATCACCCGCTGATGCTGCCCCAGGGCTTCGCGCAGACGAACCTGGTGCCGCATTGGCTGGCCGGCGAGGACAACGAAAGCTTCTGCGACGCGGTCACGCCGCAGGGGCGGATATGCGATGCGGGCCTCGCGCCGAAGACGATGGCCACCGCGGAATATGAGGGCGTGGCGAACTACGCCTATCATCTGGACGCGGGCAAATTCTCCTCGTTCCTGCAGCGCCATTGCTGCGACACGCTCGGCGTGCGGCACGTGCTGGCCGACGTCACCGACGTGCATCTCACGGAAAGCGGCGACATCGACCGGCTCGATACCGAGCAGGGCGTCACCATCGACGGCGACCTGTTCGTCGATTGCACCGGCTTCGCGGCGCTGCTGATCGGCAAGGCGCTCGGCGTCGGCTTCCGCGATTGCAGCGACGTGCTGTTCTGCGACACGGCGCTTGCGATGCAGGTGCCCTATGCCGATCCCGAAGATCCCATCGCCAGCCACACCATTTCCACCGCGCAGTCGGCCGGCTGGATCTGGGACATCGGCCTGCCCACCCGCCGGGGCGTGGGCCATGTCTTCTCCAGCAGCCACACCAGCATCGACGATGCCGAGCGCGCGCTGCGCGACTATGTCGGCGCCGCCGCATCCGACCTGTCGGTCCGCCGCCTCGCCATCCGTTCGGGCCACCGCGAAACCTTCTGGAAGAAGAACTGCGTGGCGGTAGGCCTTGCCGCCGGCTTTCTTGAGCCGCTGGAAGCCTCGGCCATCGTGCTGATCGAGCTCTCGGCCAAGATCATCGCGGAACAGCTTCCCGCCTGCCGCGAAGTGATGGACACCGTCGCCCGGCGCTACAACGATACCACCCTGTATCGTTGGGGACGGATCATCGACTTCCTCAAGCTCCACTATTCGCTGACGAAACGCACCGACACCGAGTTCTGGCGCGACAACCAGCGCGCGGAGACAATTCCCGATCGCCTGCGCGAGCTGATGACGCTTTGGGAATATCATGCGCCGTGGCTGCACGACGAGTTCGACCGGGTCGAGGAGGTCTTTCCCTCGGCGAGCTACCAATATGTTCTCTACGGCATGGGGCATCGGACCATGGTTCCGCCGGGCACGTTCGAGAGCGATGCGGACCAGGCGGCGCGCCTTCGCCGCGAGAACAAGATCTACACCGATCGCCTGCTGCAGGGCCTGCCCAAGCACCGCGCCCTGATCGATCGGATCGTCCAACATGGCCTCCAGCCCATCTGAACCACGGAGTAGACGGATGCCCAGGCGATTGATCGGCCTTGCAGCATTGGCGACGGGCCTGTGCGCGGCTGCCGGTGCCCATGCCCAGCCGCGGCTGGACGGCGTGTTTTCCTCGCATGCGGTGATCCAGCGCGATCAACCGATCACGCTCGCCGGCAGCGCCCGTCCGGGCGAAACAGTGATGATCAGCCTCGCCGGGCGGAGCGTGAGCATCGCCGCCGACCGCGACGGCCGGTTCAAGGCGCAGCTTCCCGCCCTGCCCGCTGGCGGCCCGTTCACGCTCACGCTGGCGGCGCCGAGCGGCGCCACGGTTCTGGATGACATCCTGATCGGCGACGTCTTCCTCTGCTCGGGCCAGAGCAACATGGAGATGAAGGTCCGCGACGCGCAGAGCCTGTTCCCCGAGGCGCATGCGCCAGTGGACCAGCGGCTCCGGCTGCTGACGGTGGACAAGAGGACGGCGGTTGCGCCCCTCGCCCGGTTCGATGCGTCGCCGGTCTGGCAAATCGCCGGCCCTGATACGTCGCCGTCCTTCTCCGCCGCCTGCCTCTACATGGTCCAGTCGCTGCGCCGCGACGGGGATGTGCCGGTGGGCGCGATCCATTCCAGCTGGGGAGGATCGCGGATCAGCGCCTGGATGAGCGACACGGCCCTGCGCCGGAGCGGCCTCGCCGACGAGGCTGACCTGCTTGCCCTCTACGCCCGCGATCCCGCGGCAGCGACGCGACGTACCTCCACGCTGTGGGAGGCCTGGTGGCGCGCCGCCAGCGGCGAGGCTGCAGGTTCCGAACCGTGGCAGCCGAATGCCGTGCTCGACTGGCGCCCTGTCCCTGCCTTCACCAATTTCGAAAGCTGGGGCGTGCCCGAGCTGGCCAACTACAACGGCATGCTCTGGTACCAGCGCACGGTCGAGCTCACCGATGCGCAGGCGCGCGGTGCCGCCACCCTGTCGCTGGGCATGATCGACGATGCCGATCGCACCTGGGTCAACGGGATCGGCGTCGGCGGTACCAGCCTTGCCGGCGCGCAGCGGATCTACGTCCTCCCCGCGGGCACGCTGAAGTCCGGGCGCAACGTCCTCACCGTCAATGACGACGACGTCTATGCGCTCGGCGGGATGCTGGGTCCGGTGGAGGCCATGCGGCTCACGCTCGCGGACGGCACCAGCATTCCGCTCGGCACCGGATGGCGCTATGCGATCGCCAGGCGCGTGCCGGGTGCCGCGCCGCGCGTGCCCTGGGACGATATCAACGGCGCCGGCACCCTGTTCAACGCGATGCTCGCGCCGCTCGCCCCGATCCGCCTGGCCGGCATCGCCTGGTATCAGGGCGAATCCGACACCGCGATCCCCGGCTATGACCAGCGCCTGCGCGCGATGATCGCGGACTGGCGGGATCGCTTCGGCAGCCCGGCGACGGCGTTCGTCATCGCCCAGCTCGCCAATTATGGCGCGCCCGCTTCGGCACCCTCGGAAAGCGGCTGGGCCGATGTGCGCGACGCCCAGCGCCGGGTCGCCGCCACCGACCCCCATGCGGGGCTGGCGGTGACGCTCGACATCGGCGACGCTTCGGACATTCACCCGGGCGAGAAGCGGCTCGTCGGCCAGCGGCTGGCGCAGGCGATGCGCGCGGCGCTGGCAGGCGCCCGCGATGGCCGGGCAGGCCCCGCCATCGCCTCGGTCGAACGCCAGGGCAGCGGCGTGGTGCTCCACTTCACCGGCGTGACGGGGGCGCTGCATACGAACAGTTCCGATCAGGCGATCGGCTTCGAACTCTGCGGCCCCGCGCCGGGGAGTTGCCGCTTTGCCGCAGCACGGGCGGCCGGCGCCAGCGTGACGCTTGCCGGCGACGGCAAGCCGGTGACCCGCGTCCGCTATGTCTGGGCGGATGCCCCTGCCACCAACCTGGCGGACGAGGCGCGCCTGCCCGTCGGCACCTTCGAACTCTCCGTCCCATGACGCCTCGCGAGGTGCGAGCCGATCCCCCACTCCCGCGTGCGTCCGATCGGGTGCGCGACCTGCCTGCGGAGAAACGACTGATGTTCAGCAAAGCAACCCACCTGATGGCATCGGCTGCAGCATTCGCGCTCGCGCTGCCGCTCATCCCCGCCTTCGCCCGCGGGCAGGACAGCGCGGCCTCGGCGGCGAACGATCAGACGGATCCCGCCATCGCACGGGCGCGGGCGCTCGTCGCCAGCATGACGCTCGAAGAGAAGCTTCCGCAGCTGCTCAACGTCGCTCCGGCGATTCCGCGCCTCGCCATCCCCGCCTACAATTGGTGGACGGAGTCGCTGCACGGCGCGCTGGGCCCGCTTCCCGCCACCAACTTCCCGGAGCCGATTGCGCTCGCCGCCAGCTTCGACGCGCCGCTGGTCCATGACGTCGCGGGCGCGATCAGCCGGGAGGTTCGCGGGCTGCACACGCTGGCGCGGCAGACCGGGCGCACTGGCCGGATCGGCACCGGCCTCGACACCTGGTCGCCCAACATCAACATCTTCCGCGATCCGCGCTGGGGGCGCGGCCAGGAAACCTATGGCGAGGATCCCTTCCTCGCCGCCACGCTGGGCTCGGCGTTCATCCGCGGCATGCAGGGCCCCGATCCGGAGCGCCCGCAGGTCATCGCCACGCCCAAGCACTTCGCGGTGCATAGCGGCCCCGAATCCACCCGGCACGCAGCGAACGTGTTCATCTCGGCGCACGATCTGGAGGACACCTACCTCCCCGCCTTCCGTGCCGCCATCGTCGATGCGCGCGCGGGTTCGATCATGTGCGCCTATAATCGCATCGACGGGCAACCCGCCTGCGCGAGCGACCTGCTGCTGAAGGAGCATCTGCGCGGCGCCTGGGGCTTCCGCGGCTATGTCGTTTCCGATTGCGACGCGGTCAAGGACATCGCCGACAACCACAAATACGCGCCTGATGCCGCCGCCGCGGTCGCCGCGGCGATGCGCACCGGCGTCGACAACGAATGCAACGGCAGCACGCTGTCGGATACCGCCGGCCTGGAGAACCGCTATCGGGAGGCGCTGGCCCGCGGGCTGATCACCGAAGCCGATGTCGATACCAGCCTCGTCCGCCTGTTCACCGCGCGCTATCGCAACGGGGACCTGGCCGGCCTCAGCGACGCACCGCCCGCCGTTCCGCCGAGTGCCGTCGGCGCGCCGGAGCATCGCCGGCTGGCGCTCGCGGCGGCGGCGAAGACCATGGTCCTCCTGAAGAACGAAGGCGTGCTGCCGCTGAAGCCAGGCGTTCGCGTGGCCGTCATCGGGCCGCTGGGCGATGCCACCCGCGTCCTTCGCGGCAACTATTCCTCGCCGCTCTCCGGCCCGCCGGTTTCGGTGCTGGAGGGACTGCGCTCGACGCTGGGCAGCCGCAACGTCACCCTCGTCCCCTTCGGCGAATCGGTAACCGACGGTGACCGCGTGCCGACCTCGGCACTGACGACGCCAGACGGGAAGCCCGGCGTGCTCGCCCGCTACTATAACCCCGTCACGCCCCTTCCCGCGCGCTTCGCCCCCGGCACCCGCGAGAAGCTGGTCGAAAGCGTCGTCTACCAGCGCGATCCCGTCGTCACGCGGACCGAGCCGGACGTCGGCGATCGCAACCTCGACCTCGCGACCGTGGCGGACGTACACCGGACCGTGTGGACCGGCTTCCTCACGCCCCCCGAAACCGGCACCTATCGCGTGGGTCTCGCCGGCGCCGGTGGAACGCTGACGCTCGACGGCCGCACGATCTCCGATCGGCGCAAGGCTCGCTGGAACGACCTGCCCGGCATGACGACGCTGACGCTGTCGGCGGGGCGCCGCTATGCCATTCGCGTGGAAGGCGCCGGCGTGGACCTGGTCTGGAAGCGCGTCTCGCCCACGCCCGCTGCCGAACTGAAGCGCGCCGCCGCATCCGCCGACGTCCTCGTCGCCGTGGTCGGCCTCACCTCCGACCTCGAAGCCGAGGAAACCGGCGTGAAGGTCGAGGGCTTCGAGGGCGGCGACAAGACGACGCTCGACATCCCCGCCGATCAGCGCGCGCTGCTCGAACAGGCGCGCGCCACCGGCAAGCCCGTCGTGGTCGTCGCGATGAACGGCAGCCCGATCAACCTCGCCTGGGCGAAGGACAACGCCGCGGCGATCCTGGAGGCCTGGTATCCGGGCGAGATGGGCGGACAGGCGGTGGCCGATATCCTGTCGGGCCGCACCAACCCCTCGGGTCGCCTGCCGCTCACCTTCTATCGCAGCACCGACGATCTGCCGGCGTTCGGCGACTATGCGATGCTGGGTCGCACCTATCGCTACTTCAGCGGCACCCCGGTCTATCCGTTCGGGCACGGGCTCAGCTACACCCGCTTCGACTATGCGCCGCTCAAGCTCGCGCCGGAACGGGGCGGCGCGGAGAAGGGGCTGCGGGTGCGCACGACCGTGACCAACAGCGGCGCGCGAGCCGGCGACGACGTCGCGCAGCTGTATCTTTCCTTCCCCGATGTGCCCGGCGTCCCGCGCGTCGCGCTTCGCGGCTTCCAGCGCGTGTCGCTCAAGCCCGGCGAGAAGCAGGAGCTGGTGTTCGAGCTTTCCCCCCGCGACCTCAGCAGCGTTTCGCCCGAGGGCCGGCGCCGCGTCGCAAAGGGTGCCTATCGCGTCTTTGTTGGCTCCGGGCAGCCGGGCACCGGAGCAGCGGGCCAGACCGCCGGCTTCACGGCCGATCAATCACCCGATCTGCCCAAATGAAACTCGTGCCCTCGACCACCTCCGCAACCAAGGCCTGCAGCAGCTATCTGCATTTCAGCAGAGTTGACGGAGTTTGCACCTAACCGTCCACAGCGTTTCGCGGCCTATTACCGGGCTCTGCAAAGTGCCATCCGGTGATTCTATCTTCCATTTATTAACAGCAACCTCAGCGAGATCATTGCCAAGTTCAAAAACCCGAATATGGTAGCGCTCACATAACAATGAATTAGGGGAGAGCCGATGCCGACGCATCGAAAGGCCTTGGTGCTTGCCATGCTTCTGTCGTCCGCCGTTCCGGCAGCGGCGCAGACGACCCTGCGCCTCGACAGGTCGGACTATTTCGAGGCGCCGGGCGTGAACTGGCTCGTATTCTCGAACGTCAACGAGGGGCTGTTCGCCGACGCCAAGATCAGCGGCGTCGAACTGATCCAGCAGGGCATCCGCACCGCGACCAACGGCGACGTTCGCCTCGCCGCCACGCCGGGCCAGTGGGACCCCGCCGCCGCCTTCGTCTCCCGCCGGGTCGACAAGGTCGCGGGGGTGATCGAGGCGGTGATGAAATACCCGGACTTCCAGTACACCGTGCGCGCGGAGCGGCGCGGGGCGAGCATCGTGCTGTCGGTATCGCTGGACTCGCCGCTCCCCGCTTCGCAGGTCGGCAAGGCCGGCCTGAACCTGGAATTCGTGCCCTCCGCCTATTTCCACCACAGCTACACCGTGGATGGCGCCGCGGCGCTGTTCCCACGATACCCCGCCGACGCGATGGCGCTGACGCCCGAGCGGAACGCGGCGAGCGGCCGCAGCGACGGCCCCGGCGCGGAGCCGCTGCCGTTCGCGAGCGGCACCGCGCTGGTGCTCGCGCCGGAAGATCCGGCCCGGCGCGTGGCGATCCGCACCCGCGAAGGCGCGCTGGCGCTGTTCGACGGGCGCAACCAGGCGCAGAATGGCTGGTTCGTCGTGCGCCAGCTGCTGCCCGCCGGCCGAACCGGGCGGGTGATCGAATGGACGCTGGATGCGAACAGCGTCCGGGGCTGGCTCCGGCCGCCGGTGATCGGGCATTCGCAAGTCGGCTACACGCCGGCGAGCCCCAAGATCGCGACGATCGAACTCGACCGCGACGACAGCCGCAAGCTGCAGCCGCGCTTGCTCAAGCTGGATGCCACCGGCCGGTTCGTGCCCGTCGGCACCGCCCCCGCGCGCGAATGGGGCCGCTATCTCCGCTACCGCTACCTCCAGCTCGACTTCACAACGGTCACCACGCCCGGCACCTATGCCATCGAGGTCGCCGGAACCCGCACGGCGCCCTTCCCCATCCGACCGGGCGTCCTGCAGAACCTCTGGAACCTGACCAACGACGTCTACCTGCCGATCGCCATGGACCATGTTCTGGTGAACGAGGCCTATCGGGTGTGGCACGGCGATCCGCACCGCGACGATGCCCGCCAGGCGCCGCTCAACCACGAGCATATCGACCTGTACCGGCAGGGCCCGACGACGGACACGCCGTTCAAGCCCGGCGAGCATATCCCCGGCCTGGCGGTCGGCGGCTGGCTGGATGCCGGCGACTTCGATATCCGCACGCAGACCCAGTATCAGGTCATCCGCCAGCTGGTGGATGCGTGGGAAAGCTTCGGGATCGACCGCGACACGGTCTCGGTCGACTGGGACGCGCGGCGGGTCGAAATGCATGTGCCGGACGGCACGCCCGATATCCTGCAGCAGATCCGGCACGGCAGCCTGCAGCTGCTCGCCCAGCAGGATGCCGTCGGCCATGCGATCCACGGCATCGTGGAGCCCGATGTCGGCCAATATACCCATCTCGGCGACGCCGCGAGCAAGACGGACGGGCTGGTCTACGACCCGAAACTCAAGCCGTTCGAGCGCGCGTACGACGCGCGGGGCGGCCGCAGCGGTACGCCGGACGATCGCTGGGCCTTCACCAGCAAGGCGTCCGCGCTGGAGTATGGCTCGGCCGCCGCGCTCGCCGCGACCTACCGCGCCTGGAAGGATCGCGACGCCGCCTTTGCCAGGCGATGCCTGGCGATGGCCCAGAAGATCTGGGCGGACGAGCACAGCCACGCGCCCGACCTGTTCCAGCACGGCAACACCACGGGCGGGCCGATCGAGGTCGAGGAGTTCACGGCGGCGGTGGAGTTGCTCGCCGCCACTGGCGACAAGCGCTACGCCGAGCGCGTGCAGGCGCTGACCCCGGCGATGCTGCGCGGCTTCGCGTTCACCGCCACCACGATGGCCAAGGCGCTGCCGTTCATGCCGGCCACGTATCGCGCTACCCTGGAACCGGCGGTCCGCGAATGGGCGGCAAAGGCGCAGGCCATGATGAAGGAGAACCCGTTCGGGGTGCCCATCACCGCAGGCGGGTGGGCCGGCAGCGGGGCGGTGCTGAACTTCGGCCTGACCGGGTATGCGTTGCACCGCGCCTTTCCCGACCTGGTGGACACGTCCCCGGTCACGCGCGCGCTCGATTTCCTGCACGGCCATCATCCGGCATCCGATCGATCGCTGGTCTCCGGCGTCGGCGCGCTGTCCAAGGAAGTCGCCTATGGCAGCAACCGCGCCGATTTCTCGTTCATCCCGGGCGGTGTGGTGCCCGGCGTGCTGCTGCTGAAGCCGGACTATCCCGAGAACCGCGACGACTGGCCGTTCTTCTGGGGCGAGAACGAATATGTGGTGCCGGAAGGCGCCATGTACCTCGCGCTGGCGAACGCAGGCGCCCGGCTGGCGGAGCCCATGCACTAGGGGGCAAACGCCCTTCGCACGACAGGCCAAGAATCCAACAACAGGAGAGGGTACATGACAGGACCAGAAAAGTTGCAGGCAAGCCGCGGACGGCGCACCTCGCTCCGGCGGCGCGCCATCCTGATCGGCGCGGCGTTCGCGTGCGCGTGGACGGTTCCGGCCCAGGCGCAGCAAGACAAGATGCAGCCGATCGCAACACCCGCGCAGCCGACCGCCATCGAACTCGGGACCGGCCCGCTGCCCGGCGGGACCAATCCCGAATCCTGGCACAGCCAATATGGCAGCGTCTTCGCCCGCAACGTGGTGGTCGCGACGCTGACGCCGTTTCTTCCCGATCCCGCGAAGGCGACCGGCGCCGCGGTCGTGGTCGCCCCCGGCGGCGGCTTCCGCACCCTGTCGATGCAGAACGAGGGCTGGGACGTCGCCAAGGCGCTTGCCGCGCGGGGCGTTGCCGCCTTCGTGCTCAAATATCGCCTGAACCAGACGCCGGCGAAAATGGGTGCCTTCGAACGATCGATGGCGGAGATGTTCTCCACCACTGCCGCACGCCCGCCCCGCCCCGATCCCGACCAGATGATGGCCGGCCTGGCCCCGCAGATCGCCGATTCACGCGCGGCGTTCGCGCTGATCCGACGGCGGGCGGCCGAATGGCACGTCGATCCCAACAAGGTCGGCATGGTCGGCTTCTCCGCCGGGGCGATGCTCACCATGGCGACCGCGCTCGCCGGGCAGGACGCGAAGCCCGCGTTCATCGGCGACATCTACGGCCCGCTCGCCAGCGTCACCGTTCCCGCCGACGCCCCGCCGCTCTTCGTTGCGCTGGCCGCCGACGACCCCTTCTTCGGCAGCGGCGGGTTCGGCCTGATCGATTCGTGGAAGGCGGCCAAGAAGCCCGTGGAATTCCACCTCTATGAGCAGGGCGGCCATGGCTTCGGCATGTACCCGAAGACGACGACCAGCACCGGCTGGTTCGATGCATTCGCAAGCTGGCTGACGATGCACGGATGGATGAAGCCGGCGAAGTGAGCCGAGCTCGTAGCTGATCGACGGGACCGGCAGCTTAGCCCTGCCGGTCCCGCTTCATCACGGCCGCAGGAACCGCCATTTCCCCGCGTCGCTCGCGGGATCGAACGTCGTCAGTGCCGGCGTGCTTCGGCCGATCGCGACCAGTGCCTTGGGATGCTTCCCATCGTCCTGCGCCTTGGGCATGATCCGATAGGTGCCGTCGGTCAGCTGGTCGATCCGCCACAGCTGCTCGGGTGCGCCGGTGAAGACCGGCACCGCCTGCAGGCTGCCCTGCGGCCCCGTTGCAAG
The DNA here is from genome assembly GCF_001598435.1 of Sphingomonas pituitosa NBRC 102491. Taxonomy (GTDB): domain Bacteria; phylum Pseudomonadota; class Alphaproteobacteria; order Sphingomonadales; family Sphingomonadaceae; genus Sphingomonas; species Sphingomonas pituitosa. The sequence continues at coordinate 504,704 of NZ_BCYY01000002.1, forward strand.
GGCACGCTCGGTCCCCGTGATCAGGATCTTGTAGTAGGGCGCTCCGAAGGCGCCGCCCGCGCCCTCCGCCGGCGTGACCGTCCATTGCTGGTGCGACCGGATCATATAGTCACCCAGGTCGACCTCTACCGCCCCCGCCGGCCAGCTCGCCCGGTTCTCCGCCAGCGTCTGGTTCGGGATTGGCCCCGTCGGATCGCCGGGGGAAGCAAAGAAACTGCGCCGCACGTCGAAGGGCATGCGGACGAAATCGACCGCGAGTTCCAGCGCGCCGCCGCTGCGCTCCGACTGGATTTCATAGGTGCCCGCCGGCACGTTTTCGCCGGTCACGGGCCAGCCGTCCCGCCACAGCAGCGGCAGGATGCCGAGCACGCTGCGCCCGCCGCGATCCAGGTCGGACTCATAGTGCATCGAGAATTTCTCGACGCTGTCGCCCAGGTCGAGCAGGCCGAAATGCCCCGGCCCATATTGCCGGCCGCGTCCGGCGACGACGAGCGTGCCGCCGCCCTTCAGCAACGGTATGCCCATCTTGTCGACGAACGGCCCGGTGGGGCTGCGCGAACGGCCGACGCGGATGTTGTACGAGGAGTTCGGCCCGTCGCAGCAGGTGCCGTGCGTGCCGAGCAGATAGTACCAGCCGTCGCGGTGCATCAGCGCGGTGGCTTCCATGTCGATCGCGACGTCGACCGGCGTGTTCCCCGGCATCTTGTCGCCGGTCTTGGGATCCAGCTCGATCATCCGGATATAGCCGTAATAGGTGCCGTAGCTAAGCCACAGCCGCCCCTCGGCGAAAAGGAAGGCAGGATCGATCGCGTCGGCAGGCTCCAGCCCATTGGTGGAGACGACGGTGCCAACCTCATGATAGGCGAAATCGGGCGACTTGGGATCGAGCGAGCGGGTCCACATGACCTTCACGTCGCTGGCGTGGCCGCCGTTCATCCCGCCACCGCCCACGGCGTAGGCGACGTAATAGCGGTCGCCGATCTTGATCACGTCCGGCGCGACGCCGCCGCCGGGCCGCTCGCCGCCGCTGCGCCAGGTCCAGCCATCTTCCGAGACCAGACCGCCGCCGCGGGTGCCGAAGGTCCACCATCGGCCGTCCGAATAGGTGATGGTGGAAGGATCGTGGATGAAGGGCTCGCCCGCCAGCTGGGCGGATGCGACATGCGGTTGCGCGAGCAGGAACAGCGCGGCGAGCGGCAGGGCAGCGATCTTCATGGCGTTCCTCACTTCACGTCGATCTGGATGTCGCGGATCGGCTTGCCGTCGGCATCGACGAAGCGCGCGCAGAAATCGCTGAGGCCCGGGCCGTTGATCACTGCACCGCGCAGGACGTTGCGGCCTTTCCGCAGCGTGATCGGTCGTGACAGCACATCGTCCATCACCATCCGACGATCGCCGTAGAGCCCGGCCACGTCGTTCCCGTTCAGCCACCAGCGCGACGCCGAGTTGGACCCCAGCGCCAGTCGCACGCCCCGCATCTCGCGCGGTGCGTGGACCACCGTCACCGCCCAGAAGATCACGCCATAGGTCGGCTTGCCGAGCCCCTGTGCCAGATAGAAGAGCTTCATGTCGAACATGCTGGAATCAAGCGCATGCCAGCGCAGCCCTCCTTGTACGCTCTCCCCGTCCCGAGGCACTGCGTCGAAGCGGCCGGGAAAAGTGGCCGGCGCCAGGACGTCCCGAACATAGCTGGGCGTGAAGCCGGCATTGGTGCGGTTGGGCTTCACAACCGGCTCCAGCAGCAGCCAGCGACGCAGAAAGCCATCGCCATCCGGCGCGGTCGCCGCTGCGGATACCGGCATGAAATATGGGGCCAGGCCGGTGGGCGGCGGCAGCTTCTCCTCCACCATGCCGGCCGTCTGCGCAGGAAGCGCCGCAGGGGCCAGCAAGGTGAGTGCGATCGCGCAGCCAAAGGCTGCGGAAGGGGGCATGCCCATTGCCGGTGTCTCCTCTCCCGACGACTCGCCATGGTCGCCATTGTTATCGGTAACAGCATGGCTATGCGGCGTGACGGTGCGCCGTCAACTGTGAAACGTCGGCGGATCTCACGGCCTGAGCGCGCGCATGTTTTGGCTTTGTATATTCGCTATTTAGGCAAGGGATAAAGGATGATCTGGATCACTGCGCCATCTGATTTTCTCCGACCAGTTTGCGGCTGTTGCATCGCGCACCGGGTACCCGGAACAGGACCCGCCATGGGGGCGTGACGCCGCGGCAGCGTTCGTCGCCTGGTCGGTTCGGCTACCAGCGGCTGGCATGAACCGTCAGAAGCTGTACCAACCGTATCGCGAGGAACGACTGACGGCAGGCAAGCGTGGCGGGCGCAACCGCGCGCCGGGCACGCCGGCACCAATGGCGATCCCGCAGAGGCCCAACCAACGCTGGCTTCCAGGTCCTGTTGCCAAGTTTAGGCAACCACCGGCGGATGGCCACGGGATTGAGGAGGCTGGCGGACGACAGCGCGGCCTTGTCGGAGCGGGTGGCGATGCTGCAAGGCCTGCTCATGCCCCGTATCGCGGCGGAATGTGCGGTGCGTCGGGCAAGCGCTGCGCGATCCACGACACGATGTCTTCGATGACGGCTTCCCTGCCGATATCGGATAGAAGATCGTGATACGCCCCCTCGTCAGAGTCTCAGCGCTTTATCCCGGGTTCCCGTTGCCTCGTAAATTGCTGGCTGCCGCGGAACCGCGTCGCTTGGTCGGCGGTGCCGTGCAGGATGAGGACCGGAGTCGTCACCTGTGAGAAGTCGCGGCCCAGTCGCTCCCCCGCGCGGATCAGCGCCGCCACGGTTATGGCTGGCCACGAACTGCTCGGCCACCCACTGGTACTGACGCGATGTCAGTCGCGCCCCCGTGCCAGTTGCTCGCGTAGCTCGGCATTTTCCGCTCCAACGCGGCCAGGCGGTCGTGCAGTGGTTGCGCTGCTGTCGCGATCTCGTGCGCGCTGAACCGCGGCAGGGCATGTTGCGGACAGTTCCAGTCGAAGGCGACCAGCCGCGGCCGGAAGATGCGCTCGATCGACGCGCCATAATCGGGATCCGTCACGCGCTCGGTCGTCGCCGGATCGATGCCGGGCTCGTCCTTAGCTGGCATATTCATCCAACGGATCGAGTGAAATTCGTCGCGGCAGACTGCCGCAACAATAAATTACAAGATGTTCCAGGCAATTGATGGACGCGCTGGGGACCTGTGGGGTAGTTCGCCGGCATGCAAGCCATGACCAGCAGGCGAGGAAGGCTGGCGATCGTCTTCTGGGCGATGGCGATGGGAGGCTGTAACCGTCACCAATCGGTGTTCGCATCGTTCGGCGAGGAAGCGGCGGACATCAATCATATCACGCTGGTCATGGTGGCGGGCGGCATACTCGTCGCCGCCGGCGTCGCCGGCTTGATGGCCTGGGCGGTGCGCGCCCGGCCGGGAGCGTTGAGCCTGCGCGGCGGCGAACGGCTGATCCTGATCGCCGGCGGGCTGATCCCGGCGCTGGTGCTGGCCGCGCTGCTCGTGTTCAGCCTGCCCTATATGCGACCACGCGCCGTCGCCCCCGCCAATCTGCGCATCGACGTGGCCGGCGAGCAATTCTGGTGGCGGGTGGCCTATCGGCCGGCGGACGGCCCGGCGGTGGTGAGCGCGAATGAGATCCGCATCCCGGTTGGCCGCACGGTGCTGTTCCGGCTGGCGGGGGGCGACGTCGTCCACAGCTTCTGGATTCCGGGGCTGGCCGGCAAGATGGACATGATCCCCGGCCGCACCAACGAACTGCCGGTACGCGCCACCCGGGCGGGACGGTTTCGCGGACAATGCACCGAATTCTGCGGGCTGTCCCACGCGTTGATGGCGTTCGACGTGGTGGCGATGCCGGCCGAGGCGTTCGATCGCTGGCTTGTGGAGCAGCGCCGCCCGGCGGTGGCGAGCACGGCTCCCGGTGCGGCGCTGTTCCTGCAGCATGGCTGCGGCGGCTGTCACGCGATCCGCGGCACCGCGGCAGCTGGCACGATCGGGCCGGACTTCACCCATCTGGCGGCGCGCGCGACAATCGGCGCGGGGACGCTGCCCAACACCGAAGCGGCGCGGCTGCGCTTCCTGCGCGAACCCGCCGCCGTGAAGCCGGGCGCGCGGATGCCCGCCTATCCGCAGCTGCCCGAAACCGAAGCCCGCGCGATCGCGCGCTATCTGGGAACCTTGCCATGAGCCTCCACGCGCAGGACGATCCCCAGCTGCGCCGCGCGCAGGAGGAGCGGCTGCGCGCCGTGTGGGCGCCGCCCAAGGGCTGGCTGCGCCGCTGGAGCGATAGCAACAACAACGCGGTCGGGCCCTGGTACACCAGTACCGCCTTCGTCTTCATGCTGTTCGCCGGGGTGCTCGCGCTGATCATGCGGGCCCAGCTGGCGGTGCCGGAGAACGACCTGGTCTCCGCCAATACCTTCAACCAGCTGTTCACGCTGCACGGCTCGGCGATGATGTTCCTGTTCGCGGTGCCGATGTTCGAGGCGGTCTCGATCATCCTGTTGCCCCAGCTGCTCGGCGCGCGCGACCTGCCGTTCCCCCGGCTCTCCGCCTTCGGCTATTGGAGCTTCCTGATCGGCGGGGTGTTCGTGCTCGGCTCGATCTTCTTCAACGCTGCGCCCGATGGCGGCTGGTTCATGTACCCGCCGCTCACCACCCGCACCGACCTGTCGGGGCTCGGTGCCGATATCTGGATGCTGGGCCTGTCGTTCATCGAAGTCTCGTCGGTGGCGGCGGCGGTGGAACTGATCGTCGGCGTGCTGAAATGCCGGCCGCCGGGCATGCGGCTCAACCTGATGCCGCTCTATGCCTGGTACATCCTGGTCGTGGCGGTGATGATCCTGTTCGCCTTCCCGCCGCTGATCGCGGGCGATCTGCTGTTCGAGATGGAGCGGCTGCTCGACTGGCCGTTCTTCGACGCCAGCCGGGGCGGCGACCCGCTGCTCTGGCAGCACCTGTTCTGGATCTTCGGGCATCCGGAGGTCTATGTGATCTTCCTGCCCTCGATCGCGCTGTTCGCGATGCTGATCCCCACCTTCGCCCAGCGGCATCTGCTCGGCTATCCCTATATCGTGCTGGCGGCGGTGGGCACCGCGTTCCTCAGCTTCGGGCTGTGGGTGCACCACATGTTCGCGACCGGGCTGCCCAAGATCAGCCTCGCCTTCTTCTCGGCGGCGAGCCAGGCGGTGGTGATCCCGACGGGCATCCAGATCTTCGCCTTCATCGCCACGCTGGCGGCGGGGCGAGTGATCTTCTCGACGCCGTTGCTCTACGCGACCGGCAGCCTCGCCATCTTCGTCATCGGCGGGCTCACCGGGGTGATGGTCGCGATCGTGCCGTTCGACTGGCAGGCGCACGATACCTATTTCGTCGTCGCGCACCTGCATTATGTGCTGATCGGCGGTACGCTGATGCCGCTGTTCGCGGGCCTCTATTACTATTGGCCTCTGGTGACGGGGAAGCAGCTGAGCGACCGGATCGGTCGCACTGCCTTCTGGATCCTGTTCGCCGGCGCCAACCTCGCCTTCTTCCCGATGCACCTGTCCGGGCTGATGGGCATGCCGCGCCGGGTGTTCACCTATCCGGCCGAACTTGGGCTGCAGGGGCTGAACATGGCGTCGACGATCGGCGCGTTCCTGTTCGCCGGGGGCGTGCTGCTGATCGTGATCGACCTGCTCCGCTCGCCCTGGCGTCCGCTCTCGCCGCGCAATCCGTGGAACGCAGGCACGCTCGAATGGCTGGCGACCCCCAGCGGCGAGCCATGGGGCGTGCGCTCGATCCCGCTGATCGAAAGCCGCTATCCGATCTGGGACCAGCCCGATTTCGTCCGCAAGGTCGATGAGGGCCGCTTCTTCCTGCCCGATGCCGAGGAAGGCCGGCGCGAATCGCTGATCACCTCGGTGCTCGACGCCAAGCCGGTAGCGGTGATGCGGCTGCCCACGCCGTCCTTCGTGCCGATGGCGACGGCGGCGGCGCTGGGCGGCGTGTTCATTCTCACCACCTACCACCTCTACTGGCTCGCGCTCGCTGCTGCCGTGCTGACGCTGGCGCTGGTGCTCACCTGGCTGTGGCGCACCGCCGAGATCCCGGAGAAGCCGTGCAAGCCGATCGGCCACGGCATCGATCTGCCGCTGTATGTGGCGGGGCCGCTCGCGCCCGGCTGGTGGGCGATGTTCATCACGATGATGGCCGATGCGACGGCCTTTTCGGGGCTGGTGTTCGGCTATTACTTCTTCTGGACGGTGCATCCGAGCTTCCCGCCGCCGGGCATGACCGGGCCGGGCGTGTTCTGGCCGATGGCGGCGCTGGCGCTGATGGTGCTGGGCTGGGCCGCGACGCTCGCCGCGCGGGAAACCAACCGGCGCGGCGCGGTCATGGCAGCGCGGCTGCTGCTGGCCCTGAGCGCGCTCGCCGGGCTTGCTTCGATCCCGGCGGGACTGGCCGGCCCCTGGCTGTCGCACCTCGATCCGACGCTCCACAGCTATCCCGCGATCGTATGGACGCTGACGGCGTGGACCGTCGCCCATGCCGGCGTGGGCGTGATCGGGCAACTCTACGCCCTGGCCCGAAGCCTCGCCCGGCGGGCGACGCCGACCCATGACGCCGATATCCGCAACGTCACGCTCTATCAGCATTTCCTGCTGTTCACCGCGCTTGTCGCCTGGGCGACGCTGGGCCTGTTCCCGGAGGTGGCATGATCGGGCGGCTGCACCAGCGTTTCCGCGCGCTGCGCGTCACCTTGTGGACGCTGATCGTGCCGCCGACGAGCTGGGCGGCGCATTTCCTCTTTTCCTATCTGTGGGCGGCGGTGCGCTGCGCCAAGACCGGGCGCTATGTCGACGCGCCCGCGATCTTCTGGGGCGGTACGGCGGCGGCGCTGCTGGTGATCCTCGCCTCGGGCTGGATCGCCTGGGTGCAGGCGCGCATCCCCGGCGACCACCCGCCGCACGAATCCGGCACCGACAGCGATCGGCTGCGCTTCCTCGCCTATGCGACCCTGCTGCTTGCCGGGCTCAGCGTGATCGGCGTCGTCTTCACCGCGCTGCCGGTGCTGTTCCTGCGAGACTGCCGATGAGCGCCGTACCCCTCGCGCTGGGGGCCGCGCTGCTCGGACTGGGCTGGATGCTCGCCGGGCAGGGGATGACCGGGCACATGGCGGCCCACATGCTGGCGGTCGCCGTTGCGGCGCCGTGCGTTGCGCTGGGCATTGCCGGCACGCGCGTTGATCCGGCGCGGCGCCTGCCCCGGATCATCACGCCGCTGGCGATGAGCGTCGTCGAGCTGGGCGTGGTCTGGAGCTGGCACTTGCCGGCGCTGCGTACCGCCGCGGCGCACAGTGCGCTGCTGCTCGCGCTCGAGCAGGCCAGCTTCCTCGCCGCCGGCGTGCTGCTGTGGAGCGCAGTGCTGGCACCGGGCGCGCGGGCGATGGGGGTGGGCGCGCTGCTGCTCACCTCGATGCACATGACGCTGCTCGGCGCGCTGATCGGGCTGGCGCCGCGGCCGCTCTATCCGGCGATGGCGCATGCGGCACCCTGGGGGCTGGCGCCGCTCGCCGACCAGCAGCTTGCCGGCGTGGTGATGCTGCTCGTGGGCGGCGCGGCTTATTTCCTCGGCGGGCTGGGCCTGTTGGCCACAATGTTGCGGCAGGAGGCGCGGGCATGACGATCCGGATCACCTGGAAACGCGTGGTGTTGGCGTTCGCCGGCATCGTGGCGCTGGCGCTGGCGGTCGGCTGGTCGGGCGCGATCAACGTCGCCGCATCCAGCGGGCATTGGCCGATCACCAACTGGTTCCTGCACTGGGTGATGCGCAACTCGGTGGGCACCCGCAGCGCGCTGGAGAGCCCCAAGGCGGCGGCCGATCCCCAGGGTCTGGTGAGCGCCGCCGGCCATTTCGCCGCGAGCTGCGCCGCCTGCCACGGCGCCCCCGGCATGCGGCCGCGCGCGGTGTTCCAGGCGGCGACGCCCCCCGCGCCGGACCTTGCCCGCACCGCGAAGGAGTGGAGCGATCGCGAGCTGTTCTGGATCATCGCCCACGGCGTGAAGTTCAGCGGCATGCCCGCCTGGCCGGCGCGCGACCGCCCGGACGAGATCCGCCGCATGGTCGCCTTCGTCCGCCGCCTGCCGACGATGACACCGGCCGACTATGCCCGGCTGACCGGCGGCATTGCCGGAATCGCCGGCGCGCCGCGGTTCGAGGCCTGTGCCGGCTGCCACGACGCTGATGGGCGGGGCCGCGGACAGGGCGACATTCCGGTCCTTGGCGGGCAGAACCCTGCCTATCTCGAGGCGGCGCTGCGCGCCTATCGTGACGGGCACCGATCCAGCGGCGTGATGGCCAACGCCGCCGCGCTGCTGAGCGACACCGATGCAACCGCATTGGCCGGGCGGTTCGCCAGTCTGCCGGGACTGGGGGAAGCGCCGAAGGCCCGCGACGCGGATGCCGAGCGCATCGTCGCGCGCGGCCTGCCCGATCGCCAGCTGCCTGCCTGTTCGAGCTGCCACGCACCGGGCAAGCCCTATCCCGTCCTGGCCGGGCAGAAGCCCGCCTATCTGGCTGCACGGCTTTGGCAGATGCGCGGCGACGGCACGAAGGTGGATGCCCGCCAGTCGCAGGCGACCATGCCGGTGATCGCGCGGCGCATACCGGAAGCAATGATAGATCGAGTGGCGGCGTATCTTGGAAATACTTTGGAATAGCGTGACCAGTCTATAGGTGCCGCGGTCGTGCAGCTGCTCAAGCCATCGCTCCGCCAAAGCCGAGGTCACGTAGTTAAAAGCCAGAGCGGGTTCACGCTTGGCGGAAATCGCGAGGAATTCCTTTTTTCTGATCGTGTGCTTCATAGGCGGCCGTCATGACGGAGGCGGCGTCGGGTTGGCGATATGGGCAGAGTTACTCGCGGGAATTGCGCGATCGGGTGCTGGGGGCGGTGGACCGCGGGCGACATCAAAGGCGCAACAAAATCCATTATGTGGTACAGGCAAACATAAAATGAGAATTGGCTTGACCATATTCTGAAGTTGTCGGACCGTGGCGGAACAAGCCGCCTAGGGAGAGTTTATGAGGTACACCCCTGTCCTCATCACAGCTGCAGCGCTGGCGGGCGGCTACACGCCGGCTTTCGCTCAGCGCGCATCCACGCACGTCGCTTCTCCGCGCCAAAGCTACGAGTTCAGTCGGAACTGGAAGATGCACGTGGGGGATGATCCCGGCTTCTCAGCCCCTGCGCTAGAGGATCGCGCTTGGCAGCCGATCACCTTGCCGCGTGCCTTCAACGAAGACCAGGCATTCGCCGTTGACGGACACGACCATGCCGAAGGGATCGTTTGGTATCGCAAGCACTTCCGTTTGCCCGCGCGGGTACCGGGCGGGCGTGTGCTGCTGGAGTTCGAAGGCGTCCGCCAGGCTGCCGACATCTGGGTTAACGGCACCAGAGTGGGATTTAGCGAGAATGGCGTGATGGCTTTCGGGGTCGACATCACCGACGCGCTGCGGCCCGGGGACAATGTCATGGCGGTCCGTGTCGACAATCACTGGGACTATCGCGAACGGGCGACCGCCACGAAGTTTCAGTGGCAGGACAAGAACTTCTTCGCGAACTTTGGCGGCATCAACAAGCCTGTGAAGCTGCACCTGACCGGCCCGGTCTACCAGACGCTGCCGCTGTACAGTTCGCTCGGTACCAGCGGCACCTATGTTTGGGCCGACGATTTCGATGTGCCCGGCGCCGCCGCTACGGTGCATGCCGACAGCGAAGTGCGCAACGACGGGGCCACGCCGCTCCAGGTTCGATATGCGGTCGCGGTGCGCGATCTCAACGGCAGGGTCGTCGCCAGCTTCGAAGGCGATCAGCAGACGATTGCCCCCGGCACGGCAGCGTCGGTCCGGGCCAGCAAGCGCCTTACCGGCCTGCACTTCTGGAGCTGGGGCTATGGCTATCTCTATACCGTCACCGGCGCGCTGAAGGACGCTCGCGGCCGTATCATCGACGCGGTGGACATACGGACCGGCTTCAGGTCCACGCGCTTCGATCACGGGGTCGTAACGCTCAACGGCCAGGTGCTGCACCTCAAGGGCTACGCGCAGCGCTCGACCAACGAATGGCCCGCAGTCGGTCCTGACGTCCCGCCCTGGATCAGCGATCTCTCCAACGGGCTGATCACCGGCAGCAACGGCAATCTGGTGCGGTGGATGCATGTCACCCCCGCCAAGCAGGACATTCTTTCCGCCGATCGGCTGGGACTGCTCCAGGCGATGCCCGCTGGCGACAGCGAGGGCGATCCCAAGGACGAAGCGCGCTGGAAGCAGCGCGTTGCGCTCATGCAAGATGCGATCATCTACAATCGGAACAACCCGTCGATCCTGTTCTACGAGGGCGGGAACAAGGGCATCACCGAAAGCCACATGGCGGACCTGCTGGCGCTTAAGCAGCGCTGGGACCCGCATGGTAGCCGCGCGATGGGCGCCCGCGAGATGCTAGGCAGCGATAGCGCGGACTATGGCGGGGAGATGCTGTACATCAACAAGAGCGGCGGCAAGCCCTTGTGGCAGATGGAGTATTCTCGCGACGAGGCAGCCCGCGCCTATCAGGACGACTGGACGCCCCCTTTCCACAAGGATGCCCCAGACTATAACCGCAATGTCGAGAGCATGGCGGTGGAAGATGCTCGCCGCTGGTTCGATTATTACGTGCAGCGGCCCGGCGGCGGTGATCGCAGCAACGCGGGTGGCGTGAAGATCGGCTTCACGGATTCTAACTCGCACTTCCGCGGCGACAATAATTATCGTCGCTCCGGCGTGGTCGACGGGCTGCGCCTGCCCAAGGATCCCTGGTATGTCCATCGCAGCATTTGGGACGGCTGGGTGGAGAGCGGCGGACGGCACGTACACCTGGTTGGGCACTGGACCTACGCGCCGGGTACGGTGAAGTCGGTCTATGCCACCTCCAATGCGGACAGCGTCGAGCTGTTTCTCAACGGCCGCTCACTGGGCAAGGGCGAGAAGGACGGCTTCCTCTTCACCTTCAAGGACCTGGCCTATGCGCCTGGGACGCTTCGGGCGGTGGCGACCTACGCTGACGGAAAGACAGCGGAACATGTACTGACAACCGCCGGGCCGCCGGCGGCGCTGCGCCTGACGCCGCATACCGGCCCGCGCGGCTTCGTCGCGGACGGAGCCGACCTGATGCTCGTCGACGTCGAGGTGGTGGATGCCCGCGGGCAACGGGTGCCGACGGCATTCAATCCCGTTGACTTCCGCCTGGAGGGGCCTGCCGAATGGCGCGGCGGCATGGCGCAGGGGGATTCACGCGGCAGGCAGCGGGCCGCGGTCGCGACCATGGGCAAGACCGAGCCGGGCGTGACGGCCACCACCGGCACGGCCCGCGAGCAGGACAATTACATCCTCTCCCGACAGCTGCCGGTGGAACTCGGCATCAATCGCGTCCTGATCCGCTCGGCGACCAGCGCCGGCAAGATCCGGTTGACCGCAACCGCTGCGGGCCTCCCGCCAGCGTCACTTTCCGTCACCAGCGTCGCCGCGCCGGTGCGCGACGGGCTCTCGACAAGCTTCCCAGAAGATGCCCAGCCCTCCGAACTGTGGCGGGGGCCAACGCCCGCTACCTCCACAGTGGTACCGCGCGCCCGCACGGTGCGGGTGCAGGCGATCACCGCCGGATCGAACGCCGACAGCGCCGGCGCGTCGCACGACGACAATGAGGCGACGACCTGGAGCAGCGATGGCCGGCCCGAGACGGCATGGATCGAGTATAGGTTCGCCCGGCCCGAGCGCGTGTCGCAGGTATCGTTGCGGCTGACCGGGTGGCGCATCCGCGCCTATCCGATACGCATCACGCTGGACGGAAATACGATCTTCGAGGGCACCACCAGCAAGTCTCTGGGCTATGTCAACATCCCCATAACGCCCACCACTGGAAGCCGATTGCGGATTGCACTCGATGGTCCGACCGCGGACCGGGATGCCTTCGGGAATATCGTCGAGGTGAAGAACGATAAGGTCGCAGCAAGCGTGGGCGCCGACGTCGTTCCCGCCGGTTGGCGGCTCAGCATCGTTGAGGCGGATATTCTGGCGCCCGACTGAGAGGGAGCCTTGGACACGCATTTCCCGACCGACCACGGAGCAGCCCCTAGAATTCTGGACGCCTTGGATCCTGAAGCGCGATGCGGTGGCCCAGGTTACCGAGCGGGGGTATCCGGTAGCGGAGGTTTCGCAGCGGCTCGGCGTGAGCCAGCACTCGCTGGATGCCTGGAAGCGGCAACTGGCGAAAATGGTATCAGGCAATGTCGGGACGAACGCCGAAATCCGCCAGTTGAAGCGCGAACTGGCCCGCGTGACCGAGGAGCGCGACATCCCGAAAACGCCAAGGAGGGGCAGGTCGCTCGAGGCGATCGCACGTGAAAACCGGGCACCCAGTAGTAAACGGGAATTGGCCTAGCCACATTTGACATTGGCCTGTCAGGTCATGCATCTCCGTCCCACACCGCAGGCCGGCCCACGCATCGTGCGCCGTCTGCCCATGGATCGGATGTCGCATGCCGCAAGCCCGCCTGATCGCCCTCGCGATGGCCTCTTTCCTCGCCCCGGACGAGCGTCAGGTCCAACCGGTCCAGGTCGATGCGGCCCGTCCCGACTGGGAAAATCCCGCGGTCTTTGCGCGCGGCAAGCTCCCGGCGCGCGCCAGCGGGTTTCCCTTCGAAAGTGCGGCCAGAGCGCTGGAGGGGCGGATGGAGCAATCCGCGCGCTATCTCCCGCTCGACGGGCTGTGGAAATTCGCGCTGTCGCCGAATGCGGACAAGCTGCCGACCGGCTTCGAGCAGCCCGGCTACGACGTGTCCGGCTGGAAGGACATTCGCGTGCCCGCCGACTGGCAGGCGGAAGGGTTCGATCAGGCGCGCTACAACAACATCACCTATCCCTTCCCCGCCAACCGCCCGCTGATCCCGCACGCGACCAACCCGGTCGGCTCGTATCGCCGGACCATCGATCTGCCGGCGGACTGGAAGGGCAGCGACGTGATCCTGCACATCGGTGCGGCGGGCTCGGCCTATCAGGTGTGGGTCAACGGCCAGCGCATCGGCTATTCCGAGGACTCGAAGCTCCCCAGCGAGTTCGACGTCACCCGCGCGCTGCATCCCGGCCGCAACACGGTGGCGATCCAGGTCTTCCGCTGGTCCGACGGTTCCTATCTGGAGGACCAGGATTTCTGGCGCGTCTCGGGCATCGAGCGCTCGGTCTATCTGATCGCGGCGCCCAGAGCGCGGGTGGCGGATATCCGGGTACGCGCCGGCCTCGCCAACGCCTATCGCGACGGCGCGCTCGATCTGGCGCTCACCACCAGCGCCGCGGCGCGCGGGCTTACGCTGCGGACCACGCTGCGCGACGGCGATCGCGTCGTGCTGGCGCGCAGCACGCGGGTGACAGGAGAGGTTGTCGGCCTCACCGCCACCGTGCCGGCGGTCCGCGCCTGGACGGCGGAGACGCCCGACCTCTACACCCTGCTCGTCGAACTGGTCGATGCACGCGGCCGGGTCTTGCAGGCAACGGCGCAGCGGATCGGCTTCCGCACGGTCGCGATCCGGAACGGCCTGGTCACGGTGAACGGACGACCGATCACGATCCGCGGCGTCAACCGCCACGAGCATGATCCGGACAGCTTCCACGTCATCTCCGAAGCCTCGATGCGGCACGATCTCGAGCTGATGAAGCGCAACAACATCAACGCGCTGCGCACCTCGCACTATCCCAATGACGAGCGGCTCTACGCCCTGGCCGACGAACTCGGCCTCTATGTGATGGACGAGGCGAACATCGAGAGCCACGGCTATCTGGTCAACGCCCGCGAGAACGGTGCCAACCGCACCAAGCTGGAGATCGGCTACGATCCCGCCTGGCGCGCTGCCCAGGTCTCGCGCGTCGTCAACATGGTGCAGCGGGACAAGAACCACCCCTCGGTGATCTTCTGGTCACTGGGCAACGAATCCGGCAACGGCCCCAATTTCGAGGCGGCGGCGGCCGCCGCCCGCGCGCTCGACCCCACACGGCTGATTTCCTATCTCGGCTGGACCCAGTTGCAGGACCATCGCCCCAACGCCTTCGCCGACATCTACGCGCCGATGTATGACGGGGTCGACAAGATGCTCGACTATGCCCGGCACACCGAATTCGCCCAGCCGATGATCCAGTGCGAATATGCCCACATGCAGGGCAATTCGGGCGGCAACCTGATCAACTATTGGAACGCGATCTACGCGCATCCGGACCGGCTGCAGGGCGGCTTCATCTGGGACTGGGTCGACCAGTCGATGAACCGCACCACCGCCGACGGCCGGCACTATTGGGGCGACGGCAGCAGCTACGGCCCCAATCCGGGCGGCGAGATCGAGTTTGGCGACGGGCTCAACCAGCCCGATCGCACGCCCAACCCGCATCTGTTCGAGGTCCGCAAGGTCTATGCGCCGGTACAGTTCGCGGCCGTCGAGGCAGCCGCCGGGCGGTTGACGGTGCTCAATCGCCACGATTTCAACACCCTGTCCGGCTTCGATTTCGACTGGCAGGTGACCGCCGACGGGGTGCAGGTGGCGAGCGGGGCAGGCCCGGCGCTGCACACCGCCGCACGCGGGCGCGAGGACTTTACCCTCCCGCTGGACCGCATCGCGCGCACGCCGGGCGTCGAATATCTCGTGACCCTCCGCGCGCGGGCCAGGGCCGGCACGATCCCGGCAGTGGCGGCCGGCACGGTGATCGGCTGGGAGCAGTTCGCGCTCAACGACCCCGCGCCGCTGCCCGCACCCGCCACCGGCACGGTGACGATGACCGCCGGGAAGGACGCGGTGATACTCGCCGCCGGCGGCGCCACGCTCACCGTCGCGCGCGGCACCGGCCTGGTCGGCTACGCGAAGGGCGGCGTGGAGATGCTGCGCGGCGGCACGCCCAACTTCACCCGCGGGCTGACCGACAACGACGTCGGCACCCGTCCGGCGGCGGACAATGCGCGGTGGACCGCGATGCCCGAGGCGCGCGTCACCGAGGCGGTGGAGGCGAAGGCGCTGCCCGGCGGCGGCGCCGAAGTGACGGTGCGGCAGGCGATGGGCGACGGCGCGGTGCGCTTCGTCACCCGCTATCGCATGGCCGGGGACGGCACCGTCGACGTCGACGGCGACTTCACCCCGCTGCGCGCCGACCTGCCCGATCCGCTGCGCATCGGCTTCCTCTACGCGCTGCCCCAGGCCTATCGCACCGTCCAATGGTACGGCCGGGGCCCGCACGAAAGCTATCAGGATCGCAAGACCGGCGCCGCGATCGGCCTGTGGCGCGGCGGCATCGCCGAGCAGCACCATGATTACATGCGCCCCCAGGAAACCGGCAACAAGACGGACGTACGCTGGATGGAGCTGACCGGCGGCGGCGTGCCCGGCCTGCGCATCGCCGGCGCCGCACCGCTTTCCGCCAATGTGCTGGCCTTCCCCTATGCGGACCTGTCGCGCCGCGCGCCGGGCACGCGGCGGAGCAGCGACATCGTCCCGCACGACCAGGTCTCGCTGCTGGTCGATGCGATCCAGTCGGGCGTCGGCGGCGACACCCAGTGGAACGCCGACGGGCGCCCGCTGCCGCAATACCGCGTGCCGCTCGCCCCGCGCCGGTTCGCCTTCCGGCTGACGCCGTTCGCGGGGGCGGGAACGGCGGTGGCGGCGGCGTTACCGGCACGGGCCGAGTAGCGCGGCGGGGCGTTTTGTGGTGGAAACCGGACTTAACCTCATCGACGATCAGTGATATACAGATCTCGTGAAGTTCAGTCGCGCTGCCCTGCTTGCCGCGTTGCTATGTGCGCTATGCGGCTGTGTCGCACGGCACTCTTCACTGGCCTCGATCCCTTCCACGAAAACGATCATGGCAATCGAAAGTGGATATGCTTTGGTTCAAGATTTGACTGTCGTCGGGGTAGCGGACTCGGCTTCGATGAACAGAGCCTCCCGGGTGAAAGTGCGCAAAATTGCCTGCGCTCGTGAAGGGGATGTGGCGGTTTGCATCTATGAGGCAGATCGCTGTCTTGAGGGGGAATCCGATGCCGACGGCGATGGCTGGTGTCGGAGACAAGCGAGGTTCCTCCGCATGCAGAGACAGAGTTCCCCATTTGACCCCATCGGACAAGATGGCTGGGCGCTCGATCGTCCGCTACCGTCTTAGTCGTAGCCGCCCTCACTTTGCGAACCGAAACGTCCACACATGGGGCGACAGTTGCCGCTAGCCGCGCCGCCCCTCACCGCCCCCAGTTGGTCGGCTTGTCGGAAAGGGTCAGCACCAGTTCGCCACCGCCCGTAATGTCGGCCTGGTGCAGGAACGGCGTGGTCAGCGGCTTGCCGTTCAGCACGGCCGAAGCGATGTAGATCCGCCCCGGCTTCCAGTTGCGCGCGGTGATCACGAAGCGGCGCCCGTCCTCCCCAGTAATTACCCCCTGCGGCTGGTGCGGCGCGTGGAGATAATAGAGGTCGGTGGTCAGCTTGGGGAACAGGCCCAGCCGGTTGAACACATAGTGCGAGCTCATCGCGCCATTGTCCTCGTCGCCGGGATAGGCGTCGGCGGTGAAGCGCTCGAAGATCCGGTTCGCCCAGTAGCTGGCGAGGTCGGGCCGGCCGACATCGCTGAACAGCCAGGGCGTGGCGAAGCTCGGTTCGTTGGTGATGTCGATCAGGTTGGCGTCGAGCGCGTGGCGCAGCCGTTCGACAAAGCGCTCCCGCCCGCCCATCGCCGCCACCATACCCGGCACGTCGTGCAGCATGGTGTAGGAATAGACCCAGGCCGTGCCCTCGTAGAATCCGACATTGTCATAGGTGGTGCCGTCCCAGCCGAGCTTGGGATCGATCGCCTGGAAGCGGCCATCGGCATAGCGCGGCAGGATGAAGCCGGTGAAGCCGTCGCTGGTCGCATCGGGGTTCCAGACCTTGCGCCAGTTGCCCGATCGCGCGAGCAGCGCCTTGGCCTCGTCGGTGCTGCCGATCGCCTCGGCAAGCTTTGCCGCATAGAAGTCGTTGAGCGCGAACGCCGGGGTGGACGAGCCCGATTTGGCGCGCTGGTTGTCCGGCTCCGGGCTGCGATCGCCCACCGCAAGCCAGCCGTCGACCAGATAGCGCGGCCGCCGCTCCTCCCACGCATTGTGCAGCGCGACCGGCGCCGCCTTGCGCCAGTCGATGCCGGGCACGCCGCGGATCAGCGCCTCGCCCAGCACATTGTCCACCTCGTCGCCGCCCTGGCCGACAGGATAGTTGCGCCCGGCGATGAAGGCGGTGTGCGCGGCGCCGAAGTGCTCGAAGGTCCGCACGATCGAGGCGACATTGCCGCGATAGACGCTGGGCCGCAGCAGCGACATCAGCGGGAAGCCGGTGTGATAGGTGTCCCACAGCGTGTAGTAATCGTCCCAGTGCGGCGTCGCCCGGTCGGCGGGCGTCTGGTCGCGGCTGCGGTCGCGCGGCTGGATCGCGCTGTGATAGAGCGCGGTGTAGAAGCGGCGCTTGTCGGCATCGCCCACGCCGTCGATCGTCGCGCGGGCGAGTTCGCGGTTCCAGTCGGCGCGGGCGCCTGCCTTCACGCCGTCGAAGTCCCAGCCCGGAATATCCTCGGCGAGCAGCTCGGCGGCGCGCTCGGCGCTGGTGAAGGATACCGCCAGCTTCATCAGCACCGGCTTGTCCGGGCTGGCGTCGAACTGCCACCAGCCGGCGAGCTGGGTATCGGCAGGCGCGGTCGCGCTGGTTGCGCCGGCGCGGTCTTCCCTGCCGATGCGCACGCCCCAGCGGGTGGGCTTGCGATCGAGCTGGGCGACGAACCAGATGTCGACCTCGGCCGGGTTCCAGTAGCTGCGCGCCCGCACCCGCCCGGTGATCCGGCCGGTGGCGGGATCGAGCGTCACGTCGGCACCGGCACTCGCCAGCTCGCCGCGGATCTTGCGGGTGATGTCGAACACCAGGGTCGCCGGCTTCCCCGCCGGATAGGTGAAGCGATAGAGGGCGGCGTAGGGCGCCGGCGTCACCTCCGCGCGGATGCCGTAGCGGGTGAGCGTGACGGCATAGGCATCCGCCGCCAGCCGCTCGTCCGCCTTGGGCGAAAGGTGCTGCGCCTCGTCGAACACCGGATCGCCGGTCTGGGGGGAGACGAGGAAGGTGCCATAGGTCGTCCGCCCGCCGGACCCTTGGGTGTGCAGCTGGGCGAAGCCGCTCAGCGGCGCATCCCTGTCATAGCCGGCATTGCTGCCGGTGAGCGTCTCCGGGCTGGGATGGACCGAGCCGGCCGGGCGCGCCGGGCCGGGCACGGTATCACCCTGGTTGTCGTTGCCGGTGCCGATCCTGGGATCGACATAGCGGGCAAGATCGGTCTGCGCCGCCGCCGGATGCGCCGCGATGCCCGCCAGCAGCAGCGCGGCCAGCGTAAGGCGGCGGGTGGTTCCATGGCGCATCGTCTTCTCCCCTGTACGCAAATTACCAGCTGGTGCGGATCGGTCCATCCACGCGGCGATCCGCAAGGTCGCGGCTGCCCCACAGCCGGAATCGCGTCACCGCGTCGAGCTGGAAGGCGGTGCCCTGCGGCACGCGGAGGTCGTGCGCATCGAAGCCGTCGACGTCGCGCAGCCAGAAGGCCGGGCGCGCATCCGCGGCGCGGGTGCGGATCTCGACATGCGACAGCGCGATGTTGCGCGCGTGCCGCACGAACAGGCCGGTCGCGGGCAGCTCCCCGAACATGTTGGGCTCGGGATAGCCGGCCTCGTTTTCGGGCGGGTCGATCGCGGCCATGGCGGCGCCCTGCCCGCCGACCTGTTCGACGAACAGGTTGCTGATCCGCACATCCTCCACTGGATGGCCGGCTACCCCGGCAATGATCGAGGGCAGCGGCGCCGCGCCCGAGACGACGACATTGTCGATCAGCACCCGCTTCAGCGTGCCCGGCACCGCATCGGCGGGCCCGCGCATCCGCTTGCCCAGGCGCAGGAAGATGGGCGCGGTGGTCACGTCGCGCAGGGTGAGGTTGGTGACGGTCACGTCCTCCAGCCGCGCGCCGTCCACCGTCTCCAGCGCGAGGCCGCGGCAGGTGTCGAACACGCAGTTGCTGATCGTCACGTTGCGGAAACCGCCATTGCTCTCCGTGCCCAGCTTGATCCGGCCATGGGTGCTCTTCGGCGCGGGCGGGAACGGGCGGAAGCTGCCGTCGAGCACCGATCCGATCGCATAGCTGCCGCTCACCGTGCAGTCGCTGATCGTCAGGTTTTCGGTCCAGCGGGGGTAGCCCAGCGCGAACGAGGATTTGGGGCAGATCGCATCGTCCCAGGGCGTGTTGATCGTGCAGCGGCTGACATGGACGTTGCGGCAGCAATCGATGTCGAGCCCGTCGCGGTTGGTGTCGATCAGCAGGTTGTCGATCGTCATGTTGTCGCAGCCGGTGGCGAGCAGCGCGAACCAGCCGCCCTCCAGCACGCGGAAATCGCGCAGGGTGATGTTGCGGCACAGCTTGAGCGCGATCGCCTTGTCGCCCACGCCGGGCCTGCCCGAGATCGGCCGGCCGACGTCATACTCATGGCCGCGGCCCAGGCCCTTGCCCCAGATCAGGCCGGGGCCTTCGATCGCGATGTCTTCCAGACCCTCGCCCCAGATCAGCGCGTTGCGCCAATGGCCATGGCCGTGATCCTGATAGGCGGCATAGCCGGGGGGAAGATCCGGCGCATGGTCGTAGCCGCCGCTGGCCATGCCCTCGACCGGCGTGTCGGCGGCGAGCAGTACCGCGCCGCTATCCAGGTGCAGGGTGATGTGGCTCTGCAGGCGAATGCTGTACGACCGGTAGGTGCCCGCCGGCAGCCACACGGTGCCACCGCCCCGCGCCGCGGCATGCTCGATCGCCCGGTTGATCGCGGGGGAGTCGAGTGTTTTGCCGTCGCCCTTCGCCCCGAAGGCGCGGACGTCGAGAACCGCCCCGCCCATCGCGACGGTCGCCCGCAGCGGATGTGCAACGCCAACCGCGGCGATCGCCGCCGCGCCCGTCAGCACCCCCCGCCGGTCGAACACGCATCCGTTCATCTTCTTCATCCGATGAAAAAGTAGGCGGCGCCTCGATACAACGGATGGCGCCGCCAAGGGGGAGGATATCGGCCAGGCCGATCTCAGAAGGTGGCGCGCGCCGTCAGCGTGAAGGTGCGGCCGTCATAATCCGCACGGCGGATCAGGCGGGGATCGTTCTCATATTCAATGCGGATAGCGTTGGTGAGGTTATACGCATCGAACGAGAGCGAGAACTGCTCGTTGACGTTGTACGAGGCGGACAGATCCAACTGCCCTCGCGCTTTGACCTGGCGCGCTGCGCCCGTGAAGGTGCCCGCCGAGGCAAGGTCGTACTTGCTGCGCACGTTGTAGACGAGGCGCAGGCCGTAATCCTTGGTTTCGTAATAGCCGATCACATTGGCGTTGTGCTTCGATACGCCCGGCAGCGTGGCCGCCGCCCCACTGGAGGTCTTGCCGCTGATATCGGTGAAGGCATAGTTGAAGCCACCACCCAGGTGGCGCAGGATACCCGGCAGGAAGTCGAGCGACTGCTGGAGATTGAATTCCAAGCCGCGCACCGTCACCGGGTTTGTCTGGTTCACGAAGCCGCTGGCCGATACCAGGTAGGGCGTCGGCACCGCCCCGCCGGTATAAATCAGGCTGCTCTCGCACCGATCGCCGTTGATCCGCAGCGTGCCCAGGCCCAGCGCGCTGCCGTCGGCCGGGCAGAGCTTGGTCGGATCGGTGATCTGGGCGATCAGGCCGGTGATCCGCTTCTGGAACGCCGCCAGCGAGACGATGCCGTTGGCACGGTTGTACCACTCGACCGATACGTCGAACGACGTCGAGTCATAAGGCTTCAGACCGGGATTGCCGAGCGTCAGCGCATAAACGCCGTTGTCGGGGTTGCCGACCACCGTCGCCGGGGTGAACTGGCGCGGCTGCGGGCGGACATAGGTGCGGTATGCGGCACCGCGCAGCAGCAGCTTGTCGGTCAGGTCGGCGACCAGGATGAACGACGGTAGCCACTTGCCGTAGCTCTGCCTGTAGGTGTTGGTCTTGAAGTCGCTCGGCGAACCGATCGTGCCGGTCAGCTTGACGCGGTCGAGCGCGTCGATGGTGTTGCGGGCATATTCATAGCGCAAGCCACCATTGCCGCGAACCCGCACGCCGCCCAGGTGGAACTCATATTTCAGCTGGCCGTAGACGGATGCGATATCGGTCTGATTGGTGAAATTATAGAGGGCATAGTTATTGTCATTGTAGCGGATGTTGTAGCCCGAGGGGGAGAGTTCGCCGCCCGGGTACATCGTCACCGGCGTCAGTGCCGCAAGTGCATCGTCGAAGCGGGTAGCCTGCCAGTTGGTCGTATAGGTTCCCAGCTTGCCACCAAAGAAATCGGCCACCACCGGCGCGGTCGTGACGAGCCCGCCGGTGATGTTCTGCACCTGCAGGCCATAAGCGGAGGTGCGATAGCCCCGCGAGATGAACCGGTTATGCTCGTAGCGCCCACCCACCTGGATGCCGCTCAGCACGCTCCCTTCGAACGTACGCTCAACATCGGCCTGGCCGGCAAGCAGCTCATTGGTGGCATAGCTCTGAGTCCCGGTGAACTGCATGCGGTTGGTGCGACCGACGGAGGTCGGCGTGTTGTAATATTGGGTAGGGTCGGTAACGCCGCCCCAATACCAGGTCGGCACCGCACTCGTCACCAGCGGCGACGGCGACAGCGAATAATAGAAGTTCGAGATGTCTCCCGCGCCGGTGCGCAGCGTGCCCGTCGCGCCGTTGCCGGTTGCCGTCTGAATGCGGTCGAAGTCGATCGAGGTTTCTTCGGACTTGTTATCCGCCTTGGACGCGGTCAGCATAGTGGTGATGCGCCACGCGTCGTTGCTCCATTCGCCCTTGCCGTCGATGCCCCAACTACGCTGGCGAATGCCAAGCCTGCGAGTGGACATGCGCGAATCCGGGTTGGTGAAGTCGATGTCGGTTACGACGTAACGGCCATCGCTCAACTGCACCGGATTGGTTTTCGCGGTCAGGCCGCTGGCGTCGGTTTCCCCGACGATCAGGATGTACTGGTTGGTCTTCGGCAGCCGGCGATCGGTGTAGAAGCCGGTAACGCTCAGCCGCGTCTCGTCGTTCGGCTTCCACTCGGCACCCGCAGCGCCCGTGTAGAGGTCGCCTTCGTTGAGGCGCGAATATTGCCGCATCGACGATTCGTAGAGCACCCCCTTCGTGGTGGTGGTTCCGGTGCATGACGGGCACGCTGCCGAGTTGGCGTAATAGCTGCCGAGAACGCTCGCATTGGCCTGCGCCTGCGCCGCCGAGAAGTTCGAATAGCTGTTGAACTGCACCGAATCCCGACGGAAATTCTCGTGCTTGTAGGCAAGCACGCCGAACACACCGAATCTGTCCGAAAACAGGTGATTGTAGCCTATGGTTGCGCCAGGGGCGAAGGTTTCGCCCAGTTGGTTATACTCCATCGAGGCCTTGATGAAGCCTCCTTCCTTGCGGCTAAGCGCCGTGGCGATCTGCAGGTCGACATTGCCTGAAAGGCCGCCCGACTGGGCATTGGCCATCGGCGACTTGTCGATCACGATCGCACTGAAGATATCGGCGTTGAACGCCCCCAGCGGTGCGGCCTCGCTCAAAATCGGCTCGGCGAACGCAACGCCGTTCAGCGTCATGCGGGCATATTCCCCCGGCAGGCCGCGCAGGTTGATCGTGGCGTTCCGGCCCTCGGCCTCCCGGTTGATCTGCACGCCGGGCACCCGCTGCAGCGCCTCACCTACGTTTAGATCGGGGAAACGGCCGAGGCCATCGGACGAGATGCCGTCCGTGATTGCCACTTCGTTGCGCTTGGAGCGGATGGCGTCGGAGTAGCTCTGACGAAAGCCGGTGACGACGATTTCGCCTTGCGTTTCGGCCTCTTCTACGCCGCGGTCCTGGGCGGCTGCCGTATCGCTCGCTGGCGTAACCGGCGTTTGCTGCGCCAGTGCTGGCACGGCGGTAAGCGCGGTAGCGGCAAGCAGAACAGCGGCCAGCGAACCACGTGAAACGTCAACGACAATCGTCATGGAAACCCCTCTCCTTTGGCGGGCACAGCCCGCAACACCGCCACTTCTCCGGCACTTTCGGCCGGTCGAAGTGGCTGGACCTCTTGGTCGGACCAATTAATGCAAAATGAATTATTTTGTCAAACATGCGCACTGGCGCAGTTAATGCTTTGATTTATCAGCACATCTATTCGCGATCGTTACGAGACAGTGCGAGATTGCGGTGAACCGCTCACCGCGCCCTAGAATTTCGGCAGAGCGCTGATCGCCCGCGCGCTGATGATCGACTTGACGTTCTCTCGACGAAGTAGCTGACGTCATCACGTGCGTCGGACGACTGCCGCGTGACCAAGTCCGCGGCCTGCGCAGCGGGGTCTGGGTCGGGAGCAGTCAGAGAACACCACCGCGGGAAGCCGCACCATGGAGGATGGCTCCACGCAGCCCCTGCTGCCACGGCCGTGTTCCTACGCCGATTGGAAGCCCCCGCACGCAAACCGCTCCCTCGCAGCCGACGCCCTCGATACAGCTTCCATGCGCCGGTCAGGAGGCCTCTCCATCAGACGTTCGCAACGTCGCGGAGAGCGATCACGCTATCGCATGGTTGGTCGGACCGTCGATGCCTATCTCGTCGGCGGCCCCGCGACTTGCCGTTGACGAACAATTCCGCCTCATCGGCAGAGCTGAACGCATGGATCGGGGTAAACTGGCCTCCCCTGCCCTGAAACGTCCAGTGCGGCAGGATGTGCACGAACCGCTCCTGCGGTCGCCATCGCGACTTGTAGAGCCGGTAGCGATGCGACCGCGTGCGGGTGGATCTTCAGCACCGCAATAGCAGCGGTCGCCAAGCGCAGAAGGGTCGCGGGCAATTGGCGGATCGTGACGATGCGCACCCTGCCCCCCTTCTCCTGCGAGTTTCCCTCGTTCCGTGATCTCTGCCAAATAACGGCTTGGAACTTCAGAAATAAGCCTTCTCAGCAATCGCCCTCAGTGGTTTATCCATCCCGGATTTCCGCAGCCAGAGCGAGAGACAGGGCGCTTCGTCAGCCGGCGTCAGTTGTGGCTGAAATGCACGGATCTACGTCCTTTACGCCATGACAGGCGTTGAGCGACAGGTTGCCACACACAGTGACAACCGGGAGTTCCCATGCACGACATCAATCGACGGACGGCGATCGCCTCTGCAGCAGCGACGATCGGTGGCCTGGTCGTTGGCAGCAAAGTGGCGATTGCCGGGCAAACCACGACTGCGTCCGCCATGTTCGACGCATCGCGGAATCCCACCCCCGAGAAGATCGCGCGCTACCAGCCGCGCTTTGGCCGAACGAAGCCGCTGGTAGCCATTGTCGGGCTGAACGAAGGCACCATCATCAGCGATTTCTGCGTCCCGTTCGGGGTGATGGCGCGATCGGGTGTGGCCGATGTCATATCGGTTTCGGTCACGCCGGGGCCCGTGAAGATGCAGCCGCTCACCTTTCAGCTTCAGACGACCATTGACGCGTTCGATGAAAGCCACCCGGAAGGCGCCGACTATATCTTCGTGCCGGCGGTCGAGAACGACAATGACCCCAATCTGCTGGCGTGGATCAAGGCCCAGGCGCGCAAGGGCTGCACGGTCATCAGCATCTGCTATGGCGCGATGGCCGTGGCAAACACGGGTCTGTTCGATGGCCACCGGGCAACCTCGCACTACAGCAACGAAGGATTTCGGGCGAAGCGCTTCCCCAAGGTGAAGTGGGAGAAGAACATCCGCTACGTCGCCGATGGCAAGGTGGTGTCCAGCGCAGGGGTCAGCGCATCGATGCCGACCTCGATCGCGCTTGCCGAAGCGATCGCAGGCCCGACAAAGGCAGCCCAGGTCGCGCGCGACGTCGGCATCGACAATTGGAGTTCCCGCCACAACAGCGACGCCTTCCAGTCCGATCCCGGCAATGCCGACATGCCGGATCGTGATGCGAAGCCCGACGTCACGCTGGGCATTCCGGTCAAGACAGGCGACGACGAGATCGCGCTTGCACTGACGGCGGAGTCCTACAGCCGGACGGGCAACACCTTCGCCTATGCCGTCGCGGCGACCAAAGCGCCGCTGCGCCTGGCCCACGGCCTGGTGCTGCTGCCCGATATGGACGCCGGCTCGGCGAAGGTTGAACGCATGCTCGCGCCGCTCGAAGCGCATCAGGCGACCCATGCGCTCGACATCGCGCTGGCCGATATCGCGAAAGCCTATGGTCCGAAGGCTGCGCGCCACGTCGCGCTGTTCATGGAATATCCCGGCCTGAAATGATCGCAGGTCATTTTAATTGCTCGGCCTGTCCCTCCTCCGAAAACCGCCGACGGTACTCGGAAGGGGATAGGCCGACGATGCGGTGGAACACCTTTCGGAACGCGCTGGCATCCGTGTAGCCCACGTCCCAGCCGATCTGGTCGATGGCGTGCCGCGTCTCACGCAGCATCGCCTTGGCGCCGGATACCCGCAGGCGCTGCCAGTATTCGGTCGTGGTGTAGCCGGTCGCCTTTTGAAACCGCCGCAGGAAGGTGCGCTCCTCCAGCCCTGACTTGGCTGCCAGCGTCGGCACGTCCACGACCTTGCCGGCGGTTTCGTGCAGGAAATCCTGCACCTGCGAGATCGCTGCATCCTTATGCCCCGTGTGTGGGCTGAACCCACTATAGTAGCTTTGGGCGCGCCCGGGTGGATCGATCAGAAAGCCCCGCGCCACCTCCAGCATCGCGGCGTGGCCGAGAAAACGGGCGATGATCGTAAGGCACAGGTCGGTCCACGCCATCACCCCGCCGGCAGTGACGATATCGCCGTCGTCGATGAGGATGCGGTCGGTATCCACCCGCGTGCGGGGGAAGCGACTGCGAAAGCGATCCTCATAGGCCCAATGCGTCGTGATCGTCCGGCCGTCGAGCAGGCCCGTCTCGCCCAGCACGAACGCCCCCAGGCAGACCGAGGCCAGCACCGCGCCGTCGGCATGGCGTGCACGCAGCCAGTGAAGCAGCACCGCATCGATATCGTCGCGCGGCCCGCCCAGCGTTGGCGGCAGGATGCATATGGTGGGGGCATCCTCGCCCGCGCCCATGCCGTCGATGCGCGACACCGTCCCGTCCACGACCGCCCACTGCCCCACCGACAGCGCGGGCACGGCCGCACGATCCGCTGCCGCCAGCAGGTCGATCATGCCGAGTACCGCCGCCTGCTGCGCACCGGGATAGGTCAGGATGGCAATCTCGATCATGTCGTTATCGGCCCGCATTTTGTCGTACGCGCCACTGATAGGGGCTGTGCTGGACCGATAGAAGGCCCCTGCTGTCAAAGAAGGAGCAAGACACAATGGCCAAGCGCGCGCTGATCCTCGTCGATCTGCAGAACGAATATGAAGCCGATGGCAAGCTGCCGCTGGAAAAGCTGGAGCAGGCGGTCGCCAATGCCCGCCGCGTCCTCGCCGCCACGCGCGACGCGGGGGAGCCGGTCATCCATATCCGGCACGAGACGCCCGGTTCGGCCGAGGCGCCGTTCGCCGTCGGTACGGCCGGCACCGCGATCCTCGCGGCCGTCGCTCCGATCCAGGGCGAGACGGTACTGACCAAGCATTACCCCAATTCGTTCCGTGACACCGGGCTGAAGGCGCTGCTGGACGAAGCAGGCGTCGAGGAAGTGGTGATCGTCGGCGCGATGAGCCATATGTGCATCGACGCAACGGCGCGCGCCGCCTTCGATTTCGGCTACGGCGTGACGGTGGTCGGCGATGCCTGCGCCACGCGGGCGCTGTCGTTCGACGGCATCGATGTGCCCGCCGTCCAGGTCCATGCGGCGTTCATGGCTGCGCTTGCCTTCGCCTATGCCAAGGTGGTTTCCACCGCCGATCTGCTGTCCGCTTGAACCGGACAGGCCGGGGGCATTCGGGATGCCCCCGGCCCGATCGTTACAGGCCCATATCGGCGAGCCACTGCCCCACGCCGCGCGGGGCAAGGCCCAGCCGCTGCTGGGCTGCGGTGTCGGATGCGATCACATTGTCCGGCAGCTGCGACAGTGCGGCATAGAAGCCGGCGATATTCGCGGCGGCCGGGCCGATCAGCGGCTCGAGCTGCGTACCGAAGGTTTCCGGCGACAGCGCCTCGAACTGGACGTCACGGCCAAAATGCGCGGAGAAGCCCTGCGCCAGTTCCGGTCCGGTCAAGCCCGGCAGGTGACCGATGCCGACGATGCCGGTGACGGCATGGTCGGTCAGCAGCCGCTCCGCTACCATGGCCACGTCGAGGTGCGAGCTCCACGACGCCGCGAAATCCGCGCGCAGCGGATAGGGCAGACGGCCCTCCGCCTGGACCGGTCCGAGCACCATCGGCAGCAGCAGGTTCTCAAGGTATAGCCGCGGCGCGACGACGGCGTGCGAAACGCCGGTCTCCGCAACGCGGCGCAGCAGCGTGCCGATCGCGCTCTCGGCCGGCGCCTGCAGCACGCTTTCCGGCTGATCGACGATCGCACCGCTGGTGGAGATCACCACGCGCTTCGGCCGGGCTGCCGCGATCGCCGCGGCGATGTTGTTCGCCTGCTCCAGCCGCGCCGGTTCCGCTGCCTGTGGCAGGTGGACGAAGACGCCGTCCGCGCCGGCATAGGCGGCGATCAGCGATTCGACCGAGCCGTTGTCGACCTGGATGGCGGGCTTGCCCTTCGCGCTGGCCGGGTCGCGCACCGCGGCGAGCGCGTTCAGGTTCGACGCGAGCATCAACGCCTGCAGCGGCGCACCCTGGGCGCCGGTCGCGCCGTGAATGATGTAGGACATGCGATATTCCTTCTCGATGATACCACCGGCGTGCCGGCCGGAATGGCGTGGTTCTGCGATACGGGGTGCGCCTTGCGGGCCGATCGTCCCCGCGACGCGGGCGCTTGCCGTTCAGCGGCGATACTGGGCGATGATCGGGCCGATCATATCTCGGGCGGCTTCGATCATCTGCGGCGATGCATCCTCTACTTTTCCCGTCCGGAATGGCGGGTGCGGATCATATTCGATCGCGAATTCGGCGAGTTCCCCCGCCTCCCGGCCGAACGCGTCCGCCGCGACGAGCAGCGCCACCTCGAAGCTGCCGATGCCGGGGCCGGCGGTATACAGGTTGCCGTCCACCGCCGCGCCCGCGCCCGATGCCAGCACCTTGGCCGCGCCAAGCGCCTCGAGCAGGCCTTCGGCCGCGAAGTTGCTGGCCACGGTCCGTCCCTGGATCAGCCCGGCAGCGCCCAGCAGCGCGACGCCGTTGCACACCCCGATCACGTAGCGCGCGCTTCCCGCTGCCTGGCGGGTGAAGGCGATCACCTCCGGATCGTTCTGCACCTCGGGCGGGTTCATGCCGACCGCGAAGACATCGAGCGGCGGGCACGTGTCGAACGTCGTGGTCGGCAGCGTCGGCCAGGACCGGAAGCCCTCGACCATGTCGCGGTTCTTCCAGAGGAAGTGGATCTGGGAACCCGGCATCATCGCCAGCACGGTCTGGATGCCCACAATGTCCATCGGAACGAAACCGGGGCCGACGAGGATGCCGACGTGAAAGGGCCGCACCCCCTCGGGTGCGAGGGCGGCGAGCATGCTGTCGTAGGACGTGATCTTCATGGCTGGTTCCACGGGAGGATGGTCTCTCATCCTCTATCCCACGCCCCCGGATGGCTGTAGGACAATGATCCCTCGATTTCGGCCACAGCCCGATTCCGAAGTCACGTCACACGATCACCCGATCTGGGAGGTGCCATGTCCGCGTCGTTCGCCTTCTACCTGTGCGATGGGTTCCAGCTGCTCGATCTCGCCGGCCCGACGGCGACCTTGACCGCCGCAAACCGTCTGCTCGGACGGGAACACTACCGGATCGCGCTTTTCTCCGAAAACGGAGGGTCCATCCAGGGCGACGCAGGTCTCGCCTTGGCAACCCGCCAGGCGGAACCGTGCCCGCTGGAGGCGATCATCGCGGTCGGCGGCAGGATCGAACCGATGCTGGAGGCCGGCAATGTCGCAGGCATTCGTCGCGCGGCTGCCGGGGCGACGAGCATCGCGAGCATCTGCACGGGCGCGTTCCTGCTCGCCGCCGCCGGCTATCTGGACCACAAGCGGGCGACGACCCACTGGCAGTTCGCCCGCCGGCTGCAGGAACTCTATGCGAAGGTGACGGTCGATGCCGATCGGATCTTCGTCAACGACGGCCGCATCTGGACCTCCGCGGGCATGACGGCGGGTATCGATCTCATGCTCGCGCGGATCGAGTTCGATCACGGGGCGGAACTCGCCAAGGCAACCTCGCGTGAGCTCGTCGTCTACCATCGGCGACCGGGCGGGCAGTCGCAATATGCGGCAATCTCCCAGATGGAACCGCAGACCGATCGCATCCGCAGGGCGCTGACCTATGCGCGCGACCACCTGTCGGAACCGCTGTCGGTCGATCGGCTTGCCGATGCGGCGTGCCTCAGCGTGCGCCAGTTCACCCGCCTGTTCCGCAAGGAAACCGGCGAGACGCCCGCGCGCGCGATCGAGCGGCTGCGCTGCGAAGCCGCCCGCATTCGGCTGCGCGACGCCAGCGAGCCGATCGCGACGGTCGCCCGGGTCGTCGGCTTCACGGACGCCGAGCGCATGCGCGCCGCCTTCCTGCGCAGCTTCGGTCATCCGCCGCAGATACAGCGGCGCCTCGACCGGCCCTTCGCTCCCGGTGCTGACGGATCTACGTGCTGGCCGCCGATAATATGAGGTATTGAACGTCGCACGCCTTTTACGGCGCTGCGATGGCCCAGCTTCTCGTTCGTGTGGCGCACGCGAGTGGATTCTCAAACGGCATGATCTCTCATTCAAAGCTGCGCTTTGCGGGGAGCGGCGACGGCGCGTGGGGAACTGACGGACGAAGAATGGGGTTTGTTCGAGGAGCTACTACCGTCCGAGCGCGACCGAAAGGCGCGACCTTCTCCTGACAATCCGCGGTTTCTGAACGGCATGCTGCATGTGCTGCGGGTCTGCTGCCCCTGGCGCAACATGCACGAGCGTTACGGCAAGTGGAACTCGGTCTATGTGCGGTTACGGCGTTGGGCGGAACAAGGCGCGTGGGATGCGATTCTGGCCACACTGCTCGAATTTGGGCTGATCGATGACTGGCAGCACATGATCGACAGCACCACGGTTCGCGTCCATGGCTCGGCAGCGGGTGCTAGAGCGGGACTCATAAGGTGGTTTTTGGGCGATCACGCGGCGGCTTTACGTGCAAGTCCACGCTCGCTTTGACAATCAGGGACGCCCTCTCTGCTGCATCCTGACCGGCGGCGAAGCGTCGGATTACGGCGCTGTCGATCACCTCATGGCCTTGCCTGTCAGTAAGCCCAAGGCGCTGCTGGCCAACAAAGGCTATGACGGCGATGCGGTCCGGGCGAACCTTTTGATGCGTGGTATCCTCCCGATCATCCCGCCAAAGGCCAACTGGCGCGAACCCATCGCCTATGACTTCCGTCGATACCGACACCGCACCCGCATCGAGCGCATGTTCGGGCACCTCAAGCGTCAACGCCGCACTGCCACCACTACGACAAACTCGCCGCCAATTTCCTCGGCTTCGTCAAACTCGCCGGCATCGTGCTTTGGCTCAAATGACTAAAATGTCACTACAACATCCGCCCGACCCAGAAGCGGCTGGTCGGGATAGCGGGTGAGGGCCATCCGCGTCTCCTTGCCGTCGAAGCGGTACTGCATCCGCTGGGGGTCGTGGAGAGTAGCCCGGGGAATACCCGCCAGAAGCAAATCGACGTCCTGGCGTTGATCGGGGCCGAAGCGGCATTCCGAGACGCCGCGGAAGACAGGTACAAAAAAACCGCCTCAGG
>NZ_BCYY01000003.1 GCF_001598435.1 Sphingomonas pituitosa NBRC 102491
CTGGGCCCCCTCCCTAGGTACTCCCATA
This sequence comes from Sphingomonas pituitosa NBRC 102491, assembly GCF_001598435.1. Classification (GTDB taxonomy): domain Bacteria; phylum Pseudomonadota; class Alphaproteobacteria; order Sphingomonadales; family Sphingomonadaceae; genus Sphingomonas; species Sphingomonas pituitosa. The sequence goes on from NZ_BCYY01000003.1 coordinate 29, forward strand.
GGTCCACGCCCAAGGCGCAGGTTTCATTCCCGAAGCGTGACAAAATTAGCACGCTCACGGAAATTGCTGATTCTCCGCGGCCGCGCCCTCTTCCCGAGAGCTGATTTATACGATTATTGATCACCCGTTACACGGGTAAGGGAGAGGACCCCCATGAAGATCAACGGCGCGGCCAAGGCCGCGGCGAGCCTGCTTGCGATTGCGATCGCAACGCCAGCGTTCGCGCAGACGAATGCCCAACCGCAGGACGCCGTCACGCCGCAAGCGCCAGCCGCCGACGAGCAGGACACGGCGGAAATCGTCGTCCAGGGCTACCGCGCCTCGCTGCGCACCGCGCTGCAATCGAAGCGCGATGCCGATCGCGTGCAGGAAACCCTCTCGGCGCAGGATCTCGGCAAGCTGCCCGAAGCCTCGATCGCCGAGTCGCTCGCCCGCCTGCCCGGCCTCGCCACCAACCGCGATCGCGGCAACGGCACCCAGATCTCGATCCGCGGCATGGGCCCCAACCTCGTCAACACGCTGCTCAACGGCCGCGAGGTCGTCTCGGCCGAAGCCAACCGCAACATCCGCTATGACGATTACCCGACCGAGTTGCTGAACGGCGCCTTCGTCTACAAGTCGCCCACCGCCTCGCAGGTGGAAGGCGCGATCGCCGGCCAGGTGAACCTGCAGACCGTGCGCCCGCTCGATTTCGGCAAGCGCACCATCGCGATCAACCTGCGCGCCAGCTACAACGATCTCGCGCCCGACATCGCCGATGCCAAGCCATGGGGCTATATCGGCAGCATCTCCTATGTCGACCAGTTCTTCGACAACACGCTGGGCGTGGCACTCGGCTATTCGGGTCGGCGCCAGGCGAACGCGACGGCGCGCACCAACGTGTTCCGCTATACCAACAGCTTTGCCGACCTGAACGGCGACGGCAAGGGCGCGGCCGGCAACAGCGGCGCGCAGGACAACATCCCCTATGGCTATGAGGCGCTGGTGCGCGGCGGCGACGACATCCGCCACGGCGCGCTCGCCGCGGTGCAGTGGAACCCGGGCCATGGCCTGTTCGAGCTGAACGGCGACTTCTTCTACAGCCATGTGAAGTTCACCGAGACGCAGCGCGGCCTGCGCGCCGAGGGCCTGCCCTTCGGCAACAGCTTCTCGAAGCCGACCGTGGTCGACGGCAACGTCACCGGCATCACCGCGACCAACACCGGCGTCGACTTCGGCCTCGACGTGCGCAACGTGAACGAGAGCTTCTTCTTCACCGACGATCTCTATGCCGGCGGCCTCAACGGCAAATGGTCGAAGGACGGCTGGACGGGCATCCTCGACGCCGGCTATTCGACCACGCACCGCAGCCAGCAGTTCCTGACGCTGCGCACCGAGTTCTCGGCGAGCGCGAACGGCTTCACCTTCCAGGACCGCTTCGGCTCGACCGGCACGTTCCTGACCACCCCGGGCCAGGCGGCGAGCTTCAGCTTCAACCATTCGCTGACCGATCCGAACGTCAACCGCATCTCGGAATTCCAGATCCCGACGAACGGCGGCGGCGCGCCGCTGATCAACGACCATCTCTGGACGCTGAAGGGCGAGATCCAGCGCGAGTTCGACAGCGGCTTCGTCAAGCGCCTCACCGGTGGCGGCCGCTTCACCGATCGCGACAAGGACTATACCCAGCGCACCCAGTTCGGCTTCATCGACGCGGCCAACCGCGTCGCGATTCCCTCGAACCTGATCAACGGCAACGTCACCTTCCCCAGCGGCTTCGGCGGCGTGCCGCAGACCCTGTCGATCGACATCCCGGCCGCGATCGACCGCTATTTCGGCTCGCTGGATCCGCAGCAGAGCTTCTTCGACCAGTCGTCGAGCTGGAAGGTGCGCGAATCGACGGTCGCCGCCTATGCCCAGGCCGATCTGGAAGGCACGCTGTTCGGCATCCCCCTCACCGGCAATGCGGGCGTGCGGATGGTGCACACCGACACCAGCTCGCGCAGCACCCAGATCGACGGCCAGGGCGCGGTTGCCGTCGCTACGCCGGTGCGGTTCGACAATGCCTTCACCGACTGGCTGCCCAACCTCAACCTCAACTTCAAGCTGACCGAGAAGCTGCAGATGCGCTTCGGCGCCAGCAAGGCGATCGCGCGCGCGCCGCTCGACGACCTGAACGCGGGCGTGGGCGTGTTCACCAGCGGCGGCGCGCCCTCGGCCAGCGGCGGCAACCCGCTGCTCGAGCCGTTCCGCGCCAAGCAGCTCGACCTTACCTTCGAATGGTATTTCGATCGCGACAGCGCGCTGACGATCTCGGGCTTCTACAAGGACCTCGACACCTTCATCGCCACCCAGACGACCACCCGCAACTTCACCGATGCGGGCGGCAACATCGTCCAGGGCACCTTCACCCAGCCGATCAACGGCCGGGGCGGCACGATCAAGGGCGTGGAAGTGGCCTTCCAGAAGGCGTTCACCTTCCTGCCGGCGCCGTTCGACGGCTTCGGCACCTATCTGAACTATTCGTACACCGACAGCGACATCACCGTGCAGGAGCGTGACAACGCGATCGGCGCGACGGCGCTGCCGGGCCTCTCGAAGCATGTCGGCAACGCCACGCTTTACTACAGCAAGCACGGCTTCGAGGCGCGGATCGCCTATCGCTACCGCAGCAACTATGCGACCGAGCTGGGCGACACCGATCGCCTGCTCTACACGCGCAACGAAGGCGTGCTGGACTTCCAGACCTCGTACAAGTTCCAGAACGGTCCGCTCAGGAACGTCGAGCTGCTGTTCCAGGCCAACAACCTCACCGACGAGCCGTTCGAGACCTATTATGGCGATCCCCGCCTGCAGGGCCGCTATGAGCGGTTCGGCCGTCGCTTCCTCGCCGGCGTGAGCTACAGCTTCTGATGCTGGGCCAGCTTCTCGCCGCTACAGCCCTCGCCGCCGGTTCGCCGGCGGCGAAGGACGACACGCTCTATTTGGGCGCAGACCTCAGCTATGTGAACGAGATGGAGGATTGCGGCGCGGTCTATCGCGATCGCGGCAAGCCGGTCGACCCCTTCACGCTACTCAAGGCCAAGGGCGGCAACATCGTCCGCGTGCGGCTGTGGAACGCGCCCGACTGGACGCGCTACAGCAATTACGACGATGTGCTGAAGACGATCCGTCGCGCCCATGCGGCGGGCCTCAAGGTGCTGCTCGACTTCCATTATTCGGACGACTGGGCCGATGGCGAGAAGCAGCGCCCGCCGGCCGCCTGGGCGAAGCTCGACACCGATGCGCAGGTGAAGGCCGTCTACGCCTATACCAGCGAGATCCTGGCCAGGCTCGCCGCACAAGGCCTGATGCCGGAGATGGTGCAGGTCGGCAACGAGACCAATCCGGAACTGATGGGCGGCGTGATCGGCGAGGCCATCCACTGGGAACGCAATGCCAGGCTGTTCAACGCCGGCATCAAGGCGGTGCGCGACGCCGGCAAGGCCAGCGGCACCCGCCCGAAGGTGATGCTGCACATCGCCCAGCCGGAAAATGTGATGCCGTGGTTCGACCAGGCGACGGTGGCGGGCGTGCTCGATTACGACGTGATCGGGATCAGCTATTACCGGAAATGGTCGAAGCTCGGCATCGACGGCCTCGGCACGGTGATCGCCAAGGCCAAGGAGCGCTACAAGGCGGACGTGATCGTGGTGGAGACCGCCTACCCGTTCACCAACGACGGCGCCGACGCCTCGCCCAACCTGCTGGGCCCCGACACGCTGATCCCCGGCTATCCGGCGACGCCGGACGGCCAGCGCCGCTACCTGATCGACCTGACGCAACAGGTGGTGACCAGCGGCGGCATCGGCGTGGTCTATTGGGAGCCGGCCTGGGTCTCCACCCCGTGCAAGACACGCTGGGGCACCGGCTCGAACTGGGAAAACGCGGCCTGGTTCGATCTCAAGAAGCACGAGGCGCTGCCCGCGTTCGACTTTTTGCGACATGCCTATCGGCCGGCGCAGAAGTAAGGCGTTTCCGCACGCGGTTTCACCGGCGCACCGCCGCCGACCAGTGAAGCCGCGTTCGGGCATGTGCTGCGAGGTGCGGCTGTCCGATGGGGCGTCACTGCACCTCGTCCGCTTTCGGCGGAAGGAGCCCCTCCAGCCGCGGCCGAGGAATGACCGGCTGTGGTCGGGATCTGTCGAACCTTAATCGACGTGTCTTGGGACGAAGCGGTCGTTCGCAGGTCCAGCGGCGAACGTCGGCTCTCGGCTGAAGCGGACAAGAGACGCGCGACGGACCTCGATCGGGGAACGACAAGGGTTGGGGCGATTGCGGACTGTCCGTTTACGGGCGCAGTAACGGGTCAAATTGCCGATCGGGGGGCGGGCGGTACGCCGGTCGGGGGCTCCGACAAAGCGCGCTCAACGGCGCGCTTCACACGGATTCTTGTGTTGCCGATCCATTGGCTCGTGCTGGCGTCGGCTGCACAGCGGCCTGGGAACCTTGCGGCCACACCAGCAGGATCAGCATTGCCACCGCCAGCAGAGCCATCGTCAGCACGCTGCTTTCCGGCCCAGCGTTGCCGCCGGTCAGGAAATCCGGGCCAACAGGCTTCAGTTTCACAAGCAGGGCCGACAGGTTCAGATCGAACCCGGTAATCGGCAACGCAAAGCCAGCGCCTGTGATCCAGTTCCAGCCCGCATGCCATCCCATCAGACCCCAGATGCTGCCGGCGCGCCAGGCCCAGGTGCAAGCAAATAGCCCAAAGATGAACGCCAAGATGGTTATGCTAATCGGCTCGTGTGGCGAGAAGTGAAGGAATGCGAACGCTACCGAACTGGCGATGAACCCCGCCAGCAGGTTCCAACGACGCGTCGCCGTCGAGAGCAGCCAGCCACGGAAGATGAATTCCTCCACACCCGACTGAAACATGAACCCGAGCAGCAGGATCGCGATCCAGAACAGCGATGCGGGAGAGGAAAAGGCGGGAAGGACGTCGTTGCTGACATAGCCGCCGGCGAGCCAGATCGACACGACCGCTAGGACCATCATGCCAACCCCGATCGCCAGTCCCGCCAGATACTTTCGCAATCCTTGCGTGCCGGTCAAACCCAAGGTCGCGAGGCTGCGGCGTTCCACGAACCGCGACCAGGCCCAGACCGCAGCCCCCATCCCCGCGAATGGCAGCGCCAGGTTCAGGCAAAATCCGGCGGCGGACCGTGGCTGCCCATTGGCATTCATTGCGCCTACCCATTCGAGGGCAAAATCGAGCGGGAGGCTGGAGAGTGCGACGAGCAAAATGCAGATCACTGGCGAAAGCCAGGCCCAGGGCAGCCAGCCGCGATGCGGTTCGGAAGAGAAGATCGTGTTGGTCATCCCGGCCCCTTAGCCCACGGGCCAATCCGGATTATAGAACGATTGTGCGCGGCTGCCCGGACCGGTGCCAGGCCAATGGTGTCGTCCCGAAAGTCCGCCTGAAGATCCGACCAAAGTGGCTCTGGTCTGCGAATCCGGCCTCGTGGGCCGCTTCGGCCATGCCCAGCCCGGCACGCAGCAGCCGCCCAGCCCGCTCAAGCCTGCGGCATTGCAGATAGCGATAGGGACTGGTCCCCAGCAGTGTACGGAAGTCGCGAGAAAGCTGCCAGCGGTCATAACCGGCGAGTTCTTCGAGCTGAGCGAGATTCGTCCCCGGCGCCGGAACGCAGTCAAGGAATTCGCGCACCCGCATTACCGCTTCGCGATTGACATTCTTCCTGGCCGGCGGCGCGCGCCCTTCGCACCGCTGCATCGCGCACACGAACTGGTGGAGCGCATCCTGATAACCGAACAGATCAACCTCGGCGGTGCACATCGCGATCAGGCCAAGCGCCGAGGCGACGAGATAGGCGTTGGTTGAAACACCTTCAGCCAGAAATGGCAGCGCCGCTCCCCCAATCACGTTCTGGATGTGAGCAGGTGGCACATAGGCCGCCCTATAGGAAAAGCCGGTCTGGTCGCAGCAATATCCATCGTGTACTTCGTCAGGGTGCAGGACCGCCGCTTGCCCGGGCAGCGACTGCCAACGCTTCCCCAGATAATTGAACGATTGCACCCCGGCTGTGGTCAGCGCGATCGTATAGGTATCGTGGCGGTGCGGCGAAAACGCGCCCTCGCGAAGCTGCGCTTCTACCAGCTCGACCCCGGAACCATGCAGACAGGCTTCGTGATTCTCCGCATTGGACTGCATCGGTTGATATTGCCGCGGAACCGGGCGTTCGCAAGTGTCTGGGCTTGCCACCGGTGACGAGTTTATGTCCGCTTTCAGGCGGTCGCTAGCAGAGCAACAATGTCTGAAACTGGCGCGCAAAGCCGACCGGCCGGTTTGCGCGACCCGATTGGCGGGTTTCAGCAAAAGCCGACGCTCACATCAACGACACTGAATGTCTTGAGCTGGTCGGCAGGTGCCGCTAGCGCACGACAATCGCGGAACCTGGTACAGTGCGTGGCCATCGAGAGCACGGGCGGCATTTCGGCCGCCAGAAGTTCCAGGAACGCGCGCACCCTCGGCACCATTTCTCGACGCAACGGGAACAGGACGAAACGGCCCTGTTCCTCGTCGTATCGCCAGCCGGCTTCCGGCTGCAGCGGTTGTCGGGCGCTGTTGACCGGGTAGAGATTTGTCGTGCGCGGGTATGCGTCCTACGCCATGGCGGCCCGCACCATCGCGCTGTCGACCACCTGCTCCATGCTGACGATCTTGCCGTCCTTCAGCCGGTAGAGGTGCGCGAAGGTGGCGCGCATCGCCTTGCCGGTCGCCTTGTAGGTGCCGGAATAGACGCCGAACGCGGCCACATGATCGCCATCCGCCAGGTAGCTGTGCACCTCCGCATGGTAGCCGATCCACTCGCGGCCCAGGCGCTGGAACACGCCGGCGGCGATCGCCTCCGGCCCCACATAGGTGCCGGCATAGGGAAAGCCGGCCGCTTCGGTCCAGCGCGCGTCGGGCGCCAGTGCCGCCATCAGCGCCCGGCCATTATCTTCCGACGCGCCTTCATAGGTCGCCCGGATCACGTCCAGATTGCTCGTCATCTCAACCCCACTGCATTTCGCCGGTGGCGACCTTGGCACCGATGTCGAGCGCGACGCCCATGCCCAGGCCCGGGAAGCGCGCTTCCATCGCGGCCTTGAGCGCGGCGGCATCGGCGGCGCGGGGCAGTTCCTCGTCGAACGCGGTGAGATAGGCGATGGTGAAGGCGATGGCGGAACTGTCTGTCGTGGCCGTCGCTGCCATATGACCGGGGACGACGATTTCCGGCTTGCGCGCGGCGAGTGCCGCCAGGTTCGCGCGCCAGCTTGCCCGCTGCGCGGTGGTCGGCGTGTCCGCGGTCCAGACATGGACACCGGAGAAGACCAGCACGCCGCCGACCACCGCGTTGAGCGCGGGCACGAACAGCGTCCGCCGATTGGCGAGGCCATCCGCTGCGAGGATCTCGATCGTCTCGCCGTCCACCTGCAGCGTCGCGCCGTCGAAGCTTTCGGGAAACACGATGTCGGACAGCGCCTGCGGGCCGTTTTCCTTGAGCTGCGGGCCCCAGACGGCGAGCTTCTTCTCGACGCTGGCGCGGATCGCTGCGACGGTTGCGGAAGCGGCGATCACGCGCGCCTTCGGAAAGGCGGCGACGATCGGCTTGAGGCTGAAATAGTAATCCGGGTCGGACTGGCTGACATAGATGGTCGTCAGCGTCTTGCCGGTGGCGCGGATCGCCTCGGCGACCTTCAGCCCGTCCGGAAAGGTGAAGCCGCAGTCGATCAGCACGGCCTCGGTGCCGCCGCTGATCAGCACCGGCGCGCGGTAGAAGCCGTTCTCGCCGGCGGGGAAGTGGTGCCAGGTCAGCGGCCCGGCAGCCCTGGCGATGCCGGCGGCGCTCGCGGCGGCGAGAGCGCCGGTGGCGGCTACGGTCTTCATGACGTTCCTCCTCGTGAACATGGTCGGTCTCCGGGAACAGGGGAAAGCGTTGGATCAGGCAGTCTTGAGCGAGGCGATGAGGGCGGCCGCGTCGCCGAGCAGCGCGTTCGCCGGCACCAGCCGGCGCGCCTCGCCGCTGCCGGCGAGCATGGCGGGCACGCCATTGGCGCCGAACCGCCGCATTGCCGCCTGGCCTTGCGCGATGCGTGCCTGGCAGGCGGCGTGCAGCGCGTCGTCGGGTCGCGCCAGTCGATCGGCTGCCTCGACGAGGCCGAGCTCGCGCAGCGTCTCGGCGAGCACCGCGAGATCGGTCACATCGCGTCCCTGCACGAAGCGCGCGGCCTGGATCGCCTGCAAGGCCTCCGCCTCGCGATCGGCTGCGGTCAGCGCGACGGCGGTGAGCGCCAGGGTGGCAGGTCCGGAATCGAAGCGTCCGGGCGTGCCCAGCACCTGATCGCGATAGGCGGCGCTGAACGGCTGGCCGGTCATCTCCGCGATGCGTTCGTCATTGCGCCACGCGAATGCGGCAAAGGCCTTGTCCATCGCGCGCGCGCCCTGGCCGGCGAACAGGCCGGTCGGCAGATACGCGATGGCAAGATCTGCATCGGCGGCGAGCCGTGCGAGAACCGGCGCGGCGCCGTAGCACCAGCCGCACAGCGGATCGAACAGATAGGTGGCGTGTGCAACTTGGGCCATGCCGGGGTCTCCTTAGCGCCAGGATATGCCACGCGGCGACTGATCGAAGAAGACCGACAAACGATACAGACTATATGCTATAGGCTAACAATCAACCTTGCCTGAGCGCCGATCATGAACCTGAATCGCCTTTCCTATTTCGCCGCCGTGGTCGACACGGGTTCGTTCACCCGCGCGGCCGAGCGGCTGGGCATCACCAAGGCGGTCGTCAGCCAGCAGGTCGCGCAGCTGGAGCGGGACCTCCAGACGAGCCTGCTGGTCCGCACGACGCGGCGGGTGCAGCCGACCGAGGCGGGCCGGATGCTGCACGCGCGCTGCGTGCTGATCCTGCGCGAAGCCGAAGAGGCGGTGGACGAACTGGCGCTGACGGTCGCCGAGCCCACCGGCGTGCTGCGGATCACGGCGCCCAACGACTATGGCATCGCCGCGATCGTGCCGGTGGTGACGGCCTTTACCGCTCGCTATCCGGGCTGCCGGGTGGAGCTGACGCTGGGCGACACGACGCAGGATCTGGCCGACGGCCGGATCGACCTGGCGATCCGCGTCGGCTGGCTGCCCGATTCCAGCCTGCTGGCCCGGCGGATCGGCAGCTTTCGGCAAGTGCTGGTGGGTGGCGAGCGCCTGGTCGACCAGATCGCGGCGGTGCACCGGCCGGACGACCTTGCCGCCCTGCCCTTCATCGCCAACCTGGCGCTGCGCGATCCGCTGGCCTGGACCTTCGCGCGCGGCGACAGCGAGCAGCAGGCGGTCCGCCTGCGCGCAAGCATCGCCATCGATACGACGCCGGGCGTACTGGCCGCGGTGCTGGGCGGTGGCGGGCTTTCGGTTCTGCCCGACTATCTCGTCGCGGACGCACTCGCATCGGGGCGCCTGCACCATGTGCTGCCCGAATGGCAGCTGCCGTCCGGCGGCATTTACACCGTCTACCCGGCCGCGCGCTTCCGGCCGCGCAAGGTGACCGCCTTTGTCGACATGCTGGTCGCCACCACACGCTCGATGGCAAGAGAGGGCGGCGGCTGAAGGGCTGGTGACCGGGCGCATGCATCGGCCCGGCGATTGTGGCAGACAGAGCGCATGCACGACGCCTTCGACGACCTGACGATCGGCCATATCAAGCTGCTGCTCAGCGCAGCCGACCTGGGCAGCTTCACCCAGGCGGCGAATGCGTCCGGCCTTTCTCCTGCGGCGGTGAGCAAGGCGATCATGCGGTTCGAGCAGCGGCTGGGCGTTCCGCTCTTCCTGCGGAGCACGCGGACGATGCGTCTGACCGACATTGGAGATCGCTATGTGGCCGATTGCCGGGAAGCGCTGGCGCTGCTCCATCGTGCGGAACAGGCAGCGGCGGACGCGCAGGCCGAACCGGCCGGGCAATTGCGGGTGAGCCTGCCCACCCCCTATGCCCATTGGCGACTGCCCAGATTGCTGTCGGCATTCCAGGCGCGCTTCCCGCACATCCAGGTGAGGCTGCACATCAGCGATCGTTCGGTGAGCCTTGGCAACGATGCCTTCGACATTGCCATTCGCGGCCATGAGCTTGCGGATTCAGGCATGGTCGCGCGCAAGCTGGAAGATGCCGAACTGGTGATCGTCGCCGCGCCCGAGTATCTCGCGCGGGCGCCTGCGCCGAACCGCCCGCAGGACCTGCTCCAGCATCAATGCATCCAGTTCCGGCTTCCGGGCAGCGGCAGGATTTCGACCTGGAGCTACCGGGAGGGCGGCGTCCGCAAGGAGATTGCGACCAACGGCAATCTCGTCTGCGAAGATGAATATGTGGGGGGTATCGCGCTGGCGCGGGCCGGTGCCGGCATTTATCAGATGTACCGGTTCGCCGTGGAAGAAGACCTGGCAGCGGGACGCCTGATCGAGCTGTTACCGGCCTATGGCGGAGCGACTCGACCGTTCTACCTGATCTATCCCGATGGCATCACCCAGCCGGCCAAGCTGCGCGCGTTCATCGACTTCCTGGCCGAGACGCTCGTGAAAGCGCCCCGGCCAGGACAACCGGCGTAATCGACGATCAGACTTCCTGCGCGGCAACGCGCGGGAAGGGCAGCGCCGGCGAGCTGGGGTTTGCCACCGGCGCACCGCGAAGCTGGCGGGACAGCGGCAACCATGTCGAAAAGATCGGCGCTGTCCGGTCGAAGGCCTTGGTGAGGCCAAGCCCGTCGGGAAGCAGCGTACCGAGCGACGGCATCGCCATCATCGCCTCGACCGAAGCACGCAGGGCCGGAATGTCGGTATCGAGCAGCGCAGACCGGTTGGTGGTGAGGATCGCGATCTGCTTTTCGTCCGGCTGGTCGAGCAGCCATACCGTGCCGAGACCGGCGCGCTCGGCTGCGGCGCGCAGCACCGGCCAGAGAGTATCCAGCGCGGCCCGGGTGGCGTCTGCATCGCCGGTATAGTGCCAGCGCTCGAAGCGGTTGACGCCGTGCGTCTCTACGGGTGCAAAGTCATGCGCGCCGACGACCTTCCAGATATGCTTGTCGACCTGCGGGAAAATCTCGCGGTTCCAGAATTTCACACCGGGTTCGAACTCGAGCGCTTCGACCGTCCATTTGAAGTATTTCTGCACGTTGTCCCAGGTGTCGAACACATAGCGCCCGCCGCACAGCGGCCCGCCTGTCACCGGGTCATGCTGGAACGGCGTGTATTTGCGGTTCATGCCCGCATGAATATCCATCACCCGCCGCTCGATCTCGACGAAATCGTTCAGCATGTCGAACGGAATATCGGACTTCATCACAATATCCGACGTCATCGCAGCTTCGGCATTGATTTTGCCGATGCCATAGCCAAGCACTTCCATTGTCATAATCCTCCTACATCAGGCGCAGGATCTGGAGGTTACTCCTCCTCGTCTGCCGAGCATCATGTAGAAGTGGCTGCAATCGGCAGCTATGGGCCAGACGTTGTTTCAGTTATTCCCAGGCGGAACAACTGGCGCGGGGACAAACGAAAAGAGCATCCGCACAGGCGTGCGCATGCTCCCATCGATCAGTATCCGGCAACGGCGCGCGGATCAGCCGCGAAACACCGGCGTCGGGCCCGAGCTGCGCTGCGCCGGCAGTCGCTCGCGCAGCGCGGCGATGCGCGCCTCGCCCTGGATCAGCGCCGCCTTGTTGGTGTGGACCGAATAATAGCCCGTCACCAGATCGTGCGGATGCTCGATCGCCGAGGCGACCACGAAGCGGGCGCCCTCTGCCGAGGCCACGAGCGGGATCGCCCCCGCACCCTCGAGCAGCGCCAGTTCGCCGGTATGCACCGTGAGGTCGCCGACCAGCGCACCGTGGCTGATCGCCAGCCAGGCCACATCATGATCGGCAGGCGGTGTGTAGGTCCAGCGCTCGCCCGGGGCGAGCGTCACCAGCAGATAGTTGATCCCGGCCGGCGCGCGCACCGGGCTCACCGCGCCGTCCAGTTCGCCGAGGATCACCGTCGCCGGGCCGACCACCGGCATGTCCTGTGCTTCGATATACTGGCTGTCGACCGCCGCGTTCTCCAGTTCGGGCGGCAGCGCCAGCCACAGCTGGAAGCCCTTGATCCGCGGCGAGCTGCCCTTGGACATTTCCTTGCCGTGCCACACACCGCCACCGGCGCGCATCCATTCGACGCCGCCATAGCCGATCGACCCCGAACCCGAGATCGGATCGTCGAAATGCAGGTCGCCTTCGGTCAGCACGGTAACGGTGGCAATGCCCGAATGCGGGTGGATCGGCATGTCGCCGATCGATGCGGCCTCGGGCGAGAACAGGTCGAGGAACACGAACGGCTTGAGCACCTGGCCGAGATCGCCGGGGCTCATCAGGCGGATGATCGGGCGATGGCCCTGGCCAGACGTCTTGAAACGGACGCGTCGTTGCGTGGCGATCATGGCGGGTGCGTTCATGGCGGCGTTCCTTTCGTTGCTCGTTCTGGAGCGATGCGAAAGGAATGCCGGATCATCGCCTATCGCAGAAGCCACTGATATTCGATCGCCGCTATCGGTAGGCCCGATGGATGCCGCTACTCCACGTGCTGGGCGCAATGCTTCAGCCGCTCGATCATCCAGCGTCCCGCCGGTCCCGGGGGCGTCGATGCACGATAGATGGCGAACATCGGCAGCGCGGCGCCGCCGGGCGGCACGTTCTGGATCGACAGTTCGACCAGCCGCCCTTCCTCCAGGTCTTGCTTGACGACGTGATACGGCATCCCGCCCCAGCCGAGACCGCGCAGCAGGAACGCATGCTTGGCGGCGAGATCGGCCAGCCGCCAGGTCGAGGGGGCTATCACTCCGAATTGCTGGCCCTCGGACAGGCTGGATCGATCGGTGAGAACAAGTTGCGTGTGGCGCGCCAGTTCCTCCGACGGGATGACGCCGCGATACGCGGCGAGCGGATGGGTCGCCGCTGCCACCATCATCATCTTGACGTCGGCAATGCGCTCGGCGGTGACATCGGGCGGAAGCACGGGCATCGAGCCTACCAGGGCGAAGCCCGCCCGCCCCTCGAGCACCGGCTGCATCGCGGAGCCCAGCGCCTCGACATACAGCCGCAGGGGCGTGGAGGGGAATTCGACGCCGAACTGTTCGGCAACGTCGGCCACGACACCGATCGGCACGAACACGTCGATCACCGCGATCAGTTCGGGCTCCAATCCGCCCGCCATGCCCTTGGCGCGGGCGCGCAGCTCGTCGAGCGCGGTCGCCACCGCGCGCGCATCCGCGATCAGCACCGCGCCTTCCGGCGTCAGTCGCGGGTAACGGCCGGTGCGATCGAACAGCGCCACCGACAGTTGCGCTTCCAGATTGGCGATCGATTCGCTGACTGCCGACTGCGTCCGCCGCAGCGCACGTGCCGCCGAGGAGAAGCTGCCTTCGTTCACCACCGCGATGAACGCGCGCAACTGGCCCAGCGAAATGGCGTCGATCATCGGCAGCTCCTTCCATCGGGGAATTCGATGGGTGCGATCGGATAATAGAGGCTGCCCCGGCCGCTGCAAGCGTGCGATCTGGGTCTCGGCAGGGAGCAACGACGCTTCGATTTCCGCGGAAGCGGCGCTCAAAACGACGTGTTCCTGCCCGGTGAATTGTCACTGTGATCGTTACACACCATCGGAAGGATCGGTCAGGTGCCCACCAGTTCCCGCTTCGTCGTTGCCGTCCACGCGCTTGCTGCCATGGCAGTGGGCGACGGCGCGCCGCTGCGATCCGAGGATCTGGCGGCATCGGCCAATACCAGCGCGGTCGTGATCCGGGGGCTGTTGTCCCGGCTGCACCAGGCGGGGCTCACCGGCTCGCAGCTTGGGGCCGGCGGCGGCGCGTTGCTGGCCAAGCCGGCAGCCCGGATCCGCCTGCTCGATGTCTATGCAGCGGTGGAGGATACCGCGCTGTTCACGCTGCACCGCATGCCGCCGCTGGGCGGCTGCGCGGTGGGCGGGAACATCCAGGAAGCCCTCCGCCCGGTGCTCGACGGTGCCCGCGCCGCCATGGAGGCGGAACTGGCTCGCGTGACGATCGCCGACATCGCCGCCGACGTCGCCCGGCTGGGCAAGTTCGCACTACCGCTCAGACGGGGCTGATCTGCCGGCCCAAGCCGGCGCAACCCTTACCCTTTCCACCTTCGGTTACGGCCAGCCCATGGGGCGCTGCCGTTCCCTTTCGCATGCCCCATTTCTTCAGGAGACATGACATGACTATCGGTATCATCGGTTCGGGCGCACTCGGCTCGAACGTCGCCCGTGCCCTTGCCAGCAAGGGCGTGCCGACCATTCTCGCCAACAAGCGCGGCCCGGATTCGCTCGCCTCGCTGGTCGCGGAACTCGGCGACACGGTGACGGCGGGCACGGTAGCCGACGCGGCCGCCGCCGACATCGTCGTGCTGGCGATGCCCTGGGTCGCGCTGGAGGACGTGCTCGGCGGACTGCCTGCCTGGAACAACCGCATCGTGATCGACGGCACCAATCCGGTGATCTTCCTCGAACCCGGTTCGCCTGAGGCCAGCGACCCCAGCAACCCGCTCGCCGCCTATGGCATCAAGGCCGTCGACCTGGGCGATACCCATTCGAGCGCCCTGGTCGCCAAGCTGGTTCCCGGCGCCCGCGTGGTGAAGGCGTTCAATCATCTCGACGTCAACGTCCTGCCCGAGCCCGAAGCCGCCGGTGGCCAGCGTGTGCTGTTCTATTCGGGTGACGATGCGGACGCCAAGACGCAGGTGCGCGCCATCCTGGAGACGATCGGCTTCTTCCCGATCGACCTGGGCACGCTGGACGTCGGCGGTCCGCTCGCCTCGCTGCCCTTTGGTGCGCTCGCCATGCACAACCTCGTGCGCATCTGAATGGCCTCGCCCCGCCGTTCCCACCGGGACGGCGGGCCCTGGAGCGCTGCAGTGAAAACGACCAGGGGAGCCGCCACCAACGTGACGGCTCCCCTGGCGTATGTACCTGCGGCTGGCGGAAATCAGGCGTGCAGCGCCGCGATCTGCGCCTGCGCTGCCTCCACCGCCGTGGCGCGGTGTTCCGGGCTGACGGCAATGCCTTCCGCGACGATCGCCTCGGCGTTCAGGCCGATAAAGGCGAAGGCGGTCTTCAGATAGCTTTCGGTGTGCTCGAAGGACGCGATCGGCGATTCGCTGCCGTAGAAGCCGCCGCGCGCGATCGTGAGGAGGATGCGCTTGCCCGGCACCAGACCGGTCGGCTTGCCGTCGACATAGCTGAACGTCTTGCCGGCGACGAGCACGCGGTCGATCCATGCCTTCAGCTGGCTGGGAATGCCGAAATTATACAGGCCGGCACCGATCACGACGATGTCGGCGGCGATAAACTCTTCCAGCACGTCGGCACCCAGCGCGATGTCCGCCTGGAGCTCGGGCGTGCGATCGGCCTCGGCGCTCTGCAACGCGGCGAGATAGCCGCCCGACAGATGCGGGATCGGGTTGGCCGCCACGTCACGATAGGTGACTTCGATGTCGCTGCGGCCGGCGGTCAGCTGGGCGACGGCCTCGGCCGAGAGCTGGCGGCTGACCGAATAGCCGCCGAGAATGCTGGAATCGATGTGCAGAAGCTTCATGGGGAGATCCTTTGGTGCCGGGCGCGATGCGTTCGTCGCCTTCTGGAACGGGATCTAATGCGCGCTCGGGGTCACCAAAACTGGCCAAGTTTCGATCGAACTATTCGATGAAATCGGTATGCTGATCGACCCGGCAGGTGCCGCGGCGTTGCCCAAGGACATGCGATGATCTCGGATCCCGGAACCCCGACGCTCGACCAGCTGCGTGTGCTGGTAGCCGTGGTGGAGACGGGCAGCTTCGCCGCCGCCGCGCGCAAGCTGAACCGTGCCACCTCGGTCATCAGCTATACGATCGCCAATCTGGAGGCGCAGCTGGGGCTTCGGCTGTTCGATCGGGAGGGCACGCGCAAGCCGCAGCTAACCCAGGCCGGCCGGATGATCGTCGGCGAAGCGCGACTGGTGGCGAGCGGGATCGACTCGCTGCGCGCCAAGACCAAGGGGCTGTTGCAGGGGCTGGAATCCGAACTGCACCTGGTGCTCGACACCTTCCTGCCCCAGGCGCGGGTGGTCGATGCGCTGACGGCGTTCTTCCAGACCTTCCCCACCGTGTCGCTGCATCTGTCGGTCGAGACGCTGGGCGCGGTGACGCAGCGGGTGATGGATCGTCGTGCGAGCATCGGCGTGAGCGGGCCGCTGGACACGATGGCCGGCATCGATCGGATCGCCATCGGCGCCGTGCGGCTGGTGCCGGTCGCGGCGAAGAACCATCCGCTGGCGCTGGCCGGGCGCACGCTGCCCGGTGCCGGGCGCGCGCATATCCAGCTGGTGCTGACCGATCGTTCGCCGCTGACCGAAGGCAAGGACTTTGCGGTGATGAGCAGCCAGACGTGGCGGCTGGCCGATGTGTCGTCCAAGCACATGCTGCTCAACGCCGGCATCGGCTGGGGCTATATGCCCGAACCGATGGTGCACGACGATCTCGAGGCGGAGCGCCTGGTGATCCTCGACATGCCCGATGCGCCGCCGGGTGACTATACGATGCACGCCATCCACCGCAGCGACACGCCGCCGGGGCCCGCGGCCGCATGGCTGATCGAGCGGCTGCGGAACCAGCAACCCGCGTAGCAGCGCGTCGCGGTCAATCGCCCGTGCCCGGGCAGACCGACCCGGTCTGGTCGATGATGTCCAGCGCGGTCGCGATCTGCGATGCCTGGGACGGCGTGAAGCCGCACAGGATCAGGAACAGCGGCAGCCAGATCATGGCCGGCGCGCGCGCGGTGCCGTGACCACGATAAACGCCATCGCCAGCATCAGCGTTGCGATCGCGGAAAAGATCGGATCCGCCAGCACAAGCTGTAGCCGCGCATAGACCGATGCGAGCGCGGCGATGCCGGCAAGAACGTAGAATCCGCGAACCAGCAGGTGCAGCGGGTTGATCGGCGGGCGCTTCGCGTTGTGGTGGGCGCCGCTGCGGAGGGTGAAGGTCGTCATTGCGGGTCTCCTGGCCAGGCGGATCAGGCGGCGAACGGCCGGGGGTTGCGGACGAGCTCGCGGATCTCCTCGATCGCCTCGCGCAGGAAGCCCGCGCCCAGCAGCCGATCGGTTTCCGCCTGCGGCAGCGCCTCGCCCTGCAGGCGGAACATCACGGCGTAGCGGCGCAGCGCCTCCAGCCGGGGGTCGGCAAGGCCGTTGGTCCGCTGGCCGCCGAACAGCAGGCCGATCAGTGCGTCGATCCGGCCCGGTGCGCGCAGCGTCGCGCGGCCGTCGAGGCGGGACAGCTGCACCACCTGGCGCTCCAGCGGCGCGATGTGCGGCACGGCATCGTGGCGGGGTGCCGGCGCAGCGATCGCGGCGCGGGGAAGGTCGAACGCCAGATCCAGATACGCCATGTCGCAAGTCCTTTCCGTCAGCCGCGGCGCGCCTTGGCCGCAGGGACGTACTGGGCCCATCGCCGATTCCGAAACAGCCGAATAAGGTCGAACGGAACGATCGATGAAATCGAACAGTTCGGCCGCACCTCAGGCAGCGCGGTCGAGCAGCAGGGCAGCGTTGCCGCGGTAGATGGCGGCACGTGACAGGCCCGGCGCATCCAGCCTTTCCAGTTCGGCCGCGAAGGTCTTCAGCCCGAAATCGGGCGCCATCGGGAAATCGGTGCCGAACAGGATGTGCGTGGGATCGGCAATCTGCTCGAGCGCGGCAAAGACAGGCGCGCCGGCCGCCAGCGCCGTATCGTAATAGAAGGCGCGGAACGCCGCCGCCGGATCGCCCACCCGCTCGATCACGCCGGGCATCATGTTCAGCGACAGCGCGATACGCGGGAACAGATAGGGCAGCGCGCCCCCGGCATGGGAGAGGATGAAGCGGATTGCCGGGAAGCGCGTGAGCACGCCCGCGAGGATCAGGCTGGTGGCGGTGCGCGTCGTCTCGAACGGAAATTCCAGCACCGATGCCGGCGCGACGGCGGGCAAGGCGTAGCTCGGCGCGTTGGGATGGATGAGCACCACCGCACCGCGCCGGTCCAGTTCTTCCCACAGCGGCGTGAACCGGTCGTCGCCCAGATAGGCGCCGTCATAGCTGGTGAACAGGATGAACCCGTCCGCCTTCAGCGTATCCAGCGCGTGCGACACCTCGGCCAGGCTCGCGTCGATGTCCGGCAGTGGCAGACTGGCAAAGGCGCCGAACCGGCCCGGATACTGCTGGCGCAGCGCGGCGGCGGCATCATTGCAGTCGCGGGCGACGCGGATCGGATCGGCGATCCTGGGCACCGACGATACCGACAATATGCCTTCCGCGATCCCGGCCGCGTCCATCATCGCGATCGCCCGCTCCGGCGACCAGTCGGGCGCGCGCTTGTTCGGCATCTGCGCGGCGAGCACGTCCATGCCGACGGCATCGACATAGGCCTTGGGGAAGAAATGCTGATGCGTGTCGATCTTGCCCGATGCCATGGCACGGACTCCTTTTTGGCCGCCGGACCTCGACCCGAGGCGCCGGAAGCGGGGAACGGGACAGGCCTAGGAAATCTTGTACTGGCCGCCGTCGACGGGAACCGCCTGCCCCGTGATGAAGCCTGCGTCGTCGCTGGACAGGAAGCACACCGCGCCGGCGATATCGCTGGGTTCGGCGAAGCGCTTGATCGCCTGCTGCTGCCAGGTCTGGCGCTTGACCTCTTCGGGCATGTCCTGGGTGAGGCGCGTGTTGGTGATCGCGGGCAGCACGGCGTTCACGGTGATGCCCGAATCCGCCACGTCGTTGGCCAGCCCGCGCACGAAGCCGATCACGCCCATCTTCGACGCCATGTAATGGCTCATGCCGGGGATCGCGATGCCGATCGAATTGGACGAGATGTTGACGAAGCGGCCCCAGTTGTTGCGGCGCATCTGCGGCACGAACTGCTTGGCGCTGAGGAAATGCGAATCCAGGTTGATCGAGAAGGTGCGCTTCCACTGCTCGAAGTCGAGCTCGTCGATGCGCTTGTCGCTGCCGATGCCCGCATTGTTGACGACGATGTCGGTGCGGCCGAAGCGGTCCTGGACCATCGCATCGATGCGCGCCCAGTCGGCGGCGCTGGTCACGTCGCCGGTGGCGACCAGGCTCTCGTCGCCGATCCTCCGCGCCGTTTCCTGCGCTTCCTCGATGTCGACGAGCACCAGCCGGGCGCCATGCGCGGCGAGCTTGACGGCGATCGCCTGGCCGATGCCGCGCGCCGCGCCGGTGACGATGGCGACACGGCCTTCATGGCTCAATCTTGGGTCGTTCATGGAAATGCCTTCGCGTTGGGAGAAAGGTGCGGCGCCAACCCGTGGCAGCGCCGCAGTTTCGGTCAGAATGCGTATTGCGGTTCGTTCGCGCTGTGGCGGGCGTTGATCCAGATCGTGTCGCTGAAATCGTTCATGCAATCCGGCCCGGTGCGGCCCCAGCCGCTGTCGCGCACGCCGCCCAGCGGCACATGCGCTTCGTCGTTGACCGTCGCGGTGTTGACGTTGACCACGCCGGCCTGGATGCGCGGCGCCAGTTCCAGTCCGCGATAGCTGTCCCCGCTGAGGATCGAGGCAACCAGGCCGTACGACGTGCGGTTGGCGACGCGAACCGCATCCTCCACCGAATCCACCGGCTCCACGATCACCACCGGCCCGAACGTCTCTTCGTTCGAGATGGTCGCTGCATAAGGCACGTTGGTCAGGATGGTCGGGTGGTAGACCTGGCCGTCATGCGTGCCGCCGGTCTCGATCTTGGCGCCCAGCGCCACCGCTTCGGCGATGCCCTTGCTGACCTTCTCGATCGCCGCCTTGTTGATCAGCGGCCCGATCAGCGTTGCGGGGTTCGACGGGTCACCCATCGGCAGCTGGCGCGCGCGGGCGACGAACTTCTCGAGGAACTTCTCGTACAGCGGGCGCGCGATGATCACCTTGCGGGTGTTCATGCAGATCTGGCCCTGGTGGAAGAACGCGCCGAACGTGGCGGTGCGTACCGCGAAGTCGATATCGACATCGTCGAGCACGATCAGCGGGTTATAGCCGCCCAATTCCAGCACGCTGCGCTTCAGCGTGCGGCCGGCCCGCTCGGCAAGGATGCGCGCGGTGCCGACGCCGCCGATCAGGTTAATGCAGCGCACATGCGGCGAGGCGAACACCGCGTCCGCAATCGCGCCCGCGCCACCGGGGGCATGCGGCACGACGTTGATGACGCCGGCGGGGAAGCCCGCCTCTTCCGCGATCCGCGCCACCATCAGCCCCGCCGAGACCGGCGCGAATTCGGATGGCTTGATGATGACGGTGTTGCCCGCCGCCAGCGGCCCCAGCGCGGCGCGCCACGACAGGATGTTGGCGCCGTTCCACGGGGTGAAGCAGGCGACCACGCCCAGCGGGCGACGGATGCTCATGGAGAGCCGGCCTTGGACATCGGTCGGGAAGGTCTCGCCCTTGGGCTGATGCACCCAGCCTGCCGCAGCTTCGAGGTTTTCGACGACGAGCGTCTGCTGGAACCGGGCGAAGGAAATCGTGCTGCCGGTTTCGCGCGAAAGGATATCAGCGATCTCGTCGGAGCGTTCGCGGTAGAGGGCGGCGGCCTTCAGGAACAGGGCGGCACGCTTGGTCGGCGCCATCGCGGCCCATGCCGGAAACGCCGCCTGGGCGGCCTCGATCGCGGCCATGGCATCGGCCTGACCGCCGGATGCGATGCGCGCCATCAGCTTGCCGCTATAGGGCTCGTGCACGTCGAACCTGGCGCCGTCCGCTGCGTCTATCCATTCGCCACCGGAATACAGGCGGTGGGTTTCGATCTCGCTCATGGTCAACCTTTCAAGCTACGCGGTTGCACGCTCCCGTCGCCGGGATCGCAGTCGATCCCGCCGGGGCGATGGTGTGGGCGGCCAGGCCGCCGATAAGGGGGACGGTCAGGCGCGCGGGGCGCCCGACCGCGCGGGGATCAGAAGCTGCCGCCGCCCATCGCGGCCAGGAACGCCTGCGGGTTCCAATATTCGCGGTAGTTGACGATCAGCCCGTCGCGGAACGTCACGAAGGTGGCATAGCGCATCTCATAGGGATTGCCGTTGGCCAGCACCGTGCCCGATGCGCTCCAGTCGGCGATCGCCACATCGGGATCGTCGGTCGCATGGATCTTCACGCTGGGCAGCGCGCGGATGTCGATCGCATCGGGATAGCCGCGAAGATATTCGTAGAGCGCGGCGCGGCCCTCGATCCGCGCGGGCGCGCCCGGGGGTGCGAAGGGAAACTCGGCGACGACGTCCTCGGCGCAAAGCTCGGTCCAGCCCTTCATGTCCTTGGCGAGGAAGGCGTCGAGGCTGCGCTGTACGCGCTGCGCGGAGGTGAGCACTTCAGTCATTGGTTATTCCTTGGTTTCGGGTGCAACAGGTTCAGGCGATCGTGGCGGCGATGCGTTCGGCAAGCATCATCGTCGGGAAGGCGGTGGCAACCGAGGGAACATCCGGCCAGATCGAGGCATCGACCACGCGCAGCCCGGTGATGCCGCGCACGCGCCCGTCGATATCGACGACGGCCTTCGGGTCCTTTGATCCGCCCATCGGCACGGTCGAGGTCGGATGCTGATAGGTGAGCACCAAAGCAGCCAGCGTGGCGTTGATCGCCGCCCGGTCCTTCACCGCCGCGCCGGGGGCGAGTTCGCCGCCGATCATGTCGGCAAACGGCTTGTTGCGGGCGATGTCGCGGATCATCTCGACGCCGTCGACCAGCCGCTCGCGGTCGCTCGCGTCTTTCAGGAAGCCCAGGTCGATCACCGGCGCCGCATGGGGATCGCGGCTGTTGATGGTAAGCGAGCCGATCGAGCGCGGGCGTACCAGCGCGGCGAACAGCAGGAACATCGGCGGCGCCTTGGGATCTTCGGGCAGGGTTGCGGTGCTGATGTTGAGATCGGCCTCGTCGCCCAGCGCATGGCCCGATGCGGTCCACAGCATCGCGCCGATCGGCGGATAGGGCAGCCCCACCGCTTCCTTGCGGATCGACCATACGGTCGGCACCAGCGGATGGTCCTGCAACTGGCGGCCCACCGGCAGATCGGCGACCACCGGGATGCCCAGCCCGCGCAGCGTGGCCGCCGGGCCGATGCCGGACCGCATCAGGATCGCGGGGCTGACATAGGTGCCGGCGGACAGGATCACCTCGCCGGCGGTGACGACCTCGCCGCCCGCCAGCCGCACGCCGGTGGCGCGGCTGCCCTGCATCACCACCGCGTCGACCAGCGTCTGGTCGCGGATCGTCAGGTTCGGGCGCGCGCGTACCGCGTCGCCCAGCAGCGTCATGCCGGTGTTCAGCCGCACGCCCATCCGGGTGTTCATCACATAGGGCCCGACGCCCAGCGGACGCTCGGTCGCGAACCCGGCCGAGCGGGCATGGCCGGCGGCGAGCGCGGAGGCGATGAAGGCGCGGTGCTGGTCGGAGATTTCCTCCTCGCCCAGCTGGTGCACCGGGAACGGGCCGTCATGCCCCTCCCCGCCCGTACCCGAGGTCCGCTCGAGCGACTTGTAGAAGGGGTGCGTCGCGTCCCAGCTAAGCGCCGCAAGATCATGGTTCCGCGCCCAGCGGTCGTGGTCGTTCTTCGGCAGGCGCATCGCCACCGCACCGTTGATCGCCGAAGAGCCGCCGAGCACCTTGCCGCGGTTGAGCGGGATCTTGCGGCCCAGCACGCCGGGCTCGCTCTGGAAACCCCAGTCATGCTGCGCATCGCCGCCGACCAGGTCCTGGCGCCGCACCGCATCGGGATAGGCGTTGGGCGGATAGGCCTTGCCCGCTTCGATCAGCAGCACCCGGCGGGCGGGATCGGCGCTCAGCCGGTTGGCGAGCACGGCGCCTGCGGAACCGCCGCCGACGATGATGACGTCGAAGTTGCCACGCCCCGCGGTTTTCGCTTCCGCTGCACCGGCCGTGACCAGCGCGAGCGTTGCAGCCCCACCGGCAAGAACATCGCGCCTGTCCAGGCGGTTCTTCGACATTTCATCATCAGAGCGCATTCTATGGTCCTTGCTCATCGGCCACGCCGGTGGAGATACTCTTGCTCGACGCACCAGAGCCCCCTTCGAAAAGGAGCGAATGCCTTTCGAACGGGAGCTTCAAACTGGATCGTTTCAAGCGCGATCTGGTGGTGCCACGGCGGCTCGCACCGAAGAAGCCGCTATTATTCGATGGCTATCATCGGCCCGGCCGATGGAGCGACATCCGCGGGCACGGCCGCTCGTCCGCTGGCCCTCCAAGCCTGGACAGGCTCCCATTTCAGCCACCACGCGTTGCGACCGTGTTTGCCCGAACGGGGCCGCATGCTTCCGGCATGTGCCGGGCACCGTCCCGGGCTCCTTCCGGGGTCCAGCAGGAGGGCATGTGGCGGCGCGGCTCGCCGCCCTCGCCCTTTGGTTCTAGTGGGTCCCGGCCCTAGAGCGCCAATGCTATCAGTTGCGCCAGTCCGTTCGCACCCGTCTTCGCCAACACGGCGGCACGATGATCCTCGACGGTCTTCGGGCTGAGGCCGAGCAAGCCGGCTACCACCTTGTTGCTGTGTCCCTTGACCAGAAGGTCGAACACCTGCCGTTCTCGTGGCGTCAGGGCTCGGGTGCGGGCGAGCGCCGATCGCCGCCGGGAGGCCCATTCGACTCCCTCCTCGACCGCAGCAACGAGCCGGTCCTCGTCGATCGGCTTCTCGAGATAGTCGAGCCCGCCATAGCGGCGGACGGAGTCGACGGCGTTGGCGGTCGTCGGCCAGGCGGTCATGAAGATGATGGCGGCGGCGGGGTCGATCGCCCGAATCGCGTCCGCCAGGCCGAAGCCGTCGAGATCGCCCATCATCACGTCGGTGACGATGCACGCCGCCGGCGCCTCCGAATAGAATCGGAGCAGCATGGCCGGGTCCAGGAATGCCTCTGCCGCAAAGCCGTGCCGCCGCAGCAGGCGCGCGACGCTCGCGCCGAGATCCGCATCGTCATCGACCACGTAGACGGGGCCCTTGTCGGTCATACGGCTTCTCCAAAGCGCGGCAGCGTGACCGTAGCCCGCATGACGTTCGAAAGGCGCTCGCGCACAAGGGTGCCGCCATGGGCTTCCAGGATCGCGCGGGCGATGTGCGTCCCCACGCCCATACCCTCTGCGACGTGCGGCGTGCCGGTGCAGCGATTGGCTACCACGATCCGCGCGCGCGATGCCTCGCGGCTTACCTTGAGCTCCACCCGTCCGTCCTCGCAGGCCTGGATGGCGTTGCGCAGCAGATTGATGATCGCCTGCGCCAGCTCCACCTCCTGCCCGAGGACGACGAGGTCGGGATCGATCGGCGCGATCGACAGCGCTACGCCCGCGGCCTTCGCTTCGGGTGCGGCGAGCGCGGCAACGCTTTCGATCAGGGCGGCGACCGGCAGCGGGCTGGGCTCGTCTGCAGCGCGACCGCCGAAACGACGCAGGCGCCGGACGAGCCCCGCAAGCGTGGTTGCCTTGCGATCGATCAGCGCGCTGCTGGCGGCGACCTCCGGGTCCGCATCGCGGGTGATCGCGTGCAGATGCCGCGCTTCGATCGCGAGCGTCGAGAGCGGCTGGCTGATTTCGTGGATGACCGCGACCGACATCGCCCGCAAGGTCTTGAGCCGCTCCGCCTGGAAGAGCAGCCGGTCGCGCCGCTCGAGATCCCGTCGGGCGCGACGCTGCGCTTCGGCGAAGCTGCCCGCCAGATAGCCGACGACGGCAAGGCTCGCCAAATGAAGGTGCAGGACCAGCCGGTCCCCCGTGGAAAGCGCGCCGGCGGAACGATGCAATGTCAGCAGGAGCGTCAGCGCGATCGCGATCCAGGCCGCACCGCGCCCGAAGCGCATTCCGATCCACACGACCGCCAGCAGAGTGAGCGTCGTGGCGTCTCCCAGACCGATTTGCTGGAGCAGGTTGCCAGCCGCCAGGGCGGCGCCCAGCACCAGACTTGCTTCGAGTGCCGCCGCAGGCGGCGGCGGCTTGGGCGGCGAATCGCGACCGGTGACCAGGTCGCCGATCCAGAGCACCGGCGGGCCGACGCTGAGCACGCCGAGCAGATCTCCGACCGTGAACGCCGCCAGCGACTCGACCACCTCCCGCGCGCCCCTCACGCCGGTGAGTTCGGGCAGGTACAGCGCCTGCGGCAGCGCGAAGAGTGCTGCCACGAACGGGGCGAAGAAGGTGGCGAGGCCGAAGGGCATCGGCGCGATCAGCACGTTCGCGCGCGTGCCGCCGGCAAGCCACCGGATCACCGCGACGGTAAGGCCATAGGCAAGTACGGGGCGGACGACGCCGAAGACGGCCATCGCCAGATCGGGCATGCCGAACCAGAGCAGGCCGCTCGCCGCATCGCTCGCCAGTTCGACAAGCGCGACCCAGGGAAGCAGTCGCGGCCCTGCGCGCCACAGCAGCGCGAGCCGCAGCCCGGCAGCAGGGAACCAGAGCGAGTAGAAACCACGCCCGCCCCAGAAGCCCGCCACCCAATGCGCAAGGGCGAAGCCCACGGCATACAGCGCCAGCAGCAGCCAGTCCCAGCGGCGCGGGCACAGGAAGGAAACGACACGCAAGAACAGGTTCGTCGAGGTCGGCATTCCGCTGCCTGTGGCAGCTGCCTCCTTGCGCCAGAACCCGGAAAATACCCGGTCCCCGGAGGAGGGGCGGGTTTTTTCCGGATAGGCCGAACGGAGCCCGCTGCGTAGTCGAGCGGCGGACCTGATCGTCCGTTCGTCTCGCGATCCGCCGGCAGGGGGCCTGGCTGTCGCAGGCATGGGGAGAATCGATGAACCTGCGCCTTTCGGCTTCCGCCTTGCTGCTGCTGGCGGCGTGCTCGAACACGACCGACCCGGCGCACAAGGGCGCCGGGCTCTCCGAAGTGCGCGCCGAAATCGCGGCGCACAATTACGGCACCGCCGCGGAGCATGCGCGCAAACTCGCGCAGCGCATGCAGGCAAATGCCGACGTGCAGTTCGAACTGGCGCGCGCGGAGGCGTTGCTTGGCAATCAGGGTGCCGCGTTCGACGCGCTGGACGCGGCGGTTCGTGCGGGATTGCCGAACGTGGCGGCAGCACTTGCCGACCCCGCGTTCAACGGGATCCGCGAGACGGAGCGCTTCGCCGCGATCGAGGCTCGGGCTTCGCCGGCCGGCCGCCGCGCCGAGCACCTCACCGCAGGGGAAGGCCCGGATCAAGTCTCGATCACGACCGACGCCCAGGGGCGCGACACGGTCCGGGCCGGCAACATCATCCTCGACACCGACTTCTAAGTTCCGGAGCCTTTCATGACGCTTTCGCTTCGCGCGGGTGCTTCCGCGCTCGCCACCGCCCTGGCGCTGGCCACCCCTGCCCTCCCTGCCCTCGCCGATCCGGTCAACGGC
Organism: Sphingomonas pituitosa NBRC 102491; assembly: GCF_001598435.1. Taxonomy (GTDB): domain Bacteria; phylum Pseudomonadota; class Alphaproteobacteria; order Sphingomonadales; family Sphingomonadaceae; genus Sphingomonas; species Sphingomonas pituitosa. The sequence continues at coordinate 26,464 of NZ_BCYY01000003.1, forward strand.
ACCGGTCGCGCACCGATCACCAAGGATGTGGAAACGGTGCGCAATGTCGCGACCGCCGAGGCCCGGCGCCAGATCGTGGTCGCGATGCTTACCCAGGTGATCGGCGCGGATCGCCTGCGCGAGGTGGCGCCGCAGACCATCGAGGCGATCGCCGCCCAGCTTCGTGCCGACATGATCACCGGCCAGTCCAGTCGCCGCGAAGGCACGATGTTCGTGGTGGAACTCACCGCCGATGTGGATGGCGCGTGGTTCCGCGGGCTGCTGGACGCGCACGACATCGACAGTTCCTCGCGGCGCGCCGATGGCGACCGCGCCACCATCTTCGTCATGCTCGACCAGGTCGACGACGTGGCAAGCGACTTTGCGACACCGGCCGAAACCGAAACCTCGTACGAGCGGCAGACCGGCGGATCCTTTGCCGACCGATCCAGCGTCACCGCATCGAGCCGGGAAAGCGCTGCCGCGTCGTCCCGTTCGGCGAGCGCGTACAGCAACAGCGGCTCGGGCGCGTTTCGCTCGTCGGCGGCCGGTGCAGCGCGCAGCAGCGGCGCCGCGGCCTATGGCGCATCCGGCACCGACGGCTCGGCGGCAGGCCGGGCACGAAGCAACAGCGCCAGCGGCTACAGCGCCAGCGCCGCGGGCGCCTATACGGCACGTGCCGCGGGCGCCGCGCAGTCGGCATCGTCGAGCGCGCGGTCCAGCGCCGCGAGCTTTGCCGACCGGACCGACATCCAGGCCGAAGTGCATGACGATGTCCGCTTCCACACGCGCACCGTCTACCAGCGGCCGGCGGCCAATTCCGATGGCGATGCGATCATGAGCGCGCTCAAGGGTTCGCTCGGCGCGTACGGCGTCGTCACCGCCGATTCCTGGGCAGCGCTGTCGGGCTATTTCGCCAACCAGCCACCGCGCTATGCCGCACTGAAGCGGGATGCCCGGTACCAGGCATTTCTCACGTCGCTGAGCAGCCGAAACGCGCCCTTCTTCCTGGGGGGCACCTTCGCCGTCACGCATGCCGGCAAGGACATGGCGACCGGTCAGGCGCGCTGTTCGGGCCGCCTTGACGCTACCGCCTTCGCCACCGTTGACGGACGGGATCTCGCCAGCGGCATGTTCAACGCCACGGCGACTGGGATGAGCCCGCAGGAATGCGGGTCGAAGCTGGCCGAAGCCCTGGGCAGGCAGGCCGCGGCGGGTCTGGGGCCGCGGGTCCAGAATCACTGGCGCAGCGTCGCGCGTGCTGCCGTGGGGCAGGATACCAGCCAGCTTGCCGAATATGCGCTCGTGCTGCGGGCGACGAGCATGAACATGGCGATGCAGGCAGACGTGCTCGACGCGCTGCAGGGTATGCCGGATGTGCAGGGGCAGAACTTCGTCGCCGCCACCGGCACCGAGATGCGCTTCACGGTGCGCTATTCCGGGGCGATGCCGTTGCAGCTCGCGATCTACCAGAAGCTCCGCGGGCGGCCGGGCTTCGCCGACATGCAGGCGAATGCGGAAGGCCGAAGCGTCACCCTGTGTCTGTCGGGCTGCGGTGCGGCGCGGTGAGGGTCCTCGGCCTCGGCCTGCTGCTCGCCGCGCCTTCCGCGGCGGTGGCGCAGGACGCTCCGCATCTCTGGGCGGTCGCCGGCCTGTACGGGCTGGAGCGCAGCGCCTGCGCAGGCACGGCGGGGGATAGCGCCGCCTGGGACGGGGCGATGGTCGCTCCGATCTTCTGCCCCTCGCTGGACGAAGCGCACCGCGTCGCCATCGGCCAGCGCTTCGCGGCAGCGGTGGCGCGCGCCTTTCCGCAGGTCGAGACCCGCTTCGCCGAAAGCCTGCCCGCCGACGCTACCGCCCGGGCGAAGCTCGCCCATACGCTGGTCGCCTCGCTGCGGCTCACCCGCGCGACGGTGTGGAGGCTGGAAAAGCCAGCCGGCGTCGATGCCTATCTGCCGATCACGCTGACGTTGCAGATCACCAACGCCGCGACCGGCGAAGTGGTGTTTACCCGCACGCGCAGCGATGTCGCGCAAGGTACCTTCCCCGCCGATGGCGTGGACGCGGCGCTGGTGGCGCAGTTCGATGCCCGGCTCGACGCCACGTTGCAGGCGCTGGTGGCGGAGGCGGCCGCGGCGTGGAAGCCCTGGGCACAGCAGGCGGTGGTCGTCGCTGCCGATGGCGATCGCTGGATCATCGACAAGGGGCGCAGCCACGGCCTGCGGACGGACGACGCCATCGGTGCCGACGGCCGCATCCTCTATGCGGCGGCCAACTACGCCGTCGTGCAGCCCACGCTCGGCCGCTACCGGACGGGGCAGGTTCTCGCGCGCACCGCCGTGGCGCCGGCCGAGCTGCTCGCCAAGCCCAGCGTTCTTGTCGCCATGGATGCGCTGCCCAAAGAATATGCCGCCCCCTATCTGTCACAGATCTTCGAGGATGCGCTGGGCACCCGCGCGAATTTCGCGCCGATGCCGGTCAATCCCGGCTTCTCGGATCTGCGCCAGCGCGCGCTAGGCGAGGCCCAGGCGGCGGCGATGGCGGCGGACGCGCGGAGCCTGCCCGATTATGTGGCCAGCGTCTCGATCGCTGCCCTGCCCTCGGTGCGCTTTGCGAGCAACGTCCCTGGCGTGACCCTCGAGCGACACGAGGCGCATGCCTTCGTCTCGCTGGTGGACCAGACGGGCCGCGTGGTGGCCACCTTCCACGGCACCGGGCGCATTCAGGACGAGGTTGCCGGCGGGATGCATTTTTCCCCGGAGCAACGCCGCGACACGGTGGTACGCAACGCGCTGCTCGACGCGGCGGCGGCCATGGCGCGCTTCAGGCCGCAAGCGATCGACGTGCCGATCGTCGCGGAGCGCGGCGCCATGCTGGTGCGCGATACCAGCGGCGCCCTGCCCTCCGGCGCGCAGGTGACGGTGCTGCGCGACATCGGGACGATCCAGGGCATCGCCGGGCGGGTGCGCGTGCCGGTGGGCGAGGTCACCACCGGCGCGCCGGTGCCGGGAGGCCTTGCCGCGAGCGACGCCGGGGCCACTGCGCTCATCCTCAGGGGCGGCGAAACCGTGACGATCGAGCACGCAGGGGAGCACGCGGCAGCGCCGCTCACTTCGCGCCTGGCCGCGGCGCAGTGCACCGATCCCGACGGCGGCATTCGCGTGGAAGATCGCGGCCCCCTCGCCGTGCCGGTCTGGGCGCTTGCTGCCAATGCGAGCTTCGCCGGCCGATATGGCGGCGTGGTCCAGCTGGCGACGCTGCCGTCCCGGCTTGCGGCGCTCGGCGCGGAATTCTCCGGCTGGCGGCGGTTCCCCCCGGCGCGGCAACGCACACCCGATTATTGTTTCGTGCCGGTTCTCGCGGTGACGCCTGCAGCCACCGGCTACGACCTCACCGTCGGCTTCAAGCTGATGCGGGGCGACCAGAAACTTGTCGGGAGCGGGCTGCGCTCCGTGCTCACGCCGACCCGGCTGCCCGCCGGTACCGCCGCCGAAGATGTGGCGGCGATGCTCCAGCACGATCTCGCCGCGCAACTTCCGGTGCTCGCCGACAAGGCGGCAGCGGCGCTCAAGCCGGCGCAGTGACTCATTTTCCACCACAGAGGGACGTCCGATGAAGACCGTGAAGATTGCATTTGCCGCAGCGATGCTGCTCGCGCCGGTTGCGGCGCATGCCCAGTTCGGGGGACTGGGCAAGAAGGTGCTCGGCGGTGGCGGCGGTGATTCGGCACCCGCCGCGGATGCCGACGCGTTTCTGGCCAACGCAAGCCGCTCGACCAAGAACGTCATGCTCTCCGCCGCGCTGCTTGCCCAGGCGGTCACCACCCGCGGCGATCTGGCGGGACGCAAGGCCGAACTCGTGGCACTGCAGAACGCGCACGACGTCAAGGAGCTCGACGCGCACCGGGCCAGCTTGAGTTCCGACCTGGCGACGCTGAACGGTCGCGCGGATCTCGCCGCCGATCTGTCCTCGGCCTATGATGCCGGCAATGCCGAGCAAAAGAAGATGATCCAGACGGCGTTGGCGAACCTGGCGATCGGGATTTACCGCAACACCGAGCTTGTCGGGCAGGCGCCCGCGATGGTGCAGGGCATCGGCCGCAATCCGTTGCTGGCCACCCGCATCGGGCAGTTCAGGCTGGCGGCGGCGCTGGTGGAGCTTCAGGGCAAGGGCCTCGGCGGCATCGCCACCAAGATGCCGAAGCTGCTGTCGGCAGTGAAGGTGAAGGCGCCCAAGACGTCGGCGACCAGCGAGCCGGAGGCCGTCGCACTGTAAGTTCCACTGCGACACATCGCCAAGCGCCCGACCCCTTGGCCGTCGGCGCTTGGCAGCCACCCTTCGGCACTGCTGATGCGCCAGGCAGGGGGAAGCGATTGACCGTCCCGCAGAATTGCAGCCGGCCGATGCGGTGACGCGGCAAGCATCTTCCATTCTCGACGCGGCGGACGGCACATTGGCGTTCAGGCTGCCCCGATCCTCTCCTCTCCTCGCCGCTCCCACCGCCTGGAGCTTTGTGCGCCGCGGAAATTTGCGCTAGTCTGCGCATTGTCCGGCTCACAGGATCGCGCAAATTTCAGGAAAGCTCCCGAACATGAGGCCAGTCTGCGCGAAACGCGAGACGAAAACGCCCGTGGCCCAACTGCGCAACGGGAATCCTGCCTATGGGTCCCGGTCCTAGTTCATAGGAGACTGCGTAATGTTCCTGCTCATCGCCGCGACCATCGCGGTCGCTACTCCCGCCGAATTGAACAGCGCGTTGAGGAAGGCGAAGCCCGGCGACGTCATCCAGCTTGCACCTGGCAGATATGGGACGGTCACGATCGCCAGCTCGGACGTGACGATCAAGAGCGCCAACCCCGGGCGGCGGGCACAGTTTGATCGCATCGCCATCAACAATGCCCGCAACCTGGTCCTGTCCGGGATCGAGGTGTCGTACACCCCCGCTCCCGGCGAGCCGAATTGGCAGGTGATGATCCGCGTCACCAAAGGATCGAACGTCACCATCGACGACGCCTATGTTCATGGGGTGATCGATGGGGATGTATCGCGGGATGTGAACGGGATCTGGGCGTACGACGTCGATGGATTCTCGGTCACGAATTCTCGGTTTCTGGAGATCAATGCCGGTATCAAGGCCGACAGCAGCCGGAACGTCGTGATCCGGAACAACGACATCGGATTTATCGGCAACGACGCGATCGAGATTCCCGGTTCCGACGGCGTGCTGATTTCGCAGAACACGATACATGATTTCCGCACGAATCCCGGCATGCATCCCGATGGTGTTCAGTGCTGGACGACGCGCAAGCCATCCGGCTGCAAGAACGTGCGCATTCTCCACAACCAGATCATCGGCAGCCCCGGCCACGAGCCGCAGGGGATCTTCTTCGGCGATGAGGACCGCGTCGGCGGGTACGAGAATATCGAGATCACCGGCAACCGCTTCTACATGACGATGTGGCATGCGATCAGCCTGTCCAGCCGCCCGAAGAACGTCACGATCCGCTCGAACGAAGTCGTCGGAGGTCCGAACTTCACGCCCTGGATACGCGTCGACGGGCCGGCGGTGGTCGAGGGGAACCGGGCGCCCACCTATCACATCGGCACCAAGTCAAACGTCGTGCCGCGCGGCAACGTCATCGCCGGGGCGTTCCGCAAGTAACGCGGGACGTCTCGGCGCCGGCCGGCGCCCTGTCAGGCGTCGGCCCCATGCGCAGTGCCGGCCGCCCCCCACATTTGCGCCGGCTAGAGCCAGCCCAGCGCCCGGAAGCTCGCGGTGTCTCCAGGGGCCAGCACCAGGTGATCGATCAGCCGCACGCCCACCGGCGCCAGCGCGAGCAACAGTCGGCGTGTCGTTTCCCGGTCGGCAGCGCTGGGCCGGGGATCCCCGCTCGGGTGATTGTGCGCCATCAGCACCGCCGCCGCATCGAAGGCGAGTGCATCGGCCACAACCCGGCGGATCGGGACGTCGACGGCATCCACCCGCGCCCCTTGCATGTGCCGCATGCCCAGCAGCCGGCCGTCGCGCGCCAGATAGGCGAACGCGGCGATTTCCACGCGCTCCCGCCCGAGGCGGCCGAACAATGCATGTGCGGCCGGAGCGTCGACGATATACGGGACCTGCGACAGAACCGGCATGGTCCTGCCATGCCACCACGGTCCGGCGGCCCATACCGCAACCCGCTCCGAAGCGGAGCAAAGGCCGAACGCGCGAAGGCGGATGACTTGCGCGCCCGCCCTCGCTAGGCTCATCCCATGCGTCAATATCTCGATCTCATGGCCCGCGCGCTCAACGACGGCGTGGAGGTGATGGACCGCACGGGCACCGGCACCCGCAGCGTGTTCGGCGCGCAGATGCGCTTCGACCTGGCGGCAGGCTTCCCGCTGCTCACCACCAAGAAGCTCCATATCCGTTCGATCCTGATCGAACTGCTCTGGTTCCTGCGCGGCGACACCAATGTCCGCTGGCTGCAGGACCGCAAGGTGAGCATCTGGGACGAATGGGCCGACGAAAACGGCGATCTCGGCCCCGTCTATGGCAAGCAGTGGCGCGACTGGGAGACGGCGGATGGACGCCATGTCGACCAGATCGCCGAGCTGATCGAGACGCTGAAGACCAACCCCGCCTCGCGCCGGATGATCGTCTCCGCCTGGAATCCCGGCGAACTGGGCGCGATGGCGCTCGCGCCGTGCCACTGCCTGTTCCAGTGCCATGTCGCAAACGGCCGGCTGAGCCTGCAGCTCTACCAGCGCTCCGCCGACATCTTCCTCGGCGTGCCGTTCAACATCGCCAGCTATGCGCTGCTCACCCATCTGCTCGCGCAGCAGGCGGGGCTGGAAGTGGGCGACTTCATCTGGACCGGCGGCGACTGCCACCTGTACCTCAACCATCTCGAGCAGGCGCAGGCGCAGCTTTCGCGCACGCCGGGCCCGCTGCCGCGGCTGGAGATCCTCCGCAAGGCGCCGTCGATCGACGCCTATGACTATGAGGATTTCGCGATCCACGACTATATCGCGCAGCCGCACATCAAGGCGCCCGTGGCGATATGATCAGCTTCCACCTGGCCCGCGCGGACAATGGCGTGATCGGCCGCGACGGCCAGCTGCCCTGGCGGCTCCCCGCCGACCTCAAGCGCTTCAAGGCGCAGACCCTGGGGCGGCCGATGATCATGGGCCGCAAGACCTTCGAATCCTTCCCCGCGCCGCTGCCGGGCCGGCGCCATATCGTGCTGACGCGCGATGCCGGCTGGCAGGCGGAGGGCGCGGAGGTGGCGCACGACGTGGCGCAGGCGCTGGCGCTGGCGGGCGAGGACGCCGCGGTGATCGGCGGCGCGGAGATCTTCGCGCTGTTCCTCGACCGCGCCGATCGCATCGAGCTCACCGAAGTGCATTGCGACGCCGAGGGCGACGCCCATGTCCCGGCCTTCGATCCGGCCGCGTGGACGGAAATCGCGCGGGAAGCGCATCCGGCCGAAGGCGATCGCCCCGGCTATGCCTTCGTGACGCTGACCCGGCGCGAATGAAGCGGCCGATCCTGATCAGCCTTGCCGCGGTGCTCGCCATCGCCGCCTTCGGCTTTTTCGGGATCGCGCCGGCCGTGGTGGAAGCGGAGAGGAACCGGGTGGCGCCGGCGCCCCTGCCCCGGATCACGGCGCAGACGCGGGCGCTCCATGCCGGCCTCGCCATCGCCGATCTCCATGCCGATACGCTGCTGTGGCGGCGCAACCTGCTCGACCGCGCGAACCGCGGCCAGGTGGACCTGCCCCGGCTGCAGGCGGGCAATGTTTCGCTGCAGGTCTTCTCCTCGGTCACCAAGACCCCGCGCCACCAGAACTACGACGCCAACGACGCGGACAGCGACAACATCACCCTGCTCGCGATCGCCCAGCTCCAGCCGCCACGGACCTGGGGTTCGCTGCTCGAACGGTCCCTGTGGCATGCGGCGAAGCTGGCGCGCGCCGCCGATGCCTCGAACGGGCAGCTCCGGGTGATCCGCACCCCGGCCGATCTCGACCGGCTGCTGGCGGATCGCGCCGGCGGCCGGAAAGTGACGGGCGGGTTGCTCTCGATCGAGGGGCTGCAGGACCTGGAAGGCAAGCCTGCCAATCTCGATCGGCTGTATGCAGCGGGTTTCCGCATGGCGGGCTTCGCGCATTTCTTCGACACCGAGGCGGCGGGATCGATGCACGGGCGCGCCAAGGGCGGCCTGACGCCGATGGGCCGGCAGGTGCTGCGCCGCATGGAAGCGCTGGGCATGATCGTCGACGTCGCCCATGCCAGCCATGCGGCGGTGGCGGATATTCTGGCTGGCGCGCGGCGGCCGGTCGTCTCCAGCCATGGCGGCGTACAGGCGACGTGCAGGGTCAACCGCAACCTGACCGACGCGGAGATCCAGGGCATCGCCCGCACCGGCGGGGTGGTCGGAATCGGCTATTGGGAAGCGGCGGTCTGCTCGACCAGCCCCGCGGCGGTGGCCGAAGCGATCGCCCATGTCCGCGACCTGGTGGGGATCGACCATGTCGGGCTCGGCTCGGATTTCGACGGCGCGGTGACGTCGGGCTTTGATGCGTCGCAGCTGGTGGTGGTGACGCAGGCGCTCGTCGATCGCGGCTTTTCCGAACAGGAGATCGCCAAGGTGATGGGCGGCAACGTCCTGCGCGTGCTGCGCGCGGGGTTGGCGCCCACCAGGACCTAAGCGCCTTCTGCCGAAGGAAAGGCGCAGGGCGCTCACCCATTGGCATCGTCCCGGCCAATGCCTATAGCCACCGCCATGCAGCGGCTGGATGGCGGCTCGGCGGTTCCGTCTCCCCTCCGGGGCGCGATCGTTGCGCTGGGGAATTTCGATGGCTTCCATCTCGGGCACCAGGCGGTGGTCGGCCGCGCGGTGGAGCGTGCCCGCGCCGAGGGGCGGCCGGCGATCGTCGCGACCTTCGATCCGCATCCCCGCCGCTTCTTCCAGCCCGATGCCCCGCCCTTCCGCCTGACCACGCTGGACCAGCGCGAACGGCTGTTCGCCGCGGCGGGCGCGGCCGGCATGCTGGTCTTCCATTTCGACGCCACCCTCGCGCGCCTGACGGCCCGCCAGTTCGCCGAGCAGCTGGTCGATACGGCGGGTGCCGCCGGGGTCGTGACCGGCGAGGACTTCACCTTCGGCAAGGGGCGCGAAGGCACTGTGGCGATGCTGGCCGCGCTGGGCGCCGAACTCGGCTTCACCGCGGAGACGGTGGCGCCGGTAACGCTGGACGGCGAAACCGTCTCGTCCAGCCGTATCCGCGCGCTTCTCCAGGCCGGCGATCCGCGCGGCGCGGCCCTGCTCCTCACCCGGCCGTTCGCGATCGCGGCCGAAGTGGAAGGCGGCGCCAAGCTGGGCCGCCAGCTCGGCTACCCCACCGCCAACATGCGGGTCGGCAAGTATCTTCGGCCCCGGTACGGCATCTATGCGGTGCGCGGGCGGCTGGCCGACGGGCGCGTGCTGAACGGCGTGGCGAACCTGGGCATCCGTCCCAGCTTCGATCCCCCGGTAGAGCTGCTGGAGAGCTTCTTCTTCGATTTCAGCGGGGATCTCTACGGCCAGACCGTGGAGGTTGAGCTGATCGAATACCTCCGCCCAGAAGCCAAGTTCAACAGCCTTGAGACACTGACCGCGCAGATGGACCTGGATGCCGCACAAGCGAGGACGCTGCTCTCCCCCCTTCCCTGACGAACACCAGCCCCGGGGCTGCTCCGTTCATGGCCGCCGCCTGTGCCGGGCGAATGAATCGCGCCAAGGACTCGCCCGTCATCGATCCGAGGCCCGTGCATGACGGACGGGGCGGATGGCGATCGATGCGCTGCCGTGGAGGCGGCCTCTTTGTGCCCGCAGGCTTGCCCTGCGCTCAGATCCCGCCGTCGACGGCGTCGAAGCCGCGGGCTTCCAGCCCCTCGGCGAGGATCGCGACGCACCGGTCCACGATGACAGGATCGGTCGCGCGAACGACGAAGTTCGCCCCGACTCGGCCGTCGCGGAAGAACGGATAGCTGCCGATCGACACGCCTTCCTGCGCCCGCTCGGTCTCGCCCAGCAGGTCCGCGATCTCGCTCTCGGCGACCCAGCAGCCGATCGTGCGCGACACCACCGGAAGGCCCCCCTCCAGCGTACCGGTCAGCGCATCGAGCATGCCTGCCGCGATGTGCGGCACGCCGGCCAGAATGAAGATGTTGCCCCAGCGGATGCCCGGCGCGCCGGACATTCGGTTGACGATGAGATCGGCACCGTCGGGCACCCGCGCCATCCGCAGCCGCGCCTCGGTCAACCCGCCCTTGCTCGCATAATAGGCCTCCAGCGCCGCACGCGCTTCCGGATGGACGACCACCGGCACGGCCAGCGCCGCGGCGATCGCGTCCACCGTGATGTCGTCATGCGTCGGGCCGATGCCGCCGGTCGTGAAGCAATAATCGTTACGGGCGCGCAGCGTGTTCACCGCCTCGACGATCGCATCCTGCTTGTCCGCCACCACCCGCACCTCGGCGAGGCGGATCCCTTGCGCGTTCAGCCAGGTGGCGAGCTGCGCGATGTTCTTGTCCTGGGTTCGGCCCGACAGGATTTCGTCGCCAATCACTACCAGGGCCGCTGTCCAGATCCGCTCGTGCATGTGCCTAGCGCTACGCTCTCGCAAAGCCGGGTGCAAACGCCTATATGGACAGGATGACCGAATATGTGACCGTCACCGCGGATATGCCGCAGGCGCGCAGCCATGCGATCAAGCTCCATGGCCCCGAAGGCTTCGAAGGCATGCGCAAGGCCGGTCGCCTTGCCGCCGAAATCCTCGACGCGCTGGTACCGCATGTCGTCCCCGGCGTGACGACGCAGGAGCTGGACGACATCGTCCGCGCGATGACCGTCGCCGGCGGCGGTGTGCCCGCGACGCTCGGCTATCGCGGGTACGCGCACAGCTGCTGCATCTCGATCAACCATGTCGTCTGCCACGGCATCCCCGGCGACCGCGCCCTCAAGGACGGCGACATCGTCAATATCGACGTGACGCCGCTGCTCGGCGGCTGGCACGGCGATACCAGCCGCATGTATCTGGTCGGTGACGTGCCGATCAAGGCGCGCCGGCTGGTCGACGTCACCTATGAGTGCCTGATGCTCGGCATCGAACAGGCCAAGCCGGGCAACCATCTGGGCGATATCAGCCACGCGATCCAGCGCCATGCCGAGAAGCATCGCTACGGCGTGGTCCGCGACTTCTGCGGCCACGGCCTCGGCCAGGTGTTCCACGACGCGCCCGAGGTGGTGCATGTCGGCCGCCCGGGCACCGGCCCCGAGCTGCGCCCGGGCATGTTCTTCACCATCGAGCCGATGATCAACATCGGCCGCCCGGACGTGAAGCTGCTCGACGACGGCTGGACGGCGGTGACGCGCGACCGCTCGCTCTCGGCGCAGTTCGAGCACTCGATCGGCATTACCGAAACCGGCTGCGAGATCTTCACGACCAGCCCGAAGGGCCTCCACCAGCCGCCCTACTGATTCTGATTTCGTCGCCCCAGCGAAAGCTGGGGGGCTCCCGTCTCACGCTGCTGGGCTTGTGGTAGGAGATCCCGGCGTTCGCTGGGATTGCGGAGCGCCCAAGAGCGCTCCGCAACAATCTTGCGCTCCCCCGCAACTTCCGCTAATCGGCCGCCAGCATCAAGAGTCGGGCCGACGCCCGGCACCAACCTGCCCCGTGCAAGGTGGTGCCTCCATGTCGTAGTGGAGGGATGTGGCCGAACCCGGCAACACGGTGTCCACGCCACATCTCCTGTCGTCACCCGCCTCCTGCGCAACAGCAAGAAGGCAGTAGAGCGTGACGACCGAAGCCCAGCAATTCGCCAGCGACAATTATGCCGGAATCTGCCCCGAGGCATGGGCAGCGATGGAAGCCGCCAACACCGGCCACGCCCCGGCTTACGGCGACGACCATTGGACGCACACCGCCGCCGACGCCTTCCGCACGCTGTTTGAAACTGAGTGCGAAGTGTTCTTCGCCTTCAACGGCACCGCGGCCAATTCGCTGGCGCTGGCGGCGCTCTGCCAGTCCTATCACAGCGTGATCTGCTCGGCGGCGGCGCATGTCGAGACCGACGAATGCGGCGCACCCGAATTCTTCTCGAACGGCTCCAAGCTGCTCGTCGCCCAGAGCGAGGACGGCAAGCTGACCCCCGCCGCCGTGCGCGCCGTGGCGACCAGCCGATCGGACATCCATTTTCCCAAGCCGCGCGTGGTGACGATCACGCAGCCGACCGAAACCGGCCAGATCTACACCGTGGACGAAGTGAAGGCGCTTTCCGCCATATGCCGCGAACTGGGCCTGAAGCTGCACATGGACGGCGCCCGCTTCGCCCATGCCGTCGCGACGCTGGGCTGCGATCCGGCGGACATCACCTGGCGCGCCGGCGTCGACGTGCTCTGCTTCGGCGGCACCAAGAACGGCATGGCAGTGGGCGAGGCCGTGCTGTTCTTCGATCCGGTGCTGGCACAGGACTTTGACTATCGCTGCAAGCAGGCGGGGCAACTCGCTTCCAAGATGCGGTTCCTGGCGGCCCCCTGGGTCGGCATGCTGGAGAACGGCGCCTGGCTGCGCAACGCCGCCCATGCCAATGCCTGCGCGCAGCGGCTGGCAGGGCAGATCGACGGGTTGCCGGGCATCGAGCTGATGTTCCCGGTGGAAGCCAACGGGGTGTTCGTCCGCGCGCCCGAACCGGTGCTGGAGGCGCTGCGGGTGCGGGGCTGGCGCTTCTATACCTTCATCGGCGGCGGCGCCCGCTTCATGTTCGCCTGGGATGCCGATCCGGCGCGGGTGGACCAGCTGGCAGCCGATATCCGCGCGGTCAGCGACACGACGGCGCTGGCGGCCTGACCGCAAGAGCGTTTCCTCCCTCGGAGCGCAGCTCCGGGGGAGGAGACGCTAATGATCACCCCACGAAGGCGCGCTCGATGACGAAGTCGCCGGGCGCGTTGTTCGAGCCTTCCTTGAAGCCCTTGCCTTCGAGCAGCGTGGCGAAATCGCGGATCATGTCCATCGACCCGCACAGCATCACGCGGTCGGTCTCCGGGTGCAGCACCGGATCGCCGGGCACGCCTTCGAACAGCTTGCCGTTCTCGATCAGCGTACCGATTCGGTCGCTGGTGTGGAACGGCTCGCGCGTCACCGTCGGCACATAGTGGAACTGCTGCGCGGCCTGCTCGCCGATCAACGGATCCTCGGCCAGCTTGGCGGACAGCTCCTCATGATAGGCAAGGTCGCTCACCCGGCGCACGCTGTGCACCGCGATCACCTGCTCGAACCGCTCGTAGATCTCGGGGTCGCGCGCCACGCTGAGGAACGGCGCCAGGCCGGTGCCGGTGGACAGCATGAACAGCCGGCGCCCCGGCAGCAGCGCGTCGGCGACCAGCGTCCCCGTCGACTTCTTGCCGAGATAGATGTCGTCGCCGGCCACGATCTTCTGCAGCTTCGAGGTCAGCGGACCGTCCTGCACCTTGATCGAGAGGAACTCGAGCTCTTCCGCCCAGGACGGGCTGGCGACCGAATAGGCCCGCATCAGCGGCTTGTCGCCTTCGCCCTGCAGGCCGATCATCACGAACTCGCCCGAGCGGAAGCGGAAGCTGGCCGGCCGCTCGATCGCGAAGCTGAACAGATGTTCGTTCCAGTGGCGGACCCACAGCACCTTGGCGGTGGCGAAGGCGGGATGTTCGGGAAGCAGCGCGGGCGCGCGCGTGTCGACGGTCATGAAAGCGGGTCCTCGTAACGCTCTTATCGCCCGGACGGCCGCAATGCGGGGCCGGGATGGGAAAACACGAAGGCGGCCCTGTGCCACCGGAAGCCGTCCACGTCCAGAAAGTAGCGCTTCAGGTCGCTAAACGCAGCGCCCCACCGGGGCACCGGTGGTCCAGTGCTGCAGCAGCGCCTGGGCGTCCTCGGCATCCAGCGTCCCGCCACCGGCCTCGATCCAGCAGTCGCTGCGCTGCATGGGCTCGACCGCGCACAAGCCGTGCACCATCAGCACCAGTGAACCTCGCGCGACGGTGACGACGCGCACGCCCGCCGGCGCCACCGTATCGGCGATCCGGCGTCGCAATTCGGCTGGCGCATGCATCGGCGGCAACCGCATCGGAAATCCCCTGCCGGGCGATGGGACCAAACCCCACCAAGCCCTTCAACGAGCATCGGCCGCAAATGTTCGAAGATCTGATACCATATGTCGTAAACCTGTCATCAAACACTAATCGCTCGTTTACCGCGCTGCCCTACCGGGGCGCCGATGCTCGACACACCAGCCCATCTCCGCTTCCTCTTCGAATGGCTCACCGCCGCCGAGCGTGCGCCGCCTTGGCTGACGCTGGAGACGCCGCTCGGCGAGGCCGTGCGCTGCTTTCAGGACGATCCGTCGCTGCGTCTGCTGCCGGTGCTCGATTCCGCTCGCCGGCCGCTGGGGGCGCTGTTCGAGAAGGATGTGCGGCGGCTGCTGCTAAACCCCTATGGCCATGCGCTGCTCCGCAACCCCGCCTATGGGCGCCGGCTGGAGTCGATGGTGCGCCCCTGCCCCACCGCCGATCATGCCCAGCCGCTGCGCGCGCTGGTCGATGCCTATGCCGCCGCCGAGGGGCAGGAAGGCATGATCCTGACGCGCGGCGGGCAGCTCTTCGCGGCGATCAGCAACCGCCGTATCATCCAGCTCGCCGCCGAGGACCGGGTTCGCGAGGCGGCTCTCCAGACCGAACGCGCGCGCCGCATCGAAGCCGCCGGGGCGCGGATAGAAGCGGAGGTCGGCGCGATGGCCGGCCAGCTGCGCGACCTTGCCAGCACGCTGCGATCGAGTGCCGGCGCCACCGCCGAGCGCGCCGCCGCCAACAGCGCCTCGGCAACCGCCCTCGCCGCGGCCGTCGCGCAGAGCCGCGACAATCTGGCCGCGATCGCACAGGAATCGGACGCGCTGGCGGCCACGCTGGAGGCGATCGGCCACGACACGGTGCTCGCCCGCGCGTCGGCGGCCGAAGCCGTGGCGCTGGTCGAGGACAGCCGCCTGGGCACTGCCGAGCTCGACGCCTTCGCCCGGACGGTGGGTGCGGTCACGTCGACGATCGGGGAGATCGCCGGGCAGGTGAACCTGCTTGCGCTCAACGCGTCGATCGAGGCCGCCCGCGCAGGCGAAGCCGGGCGCGGCTTCACCGTTGTGGCGAAGGAGATCAAGGCGCTGTCGGGCCAGGTCCGTCACGCCGCGCACAGCATCGGCACCAAGGTCGCCGGCGTCCGCGCGGTGGTGGACCGGGTCACGACCAACCACGGCCGGGTAGAGCAGGCGATCACCGGGATCGCCGGCCTCTCGGCCAGCATCGAACACGCCGTACACGCGCAGCACCACGCGACCCACAGCATCGCCCGCAACGTCAACGAAAGCGTCTGCGGGACGCGCGGCGTGCAGGACGATATCGAGCGCGTCCGTGCGTCCGCCCAGGCGGCGTCCGGCAATGCCCAGGCGATCGCCGAGCTCTCCACCGCCTTGCTTGGTGAGGCGGAGGCCCTGTCCGAAGGGGTCGATCGCTTCCTGAGCGAGGTCCGCGCCGCCTGAAATGCCGCGCGATTGGGCAGGTGCTGCCCGATAATCAGGCAGATTCCCGCGCCGAAATCCGTTCGGCGCGTGGCGGCACGCTGGCTATTCCCGTTCTGGCATGCAGGTTGCTAAACACTCGTGAATCATACCTGTCGCGGCCCGAAACCGCTGCCTGGGGGAAAACGTGAAAAAGATCGAAGCCATCATCAAGCCGTTCAAGCTGGATGAAGTGAAGGAGGCGCTGCACGAAGTGGGCGTCTCGGGGATCACCGTCACCGAGGCCAAGGGCTTCGGCCGCCAGAAGGGCCATACCGAGCTCTATCGCGGCGCCGAATATGTCGTGGACTTCCTGCCCAAGGTGAAGCTGGAAGTGGTGGTGGAGGATACGCTGGCCGAACGCGTGGTGGAGGCGATCGCCGCCGCCGCGCAGACCGGCCGGATCGGCGACGGCAAGATCTTCGTCATTCCGGTCGAGACCGCGCTGCGCATCCGCACCGGGGAGCGGAACGAAAACGCCGTTTGACGTAGCGGTAGGCGACAGCGATGAGGCCGCCGCACGAGAAATTTTATTGCCCGATTCGTCGGGTACACGAAAGAGAGCGAAAGGGCACCTACGATGGCGAATTCGGCCAGTGACATCCTGAAGATGGTGAAGGACCAGGAGATCGAATGGATCGACCTGCGTTTCACCGACCCCAAGGGCAAGTGGCAGCACCTGACCATGGTCGCCTCGATCCTCGGTGAGGACGAGCTGACCGACGGTCTGATGTTCGACGGCTCGTCGATCGAGGGCTGGAAGGCGATCAACGAGTCCGACATGATCCTGAAGCCGGATCTGGACGCGGTGTGGATCGATCCGTTCTCGGCCACCCCGATGCTGATCCTGGTGTGCGACATCGTCGAGCCGTCGACCGGCGAGCTCTATGCCCGCGATCCGCGCTCGACCGCGAAGCGCGCCGAGAGCTACCTGAAGACCACCGGCATCGGCGACACCATCTATGTCGGCCCGGAAGCCGAGTTCTTCATGTTCGACGACGTGCGGTTCGAGAACAGCTACTCGACCAGCTACTACAAGATCGACGACATCGAGCTGCCGGGCAACTCCGGCCGCGAATATGAGGCCGGCAACCTCGGCCACCGTCCGCGCGCCAAGGGCGGCTACTTCCCCGTCGCGCCGGTCGACAGCGCCGTCGACATCCGCGGCGAGATGGTTTCGACCATGCTCGAAATGGGCCTGCCGTGCGACAAGCACCACCACGAAGTGGCGGCCGCGCAGCACGAGCTGGGCCTGACCTTCGGCACGCTGGTGACCACCGCCGATCGCATGCAGATCTACAAGTATGTCGTGCACCAGGTCGCCCAGGCCTATGGCAAGACCGCGACCTTCATGCCGAAGCCGATCAAGGAAGATAACGGCTCGGGCATGCACACCCACATGTCGATCTGGGAAAAGGGCCAGCCCCTGTTCGCCGGCAACGGCTATGCGGGCCTCAGCGACACCTGCCTCTACTTCATCGGCGGCGTGATCAAGCACGCCAAGGCGCTCAACGCCTTCACCAACCCGTCGACCAACAGCTACAAGCGCCTGGTCCCGGGCTATGAGGCGCCGGTGCTGCTCGCCTATTCGAGCCGCAACCGCTCGGCCTCGTGCCGCATCCCGTACGGCACGGGCAGCAAGGCGAAGCGCGTCGAGTTCCGCTTCCCGGACGCGCTGGCCAACCCGTATCTCTGCTATTCGGCGCTGCTGATGGCCGGCCTGGACGGCATCCAGAACAAGATCCACCCGGGCGACCCGATGGACAAGAACCTGTACGACCTGCCCCCGGCCGAGCTGGCCGAAGTGCCGACCGTGTGCGGTTCGCTCCGCGAGGCGCTGGACAGCCTGGAAGCCGATTTCGACTTCCTGCTGAAGGGCGACGTGTTCTCGAAGGACCAGATCGAGGCCTATATCGAGATCAAGCGCGCCGACGTGGCCCGTTGGGAAATGACCCCGAGCCCGGTCGAGTACGACATGTACTATTCGAGCTGATCCTTCTCGGGATCGGTTTCAGGAAGGGGCGTCCGGAGCGATCCGGGCGCCCTTTTCCGTTTCGCCCAGCTTCGGGTATCCGCTTCGCACGTCGGAGCCGGTGGTGCGGGCTGCCGATACCGCCGAACTGGGGCTTTCCGGCCCTGCGGCACCAGGCCGGGCAACGCGTTTACGCCGCAAGTCACGTAACAATATCCGTACCGAAGCTATTCGCCGCCATCCAATACAGAACAGGTAGCATCCCCGCCCCAGCTCGAATATCCTCGTCCAGGGGGTACTCGTACATAATATATTAACCTGGAGAGACCTGATGGGGCACTGGAAACGCGCATGTATTGCGCCTGCGCTCGCGGTGGCATTTACACCTTGCGCAGCACTGGCAGACACCTGCACGGGTAATTGTGGCACCGCAACGGCTGCGGATGGCGTCGTCACGGCGCCACCGGGGGGTGCGGCAAGTTGGAACTGGGTTTCGACCTATTTGGGGCAGAGCGGCGCCGCCAAGATCACCGGTTATAGTAACGGCTCCACCAACGGATCGGAGCTGCGGTCATCGGCTTTTGCCGCGAGGGTTGGAGACAAGATATCCTTCTACTTCAATTATGTCACAACGGACGGGGCCGGATTCGCCGATTACGCCTTTGCGCAGCTGCTGTCCGCCGGCGCCGCCGATGACAGCCTGGCGATCAACCTGTTCACGGCGCGCACCAAGCCGAGCGGCACGATCGTTCCGGGCCAGAGCATGCCATCGGTGACTGCGGTACTGACCCCGTCGGTCGTGCCGATCATCAGCGGCGGCCCGATCTGGTCGCCGCTCGGCCCCGGCAGCGGCAGCTGCTATGATGTCGGCTGCGGCTATACCGGCTGGATCAAGTCCGAATACACCATCACGGCGGCGGGCAATTACCAGCTGCGGTTCGGTGCCGCGAACTGGTCGGACCAGGCGCTCGACACCGGCATGGCATTTACCGGCGTGTTCGTGAACGGCACCCAGACCGGCAGTACCCCGTTCAGCCCCTTCCAGCCGAGCGCGCCCCAGAACCCCGTGACGAAGGCGTTCACCTTCGATTTCGTCGCCACGCCGGCCACGCCGATCTATATCGATCCGGACTATGCGACCGGCTATATCTACGACGTGCTGTCGGGTCCGAACATCGCCAGCGCGATCTTCCCGACCATCGCCGGCGACGTGGATGGCTATGACGTCTACGGCCTGAACGACGTGCTGCTGGCGCACGGCGTCTACAGCTTCGATTTCACCACGCTGTTCGCGGGCGGCGTCACCGGGTTCAAGCTGAAGGACATCGACCTGACGGCGGCGCTCGACCCGACCGACAGCGGCGCCTTCGTGACCGGCCTCACCTTCGTTGCGGGCGGTGCCGTGACGATGACGCAGACGCCGATCATCACCACCACCACCGGCGTGCCCGAGCCCGCCACCTGGGCGACCATGGTGCTCGGCATGGGGCTGGCAGGCCACGGCCTGCGGCGGCGGCGCGCGCGGCCCCTCCACGCCTGAGCGATGCGAGCGACACCGGCAAGCGAGGCCGCCCGCGCGGCGCCGCTTGCCGGAGTCCGTCGGGCTGGAACGGGCACCGCACGAACGGGGGGGATTGCGCGCGCGAAGAATTGAGTCGCCGCCTCCACCGTGCTAGCGAGATATATCACTTCGAGGACCACCCGATCCATGCGTCTCCCGCGTCTCGCAGCGTTGCTGCTCGGCACTTCCCTGCTCGCCACTCCCGCCCTCGCCCAGACCGCATCCCAGGCCAAATATGGCAGCTGGGGCGTCGACCTTGCCACGATGGACCGCACCGTGAAGCCGGGCGACGATTTCTATGCGTTCGCGCTCGGCAGCTGGCTGCGCGACGCGCCGATCGCGCCGGACAAGGCCCGCATCGGCTATAACTACGACCTGCCCGACGAGACCGAGGTCGAGGTGCGCAAGCTGATCGAGGATGCCGGCACGTCGCCGAGCGACCCGGTGCTCCGCCAGGTCGCGACCTTCTACCATGCGTTCATGGACGAGGCCGGCATCGAGGCGCGCGGCACCGCCCCGCTCAAGCCCTATCTCGCCCGTATCGACGCGGTGCAGGATCGCCGCGGGCTCGAGCTGCTGATGGCCGATCATGGCTATGCCAGCCCGATCGGCATCGGCATCTCCGCCGACGAGAAGGACCCGACCCGCTACACGGTGATGGCCGGCCAGGCGGGGCTGGGCCTGCCGAGCCGCGATTATTATCTGCTCACCGGCGAGAAGTACGAGACGATCCGCAAGGCCTACCGCGCCTATATCGTGAAGATCCAGCAGCTGGCCGGAATCCCCGATGCCGAGGCCAAGGCGGACGCGATCCTGGCACTGGAGACCAGCCTCGCCAAGGACCAGTGGACGCCCGAGGCGCGCCGCGATCCGCAGAAGACCTACAACCCGATGACCCGCGCCCAGCTCGCCAAGCTGGCGCCGGAGTTCGACTGGAACGCGGTGCTCGCCCATCAGGGGCTGGGCAAGATGCCGACCGTCATCGTGCGCGAGACGACGGCGGTTACCGCCGCCGCCAAGCGGCTGGGCGACGTGCCGCTCGCCACCTGGAAGGACTGGCTGCGCTTCCGCTTCGTCAGCGATCATGCCGCCTATCTGCCCAAGGCGTTCGACGCCGCGCAGTTCGATTTCTACAGCCGCACGCTCCGCGACGTGCAGGCGCAGTCGGAGCGCTGGAAGCGCGGCGTTCGCCTGGTGAACGGCGCGCTGGGCGAGGCGATCGGCAAGATCTACGCCGAGCGCCATTGGGGCAAGGATGCCGAGGCGCTGTCCAAGGAACTGGTCGAGGATCTGCGGGCGGCATATGCCGACAAGATCAAGGCAGCCGCCTGGATGGACGCGCCCACCCGCAAGGAAGCGCTCGCCAAGCTCGCCGCGTTCGATCCGCGCATCGGCCATCCTGACAAATATGTCGATTATGCCGCGATGCAGGTCAGCGCTACCGATCCGCTGGCGAACGACCTCGCATCGGACGATTTCGAGTGGAAGCTGGAGCTGTCGCGGCTCGGCAAGCCGGTCGACCGCTCGCTATGGGCAATGACCCCGCAGACGGTGAACGCCTATTACGACCCGGTGATGAACCAGGTGACCTTCCCCGCCGCCCAGCTCCAGCCGCCCTTCTTCGATCCTGCCGCCGATCCGGCGGTGAATTATGGCGAGACGGGCGCCACGATCGGCCACGAGATGGGCCATGGCTTCGACGACGAAGGCCGCCAGTTCGATGCCAGCGGCAAGCTGCGCGACTGGTGGACGGCGCAATCGGCGGAACGCTACACCGCCCACGCCCAGGCGCTGGTCAAGCAGTTCGACGCCTATGAGCCGATCCCCGGCGTCCACATCAAGGGCCAGCTGACGCTGGGCGAGAATCTCGCCGATCTGGGCGGGCTCGAAGTCGCCTATGCCGCCTATCGCCGCTATGTCGCCCGCCACGGCGAGCCCAAGGTGCTGGACGGGCTGACCGGCGACCAGCGTTTCTTCCTCGCCTATGCCGCCAGCTGGCAGGGCAAGGCGCGCGAAGGCGCGGTGCGGGCGCAGCTGCTCTCCGATCCGCACAGCCCGGACAAGTATCGCGTCAACGGCATCGTCCGGAACATGGACGAATGGTATGCGGCCTTCGGGGTGAAGCCGGGCGACGCGCTGTACCTTGCGCCGGAGGCACGGGTACACGTCTGGTAAGCGAGCGCCGGGGGCTACCCGCCCCCGGCCTCACGCCGCGCGATAGGCGAACACGCCCGCGCGCCTTGCCGTACCGGCTTCGGCCACCTCATAGCTGGCGAGCAGCGTCAATCGCTCCAGGGGCAGCGGCGCGCGCCCGGGATCGCCCACCAGCACCTCCACGCCCGCCGCCACGCAGCGATCGAGAAAGTCGATCACCCGCGCCGCCACGTCGGGCGCGTAGAAGACGTCGCCCACCAGCAGCAGGTCGACATCGGGCACGGGGCCGGCGGTGCAGTCGCCCACGATGGCGGCGATCGCCACCTGGTTCAGCGCAGCATTCAGCCCGATCGCCGTCCGCGCATGGACGTCGATCTCGGACGCGGTGACGATCGCGGCCCCTGCCCGCGCGGCGGCGATCCCGACCAGCCCGGATCCGGCACCCAGATCGAACACGCGCCGCCCCGCCACCAGATGCGGATGGGCGAGCAGGTGCCGGGCCAGCGCCAGCCCGCCTGCCCACCAATAGGCCCAATAGGGCGCGGTATCGGCCAGGCGGCCGACCCCGCTCGCCGGGTCCGCCTTGTGCAGGCACAATTGGGGCAAGCCGGGCACGGGTGTGACGGGCAGGCGCGCCTGGATGAACGCTGCGACCGCCGCCGCGTCGTCCGTCACAGGACGCGCCCCAGCCACGCCACCCGTCCAAGCAGCTGGAAGCTGCCGGCGCGGGCGAAGCGCACCGGATGCGCGGAATTGTCGCTCACCAGCTCCACGCCGCCCACCGCCGCGCGCACCCGCTTCACGACCAGTTCGCCCTCCACCCGCAGCACGAAGATGCCGCGCGGATCGGCACGGCAGCGATCGCGATCGATCAGCACTTCGTCCCCATCGCGCAGCGTCGGCTCCATGGAATCCCCCGCGACGCATACCATCGACGCGGCTTCCGGCCGCACGCCCAGCTGCCGCAACAGCGCCGGGGGAAAGGCGAACGGCGCGCGCAGCGCCTCGTCCTCGGCCCATCCGCCGGGGCCTGCCGATGCCGCCAGGTCGATCCGCGGCACCACGACGAGCTCGGGCTGGCGCAGCCCGCCGAGCAGCGTCTCGTCCACGCCCAGATATTCCGCCAGCCGCGCGCGATCCCGCTCCGCCAGTTCGCGCGGCGAGCCCCGCATCAGATATTGCTGGAGATAGGCCGGATTGCGCCCGAGCACGCGCGAAAGCGTCGCCAGACGCAGTCCCCGCGCCGTGACCAGCTTCGCAAAATTTGCCCGTTGCACATCGGCTTCCATACCCTCTTTCCTACACTTAGGATTTTTCCTACGCAAGGCTTAGATGAGAACATATCGTGATCATCCGAGTCGAAGGAGGAGGACATGGATGTCCTTGCATGGGGAAATCGAAGCGTTCCTGGAACGGACGCGGATGCCGGCGACACGGTTCGGGCGACTGGCGGCCGGGGATCCGCGGCTGGTCGGCGATCTGCGGCTGGGCCGCGTGCCGGGGCCGGCACTGGCGGCGCGGCTGCGCGCGTTCCTCGCCGCCCCGCCGGCATGGCAGCCCGGGCGGCGCGGCGGCGCGATGTCGGGGCGCGGCTCGAACGGGCGTTGATCGCCTCGGCCGCGGCGCAGGGAGGCACGGTGTCGGTGACAGAAGCGAGCTGGATCCCCTGGGCCAGCGCGACCTTCACGGGGGCCCGGCACCGGCTGGCACTGGACCTCGCGCGGACGCCAGCGGCACAGGCGTGGCTTGACGCGCTTCCCGAACTGGATCTGCCGCTGCCCGGTCATCTTGTTGCCGACCTGCAGCTCGCGTCCCGGGAGACCCGCAACGGCCGGCTGCACGTCGTTCTGGAGGCGCTGACCGTCGAGGAATGCTGATCGACGCTCAGGCCTGGCGCGCGAGGCTCCGCAGCGCGGCGAGCGCATCGTCCAGGCCGCGATCGGGGCGTACCCGGCCGCGGGCCGGCACCACCTGGTTGCGCCGCACCACGCCCCGCTCCAGCCGCTCGAGCAGCGCATGGACGGTGGCGTCGGTTTCGGGGCGGACGAGGCGATCGGCGGGGTCGCGGCCGGCCGCGTTGCGCAACGCGGCGCTCGCCGCCCGCTCGCGGCGCGGCGGCACGGGGGGCGGCAGCGGTACCTGG
Organism: Sphingomonas pituitosa NBRC 102491; assembly: GCF_001598435.1. Lineage (GTDB taxonomy): Bacteria > Pseudomonadota > Alphaproteobacteria > Sphingomonadales > Sphingomonadaceae > Sphingomonas > Sphingomonas pituitosa. The sequence continues at coordinate 49,879 of NZ_BCYY01000003.1, forward strand.
GGGATCGCCAGCGGATCGAACGCCGCGAGCGGCTGGTCCAGATCCGCGGGAAGATCGCGCTCGGCGGCCGCAGAGGCCTCGGCGGCGGGCGCTGCCGGCGCGGCCCAGGCGGGGGCGTCGAGTTCGTGCGTCGCACGCAGCGGCGGCCGCGGGCGGGCGTCGGGATGGGAATCGGCGCGGCGGATGCGCGGCATCGGCAGCACGTCGAGGCTGGCCGTCGCCCCTGCGGGCTCGGCCCGGCGCAGCAGCCGGTGGGAGAGGAGCGCCCCCGCGCCCGCGCCGATGGCACCGGTAGCAATCGCCAACACGAGACGAGCGGTGCCTGCCACCGCGGGAGCGGCGTGCGTGCTCCAGCCCGCGCCGTCACTTGCCGATATCATGGCCTCCAGCGCCGTCGCCGGAAGGGCGAACGCTGTCAGCGCCGAGGCGCCGCCGAGGAATACGGCGGCCAGGGGTACGAGCGGCATCTTCATGCATTCACCCGGTACGTGTGCGACCACGTGGTTCTCATGCCATCTTTATGGCAAGGTTTTCATACAAACTGTCATAGACTGCAACATTTACAGACCAGTTACGCTCGGCCTCGATGTACGCACGCGCCCGCTTTTTGCGGTCATCCCATTGATTGCGCTTGGAAAAAATATTTTCAAGCACTTTCGCGAGCGCGAGCGGATCGTCAGCCGGAAACAAGCTGCCGGTGATGCCGTCGACAATCAGTTCGCGGTGGCCGCCCACATCCGATGCCGCGACCAGCCGCTGCTGCGCCATCGCCTCGAGCGGCTTGAGCGGCGTGACCAGATCCGTGAGCCGCATCTTCTTGCGCGGATAGACCAGCACGTCGATCAGGCTGTAGTAGCGTTCCACCATGTCGTGCGGCACGCGACCGAGGAAATGGATGCGGTCCGCGACGCCCGAAGCTGCTGCCTGCGCGCGCAGCGCCGGCTCGGCCGGGCCGCCGCCGACGAGCAGCAACTGCATCGCCGGCCGCGCCGCAACCAGCGCCGGCATCGCCGCGATCAGCACGTCCAGCCCTTCATAGTCGTAGAAGCTGCCGATGAAGCCGATCGTCTCGGCCCGCTCCAGGCCCAGTTGCGCGGCCAGCGCGGCGTCGTGCGGCAAGGGTTCGCCGAACAGCCCCATGTCGACGCCGTTGGGGGAGACGGCGATCTTCACCGGATCGATGCCGCGCGCGACCAGATCGCCGCGCAGCCCCTCGCAGATCACCGCCACCGCATCGGCCTGGCGCACGGCGTGGGTCTCCAGCGCCTTGGTGATGCGATAGCGGAGGCTGCCCTCGCGGCCCGTGCCGTTGCCGACGGCGGCATCCTCCCAGAAGGCGCGGATCTCGTAGAGCAACGGCACGCCGCTCCAGCGCCGCACCCGCAGGCCGGCCAGCGCGCAGAGCACCGGCGAATGGGCGTGCAGCACATCCGGCCGGAAGCTTTGCACCACCTGGCGGATGCGCCGGGCGAAGGCATCGATCTCGCGCCACTCGCCGAGCCCCGGCAGCCGCGACGCCACGGGAGGCGTGCGGAAGAAGCGCAGGCCGTCGACCACCTCTTCGCTCGCAGGGGCCGGTCCGTGGCGCGGACCGGTGACCGCCGCGACCTCCCAGCCCCGCGCCAGCTCCGCCTTCAGGATCGCGCGGGTGCGGAACGCATAGCCGCTGTGGAGCGGCAGGCCATGGTCCAGAAGGTGCAGAACTCGCATGCCGGCCTGCATGCCACGCCGCGCTTAACGGCACGTCAACTGCACCTGCGGTAGAGCGGGCGCGGAAGGAACGGCACGCCCGATGATCGACAATCTCTCGCTCGCGCTCACCCATGGGCTGATGCTGCTGGCGGCCTTCCTGCTGCTCCGCCGCCCCGATCTCGACAAGGAGGATGCTGCCACCGTGGAGAAGCAGCCGCGCAAGCGCTGGGGCAAGCGCGGTGCGTGACTGGGTCTTCGTGCTGTTCCTGGCGGCGTTCTTCGGCAGCGGCTTCCGCAAGCCGTTCCTGTTCGTGCTGGTCTATGCCTATATCGACATCGTCGCGCCGCAACGGCTGACCTATCTGCTGCTCAATTCCCTCCCCATTTCGGCGATGGCGGCGGCGCTGGCGCTGGGCGGGTTCCTGCTGTTCGACGACAAGCGCGACGTGCGCGTGGCGCCGCGCCAGCTGCTGATCGTCGCGCTGATCGGCTATTGCTGGTTCACCACGCTCCACGCCGACTTCCCGGTCGAGGCCCGCGACAAATGGGACTGGGTGTGGAAGGCGCTGGCCTTCGCCGCCTTCCTGCCGCTCACGCTGCGCACGCGGCTGCGGATCGAGGCGCTGCTGCTGTTCATGGTGCTTTCCGCCAGCTCGATCATCATCGTCGGCGCGATCAAGACGATCTTGTCCGGCGGCGGCTATGGCGAGCTGAACCTGATGGTCGCGAACAATTCGGGGCTGTACGAGGGCAGCACCATCTCCACCGTCGCGATCGCGATCCTGCCGCTGATCCTGTGGTTTACCCGGCACGGCACGCTCTTCGCGCCCGACTGGCGGGTGAAGGCCTTTGCGTACGCGCTGTGCTTCGCCTGCCTGCTGATCCCGATCGGTACCGCGACGCGCACCGGGCTGCTGTGCATCGGGCTGGTCGCGCTGCTGATGCTGCGCGATTCGCAGAAGAAGCTGCGCTATCTCGGCGGGGTGGCGGCGCTGGCGCTGATCGCCCTGCCCTTCCTGCCCTCTGCGTTCACCGAGCGGATGGGGACGATCAAGACCTATCAGGGCGACGCCTCCGCCTCGACGCGCCTCGCGGTGTGGCAATGGACCATGGACTATGCCCGCGCGCACCCGCTGGGCGGCGGGTTCGAGGCCTATCGCCAGAACCAGATCCGCTACGAGAAGGTCGCGGTGGCGGACGAGGGCGGCGTCGCGGTGGTCGATCGCTCGCTCGAGGTCGACAAGGCGCGCGCCTATCACAGCGCCTATTTCGAGATGCTGGGCGAGCAGGGCTATCCCGGCCTCGCGCTGTGGCTGCTCATCAACCTGTCCGGCCTGTTCCGCATGGAGGTGCTGCGCCGCCGCTACGCCCGTGCCGAAGGCGACGCGGCGTGGATCGCCCCGCTCGCCGCCGCGCTGCAGAACGGGCATCTCGTCTACCTGCTCGGCGCCGCGTTCGTGGCGATCGCCTTCCAGCCCTTCATCTACATGCTGATCGGCGCGCAGATCGGGCTCGACACCTATTGCGCCCGCAAGCGCGCCGCCGCGGACTGGCGGCCGCTGCGCAAGGCCCGCGCCGCGACGGAATGAACGCGCGGACCGAACTGCGCGCGTTCACCTCGGCGCGGGGCATCGCGGCGTGGTGGGTGGTGCTCTACCATCTGCGCGGATCGCTTTCCGACCTGCCGAGCGCGGCGGAGGCCGTGTTTGCCAAAGGCTACCTCGCGGTCGATTTCTTCTTCCTGCTTTCCGGCTTCGTGCTCGCGCTCAGCCATGGCGAGCGGCTGCGCGCCGGAGGGCTGGCGGCGATGCCCGGCTTCCTCCGCCGTCGCATCGCGCGGATCTGGCCGCTGCACGCGGTGATGCTGGGCTTCGCGCTGCTGCTGATGCTGGTCCTCCGCGCCAGCGGGCGCGCCGTGGCGGAGTTTCCGTTGCGCGACCTGCCGGCGCATCTCTTGCTCGTCCAGTCCTGGGGGGTCGCCGATCCGCTGCGCTGGAACGATCCTGCCTGGTCGATCTCGTGCGAACTGGCCGCCTATCTGCTGTTCCCGCTCTGGGTGATGGCCATCGACTGGCGCCGCCGCACCACGCCCGCGCTGCTGGGTGCGATCACGTTCCTGCTGTTGTCCCTATGGGCAGCGTTCGCACTGCGCGGCGCCGACCTGCTCGGGCGGGACATCGCCCTTCTCGGACTCGTACGCTGCCTGCTGGAGTTCGCCACGGGCACCGTGCTGCATGCCCTGTGGCGGCGGTGGCAGGGCCGCCGCGCGGCGACTGGAAGCTTCGGCATCGCGACGCTGTTCGGTGCCGCCTGGTGGATGGGGGTCCCGGAAACGCTGGCGGTCCCCGCCGGGCTCGCCGCCCTGTTGCTGGGGCTGGCGTTCACCGCCGGCCGCGCGGGCAATCCGCTGGAGAACGCCCTGCTCCACCGGCTCGGCGAGATCAGCTACGCCACCTATCTCAGCCACTTCCTGCTGTGGTTCGCCTTCAAGCTGGCACTCGTCCACACCGGGACGATCGGCTGGCCGCGCGCCACGCTCTACCTGCTGCTGGTCCTTGCCGCGTCGGTGGCGCTCCACCGCTGGGTGGAGCGCCCCGCACAGCGCTGGATCAACCGCCTCGGGTTCAGGCCGGGGCGGTCACGTCTTCCAGCGCGGCGATCACCGCGCGGTTGAACGCGGGGATATCGTCCGGCTTGCGGCTGGTGATCAAATTGCCGTCGCTCACCACTTCGGCGTCGACCACATCGGCGCCGGCATTGGCGAGATCGGTGCGGATCGACGGCCAGCTGGTCAGCCGGCGCCCGGCGACGACGTCGGCCTCGGCCAGCAGCCACGGCGCGTGGCAGATCGCCGCGACCAGCCGGTTCGAATCCATGAAGCTGCGGACGATCTCCACCGCCGTCGTATTCATCCGCAGCTTGTCCGGGTTGCCGACGCCGCCCGGCAGCACCAGCGCGTCGAACTGATCGAGCTCCACCTGATCCAGCGTCGCATCCGGCGTGATGCTCTTGCCCTTCTCGCCGCCGCTTTCGCCGGTGATCGGATCGGTCTTGATCGAGGCGAGCGTCACCTGCGCGCCGGCATCGAGCAGCGCCTGGCGCGGTTCGAACAGCTCCGATTCCTCGAAGCCGTCGGTCGCGAGCATCAGCACGCGCGCATTCTGCAAATTGGCCATGGGGCATCCTTTCCCGTGTTCGAGATATGCCGGGCCAACCCGAAGGCCCCTCACCTTGTTCCGGAACGAATTGTTGCTGCGGCGCATTTGCCCAGACTCAGCCCAAGGAAGTGCGATGGACAGCGCCGACATCGTCTATGTCGAAGACCAGACCCCCGGCATCACCCGGCGCAAGATGCGCCACGGCTGGGGCTATTTCGATGCCGAGGGAAACCGCATCACCGATCGCGACGCAATCGACCGGCTGAACGCCATCGGCCTGCCGCCAGCCTATGAGAATGCCTGGTTCTGCCCGGATCCGAACGGCCATATCCAGGCGACCGGCTATGACGTGAAGGGCCGCAAGCAATATCGCTACCACAACGGCTTCCGCGAGGCCCAGGAAGCGGCGAAATACGACCGCTGCGCCAATTTCGGCGAACGCCTGCCGCGCCTGCGCCGCAAGGTGGAAGCCGATCTGCGGCTGCGCGGGCTGTGCAAGGACAAAGCCGTCGCCGCCGTGATCCGGCTGCTCGACCTCGGCTCGATCCGCGTCGGCAACGAGGCCTATGCGCAGGAGAACAAGAGCTTCGGCGCCACCACGCTGCGCAAGCGCCACGTGAAGGTGCAGGGCGGCGCGCTCAAGCTCCAGTTCCGGGCCAAGTCCGGCAAGCTGCGGGTGATGACCGTGTCGGACAAGTCGCTCAGCCGCTTCGTCAAGCGCTGCCAGGACCTGCCCGGCCAGAACCTGTTCCGCTGGATCGACGATGCCGGCGAAGCGCACCCGGTCACTTCCAGCGACGTCAACGCCTATATCCGCGAGGCGATGGACGCGCCGTTCAGCGCCAAGCATTTCCGCACCTGGGGCGCGAGCGTGATCGCCTATCGCACGCTGGCGCAGTCCAGGGAGTATGTGGGCCTCAAGACCCTGCTGGAACCCGTGACCGAGGCGCTGGGCAACACCCCCGCCATTGCCCGCAAATCCTATGTCCATCCGCGGCTGATCGAGCTGGCGCGCGACAAGCCGGCGCAGGCGCTGTTCCGCGCCGGGTTGCGCCTGCCCCGCACGACACAGTACCTCGACCGCTACGAACGCGGCCTGATCGTCTTTCTGGAGACCGATCCGGCCGAACAGCCAGCCAAGGCAGCCTGACGAGACCCGATGCTGATCACCGCCCGCACCAAGCCCACCCATTTCGAAACCCAGCTCAAGACCTTTGTCGGCGATACGCCGGAGTGGATCGCCGATCACTGGCTGAGCATCCTGGTCGCCACCGGGATCGCGGTGGGAATCGTGTTGCTGCTCCACACGCTGCGCTCCTGGGGCATGCGGCTGTGCCGCAACAGCGACGGTGTCGATACGAACTGGTACACGATCTTCGGCCGCACGATCGCGCGCACCAACAACTTCTTCATCGTGATGACGGCGACCCGGCTGGTGGTGAACTACGCCCAGACGCCGCCGCTGCTCGACAAGACGATCACCTTCCTGTTCACCATCGCGGCGACGTTCCAGGTCGCGATCTGGATCCGCGAAGTGATCTTCGGCCTGATCGAACATCGTACGCGCGGGGACAAGCCCAGCGAGAGCCTGGCGAGCGCGGTCGGCATCATCCGGCTGCTCATCTCGATCGCGCTGTTCGCGATTGCGCTGGTGACGGTGCTCGGCAATCTCGGCGTCAACGTGACCGGCCTGATCGCCGGCCTCGGCGTCGGCGGCATCGCCATCGGTCTGGCGGCGCAGGGCATCTTCGGGGATCTGATCGCGGCGCTGTCGATCCTGTTCGACCGCCCCTTCCGCGTCGGTGACAACATCAAGTTCGACCAGACCAGCGGCACGGTGGAGGGCATCGGCCTCAAATCCACCCGCGTCCGCTCGTTCGACGGCGAGCTGCATGTCATCTCGAACCGGCAGCTGCTCGACAAGGAGCTGCAGAACCTCACCGATCGCACGCGCATTCGCCTGCCGTTCAAGATCGGCGTGGCGTACGAGACGCCGCCCGAGAAGCTCGAACGGCTGCCGGAAATCTTCAAGGAAATCGTCGAAGCCAATGGGGCGACGGCGGTGCGCAACGGCTTTTCCGGCTTCGGCGCGAGCTCGATCGACTATGAGCTGATCGCCGAGGTCCACACCGGCAGCTGGGACGTGGGCCATCCCACCCGGGATCGCATCCTGATCGGCATCGTCCGCAAGCTGGCGGAAGAGGGCATCGCGATTCCCTACCCCACGCAGACGACCTTCACCGCCGCCCCCGACGGCAGGATCATCATGCCCTATCCGGACGTCCAGCCGGTGGTGCGGATGGACAAGGAAGACGGCGAGCGCTGAGCCCCACGCCCGGCGCAGGGATGCGGCGGGCGGGGCTTCTGTGCGGATGCGACGATGCCGGAGCCCATGCCCCGGCCCGACGCAGTGTACCTCGCCGCGCAAGCATGGCATGGCACCCGGCCATGATCGCCGCCATCGCCACCCTGCTCCTCTGCCAGCTACTCGGCGAGGGACTCCACCTGCTCACCGGCCTGCCGCTGCCCGGCGCCGTGATCGGCATGTTCCTGCTGCTCGGCTGGCTGCTGCTCCGCCCGGGCGAGCGGCCGACGCTGGTGCAGGTCTCGGCGTGGCTGACCGCGCATCTCTCGGTGATGTTCGTGCCCGCGGCGGTGGGCCTGATCGAGCAGGGGCCGGTTCTCGCGAAGAACGGTGTCGCGATCGTCGTCGCCACGCTCGCCTCGACGGTGCTGACCACGGCGGTGACCGCGCTCGTCTTCCGCTGGGCCCTGAACCGGCAGGAGCGCGACGCATGAACACGCTATGGTCCACACTCCAGGCGACGCCTCTGCTCTGGCTTGCGGCCACGCTGCTGGTGTTCGAGGGCGCCGATCGCCTGTCGAAGCGCAGCAACCGCCATCCGCTCTGCCATCCGGTGCTGACCGCCACGCCGGTGCTGATCGCGGTGCTGCTGGCGACGCGGACGCCCTACCCGGTCTATGCGCAGAACACCGCGATGCTCAGCTTCCTGCTCGGCCCGGCGACGGTGGGCCTGGCGCTGCCGCTATGGCGCAACCGCGCGCTGGTCCGCCGCGCGGCCGGCCCCCTGCTGCTCGCGCTGTTCGCCGGATCGCTGACGGCGATCGTCAGCGTCACCGGCATCGTCTGGGCGTTCGGCGGCAGCGCGCAGATCCTCGCCACCGTCGCCCCGCGCGCGGTGACGACGCCCGTGGCGATGGCGCTGGCGCAGCAGCTCGGCGGCATCCCGGCGCTGGCGGCGGTGGTGGTGCTGATCGCCGGCGTGTTCGGCGCGATGATCGTCACGCCGCTGCTCAACGCGCTGCGGATCGAGGATTATCGCGTGAGAGGCTTCGCGGCGGGCCTTTCCGCCCATGGCATCGGCATGGCCCGCGCCTTCCAGGTCTCCGAGCTGGGCGGTACCTTCGCCGGCATCGGCATGGCGCTCAACGCCGCGATGACCGCGCTGCTGCTCACGCTGTGGGCGGTGCTGTAGGCAGACTACTCGTCCGTCACATCCTGCTTGGTGCCGTAGAGCCGCACCGGGCGGCCGGCCTCGCACTCCACGTCCGCCGTCAGCCGCATGCGCCGCAGCGCGCCGTCGCGGCGGCGGATCGTCACGTCGATGGTGAAGCTGCTCGCCTCGACGATTGCCCGGCTGCGCACTGTCTCCAGCAGGGCTGCCGACTCCGGCGTGTACATCCCCACCGCCTCGTCGCGCGTTACCGCGACACCGCAAGGAAAGCCGAACAGATCATACACCCCCGGCGACCAGCGCAGCGCGTTGGTTTCAAGGTCACATTCCCAGGCGGCCGGCAGCGGGGTTAGCGCATCGTCGCTGTGCAGCCCTTGGCCAAAAAGAGGCAGGATAGGCATGATGCTCCCTTAGCAGGATGCGTGTTAACGCAGCATTGCCTGTCGCCCTGCAACTCCCGGGGTGACGCGCGCGCAACACCCCGCTAAGGGGTCCGCCCATGACCCAGATCACGCCCGAGATCGTGGCCGAACACGGCCTGTCGCCCGAAGAATATGACCGCGTCCTGAAGGCGCTCGGTCGCGAGCCCAACCTGACCGAACTCGGCATCTTCTCGGTGATGTGGTCCGAGCATTGCAGCTACAAGTCCAGCCGCATCCACCTGAAGAAGCTGCCGACCACCGGCCCGCAGGTCATCTGCGGCCCCGGCGAGAATGCCGGCGTCGTCGATATCGGCGACGGCCAGGCGGCGATCTTCAAGATGGAGAGCCACAACCACCCGTCGTATATCGAGCCCTATCAGGGTGCTGCGACCGGCGTCGGCGGCATCCTGCGCGACGTGTTCACCATGGGCGCGCGCCCGATCGCCAACATGAATGCGCTGCGCTTCGGCCGGCCCGACCATCCCAAGATGAAGCACCTGATCGCCGGCGTCGTCCACGGCATCGGCGGCTATGGCAATTGCGTCGGCGTGCCGACGGTGGGCGGCGAGGTGAACTTCCACCCGGCCTATGACGGCAACATCCTGGTCAACGCGATGACCGTCGGCATCGCCGATACCGACAAGATCTTCTACTCGGCAGCATCCGGCGTCGGCAATTCGATCGTCTATGTCGGCTCCAAGACCGGCCGCGACGGCATCCACGGCGCCACCATGGCCTCGGCCGATTTCGGCGAGGATTCGGAAGAGAAGCGCCCCACCGTCCAGGTCGGCGATCCCTTCACCGAGAAGCTGCTGATCGAGGCCTGCCTCGAGCTGATGGCCTCGGACGCGATCGTCGCGATCCAGGACATGGGCGCCGCCGGCCTCACCTCCTCGAGCGTCGAGATGGCGTCCAAGGGCGGCGTCGGCATCGAGCTGATCATGGACGACGTGCCCCAGCGCGAAACCGGCATGACGCCGTACGAGATGATGCTCTCCGAGTCCCAGGAGCGCATGCTGATGGTGCTCAAGCCCGGCCGCGAGGATTTCGCCGAGGCGATCTTCCGCAAGTGGGAGCTCGATTTCGCAGTGATCGGCCATGTGACGGACACCGGCCGCATGGTGCTCAAGTGGAAGGGCGATGTCGTGTGCGACATCCCGCTCGCCCCGCTGGCCGACGACGCGCCGCTCTACGATCGCCCGCACGTCCCCACGCCCAAGCAGCCCGAGCTGCAGAACGTGCCCGAATGCACCGATCCCGCCGCCGATCTCGTCAAGCTGATGGGTTCGCCGGACATCGCCAGCCGCCGCTGGATCTGGGAGCAATATGACCACATGGTCGGCGGCGACACCGTGCAGCGCCCCGGCGGCGACGCCGCGGTCGTCCGCGTCCACGGCACCGACAAGGGCCTGGCGATCACCACCGATTGCACCCCGCGCTATTGCTTCGCGGACCCGGTCGAAGGCGGCAAGCAGGCGATCGCGGAAGCGTGGCGCAACCTCTCCGCAGTGGGCGCGACCCCGCTGGCGGTGACCAACTGCCTCAACTTCGCCAACCCGCAGCGCCCCGAGATCATGGGCCAGATCGTCGGCGCGCTCGAAGGCATGAGCGAGGCGTGCCGCGCGCTCGACTTCCCGATCGTCTCGGGCAATGTCAGCCTCTACAACGAGAGCAAAGCCACCGGCGGCGGCTCGGCGATCCTGCCGACCCCGGCGATCGGCGCGATCGGCCTGCTCAAGGACTGGCAGAAGAACTGCACCATCGCCTTCAAGGGCACCGGCGACGTGATCATCGCGGTCGGCGAGCGCGGCGGCCATCTCGGCCAGTCGATCTGGCTGCGCGAGATCTGCGGCCGCGAGGAAGGCCCGCCCCCGCCCGTCGACCTGATGATGGAGCGCCGCACCGGCGCGTTCATCCGCTCGGCGATCACCGGCGGCGCGATCACCGCCTGCCATGACGTGTCGGACGGCGGCCTCGCTGTCGCCGTCGCCGAAATGGCGCTGGCATCGAACATCGGCGCGATCCTCGACCAGCCCCAGCCCTTTGGTGTCGCCGGCAGCTGGTTCGGCGAGGACCAGGGCCTGTACGTGGTGACGGTGAAGGACGAGGCGCTGGCCGACTTCCTGGTCGCCGCCGACAAGGCCGGCCTCGCCGCCGATCCGATCGGCCGCACCATCGCCAACCGCATCATCTTCGAGCTGGAGGAAGGCGACTTCTGCGTCAGCCTCGACGATCTGCGCACCGCGCACGAAGGCTTCTTCCCGGCGCTGATGGGCACCGCCGACGCCAACTGATCGGCCGCCGGGCCGCACCGGCCCGGCCCCGACCACGACGAACCGGCAGCGCTGCACCGGCCGAACGGCAGCGCCGATGATGGCCCCGGTATTCCTTGCAAGGGAATACCGGGGCCATGCCGGATCACCCCTGCACGCCTGCCGCGATCGTCTCGCGCCACGGCGTGGTCGGCCGGCCGATCAACCCGGACAGCGTGCGCGAATCGTCGAACAGCGCGCCCTCGCCCGCGCGGGCGTCGCTATCCGCCAGGATCGCCGCGAACGGAGCAGGCAGCCCGGCACCTTCCAGCGCCTTGGCATATTCGGCCTCCGGCATATCCTGGTACGCGACCGGCTTGCCCGCAGCCTCGGCCAGCGCCGCTGCCAGCTCGGCGTGGGTGAAGCCGGTGTCGCCCGCGAGTTCGAACGTGCCCGCCGCGCCGCGCGTCAGCACCACTGCGGCCGCCTCGGCATAATCGGCGCGCGCTGCGCTCGACACCACGCCCGCGCCCGCGCTGCCGATCAGCACGCCGTGCGCGATCGCCGGGCCCGCACTCATCAGATAATTCTCGGTGTACCAACCGTTGCGCAGCAGCGCGGCCGGGATGCCGCTTGCCGCCAGCAGGTCCTCGGTCGCCTTGTGCTCGACGGCCAGCTGCATCGGCGAGCGGTCGGCACGCAGGATGCTGCTATAGGCGATCAGCGCCACGCCGGCCTGCCCGGCCGCGTCGATCACTGCCTTGTGCTGGGGTACCCGGCTGCCGACGGCATTGCCCGAGATCAGCAGCAGCCGCGTCACGCCGGCAAGGCCGGGCGCCAGCGTCTCGGGCGCATCATAGTCGAACGCGCGGACCACGACGCCCTTGGCGGCGAAATCCGCCACGCTTTCAGGGTTGCGGACCAGCGCGACGATCTCGCCGGGCGTCACCTTGGCCAGCAGCGATTCGACAACGAGGCGGCCAAGCTGGCCCGAGGCTCCGGTAACGGCGTACATAAGGATTTTCCTTGTCTGCGGTGGATTGACGACAGGGATCTAGCGACCCACTTACGAATCGTAAGTACGCACACCAAGGTAAGTATCAAAAATGTCCGGAGCCCCACCCCGCACCCTCGCCGCGATGATGGACCGCGGCGACGTGTTCGCATCCGACTGCCCATCGCGCACGGTGCTCAAGCGCATCACCAGCAGCTGGGGTCTGCTCGTGCTCGTCGCGCTGCGCGACGGCACCCGCCGGTTCAGCGAACTGCGCCGCCGGGTGAACGGCGTCAGCGAGCGGATGCTGGCCCAGACGCTCCAGCAGCTGGAAACACATCGGCTGGTGGAGCGCCGGAGCTTTCCCGTGGTGCCGCCGCACGTGGAATACAGCCTCACGCCGCTGGGCCAGGACGCGGCGGCGAAGGTCGAGGATCTGGTGGAATGGATCCAGGCGAATCTGGGTGCGCTGATGCCTTCGTCGCTGGAAGCTGCTGCCTGACCCCCGGCAGGCGGCGGCATGCGGCGCCGTGCAGCGGGGGCGCGCGCCGTGACCGGCCCCTCCCCGCGCGGACGCGCTCAATCGTACTTCGTCACCAGCCAGCCCCACACGCCCCATGCCAGCAGCGCCCAAACCCCGAGCACGATGGCGATCCCGCCCCAGCTCACCGGCCGGTCACTCGCCGCCTCGGCGTGCGCGCGATGCTCGGCGAACTGCTCGGCAGGAATCAGCCGCTCGAACAGCCACACGCCGAGCGGGATCAGGATGGCGTCGTCCACCAGGCCGAGCACGGGGATGAAATCAGGGATCAGGTCGATCGGCGACAGCGCATAGGCCGCGACCAGAAGGCCGACGATCCGCGCCGCCAGCGGCGTACGCGGATCGCGGATGGCGAGCCATACGGCATGCGCCTCGGTGCGGACGCGGTGTGCGAGCGATGGACCCATGGCCCTGGATCGCGCAGCCGCGCCGCCCGGTCAATCGCGCTTGCGCGCGAAGCTGGTCAATCTCGGCTCAACGCTCGGCGGTGGTTTCCACCTTCGCGTGGCTGCCGGTCTCGTCCGACTTGATCTTGCCGCCGAACAGCATCTTCACCTTGCCGGTGATCGACATGTCGGTTTCCCACAGCTCGGCATCGTCGATGTCGACGCGGAGCAGCGCGAGGTTCGGGTCCTGCTTGCCGCCCGGAAACCAGGCTTCCACCTGGCTGTTCCACAGCTTGTCGATCATGGCGAAATCGTTGTCGACGCGCGCGGTGCCGGAGAGGCAGGCGAAGAAATCATGCCCCTTCGATACGAACTGCAGCATCGCCGGGCCGCCCTTGGCCATGCGGTTGTCCTTGCCGACGAAGAAGAAGATCGTGTCGACCTGATCCTCGTCGAGCTGCGCGGTCAGCGGCTCGCTGTGCTGCCCGTCCTGCAGGCCGGCCATCATATAGGGGCTGTCCGCCAGCTTGGACCAGAAATGCTTCTTCAGTTCGACCGTGTCGGCCATGATCGTCTCCCGGAGTTGGATGTACCCGGGTAACGTGCAGGTCCGCTCAGGCGTTCCGGATCGCCGCCGCCGCGCCGATCAGCTCGAGGTCGCTGCGATTGACCAGCGCTACCGGTGTTTCGGAAAGTTGGCGGCGGAATGCGGTGCGCGCCTCCATGCGGCGGCGGAAGCCGGGCTCCTTCAGCTGCGGCTCCAGCGCACGGGCGATGGCGCCGGTAAGGTACACGCCGTCCCACGCATCGAAGGTGAGCGCCAGATCGCCGACGAACGCGCCGAGATGATCGACGAACATGCGCACCACTGCCGCGGCGATCGGGTCGCGGCCGGTATTGCGCGTCACGTCCTCCGGCGCCGGCAGGCGCTTGCCGCCCGACAGCGCCTCATAGGCGAGCAGCAGCCCGTTGGCGCTGAGCAGCGTCTCCACCTCGACCAGCCCGCCCCGCGCCCTGCAGAAGGTCGCGAACCGCTCCTCGTCGCCGCTCTGTGGCGCGAAGCCGATATGCCCTGCCTCGCTCTGCACCGGCACATGCCGCCCGTCGGCACTGATCAGCGCGGCGACGCCGAGCCCCGTTCCGACGCCGATCACCGCATAATTGCCGCCCGGCGAGATCGGCCGCGAGGTCGCGCCGGGCAGCGCGGTAAACGCTGTCGTCGGCAGCCGGGTGAGCGCGAGGGCATTGGCCGCGCACTCGTTCAGCGCGATGGGCTTTCGGCGCAGCACCGCCTCCACGCCAGCGAGCGAGATATACCAGCGGCTGCCGGTAAGGTTGATCAGGTCGCCGCGCACCGCTCCTGCGACGGCGAGTACGCTCGGCAGCCGCGCATCGCGCAGGCCGACGCTGGCAAGATATGCCACCAATGCACTGGTGAAGGTCTGATGGTCGCTGTTGGAAAAGCGCTTGATGTCGCGCGGCTCCGCACCTTCGGCGCCGCCGGCCAGTCCGAAGCGAACCGATTGCCGGCCTATATCGGCAACCAGCGCAACGCCTTCTTCCATCAGATCCTCGCTCTCCCCGCAGCTTCTTGTCGAAGCTCGCGCAGGCGGTATCGCTAACAATGGTTACCGGAGCAACAACTAAGCGCAGTTTATTGCCGCTGAGACCCTATATTTTTCAGGCGGTTCGTGGGTCCATGCCGAACCGGTTCGCGCCGATTGCGGGCGACCAGTAGAGCGCGACCGCCAGGATTGCGAGCGCGACATGGCCCGCAGTGGGCAGCAGGGGCACGCCCGGATACAGGCCGATCGCGACCTGGGTGCGGTCCAGGTCGCCGGCCACGCCGATCAGCGCGAGCAGCAGCCCCGGGATCGCCGGCAGCCCGACATCGTGCAGCCGCCGCACGATCAGCCCGATCAGCGGCACGAACAGCGCCAGCGCCAGCGCCTCTTCCACCGCCACGCGGCGCCAGAACAGGGTGACGTTGAGCGGGGTCGGCGGATGGAAGAAGTGGAAGCCGAGGAACAGCAGCACCTCGCCGATCGCGATCAGGATCAGCGCGCTGGTCAGTTCGCTGCGGGTCGAGCGGCCGCGGAACACGAAACTCTGGCCGATGGCACGAAGGCCGGTGCGCAGCGACACCCCGTCGCTATAGCTGGCTGCTGTCATGGCGGGAGGGTGCAGCGGCCTGCACCCTCCGGTCAACCCCTTAGAGAGTCTCGAAAAGACCCGCAGCGCCCATGCCGCCACCGATGCACATGGTGACGACGACATATTTGGCGCCGCGGCGCTTGCCTTCGATCAGCGCATGGCCGGTCATCCGCGCGCCCGACATGCCGTACGGGTGACCGATCGAGATCGCGCCGCCGTTGACGTTGAGCAGCTCATTGGGAATGCCGAGCTTGTCGCGGCAATAGAGCACCTGCACCGCGAATGCCTCGTTGAGCTCCCACAGGCCGATATCGTCCATCTTCAGGTTGAAGCGCTCGAGCAGCTTGGGGATGGCGTAGACCGGGCCGATGCCCATTTCGTCGGGCTTGGTGCCCGCCACCGCCATGCCGATGTAGCGGCCGAGCGGGGTAAGGCCGCGCTGCTCCGCCAGCTTCTCCTCCATCAGCACCGCCGCCGAGGAACCGTCGGACAGCTGGCTCGCATTGCCGGCGGTGACGGTGCCGTTCGGCAGCACCGTCTGGAGCGCCTGCAGGCCTTCCAGCGTGGTTTCGGGGCGGTTGCCCTCGTCCTTGGCGAGGGTGATTTCCTTCTGGGAGACTTCCTTGGTCTCCTTGTTGACGACGTTCATCGTCGCGGTGACCGAGACGATCTCGTCGTCGAACTTGCCGGCGGCCTGCGCGGCGGCGGTGCGCTGCTGCGACTGGAAGGCATAGGCGTCGCACGCATCGCGGCCGATGCCGTAGCGCGCGGCGACCACTTCGGCGGTCTGGAGCATCGGCATATAGGTGTCGTTATGCAGCGCGATCAGCTCGCGATCGGGCTCGACGCGCATCTGCGGGGTCTGGACGAGGCTGATCGATTCCACGCCGCCGCCCAGCGTGATGTCCATATTGTCGACGACGATCTGCTTGGCGGCGGTGGCGATTGCCATCAGGCCCGAGGCGCACTGGCGATCGATCGACATGCCCGGCACTTCCACCGGCAGGCCCGCGCGCATCAGCGCGAGGCGGGCGATGTTGGGCGCCTGGCTGCCCTGCTGGAGCGCGGCGCCGAACACCACGTCGTCGACCTGGCCCGGCTCGATGCCCGCCCGCTCGACCGCGGCGCGGATCGCGTGCGCGCCCAGCGTCGGCGCCGGCGTGGCGTTGAACGCCCCGCGATAGGCCCGGCCGATGCCCGTACGGGCGGTGGAAACGATGACTGCGGAGCGCATTTGCTTCTTTCCTCCAAGGCGTCACCCCAGCGAAAGCTGGGGTCTCTTTCAGTATTCCCCTCGACGAGATGCCAGCGTGCGCTGGCATGACGGCCGAGCCTAGACATATACCAGCGCGATCCACTCGGCGATCACCGCCGGCTTTTCCTCGCCTTCGATCTCGAGCCGATATTCCTGCACCTGCTCCCAGACGCCGGGCTGCCGCTCGACGAACTTCTTGAGGGTGAACCGCCCGCGCACCCGCTTGCCCGAGCGGACCGGCGTGAGGAACCGGACCTTGTTCCCCCCATAGTTTACGCCCATCCGCCCGCCTGCGATGGCCGGCGCATCGGTGCGCGCGGCCAGCATCGGCATCAGCGAGAGCGAGAGGAAGCCATGCGCGATCGTGCCGCCGAACGGCGTCTCGGCCGCGCGCACCGGATCGACATGGATGAACTGGTGATCGCCCGTCGCTTCCGCGAACTGGTCGATCATCGCCTGGGTGACCTCCACCCAGTCCGAGACATGCTCGACGCCGACCCGTTCGGCCATCTCCTGCGGGGTGACGGACGCTGCCAAGACTATCCTCTCGCGTAATTATCTTTCATAGGCTCGCCATATCTAAGGGGGCCACCGGCCTCCCTGCAAGCTTTAGCCGACCGGAAACTGGAAAATGCCGACTGCCGTACCGTCACACCACCGCGAAATGATGGCCAAACTGCACCGCGCGGCCGAACCCGATGTTCTAAAACCGCTTCTGGAACGGGCGCGACTCACCCCCGATTCGCGCGAACGGGTGATGGATCATGCCCTCGCGCTGCTGGCGGACCTGCGGGCGGCACAGAATCGCGGCTGGGTGAACCAGTTCCTGCAGGAGTACCGGCTGAACTCGTCCGAGGGCGTCGCCCTGCTCAGCCTGGCCGAGGCGTTCCTGCGCGTGCCCGATCCCGAGACCGCCGACCTGCTGATCGCCGACAAGCTCGGCGATGCCGACTGGAAGGCGCATTCGGGCAAGTCGAACTCGGTGCTGGTCAACTCGGCGACCTGGGGCCTGATGCTCGGCCGCGCGCTGGTCGGCGACGAGAAGACCGGGGCGCTGCGCCGTCTTATCTCGCGCGCCGGCGAGCCGTTCGTCCGCCAGGCAGTGGGCGCCGCGATGAAGCGGATGGGCGAAGTGTTCGTGATGGGCCGCACCATCGACGAAGCCTCGAAGCGCATGAAGAAGCCCGAGAACAAGGGCTTCACCGCCAGCTTCGACATGCTGGGCGAGGCGGCGCGGACCAAGGCCGATGCCGAGCGCTATTTCCAGGCCTATTTCGAGGCGATCCGCGCGGTCGGCCGCGATCCCAAGGCGGGCCATTCGATCTCGGTGAAGCTCTCCGCGCTCCACCCCCGCTACGAAGTCGCGCAATATGACCGCTGCGTGCCCGAGCTCACCGACATGCTGGCGCAGCTCGCCTCGGAATCGGCGGCGCAGGGCATCCCGCTCACCGTCGACGCCGAGGAGAGCGAGCGGCTGGAAATGAGCCTCGACATCATCGGCTCGGTAGCGCGCCGGCCCGAACTGCGCGGCTGGAACGGCTTCGGCATGGCGGTGCAGGCGTACGGCAAGCGCGCCCGCGCGGTGATCGGCTGGGCCGACGATCTCGGCCGGCCGATGCACGTCCGGCTGGTCAAGGGCGCCTATTGGGACAGCGAGATCAAGCGCACCCAGGTGGAAGGCCTGTCCGACTACCCCCTGTTCACCCGCAAGGCGGCGACCGACGTGTCCTACCTCGCCTGCGCGCGCGACATGCTCGCGGCGAAGAACATCGTGCCGGCCTTTGCCAGCCATAACGCGCTGACCGTCGCCACCATCCTCGACTGGGCCGGCGATGCCCGCGACTTCGAGTTCCAGCGCCTGCACGGCATGGGCGAAGGGCTGTACGAGCGGCTGGTGAACGAACAGGGCCATCACTGCCGCATCTACGCGCCGGTCGGCGGCCACCGTGACCTGCTGGCGTACCTCGTCCGCCGCCTGCTGGAGAATGGCGCGAACTCGAGCTTCGTCCACCAGCTCGCCGACGAGCAGCTCAGCGAAGCCGAACTGCTCGCCGATCCGGTCGAGAAGATCGCGGCGGTGGGCGGCACCCGCCACCCGAGCATCCCGCTGCCGGTCGAATTGTTCGGCGCATGGAAGAATTCGGGCGGGATCGATCTCGCCGAACGCACGATCCTTGCGGATACCGCGATGGCGATCGCGGCAAAGCCCCTGCCCGCCGCCGGTGCGACCGCACCGGTCGACGTGCGCGCGGCCATCGATCGCGCCTCGGCCGCCTTCCCCGGCTGGGCCGCCACCCCGCTCGCCACCCGCGCCGCGATCCTCGAACGCCTCGCCGATCTGCTCGAGGAGAACCGCGTCGAGCTGATGGCGCTGGCGGTGAAGGAAGCCTTCAAGACGATCCCCGACGCGCTCGGCGAAGTGCGCGAGGCAGCCGATTTCTGCCGCTACTACGCGCTCCAGGCCCGCACCGGGCTCGCCCCGATCACCCTTCCCGGGCCGACGGGCGAGCGCAACGAGCTGCGCATGGAAGGCCGCGGCGTCTGGGCGACGATCGCGCCGTGGAACTTCCCGCTGGCGATCTTCCTCGGCCAGACCGCGGCCGCGCTGGTTGCCGGTAACGCCGTCGTCGCCAAGCCCGCCCCACAGACGCCCGAGATCGCCCGCGCCGCCGTGCGCCTCGCCCATCAGGCCGGCGTGCCGGAGGATGCGCTGGTGCTGGTGACCGGCGGACCCGAAGTGGGCGCCGCGCTCACGTCCGATCCGCGCATCGCCGGCGTCGCCTTCACCGGCTCCACCCCCACCGCCAAGAAGATCGCCGCCGCGCTGCTCGAAGGCGAGGACCGCCCGCTGGTACCGCTGATCGCCGAAACCGGCGGCATCAACGCGATGATCGTCGATTCGACCGCGCTGCCCGAACAGGTGGTGGCCGACGTGCTGACCTCGGCGTTCCGCTCGGCCGGCCAGCGCTGCTCGGCGCTGCGCCTGCTGCTGCTCCAGGAGGAGATCGCCGAGGGCGTGATCGAGATGCTGCGCGGCGCGATGGAGCTGCTGATCCTTGGCGATCCGGCGGACCCGCGCACCGATGTCGGCCCGGTGATCGACCAGGCCGCCTATGACAAGCTGATGGCCTATCGTGACAGCGTCAAGGCGCAGTGGATCAAGACCGTGCCGGTGCCCGCCACCGGCCTGTTCGTGCCGCCGACGATGATCCGCATCGATCGCCCCGAGGATCTGTCCCGCGAATGGTTCGGCCCGATCCTCCACGTCGCCACCTGGAAGGCGGGCACGCTCGCCGAGACGGTGGCGCGGGTCAACGCCAAGGGCTTCGGCCTGACGATGGGCCTGCACAGCCGCATCGCCCGCTCGGCCGAGCTGGTCGAGGCGGAGGCGCGGGTGGGCAATCTGTATATCAACCGCTCGATGATCGGCGCGGTGGTGGGCTCGCAGCCGTTCGGCGGCGAGGGCCTGTCGGGCACCGGGCCCAAGGCCGGCGGACCGCACTATCTGCACCGCTTCTGCGCGGAGCGGGCGGTGTCGGTGGATACCACCAGCGCCGGCGGCAATGCGACGCTGCTCAGCCTGGACGAAGGCGGGATGTGAGGGCGCGGCCTCCATCCTCCTGCGACGGGAGGATGGAGGCGGAGCGTTTCAAGCACCGATCGTCATTCCCGCGAAGGCGGGAATCCATCAGCCTGCACACTCGCAGATGGAGCGGAAATGGCGACCCCAATCGATCCCCGCCTTCGCGGGGATGACGTTGTCGGTTGGTGATGATGGTGGGATGCCCCTTCTCACACGGAAAAGGGGCGGCAGGTCACCCGCCGTGCGTGGCCATCCACTGCTCGACGACCGGCGCGATGCGGTTGCGCCACTTCGATCCGTTGAAGATGCCGTAATGGCCGACACCCTCGGCGAGATGGTACTGCTTGAACGCTTCCGGCAGTTCGGTCGCGATGGTCAGCGCGGCCTTGGTCTGGCCGATGCCCGAGATGTCGTCGCGCTCCCCTTCGATCGCGAGGATGCCGATATCCTTGATCGCAGCCGGATCGACCCGGCGGCCACGATGCAGCATCTCGCCCTTGGGCAGCGCATGCGTCTGGAACACCACGTCGATCGTCTGGAGGTAGAATTCGGCGGTCATGTCGCAGACCGAGCGATACTCCTCGTAGAACTTCATCGTCGCATCGGCGCTCTCGTCATCCCCCTGGACGAGATGCTTGAACATCTCCCAATGCGAGATGAGGTGGTTGCCGAGGTTCATCGTCATGAAGCCGGCGAGTTGGAGGAAGCCCGGATATACGCGACGCCCCGAACCCGAATAGGTGCGCGGCACGGTGGCGATCACATTGTTCTCGAACCAGCTGAACGGCCGTTCCGTCGCCAGCGTGTTGACCGCGGTCGGCGCCTCGCGCGTGTCGATCGGGCCGCCCATCATGGTGAGCGTCGCCGGACGGTTCGGATGCTGGTCCGCGCTCATCACCGCGGCGGCGGCGTAGCAGGGCACCGAGGGCTGGCACACCGCCAGCATGTGCGGGCGGGCAGTACCTTCGGCGCCGATATGCGCCAGGAAGTCGATGATGTAATCGACATAATCGTCGAGGTCGAAGCGGCCCTCGCTGGTCGGCACCAGCTTCGCGTCGCGCCAGTCGGTGATGTACACGTCCGCCACCGGCAGCATCCGCTGCACCGTGCCGCGCAGCAGCGTGGCATAATGGCCGGACATCGGCGCGACGATCAGCAGCTTCGGCCCGCCTTCGACACCCTGGCGCACGAAGCGCTTGAGCTGGCCGAACGGCTTGCGCAGCACGATTTCCTCGCGCACCGCCACCTGGCGGCCGTCGATCTCGGTGAAATCGAGCCCGAAATCGGGCTTGCCGCGCGGCGCGGAGGCGTGCGCGAACACTTCCAGCGCCGAGGCCATCACCGGACCGCCGCCGAAATAGGCGAAGGGGTTGGCAGGATTGTTGAGCAAGCCCGCACCGAAATTGGCCAGAGCACTCGCCCCGGCCAGCATAGAACGTTGGAATTCGTAAGCGTCGTACAGCATAAAATTCCTTCCCCGTGCCCCGATCCCTGCAGCGGGGGTTGTCTTACCACTCATATAGACGGGGGCGTTGTGCGCCGCAACGTCGCAGCTATACGGAACAGAGACATCCGGAGGTAGTTCCCCTGCCCCGCGAACCGCGCTACGCGCGTTGCCATGGCCGACACGACCCCGCCGCCGGCGCCGCGCCGCAAGCTCAGCAGCCTGCTCGTCATCTGGCAGTTCACCCGCCGCTATCCACTGCAGATCGTCATCGCGTCCATCGCGCTGGTCACGTCGTCGCTGGCGACGCTGTGGATACCGCGGACGTTCCAGAAGATCGTCGACAACGGCTTCGCCAAGGGCGTCGATACCAGCCGGATCGGCGTCTATTTCGAAGGCCTGCTGGCGGTCATCCTCGTGCTGTCGGTCGCGACGGCGATCCGGTTCTTCTTCATTTCCTGGGTGGCGGAGCGGACGGTGGCGGACCTGCGCATCGCCGTGCACCGCAACCTGCTGCGCCTGCCGCCGAAATGGTTCGAGGAAAACCGCCCCTCGGAGATCGCCTCGCGACTCACCTCGGATACCGCGCTGGTCGAGCAGGTGGTGGGCTCGACCGTCTCGATCGCGCTGCGCAATCTGCTGACCGGCATCGGCGGCGTCATCTACCTGTTCGTGCTGGCGCCCAAGATCGCCGCCTATCTGATCGTGGGGATGCCGCTCACCGTGCTGCCGATCGTCTGGCTGGGCGGGCGCGTGCGGCAATATTCGCGCAACAGCCAGGACCGCGTCGCGGATATCGGCGCGATCGCCTCGGAGACGCTGGGTGCGATGCGAATCGTCCAGGCCTTCGGGCAGGAACGGCGCGAGGGCCAGCGCTTCCGGGACGCGGTGGTCCGCAGCTTCGCCGCCGCGCAGAAGCGCTTCGCCCTGCGCGCGGTGATGACGGCGCTGGTGATCGGCCTGCTCTTCACCGCAATCACGCTGATCATGTGGGATGCGGTGTCCGGCGTCGCCGCCGGGCAGATCAGCGGCGGCGCGATCACCGCCTTCGTGATCACCGCCGGCCTCGTCACCGGGTCGTTCGGCGCGCTGACGGAGGTGTACGGCGACCTGCTGCGCGCCTCGGGCGCCGCCAGCCGCCTTGCCGAGCTGCTCCAGCAGGAGCCCGACATCGCAGCACCCGCCAACCCGGTAGCGCTGCCCAGCCCCGCCGAAGGCGCAATCGCGTTCGATGCCGTCACCTTCCGCTATCCGACGCGCCCGGAAGTATCCGCGCTGCAGGACTTCTCGCTGTTCGTGGCGCCCGGCGAGACGGTTGCCGTGGTCGGCCCCTCGGGTGCCGGCAAGTCGACGCTCTTCCAGTTGCTCCAGCGCTTCTATGATCCCGAGGCGGGAGAGATCCGCATCGACGGCGTCGCCATCCCCCGGGCCGATCCGGCGGAGGTCCGCGCCCGCATGGCGATGGTGCCGCAGGAAACGGTGATCTTCGGCGCCAGCGCCCGCGACAATCTGCGCTACGGCGCCTGGGAGGCGAGCGACGACGCGATCTGGGCCGCGGCCGAGGCCGCCAACGCCGCCGAATTCCTGCGCGCGCTGCCGGAGGGGCTCGACACCTTTCTCGGCGAAGGCGGCGCACGCCTTTCGGGCGGGCAGCGCCAGCGGCTCGCCATCGCGCGCGCACTGCTCCGCGACGCGCCGATCCTGCTGCTCGACGAAGCGACCAGCGCGCTCGACGCCGAGAGCGAGAAGCTGGTGCAGGATGCGCTCGAGCATCTGATGCAGGGTCGCACCACGCTGGTGATCGCCCACCGCCTCGCCACCGTCCGCGCGGCCGAGCGGATCATCGTGATGGAAGCGGGCAGGATCGTCGAAACGGGGACGCATGCCGAGCTGGTCGCCAAGGGCGGCCTCTATGCCCGGCTGGCGGCGCTGCAGTTCAGCGAAAGCGCCTGATCGCGTCTGTCCTCCCACCGCGTGGGACGGGAGGAAAGACTCAGGCGGCCAGCGCCTTTCGCGCCGCGATCCATTCGACGAATGCACCCGGCTCCAGCGGCCGGGCGAACCAATAGCCCTGCGCCTCCTCGCACCCCATGCCGGCGAGGAGGGTGGCGGCGGCCTCGGTTTCCACGCCTTCCACCACCACACGGCGGCCGAGCTTGTGGATCAGGCCGACCATGGTCTCCACCAGCACATAATCGGCGCCCCAGGCCCCGCTCAGCTCCCGCACAAAGGCCTGGTCGATCTTCACCACATGCGCAGGCACCTGCTGCAGATAGGCGAGGCTGCTGTGGCCGGTGCCGAAATCGTCGATCGCCAGCGCGATGCCCGCGGCGGAAAGCTCGCGGAGCATCGCCAGCGCCTTTTCCGGCTGCGCCATCATCGCGCTTTCGGTAAGCTCGATCTCCAGCTGCTCGGCGCGGAGCTGCCGCGCCAGCAGCGCCAGCTGGATGCGCTGGATGAGATCGGTCTCCATCAGATTGGCAGCGGAGATGTTGATCGACAGCGTCAGGTTCAGCCCCGCGGGCTGCCAGGCGGCAAGCTGATCGAGCGCATGCTCCAGCACCCATTGGGTGACAGGGCGCGCCAGCGCCGTCTGCTCGATGATCGGAATGAATTCGGCGGGCGACACCTCGCCCAGCGCCGGGTGCCGCCAGCGCAGCAGCGTTTCCGCACCGACGCAGCGCCCCGAGCCCAGATCGACGCGCGGCTGGTACACGAGCCGCAGCTGGTCGCCCGCTTCGAGCGCCGCGCCGAAATCCTGCAGCAGGTCGTAGCGCCGCCGCATCTCGCTGTCGCGCGCAGGGGAATAGACGGCGATCGCCCCGTCGTTGCGTCGTGCATCCTGGGCCGCGCTTGCCGCGCCGCGCAGCACGTCCTCCGGCGACACCTCGCCCAGCCGGAACGGGCGGAGGCCAATCGCCACGCTCGTCACGAAGCGCGCGCTGGAGGTCGCGCGAATCGCCGCAAAGCCCTGTTCGAGCACATCGACATAGGCCTGCACGTCGATGTCGGGCGGCGAGAAGAAGGCGAACTGGGTGGTGCCGACATGATAGGCGGTGCGGTCCGCGCCGAGCGCGCCCTGGATCGCGCGCGATGCCTCGCGGACCATCTCGTCCAGCCGGCCGGCGCCCACCACGCCGACGATCTTCGCGATCTGGTCGTCCCGCGCCAGATCGGCGACCACGGCAATGCGGGACTGGCCCGGATGATCGCGGGCCAGATCGGCGAGGTCGTCGCGGAACTGCGCGCGCGTCGGCAGGCCGCTGATCGGGTCGATGCGGCCGAAGGCGTGCTGCAGTTCGATCTGCGCCATCACCATCGCGGCGAGATCGCCCAAGGCCGCCAGTTCGTCCGCGGTTGCGACGCGGGGCTCGGTACCCAGCACACACAGCGCGCCCAGGCCATAGCCGTCGCTGGTGACCAGCGGTGCCCCCGCGTAGAAGCGGGTACCGTTGTGGGCGAGCAGGCTGTCGGCATAGCAAGGATGGGTAGCGAAGTCCTCGATCACCACCACGCCGCGCAGTTCCGCCACTTCCGCACAGGGCGCCTTTTCGCGCGGGATGCTGCAATGATCGATGCCGACGCGCGACTTGAACCATTGCCGATCCCTGTCGGTCAGCGAGACCGCTGCGACCGGCAGGCCGAAAATCTGTGCCGCCATGCGGGTAATGCGATCGAAATGCGCGCTCGGGGGCGTGTCAAGCAGCTTGAGCTGATGCAGCGCGTCCAGCCGCGCGGCTTCGCGATAATTCTGCACAATCGTTCCCTTTCGCCCATCATTATAGCGGCGAAGGGTTACGATTTCGTCCGACCTCAGAATGTTAAGGTCAGCCCTCGGTCATGCTCCTGGCTACGGCCTCGGCAACCTTGATGCCGTCGATCGCGGCGGAAAGGATGCCGCCGGCATAGCCCGCGCCCTCGCCCGCCGGGAACAGCCGGGGCGTGTTGAGGCTCTGCAGATCCGCCCCGCGGGTGATCCGCAGCGGCGAGGAGGTGCGCGTCTCCACGCCGGTCATCACCGCCTCGGGGTGATCGTAGCGGGCGATCTGGCGGCCGAACACCGGCAGCGCCTCGCGAAACGCCTCGATCACGAAGTCCGGCAGGCAGGCCGACAGGTCGGTGGGCGTCACGCCCGGCTTGTAGCTCGGCACCACCTGCCCCAGCGCGGTCGAGGGTCGCCCGGCAAGCAGGTCGCCGACGAGCTGGGCCGGCGCGTTGTAGTTGGAGCCTCCGGCGATATAGGCCGCATCCTCCCATTTGCGCTGGAGGTCGAGCCCGGCGAGCGGCCCGTCCGGATAGTCCCGCGCCGGATCGATCGCCACGACCAGCCCCGAATTGGCGTTGAACTCGGCGCGCGAATATTGGCTCATGCCGTTCGTGACCACACGGCCCTCCTCGGAGGTCGCCGCCACCACGCGGCCGCCCGGGCACATGCAGAAGCTGTAGACGGTGCGGCCATTGGCGCAGTGGTGCGACAGCGCATAGGCCGCCGCGCCCAGGTCCGGATGCTTGGCGCAGTTGCCGAAGCGTGCCTGGTCGATCCAGCTTTGCGGATGTTCGATCCGCACGCCGATCGAAAAGGGCTTGGCCTCCAGATGCACGCCCATGCGATGCAGCATCTCGAAGGTCGGCCGCGCGCTGTGACCGACCGCGAGCACGACATGGTCGGCCTCGAGGAAGCTGCCGTCGTGGAGGTGCAGGCCGCGCATCTTGCGCTCGCCATCGAGCTCGATCGCATCGACGCGGGTCTGCCAGCGATATTCGCCGCCCAGTTCCTCGATGGTGCGGCGCATGCTCTCCACCATGGTGACGAGCCGGAAGGTGCCGATATGCGGATGCGCCTGCCACAATATGTCGTCGGGCGCGCCGGCCTTGACGAACTCCTCCAGCACCTTGCGGCCCAGGAAGCGCGGATCCTTCACCCGGCAATAGAGCTTGCCGTCGGAGAAGGTCCCCGCCCCGCCCTCGCCGAACTGCACGTTTGAATCCGGGTTGAGCTCGGAGCGGCGCCACAGGCCCCAGGTATCCTTGGTCCGCTCGCGCACGATCTTGCCGCGATCGAGGATGATCGGGCGGAAGCCCATCTGCGCGAGGATCAGCCCGGCGAACAGCCCGCACGGCCCCGCGCCGATCACCACCGGGCGCAGGCCGTTCCAGCCCTCGGGCGCATGGACCGGCGGGCGGTAGGCCATGTCGGGCGTCGCCCGCACGTCCTTGTCGCCGGCGAACCGCGCCAGCACCTCCGCCTTGTCCGCCAGATCGACATCGACAGTATAGACCAGCAGGATCGCGCTCCGCCGCCGGGCGTCGTTGCCGCGCTTGAACACGGTGAAGCCGCGCACGTCCGCCGGTGCCACGCCCAGCCGCGCCGCGATCGCAGGCGCGAGCGCATCGGCGGGATGGTCGAGGGGCAGGGAAAGTCCGGACAGGCGCAGCATCGAAACTCGGGTTCCAGCAGATTGGGGGGGGCAAAGATGCCCCCTTATACTAGGCTGCGTCGATGGAAACCCGTAACCCCGCCCGTCATCCCGGCGAAAGCCGGGATCCATTGGGGTCTCCATCTCGGCATTATCTGCGGCCGAGCGGCGAATGGATCCGGCTTTCGCCGGGATGACGACGTGGAGAGCGAGTCCCGCGCAACGCGAAGCGGTATTAGCGTCAGCCCGTCACACGGCAAACCGGGATTGGTGCGGAGGGTCAGGCGCGCGCCAGCGAGTCGCGCAGCGCCTGCGCCTCGCGGTTGAGGGTTGCCAGCCGCTCGAGCGTCAGGTCGGTCTTCTCCAGCACCGCCTCGCCCAGGCAGCCGCATTCCTCGCGGATCGTGCGACCCTGGTCGGTGAGGAACACCTGCACCTGCCGCTCGTCCTCGGGGTTGCGCTTGCGGGCGAGCATGCCGGCCGCCTCCAGCCGCTTCACCAGCGGCGTGATCGTGCTCGATTCGAGCGCCAGCCGCTCGCCGATTGCGCCCACCGTGCGGCCGTCCTTCTCCCACAGCGCGTGGAGCACCAGATATTGCGGATAGGTGATCCCCAGCCGATCGAGGATCGGCTTGTAGACGCGCGTGATCGCCATGCTCGCGCTGTAGAGCGAAAAGCAGAGCTGGCCGTCGAGCGGAAGCGGGGCAGGCATGGGCAGAAACTCCTCTCCGCCGGACTGCGGCGGGACAAATCTTATATCGCGATAACGAATCCACTGGACAAGGGGCGCAGCCTCGCCTATCTACTATTTATCGCGATAACGATTATCGCAGCACTGAAAGGAGACACCCGATGTGGGTCGATGTGAAGTACACCACCAAGGCAACTGCAACCGGCGGCCGCGACGGCAGCGCACGTTCGGAGGACGGCGTGCTGGCAGTGAAGCTGTCGACGCCGAAGGAACTGGGCGGCGCCGGCGGCGACGGCACCAATCCGGAGCAGCTGTTCGCGGCGGGCTATTCGGCGTGCTTCATCGGCGCGCTCAAGGCGGTCGGCGCCGGCATGAAGATCAAGGTCCCGGCCGATGTGACGGTCACCGCGACGGTGGGCATCGGCCCGCGTTCGGAAGGCGGCTTCGGCATCACCGCCGATCTGCTGGTCGACCTGCCCGGCATGGACCGCGAGGAAGCGCAGAAGCTGGTCGACGCCGCACACCAGGTCTGCCCCTACTCGAACGCCACCCGCGGCAATGTGAATGTCGGCCTGACCCTGGCCTGACGCTCGCACGCCCTCTCCCTTCGGGGAGAGGGCCGTACGCTTATACGCGCATGTCCAGCAGCGAACCCATCATCTGGTCGTCGGCCTTGATCACCGACAGGTTCGCGCGGAACGAGAACAGCGCCTTGCGCTGCTCGACATCCTCGCTCGCGAAATCGACGTCGGGCGCCTCGATGTTCCCGTCCTCGTCGGCATCCTGCGATTCCGGATCGTAGCGCGGCCCCGTGCCCGGCACCGCCGGCACCGGCTTGGCATTGACGCCACCCGAGGCGGCCGCCGCCTGGTACAGCGCGATCGGCTGATAGGCATGGTTGACCGTCTTGCCGATCGCGGTCGCCGCCGTGACCGCCTTTGCGGTCTCGCCGGTCGTATTGACGTTGGCGACGTTCTGCGCGCTGACATTGATGCGCGCGACGCTGGCCTGAACCCCCGTAAGGGCGATGTTGGTGGCGATCATGGCGCTACTCCGATGCGCCAGTGTCGCAGCCGGGTGTAAACGAGTGGTTGCGGAACATGCTTAACCGCGCACCAAGCAAGGAAAGGGCCGCGCCGGCGTTGTGACAGGCGCGGCCCTTTCAGTGGATCACTTGCGGATGAACGCCAGCAGATCGGGGTTCAGCACCTCGGCATGCGTGGTCAGCATGCCGTGCGGGAAGCCCTTGTAGACCTTCAGCTCGCCCTTCTTGACCAGCTTCACCGCCAGCATCGCGGAATCGGCGATCGGCACGATCTGGTCGTCGTCGCCGTGCAGGAACAGCACCGGCACCTGGATCTTCTTCAGATCGTCGGTCTGGTCGGTTTCCGAGAACGCCTTGATGCAGTCATACTGCGCCTTGGCGCCGCCGATCATGCCCTCGCGCCACCAATTCTGGATCACGCCCGGCGAGACCTTCGCGCCCGGCCGGTTGAAGCCGTAGAACGGCCCGCTCGGCACATCGAGATAGAATTGCGCGCGGTTGGCGGCGAGCGCCGCGCGGAAGCCGTCGAACACTTCGATCGGCAGGCCGCCGGGGTTGTTCGCGGTCTTGAGCATCAGCGGCGGGATCGCGCCGACCAGTACCGCCTTGGCGACCCGACCCGGCTTCGACCGCGCGACATAGGCCGCAACCTCGCCGCCGCCGGTCGAATGGCCGATGTGCACGGCATTCTTCAGGTCCAGCGCCTCGGCCAGCTCGAGCACGTCCGACGCATAGGTCGCCATGTCGTTGCCGGCATCGGTCTGGGTCGAGCGACCATGGCCACGGCGGTCGTGCGCGATCACCCGGTAGCCCTTGGCCAGGAAATACAGCATCTGCGCGTCCCAGTCGTCCGCGCTCAGCGGCCAGCCATGGTGGAACACGATCGGCTGGGCGGTCTTGGGGCCCCAGTCCTTGTAGAAAATCGACGTGCCGTCCTTGAGCGTGAGCGTCGCGCCGCCCGCAGCTCCATGCGCGGCCTGGTCCTGCGGCATCGCCTGCGCCGCCGGCGCCAATGCCGCCACGGCGCCCATCGCCAGCGCGCCCTCGAGCATTTCCCGGCGCGTCACGCCCAGCATCTGTTCGAACCCGTTCATCCCCGCACTCCTCCAGATCCATGCCAATTCGAAAGGCGCGGCGCGCCCGATTGGTCAGGGCCGGTCATCGCAGGTTCGATACGGCGGCAACATCGAACGCTGGTATAGGGAGGCGTTTCCTAAGCATGGGGTGGCGCTGCGAAGATGCAGCCGGGCGAGACGCCCCCACGCACGTTGTTCTGATTTGCGATCCAGCCGCTTGCCAGGGGTTTCTACTATAAATGCGGCATGCAGGATCGCCATTTTCCACATCACGCGACGGTCTCCGCCCCGGACGCCGTTTTCCCCCAACCAACCGTCCGTCCGCCGCGGCATCGCAGCGCCGGTAACGCGCCACGGCACCGGCGCGCAATCGCGGCCTTCTGGCTGCTCGGTGCTTCCGCGCTGCTGACCGCAGCCTCCGCACATGCCCAGCAGACACCACCGGCGCAACTCCTCCCGCCGCCGATCCCGGCGCCGCCCGCGCTGCCCTTGCTGGTGCCGCCCATGCCCGCGCCCGCCGCGAAGCCGCCTACGGAAAAGGCGAGCTTCGCGCCGTGCGATGGCTATCTGACGCCCGACAAGGCTACGGACAATTACATCCATGGCAGCGTCCTGTTGGGCGTGGGAACCGGCACCTACGATTTCCATCCGAACGAAAAGCTGCCGCTGGGGGCGGCAGGCGTGGTCGCGTGCGACGTCGCGCTCGCCAGCCCCTTGCTGCGCCCGGAATTCACCCTGCGGCGACATCACCTCCTGGTCGCCAAGGCCATGCACCTGGTCGCCGCGGGCCGACCGGGAGACGCGCTGCCGGTGCTCGATTCCGCGCGCAACCTCAGCCTCGACGTGCCGGCGCCGCTGCGCGCCCGCAGCTTCGCCATCGAAGAGAAGTCGATACGCGCCTATGCCTTGATCAAGCTCGGAAATGTCGATGCCGCGGAGCCGCTGATCGCGGACGTCGCGGCGGCACGTCCCTACGCACCTTCCGTACAACGGCTCGCCGATATGCTGCGCACGATGTCCGCAGAGGCGTCCGGCAAGATGACGGTTACCGATGTCCGGATCAGCAACGCGCTCCGGGGTGGCGGCCTCGACCCTTCCCGCCTCGCCCCCGCAATGATGGCTGCACTGGGCCAGGGGCGGATGAGCGACGTCGTGAAGCTCGGGAGCGGCCTCACGATGACCACCCCGTCCGCGCAAGGCAGCTGGCAGGAGGTCGGTAGTCTCGACAAGAACCAGACCATCGGCATCCGCCAGCTGATTGCCGGCATAACGGCCTATGCCGAGGCTGCGATCGGCAAGACGAGCGAAGCGGAAGCCCGCCTGGCGCAGCTCGAATCAGAGATCGCGCGCGAAGCAGCACTCCCCCCGCCCGCCGAATGGTCGCCGAGCTTTCTGGGCATGGGCAAATCCAAGCAGCAGGTGGCAAGCGAGGTGGCGGCCTATCAACGATATGCCACGAGCCTCGCAGAGGCACGGAACGGGCTGCAGAATTGGCGAAAGCTGATCGCGCTGCGCGGAAATGCCCGCACGCTGTCGAAGGAAGAAGTGATCAACCAGCTGGTCAAGGCCGTACCGCAGGCCTCGCTGACGATCGCCGACGTGCTGTCCCAGTCTCCGGCACTGGACAATGATGCTGGACGTGCGGAGATCGCCAGCATGCGCGCGATCAGCGCCGGGGCGCTGCCCGACCGTACCAGCCCCTCCGCCCTCCTGCAGCTGATGCCCCGCCCGGAAACACCGGAAACGCAGCCAAAGTCGAGCGGCCCCAGGACCGGCTTTTTCCAGTTCGGCCCCACCGCGGGTGCGACGCGGGTAGAGCTTCCGGGCGGCCAGCGCTGGGACATTCATTTCTCTCACAAGCTGGCGTCTGCGGCGACCGTCGAGGAAATCGCGCTGATGAACGCAGCGCTGCTTGCGAAGGAAAAGGGCTGCGGCCGATTTCTGCTGGAAACCCGCCGCACGTACGAACGCGAGCTGCGGACGCAATATGACGCCAGTTATGCCGGCCGCGACGGCGCGCTTCGTGTGTGGCTGGTGTGCGACGACAAGCCGCTTCCCCCGGAGCTGGCGGGAGCCGAATGGCGGGAGATGGCGGTCGATCCGATCTACGATCGACTGAGCGTGCAATATGCCGACATCCTGCCGCAGGAGCAGGCGGCTGCGACCGCGGTCGCAAAGCCGTAATCAGCAGCGGTGCGTCCGGTCGCGAGATCGGGCGCACCCCAATTCCGGGCGCCAGCCGCATCCGACGATGTCAGGAAATATCGCAGGCGGGCGGCGCAGCGTCGCTTGCGCGTACGGCGCCCCCAGCGGCGCGCTTCAACCCCGATGATTTCGGGAGATCGGGCTTCCAGGCCCATCGCAGCAAGTGCGGAATACGGGGGGAAATGGTGGAGCCGAGGGGGATCGAACCCCTGACCTTCGCAATGCCATTGCGACGCTCTCCCAGCTGAGCTACGGCCCCATTCCCCGGGAAGGCGGCCCCTCTATAAGGGCCTCGCCGGGTTGGCAAGCGCCTTTTTCGCGCTTGCCAAATTTTTTCGACTTACTGCTCGTCCTCGTCGCTGACGGTCTCGACGCCCAGGTCGTCATCGCCGCCCAGATCGACGTCGTCGTCCGGCGAGGGCTCCTCGTCGTCCGCGCCGATGTCCAGATCGTCATCGCCCACCAGATCGGAATCTTCCGCTTCCGGCTTGTCGGTGTTGGCCTTCACTGCCTCGAACGGCAGCGGCTGCTTCGACTTCAGGATGGGCTCGGGCTCCCAGGCGAAGCCGCAGTTGATGCAGGTGACCGGTTCGTCCTTGGTCAGATCATAGAAGCGCGTACCGCACTTCGGGCAGCTGCGCTTGGTGCCCCATTCCGGCTTCACCATGTGTTGCCTCTTCGCCTTTCGCTGTGTTCGGAGATTTCGGGATGTGATCCCGGAAAGTGGGGCGCGCCTTGCCATGCTGCAAGCCGCCTGTCAAAGCCGCGCCCATGTCGAACACCGATCCCCGCCCTCTCACCCTCGCCGCCCGCGGTCCGCTGCGCGGCACCGTCACCGTCCCCGGCGACAAGTCGATCAGCCACCGCGCGATCATGTTTTCCGCCCTTGCCGTGGGGGAAAGCCGGATCGAGGGCCTGCTGGAGGGCGAAGACGTGCTCGCCACCGCCGCCGCGATGCGGGCGATGGGCGCACAGGTCGAACGGGGTGACGACGGCACGTGGCGCGTTCACGGCGTCGGTGTCGGCGGGCTGCAGCAACCGGCCCAGGCGCTCGACATGGGCAATAGCGGCACCTCCACCCGGCTGCTGATGGGCCTGGTCGCCAGCCATGGCATCACCGCCACCTTCACCGGCGACGCCTCGCTCTCGAGCCGGCCGATGGGCCGGGTGATCGAGCCGCTCAGCCGGATGGGCGCGGAAATCACCGCCAGCCCCGGCGGCCGCCTGCCGCTGATGCTGCGCGGCATGTGCCCGGCAGTGCCGATCGAATACACGCTCCCCGTCGCCTCGGCGCAGGTGAAGTCGGCGATCCTGCTCGCCGGGCTCAATACCCCCGGCATCACCCGCGTGATCGAGCCCGTCCCCACCCGCGACCATAGCGAGCGGATGCTGCGCGGCTTCGGCGCCGAGCTGACCGTGGAGGACGGCCCGGACGGCAAGGTCATCAGCATCACCGGCGAGGCGGAGCTCAAGCCCCAGCACATCGTCGTGCCGGGCGACCCCTCCTCCGCCGGCTTCTGGATGGTCGCGGCGTCGATCGTGCCTGGGTCGGAGATCACCATCGCCAATGTCTGCATGAACCCGACGCGGACCGGCCTGATCACCGCGCTGCGACTGATGGGCGCCGATATCGCCGAGACCAATGCCCGCACCGTCGGCGGCGAGCCGGTCGCCGATCTCGTCGTCCGCCACGCGCCGCTCAGGGCGATCGAGGTTCCCGCCGATCTCGCGCCGAGTATGATCGACGAATATCCGGTGCTGTTCGTCGCCGCGTCGATGGCCGAGGGCCGCACCGTCGCGCGCGGTGCGCACGAGCTGCGCGTCAAGGAATCGGACCGGATCAGCACGATGCGGACCGCGCTCGAGGCCTGCGGGGTGGTGACCGAGGAATTTGAGGACGGCCTCGCCATCCAGGGATCCGGCGGCAGGCCGCTGGCCGGGGGAGGTTCGGTCGCGACCAGGCTCGACCACCGCATCGCGATGAGCATGACGGTGGCCGCGCTCGCCGCCGAGCAGCCGGTCGCGATCGACGACGTCGCACCGGTGGCGACCAGCTATCCCAACTTCTTCCCGACGCTGGACGCGCTGACCGCCGGCTAAATGGCACGATTTCGCGGCAAAGCGCTTGACCTTCGCAGCGATGCTGGCGAGTGGACCGCATGATTATCGCAGTCGACGGCCCGGCAGCTTCGGGCAAGGGCACCATCGCGCGCGCCCTCGCCCGCCATTACAACTTGCCGCATCTTGATACCGGCCTGCTCTATCGCGCCGTCGCCGCCACGGTACTGCGCGAAGGGCTCGATCCGGCCAGGGAAGCCGATGCCGTCGCCGCCTGCGGGTTCGAGGACGCGCTGCTCGCCGATCCCGCGCTGCGCACCGACGAGGTCGGCCAGACCGCGTCGATCGTCTCGGCGCATCCGCTGGTGCGCGCGGCGTTGCTCGCGCGTCAGAAGCGCTTTGCCCAGCAGCCCGGCGGTGCCCTGCTCGACGGCCGTGACATCGGCACCGTGATCGCGCCGGACGCCGAGGTGAAGCTGTTCGTCAAGGCCACGCCGATGATCCGCGCCCAGCGCCGTCATCTCGAGTTGCGCAAGAACGGCATCAACGTCAGCCTCGACAAGGTGCTGGCCGACATCCGCGCCCGCGACGAGCGCGACTCCAAGCGCAGCGAGGCGCCGCTGGTGCAGGCGGACGACGCGGTGACGCTGGATACCAGCTTCCTGTCGATCGACGCGGCGGTACAGCGGGCGATCGAGATCGTCGAGCGGCGGCGAGCGGGGAACCGCTAACGCCTCCCCGTACCGGAGAGGCGTCAGAACACCCGAAAACCTTGCTTTCGCACCCCGTCCGCAGTAAGGCGCGCGCATCCTGCGGGCGAGTGCTTGTGGGGGATGGCGCTGGAGCATTGCTTCCATGCGCCCTTTTCGCGTCTCGGCGCGTCTCGGCCGTCCTCCACCTGAACCCTCCCGACGGATGTCGCGAACGGTATTCGGCCGCCGCGGCGTTTCTGGCCCTGAAGACCGCCGGATCCAACCGGCTGGCCGGAAAAACGAACGTTAGGAACCTCTTTTCTATGGCCACTACGGCAAACCCCTCCCGCGACGATTTCGCGGCACTGCTCGACGAAACCTTCGGTCAGGCGGACGGCTTTGAAGGCCGCGTCGTGATCGGCACCGTCACCGGCATCGAGAATGACCTCGCCGTCATCGACGTGGGTCTCAAGTCCGAAGGCCGCGTGCCGCTGCGCGAATTCGCAGCCCCCGGCCAGAAGGCGGACCTCAAGGTCGGCGACGAAGTCGAAGTCTATGTCGACCGCGTCGAGAACGCCAACGGCGAAGCGATGCTCAGCCGCGACCGCGCCCGCCGCGAAGCCGCCTGGGACAAGCTCGAGGCGGAATTCGCCCAGAACACCCGCGTCGAAGGCGTGATCTTCGGCCGCGTGAAGGGTGGCTTCACCGTCGACCTGAACGGCGCCGTGGCCTTCCTGCCGGGCAGCCAGGTCGACATCCGTCCGGTGCGCGACGTCACCCCGCTGATGGACATCGCCCAGCCCTTCCAGATCCTCAAGATGGACCGCAAGCGCGGCAACATCGTCGTGTCGCGTCGCGCGGTGCTCGAGGAAACCCGCGCCGAGCAGCGCTCGGGCCTGATCCAGAGCCTCGCCGAGGGCCAGGTGATCGACGGCGTCGTGAAGAACATCACCGATTACGGTGCGTTCGTCGACCTAGGCGGCATCGACGGCCTGCTGCACGTCACCGACCTCAGCTACAAGCGCGTCAACCATCCGTCGGAAGTCCTGAACATCGGCGACACCGTCCGCGTTCAGATCATCCGCATCAACCGTGATACGCAGCGCATCTCGCTGGGCATGAAGCAGCTCGAGAGCGATCCGTGGGATGGCGCGAGCGTGAAGTACCCGGTCGGCGCGAAGCTCTCGGGCCGCGTGACCAATATCACCGAATACGGCGCGTTCGTCGAGCTGGAGCCGGGCATCGAAGGCCTGGTCCACGTGTCGGAGATGAGCTGGACCAAGAAGAACGTCCACCCGGGCAAGATCGTGTCGACCTCGCAGGAAGTCGATGTGGTCGTCCTCGAGGTCGATCAGGAAAAGCGCCGCATCTCGCTCGGCCTCAAGCAGGCCCAGCAGAACCCGTGGGAGAAGTTCGCCGAAGAGCACCCGGTCGGTTCGACCGTCGAGGGCGAAGTCAAGAACGCCACCGAGTTCGGCCTGTTCATCGGCCTGGACAACGACGTCGACGGCATGGTCCACATGTCCGACATCGCCTGGGGCATTTCGGGTGAAGACGCGCTGGCCCTGCACCGCAAGGGTGAGACCGTCACCGCGATCGTTCTCGCTGTCGAAGCCGACAAGGAGCGCATCTCGCTCGGCATGAAGCAGCTCGAGCGTGGCGGTGTCGCCGCTGCCGGTTCGACCGGTGGTGCGGATCGTCTGGGCAAGAACTCGATCGTCACCGTCACCGTCCTCGAAGTCCGCGACGCGGGCCTCGAAGTGCAGGTTGGCGACGACGGCGCGACCGGCTTCATCAAGCGCACTGATCTCGGCCGCGACCGCGACGAGCAGCGTCCGGAGCGTTTCCAGGTCGGCCAGAAGTTCGACGCCATGGTGACCGGTTTCGACCGTTCGAAGAAGCCGACCTTCTCGGTCAAGGCGATGCAGATCGCCGAAGAGAAGCAGGCCGTGCAGCAGTATGGCTCGTCCGACTCGGGCGCGTCGCTGGGCGACATTCTGGGTGAGGCGCTCAAGGCCCGCAGCCAGAACAACTAATTCGAGCGACCAAGATGGGTCCGGGCGCCGCGAAAGCGGTCCCGGGCCCTTCTTTTTTGATTTTATGACCGCATGAACCACATCTTCTGGTTGATGCAGATTGTGAAAAAGCGCTAGAGTTTCCTTGGGGATAGCCGTTTCGCGGCCATTTGGGCGCGTTCGCCAAGGGAGGGGCCCGGATGATCCGGTCTGAGTTGGTTCAATTGCTGGTACAGGAAAACCCCGGCCTCTCGGTCCGGGAAGTCGAAAAGATCGTATCGATCTTCTTCGACGAGATCGTCGGCCGGCTGAGTGAAGATGGTCGCGTGGAATTGCGCGGCTTCGGTGCTTTTTCGACGCGCGCGCGCGATGCGCGGGTGGGTCGTAATCCGCGGACCGGCGAGTCCGTGGAGGTGGACGCCAAGCGCGTTCCCTATTTCAAGCCGGGCAAGGAGATGCGCATCCGCCTCAACATGTGATGCGTTCTTGACACGCGACGTGCGGCAGCGTCTTGCCTGCCGCGCACGCGGACGTGGCGGAACCGGTAGACGCCGGAGACTTAAAATCTTCTGCCCCTCGGGGCGTGCGGGTTCGAGTCCCGCCGTCCGCACCAATCTTGCCGGCGTTACCACCTTTCGGGGATCGCACGGCCCTCTCGCCATTCGGCGAGGCGCTGTGCGGTCCCCTTGGTGGCCGTCGGCGGCAGCGCATCCAGATCGAAGGCGCGCGCCTCCACGATCTCCAGCGACGGCCGGAAGACGAACGCGACCTGCTCGACCAGCGCAAGCGTTACCGTGTCGCGGCGGAAATTGGGACGATGCTGCAGCGTTCCCAGCACGCGGATCGACCCGTGCGACACCATTCCCACTTCTTCGCGCAGTTCGCGCAGCGCCGCCGCCTCGGCGGTCTCGCCGCGTTCGTGCCCGCCGCCCGGCAGATGCCAGCCATCGATATAGCTGTGCCGGACGAGCACCACCTGCCCCTCCGGCGTCATCGCGATCGCCCGCACGCCGCGCGTCTGCGGCCGCGTGACGAACCAGCCGATGGTCCGCACCATCAGATAGCCGCGCAGGGCGGCGGCAATCCCGGCAGCGGCAACGGGATGCGAGCGGAAACGGGCAAGTACCATCGTCCCGTCATACGCACGGCCGCATGCGCGCGGAACCCACGGGGTTGGCAGCACGTGCCCGCTCCCATAGAGCTTGGTTTCCGCCGACTGGGACCCGCCGATGCCACGCCCGCGCCTGCCCGTGATCGCCCTGCTGCTCACCGTCGCCGCGTGCGGCGGGCCGGAAGGCCAGCGCAAGGACAATGCGCCGGTGGTGGTCAGCGCGATCGGCAGCGACAGGCTGCTGGTGGATCCCAGCACGACGGCCATAGACCATGCCCAGGCCGTCGCCCTCGCCGCCACCGCGCAGGGGCTGGTGCGGTTCGACCGCAACGGCCAGATCGAGCCCGCGCTGGCCGAGCGCTGGAACGTGTTCGACGATGCGCGCAGCTATATCTTCCGCCTCGGCGAGGCGACCTGGCCCGACGGCCAGCCCGTCACCGCGGGCGAGATCGTGCGGGTGCTGCGCCGGGCCGTCGCGGCCAACAGCCAGAGCCGGCTCGCGCCCTATCTCGCGGTGATCGACGAGATCGTCGAGATGACGCCGCAGGTGATCGAAGTGCGCCTGAAGAGCCCGCGCCCCGATCTGCTCAACCTGTTTGCGCAACCCGAAATGGCGGTGTTCCGCGCACCCACCTTCGCCGGATCCGGGCCGTTCCGCATCGTCCCCGGCAAGCGGGACGGCCTGCTGTTGCGTCCTGCCGAGGAGCCGGGTGACGATCCCAAGGCAACGCCGGCGCCAGAGGCGTTCGTGCGGCTGCGCGGCGAGCGCGCCGCCGCCGCCATCGCGCGCTTCCGCGACGGCGCGTCCGATCTGGTGCTCGGTGGCACGCTGGTTGACTGGCCGATCGTGGCGGCGGCGGGCATCGCGCCGGAAAATGTCCGGATCGATTCGGCGGTGGGCCTGTTCGGGCTTGTTGTCCTGCGCCGCGACGGCTTTCTTTCGACCCCGCAGAACCGGGCGGCCATCGCCATGGCGATCGATCGCGGCGCGCTCACCTCGGCGATCGCACCGGATTGGGCGCCCGCCGAGACGATCCTGCCGGTGCAGATGGACTCGGCGGCCCCGCCCGCCCCCGGCAGCTGGATGACCGTCGCTCCCGACCAGCGGCGTGCGCTCGCCGGCCAGCGCGTGCGCGAGTGGCAGAGCGTGCATCGCGGGCCGGTGGAAATCACGCTTGCCCTCCCCACCGGCGCGGGTGCGACCCTGTTATGGGGGCACCTCGCCTCGGCGATGATCGCGATCGGCCTGACCCCGCACCGCGTCGGCCTCGGTGATCCGCGCGCGGACCTGGAACTCGTCGACGCCGTCGCCCCCTATGACAGCGGGCGCTGGTATCTCGCCAATGCCTGCAGGGCCTGCTCGGACGACGCCGCGACCCTGGTTGCCGCCGCGCGCGACGCGCCCGATCTCTACAACCGCACGCATCGCATCGCCGAAGCCGATGCGATGCTGGCAAGCGACGTTGCCTTCATCCCGCTGGCGCAGCCGCTCCGCTGGTCCATCGTCGCGTTGCGCCTGTCGAACTGGCAGGGGAACGCGCGCGCCTGGCACCCGTTGAATCACCTGCGCAAGCAATGAGGTCAGGGATGGCACGGGCGACACGACTGAACGATGGTTTCACGCAGCGGCTGCCCATCGGCACCGATGCCGCCGCGGTACGCCAGCGGATCGAGGCGATGGAGCATCTGCTGGAAGGCATGGTGACGATTCCCGGCACCCGCCGGAAGGTCGGGCTGGACGTGCTGCTGGATTTCGTGCCGGCGGTGGGTCCCAGCATCGCGGCCGCGATGGGCGCCTATCTCGCCTGGGAAGCGCGCAACCTGGGCATGCCGAAGCGGACGATCGCGCGCATGGCAGGCAATATCGGGGTCGACTGGGCGCTGGGGATGATTCCGTTCGTCGGTGCGGTGCCCGACTTCTTCTTCCGATCGAACACGCGCAACGTGCGGCTGATCAAGCGCTACCTGGACAAGCACCACCCGGCCAGCCGGGTGATCGACGGCTGAGCCAGGGCGTTTTCGCTTCGGTGGAAACGCTCTCGGCTTTGTTTGCCAGATTTTCCCCGCCGTCGACCGTGAACGATCAGCTCGATAAAGGCTATTGGCCCGTGCGCCTCCCCAACCCTCCCCAAGGAGCGGAGTTCAAGGAGAGGTACGTCACCCCCGCGCGTCTGGGCCTACGCCACCCACGGGAACCGTCTCCGCGACCATCTGCATCGCCGCGATCATCGGCCGTCCCTTGGCGATGGCGGCGCGCACTGCGGGCAGCGCAAGGGAGCCGGCATGTGCGTCCTTCGATTCCCACAGCTCGGTGATCCACAGCACATCGCCATCGGTCGCATCATTCGCCACCACATAGCTGCGGCATCCGGGCATCGCCGCAGTGCCCTCGATCAGAATCGCCGCAAGCGCGTCGCGCTGGCCGGGCTTCGCCGTCATCTTGCCGATCAGGCCGTACATCATGCCTGCCGCCGGTGCTGCAGCGGCGGGCGACCCTGCGACTCCCAAGGCAGCCGCGCCGGCGAGGAAGCTGCGCCGTTCGAGGGTCATGCCCTGCCTCCGCGCCAGATCTTCAGCGGCGCATCGTCGGGCGCGCCGCCGGTCCCCGCCTCGCAGCGGTGATAGCGGAAGCGGGTGTCGAGGCAGAGCCACAGCTCGTCCAGCCAGCCCTCCCGCGTCGTCGTCACACGGATCGCGCTTGCCGGGATCGCGCGGTTGCTGGCGGCGAAGGCTCGCTTGAAGTCGCCCACCGTGGACGAGGCGCGCGACAGTGCCTCCATGTCGGGGAAGCGGATCGCGCGGTAGAGGCTCGTCGAGCGCTGGAAATAGGCGGCGGGCGTCGTCTGCATGCAGGTGCCGTGCTTGGCCCATTCGTGCTGGATCAGCTGTTCGGAGGGCGTCGCGCACATCGTCTTGCGGATCAGCGCGGGCGGCAGGATCGGCGTGGCCTTGCAATATTGCGGCCAGGTCTTGCCCGGCGCATCGGGCCAGAGGCCGTGCAGCGTGAAGCCGAAACGGTTCTCCCCGCCGCACTGGAAGGTCTTGCCCGATTCGTCGCCATGCGCCCGGCAGAAGCCGGGCGACCAGGTCAGCGCCAGCGTGTAGCTGCTGATCGGCAGCACGCGGCGCGGCTCCTTCGCGCTGGGCAGGTCGGGCAGCGGCCGCTCGACCTTGCGGGGTGCCATGCACATCTGTGCCTGTGCCAGCGCGACGCCCGGCAGCAGTGCCGCCACCAGCGCGGCGCTTCCCAGAATCGCCTTCATGCCCACCTCCCTCAAACGCTCGCGAAATCCAATCCGATATCGGCCGCCGGGGCCGACTGGGTCAGCCGGCCGACACTGACATAGGTCACGCCGGTCTCGGCGATCGCCCGAATCGTATAGAGGCGGACGCCGCCCGAGGCCTCGGTCGGCACTCGCCCTGCCACCAGCGCCACCGCCTCGCGCAGCACCGGCGGGGCCATGTTGTCGAGCAACAGATGCGTCGCGCCCGCACGCAGCGCCGGCTCGATCTGGTCGATCCGGTCGACCTCGACGATGATCCGCGCGATCCCGGCGGCAACCGCACGCGCCACCGCCGCTTCCACCGATCCGGCCACGGCGACATGGTTGTCCTTGATCATCGCCGCATCCCACAGGCCCATGCGATGATTGGTCGCCCCGCCCATGCGCGTGGCATATTTCTCCAGCACGCGCAGTCCGGGCAGCGTCTTGCGGGTGTCGAGCAGCGTCGCACCGGTGCCGGCGATCGCTTCGACATATGCCCGCGTCATCGTCGCGATGCCGCTGAGGTGCTGGACGGTGTTGAGCGCCGAACGCTCGGCCGTGAGCATCGCCCGCGCCTTGCCGCGCAGCCGCAGCAGTGCGGCGCCCGGTGCCGCCTGCGCGCCCTCTTCGGCCAGCCGCTCGATCTCCACCCCGGGATCGAGCGCGCGGAAGAACGCCTCGGCGATCGGCAGTCCTGCGACGGTGATCGGATCGCGGCTGTCCATCACGCCTTCGAACCGCGCCTCCACCGGGATCACCGCCGCCGCGGTAATGTCGCCACCGGGTCCGAGATCCTCGGCCAGCGTGGCGCGTACGAACGAGTCGCAGTCGAAACCGGGGAGCAGCAAGGTCATGACCGGGCTGTAGAATCCCCGGGCGCGCGCGTCTACGCGATCTGCAGCGGCTTGGGGCGCCGATCGCAATAGCTGGCGGCAGGATCGTCGAAGCGGAAGCCGCCGGCCGCGAGCCGGACCAGGATCTGGCGCACATGGAGCATGCTCGTGCGGCTTTCCTCGATCCGCTCGGGATCGGACAGCCCTTTCTCGGCCAGCACCACGCCGCGGGCGCGGCGAACCAGGATGCCCGATTGGATCATCGCGGCGACGCGGCGATGCGCGGTAGAGGGCGGCAAGCCCAGCACGCGCGCGATCGAGCCCGTGGAGACGGGCTGCAACAGGCCATCGGGCGGCGCGGAACCGAATTCGGCATAGGCCAGCGCCAGTTCGCGATTCTGCGTGAGCGGCCGGGCATTGGCGCACAGGATCGCATTGGCCAGCACCATGTCCGTCCAGGATTGGTAGCGGTGCGCGTGGAACTCGATGCCGGTCAGCAGCACGTCGTGCGCGGCGGCGAGCCCGGTGTGCCAGTCATAGGCGATATGCGCACGCGTCTCCGGCAGCCCCACGCCGAAGCTGCGCATGTCTTCCACCATGCGCACCAGCGCATCATGGTTGCCGCGAAACAGCGCGGCAACCTCGGGCCGGCCATGGACCGCCTCGGGCACGGTGACGCCGGCGGGGCCCCGCTCGCACAGGCCCGCCCCGCACAAGGCATGGATATGGCGGCGCATGGTCTCGAAGGGGCGTCCCAGCGATGCGGCGAGCGCATTGATGCTGATCGCCTTCGCGGCCCGCCCCTCGCCCCCGGCATGGCCCGCCCCGTGCGGGGAGAGCATCTCGCTGGCGCGGGCCACCACCATGAAGATGATGGCACGATCCAGATCCCCGTCGAGCGCGCGGACGCCGGCGGCCACCATGGTGGTTTCCAGCTCGGCCGTAAGGCGGCCGATCAGCCGTCCGAGGGGCATCGCGGCATGCTTGCGGTCGCTGACGGGCGCGGATCGGATCATGTCCTGCATCAACAAAAACGGCCCCGGCGGGAAAAATAACACAAGTCCCCATTCTCCCCACTCAGAATGAGTACCCTGAAATCTTCGAATCGTTACTAGCCCAGATCAATGCGCTGGTCGACGTTCCTGAGGGCGCCGTATCAGAATGGGGCATCGGGTGCTGCCCGAAACGCGGCCGGGAAGCTGGGAGGGTGCCGTCGTCTGGCGGGGAAGGCCCTGCGAAGCTTTGGCTATGTTGCTGGACGCGCTGGCGGATTGCACGCGGACCAGCGACTGCCGCCTAGCGGCGACGACAGCCGCCAGCGTCGATCGCGCCGGCCGTGGTGCGGTGCCGCCGGATCCCCGATCTCGGGACCGCGACGATCGCGCCGCCGCTCGCAGCGCGGGTGTCCGGAGGTCCGCTCCTGCGCGATCAGGCCGGCACCGGGCCCAGATCCCCCTGCCCGACCGTGCCGCTCGCCAGTTCGAGCATGCGGTCGAGGCTCTTCTTGGCCTGGACACGCAGGCCCTCCTCGATCTCGATCTTCGGCGTGAGGTCCCGCAGCGCGAGGTACAGCTTCTCCAGCGTGTTCAGCGCCATGTACGGGCAGATGTTGCAGTTGCAGTTGCCGTCGGCGCCCGGCGCGCCGATGAAGTTCTTCTCCGGCATCGCCTTCTGCATCTGGTGGATGATGTGCGGCTCGGTCGCGACGATCAGCGTGTCGCCGGGCATCGTCTTGGAGAAATCGAGGATGCCCTTCGTAGATCCGACGTAATCGGCATGGTCGAGGATATAGGCCGGGCATTCCGGATGCGCGGCGATCGGCGCGCCGGGATGCTCGGCCTTGAGCTTCAGC
This sequence comes from Sphingomonas pituitosa NBRC 102491, assembly GCF_001598435.1. Classification (GTDB taxonomy): domain Bacteria; phylum Pseudomonadota; class Alphaproteobacteria; order Sphingomonadales; family Sphingomonadaceae; genus Sphingomonas; species Sphingomonas pituitosa. The sequence goes on from NZ_BCYY01000003.1 coordinate 93,497, forward strand.
AGCTCGGTTTCGCTGAACGCTTCGTGGACGATGCACACGCCCGGCCACAGCAGCATCTCGCGACCGGTCTTGCGCTGGAGATAGCCGCCCAGGTTGCGGTCGGGACCGAAGATGATCTTCTGGTCCGCCGGGATCTGCGCCAGGATCTTCTCCGCCGAGCTGCTGGTGACGATGATGTCGCTCAGCGCCTTCACCTCGGTCGAGCAGTTGATATAGGTCAGCGCGATGTGATCGGGGTGCTTGGCGCGGAACGCGGCGAACTGGTCGGGCGGGCAGCTGTCCTCCAGGCTGCAGCCGGCGTCCATGTCGGGCAGCACGACGATCTTGTCGGGCGAGAGGATCTTGGCGGTCTCCGCCATGAAGCGCACGCCGCAGAAAGCGATCACGTCCGCGTCGGTCTCCGCCGCCTTGCGGCTGAGGTCGAGGCTGTCGCCGACGAAATCGGCGAGGTCCTGGAGTTCGGGCTTTTGGTAGTAATGCGCGAGGATCACCGCGTTGCGCTCCTTGCGCAGCCGCTCGATCTCGGCGCGGAGATCCAGTCCGCTGAGGCTGCCGCCGATGCCGTTGCGCGCGTCCATTCCCGAAACTCCCATTGTACGCCCGCCACATGGCCCGGTCGGGCCGCGGGATCAAGGGAAGTACGGCGTAATCGGCCGGTGCGCGCCGGCGGTGCCTGCCGTCACGCTGCGCGCCACTGCCGTGCCGACCGGGCTGAACGCGACGGCATCGGCAGCCAGCTGCACCCCCACGAACAGGCCGATCCCCCAGAGCCAGGCGGGATGGACGCGGCCGGTGCGGCGCTGGTCGGCAACCATGCCGATCACCGGCAGCAGCGTGACCGCCGCGAGCGCCGCCCACCATGCATAGGGTGCCAGCAGCGGCATCGGCAGCAGCCGCCCGAAGCCGGGCCCGGTCAGGATCGCCATGCCGCAGAACATCAGCCGGCGGTGCCAGGCGGTCCGTCGGCGCAGGACCAGCGCCGCGGCGACCAGCCCGGCGAACAGCAGCAGCTGCGCAGGGTTGCTGAACAGAAACTCGCGCACGTCGAAGAAGAACGGCGCCCCGTGCTGGACGGAAAGCACCGTCATCAGCGTGCCCAGCACCACCATCAGCGGGACCCACAGTATCGCGACCCAGCCGAGCCGGCGGTGCAGCGCGAGCGCGCCACGGCCGATCAGCAGGTTCTGCGCGACGTACAGCGCCACCCAGCCGAAAAAGACGAAGGCATGCAGATGAAAGATCGCCGGCACCGCGAAGCTCGATCGCCCGGCAACGATGTTCAGCGAGAATCCAGCGACGATGATAGCCGCCATCACGAACGCCATTACTCGGAAGAATCCTGTATCTTCCCGGTGCATATGCGGCACAGCTTGCAAAGTCGTCGCCATCGCCCACCCCTCCGACAGGGCTGGACCATAGCAGTATTCGGCCTGGTCCGGAACCAATCGCCGGCGATACTGCTTCTCTTCCTGAGCGCTACTCTGCCTGCAGGCGCCAATCGTTGCCGTCCGCGACCACGCGGCCCCGAGTCTCCAGATCGAGCAGATGCGCCAGCACCGATCGCCCCGCCGCCCCGTGGAGCCGCGGATCGAGCCCCACATACATGCGCGCCACCATCGCCGGCACCGCGTCGACGCCCTCGGCCAGCAGCCGCAGGATCTGGCCCTCGCGCTGCTTGCGATGCCCGGCCAGCCCCCGCACGAAGCGCTGGGGCCGCTCGATCGCATCGCCATGCGCCGGGTAATAGATGCGGTCCTGCTCGCGCCCCAGCAGCGTCTCCAGGCTGGCCATATAGGCCGCCATGTTGCCGTCCGGCGGCGCCACCACCGTGGTGGACCAGCCCATCACATGGTCGCCGGTGAACAGCGCGCCGCTTTCCTCCAGCGCGAAGCAGAGATGGTTGGAGGTATGACCCGGCGTCGCGACCGCGGTGAGCGTCCAGCCCTGCCCCGCCACCTGTTCGCCGTCCGCCAGCACCCGATCCGGCGCATAGCCCGCATCGAAGGAGGCATCGGCGCGGGGGCCGGCATCGTCCAGCACCAGCGGCGCACAACCGATGATCGGCGCCCCGGTCGCCGCCTTCAGTGCAGGTGCGGCGGGGCTGTGGTCGCGGTGGGTATGGGTGCACAGGATCGCCCGCACCGGCCGCCCGCCGATCGCCGCGAGCAGCGCCGCAAGGTGCTCCGCATCGTCGGGCCCGGGATCGATCACCGCCAGGTCGGTGGTGCCGACCAGATAGGTCTGCGTCCCCAAATGGGTGAAGGGCGAGGGATTGTTCGCGAGCACCCGCGTCACCAGCGGTTCGAGCGCGATCGCAAGGCCCGTGGGCGCGTCATCGGTCATACAGCCGCATTTGGGCATTCCGCGCGCCGAGGCAAGCACAGGGGAGCGGGACCGGCCCCGAAGGAGTAGGCCGGCCCCGCCGAGAACGCCGCTGCGGGGCAAACTGCAGCGGCGCGCTACGCTTAATTGTCGCTGTCGTCCTTGGCGTCCTTGGCGTCCTCTCGCAGTTCGGCGAGCGCCTCGTCGATGCCCTTCAGCGCCTCCGCGCGCTGCGCGGGGCTAAGGCTCGACTGCACCTCGATGGTACGGCGGGCGTGCTGCAGGCTCATCAGCGCGCTGTTCATCGCCATCTGCTTGCTGTTCATCGCCATGGCCCTGCCGTGCGCCGCCATCTGCGCGGCTTCGCTGCTCATCGCGGCGATCCGGTCGGTGCAGAGGATCATCACCTGCTTCTTGCCTTCGCTGCGCTGTTCCACGGTGGACGCGCTACCCTTGCCGCAGGTGCCGTTGCGGATCTCCGGGATGCTGGCCTGGATCGCGACCATGTCCGGCATGTCGATTTCCTGGCGCTTTCCGTCGCGCTGGATGATCACCATCTTCTTGATGGCGCTTCCGTCGGTCGTGGAGCGATCGATCCGGACGACATGGTGCTTGCCGTTCGGGCCTTCGGGCGCCGCAGGAGCTGCCGGGGCCGCCGGCGCGCGGGCCGCAGCGGGAGCTGCCGGCGCCGCTGCAGCCGCGGGTGCGACGGGTGCGACCGGCGCGACGGGCGGCGGCGGCGGTACGTCCTGTACCTGGATCGCGGCATCCATGCCTGCGCGGAGCCGCTCGGCGGCCTGGCTGCCCGAGGCGGTCAGCGCCAGCGCGGCCAGCGATACGGTGGTGATGCCGGCCAGCCCCGCGCCAATGCGGATGGGGGAAAGCTTCCGGTGGATCGAGAGCATGCGTAACCTCCCTTTGACGTCGTTTATGGTGTGAAGGTGACAAGCCGCCGAGACCGCGCCCCCATGCGCGGACTTGACGATCGCACGGCCATAGGCATGGCGCAGTGCCTGGGCGCGGCCGGCGAGCACCAGGGCATCGCAGGCCATTTCCTGGTCGGCACGGAAGGCGCGGAACGCCCGCCAGGCGACCGGATTGAACCAGTGGAGCGCCAGCACGATCAGCGCGGCCCAATTGGCGATCAGGTCGCCGCGCAGATGGTGCCCCAGCTCGTGGGCGAGCGCGAGATCGCGTTCGACCTCGTCGTAGCGCTCGGAAAAATCGCGCGGAAACGCGACGTACTTGCGGAAGATGCCGAAGGCGAGCGGCCCGTGCGCGGCATCGGTCTCGATCACCCGTACCCGGCCCTCGGCCACGGTACGATCCACCCGCGCCCGCGACAGCAGGTGCCGGCAGAAGCGGCGGTGCGCGACGAGGTGATAGGCCAGGAACAGCAGCGCGCCCGCGCCCCACAGCGCCAGCAGGAGCAGCGTCACGTTCAGCCCCTCGGCAACCGGCGTCGGCGCGACCAGCGCGGCGGGCAGGTGATGGCCGCCGGCGCTGAGATCGACGGTGAGCACCACGCCCTGGTCGACGCTCGTCGGCAGCTTCTCGGGGTTGAGCACCCCCATCGCCACCGCCGGCGCCTCGGCCGCCTTGCGGGTAAGCGGCGCCAGCCATTGGCTCAGCTGCCACTGCCCCGGCAAGGGCGGCAGCAGCATCCGCGCCGCCGGCAGCACCCATAGCGCATAGGCCAGCTGCGGCCCGAACGCCCGGCGCACCGGTCCACGAAGGGAGAGCGCGAGCAGCATCAGCAGCGTGCTCGCGAGCAGGGTTTCGATCCACCAGCCGATCATTGCTTCAGCTCCTTCAGGAGAGCTTCGATCTCGGCGATATCCTGGTCGGTGATGGCATCGCGTTCCGCCAGATGCGCCACCAGCGGCGTCAGCCGGCCGCCGAACAGCCGGTCGATCAGTTTGCGCGACTCGCCCACCACATAATCGCCCCGGGCGACGAGCGGGCGATAGCGATAGCGCCGCCCTTCCTCTTCATGCCCGATGACGTTCTTGGCGAGCAGCCGCCCGAGCAGCGTCTTGACCGTGTTGGCGCTCCAGCCGCGATCCTCGGGGACGCGTTCGGCAACCTCCTGCGCGGTAAGCGGAGACTCTTCCCAAAGCACCTCCATCACCGCATGCTCCGCTTCGCTGATTCGCTCGGTCATCACACCCTCACTGACTACGCGTGTAATCGCTCCGATTACGTCTGTAGTCAATGCGCTGAATGGCGGATGAACGCGGTTCAGGTGCGCCGAAGCGTCGGCAGCGTTTACACACCGGGCAGAGGGTTAACGGCCATTGATCGTCGCATGCCGCAGAAATCCGCGCACGCTCGATTCTGGCACGCGCCCTGCAACGAGAAAGGCACCCAAAGCGTCCCCCAAAGACGCTCCAGCGTTCCCCAAAGACGCTTCCGGGTGGGTCGATGGTTCACCGGCATGGCCATCGACCCACCCGCACCGGGTTCTCGCCCCACCGACCACGCACGATCGTTCGGCGGGACCATGCGAACATTGCTCGCGCGTGCAGCGCTGCCCGGCAGGTCGCGGCGCCATTTTCCCCAACCGCATTGCGGCAGTGGTCAGGACGGGGCCCGCAGTGCCACGGGCCCGCTCGAAAAACCGCGCAGCCATCGTTTGACCGCCTTGGTCATCGGACGTTCGAGATAGGTGAACAGCAGCACGCCCAGCACGATGGCAGCAGCGATGCCGAGAAGCTGGATCAGCAGTTGCGGCGCAGCGCGATGCAGGAGGACCGCGAAAAGCGCGTTCAAGGCCTTGCTGGTGCCCACGAACGCGAATTGCTGGAAAAGATAGATGGCGAATGACGCGTCGCCGATCCGCTTGAGCCACGCAATGCGCGGCATATGCCCGGCCCGTTCCACAAACAGCCCAATCGCGATCAGGGCAACCGCCCCCGCGCCGAAGGCGAGACGCGGAGACCAGAAGCTCAGGGCCGCGAGCGCGAGCGCTACGGCAAGCGCGACCAGTGCTTGAAGCGGCACCGCCGCCCGGTTCATCCGCGCGCCGAACAGCCACCCTAGGATGGCGCCCGCGGCAAATTCGAGGAGCAATGGATCGGTGTAGACGGTTTCCATGGCACCCGTCGGGCGCAGCAGCGCACCGATCAGGACGAGCAAGGCAAACAAGGTAGTGAGCAGGATCAAGCGGCCGCGCGGCATCAGCAGCGTCAGCGCGAAAACCGCGTAGAAGAACATTTCATAGTTGAGCGTCCAACCCAGATACAGAGTCGGCTGAATCTGGCCGAACGGGTTGATCGACGGGATAAACGCCAGCGATTTCGCCAGCAGCGCCAGATCGGTCGAGCCATGGTAGAAGCGCGGGTCGACCGCCGTGAACAGGAAGGCGCAGGCCGTTGCCAGCCAATAAGGCGGCACGATGCGCGCAATGCGATCGAGAACGAACGTCCTGGCGGTGGTGTGCCGGGCGTCGGTCAACGCGACCATGATGAACCCGCTGATCACGAAAAACAGGTCGACACCATGTTCTCCGATCAAAAACACCCAGTGTCGCATCTGAAGTTGATGAAATGCGACAACGCCGACGGCAGCAGCCGCGCGAAGATATTGGATCGACCACATGGTCGCGCCCGTCTGGCCGATCGCTGTCATCATCGTTTCGCCCCCGATCCGTACCGAAGGCTTGACGCAAGTTCAGCGCGGTATCGAGTCGGACTGCATCGACAACGGAGCAATCGATCGCCCGCAGCGCAAAGTTCCCCGCGTGCTCGGCTCCGGTTCGGGAGCAAAGCGTCGCCCGATCCCGCATCAACGACAAAGGGCTCCCGCCACCGCGAGAGCCCTTCCCCTATTTCCGTACGAAACGCGCGTCAGGCTGCTGCCGCGACGCCCTTGTCGGCCATCAGCTGGGTCAGCTCGCCGCTTTCGTACATTTCCATCATGATGTCCGAACCGCCGACGAATTCGCCCTTCACATAGAGCTGGGGGATGGTCGGCCAGTCGGAAAAGGCCTTGATGCCCTGGCGGATGCCCTGGTCCTGCAGCACGTCGACGCTTTCGAACTCGACGCCGAGATGGTTCAGGATCGCGATCGCGCGGCTGGAAAAGCCGCACTGCGGGAACAGGGGGCTGCCCTTCATGAACAGCAGCACGTCGTTGCTCTCGACCAGCTGCTGGATGCGGGCCTGGGTATCGTCGGTCATTGCTTACTCCTCGGGCGTCGCTTCGGTGGTCAGCTGGAGCGCGTGGAGCACGCCGCCCATCCGTCCACCCAGCGCCGCATAGACGGCCTGGTGTTGCCGCACGCGCGGCATGCCCCGGAACATGGGGGCGGCGACGCGCGCTGCATAGTGGTCGCCATCGCCGGCCAGATCGGTGATCTCGATCTGGGCATCGGGAATGCCGGCGCGGATCAGCGCCTCGATCTCGGCAGCGGGCATCGGCATGTTACTTGGATTCCATCAGCTGGCGGCGGGCCTCGACGGTCTGCTCCTCGATCGCGCGGCGCACGGTGGCGTCGTCGATCTCGACATTGGCGGCGAGCATGTCGCCGAGCAGCTTGCGGATCACGTCCTCGTCACCGGCTTCCTCGAAATCGGCCTGGACGACGGCCTTGGCATAGGCGTCGGTCTCTTCGGGCGTGAGGCCCATCTTGGCGGCGGCCCATTGGCCGAGCAGCTTGTTGCGGCGCGCGGTGATACGGAACGCCATATCCTCGTCGCGCACGTACTTCGCCTCGAACGCCCGCTCGCGATCGTCGAATGTGGTCATCATAAGCCCCTTACCTAAACTCGGCTCCGAGATAGGAGGGCGGGGCCACGCTGGCAACGGGGGAGGTTCCGGATGGCGAGGGCGAGCACCGCCTTGCTGCCGGGATCAAGAGTCTCGAAAGACCGCGATCACGCCGCCAACAATCACGAAAGGCGCGAGTATCGCAGCGATCGCACCCGGCCATCCCCATCGCCGGTAGAAGAACTCGACGCCGCCTTCCCAAAAGCACTGGAATACGAGTTCGATCACGTCCGCCATGGCGACACGTTGCAAGTGCGGACCAGGAAATGCAATCTCTCCTGGATCAGAACACCAACGGACCTTTGCCACTGCGCCTAGGCCAACTGGCTTTGCCCGTCCGACCGAGAGGTTGCAATGAAGGAAAACGTGAGCAAGATCACGCTATTCATGGCGATCGCCGCGTGCAGTCCGGCCATCGCGCAGCCGCAATCGATGATGTCGGCGCGCCCTGCAGCCGCATCTGCCGACGGGCTCGAACCGGCACGCGCCATCATCGCCGACGTGCAGAAGATCGTGACGCCGAACGGCATCGACGAAACGCTGGTCCTCGACATCGGCGGCGCCCGGCAGGTCGTGAACATCCGCGGTGCCGACAAGGCGAACCCGGTGCTGCTCTACATCCATGGCGGCCCCGGCTCGGTCGAAATGCCGATGGCGTGGAGCTTCCAGCGGCCATGGGAGGATTTCTTCACCGTCGTGCAGTGGGACCAGCGCGGCGCCGGACGATCCTACGCGCTCAACGATGCCGCGAAGATCGCCGAGACGCTGACCTTCGAGCGGTATCGCGACGACGCGATCGAACTGATCGCACAGCTGCGCGCCCGGCTGGGGAAGCGCAAGGTGTTCGTGCTCGGCCACAGCTTCGGTTCGGCCGTCGGGCTGGCGGTGGCGCAGAAGCGGCCCGACCTGCTCCACGCCTATATCGGCATGGGCCAGCTGATCGACTTTCGCGAGAACGAGCGGGTCGGCATGGCGCACACGCTCCAGCGCGCGCGCGAACGCGGCGACGAAGACGCGGTGCGCGCGATCACCGCGCTGCAACCCTATCCGAATAGCGGACCGTTCACGATCGAACAGGCCGACGCCTGGCGCAAATGGGCGAACCGCTACGGGTCCCTCGCCGGGCAGCGCCCCGATGCCGACTTCTACTTCGCTTCCACCAAATTGTCCCCGCTCTACACGCCGCAGGACCGCGCCGACTGGGGCAAGGGCAGCGCGTTCACCGCGACGACGATGTGGCCGCGCCTCGCCGACATATCGTTCACCCAGCTCACCCGGCTGGAGGTGCCGATGGTGCTGTTGCTCGGGCGGTACGACAGCACCACGCCGTCCTCGATCGCTGCGGATTGGCTCAAGCGCCTGCACGCACCGGCCAAGATGCTCTGCTGGTTCGAGAATTCGGGCCACCTGCCGATGATCGAGGAGCAAGGCCGGACGCTGGCGGCGCTACTGGCGGTGCGGCCGATTGCAGCGGCGCGCACGCCGGCCTTCGCCCCCTCCGCGGCCGCGGCGCCCTATTGCCGGACGTCCTAGGCCGCTACCCGCACCACCACCTTCCCGATCACCGCGCGCGCCGCCATCTTGGCGATCGCCGCGCCGCCCTCGGCAAACGGAAACACCTCGGTCACCCGCGGTGCGATCCTGCCTTCGCGCCACAGCCGGAACAGCGTGTCGACATGCGCGCGGTTCGCCTGCGGGTCGCGCGCGGCGAAGGCGCCCCAGAACACGCCGCACACGTCGCAGCTCTTGAGCAGGGTGAGGTTGAGCGGCAGTTTCGGGATGCCCGCCGGGAAGCCCACCACCAGATAGCGCCCCTCCCAGCCGATCGCGCGCAGCGCCGGCTCGGCATAGTCGCCGCCGACCGGATCATAGACCACGTCCGCGCCCTTGGGGCCGACCGCCGCCTTGAACGCCTCGGCCAGCGCCTTCGAGGCATCCTTGTCGAGCGGCCCGCGCGGATAGACGAGCGTCGCATCCGCCCCTGCCGCGCGCGCGGCCTCGGCCTTTTCCTCGGAGGAAACCGCTGCCACCACCGTCGCGCCGAACGCCTTGCCCAGCTCGATCGCCGCGAGGCCGACGCCGCCCGCAGCACCCAGCACCAGCAGGGTCTGGCCGGCCTTCAGCTTGCCCCGATCGAGCAGCGCATGAATCGTCGTCGCATAGGTGAGCAGAAGCGCCGCACCTTCCTCGAAGCTGCGGCCCTCGGGCAGGCGGTAGAGCTGCGCCGGGCTCAGCACCAGTTTCTCGACCAGCCCGCCATGGCCCGGCACGGCGATCACCCGGTCGCCCGGCGCCCAGTCGGTGACGCCCTCGCCCACGGCTTCGACCACGCCGGCGATCTCGCCGCCCGGCGCGAACGGCCGGGGCGGCTTGAACTGGTAGCGGTCCTCGATGATCAGCACGTCGGGATAGTTGATCGCGCAGGCGCGCACACCAACCAGCACCTGGCCCTTGCCCGGAACGGGATCGGGCACGTCCTCAAGGCTTAGAGTTTCAGGTCCGCCCGATGCCTTCGACAGCAACGCCTTCATGTCCGCCTCCTGCAGCGATCCACGGGCGTTCATGCGCAACCGCGGATTCGAATTTCGAAATCGCGGTATCTTGTGCCAGTGTCATGCCGATCTCGTCCAGCCCCTGCATCAGGCAGTCGCGGCGGAACGGGTCGAGCTCGAAGGCGAAGCGGTCCTGGAAGTCGGTGGTGACGGTCATCGTCTCGAGGTCGACGGTGATATTGTTGGCGGTCGCTACCTGGACCAGCCGGTCGATCGCCTCCTGGGGCAGCACCACGGTGACGATGCCGTTCTTGAACGCGTTGCCCGAGAAGATGTCCGAGAAACTCGGCGCGATCACCGCCTGGATGCCCATATCGGCCAGCGCCCAGGCGGCATGCTCGCGGCTGGAGCCGCAGCCGAAATTCTCGCCCGCCACCAGGATCGGCGCACCCGCATAGCGCGGATCGTCGAACAGATTGCCCGGCTCCGCGCGCACGCTCTCGAAGGCGCCCTTGCCCAGCCCCTCGCGCGTCGTGGTCTTCAGCCAATGCGCGGGGATGATGATATCCGTATCGATGTTCTTGGCGCCCCAGGGGTAGGCGCGCCCCGAAACCTGCTGGATCGGCTCCATCAGCGGCGCTCCGCCGACACGGTGTTCAGATGCATGGGCACAGCTTTCCTAACGAATGGCCGGCGGCCATCCCAGTTTCCGGCAATCGGCCGCCCGCTCAGCGCGGTGCGGCGACGACCCGTTCGAGCGCCGGTATGGTCTTGATCGGCGTCTCCGGCCGCGGGTAGGCACCCGCATAGGCAGCGGCGACCCCGCTCAGAATCGTTCCGGCAATCAATGCGACGAGCGCCTTTTTCACGGCGTCTCTCCCCTTATCCGTTACGCGTTGTTCGCCATCAACTCGCGAACGTCGGTCAGGTGCCCGGTCACCGCCGCCGCCGCCGCCATCGCGGGCGAGACGAGGTGGGTACGGGAACCCGGCCCCTGGCGTCCTACGAAATTGCGATTCGAAGTGGAAGCACAACGTTCTCCGGCGGGAACCTTATCCGGATTCATCGCCAGGCACATCGAGCAGCCCGGCTCGCGCCACTGGAAGCCCGCCTCGACGAAGATGCGGTCGAGCCCCTCGGCCTCGGCCTGTCGCTTGACCAGCCCCGAACCGGGCACGATCAGCGCCTGGCGAATGCGATCGGCGACCTTGCGACCCTTCACCACCGCGGCGGCGGCGCGCAGATCCTCGATCCGGCTGTTGGTGCACGATCCGATGAAGATGTGCTCGACCGGAATGTCCTGCATCGCGGTGCCGGGGGTGAGGCCCATATAGTCGAGCGAGCGCTGCGCGGCGGCCCGCTTCGAGGGATCGGCAAAGCTCTCCGGATCAGGCACGAAGCCGGTGATCGGCACCACGTCCTCGGGGCTGGTGCCCCAGGTGAGCGACGGCGCGATGTCGGCCGCGTCGAGCGTCACCACCTTGTCGTAGACGGCACCCTGATCGGTCGGCAGCGTCTTCCAATAGGCGACGGCGCGGTCCCACGCCTCGCCGGTCGGCGCCATCGGGCGGCCCTTCAGGTAATCGAACGTCTTCTGGTCCGGCGCGATCAGGCCCGAGCGCGCACCGCCCTCGATCGACATGTTGGAGATCGTCAGCCGCCCCTCGATCGAAAGGTCGCGGATCACCTCGCCGGTGAATTCGATGACATAGCCGGTGCCGCCGGCCGCGCCGATCTTGCCGATGATCGCCAGCACCACGTCCTTGGCGCTGACGCCGTGGCCGAGTTTGCCGTCGACGCGGACTTCCATCGTCTTCGACTGCTTGAGCAGCAGCGTCTGGGTGGCGAGCACATGCTCGACCTCGCTGGTGCCGATGCCGAACGCCAGCGCCCCCAGCGCGCCATGCGCCGAGGTGTGGCTGTCGCCGCAGACCAGCGTCGCGCCGGGCAGCGTGAAGCCCTGCTCGGGCCCGACGACATGGACGATCCCCTGCCGCGCATCGAGCGCGTCGATATAGGGCACGCCGAATTCGGCGACATTGCCGCGCAGCGCGGAGAGCTGGCCGGCGCTGGCCGGATCGGCGATCGGCAGCGCGTTGCCGGCGGCATCGACGCGCGGGGTGGTCGGCAGATTGTGATCGGGCACCGCGAGGGTAAGATCGGGGCGGCGCACCTTGCGATCCGCCGCGCGGAGGCCGGCAAAGGCCTGCGGGCTGGTGACTTCGTGGACGAGGTGCCGATCGATATAGATCAGGCAGGTGCCATCGTCCCGGCGCTCGACGACATGGTCGGCCCAGATCTTCTCGTACAGGGTGCGGGGTTCACGCGACATGGCCGGCGCTTTAATCGAATCGTGCGCATATGCAAGCTTTGGAGACATTTTCTGCTGCCGATCGTCGCATCTAGCGGGGATGGGGTTGAGCATCGCCGGCGCGTCGCATCCAAGATCGTCTACATCCAGTCCTCCGCTCGAATAACACGCGGACTCGCCCGCGCCGAAACATCTGCGGATCGGGTCCGGATGGTCCCGTTCGAGCTTATTCTTGCGAACCTTGCCTCCAAGGCCGCATAGCTGCTGCACAAGGTGCTTTTGGGGCAGAGCAATGGACGAAGAAGAAACCTCGACCAACCATGACGGCGCCACCCTGCTGTACGATTACTTCAAGCACCTCACCGCGCTGTGCCTGTTCTCGCTGGGGGGCGTGGCGGCGCTCGCCGACAAGCTGGCGGCGCGATCGCTGCTGCCGCTGGTGCTCACTTTCCTCGTGATCGGGCTGGCGGGATTTGCTTCCTTCTACGCCACCGGCAGCATCGTGGACGCTCGCTTCACCGGCAAACCGATCCGCAAGGACATCAACCGGTATCGCCACGCAGCGCCGCTGCTGCTCTCGGTCGGCCTCGGCATGTTCTTGTACCTGTTCGTCATGTCGCGCGGCCACTGACCGGCGGTTCGTCAGCGACCGATCCCTTGCCCGCCGCCACGTTCCTTGGGCGAGACATAGGCCGGATCGTGCGCGAACGGCAGCGGTGCGCCGTCCCGCAGCGCGGCCAGCACCGCGGCGAAGTCCGTCTCGCAGCGGAAGCCCAGCACGCGCTCGGCGAGCCCGGCATCATAGACCCGGCCGATGCTGGCGGGCAGCGTCCAGCCGCGCGCGGCGTAGAGCGCCGCCGCATCGGGAAAGGTCCGCGCGATCACCGCCGCCGCCTCGCGCTTCAGTTCGGCGCAATCCGCCCGCGCGAACGGGGTTGGTGCGGAGATCACGAACACGCCGTGGCCCACCGCGGGCGCCTGCTCCAGCGCCACCAGATGCGCGCGCGCCGCATCTTCCACCGTCAGCCGGCGGTGGAGCAGTTCGTTGGCCTTTAGGTTCTCGCCCGAGGGGACGGCGTGGGTATCGTCGTCCTCGGGGAAGAAGCGGCTGGTGCGCAGCACGATCGTCGCCAGACCATGCTCCGCCCAGGCGATCCGGCACAGCCCCTCGGCGGCGAGCTTGGTGACGCCGTAGATGTTGCGCGGCGCGAGCGAGCCGCCGGCCTCGTCGAGCCACACCGCCGCGTCGCCGCCCTCGTCGCGGATCGCCTGGCTGATCATCAGCGAGGTGGTGGAGGTAAAGACGAACCGGTCGTGCCCCGCCGCCTTCGCGCATTCGAGCAGGTTCAGCGTGCCGGCGACGTTGACGTCGAGGAAGTTCTGCGCCGGATAGCGTACGATGTCCGGCTTGTGCAGGCCGCCGGCGTGGATCACCGCCTCGATGCCGTGCTCGGCGAACACCCGCTCGACCAGCGCCCGATCGGCGACCGATCCCAGCACCTGCGTGTCCGTGCCCGGCGCCATGTCGAGCCCGATCACCGCGTGCCCCGCCTGTCGCAGCATCGGCGCGAGGAAGCGCCCCAGCCAGCCCGACGACCCGGTGAGCAGCACCCGCATCAGGGCCGCGCCCCATATTTCCGCGCCAGCACCGCGCAGACGAACAGCTGGAGCTGGTGAAAGATCATCAGCGGCAGCACGATCAGGCTCACCGCGCCGCCGGGGAACAGGATCGTCGCCATCGGGATGCCGCTCGCCATGCTCTTCTTCGAGCCGCAGAAGACGATGGCGATCTCGTCCTCGGTCGAGAAGCCCAGCTTGCGGCTGCCGATCATCGTCACCGCGATCACGATGCCGAGCAGCGCCGCGTTGAACGCCAGCACCAGCGCGAGATCGGTGAGCGACACCCGGCTCCACACGCCCGCGACCATGCCCTCGCTGAACGCCGCATAGACGACGAGCAGGATCGACCCGCGATCGACCACCATGGTCAGCGTGCGGTGCTTGAGGATGAAGGCGCCGATCAGCGGCCGCGCCGCCTGCCCCGCCGCGAACGGCAGCAGGATCTGCATCGCGATCGATTCGAGCTGCGCCAGCGAGAAGCCCGCGCCGCTGCCGTGCGGCAGCAACAGCGCGGCGAGCAGCGGGGTGATGATCACCCCGATCAGGTTGGACAGCGAGGCGCTGCACAGGGCGGCAGGCACATTGCCGCGCGCGATCGAGGTGAAGGCGATCGACGACTGCACGGTGGAGGGCAGCAGGCACAGGAACAGGATGCCGAGCGCGATGCCCCCCGGCAGCAACTGGCCGGCCATCGCATAGGCGCCGATGCCCAGCAGCGGGAAGACCAGGAAGGTGCTGAGAAACACCGTCAGTTGCAGCCGCCAGTTGGTGAGCCCCGCCCAGATCGCCGCGGGTGCCAGCCGCGCGCCGTAGAGGAAGAACAGCAGCGCCACCGCGATCGTCACCGCCTCGTCCGAAATGCTCGCCCAGATGCCGCGTGCGGGGAACAGCGCGGCCAGCCCCACCGTGCCCAGCAGCAGCAGCAGATAGGGATCGATCCAGCGACGAAGGGCAGCCATGCGGGTACTCGCACCATGGAAACTGCGCGCGCCAATGCGCGCGACCGTGCGTGCGCGCAAGCGTTCAGGCCGCAGCCAACGCCTGCACCGGATGCAATCCTTCGCCCGCGTCCGCCCAGTCGGTGCGCCGCCGCACGAATGGGTTGAGGAACAGGAAGGGCAGCTTCACGAACAGCAGCTCGGAATGGATGAAGCTGTCGACCGCGCGCTCCCACCAGCGGGGTTCGCGCTTGCCGTTCGCGCGCAGCCAGCCATCATAGGGCGCCCAGTGGCTCGGCTCGTCCTTCTCGATGATGCGGAAGATGCGGGTGAGCACCTTGTCGCCCAGCACGGCCGGATGGTTCAGCAGGACATGGACCTGGCGGTGGCCGCGCCGCTCGGTGAGCGAGATCACCCGGCACAGCTTCTCGAACTGGGCATCGTCCTCGATCAGCTTCTGCGTATCCAGTGCATCGATGGTGCGACGGAACATGATCTCGACGAAGCGGTCGATATGTCCGCAGGTCCGGTCGACCGTCAGCGGCATCCGCCCCTGCAGCTCGAACCAGCGCTTGAACATCTGGTAGTGCTTGCGTTCGTCGGCGCGGTGTTTCTCGATCGCGGCGATCAGCGCATGATCGTCGGGCGAACGAACACGCACTGCCTCCAGCACCCGATCGATGCTCGTATAGCCGCGATGCTCGTTATAGATGTAGATCGACCCCAGCAGGTCGAGATAGCGGCGGCGGAACGCGGACAACATCGTCAGACGCTATGCGTCTGAAATGTTTCCGTCAATCAGCCACCTTGATGAAGAAATGGTCGATCACGTCCTTGGCGAGCCGCGCCGGCCGCTTGGTCTCGGCATCGAGGCAGCACCAGCTCGACTTCACCTCGGCCAGCACCTCGGAGCCGCGGCGGATGATCGTCTCGTAGAACGCCCGCGCGCCCTGCACCTTTTCCAGCAGCACGGTGGCGACCACGTCGTCCTCCAGGAAGGCCGGGCGGCGATAGGTGATCTCGTGCTTGAGCGCGACCCACAGATGCTCGGCCACCGCCTCCACCGGGGCCAGCGCCTGCCAGTGGCTCACCACCGCCGCCTGCACCCATTTCAGGTAGGAGGCGTTGTTCACATGTCCCATGAAGTCGATGTCGTCCTGGGCGACGTCGACCCGGAATTCGAAAGGAATCGCGGTGTTGCTCACCCGGGCATCATAGACCAACCGCGCCCAACAAGCGACTCACCGGCCACCGAATCGGCGATAAACATGCGAAGCGGGGATGCCGTAGCGGCAGACCGTCAGGCCGGGCCGATTTCCAGCCGCTTTGCCAGCGTGTCGCGCCGGGCATCGAGTTCGTGCCGGGCGCGCTCCAGCAGCTCCAGCTCGGTCGCTTCGAGCAAGTCGTCGACCACGCCGCGCAGGTGCCGCCGCATCGCCGCGCGGGCGCCGTGCGGATCGCGCGCATGGAGGGCGTCGAGGATCGGGCGGTGCTCGTCATAGCGCGGGTTCACGCCGTTGCGACGCGCGCGATCGAACATGTTGGCGCAGAGCGGCGAGCGGGTGCGCAGCTCCCACAGATATTCCACCACGCTGCGGATCGCCGCATTGCCCGTCGCATTGGCCACCGCGATGTGGAAGCGGTGGTCGGCATCGAACAGCGTCGCGTTGCCGATCGCGGGATCGGCCATTTCCGCAGCGATCTGATCGAGTTCGGCCAGCTGCTCGGGGGTGATCGACACCGCCGCCAGCGCCGCCGCCTCGCCCTCGAACAGGATCCGCGCCTCGGTGAGATCAAAGGCGCCGATATCCAGGTTCAGCGCATCCTCGCGCAGCCCGCCCGAGCTGTCGCGGTGCGTGACGTAGAGGCCCGAGCCGTGCCGCGCCTCGATCCAGCCCTTCATCTCCAGCGCGATCATCGCCTCGCGGATCGTCGGCCGGCTGACCTTGTATTCCTCGGCAAGGTCCCGTTCGCCGGGCAGCCGCGTGCCGGGGGCCCAGCGGCCACCCTCGATACCGTCCGCGATCGATGCGGCAACGCGCTGGTAGAGTTTGCTTCGATTGAGTTTCATCACCCTTTCTCATAGGCGAGCGGCGGATTTTCGCAAAGCCTTTGGCCTTACCAATCAATTCCGAAAGCGATCAGGGAGATAGCGACCCGGGTCGAGCCCCGGGGATTGGCCCAGCAGCAGCTGGCAGGCCAATCGGCCGGCAGCCGGTGCGGTCTGGATCCCGAAGCCTCCCTGCCCGGCGCACCAGAAGAAGCCCGGCGTCGCCGGCTCGAAGCCATAGACCGGGCGACGGTCTGGCGCGAAGCTGCGTAGCCCGGCCCAGCGATGCTCGAGCGCCGCGACGCGCCAGTCCACCACCTGCTCGAACCGATGGATAGCGGTGGCGACGTCGATCTCTTCGGGCGCGGCGTCGCAGGGTGGGCTATCCACTTCGTCATGCGGCGTCAGCCAAAGGCGTCCGCCCGCCTCCGGCTTGAAGTAGAAGCTGCCGCCAAGATCGCTGACCAGCGGGCAGCCCGTGGGGGGTGCGGGGTCGGTGCGCAGCTGCACCATGGTGCGGCGGTAGGGGCGAAGACCGATCGGCTGCACGCCCGCCAGCGCCGCGACCTGATCCGCCCAGGCGCCGGCGGCGTTGACGAGAAGATCGGCGATGAAAACGCCGGCCCGCGTTTCCAGCCGCCAGGCGCCGTCCGCGCGCGCGGCGCCGACGAGCGCGGCCGAACAATGGAGCGCGGCTCCCGCCGCCTTCGCGCGCGCGAGAAAATGCTGATGCAGCGCGGCCACGTCGATATAGGCGCAGCCCGGCTCGTGGACGCCGAGCGACCACTCGGCCCGCAGGCCCGGCACCATCGTGCGCGGATCCACGATCTCCAGGTCGAGGCCGCGGCCCTCGAAGGCGGCGAGGAAGGCATCCACGCGGCGCTGGTCGCCGGTGCGGGCGAGATGCAGTTCGCCGAGCGAATCGAGGAACCCGCCCGCGCGCAACATCGGCCCGGAGGCAGTGGTGAGCGGCTGGACATCCGGCCCGCCATAGGTCTCGGACCAGAAGGCGGCCGAACGACCCGTCGCATGATAGCCCGGACGATCCTCCGCCTCGAGCAGCAACACCCGCGCATGCGGCGCCAGTTCGGCGGCGAGGCTCGCGCCCGCGATGCCGGCGCCGACGATCGCAACATCGAATGCACTCACCGGCGCGGCGCCCGTGCATCGAGGAAGCCATCGATCGCCGCCAGCGCACGATTCCGCACCGGATCGGCCTCGCGCAGGATCTCGTGGGCGCTCTCCGGCCCGAAGCGGAGCATTTCCGCGTTCGGCAGCCGCGGCGCGATGCGCAGCGCGGCGCGGGCGTCGACCAGCCCGTCCGCTTCGGCGACGAGCAGCAGCAGCGGCGTGTCCACCGCCTCGATCGGCCCCGCCTCCAGGTCGGCCATCGACCGGAAGGCTGCGACCAACCATTGCCAGCTTGGAGCGCCAGTCAGCAGCGACCGGTCCTGCGCCTGCCACCAGAGTTCGTCGGCGTAGCGATCGGCATCATGGGTCAGCAGGTTGGCGCGGGTCTCGGTGGTATAGGGCTTCTCGTTACCCTTCCAGGCCGGGCGGCGCGGATCGCCGAGCCGCGAAAGGAGCCGCGCCATCGGTGCCGCCAGCCTGCCCAGCGCGCTGCGCACCCCCAGCATGGGCGCGACCAGCACCGCGGCATCGGGCGTGATCGCGCGTTCCACCAGTCCACGCAGCACCAGATGGCCGCCCATCGAATGGCCGATCACCACATGCGGGCCTGGCGCCGCCGCCGTCCATGCGGAAGCGAAGGCGTGCAGGTCGGCGATGTAGATGCCGAAGTCGTCGATATGCCCGCAATTTGCCTTGGGCGTCAGTCGTCCCGACCCGCCCTGCCCGCGCCAGTCGAAGGCGGTGATCGTCCAGCCCTGCGCGTGCCAGTACGCGAAGCATTCCAGATATTTCTCGAACACGTCGCCGCGGCCGGTCTGGAACAGGATGCTGCCCCGCGGCGTGCCCTCGACCGCCCAGTGAAAGCGACGGAGCGGCCAGCCGTCGGGCGCCGCCCAGCGGTCCACCACTGCGCCTGCGGGAACCTGGCGGGTAAAATTCCGGGAAACTGCCATGTGGCGTGGTTACGGTTTCGTAAGCCGGTCCGTCTACCCACTTGGGCCATGGGGGCGATCTTCCAGGCCTGTCTGCTCGGCGCACTTGCGCTGCTCCTGGTATCCGCCGGGATCGAGGACATTCGCTTCCGCACCATCGCCAACGCCAAGAACGCGGCGATCGCGCTCGGCGCGCCGCTGTGGTGGTGGACGACGGGCATGGCGCCGTGGCCGGACATTGCCATCCAGATCGGATGCGCCGCGCTTGTCTTCGGCCTGTTCGTCGCGGTGTTCGCCGTCGGCATGATGGGCGGGGGCGACGTGAAGCTGATTGGTGCGCTGGCGCTGTGGCTGCCGCTCGTCCCGCTGCTGCGGATGCTGGTGCTGATGTCGCTGCTCGGCGGGGTGCTCACCCTGGCGATGCTGCTCCACGGCAAGCTGCGCCGTCCGAAGCGCGAAACGCCGATCGAGGTGCCGTACGGCGTAGCCATCGCCGTCGGCGCCCTGATTGTCCTGTACGAACCGATTCTTAACCGGATTGGATGATACTTAACGCCGCCACAACCGGGTCGGCCAAAAAGTTCGAGAAGGCGCAATTCAGCATGGACGCACGTAGGCTGTTGCTGCTCGTGGGAGCGTTGGTGGTCGCGGCCGTGACCGCGTTCATGGCCCGCAGCCTGGTGCTCGGTTCGGGCGCCCCCGCCGCCGGGGCGATGGCGCAGGGCGTCGCCGCGGCCCCGCCGCCGCCGGTCAACACCACCGAAGTGCTGGTCGCCAAGCGCGCGCTGCCGGTGGGCACGATCCTCGACGCAACCGCACTCGAATTCCGCCCCTGGCCCAAGGACCTGGTGGAAGGCGCCTATTATGTCCGCGGCCAGAGCGAGCCCGCCAAGCTGCAGGGCACCGTCGTCCGCTTCGCGATTCCCGCCGGCCAGCCGGTGACGCAGGGTGCGCTGGTCAAGCCCGGCGACCGCGGTTTCCTCGCCGCCGCGCTTGGCCCCGGCATGCGGGCGGTCACCGTGCCCGTCTCGGCCCAGAGCGCCGTGGCAGGCTTCGTCTTCCCGGGCGACCATATCGACCTGATCCTGACCCAGACGGTGAGCGGCGAAGGCCCGCCGCTGCGCGCTTCGGAAACGGTGCTGCGCAACCTGCGCGTGCTCGCCACCGACCAGCGCACGGACAAGCAGACCGACGACAAGGGCAAGACCGTGGTCACCGCCTATTCGACCGTGACGGTCGAGGCGACGCCCAAGATCGCCGAGAAGATCGCCGTCGCGCAGACCGTCGGCACCCTATCCTTGTCGCTGCGCTCGCTCGCGGACACGCAGGGCGACCTCGACGAGGCGATCGCCAGCGGCGCGGTGAGCGTGCCCGACGATCCCAAGAAGGAAAAGGCGTTCCTCGCCCGCGCCACGAGCCGGCCGCAGGACGAGAACGACTCCTATGTCACCGGCGCCGACGTCTCGCGCTTCCAGCGTCGCAGCGTGCCGGCGAAGGAAGCCGGGCCTGCCGGAATGATGGCCTCCGCACCCGCGCCGATGGTCGGCGCGCCTGCGGCGGCGCAATCGATCGGCCCGGTGGTGCGCGTCGTGCGCGGCAGCGATGCCAGCCTCGTCCCCGTTGGCGGAAAGAACTGAGATGCAGCGCACCCTTCCCCTCGGCGCGGCGGCCCTTGCCGTCCTGCTCTCCGCCCAGCCCGCGCTCGCCCAGAGCCGAACCGCCAAGCCGGTCACCCGCATGGCGCAGCTGCCCGCCGGCAGCCAGCGCCCGGCCCGCGAAGTGCTGCTCTCGATCGGCGAGGGCGAGCTGGTAACGCTGCCCGCCGCCGCCGCCAATGTGTGGACGTCGAACCCCGGCGTCGCCGACGTCTATGTCGCCAGCGCCCGCCAGCTGCATCTCTATGGCAAGGCGTTCGGCGAGGCGACCGTGTTCGCCACCAGCGCCAGCGGCGCGATCGTCTATTCGGCGAACGTCCGCGTCAGCCAGAACATCAGCAGCATCGACACGATGATGAAGGCGGCAATGCCCGATTCCGACATCACCGTGACGACGGTCGGCCAGATCGCCGTGCTCAACGGCACCGTGCGCTCGCCGCAGGACAGCGAACAGGCGCAGCGGCTGGTCACCAGCCTGCTCAACCCCGGCATCAACCTCAACGACGCCAATGCTGCACTGAAGATCGGCGTGGTCAACCGGCTCCGCACCGCCACGCCGCTGCAGGTGCAGCTGCAGGTCCGCTTCGCCGAAGTGAGCCGCAGCTTCGTCAAGAACATGAACGTCAACCTGACCAACCGCGATCGCGGCAGCTTCCTGTTCGGGATCAACCAGGGCAAGCAGGGGACGATCACCAACTGGACCGGCGACACGCAGGATCCCGCGAGCGGTGCGCTGAAGGGCAGCCAGGTGTTCACCTTCCCCGCGCCCAGCACGGGCAACACGCTGCTCGGCGCCGCCGGGCACTTCCTCGGCACCGATTTGCTCGCCAGCCTCGATTTCGGCGAGACGATCGGCCAGGTCTCCACCCTCGCCTCGCCCAGCCTCATCGCGCTGTCGGGCGAGACCGCGAACTTCCTCGCGGGCGGCGAGATCCCGATCCCGATCGCCCAGGCGCTCGGCACGACCACGGTCGAGTACAAGCAATACGGCGTCAGCCTCGCCTTCACCCCCACGGTGCTGGCGGACGGGCGCATCTCGCTCCACGTCCGGCCCGAAGTGTCGCAGCTCTCCTCTTCGGGGGCGGTGACGCTGGCCAACACCACCATCCCCGCGCTCACCACCCGCCGCAGCGAGACGACCGTCGAGATGGGCTCGGGCGAGAGCATGGTGATCGGCGGACTGCTCCAGAACACCCACAACAACTCGATCACCAAGACGCCCGGCCTCGGCGACATGCCGATCCTCGGTGCGCTGTTCCGCTCCAATGCCTTTCAGCGCAACGAGACCGAGCTGGTGATCGTGATCACCCCCTATCTGGTGCGCCCGGTCAACGCGAACCAGATCCGCCTGCCGACCGACGGCTACAAGGCGCCGAACGACTTCGACCGCATCTTCATGGGCGCGCTGGCCGGTGGCAAGACCGGCGGCGAGCGCCCGATGCCGTCGATGGCGCCGTCCAGCGCCGCGCCGGCGACCGAAGCGCTGGCGCCCGGCCCGATCGCGCCGCCCGCCCCGGCGCGCAAGTCCAAGAACGCCGCGGCCGCACCGGGCTTCGGCCTGTGATGCGCCCCTCGAGGAGAACCGCCTTGTTCCCGCGTCCCGCTCTCGCCCTTCTCGCCCCCGCCCTCCTGCTGGCGGGCTGTGCCGGCTATAACGGCAGCCTCGATTCGGTGCACCAGCCGATCGTCGCCCGCCAGGACCTGACGCTGGACCTGCAGGCCGATGGCGGCCGGCTGGCGCCCGGCGAAGACCGGCGCCTCGCCGAATGGATGGGGGCGATGAACCTGCGCTACGGCGACCGGCTGGCCATCGACGATGGCGGCGAGGGCAGCACCGGCCGCGCCGAAGTGGCGGCGGCAGCGGGGCGCTACGGGCTGATGCTCGCCGATCGCGCACCGGCCACCGGCCGCCCGAACACCCCCGATATCGTGCGCGTGGTGCTCACCCGCACCACCGCCAACGTCCCAGGCTGCCCCGATTATGCGCACCCGAGCGGAATGACTGCGGACGCGAGCACCAGCTCCAACTTCGGCTGCGCCACCGCGTCCAATCTCGCCGCGATGGTCGCCGACCCTGCGGATCTCGTCCGCGGTGCACCCGGCTCTCCCACCGCCGATCCGATGACGATGACCAAGGCGATCGGCGCCTATCGCGCCGCCCTGCCTTCGGGCGCCGGCGGCACGACGGTGAAGGCCGACTCGGCAGGAGGCCCCAAGTGAACGCCCCCTTCAACCCTGCCCGCGCTGCGAGTCGCGAGCCGTTCGCCGGCTTCGTCTGCGACGAGGCGACCGCAGAGCTGATGCGGCCGATCGCCGTCGAGCTCGGCTGGTCACCGGAAAAGGTCAACAAGGGCGGCCTGCGCAATGCGGTGCAGACGCTCGCCGTCTCCGCCAGCCCGCACATCCTGTTCGTCGACCTGTCCGAATCGGGCGATCCGCTCAACGACATCAACGCGCTCGCCGAAGTGTGCGAGCCCGGCACGATCGTGCTCACTGCCGGCGCGGTGAACGATGTGCGGCTCTACCGCGACCTGATCGCCAGCGGCATCCAGGATTATCTGCTCAAGCCGATCAACCCGGACATGCTGCGCGACGCCTTCCTCCAGGCGCAGACCGCGCTGGCGGCGCCGAAGCAGAGTGACGCGAGCGCCGGCCGGCCCCACTGTGCGGTGGCGGTGATCGGCACCCGCGGGGGCTGCGGCGCCACCAGCATCGCGACCTCGCTCGCCTGGCTGATGGGCGAGCGGCAAGGCCGCACCACGGCGCTGCTCGACCTCGACGTGCATTTCGGCACCGGCGCGCTGGCGCTCGACCTGGAGCCCGGCCGCGGCCTGACCGATGCGATCGAGAATCCCAGCCGCATCGACGGGCTGTTCATCGAACGCGCGATGGTCCGCGCCTCCGAACGCCTCGCGGTGCTATCGGCCGAGGCGCCGATCAGCGCGCCGATGACCGGCGACGGCGCCGCCTTCTATCAGTTGCAGGAAGAGATACGCGGGGCGTTCGAATGCACCGTCACCGATCTGCCGCGGCAGATGCTGGTGCAGCACCCGCACCTCATCGCCGACATGCAGGTGGCGGTGCTGGTGACCGAGCTTACCCTCGCCGCCGCGCGCGACACGATCCGCATCCTCAGCTGGTTCAAGTCGAACGCGCCGCAGACCCAGGTCTTCATCCTCGCCAACAAGATGCAACAGCCGGCGCTGATCGAGATCAGCCGCAAGGACTTCGAAGGCTCGATCGAGCGCCAGATCAACTTCGCCGTACCGTTCGAACCGAAGATCGCTAGCCAGGCCGCCAAGCTGGGCAAGCCGATGGCAGAAGTGGGCCGCACCCATCGCGGCCTAGCCCCGATCGGCGAACTCGCCCGCCGGGTCCTGGAGATCACCGACGCCGGCGAGGATGGCGAGCGAAAGGACACGGCCAGGGGCGGTTCGCTGTTCAGCAAGTTCGGCGACCTGAAGGCGCTGATGGCGAGCAAGAAGAAGTAACCGGCCGATGCCGCTGCTCCCGCTCCTGATGCTGGGTCTGGGCGCCGCCGCGGTGCTGGTGCTGCTGGCGCTCGCGCTGTCGGGGCCCTCGGCACAGCGGGCCAGCGCCCGGCGCCTGACGTCGCTGCGCGACCGGCATATGGTGAGCGCCACCGGCGCCAATGCGATGGAAGCGCAGCTTCGCCGCATCTCCACCGCGCAGGCGAGCGGCTTCGAGCTTACCTTCGCCCGGCTGCTGCCGAACCAGGAACAGCTGGAGAAGCGGCTGGCGATGACCGGCAAGAGCTGGACGCTCGGCCAGTACGGCCTCGCCACGCTGGGACTGGCGCTTGCCGTGTTCGCGCTGCTGCTGTTCGAAGGCGCGCCGCTGCTCCTCTCGCTGGTGTTCGGTCTGTTCGTCGGCCTCGGCGTTCCGCATTTCGTGGTCGGGTTCCTGATCAAGCGCCGCGTGACCAGGTTCACCGCCAACTTCCCGGACGCGATCGACCTGCTGGTCCGCGGCCTGCGATCGGGCCTTCCGGTAACCGAGACGATCGGCGTGGTCGGCGTCGAGATGCCCGGGCCCGTGGGCGAGGAATTCCGCGCGATCAGCGACAAGATGAAGATCGGTCGCACGCTCGACGCCGCGCTGCAGGAAACTGCGGACCGGCTGGGCACGCCGGAATTCCAGTTCTTCACGATCACCATCCAGATCCAGCGGGAGACCGGCGGCAACCTCGCCGAAACGCTCAGCAACCTGTCCGACGTGCTGCGCAAGCGCGCGCAGATGAAGCTGAAGATCAAGGCAATGTCGTCGGAAGCCAAGGCCTCCGCCATCATCGTCGGCGCGCTGCCGTTCATCGTGTTTGCGCTGATCTGGTCGATCAACAACGAGTATATGATGAAGTTCTTCCTCGATCAGCGGCTGATGGTGGCCGGCGGCGGCGGGCTGATCTGGATGGCGCTCGGCGCCTTCATCATGGCCAAGATGGTCAATTTCGAGATCTGACGGCAATGGAACCCACCGGCCCCACCCTGCTCGGCATCGACGTTACCTTGGTCGCAACGATCCTGTCGGCGGTCGCTGCGTTTTCCGTGCTCGTCGCCATCTATGCCGCGACGACGGTGCGCAACCCGATGTCCCGCCGGGTGAAGGCCCTCAACGAGCGCCGTGAACAGCTGAAGGCAGGCATTGCCGCCGCGCCGTCCAAGCGCCGCGCCAAGCTGGTGCAGCGCAGCGACACGACCGATCGCATCCGCAGCCTGCTCAGCACGCTCAAGGTGCTGCAGGACGAACAGGTCAAGGTGGCGCAGGTCAAGCTGCTCCAGGCCGGCATCCGCCGCCGCGAATGGGCGGTGGGCGTGATCTTCGGCCGGCTGGTGCTGCCGATCGTCGTCGGCGGGCCGATGCTCTACTTCGTCTATGGCACCGACATGTTCGCCGACTGGAGCCCGCTCAAGGCCTATGGCCTGGTCGCCGGCAGCTTTCTCCTCAGCTACAAGGCGCCCGATCTCTATCTGAAGAACCGCATCCAGAAGCGGAGCGACGCAATTCGCAAGGGCCTGCCCGACGCGCTGGACCTGCTGGTGATCTGCGCCGAAGCCGGCCTCACCGTGGACGCCGCCTTCAGCCGCGTCGCCAGGGAACTGGGCCGCGCCTATCCCGAACTAGGAGAAGAATTCTCGCTGACCGCGATCGAGCTCGGCTTCCTCACCGATCGTCGCGCCGCGTTCGAGAACATGGCGATGCGAATTAACCTGGAAGCGATCCGCGGCGTCGTCACGACGATGATCCAGACCGAGAAGTACGGCACACCCCTCGCCTCGGCATTGCGTGTGCTTTCTGCAGAATTCCGCAATGAACGGATGATGCGCGCCGAGGAAAAGGCCGCCCGGCTGCCCGCCATCATGACCGTTCCACTGATCCTGTTCATCCTGCCCGTGCTGTTCATCGTGATCCTCGGCCCCGCCGCCTGCTCGATCAACGATTCGCTGATGCATTGACGCGGACGGAACCTTAGGCGCCGCAGCAGGTTGTGGGCGGGATGCCCGGAGCCTGACTTATGAACGACTTACCCTACACCACGCCGCTGCAGTTCATCGGTCTGGCGCTTGCCCTGGTGGCCGGCTGGCTGCTCGGCCTTGCCAGCAGCAGTGGCGGCCGCCGC